>NZ_JABTYH010000043.1 GCF_013314975.1 Pseudarthrobacter oxydans | reverse complement strand
AGGTCTTAAAGCGGTCTTTGAGCCGGTCGGCGCACGCCTTCCCCGCCCGGCCCACTACCAAAATCAAGCAGCCGGCCGATCTGCAAGCACCTAATAAGCACGCTTTTCAGCTGCTCACTACCTGGGTAGTCTCCGAGCCATAGTTTTGGCCTGAAAATAACAGGACAGGCCGAAGTGTTTCACCACGTATCCCAAACCGAGTTGAGTCGGCTCAGGTGCCGACAGCGAGGGCTTTGGAAGGCCAAGTTCGACCGCAGCACGGTCCGCGATCTGCAAGTACCCTAGGGCCGTCGGGTGAATGCCGTCTGGGCGAGAGAACCGACGCCCCTGAACCCTGCCATCGATAACTGTGGCCCCAACCCCTATTGCAACTTTACGGACTATAGAGTCCGCTTCGGAGGAAATGGGAACACTTAAGACAATGACTCGCTCACACGCCTCTGCCATTCTCGTAGCTGCTGTCGCAGCATTATCTCGAAAAGCTATGGGATCCCAGCTCGTCAGAACATCGTTCGTGCCCATGTTAAAAACACCGTAGTCGTAATTGCCGACAACCTTTGGAAGGAGTCTTTCAACAATTTGATAGGAAGTTAGCCCACCCTTAGCATACTGCTCATAAGAAATACCTGCAGCGTCAGCAAGCCAACGAGCCCAAGACTGCCCCTTCACACCAGCCAAGTCAGGCGTTAGCCCGTTGATTAGGCTGTCGCCGATGGCGATCATTCCACCCATCATCCGACTCCCAGGCGGGCGCGAATCACTTTGAAAAGCCATACCATGCGGTGAGGCTTTCGAACTACTCTGAAGGCAAGCGAGGCGATGGAAGTCATTTGGTGAGCGACCAACTGGATCATGCCAATCCTAGCCGCTGTCAGATTCACTTCGAAGTACTTTGACAACAAAGCGGGATTAGCGCGAATGCCATGGACTTTATTCGCGATATTCCTCCCATGTACCATCTGAACCCACATAGGATGTGTTCTTACTTGACGAATCGGCGCATACTTTGACACGCGGTCATGCCAGTCAACATATACGGACATCAACGTGTCCGAATTGGGCTCGATGAGTGATATGAAAGCATTGGACGGATCGGAACGATGCAGGAGCCTGCCATCGTCCGTCAATTGCATGCCGGCAGTAAAGTTAACAAACTCAGTGCGCTCTGCGAACTGGGCCTGAACCTGCTCCACAAAGTCCCTGGCCAGGGCATCATCGTTGTCCACTCTCGTGGTTATAACCCAAGGTTGCGACGAGCGTGTGCGCACGTCTCGTGCGCACGCCTTGGGATCAAACTTGCCAGCGACCCAGACCGGTTCAAAGACCCCGTCCGCCAGAGCATTGACTGCCTCTTCGAACCACTCTTCGCGTTCTGCATCAAAGTACACGAGCCATTTGAACGCCTGCGCACTTTGCTCGCGGACTGCTGGAATACACATGGAAGTGAAATATCCAAGGCGGTGGCGGAGCCACTCTTCGCTGGCCTTTTCATTCATCCGCACGTTGAAGCGCGTTATTAAATAATGGTCGAACGCGGCTTTTGTGCTCACGAGTTACGCTCCTCTGCCCGAGGGCTGTTTTTGCCGTGCCAATCGTCATCAGATGCATAGGAATATGCCCACAAGCTATACCCCGCGGTGCCGCCCGCAAGCAGCTGACTCCAAACGCCAGCGGTGATCCACGCCTCGTTGGCCGTTATGACATACATCACCCACGCCGCAACAAAACCGCACAACAACAGTGTGGACGCAGACGCAGTGGTAACTGTAAGTATCTTCAACATGCCCCCTCAAGTCTCCTAAGCCATCATAGAGGCACACATCAGCCCTCACCCTTCCGCTGTCGACTGCGATACACCTTGGCCGAATTCCCCACGGATGACCCGAGGTTACACACGCCTCGGTTGATGCCTGACACCGTCGGGTAGATCCCTCGAGGAGGTCATGGTCAGCACTTTTCTACTAAAGATGACAGCACTGATTTGGCTGTCACATAAGCCGGTATGATTACGTTGTCTGCACGAATATAGCCGTTCTGGTGGCGCGCCATCGGCAGCCCCCAGCTATGAAACAGGGGGCCCGGTTGGACTTACGCGATTACCTACGCATCTTTCGCCGCAATTGGATAACTATCGTCGCATTGGCTTTGGTGGGGCTGCTTGTAGGAGGAGCGGCTTCCCTCCTGATTCGTCCAACATATACGGCGAGTACTCAGTTGTTTGTAGCCATCCAAAGCTCTGGAACAGTGACCGAGCTACAACAAGGCAACACTTTTAGCCAGGCTCGCGTTCAGTCTTACGTCAAGACCGTCAACAGCCCCATCGTCCTTAGTCCTGTCGTTGAAGCGTTAGGCCTAAGTGCTTCTCCAGACCAACTAGCGAACCGGATTGAGGCGAGCAGCGACCCCGACACTGTCCTAATCACCATCAAAGCCTCCGACGCTTCCCCTGCACAAGCTGCAGCAATTGCGCAGGCAGTCGGAAGTAGTCTCGTGCGAGCCGTCGACGATCTGGAACGGCCTAAGGCAGGCGGTACGTCGCCAGTACGACTGTCGATCATTGCGCCGGCAGCCGCGCCGGTTCAGCCGTCTGCTCCCAATACGAAAATAAACTTGGCCCTTGGGTTGCTCGTTGGCCTTGGGCTGGGTCTGGCGATTGCTGTGCTGAGAACCGCCTTCGACACTCTGGTCCGCGGGGAGGCGGAACTTCGCCAGGTAACAGACGCGCCTCTCTTGGGAAGGATTACTTTCGACCCAGACGCAACCAAGAAACCCCTTTTGACACAAACCGGTATCCAGAGTCCACGTGCTGAAGCGTTCAGGCAGCTCCGCACTAATCTTCAATTCACTCGCATCGCAGGTGCGAGAAAGAGTGTGCTCGTTACATCTTCGATTCCGGGAGAGGGTAAAAGCACAACAGCGACTAACCTCGCCTTGGCTGTTGCACAGTCAGGACAGAGCGTTTGCCTAGTCGATGCCGATCTTCGTAGACCTATGGTGGATACCTATCTCGGGCTGGATAGGCACGCGGGGCTGACTACAGCACTAATAGGCGAAGCGGACCTCGATGACCTGTTGCAGCCCTGGGGCGATGACAGCTTCTTTGTCCTTACTTCCGGCGCTATTCCGCCCAATCCGAGTGAACTATTGGGTTCGGAAGAGATGAAGATGATACTTTCACGCCTTGAGGATGCCTTCGACTTTGTCATTTTGGACGCACCGCCCCTCTTGCCAGTCACAGATGCAGCAGTCCTGTCTCAAAATGTTGGTGGCGTCGTGGTGGTTGTCGGTTCACAAAAAACAAGTCGCCCAGAACTTGAGAAATCGTTGAGCGCCCTTGATTTAGTCGGCGCGCAACTCCTCGGCCTTGTACTAAACCGTATTCCTACAAAGGGGGCAGACGCGTATTCATACAGCTATTACAGCTACGAGAGCCCCGCATTCGATTCAGAACGAGTGTCGGCGGAGCCGGACAGCTCCTTGACCTCGCGCCCACCGCACGAGGCGGAACGGGCTCCCGGCATCTTCCCTGTATCTCCTCGTTCCGAGGCTCCCACGCGTGCTTCGGCTAGGCACAACTGATAGGGCTTCCGAGTAGAGCGGAAACCAGCCGGTTATTAGAGCTGAGCGTCGTCAATAACCCGTGCGGTTTGACTAAGTCGAGGAGAAAGCCAGTTGGGCAGAAATAGATTAGCTTCTCAATTCGCGTGGGTATCCGCGGGACGTCTCGCGGGTGCCTTGATTCAAGCCGTGACGCTGCTGCTTCTGGCTCGTGACCTAGGGCCCGACGGATTCGGAACATTCTCCGCTGCTTTCGGGACCGCAATCGTATTCCAGGCCAGCTTGGATCTGGGAATCGCCACCCTAGTAGTAAAGGAAAGGTCCGCTAACACCTGCAGTCCGCTAATATATTCTGCGCTTTGCCTAACTGATCGTCTCGGCATGGCCTTACTGGTCTTGGCAGCGTTGCCGTTGCTCGCTCTGGCCGTCCTTCTTGACCCGTTTTTTTACTTACTACTTCCACTGGCCGTCTGGGCTGCCGCGGAGCGGCAGGCAGATGTCTGGCTTTCAGTCCCTTTGGCTGACGGTGATGCAAAGTTCAACACGCAGAACCTTCTTATCAGACGCGCTGCGACGGCCCTACTATACATAATTGGAGTTTCCGCCGGATTCGATGCTGCTTTATCATTCTCAACCAGTATGGCTTTGACTTCACTGATTTCATATGTGGTTGTTCGACTGTTTGTTACTGCGCGAATTGAAACTTCTCTGCCTCGCACCCCAATTAAGACCATTATCGGCAAATCATGGCCGTATTGGCTAAATTCACTCGGCGTTCAAGCCCGTAATCTTGACTCGTTGATTGTCTCGATGGTGGCTGGCGCAGGCCAGGCTGGATTCTATGCTGCTACCAGCCGCGCCACAGGGCCGCTTCGCATACTTTCTACGTCCATGGCGGCTGTCCTACTTCCCGCAAGCAGCGCAAAAGGCCCGAGGGAATTGCAGAGGCTACTGCGCTTGGTGGGGATCTTCGCGGTCTGCTCCTCTGCTCTCTACGGAGGCCTCATTGTCATCGTCCCCGCAGCGGTTGACCTCTTTCTGGGCGAGATATATAGAGGAGCAATCTTTCCATTGCAGATTGTTCTCGCAGGTCTAGTCTTCGCGGGCGTAGCTTCTCTTTTCACTTCAATGCTCCAAGGCGTTGGACTTCAGCTTTTCGTTGCAAAGACCGCCGTGGCGACGACCATCATTTGTCTGCTCTTTGTGTTTCTTGGTGGACTTGCTGCCGGTGCGGTCGGGGCAGCACTGGCACTCACTGTATCTTTCGTAGTTCAAGTAATTATTCTTGCTACACGACTCATTTCCTACACACGGGAGGCTGCAGCCCCCCGGCGGTCCGCTCAATTCACTAGAATGTGATTCTCATGACGAAAAGAAGAATCTTTGGGAGCATTTCTGCTCAGCACGACAATCTTGGAGATATAGCGATAAGAAGCGTTTTCTTCCGAAGTCTTGAGCTTAGCGAGGTGCCGTTAACGCTTCTTACCGGCAGAATGCCTAAGTCCTATGTGGATTTGTTTGATTTTTCCGAAAAGGTGGAATTAATATCAAGCCCTATACGTTTTCAAATGCATCTTCTGAAAGCCGCGATTAAGGGAAAAGCAGACCTTGTATACGCCCCCGGTCCACACCTGCTTTCCGATAGTTTTGCCTGCTTGGCTAAGACAGCCCTTATGCTGGCTAACATCGCGCTCATCCGTTCCACCGGCGGTGGCGTTCAGACCGCAGGGAGGGCGCTTCGCGGTCCTGGACGAATGGCGCGGTATTTAGAACGTAAATTGGTCTCCTCATCGAAACTCTACGTTGTCAGGGACTCCGTGTCCGGGTCCGTTATCGGGCTTGACTTACGTTCCGCGCCCGACCTGGCATTTGGCCGGCAGATTATTCCCAGAACCAATCCACGCGGCCTTGTTTCATGTTCCTTTAGAAGCGACACTCCAATTAATAAGGACACTTTTCGCCGGGTTGTCCAAAAGTTGACTGCTTCTGGCTTTGAGGTAGTTTTAGTCAGCCAAGTTAAACGGGACGACTTCCAGCATCAGAAATTGGCTCAAGAATTCGCCCTTCGAGCCTTGTTGTGGGGTGAAAATACGCACTCTGAGCAGCAGCGAGTGGTAGATTCCACCTATGCAGCCTCTCATGCGGTAATCAGCAATAGACTTCACGGGCTGATTTTCGGCATCATGGCGGGTGCGATACCGGTTGAATACCGCATTGGATCATCCGACAAAATACGATCTACTCTCAGTCCTTGGTTCAAGTCGCTGCCGGTTATCGAAGATGACGGGCAAGATATCTTACCGGAAGGCATAGTTGAACAGGTTAGCGAACATTTTTCTGCTGCTGTTCTGCAAGCTCAAAGCAAAGTAAATGAGGTACTAGCTGAGTTCGCGGAAAGTCCACAGCGGCCCTAAACACATGACGTTATCCAGGCCAATGTTTCGACAAATTTAAAGGCAATATCATGATTAAACAATGGAGACGTATGAGCGACGCCCGATCCGTCCCTTCCAAGGTCATGTACCTCACGGTGCTTCCTTTCTACCGTCAGAAATGCATCGAGTCGTTGCTAACGCAAGCTGAAGACCGCGTTTGCATTTATGCCGGTCCAAGGCAATTAACCGCCTCTGTAACAACAGGTATCAGCCCCGACCTCTACCGTCCCTTGAAGGCTTTCTTTCTCTTCGACCGAGTTATCGTCCTGCGAGACCACTGGGCAGACGCCATTCGGGCTGAGTCATTGATGGTCGATCTTAATCCGCGCTGCGCCTCTGCCTGGGCAATGCTCGCTATCCGGAAGGTGCTAGGACGCCGTACGCTAGTGTGGGGGCATTTGTTTCCCCGTGCGGGGGCAGGCAGCTGGACCGCTCGCCTTAGACGTTTTATGCGCAGCCTTGCGAACGGCACCGTGCTCTACGGCTTCGATAGCGTCGTCCCCGCCCGACAGGATCTTCCCGAGCAACCCGTGTGGGTTGCGCCAAACGCGCTTTATTCACGCGATGTGCTGGGTCCGTGTATCTCTAAGAGCGCCCCATCATCGGTCATTTACGTCGGACGCTTAGTACCAGAAAAGAAAGTGGACCTCTTGATCCAAGGCTTCGCTCTCGCTGCCCGCAATATTGATACAGCAAGGCTGAAGATCGTTGGCCAAGGCTCCGACCTCGCATCTCTCAAAACACTTGCGAATGACCTCGGATGTGGAGATCGCATAAGTTTTCTTGGCCCCATAACTGAAACTGAGAAACTCGAACGTGTTTATGCCGATGCCCTATGTTCCGTGTCGCCCGGATATGTAGGCCTCAGCTTGACGCAAAGCCTCGGCTTTGGGGTTCCTATGCTTATTGCCGACAACGAACCCCATGCGCCAGAAGTAGAACTGGAAAGATTCGGAGGGGTTCTAAGATTCACAGAGGACGATCCGTCGTCCTTGGGCGCGTTACTCCAAAAGGTTTATTTAAAAGAAGTCGAATTTCCCAGCGCTAAAGAACTGGCGCGCCCTATTCAGGCGAACTATTCCGCTGAGTCCATGGCAATGGGGCTTCTGGACAGCTTAGCTGGCACACCGCAAGATTTGGATGACACAGGCTGGCCACGCTCATGAAAGATAATAAAAATAGGTCGCGCATACCTGGTCCCCTTCAAAGGGCAGTTAGGGCAGTTCTAAATCAACTTGCGCTTGGGCGCAATGTCAGAGTAGGACAAAATTTCCGTGCTGGATATGGAAGCCGCATCAATTCGCTTCATGGCCTAGAGCTCGGAAGCAACGTTTCAGTAGGTCCTGGGTCTGTGATTGAGGTCGACGGCAACATTGGGGATTTTGTTCTTATTGCCAGGAACGTGCAGATCGTGGGTCGTCAAGATCACGATATATCCTCCGTGGGGACCCCCATAGTAAAGGGGACATGGGTGGGCGATCGTGATGCTCGTATGGAAGACCGAGTTTCGATAGGACGCGATGTCTGGATCGGAGCGGGCGTCGTCGTGTTGGGGGGCGTCACTATTGGTGAAGGCAGCGTTATAGGTGCCGGCTCTGTCGTGGCCAAAGACATACCGCCATACTCCATAGCCGTAGGTTCTCCGGCTCTCCGGATCTCCGGACGATTCAACAACGAGGCCGATTGCCGAAAACATTCAGAAGGTCTGGATGGTCTCAGCCATCTAGGAGGATAAAAATGAAGCAGCCAGATTCTAGTGCTAGCAAGCACTTGCGCATAACTATTCTTGGTTTAAATTATTCTCCCGAGCCTTCGGGAAATGCTCCATACACAACCAGTCTTGCAGAGGGACTCAGCGCAGCGGGTCACACTGTCCATGTGATCACTGGATATCCCCATTATCCCGAATGGGATCTTAAGAATGGATACACTGGATGGGCTTCCAGTGAGGTCATAAACGGTGTCTCGGTCAAACGCCTCAGGCATCACATCCCCCGGAATCCAACGGCCATCGGGCGGATGCACATGGAGCTGAGCTTCGGGATACGACTCATGTTCGCCAGATGGCATAAACCAGATGTCGTTCTTGTCGTTAGCCCAGCGTTGTTATCTTGTGCTCTGGCCATGTTGCGAATTCACCTTCGGCCCCACAGGCCGGCTATCGGCATTTGGATCCAGGATTTGTATAGCCGGGGAGTCATTGAGACGGGCACGGGCGGAGGAAGGCTTGGACGCTTCGCTTCCGCAATGGAATCTAAAATTCTCCGTTCCGCGGATGGCGTCGCGGCCATCCACGAGCGCTTCAAACGGCACATGGTTATGGCATTGCGAGTTCCCGAGCGCCGGGTTGAAGTAATTCGAAACTGGACGCATCTCCCTGCTTCTCCGACTTCCGGTATATCGGATTTACGAACCACGCTGGGCTGGACGCCTGACGATGTGGTGGTTCTTCACGCTGGGAATATGGGCAAGAAGCAGGGGCTCGAAAATGTAATCAGAGCAGCCCGCATAGCAGATGAGCGACAGAGCGCTGTGCGGTTCGTTTTGATGGGGGACGGCAACCAACGAAAGCAACTTGAGACGCAGGCCGAAGGTATAGCCCGTGTCACCTTCGTGGACTCGCTTCCGAACAAGGATTTTCAGCGCGCCCTCGTAGCCGCGGACATACTCCTAGTTAACGAGCTCCCAGGGGTTAAGGACATGGCAGTGCCCAGCAAACTGACCTCGTACTTCAACGCTGGCGTCCCTGTGATCGCAGCTACCGACGAAGACAGCGTCACAGCTTATGAAATCGAAAACTCGGGGGGTGGCGTACGCGTTGATGCGGACGATCCACTTGCTTTGGTGTTAGCGGCCGAGGAACTCGCGGGGCAGCCGTCCATTGGTGCCAAAATGGCCGAGAACGCCTTGCGTTTCAGGCACGAAATATTGTCAGAAGCAGCCGCTGTCGCGCACTATGATGAGTTCATCAAGAATCTGGCGACGTCGCGCGGCCGATAGGCTGGGCGACGCTTTTTTGCTTTAGTAACTACTTATGGGGGTACCGTGACCAAACGTGCACTAATAACAGGTATAACTGGACAAGATGGCTCCTATTTGGCAGAGCTGCTGCTCTCGAAGGGCTACGAAGTTCACGGTCTCATCCGTCGCGCATCCACCTTTAACACTGCGCGCGTGGATCATCTCTATGTTGACCCTCACGATCCTCAGGCCAAGCTTTTCCTTCACTATGGAGACCTGAGTGACGGGGCCCGTATGGTGACCTTGCTCGCCGACATCAGGCCGGACGAGGTCTATAACCTAGCTGCTCAGTCCCACGTTCGCGTGTCATTCGATGAACCAGAGCACACGGCAGATACGACTGGTGTTGGAACCATCCGCCTTCTCGAGGCTGTTCGTATGTCGGGGATTAAAACACGCTTCTACCAAGCGTCCTCCTCGGAAATGTTTGGAGCTACACCTCCGCCCCAAAACGAGGAAACACCGTTCTACCCCAGGTCCCCCTACGGTGCAGCCAAGGTTTACAGCTACTGGATCACCAAGAACTACCGTGAGGCTTACGGGATGTTCGCGGTAAACGGAATCCTCTTCAATCATGAGTCTCCTCGTCGAGGGGAGACCTTCGTTACTCGCAAGATTACCCGCGCTGTTGCAGCTATCAAGGCTGGTAAACAGGATTTGCTGTACATGGGCAACCTTGACGCCGTTCGTGACTGGGGGTATGCGGCTGAGTACGTTGAAGGCATGTGGCGCATGCTGCAGGCGGATGAACCGGAGGACTTTGTCCTCGCAACCGGAGGCAACTACACCGTTCGGGACTTCCTTCAAATCGCTTTCGAGCACGCTGGCCTGAACTGGGAAGATCATGTGCGCTTCGATGAGCGTTACCTTCGCCCCACCGAAGTGGATGCTTTAGTTGGCGACGCATCAAAGGCACAGGAAAAACTTGGTTGGAAGGCCACCGTGCACACGCCAGAGTTGGCCCGCATCATGGTTGATGCCGACATAGAGGCGCTCAAGCACGCAGGAAACAATTGGATCGACAGCGTAGATCTTGCAAGCTGGAGGAACTGATGACGGACTCCCTAGGTTTCAAGCCCTCAAGACTTGATAGGGCTGGTACCTTTTACATCGCCGGGCACCGTGGTCTCGTCGGTTCCGCTATTTGGAGGAACCTCGAGCAGGAAGGATTCTCGGACCTCGTCGGTCGTACATCCTCAGAGTTGGACCTTAAAGACCGCGATGCGGTCTTTAGATTCTTCGCTGACACGAAGCCCCGCTATGTAGTTCTAGCTGCCGCAAAGGTGGGCGGAATTCTAGCGAATAACACTTTCCCCGTAGATTTCCTCAGTGAAAACCTGAGGATTCAGGTCAACGTACTTGATGCCGCCAGGGAGTTCGGCGTTGAACGTCTCCTTTTCTTGGGATCGTCCTGCATCTACCCCAAGTTCGCGGAGCAGCCAATTCGCGAGGAGTCCCTACTGACCGGTCACCTGGAGCCGACCAATGACGCGTACGCAATAGCAAAGATTGCTGGCATCATGCAGATACAGGCTATTCGCCGACAGTATGGGCTCCCTTGGATCTCCGCGATGCCGACTAACTTGTACGGCCCCGGTGACAATTTTTCGCCGGAAGGTTCACATGTCCTCCCGGCTTTGATTCGCCGGTATGACGAAGCCGCTCGGGAAGGTATGCCGGTCGTCACAAACTGGGGTTCCGGCACTCCCAGGCGGGAATTTCTGCATGTAGACGACATGGCGGCGGCTTGCCTTCACTTGCTTGAAAACTACGATGGTCCTTCTCAGGTCAACGTTGGCACTGGAAATGATGTCACTATCCGCGAGCTGGCCTCGCTTGTTGCCGAAGCTGTCGGTTACCAGGGCGACATCACTTGGGACACGACCAAGCCTGACGGTACACCGAGGAAACTTCTTGATGTTTCCATGCTGACCCAAGCGGGGTGGACGTCATCGATTGGTCTGCCAGAAGGCATCAGAAGCACAGTCGCTTGGTTCCGTGAAAACACGCTTTCTGTTAGGGGCTAGTTTCACCGCTGGTAAACAAGATGAGCCATGGCTTGAATGGGGGGATTCCGTGTGAATGAGGACGCGGATTGGCGCGGACGTTCATCGCGGCTTCTTAGCATCGTTGATGCGTTCGTTGTTTGCTGGGCCGTTGTGGGGGCGTTCCTCATCAGATTTGGTGTCGAGCCCGACTTTGTTGGCGCAGGCCAGGAGGTCACTTACATCTGGCTCTCTTTAGCGCTGGCTATCTCTTGGTGGATCATGCTGGGCGCTTGGAACAGCCGTCAAAGCCGTGTGTTAGGGTCCGGCGCCGACGAGTACAAACGAGTTGCTGCGGCTTCTCTCTGGCTTTTCGGCATAGTGGCGATTATTTCCTACGTCCTTCGCTTCGACACCGCTCGTGGGTACGTTGGCCTTGCGCTGCCTGTCGGACTACTGGGGCTGCTGCTTGGACGATGGCTCATCCGGCAACACCTCAACATAAAGCGACGCCAAGGGCGAAATATGTCCCGCCTAATGCTTCTGGGAGGTCCTGGGGCGGTTTCACACCTTGCCGCTTCGCTTCACAGGGCTAGGAATGCTGGTTACCTACCCGTCGCAGCGTATATGCCAGGGGTAGAAAGTGCCGTCGAGGTGGAACCCGACTCCGGTCTCCGGATTCTCGGCACAAAGCCCGATACGGAATCGATAGTCTCAGCCATCGAAGTCTGTGGAGCCGACGCCGTAGCTGTATCCGCAGGTGTTCAGCTTCATCCTCAAACACTCCGACATCTCGGATGGGAACTCGCTGCCCGGAACATTGGGCTCATCATGGCACCGGCACTGACAGACATTGCCGGACCCCGCATACATACTCAACAGGTAGCCGGGCTCCCCCTTATTCATGTAACCACCCCTACACTTGAGGGCGGCCAGCGGGTGGCCAAGCGTCTCTTCGACGTGACCGTGTCCGCGGGACTTATACTTCTCGCCACTCCCGCCATGGTCCTTGTAGCCGTGTTAATAAAGCTCGACAGTCGTGGTCCAATCCTTTTTCGTCAAGAACGGGTTGGAATCGAGGGAAAGCTCTTCCGAATGCTCAAATTCCGTTCGATGGTGGTCGATGCGGAGTCGAAGCTGACAGCTTTAGCTGAGAAAAACGAGGGAAGCGGGCCCCTCTTTAAGATGAAAAATGATCCACGCGTGACCCGTGTCGGGCGCACTCTTCGGAGATTCAGCGTCGACGAATTGCCACAGCTCTTTAATGTTTTAGGCGGATCCATGTCCCTGGTTGGACCCCGCCCACCACTCCCGCGTGAGGTTGAGGCCTATGAAAGTGACGTTCGCCGTCGACTCCTCGTCAAGCCGGGCGTTACGGGCCTCTGGCAAGTCAGCGGGCGTTCGAACCTTTCTTGGCAAGACTCTGTGCGACTTGATCTCTACTACGTGGAGAATTGGTCACTCGCTGGCGACCTCGTAATTATCCTCCGCACCGTTCGTGCCGTCTTCCACAGCACCGGAGCGTACTGACCTGTGCTGGACGCAACATAAGCCCTTTGGGGAAGGAATCAAAGAATGCGCATATCTGTAATCGGCTGCGGCTACTTAGGTGCTGTACACGCTGCCTGCATGGCCAAGCTGGGGCATGAGGTAGTGGGCATCGATGTAGACGAACGGAAAATCAGCGAGCTTTCCGCGGCCAGGGCACCGTTCTACGAACCCGGATTGGAAGACCTCCTCCGAGACGTGCAGGAGACGGGGCGACTCTCTTTTACGACGGACATGTCAGCTGCCCATGGCAGCGACGTGCATTTTATCTGCGTTGGGACTCCGCAGAAGAAAGGTGAGAATGCTGCAGACCTGACGTATGTGGATGCGGCAACGGTTGGTCTTCTTCCCCACCTTTCGCCCGGCGATATCGTGGTTGGAAAATCCACGGTGCCGGTGGGAACTGCTTCCCGGCTCGCGGAACTCGTTCAGCTTAAAGAACCTGAAGCACACCTTGTGTGGAATCCCGAGTTTCTTAGAGAGGGACATGCTGTTTCCGATACGCTCCAGCCCGATCGATTGGTCTATGGGGTGGAAAACGGCTCCGAGGATCACCCCTCCGTCGCAATCCTCGACGAGGTGTATGCAGGATCGATTTCTTCGGGCACCCCCCGTCTGGTTACGGACCACCCTACTGCTGAGCTTGTGAAAACGGCTGCCAACTCTTTCCTGGCGACCAAGATTTCGTTCATCAACGCCATGGCTGAGCTGTGTGAAGCCGCGGGCGCCGATGTAACCCGTCTGGCCGATGCCATTGGGATGGACGATCGGATCGGACGGAAATTCCTGAACGCGGGAATTGGGTTTGGTGGTGGTTGCCTGCCAAAAGACATTCGAGCGTTCATGGCTCGCGCGGGTGAACTAGGGGCAGACCAGGCCCTTACGTTTCTCCGCGAAGTTGACGCGATAAATATGCGCCGGCGAAGCCGTGTGGTCGAACTTTCCCGCGAACTGTGCGGGGGTTCATTGTTGGGAAAGCGAATATCAGTGCTTGGCGCAGCCTTCAAACCTGAAAGTGATGATGTCCGTGACTCACCGGCTCTCAGCATTGCTGCACAGCTCCAGCTTCAAGGGGCTGTTGTCACAGTCAGTGACCCAAAAGCCATAGATAATGCCGCCCGGCGTTTTCCCGAACTGCACTATGAAGCGGATGTGGATCGAGCGGTTCAGCGTGCTGACGCCATACTGCTCCTTACTGAGTGGCAGCAATACCGAGAACTTGACCCTTACGCGCTCTCCACGTTGGTAACCAACCAGCGAATTTTGGATGGTCGCAATGTTCTTGACGCTGCCAAGTGGCGGGCAGCAGGCTGGACGTACCGCGGACTTGGTCGCCCGTAGCATGTCACAAGCTGAGGCTCGAGAAAGTAGCAAAAGGACGCCAGGCTCCGCGGAGCGCCGAAACAGGCCAAGACAGCGTCGAGTGCTGAAAACACTCGTGGGTTTAGCCGTAGCGTTAGTGCTGACAGGCGCCGGCGCAGCTTGGCTAACCTCAAAGGCTACGAGGATTAGCACCGAACTGACTTCAGCAGCTTCGCTGATAGGGGCACTCCAAGCGGAGATTGCTGCAGGAGATAAAGACGCGGCGGCTTCCACGGTCGCCCAGTTGCGTTCACACACGTCTGCCGCTAAGGAAGCTGCTGGAGACCCCCTGTGGACCCTGGCGGCTAGCATTCCGGGCCTGGGAAGCAACTTCAGCGCCGTCGCCGAAGTAGCGCGTTCGGCTGACGATGTAGTCAACCTCAGTCTCGCTCCGCTTGTGAACGTTTTCGACACCTTGGACTGGAATGCTCTGCTTCCCAACGGATCGGGAACAGATCTAAAACCCGTTCATGCCGCTTCTCCGACCGTTACTGCGGCCGCTCACGTAGTTCGAGTCTCAGCTCAGCGACTAGACAGGATTGACGACAGGGGCCTGTTGCCCCAAGTGTCCGGGCCATTGGCTGAAGCGAGGGCTCAGCTAAACGAAGTCACAGGGGCACTAGATGCTGCCGCCGACGCGGCCGAATTAGCCCCCGAAATGCTTGGCATCGATGGGACGAGAAGCTACCTTCTTATCGTCCAAAACAATGCTGAAAGCCGTGCGTCCGGTGGTATTCCCGGCGCCTTAGCGATCCTTACCCTAGAGGATGGCAAGCCCGCTCTCGGCGCTCAAAGCAGCGCGTCCCAGGTGGGAACTATGAACCCGATTATTCCAACAGATCCGGAACAAACAGCGATCTATTCGCCCAGATTGGGCAAATTCATGCAAGACGCGAATCTGACTCCTGATTTTCCAACGGCCGCAAGCACCGTCCACGCCATGTGGGAGCGAAAAACTGGCCAGCGCGTCGACGGTGTTATTTCTATTGACCCAGTAGCTCTCAGTTACATCCTGGCCGCAACTGGACCCGTCCAGCTCAGCGACCCTGGACTGCTTAGGTTGGCCAACCTCGGACTGCCAACAGAGCTCAGGGGCGACAACGTCGTGAAAACACTGCTCTCGGACGTGTATGCAAAGATCGAGGAACCTAGTCTTCAAGACGCCTACTTCGCAGGTGTCGCCCAAGAAATCTTCTCCACACTTTCGAAAGGCCAAAGCGACGGTAAGAACTTAATTAAAGGCATTACTCGTGGTGTGGAAGAGCGCCGCGTCCTAATGTGGTCTAGTTCCAGCGATGAGCAGGCCACACTTGGGAAATACCAAGTGAGTGGATCAATCGCGGGATCTAGTGTTTCTCCAGCCCAGTTCGGTGTTTACTTCAACGACGGCACCGGCGCGAAGATGGACTACTACACCAAGCGCACAGTGCAGTTGATTAAGGAATGCCCGCGCGACGGGTACGAAGAGACAACTGTACGTGTCACCAGTACGAACACTGCACCAGCCGACGCAGCAACGTCCTTGCCGCCGTACGTGACGGGGGACGGTGTATTTGGTGTCCCGCCGGGATCGGTACAAACGAATATCGTGGCGTACGGACCAGCACAGGCCCACGTAGAGACAGCCAAACTGGACGGGCAGAAGACCGATTTTGCTCCCTACTTCCATGGCAACAGACCTGTAGGGGTGCTTGCCATTCGGCTGGCTCCCGGGGAAAGCCGGACCGTCGATTTCACCTTTGGCAAGATTGTCCAGCACACAGAACCTAACGTGGTTGTCACGCCGACTGTTCAAGATGTAAAGGACGTGACGTTGCCCATAGAAAGCGTTGCGTGCGGCTAGAAAGGTGGCCCGTGCGTTAACACTATGTAAACCGATTGGATTGACATTGCTCACAAACACGAGCAGATGGTAGCGTCTCTCTTGGGATCATTATCCGTACTTCCGCATAGGTCTCGTGTGGAGAGGAAAATTTCCTCACAATCGGGTACACCAAAAACTTAAACGTCTCCGGGGGGACACTCATGAAGAAAACACTCGCAGCACTCGCACTCGCTGGCTCACTCGCCCTTATTGGATCACCGGCCGTAGCAGCCGAATACCCGGCTCTCCCGCCGCAGGCCGCTGTTTCTGACGGGGTTGTTGGCCCGGGCGAAAGCTTTGTCTTCCGCGGCCAGGGCTTCCTTGCCGGCGAACCGCTGATCATCCGCGTCACGCCCGGCCAGCCGCCGGCAGCAGGTGGTGCCAATATCGCCGGCGGTACGTCCTTCTCCGCCAAGATCCCTGTGTTCCTGGCACCGCAGGAACTCAGCGCAAC
Organism: Pseudarthrobacter oxydans; assembly: GCF_013314975.1. Lineage (GTDB taxonomy): Bacteria > Actinomycetota > Actinomycetes > Actinomycetales > Micrococcaceae > Arthrobacter > Arthrobacter oxydans. Next base: position 16,825 of record NZ_JABTYH010000043.1, on the reverse strand, counting down.
CGCTGACGCCCAGGGCGCTTTCGCCCTCCCGATCTCCATCAGCGAAGCAGGCACCTACAGCCTGACCGCTGAAGGCACTCAGTCCGGCGTCGTCGTTGGCCCCGTCACGGTCACAGTGGCAGCCTCCCTGGCCAACACCGGTGGCAACGCCGGCGGCGCTCCCCTGGCCAGCACCGGTGGTGCAGGCCTGGCCAACACCGGCGCTGACTCCGGCCTGGTCCTGTGGACCCTGGTGGGCGCAGGCGCACTGGCTGCCGGCGCAACCTCGGTAGTGGTTGTTCGCCGCCGCGCCAAGGCTGAGGTAGCTGCATAACAGCACCACCCAAGAACCACCGAAGAAGGTGGGTGTACTCCGGAAACGGAGAACACCCACCTTCTTCGTTTAACGTCTCAACACCCTGGGCCACCAACCGGGCGGCCTGGCTGTGGTATCAATATGAGCTATGGGGAGACATTGGCGAAAAGCACCGCGGCAGTACGGCATCTCAATTCCCCTCCCCGGCCCCCAAGTGCTCCCCTACGTCCTTCTGGCACTGTTGGCGGCTGCCGCCCTGGGCACCGCAGCGTTGGCCCTTCTACGGACTTCCTGAGGGCCGTGTGAAGCAGCTCGAGAACTCCAGACTATGGCGGCTGGTCCTCATCGCCATGCTGATCCCTTTGGCATTTATCGCCTTTTGGCCGAGCCCCGTGGACCAGCCGGTTCAAGGTCAGCTCGCTGCCGTCCTGAAATTCCTTTACCGCCACGGAGTTCCGGCCTGGTTCAATTACAGATTCGTGGAAGCGTCCGCCAATGTGGCGCTTTTTGTCCCCGTTGGGCTAGTAAGCTCTCTGGCTTTTCCCGGCTGGCCCTGGTGGAAAATCGGCGCCTTCGGACTCCTAATCTCCTGCTGCATGGAGCTGGGCCAGCTGCTGTTTCTTCACGACCGTTTTCCAAGCCCGCTTGACCTTGTGACAAACACGTCAGGCGCTGTCATTGGCGCCCTCTTGGCTGCAGCAGCCCTTAAACGACTACAGGCCCGCCGCCTTCCGGCAGCGGACCTGTAAGAGGTCTGTGGCGTGGCTTAGTTCACGAAGCCCTTCATCCAGGTCTTCAGGTCCTCACCGAACTCCACCCGCTCCGATGCGAGGGTGATGACGGCCTTGAGGTAGCTGAGCTTGTCCCCGGTATCGAAGCGGCGGCCTTTGAACACCACACCGTACACGCCGGAGCCTTCACCCTCCCCGGCGGCCAGGGTCTGCAGCGCATCGGTCAGCTGGATCTCATTGCCGCGGCCCGGTTCGGTCTCCTCCAGGATCCCGAACACGGCCGGGTGCAGCACGTACCGGCCGATCACGGCCAGGTTGGACGGCGCATCCCCCACCGCAGGCTTCTCCACCAGGCTGTTCACCCGGACATAGTCCTCGCCGTCCACCGCTGTGATGTCAGCGCAGCCGTACGCGCTGATCTGCGCCGGATCCACCTCAATCAGGGCGATCACCGAACCGCCGGTCTTCTGCTGCACCTCCATCATGGTGGTCAGCAGGTCCTCGGCCTCGTCAATGAGGTCATCACCCAGGAGCACGGCAAAGGGCTCGTTGCCCACGTGCTGGCTGGCGCACAGTACCGCGTGGCCCAGGCCCTTGGCCTCGCCCTGGCGGACATAGTGGATGGGTCCAAGCTCCGAGGCGTACTGCACGGACTCCAGCTTGTCCTTGTCCCCCTTGAGCTCCAGCGCGCGCTCCAGGCCCGGCTCCCGGTCAAAGTGGTCTTCCAGGGAGCGCTTGTTCCGTCCCGTGATCATCAGCAGGTCAGTGAGCCCGGACTTGACGGCTTCCTCCACCACGTACTGGATGGCCGGCCGGTCTACCACCGGCAGCATTTCCTTCGGCATTGCCTTGGTGGCGGGCAGGAAGCGAGTCCCCAATCCGGCAGCAGGAATGACGGCTTTGGTTATTGCTTTCCCCGTTGTCATAGCTGAACCTTACAAATCAGCGGCAGGCAAAGGCAATTTCGCGCCTGTGAATTTCGGCTCACGCTTTTCCTGGAAAGCCCGGAAACCCTCGGCATAATCGTCCGTGGTGCACAGGCGCGCCTGCTCGGCGTTCTCCTCCTGCATGGCCTCCCACAGCCCCAGGCGCTGGTCCCGGATGTGCGCCACCAGCTCCTTGCTCGCCACAAAAGCGCCGGTAGCACCGGAAGCAACCCGGTTCACGATCCCCCGCGTGGTCTCCAGCAGCTGGTCCGCCGGCATGGCCCGGCTGAACATCCCCTGCGCCACAGCCTCCGCGCCGGAAATCAGGTCCGCCGTGTAGATCAGGTCCAGCGTCCGGTGCATGCCCAGCCGCTCGGTGAAGTACCAGTGCCCGCCCGAGTCCAGCGTGGCCCCCAGCTTGGCAAACGGCGATCCGAACTTGGCGTTCTCCGCCACGTACACCACGTCCGTGGCCAGCAGCAGCCCCAGCCCCACGCCCAGGCACGCCCCGTGGGCCGCCGCGAAGGTAGGCGCCGGGAATGCGGCCATCTTCTTCAGCAGCGGCTCCACCAGCCCGCCCAGATACGCGGCGGCGTCGTCGCTCTCCGGCGTCACGTTCTGGATGTCCCGGCCCGCGCAGAAGGCGCGGCCTTCTCCCCTGAGCAGCAGCGCCCGCACCTTCCCACTCTCGGCGGCGGCAGCGGCGTCGTCGTACGCCTGTGTTAAATCCGCCAGCGCCTGCTCGTCCAGCGAGTTCAGCTTGTGCGGTGCGTTCAGCACCACCTCGGCCACGGCGTTGTTGATGGAGAGGGAAATCATGGAACTCCTTGTTTGGGACCGGTAGGGCTAGACGTCGAAGTCGACGGTGACTTCCTTGCTGGTGGGGTGGCTCTGGCACGTCAGCACGTACCCCTTGTCCAGCTCATCCTGCTCCAGCGCGTAGTTTTCGTCCATGGTCACGCTGCCGGTGACCACCTTGGCCCGGCAGGTGCCGCACACTCCCCCGGCGCACGCGAACGGCACGTCCGGGCGGACCCGCAGCGCGGCGTTGAGGATGGACTCGCGGGCGTGGGTGGGGCTGGCCACCTCGCCCTGCAGGCCGTCCAGCTTGAACGTGATCTTGTACGTCTCCTTGGACTCGTCCACCAGCACAGGACGGCCGGCGTTGCCCTCCGGCTTGTCCGGCTTGCCGGAGGTGAACAGCTCGAACCGGACGTTCTCCGGCTTCACGCCGCGCTCGGCCAGGGTGTCCCGGCACAGCTGCACCAGCTCGAACGGCCCGCACAGGAACCACTCGTCCACATCGTCCGCATGGATGGCGGTGCCCAGCAGCTGCTGCAGCTTCTCCGAATCGATCCGGCCGGAGAGCAGCGGCGCGATCCGCTGCTCGCGGGAGAGCACGTGGTGGATGGCCAGCCGCTGCGGGTACTTGTCCTTCAGGTCCGCGAGCTCCTCCAGGAACATCACGTCCATGGCGGCCTTGTTGGCGTAAATCAGGTCAAACCGGCACTCCGGGTTGGCGGCCAGCAGCGTCCGGGCGATGGCGATCACCGGGGTGATGCCGCTGCCCGCGGCGATGGCCACGAAGTTCGCTTCCCCCTGGGAGGCGACGTCCCCCGCCAGCTCCTCCGGGTTGTTCATGGAGTTCATCCGGTTCTGCTCCACGGCCTGGCCGTCGCGGCCGTGCCGGGACACGAACGCGCCCATGGGGCTCATGACGTCCAGGGTGTCCCCGGCCTTAAGCTCGGCGTTGGCCCAGGTGGAGAACAGCCCGCCCAGGTCCTTCTTGATGGCCACGCGGATCTCGCTGGTGCCGTCCTCGAAGCTGCGCGGCTCGGCACAGATGGAGTAGCTGCGGCGGATTTCCTTCGGCTCGCCGGTCTCGTCCGGCAGCGTGGTGCGCAGCGCCACGTACTGGCCGGGCAGGTAGTCGAACTGGCCGGCAAGCTCCGCGGGCACGTGGAAGGACACCTCGATGGCATCGTCAGTGAGCCGGCGCACCTCCTTCACGGCCAGGGTGTGGAAGGACGGACGACGGCGGCCGGTGGCCTGCGCCTCCTCGGCGGCGGTCTGGCGGACAACAGGCATGGGGCTTCCTTACAGCACTTTGAAGTAGTCGAACGGTTCCTTGCAGTCCTGGCAGACATAGAGCGCCTTGCAGGAGGTGGAGCCGAAGCGGGTGAGTTCCTTGGTGTTGAGGCTGGAGCACTGCGGGCACTTGACGGCCATGGTGAGTCGGATGGGGCCGGCGTGCCGTGCCGCATTGGATTTCCCCGTGGGCGGGGCGATGCCGTACTCCTGCAGCTTCTGCTTGCCGGCCTCGGTCATCCAGTCCGTGGACCAGGCGGGGGCGAGCACCAGGTCCACTTCGACGTCCGTGTAGCCCTCCTTTTCGAAGGCGGTTTTGAGGTCGTCGCGGATGGCGTCCATGGCCGGGCAGCCCGAGTACGTGGGGGTGATGGTGACCTTGACGTGGTCAGTCTCGTGTTCCTTCGTCACTGCGACGTCCCGAAGGATGCCCAGGTCCTCGATGCTCAGTACCGGGATCTCCGGGTCCACCACGGTGGCGGCGATGTCCCAGGCCTTCTGCCGCGGCGTCTGCGTCCGGGATTCAAAGTCCGAGATGTACATGGCGGCGGTCACCAGCTCGCTCCGGGGTGCTCGCGGGCCAGCACCTGCATCTCGGCCAGGATGTAGCCCAGGTGCTCGGAGTGCCTGCCCTGCCGGCCGCCGCCGGGTGCTGCCGGGACGTCCGGAACCTCCAGCCCGGCCTCAGTGAGGACTTCGCCCGTCAGCCGGTCAAAGTCCTCTTTCAAAGAGGAAGGCGCGACGGCGATTCCCGCCTCGGCGAGCCGGCCCGTCAGGTCGTCATCGCGGAAGAGTTCCTCCACGTACGGCCACATGATGCGGAAGCCGTGGATCATCCGCTTGCGGGATTCCTCCGTGCCGCCGGCCAGGCGCAGGACCCACTGGGCGGCGTGGTCGCGGTGGTAGTCCACTTCCTTCACGGCCTTGGCGGCGATGGCGGCCAAGGTGGCGTCCTTCGATTCGGTCAGCCGGCTGTAGAGCAGGAACTGGTAGTAGCTCACCACGAACTGGCGGGCGATGGTGGCCGCGAAGTCCCCGTTGGGCTGCTCGAACAGCTGCACGGAGCGGAACTCATGCTCGCGGCGGAAATAGGCGAGGTCGTCCTCGCTCTTGGCCGAGCCGTCGTCGTTCACCATGGCGCCGCCGGCGTAGCTGAGGAGGGAGCGGGCGTGGCCCAGCTGGTCCAGGGCGATGTTGCCCAGGGCGATGTCCTCCTCCAGCTCGGGGGCGCGGGAGATCCAGTGGCCCAGGCGCTGGGCCAGGATCAGGGCGTCGTCGCCCAGGCGCAGCGCGTACTCGGCGGTGTCTTCGCTTGGTTTCGCGAGGCCGGTGCGGACCTCCAGTGCGATGTCCTCGGGGCGGAGGGCGTTGCCGGGGGTGATGCGGGTGGCGCTGGCGTTGGCTTCGCTCACAGGTGCTTCACTCCCTCGCTCTTGGTGTAGTACGTGGCGTGGCGGTAGTCCTTGCCCTGGGGGGACTCGAAGAACGCGCCCTTGGAATCGGGATCGCTGGCGGCGATGGCGTCCGCGGGGACAACCCAGATGGAGACGCCCTCGTTGCGGCGGGTGTAGAGGTCCCGGGCGTTGCGCAGGGCCATGGCGGCATCCGGTGCGTGCAGGGAGCCGGCGTGGACGTGGCTCAGGCCGCGGCTGGACCGGACGAAGACCTCCCAGAGGCCCCAGGCGTGGTCCGTGTGTTCCTGCGGCTTTGGGGATGCCTTGGGGGCTTCGCGGTTGATCTCGGTGGCGGAGCTGGCGGGTGCTTCCGGGTTCCCGTGGGGGCTCATGCTGCGTATTCCTTCTGCTTGTTAAGCTGCTTGGCTGCGTAGGCGGCGGCTGCCTCGCGGACCCAGGCGCCGTCGTCGTGCGCTTCCCGGCGGCGCTCAAGGCGCTGGGAGTTGCAGGGGCCGCGGCCGGCCAGGACCTCGTGGAACTCGTCCCAGTCCAGCGGGCCGTGCTCCCACTTCTTGGTGTCCTCGTTGAAGCGGATCTGGTCATCCGGGAGGGTGAGGCCAAGGACCCGGACCTGCTCCACCATCATGCCCACGAAGCGGCTGCGGAGCTCATCGTTGCTGAAGCGCTTGATGTTCCAGGCCATGGACTGCTTGGAGTTGGGCGAATCGTCATCCGGCGGGCCGAACATCATCAGGGCCGGGGCGTACCAGCGGTTGACGGCGTCCTGGGCCATCTGCTTCTGGGCGGGGGTGCCGTTGGAGAGTTCCAGCAGGATCTCGAAACCCTGGCGCTGGTGGAAGGACTCCTCCTTGCAGATGCGCACCATGGCCCGGCCGTAGGGGCCGTAGGAGGCGCGGCACAGCGGGACCTGGTTGCAGATCGCTGCGCCGTCCACCAGCCAGCCGATGGCACCCATGTCCGCCCAGGTGAGCGCGGGGTAGTTGAAGATGCTGGAGTAGCGTGCCTTGCCGGCGATCAGCGCGTCCGTCATCTCGTCCCGGTTCTGGCCCAGGGTCTCGGCGGCGGAGTAGAGGTACAGCCCGTGGCCAGCCTCGTCCTGGACCTTGGCCATGAGGATGGCCTTGCGCTTCAGGCTGGGGGCGCGGGAGATCCAGTTGGCCTCCGGCTGCATGCCGATGATCTCCGAATGCGCGTGCTGGGAGATCTGGCGCAGGAGGGTCTTGCGGTAGGCCGGCGGCATCCAGTCCTTCGGTTCGATGCGGGAGTCCTCGGCGATGACGCGGTCAAAGTTGGCCTGGCCGTCCGCTTCCGCCGTTTCGCTGGTTCCAGCCGTTAGCTCGACCGGCACTGACTGCAAGTTCTGGGCTGCCATGGTTGCTCCTATGCAAAGACCGTCTGGGACGTGCGGAATTATTTACCGACCGTTCGTTCAGGATATGCGGAACCGCGAGGGCCCGTCAAGCGTTGGCCCGCACAACTCCCGCCCACCCCTTGCGACGCTCTCTCACTTGATGCCCCCATTTTCCTGACGCTCTCTCACTTGATGCGGACTTTCCCCGGACGCTCTCTCACCTGCCTGCGGGTGGTGCGCGCCGCCGTCGTGCGTTCCTGCTCCCGGCGTCTGTGCCGCCAAAGTCTGCAAGTGAGGCTGTGACGCCCACCTGGCGGAAAGCAATGGTTTGGATCTATCAGGTGGTCGCCGCATTCAGGTCAGTTCCTCCATGAGCCGGGCGAGGATGTCATTCATGGCGAGCAGGCCAACGAGCTGACTGCCTTCGACCACGACGAGCCGGCTGAGATGGTAGCGGCTCATCAGGGCCGCTGCCTGGCGGACGGACAGGTCCTCGTTGACAGTGATGGCGGGAATCGTGGCTGCGTCGTAAACGTTCAGGAGATCCACATCTCCGTCCTGGGCAACGACGGTGTCCAAAAGTTCCCTGTAGCTCAGCATGCCGTACGCGTCATGGGCGTGCTGGCGCTCCACCACCAGGCTCTTGACCTGGCGCTCCTTCATCATCGACAGCGCCTCCCGCAGGGTGCTGTAAGGGGAGATCGTGACGACCTCAGGGACCATGACATCTTTGACGGTCAGCATCTTTTCCTCCTCGTTAGGTGCGGACAGGGCTCAGGCGCCCTCGCGGCGCAGGTGCTCCTCGAATCTGACCACCTGGCGCATGTCGATCCCGGTCAGGTGCTCAATCGGGATCGCGAAGGCCAGGCCCCGGGATCCAGTCCCTTTGACCAGTATTTGGTGCAGTTCCTTCAGGATGGGGGCCGTCAGGTGGGTGCCGACGACCATCAGCAGCACTGATTGCGTGCCTTCGAAGGTGAGCCCAAAGAATGTCTTCCTGGCCTCGCCTCCGATGCCCTTGCCGGGCAGGATGGTCACGCCCGTGGCCCCGGCCCGCTGCGCATGTTCAATGACCCTGTCTTCAAGCTCATCGGGGGCAATCACGATGACTGCTGTGAATTTCATGCCGGTCTGCTCCTTAGAACGGGAACTCTCTCCATCACCATGGCGTACACCATGACCGCGATGACAGGGAAGATGGACGCATAAGCGATCAAACCAAACCCGTCGATCAGCACGTCCCTGCCCTCCACGGCGGCGGCAAGGCCTATTCCGAGGGCGGTTACCAATGGAACGGTGACCTCCGACGTCGTCACACCGCCCAGGTCAAAGGCCAGCGCGATGATGTATTTCGGGGCGAAGAACATCAGCACGATCGCGATGGCGTAGGCCGCCATGATGAAGTAGTGGAACGGACCACCCACCAATATCCGGTAAACACCGAAGCCGATCCCCAGGCCTACACCAACAGCGACAATGACCCGGACGGCGAACGCGTTGATCTTGCCCGGTGACGCGTCCTGCGCCTGTTCCCCGATGGCCACCAGGGCAGGTTCGGCCATGGTGACCGCGAAGCCGATCAGCAGCGCGAAGAGCAGGATCAGGGCGGGGGCTCCCTGCTCGATCAGCTGCTCCGCCATCAGGGTGCCGAGCGGGAACAGCCCGAGCTTGAGTCCGATTACGAAGGCATACAGTCCCACCAGGACCATGATGAAGCCGACGATGACCCGCAGGGGGTGGGGCAGCCTGCGCCGCAGGGCGACCCATTGAAAGAACAAGACGACGGCCACGATAGGAAGGACTTCCCGGAGCATTGACGCGAGTCCAAGGATCATGCCGAGCACCCAACCCGTTGCATCCTCCCCGGCGTCAGTCACCGGCGGAGCCGGCGGCCCGGCAGAGCCGAAGGTGTAGACCCAGATACCGTAGAGCTGGACCCCGATCATGGGCACCATTACGCACAGGGCGACCAGGCCAAAGCCGTCCGCGAGCAGGCTGCGTCCCCGGATGGAATTTGCCAGCCCGAGACCGATCGCGGCGATCAGTGGGACACTGACGATGTTGGTGGTAACCCCGCCTGAATCGTAGGCAAGGCCAATGATCTCCGGCGGGGCGATATAGGTGAGTCCCAGCGCTGTCGCGTAGCCTGCGATCAACAACTTATATACGGCCCAGCCCCGAAGAACGCGCAGGACGCCCAGGATCAAGACCAGACCCACCGACACCGCGATGACGAAACGCAGCACCAGCGCGTTGATCCGGCCGGCGCTGACCAGCTGGGCCTGCTCCGCGACAGCGATCACCGCCGGCTCCGCAACGGAAGCCGCGAAGCCAATGGCAAATCCAAAGGGCAGCAACAGCCCCAGGGCCCCGCTCCGGACAAACTGATTCGCCAGGTTCTTACCTACCGGAAAGATACTCAGATCCAGGCCGTGCAGGAACAGGGCAATGCCTACAGCCACAACCAGAAGGCCTGCCACCAGCTCCAGGGGGCCATCGGGCATGGACCGGAATACCAGCAGCTGGAACACCAAAACGACGACTACGATCGGTAAAAGGTTCCTGAGCGCCTTGAGGAACTCCCCGGCAAATCGACTGAGATGCTCCATCGGGTCCTTTCCTGGAAGATCCAGCGAGTAACGCGCCTGTCAGCTCGCCTCTCCAGCCCAGTCGAAGCTATTAGCCACGGCTCCAGCGGTGTCCCCGGGTTCCCTGTCCATGATCGTTATTTCCAGCTCCCTGCCAGCCGGGCGACCCGGCGTTCAAGTTCAGCGATCCGATCGGTGAGCGGCTGGCTGTGCAGAAGCTCGGCAACCTGATCGGCTTCGTCCTCCTCGAGCACGATTCTTGCCACGACCCGGTCGGGCTCGGCCTCGTCGTACACGAAGATTTCACGCCTGCCCAGACGGTCGACGAGAATGCGGAGTTGCTGGCCATCGCGGGTCCGGCAGTCATGCAGCAGGCCAGCGCCCGGCACTGTGGAATGGGTGGTCTCCATGGGGCCCTCCGTTCCCTGGTTTCTTTAGGGTGGATCCAGTCTCCCTCCGTGATCAGTGAGGTGCCATTAGGCCTGACACCCATTTCGGAGCGACAAGGGTGCGTGCTTCCGCAGCCTGTGGGTGCGGGCCCTCATGGACAAAGGACGCAGGCCGCGTAAGGCTAGTCGAATGCGGACTCCGCTCGAAACGAGGGCCGCCGGCGCAACAGTCGGCCTGCCCCCGAAAGGACCGGCGCAGTTGCTGTTCTGGCGACTGTTCATCATCAACGGTTTACTCTTTGCCATCGGCACTCTCGTTCTGGCGCTCTCCCCAGCAACGGTGTCATCACCCGTCCTGCTGACTGAAGTGCCGGTCCTGATCATCGGACTGGCCCTCATCCTCGCCGCGAATGCCGCCCTGGTGCGGGCAAGTCTCGCGCCGCTTGACGCGCTGACGACCGTCATGCGCCGGGTGGGCCTGCTGCGGCGCGGCGGCGACCGGGCAACCACTGAAGCCGGTAACGGCGACCTCGGGCACTTCATCCGCACCTTCAATGAAATGCTGGATCGGCTCGAAGCCGAAACCAGCGCGAGCAGCGCCCTCGCCCTGGCCGCGCAAGAGGGGGAACGTCAGCGGATCTCGCGGGAACTGCACGACCAGATCGGCCAAAGCCTGACCGTTGCGCTACTCAGCCTCAAGCGAGTTGTCGACCGGTCGCCCGACGATCTGCGCGAAGAGAGCCTCGTCGCCCAGGAAGCGGTCCGTGCCAGCCTGGAGGAGGTCCGCCAGGTCGCGCAACGTCTCCGCCCCGGCGTCCTCGCGGACCTCGGCCTGCGTAGTGCCCTGACCTCGCTGGGCACCGAGTTCTCCCGCTCGAGCGGAATCCCGGTGAACTGGGGGATCGCCGACAAGCTTCCCGAGCTCAGCGGGGACGTCGAACTGGTCCTCTACCGCATTGCCCAGGAGGCACTCACCAACGTCGCCCGTCATGCCCACGCGACACAAGTCGATTTCACGCTCACCTCATCCACGACCGGGCTGACCCTGCGAATTAGTGACAACGGGCAAGGCGGCGACCTCCCCGAGGGCGCAGGCATCCGCGGAATGCGCGAACGGGCCATGCTCATCGGCGCCGAGCTCACAGTCTCCTCCCGCCCGAGCGGGGGAACCGACGTCCGCCTCCTCGTTCCCGGCGCCGAGGCAAGGAACTGAACCGATGGGCGCACCCACCCGCATCCTCCTCGCCGACGACCACGCCCTGGTCCGCCGCGGACTCCGCATGATCCTCGACGCGGAAGAAGACCTCACCGTCGTCGCCGAGGCCGCAGACGGCACAGAAGCCGTCGATGCCGCGACCGCCGGCGGGATTGACCTCGCCATTCTCGACATCGCCATGCCCCAGATGACCGGCCTCCAGGCAGCACGACAAATATCGCGGAGCGCACCCAACGTGCGTATCCTCATCCTTTCTATGTACGACAACGAGCAGTACTTCTTCGAAGCGATACGTGCCGGGGCCTCTGGCTATGTCCTCAAGTCGGTCGCCGACCGCGACCTGATCGAAGCATGCCGGGCATCGATGAGAGGAGAGTCGTTCCTCTACCCTGGCGCGGTCACCGCGCTCATCCGCGACTACCTCGAACGCGACCGACGGGGCGACCGGATGCCGAACAGCATTCTCACGCCTCGAGAGGAGCAGATTACGAAGCTCATCGCAGAGGGAAACTCCACCAGGGAAATCGCCGAGGCCCTCAGGATCAGCGTAAAAACCGTCGACCGCCACCGGGCTAACGTCCTGCAAAAGCTCGGCCTGCGCGACCGGCTGGATCTCGCAAGATTTGCCATTCGCACCGGACTCATAGAGCCGTAAGGGGACCGAACCGGCAATGCCAGCTATCTGGTTGGCCAGGGAGGGGCGGAGAAGAAGCGCGAAAAACGGATCCGGGCCGCAGGCTTTGCGGTGGTGCGGGGAATGGGCTGACCTCATGGAGCCGGGCAGGCTGGAACGCATGCTGGCGGCGGCCGGCGCGCTCCGCCGTCGAACGCGCTCCACCCGCAAGCGTACTCGGGATGCGCAGTAACGCGGCAGTAACGGGCAGGGGGTTCTGCTTGCTGTGGTGGGAGGTGGTGGCGTGGTCACAAAACATAAACCAGCAGCTAAACCTCCCTGGTACAAGCGCACCTCAACATTCATCATCGCCGCAGGTGCATTGGCGGCCGCGATTCTGGGCGTGCTGAACCTCTGGGACAGGATCTTCCCGCCGCCGGACGAAGACGTGGCACGGATCGAGTCGATCCACATCATCAAGCGCACTCCGCTGACCGGCTTTGCTCCGGAAGGGATCGGCGGGCTCCTGCCCCTGACCGCCGTTCCGGAGGCTGCCTCGGCGGGGCAAATTTACGACGACGGCGGGCTGGCCAGGGCGGGTGCCGCCGACGTGCCGCTTCCGGCGGGCCAGGAGGCGGCGGCCACGCCCCGGTTCACGGGCTTTGAACAATTCACCATGCGTCCGCTTCCCACCGTGCGGCCCGTCCCGCGGCCCACCTTCCTGACGTTCACGCCCGCGCCGACGCCCACGACCCCCACGCCGACGCGGACGACGGCGACGCCCAGTCCCACACCCACCGGCACCTCTACAGGGACGGACAGTCCGTCGCCGACACTGAGCACCACGCCCGCCGGCATCCTGACCGTCCTCCCCGAACCCTCCATCCGGCTCCTCGGAGAGATCCCGCCCCTGACCGATGAATACATCAGGGAGATGTCGAATCACTATGCGCTGCGGGACGTGGTTCCCCCCGCCGTCGTGTATACAGCCCACGCCATGGTTATCGAAACCATCGACGAAAACGGAGAAACCGTGCCCCCGGCACAGGTGGCTCTCAGGCTGGCCGCGGCGCTGCAGGAGGTGGAGTCAACCAGCGGCCCGCAGGGCGCGGATCCGCAGGGCTGGAGCGTGGCCGTCAGGGTAGACCTCCAGGGACTCGCAAATGTCCCCCTGCTCCTGACTTGGTCTTTGGACGGCTTGGATGTGCCGGACAGCTGGCAGGCCGAAAAACTCGCCTACAGGGTGGTGGGAGCCACGCCCCACGACGCCGGGGTCGCCGAAATCTGGGTGCCCGATCTCAAACGCCCTGGCAGCTACAACGTCAATATCAAATTGTCGTACGCCGAGACCGGGCTGATTGCCGACTGGCGCCCGCTGGCACTCCCTGACACAGGAGTTACCCAGGGCGGCTGAGCGCAGCAACTGGCGCGGCGTCACTGATGCTCAAATGCGAGCGCCGGGCTGCACACGGGTTAATTTCAGGGCCGTTTCCCCCAGTGTGCTGGGAAGGAAAGGCTTCGTCAGATACGCAGCGGCTCCGGCTGCCAGCCCGGCTAGAACGTCGTCGTCTTCTGCCCTGGCCGTGAGGAAGAGCAGAGGTGCCGGGCTTAGCTTCCGCAGTTCAAGGCTAAGGTCCCGTCCATCGATGTCCGGCAAGCCCAAGTCCAGGGTGATCAGGGACAGGGTGGCACCGGCCGCGGCGGCTGCGGCTTTCCCCTCGGCTCCTGATCCGACGGCCAGCACCTTGAACCCGGCACGGGTCAACACGGCGGTAATCAGTCCGCGGATATCAGAGTCATCTTCAATGACCAGGCAGACCTGCTGTTCTTCCACTAAGCCCCCCGGCTCTTGCTAGTTTGTGGCAAGTTTACGACGTGCAGGCCCGGGCCGGGGCCGCATTGCGGGCGCCCGCCCATGTACACCGCATATTCACCGTAAACCCCGGGCAAAAGGCCCGCGCATGCGTGTGATAGGGCTGTGGTCGTTTCGCGGAAAAACAGGCCCGGGCGGACAATAACGCCTGCAAAGCAGTTCGGCCCGCCTTCCTGAGCCGGGAGGCGGGCCGCGCTGATCGCAAACAGGCGCTAGAAGCGGTTGCGCGGGGGCCGCGCCGCCTGGCCTGCGCGGCCGGCCTGCTTGGCTTTCCGGGCCTGCAGCACCTTGCTGATGATGGTGGGCAGGAAGGCAATGAGCAGTTTCTTCATGGCGCTGGTCCTTTCGTTGATGTTCCGCGGTCCCGCTGGAGGGATCGTCGGGGCCCGGGGGAAGCCGCCTGATCCCTGCAAGTCGAGATAGTAAGCATGGTTACTAAATAGATCCTACGCACAGTGGCTGCCCATCGCGCAAGGTGCAGCACCGCGCCCCGGCCCAACTAGGTAGCAGCAGATGCTGTTATGGGGCCTCATAACGACATGTGCTGCTACCTAGTTGGGCCGGGAGGCACCATGGCGGGCGCCGCCGTCGGAAGCACCCCGCAGAAGTGTGGCGCAGCTCACACCCCTTTCTGCGTGAGGTTTGGCGGCCCGGCTGCGTCTTATCTGCACAGGCGCACAACAGCGCAGGTTCAACAAAGAGGAGTGATCGCTTTGACTACCCAGACGCAGACCCCCGCAACCGTCGCCGCCAAAACCCCGTCGTCCGGGGTGGCCGCCCCCGCCCAGCCCAAAGGCAAGGACGGGCGCGGCGCCACCACCGTTGACGACGCCGTGGTGGCAAAGATCGCCGGCATCGCCATCCAGGAGATCGACGGCGTCCACGCCCTCGGCGGCGGAGCAGCCCGTGCACTGGGCACGCTCCGGGAAAAAGTGGGCCAGAAGGACCTGACCCAGGGCGTCAGCGTTGAGGTGGGGCAGACCCAGGTGGCCGTTGACGTCACCCTGGTGGTCGAATACCCGCACCCTCTCCAGGACGTGGCGGACCGCGCCCGGGACGCCGTCTACACAGCCATCGAGGACCTCGTGGGCATGGAGGTGACCGAAGTCAACATCACCATCACCGACATCCACGTCCCCTCCGACGACGCTGACGACGACGCCGACCAGGAGCCGAGGGTCGCGTGAGCCCGGCAGTAACAGGCACCGCCGCCGGGGCTGTCCTGGCCTTGGCGGCCCTCGCCTTCGGCTTCTGGGGATTCCTGCTCACCGCCCTGTTCATGGGGACCGGCGCGGTGCTGGGCCGCGCCGCCCAGGGCACGCTGGACGTCGGCGCGGTCATGGACGCCCTCCGTGGCAGGCGCTCTTCCCCATGACTCGCCGGGGCTACAACCGGATCTCGCCCGCGGCGCTCCGGCACACCCTGGAGACAGTTGCGGCTGATGCTTTCGGCGTCCCCGGAAAGAACGTTGAGGCAGATCTCCGGGATGACGGTGGCACATTGGGGGCCGCCATCTCGGTAATGCTTCCCCTTCCGCCGCTGCTGCAGCCGAGCCCCGGCACGGGCACACCGCCTGCAGCGGGCACGCTGTTCGAGCAGACGCGGGCGGCACGGGACACCATCCTGCGCCGGGGTGCCGACCTCAGCGGGCTGCTGATGGGAACGGTGGACATCACGCTCACCGGCGCCCGGCAGCCGCACCGGACCAGCAGGGTCGACGGCGGTCCGCACCAAGGCGGCCGCCGCGGCGGTCCCCAACGGGAACCGCACCGGACGGGTCCCCAACAGGAACACCACGAGGAAAGGAGGCCGGCATGAACAACCAACGGCTTATCCGCCGCATGGTGCGGCGGGAAACCCACTCGTCCCGGGCAGCGGCATCGGTCCTGGCCGCAACTGTCCTCCTGGCGCTGTGCCTCTGGCTGGCCCTGGAAGCAGTCCTGATGATGGCCGGTGTTCCCGCACTGCTGGCTTCCCCCGGGGACACGGGACGGTGGCTGGCCGGGCTCCCTGCCGCCACCATTCCTGGCTGGCTGGCTGCCGCCGGCGTGGGGATCGCGCTGCTCGGAGTGGTCCTCATTGTTGCCGGCATGGCCCCCGGGCGCCGGCCGCGCCGGGCCCTGGCCAGCGACCGCTGCGCCGTGGTGGTGGACGACGACGTGATCGCCGCCGCCGTCTCCCGCACCGTGCAGCTCAGTTCCGGGTTTGCTCCGGGCCAGGTGACCACCACCGTGGCCGGACGCTCCGCCCGCGTCCAGGTGCGGCCGACGTCGGGCCTTGCGCTGGACGCCGGCGCCCTTACCGCCGCTGCCAGCAGCGAACTGGCGCGGTACGGACTGGCCACGCGCATCACCCCAGCGGTGCGCGTGGCCAGCAGCGGGGCGGTGGGGCAATGAGGAGAACCAACCGCGCCCTCAACCGGACCCTGCTGATCGTGCTTGGACTGCTTCTGGCCGCTGGAGGTGCGCTGGTGGCGGCGGCCGGGTTCCTGCCCACCGAGGCGGACGCCTGGGCTGCCACCGCGTCCACGCTCTTGGGCCAGGCATCCGCCTTGCTCAGTAGCGCCCCGCTGCCGGGACCAGTCCGCAGCTGGTGGGCTGTTGCCTGGGTGGGCGGCCTCCTTCTGGCCGCGGCGCTGTGCGTCGCATGGATCGCGTCGCAGGGCGGCGGCCGGACCAGGAGGCTTGCGCAGGAGGACGACGGCGGCCGCGGCACCACGGTGGTGGACGTCGGGCTGGTCTCCGCGGCGGTAAAGAACGCCACGGCGGACAACCGCCTGGTGGTTGCCACGGCAGTCTCCGCATGGGAACTCCCCCGCACAACGGGGCTCCAGCTGCGGCTCCAGGCACGCCAAGGCGCCTCCCCCGGCGATCTTGCCGGGACGGCGGAGGACCTGGTGACAGGAATTGATGCCTGGTTGGGCGATCAGATCCCGGTCCTGGTCCGAATCACCAGCGGCGCCCGGACCGCCACGGCACGGCGGGGCAGGGTGCAGTAGCCCCTCCCGGCCGTTCCGGACACGTCTTCTGCACCACCAGCTGTGCTCCACGACCTTCGCTCCACCCCGCTCTAACCGAAAATTCGCCGCAGCCGCGGTGATGGACGAAAGGAAATGACCATGGGAATCGACGACAAGGCAAACAACGCAGTGACCAACCACGTGGGCGCCGCCAAGGAGGCCACGGGCAAGCTCACCGGCAACGAACGCCTGGAGCGGGAGGGCCAGCAGGACCAGGCCGAAGCCAAGCTCAGGGATGCCGGGGAGAAGGTCAAGGACGCCGCCCGGAAGCTGAAGGACGGCTCCAGCAAGGACTGATGCTCCTGCGCCGGGGAGGGCCGG
>NZ_JABTYH010000042.1 GCF_013314975.1 Pseudarthrobacter oxydans | reverse complement strand
TACATTCATGACTGCAACACCCACGCTTGAAATGCTCGACCCGGCCACCCTGACCGTGGACATCAACGTCCGCAAAGACGCCGCCCTGACTCCGGATTTCGTCGCCAGCATCAAGGAGCACGGCGTGATGGAACCGGTGATCGCCCACCGCAAGGACGACGGTACCGTGCATGTGCTGATGGGCCAGCGCCGCACCCGCGCGGCCGTCGAAGCAGGACGCGAGGCTATCCCTGTGATGATCATCGACAGCCCCGAGGAAGCCGAACGCATCGTGACGCAGGTGGTGGAGAACATCCAGCGCGCCGAATTGACCGAAGCGGACGAGGCCGAGGCCTACCACCAGCTGTCTTTGATCGGGGTTTCGGCCGCCGCGATCGCGAAGAAGACCGGACGCACGAAGACCACCGTCGAAAGCGCACTGAAGGCCAAGTCCACCGACACCGGGGCCGCCGCCCTGGGCAAGGGCTACACCGTTGAAGAGGCCCTGATTCTGGCCGAGTTCGAAGGCGACGAGGACGCCACCGAGGAGCTCGAATCGGTCATCATGGACGAACCCGACATGCTCCTGCACGTCACCCAGCAACTGCGCGACAAGCGCGACCGCGCCGCGGCGCTGGCCGCACTCATCACCGAGCTGGAAGCGGCCGGAACAGCTGTTGTTCCCGAATGCGGCTACGGGGAGGACAGCGAAACACTCCGCGTCACGTCGCTCAAGAGGGTGGATGGGGAACCGGCCACGGACGAGGACGGGAACGCCGTCTACATCGAAACGGACTACCGGGGCGAGCACTCCGCCGTCGCCGTGGTCACCGGCTGGAAAGATCTCGGCTTCACACTGCGCTACTACAGCGGCTACGGAACATCATCGGCCCCGAAAGGCCCGATGACCGAGGAACAGAAGGCCGAGCGGAAAACCCTGATTGAGAACAACAAGCTGATGCAGTCCGCAACTGTAGTCAGGCGTGAATGGGTCAAGAGCCTGCTGTCGAAGAAGCAGGCCCCGAAGGGCTGGCAGTACTTCACCGTCCATGCCATCACGCACCACCCGGAAACGGCCAGCGGCTATGACGGAAAGGTCGCCGCTGAGATGGTCGGGGCGAAGGTCGAAGAGTCCAACGCCTGGGCGTGGAACCCGCTCCGGGAGCACGTTGCCAAGACGCCGACCCGTCCGGAGTTTTCCCTGATCGCGCTGGTGTGCGCAGGGTATGAAAAGACGATCGCCAAGGACTCGTGGCGGTCCCCGTGCCAGACCCACCGGGACTACCTGAACCAGCTGGTCCTCTGGGGATACACCGCGAGTGAGGTCGAGCAGATCATCCTCGACAGCGGCAAGCCGACCGAGGCCGACGCCACCTAAACTGGTACCGCCTTGCCGGGCGTCATCTGTCGCACCGCCCGGCAAGGCCACCAGCCCATCGCCACACCAGGGCACGGAACCTTCCAGAAGTCGGGCGGTCCGCCGCCCAGGGCGAACCACAGCAGCCACTCACCAGCGGCGGACCGCCGTTCACCGCGACTACCCCCTGCCCTCACCTGGTGCCGCGCTGTCACAAACAGCGGGGTTTCCCCGCGCAACTGGGTTCAGAGAAACATGCTCAGCTACGCTGAGTCTGCAAGATCTCCTTTGTCCGAGGAGCGAAAACAGGCCGACCCTCCAGCCGGCCTGTTTTTGTTTAACCACACACGCCGCGCACAACCAGGCAGAGCGAACGAGCCGCCTTGCGGGCAGAGGTCTAGACACGTCGCTGCAGAGACAGCAAAAGGCTCCGCACCCAACTGGTGCGGAGCCTTAACCATGTGTGCTCCCGGCTGAAAAAGACCTCGCCACGTCCAGGAGCTGGGACGGCAGCAGCGAGGCCTGGCCCAGGGAAACTGCCCCGTCCCGACCCCGCATCCAACAGAGGCTGTGCACAGCCACCGCTCGCTTAAGGGCGACGTGGGCACGTGCGGTGACGTGGTGGTTGTGTGCAGGTGGTCCGAAGGGTCCCGTCGTCCAGATGTGTGCGGGAAAAGCAGCGGAGCGGTTGGGCTTTTGCCGTGCACATGTGGGCGAGGGGCAAGCTTACTCGGCCGCGGTAACCCCGTCGTCAGTGGACGGGGAATTGTCGTCCTGGGTACGTGTGGTGGCCGGCTTTCGGCGACGGGTGGCGGCGCCGGATTCCAGACCGAGCTTCTTCAGCTCCTCGGGGCTCCAGCCGTCTTTGGTGGCGCGAACGTAGGCGCGCTTGTCTTCACGCTCGGCGTCGGCGAGCTGCTCGCGCAGGTCAGTGATGCGCTGCCTGGCCTTGACCAGGTTCGTGACGGACTCGATGCGCGAGTCCAGAAGGGCGCGGGCCTGATTGCGGGTCTGTTCAATATCAATGGTTGGCATGCCCCCACCGTAACCACAGGGCGACCCGCTTTTCCGGCAGCGACGCGCAGCGGCGTGCCACTTCCTGACTAGCAAAGCACCAAAGGCGCGAAAGGAGCAGGAACCGACTGCGGTGGAGCAAGCTGGGAACTTAGCCGGGCTAAGTTCGTGTCGCTCCCGGGAACTGCGTTCCGGTCGCGGCAGACTGGTGTCTGGTCCCGGGGTTTCCGGGTCGCTGCGCTGGCAAGGTAGGGGAGGGGCGGACACAGATGAGTGAAGGTAGCGGCTTCGCCGGTTGGAAGTCCCGCCGCCGCCGCGCGAACGTTGACGGTGGCAGGATGCACCGTCACGAGGTCAAGGTCAGCCCCGAAGAAGAGGCCCAGCTGCTGGCCCTGGCGGAGAAGCACCGCGTCACGATCCCGCGGCTCCTGATCGAAGCGGCGTTGAACGAGGACAGTGAAAGCCCGTCGGAGCGGCGTGACCAATTCATGCAGCTTTCGAACCTGCAGCGCCTGATCGGGTCCGTGGCGAACAACATCAACCAGATTGCCCGTCACGCCAATTCAACGGGTGAAGTACCAGCTGATGCGGCGCCCGCTATTGCGCACGCCAAGAGCGTCATCATCCGGATAGACCGTCAGCTCGCTGACATGGCCGGCAGGTGATCCAGGCGTGATTCCGAACATCACCCAGGGCGACCGCATGGCGGGCCTGATGATCTACCTCGCCGGCCCGGGACGTGCCAACGAACACGAGGAACCGCACCTCGTTGCCGGTGACCCCGCGCTCATGGCGTGGCACGACGACAACGAACTGAACCGCGACGCGGCCCTGGACATCGCCAACGCCCTGGACCGCGCCAAGCAGTTCTACAAAACCGAGGTCGACGGCGGCCACGTCTTCCACTGCTCACTGAGCCTGGCGGCAGAAGAAGGCCAGCTCACCGATGAGCAGTGGGGCGCCATCGCTAACGACTTCATGAAAGAGATGGACTTCACCGAGGACGGCGGAAAGGCCCCGGCCCGATGGGTTGCCGTCCGCCACGGACTAAGCAAGAACGGCAACGACCACATCCACATCGTGGCCAGCATGGTCCGCGACGACGGCACCAAATGGAACAGCTGGAAGAGCAAGTACAAGTCCCAACAGGTCGCCCGGGCGCTGGAGAAAAAGTACGGACTCACCGAACTCGAAGCGGTCCGCGCCGAACGCGGATACACCCCCGCGGAACAAGCCAAAGCCACCCGCCACGGACTGCCCGAGGTCGAACGCCACAGCCTCGCCCGCAAGGTCCGCACCTGCGCAGCGGCGTCAACGGACGAAGCCGAGTTCGTCCGCCGCGCCCGCCAAGAAGGCCTCCTTGTACGGCCCCGCTACGCTGCCGGCCGCACCGACGTCGTGACCGGATACTCTGTCGCAGAACGGCCACGCAAGGGGGAGCGGGCCGTCTGGTTCGGCGGTAACTCCCTGGGCCGCGACCTGGCCCTGCCCAAACTCCGCAGTGAATGGGAAAGCACCCCCGAAACTGCAACCGCTGCCGTCGCAGAATGGAACGCAGCAGCACGCAACCGCCGACCCGTAGCCCCGGGAAGAGAGACACTGCAGCCCTCCGCGGAACTGTGGAGCAAGTACGCCAACGACGTCAGCGCTCTCCGCGAGAAGCTGGCCACCACCCCGCACAACGACCACGCCGCCTGGGCGCAGGCAGCCCGCGAAACCGCAGCGGCATTTGGTGCCTGGTCCAAGCGCATCGAACCCACCCCCGGGCCACTGGCAGACGCCGCACGCGAGCTGTCCAAATCAGCCCAGCTCCGCCGCTACCCGAAACGGCCCGCGGCCGCGCTGCCGTCGGCACGCGGCGCGACAATGATCCTGCTGGCGGCCACCTCCAAGAGCGAACGGGCAGCCTACGCCCTGATGTTCCGCCAACTCGCCCAGACCGCACGCGCCATCCACGACATGCACAAAGCCACCGACGACCTCCGCCGCATCCGCGGCCTCGCCGCAGCCGTCACCGCCGCCAGCAAGGCCGTCGAAGCCAGCGCCACAACACACACCCTCAAAGCACAGCCCATCACCATGGAAGCACTGCGGGAACAGCACCCGGGAGCCAGCGAAGAAGCCTTCCGGGCACGGCTCATCGCCGAACGATCCCGCGGCGGCGCACCCATCCCGACGACACTCACCAGGGCAGAAAAGACACTGCAGCAGGCTGGGCCTACCGGCCCGCAGGAACCACGCCAGGACCACCATCCGAAACCAGGGATCGAGCGATAGGGGAGAAGCATGAGCGAAGCAGACGGAATGGACGAAGCAGTAGACGGCGCTATGCGTACAGGGCTGATGGTCGCCGCACGCATCGGCGAACAACTGGCGCGAATGCGGGAAGAAGAACAACGCAACATCGCCGCCGCCGAAGAACAACGAGCACGCCAACTGCAGGAACGCTTCGACGCCCAACGCGCAGCCGCCCGCGCACAGCTCCCACCCACCGCACGTGACGGCTGGTGGGACAAAGCCACCCCCGGCATGATCGAACAGGCCCACCAGACGGCCACGGCGTGGAAGGCATACGACCCCGAAGCGGCCCAAGCAGCAGAACACATCAGAGACCAGGTGCAAGCACGGTACGGCATCGACGTAAACAACCCAGGAGCGGACGAAGCGTCCGTGTCCGCAGCCCTCACCCGGACACAGCAAGCACGAACCGACGCCGAAAACGAACGGACCAAAGCCTCTGCTGCACGCACCGATGAAGCGGTAGCCGGCGTCGCTGTGGCAGGTGCCAACAGGCAGGACAAGGCAGCACAGAAGGCACAGGACGAACCGGGTTACGATTCCCCGGAACGGCGCCAGCAGCTGGCGGAAAGCCTCGAGGGCAAGGGCGACCGTGAAGCGGTCAACTCCCGCCTCCTGGCCGACAAACACCAGAGCACACCGGCGACTGCCGCCGTTGCTCAAAAACCCTCTCTTGCTAAGACGACAAAAATGGCCAAGCAAATGGGCCAGGGGAAGACCCTGGAACGCGGAGGACTCGAACGATAGCTGCCCGCGTGGCGGTTAGGCCGAGAAGCCCGGAGTAGGTAGATGCTATGAACGGCAGGGACTGACGGTTTACGGAAGAGGCGCTGTGACTGTACAACGAAGTGGAATGATGCCCACGACCATGAAGGTTATTGTCTTCTGTCTGGCACTAACTTCGACTCTGACAGCCTGTACTGCAGGGCCAACGCCAGAGCCCTCCGAAACTTCCACCACAAGATCTGCAGAGCCGAACACCGAGTCGCCTGTGCCCACGAAGAGGGCTCCGACGTCTTCTAACGCGACCTTCAACGGCGTGGAGTTTGATGTAGCTTTCTCCTTCGACTACCCCGCAACCTGGACCGTGACAAATACTGGTCCGCCCAACCAGGAAGGCGGTCCCTTCGTGGTCTCTAATGAATCGGGCGCGGAAATTGCCTCCTTGCACCTCCAACCGCAGTTCTCGGCCTACCCGTGCGAGCGAGTATGCGGGGATATGGCTGTTAGCTACCTCGGAGAAGTCCCCGGGCAGGGAATGCTGGGCGACAAAACATACGTAATCCAAACCAAGGCCATGGACCTTACTTCACGGAAAGACCTTCAGAAGGCGAACAGGTGGGAGGACAACGTTCGGCTGATTGTAGGAGTAGTTGGCAACCCCTCCACAGCGCAGCAAGAGGACCCATCTCATTTCACTACCCTTGCCGGTATTGACGTTCCCTCAAACAGCAGCCCTCTTCGTCCGATCATTTTCGCTGCCTATCGGCACTTCGAAACGATGACCGAAGCAAAGGCCTACACCTCATCAAATGAGCACGCCCAGATACAGGAGATGATGCGATCGCTCATGGCGACTGCCGTTACGGGCACACCCACCACTACGGCAACCCCCACAGGGCCTCATTAGCGGTAGATGTTGTACTTGAAAGAGTTCTCACGAGGTCTGAAGTAGCCACACATGTGATGCTTCAACGTGAGCCCTGCCCTCCAGACGGTGTCAGATTGAAAATAGGCCAGATTGTCTGTCAGGAAATGCCTTTCGGACCTTCCTAACGATGTTCAGGTCCTAGCCCGAAGGCCAGGTCGGGTGCCACGGGAACACAACACCCTTTTCTGCACTGCGCAACCTGCACTTCCCGCAAGGGAAAACGTCAGTCGCTGCCGATACTCTCAGTATGAGTTTCATTGCGACTAACGAAGGTTGCAAGCTCGTATATATGGGGAGGCCCGGTTTGGCTGAGAAGAAGACCGTTTTCGTTGCGTTTGCTATTGAGGACCAGCGCCAGCGAGATCTGTTGAAAGGGCAGTCGCTGCATCCTCGGGCACCCTACGAGTTCATCGATATGTCGGTGAAGGAGCCCTACGATTC
Source organism: Pseudarthrobacter oxydans (assembly GCF_013314975.1). Classification (GTDB taxonomy): domain Bacteria; phylum Actinomycetota; class Actinomycetes; order Actinomycetales; family Micrococcaceae; genus Arthrobacter; species Arthrobacter oxydans. The sequence goes on along the minus strand of NZ_JABTYH010000042.1, from coordinate 27,760 downwards.
CGGCTGGAAGGACAAAGTCCGGACGCGCATCCGTCGCTCGCACGGGGTGATCGCGTTGGTGAGCAAGAACTCGCTGGCGTCCTCCGGACAAAAGTGGGAAATTCAATGCGCCAAGGAAGAAGGCAAGCCGCTTCTCGGTGTTTGGGCGTACTCGAGTGACCGCACGGTGTTGGCTGGGGTTCGCACGGTTGCTTGGACCGACGTGAACATTGCCACCTTCATCGACTCTCTCTGAGGAGCGGCACCATGCGTAAGGCGCTCATCGTCGGGATCGACTATTACGACCAGATCGGATCACTGAATGGCGCAGTGAACGACGCGCACGCCGTTAAGGCCGTGCTCCAGCGGCACGCGGACGGCACGCTCAACTTTCAGCAGCCGAGGCTGATGACGAGCACCGGCCCCGGGGCCACCGTGACCCGCACACAGCTGAGGGAAGCCGTCGAGGAGCTCTTCAGGGACGACGCCGAAATCTCGCTGTTTTATTTCTCAGGCCACGGCTACATCGATGGAGCCGGCGGATACCTATGTGCGAGTGACTGCGCTAACGGGCACGACGGACTCTCACTGTTCGACGTGATGACCTTTGCAAACAGCTCGCCGGCGAAGAACAAGGTGATCATCCTCGACAGCTGTCACAGCGGTATCGCGGGCGGCAACCCTGTCGCCGCTCAGGTCGCTGAGATTAAGGAAGGCGTCACAATCCTGACGGCGTCGACTGCTGAGCAGTACGCAATGGAGACCGGCGGCTCTGGGGTATTCACCAGCCTACTCGTGGACGCGTTGAGCGGTGCCGCGGCCAACCTTGTGGGCGACGTCACCCCAGGCAGCGTTTACGCGCACATCGACCAGTCCCTTGGGAACTGGGCGCAGCGGCCCGTATTCAAGACGAACGTAAAGAAGTTCGTTTCTCTCCGCGAGACCAAGGCGCCGATCGAGCTCGTCCAGCTGCAGAAGCTCACCGTGTTGTTTGACGAGCCGACCACTCAGCTCCAGCTCGACCCTAGCTACGAGCCGGAGCGCGGTTACGATGACGGCTCGCTGCCGCCGCCGGATCCGGCGAAGAACGCTGATTTCGCGGTGTTGCAGGCGTTGGTCAAAGTCAACCTCGTCCGACCGGTCGATGCGCCCCACATGTGGCATGCTGCGATGGAGTCAAAAGCATGCGAGCTGACGGTGCTAGGCCAGCACTATTGGAAGCTCGTGAAACAGGACCTGATTTGATGCCCTCACATAAAAGAATCCGTGAAGCGCTAGAAAGCGTACGAACTGTCGAACGGCTGGCGGCCATCGAGCACGAAAGGTGGGCGCATTGGCAGCAGTACGTACACGATCAGTGTGAACGCCAGGATGATGGCTCCCTCGTCATTCCCGCTGAGCTAGCCGCGCGTTGGCAGACTCAGATCGAGACCCCGTACCAGGAACTCTCTGAGCGAGAAAAGGACAGTGATCGGGAGCAAGTGCATAAGTATTTGCCAGCCGTGCTGGACGTGCTCATCTGACACCGGCTGCAGGCCGGCATGTCGCCAGCATGAAGTCCTGACCGAATCAACTCCTTTGCAGGGGACGCCGACGCTGATGACTTAGCGGTTTGGAATGGAGGGGTAGCTCATGGCCTGGGATGTACTGCCGACGTAGTCGCATTGCGAGCTAGAAAGTCGTCACGCTGCGCAGCAGAAATCCAGCCTCGCGCAGATAGGATTTACGCCGATCACGCGCGCCAGGGGTAAACCCTTGCAACCGCTCTCCCGGCTTCTGCTGCCGCCTGGGGGCGCCTTGGGTTGGCCGCAAGTGACAGTCTTCGCCCTGAACGTGGTTGGCACTGTTAAGCAAAATGAAGTCCGCCTGGTCAAGCTGACGTTGACCAGGCGGACTCAGATTAGGAGAAGGCTACTCGGGGCGGGGCTCAGATAACTGATCCTCGAGGTCCCGCAGTAGCATCTTGCCGGCCTCACGGTCGACACTGATAACCTCCACCGTAATGATTTCTTCCGGTTGGAGCAGACCCTTGTCGAAGTCTTCGCGAAGCTCCGGAGTCATATTTTTGGCCAGCAGCAAGCCCCGCCGCTTATACCCCTCAAGTTCTAAAAGGGCGTAGCCGCCCCGGCCCTCAGCAGTGACGGGTACAACGCGGTCAACCACCGCCTCGAAGTGCTCGCCCACTTGAGGAAGGGCCAGTGGAACGGGAACTCTGGGATGTTGAAGCTCCAGACCAACTCTGCGACTGGTCAGATCCACCCGGGAAATTTCCACATCCAGTTCTTCCCCTACGGCTGGAAGGCCAGAAGGAAAGGACCGCTTGAGTACGAGTCCATTGACGCGACCCACAATCCGTACGAAGGCGCCCACGGCGCTCGTGCTGACCACTGTCCCGCGGAAGGCTGTACCTAGTGGGTAGGCTGAGGCGATGCGAGGCCAGGGGTTGTCTTCCGCATTTAGGAGTGAGTACTTGGGACGCTGGGTAACCGGGTCGATAACGAATCCGCCGTTTAGGTGCTCGCCAATCTTCAGGCGCTTCGTCAGGTCGTCATAGACCCGGGTGTAATCGATGTCAGCCCCCGTCAGAAAGCCAAGGTCGCCGTCAGACGTCATGACGGTGGCGTACTCCGGCTTGACGTCCTTGACTGTACCGGGGACTCTGGTCATTCCCACATACCGGACAGGCCCCATCTCCTCCGCCGGTTCCTTTCGAAGAGCCTCGATCTGGGCTGTAAGTTGCTCTTCAAAGGTATGAACCGCGAAAACGTCATTTGTAGGGGAGTACCAGAGGACGCGGTTGTTCGGCAGATCCGTCGGTATCTTTGAGCCCTCCATGGCGATAAAAACACAACGTTTGCCATAGAACTGTGCGGCGCAGAGTTCGTAGCCTACATTCACGGACGCTGCGGAAAGATCGACGATCACTATTTCAGCCCGCTGAATTGAGCGGATTATCAACTCCAGGATGCCTACCGGACCATAGATGCCGTCTGAGCGTTCCGGTTTTAAATGGATTCTTCTCAGGAGCGGGACAAGAATTCCGTTGTAAAAGCGGTCAAAGTCGTAACCGTCTTTAACCCCAAACGGCATCTCAACGAAGATGACGCCCTCTTCCGGCGCATGAGTTCTTTCAAAAAAATAGGAATACACGATGCTCTCCCTGGTTACTAGGGGCCGACCCCTCGACTCGGTTAAGCCGAGGGAACGACCCCTTGAGTGGAACGTGGGACTGGAGGGGCCCACGACGCTTGCGTCAACTGTTAGGTGCGGGTTATCAAGCCGAACCGGATCACGCTACGTGAGATACATACTGCCATCACTGTGCTCCATATCACAAGGGATGCGACGTGGGTGCGAATGACGTCGCGGAGTTTGCGCCTCAGTGATCGCTTAAATCAAGGAACCGATCGTAGGACCCTGGGGGCAGGGCGATCCCGCTATTGAATGGCGCAAGAAATAGGCAAAATCTCGCTATGTCTTGTCAGACGTGCTGAGGTGTGGAAGCATTACACACGTTCGCAGCATTCCATAGCGGACTAATGGCGCCCTTGGGCGTGGAACGAAAAACTGGAGGGTAGCGTCGAATTCGACGCACCCAGGCGCGCTTGGGACTTATCACCCCAAGAACGTCAGGCGAGGCCGGGACACTTGTCCTGGCCTTTCGTCTTGTCTGACAGAAAAGGCCACTACTTCTGGGACTTACTTTACTAGGATAACCAAAGAAGGTAAACGCCTCGCGCAGACTTACTGTACTAATTTAACTCAGTGCTAGCTTTGTCCCATGTCTAATCGCATGCACGCAGCTACTTGGGACGCCCAACTCCTCAACGCCCAGCGTACGAAGAGATTCGGCGTCAGCTCGGACGTCTTGGCAAAGGTTCTCGTCAGGGCCATGGTGCAAGCGCCAGAAGATATTTCCCGCGCTGATATTGCTGGGGGAGCCATGCTAGCCAGACCGACGACGGTGAACCCCGCTATCGTCAGCAAAGCCGTGGCGGCTCTTATTGACATGGACGTTCTTGTAGAGGGGGCCCTTCGCCCGGACGAGAAGCGGACGGGGCGACCGGTGAAGCCGCTACGGCTAGACGGCGACACCTGGGGTTTAGCTGGCATAACCGTTGAGCACAATGATGATAAGCCTGTCGCCCTTACCGGACTCATTACCAGCCTTCGGGCTGACATAGACCGCGACGTGCTGGTGGAGCACACAGTGGAGCTTCGGGATGCTTCATTTTTTGACCTCGCACATCACATTCATCAACTCATCGAGCATCTTCAGCAAGAACTCAACACGATCGAAGGCAGGCCTAAGGGGCAAGCCCGGCAGTTGATGGGGATCGGCATACAGGTAGCAGCGCCTGTGCACCAGGGAAAGATCCTGGGCGGAACACACATCGGCATCCCAGCAGGAGAGGACTATGACCTAGCCACACCATTGCAGGATCTAACTGGAATCCCAGTCGTGGTAGATAACGATGTGAATCTTTTGGCCGTACGAGAGTTGTACCGCTCGGAATATAAGGAGAGGGATTTGGCTATTGTCGCGGTTCTTCAAGACGGGGTAGGTGCTGCACTCATTCTTGACGGCCACGTCTACCGTGGGGGCGGAGGAATGGCCGGCGAGCCCGGTCATCATCAGGTATTGCCGCTTCCCTTACCCCCAACACTTGATGAGGAAAGTCTCCGGCATTCCTTGAGCGTAGGGGCGTGCCATTGCGGAAAGGAAAATCACGTTGATTGCTTTGCTGTCCCGGTCCGTCTTCGTTCGGCTCTTGATCAGCCTTTCAAAGATGCAGCGAGGGTGAGGTCGCGGGACGAGAACTCCGAATTAACTGAGGCGGGTTGGATCTTCCGTCGAGGCGGTAACGCCTTGGGTCAAGGCCTGGCCACAATCATCAACTCCGTGAACCCCTCGCGGATAGTCATGATGATGAGAAAGGAGCTGGCATCTGTAGCTCGTGGGGATCAATCCGCAGCCGCAGAGTACATAGATGCTATGGAAGAGGCTGTAGATGAATACAGCTTTAACCGAGGCGCTCACAATGCGCGCGCGGGCGCTAATATGCTTACCCGTGTAACTCTCGATCCTCAGCAGACTCCTCGGATAGGTGCACTATGTGCTGCTCTGCGAGTTCTTGACAGCTTCGTTCTCCACGCACGGGGCCGTGACGAATGCGGTAACGCTTGAAAAGTGGACGCTGGCTGGTTATAACGGCCGACTAGAACAGTTCGCTAGGGAAAGGGTTCATGCGGTGGGACCGTCTCCAAAAATGAGGATGCTCATATGGGCGACCGGCGTCGGGCGCGGACACTATTCCCACTGAACCGTCTGTTAACGTCAGGTCTCTTCTGGCTTGATCTACTTATTCGAAGTACCCGGCTTGGCGTTTCCACTCGACGATGCGCTTGAAGACGATGTCCCCTTGGAACCGGAACTACTGGTTTTAGAGAAACGACCGGTCAATGCACTTCGACTAGACGAGCTCAGACGATACTCGCCTTTACCTATGCTTTGAACGCCTTGGCTACCTGAAGTCGCCATGTTTCACTCCTTTGATCGAGCTATTATTGTATCCCTCTCGCGCGGTTACAGGCGGCTGAGGCGCTCGCTCCAGTCTTCGGCGATGGGTTCCAGGCTTAGACGCCACATGGCCAGTTCGGCATTATCGGGGACGTGCTCGAGAGCAAGGGTAACTGCACCAAAGGTGAACGGAGGGCCCCCGGGCCGATCCACAACGACGGGCAAGGCGATGACGAAGCGCCACCTGCGTACCTCATCAGAGAGTTCACTTAGATCTTCGGCGAGAATGTCGTCGGAACCTAAGCACCGCCCCACTATCCACTGACTATCGTGACCGGCGGGCACTTTGCGCAGGAGGGCCGCATCTCTATAGATGCGGTCGGGTGAAGACCACTTAACGGCACTGCCCTCTGCGTTCGAGACCCAGAGGACGATGTTGGATGGACGGCCCATCGCGGCCTCAAGGGCGACCGATTCGGCCCGAAGGTAGTCTGAATGTTCCTTCTGTAAACCCTCAAAGTTAGCGACGCAGCTACTCCAGAGGTCAGCAGCCCTAACGGAGGGAGCGCAGTAGTCTGGCTCTTCAAAATACGGCAATTCGCGCAGTGCTTGAGCAGCGTCCGCGTGGTCTTGGGTGATGATTGCGTGGACGTCAATGGCTTTCCACTGCTTTTCAAGGGAAGGCAGTACGCTTGCAAACTGTGTCTTGCTTAGGCCTAGTCCCTGCCGCGCGAGGAAGACGACGATTTTCGACGTTGTTTTTGGTGCTAGCTCGCTCAGCCAAGCACGAATATCGGAGTCTCGGTACGAGGTCCCAGCGAGGATGAGTGGACCATAGCCCAGCGCCTGGGCAAGTTCAGCTTGTTGCCAGGAGCTTTTCTCCGTTACAAGGTCGTTGAACTCGGAAAGAGTCAGTACGACATTACGCGCATTGGCGCCCGATCTTTCGATCACGCCGTGAAGGTGATGGACTTCGAATTGATTTGACGGAGCTCGATCGGAGAATGTACTCCGACTGTATGACGGGACTGGGGCGCCAAGCTCAGTAGAAACGATCGTAAGGGCGTCTTCGAGAAGCGTGTCAAAATTCAGCGTGAAGAGGCGGATGTCCCCGGGCTGTGCTTGTGCCGCCAAGTTTGCCAAGGCCAGATGAAGGGCACCTGGACGTAGGTCACTGGGCGCACCGGAATACAATCCGTCTACCAGAACTGACTCCCAGCCTGCTCCGGCCGCCGTTTTTGCTGCCTCGGCCGCAAGAGCCGGATCCTGATACGCCAGGAACGCTTTCGCTGTTTCCTCATCTGCAATGGCTCCACTTCGGACCAGCAGCTCAACAGACAGTTCATTCCAATCAGGCAGGCCGGCACCTGCAGATGCGCCGGCCCCTAGAAGGACTGCATAGTCCTTCTTGCCATGGACAGCATCTCGAAGCACCGTGATAACCGTGTCATCAATGTCTGCTGCGCTCATACCCTGATTCTGCCATTATTTTTACCGGGTACTTTGCGGCATTGCGGGACGCCGAGAGCTACGTCCACACCCCCAGTGGAGAGCCGAGGATTAATAAGCTAAACAGAGTTAGTTAAATCTTCAACCAATTTACTGGCATCCCTGCGGATCAGAGACTTGCGTATTCCTGGGTCGAACCCCACCTTATAGACGACAAGGGAGACCAAAGACGGGGCGTTCAGGGGACTCCTTGGGACAAGCGGGTTCCCGAACGGCAGAATCTGTCGCCGGAACACATTTTTCCCTATCTCTTTTGGCCAGTGCGTGCTTTGCTGAATTCTCAACGTGTCAGAACGATCAACGGGGGAATTGTGGAACTTTGGCAATGGGCGTTGGCCATACTTGGCGGGGCTTCCGCAACTTTCATCTTGGCGGCCATCGTTTGGGGCATTTGGGATGTTTTAGGGGATTTTCGTTTAGACCCAGCTTCTAGAATTGTGTGGGTGCTTGTGATGGCCTTCGTGCCGCTGCTTGGGGTAGTTGCGTGGCTCTACGCAAAGCCAAGGCTATCCAGCACCTTGTGACGATGCCCAGCGAAATATTGGTTCGTTGGTCCTGGTTCGCTCGAACAGCGACGCCTAATCCGGCCGGAGAACCAATTTGGTCATGGCTTAGCCCGGAGGTTGACGTAGCGGGACCAGGCGTCGCCTGCTGCGTCGGCGTGGAGGAACGCGATCTGGTGGCTGTAGCCGAGGGCATCGGCGACCAGTGGCGGCGGTGAGGCCAGGAGGTGTTCGTCTAGGGCAGTGTTTCGTGCGCCGCGCAGGTCGATGCCGAGGCTGCGGAGCCTGTCCATGACGGTGTTGGAGTGAAGCGGCTGGCCGGCGCGGGTTCCCGGGAAGAGCCACGGGCTTTGGGTGCCCGCTCCGGTTCTGAGATTTGGACGGCTCGCGAGGTGCTCTTGAAGTAGTTCTGCGAAAGGCCTGGGAACGGGTACCGGATGGGCGCCGAAGCTGATCCTCACGTTGCCGTTGGTTTCGCTGGTTTCGACGGCATCGGTCCGGAGTTTGGCTACCCGCGCGAGCGGTTGGGCGTAGAGAAGCAGCAGGATGCCGGCGACTCTGTAGGGCAGGGATTCGCTGGTGCCGGTGAGTAGTTCCCGCAGCCATGCCAGGCGTTGGTCCTGGGTGATTGTTGGGCGGGTTTTGGCGGTGTAGTGGCCCATTTCCACCCGGTGGTTTGTGCCGGTGTTGTTGATGAACACGATGAAGGTGCGAATGGCTTTTCTGGTTGTGGGGCCGGTGGCGAGCCAGGTTTCGATGTCCTGCTGGGTGCAGCTTGCTGCGGTGCGCTGGTGGGTTTCCCAGAGCCAGTCCAGGAACTTGATGGTTTCGGTGATCTCTTGTTTGGCGGAGTGCACCGGGGCTTGGGCGCTCTTTTCGGGTGTTGTCATGGACCGGATGCGGCGGAGGTGATGCCAGGTGGCGAACTGGCTGACGGGTTTGGCGATCTCCTCGGGCACGGCGCGGAGCTTGTTCTCAATCCAGGTTTCGAACCGGGCCAGGTGCGGGTCTTGGTAGGGGAGGAGCCCGTGATGGATGAACAGGGCACGCAGGTGATTCGCCGGTCGTTCCGTCGACTCAGCCACGGCGTCGAAGCCTTCATGAGTCAAGGGAGTTTCACCGCATGACAGAGATGTCAGGAGGGCTTGGACTTTGGGGGAGCGCTTCCAGGTGATGATGCTTTCGGGCCGGTCTGCCTTGCAAAGGACATCGACGATTTTGCCTGCAGTCGCTGGGTCGGCAGGGTGTGTAAGCAGTAGTTTGTTGAGGTCGTCCCGGAGGGCGCAGCGGGCGCAGAGGCCGCGCCGGTAGAACTCACCTTCCGTGTTGCAGCGGGGGCAGTGGAAGTCGTGGAGGATGCCGGCGCATGGTGCGCAGCGGGGTCCTCCGGCGGCCGAGGGCGGCCCGGGCAGCAGCCGCTGCCGACCGCAGCCGGGGCAGATCCCGTGGGTGCGGGTGGCAGTGGTGAAGCAAGGACCGCAGATTCGGCCTTCGGGCCAGGTAGCGCGTGTTCTGCCGGCGGCCCGGCGGCAGCGTGCGCATGTCGCGGTCCCGGTGGTGCGCGGCCTGCCGAGCTTGGTGTTGCGGGGCGTCAGTCCTTCGGGTTTGTCAGTGGTCATCGTCGATGATGCGTGCCCGGCGGGGTCTGGCGGTGCGGTTCAGGTCAACGACGTTGGGGGCGCTGGTTCCGGTTTTGCGGGCGCGGACGTCGGCGGCTGTGACGGTGATGAGGTCCTCGGGTCCGCAGGAGAAGATGTCGCAGATCGCGGCGATGACCTGTAGCGCGACGCGTTCGGGTTTCTGGTTGACGAGACGGTAGACCTGTGGCCGGGACAAGGTGATGCCGCGCTCGGCCAGCAGGGGGATGAGGTCGGTGGTGTTGTGCAGTCCCCGTGCTGCCATGAGCTCGGAGAGCCGCCACCTGTATTCGACTTCGCGCCTCACCATTGACCTCGCATCTGCACGCCCAGGACTTCATCCATGGTGCGGTCCAGCGCCGCCCGGAGGGTCGCGTTGCGGAAGTCGTCGCTGACGAACTGGTAGATCCCGGTGGTTGAGGCGTGTTCGTGGCCCATTTGATGTTGCACGAATCTAGGATCCCACCCGTCCTCCAGCAGGTGCGTTGCATAGGAGCGCCGGAGCGAGTGCAGGTCCAGGCCATCCAGCGGCATTCCCAGCTCGTTGAGGTAGCGCCGGAGCCGGCGCAGCAAGGTGGATTCACAGATCAGGCCGCCGCGTTCGCTGGGGAACAGGTCCAGGGTGTCGAGCGTGCCCCGTCCGTTGGCGAGCCAGTCCTCGATGACGCCGGCGGTCCAGTCGAAGACCGTCAGGACGCTGCGGGGTTTGTGTGGGGAGCCCTTGCGTGATTTGCCGAACCGGACCTTGCAGACGCCTGCCTTGCCGAACCTTCGCGCTTGAGGGTTGGTCGCAAAGTCGATGGTTTGCAGGTGCCGGAGTTCGTTGAACCTGAGCCCGTACGAGTAGGCGACTTTCAGCATGACGGCGTCCCGGTAGGCTGCCTGCCAGCCTTTCTTGCCTGAGGCGGCGATGAGTTCGACCTGGTCGTCGGCGTGATCGAACAGCGTCTGCAGTTCCGTCTTGGTGAAGGGCCGCTTGGAGGCCCGTCCCTCGTACTCCTGTGTGTGGGAGGCGCTGTTCCAGTCAAAGAAGACCTGGGCCGGGTGTGTGCCGAAGCGCTGTTCGCAGACCTGGTCCCAGCCGTAGTCGGGGTTCGACACGTAGGACGTGAACCGGCGGAGCGTGGACTGGTAACCGCGGACGGTTGAGTGCTTCAGCTGGTGGATCGAGCGGAGGTCACCGAAATACTCCTCGACATGCTCCGGTGCCCAGTTCCACGGAAACTCGTTCACATGGTTGACGAACCGGCGAACACACTCGATGCCCTTGTCGATCGTGTCGAACTGGAGGTTTCTAGAGAGCTGCTGGTTGCGCCACCCGGTCAGCATGTCCTCAAGCGTCTGTTCCTCGGGATGCAGCAGCTGAACAGCGCTCAGCTGCAGCACACGCCCGGACGCGTCGACCGCCATTTTCGCCCCACAGTTCCATCGAAGTTTGTGCTCAAATCCTGAATCAATGATTCATTAAATGCATCATCAGCACAAAACCGCAGGTCAGACGCCTGCATCGACCGTCTTGAGGTTGGGCGTTGTAGCCGTCAGGAGCGCTTGGTCAGCTCCACATCAAGCCCGACTGGCTGCTAATTCCGCGGAATCTCAAGGGAGTTGGAGAACTCCTTGCCGATCCGGAGGAGCGGGACGATTGATTCATCTGATGCAATACGCAGAGTACTACCTTACATAATCGCTGTTATCGGTGCTTGAGGATTGTCGGGGGAGACGCTCGAAGAGGCTCTTCCTTGGAAGCCCCGGTTGTGCAGAGTCTCTTGGATGGTGCAATCAGGAAGCGGATTCTGGGGCAGGCTATCACCCGCTTCCGGCCCCGGAGCTAGCGATACAAACCGTACATATTGGTCTATGTTGGCCGAGGACGTTCGATGACACCGGTCGAAATTCGCAGCTAACCTATTGACCGTTCGATTCTTCGATCTTAGAGTGCATCCATGGTAGGGCATCTGAAACCTAAGGCTGTTGCTGTTGATTTGGCGAACCACAAGCAATCCCTTGTGGCGTTGACGCGGAGACTTTGGAAAGAAGGTCAGACATCACGATGTAGATCCAGAATCCACGGTAAGTCACCAGGCCTGCCGGACTTTTGACCCCCCAGTCGACCCGAGCTCGCCGTTCTTTATCGACTGCCCCTGAGGATCTGAAATGACCTTTGTATCCCACAAGCATTCTATCGCCGGTATTGGTGCCGCTACCGTGCGCAGACGGGTCACCATCCCGCTGCGCTTCGCCGATGGCTTCACCGTCCCCGCCGAAGTGCTGACTTTCCACGGTCTGGTCGACGGCAAGGAACATCTGCTGTTCGCCTTGGGAGAGTGGGAACGGATGTTACTCACTGGTCGGGCGGCGTCGGGAGGGCCGGTGTGTCCCGCCCCGCTAGTCCGGCTGCACAGCGAATGCCTCACTGGCGACGTATTCGGCAGTCAGCGTTGCGACTGCGGCCCGCAACTGCGCGAAGGGATTGAGGAAATCGCTGCCAGCGGCGGCTTTCTGCTGTACCTGCGTCAGGAAGGCAGGGGCATCGGTTTGTATTCAAAGCTGGATGCGTATGCCCTGCAGGACGCCGGCTTGGATACCTACGAGGCCAACGTTGCACTGGGTCACGGTGAGGACGAGCGCGACTACACGGCTGCCGCCCAGATGCTGGCCGCACTCGGTGCCACATCGGTTCGTCTGTTCAGCAACAACCCCGATAAGACGGCGCAACTGACTGCCCTTGGCATCCAAGTCACCGCGCAGATCCCCACCGGGCTGCACATGTCCCCGTCAAACCACCGCTACCTTGCAGCCAAGCGGGCCCACAGCGCACACACGCTGAGCCTTCCACTCTAGGGAAGAGGTCACGTGGATCCATGCAATTGTTCTGGTGTGGTTTGAGACAGGTCGTCAGTCGGTGATGACCGCCACCATCTGGCTCTAGGTCCGCAGCGCTAACTGTCGGTCTGGGGATGGGCGGAGAAACCCCTCACGGTCTCGTTTAGGTCAATCGTGTGTCGGGTGGCCGAGTAGTTCGTTGGCATCGGGTCCTCAATCCGGAGAGCGCCCAGATCGTCATAACTGCGCCGCAAGGTACGTTCAATGGACCGGTTTCCCAACCGCAACACCGGAATCTTCGCTACCCACTCCCGACGGCTCCGGTCCCGGGGAGACAACCCCTCCCCGTCAGGATGGACGAAAGCCGCTTCCGGGCTGACTCCCTCGACGCTGGGCACCACGGTCAGGACTTGTGCTCCAAAGGCCATGTGGCGGAACGGTCACCCGGTACGTGAGGGCCTCCCCCGCCGGCCCGCCACTACGCCGCGTGTCTTCTTGGGTTAATGCCTTGCCAGGAGCTGTTCGTCTCCGCCCAGTCCCCGCGGCCCGCCTTGCCCCTGGGAAACTGTTCCGGGCAAAAGCGGAGCCATCCGTATTGCCGTGAAAACACGGAGCCGTAAAGGCGCGCGTGGCGCTACCCAAAGACGTTGACCTTTGCTTGGCTCTTACACCCCTCGTGCTGACTTTCCGCACTGGCGAAGATATGCCGGATATGCATGCTTGCATAGGAGATTGCTCTCTACTGGCAGGCAATGAGGTGCATGACCATGGAAACCATGGAAGCCCTCGATGCCCCCAAGACGACAGCAACGCTTCGACCAACAAGAAGTCGTCTCATACTCGGCTCTTTTCGAGCACTGTCGCCCGGACTGGCAGTCGCCGTGGGCGGTGCCCTCGTTGCAATTGCCATCACGGCTTTCGTTCAGGGCCTGAGCCCCCTGCTTGTCGCCATCGCCTTGGGACTGGCCGCACGCAATTTTGGTTTACTTCCAGAGAAGCTAACTGCAGGGCTTACCGTCGCAAGCAGGGTCCCCCTCCGCCTTGGAATTGTCATCCTAGGTCTGCAGCTCTCACTTCAAGACCTCGCAAAGCTAGGCTGGGGCATCCCCCTGCTCGCAGTTTCCGTAGTTACCATTGGCATCTTCGCCACGGTAATACTGGGTCGGCTACTGAAGGTCCCGCCTCGACAGACCATGCTCGTAGCGTGTGGCTTCTCAATTTGTGGCGCTGCCGCAGTCGCCGGTGTCCAGTCTGTAGTTGAAGCGGACGAAGAGGAGACGGTGACTGCCGTCGCCCTAGTAGTGCTTTTCGGCACCCTTATGATCCCCGGCATCCCCCTCCTCGTCAACCTCCTAGGGCTCTCAAACGAGGTAGCAGCGGTTTGGGCTGGAGCTTCAATTCACGAAGTAGCACAAGTGGTCGCGGCTGGGGGAATCATCGGGGGAACCGCACTGGCGACAGCGGTGACCGTCAAACTTGCCCGCGTTCTAATGCTGGCACCGACAGTTGCCATACTCTCCTGGCGTCAACGCCGCGCCGGTACCGCAATAGGCATGAAGAGGCCACCGATCGTTCCCCTCTTCATGATCGGGTTCATCCTTATGGTCATCTTCCGCAGCAGCTTCCCCATCCCAACAGGCGTGCTGACCACAGCAGGATCCCTACAAAGCTTCCTGCTTACTGCAGCCATGCTTGCACTCGGCACGAGCGTTCGCCTGAAAACCCTCCTCCGCCGCGGTGGCCGCACGTTGGCTCTCGCTGCAGGCTCCACGGCCGTTGTTTGCGTGGTAGGCCTGGGCGGGGCGCTGCTCGTCGCGTAACTCCGAATCCGGTGGGTCATACGAATCTTCTTAGAGGATGCCCGCCGCCCACAGAGGTAGGTCCGTGCGCAAATTCACTAGCGTGAATCTGCGGCACATGCAGGTTGGAGCACTGCCAGAATAAGCGAAGCCCAAGATTAGCCCTGTTGAGCTGTACCGGCGACAAGCTTTTCCGCCCGTCCCAGCCCTCAGATGGGATGGATGGGAGCGCCAGCCAAGAAGGCGAGTCGGTAAAGTACTAAACGTCTTGCCGACGCACAGTCTAGCCCACCGAAGTATTTCCGAGTTCGCCGGTAAGCCTTCGTCGGCTTACCGGCGAACTGGCGCTGTTTCCCCGAGGCAGTGTTCTGCCGCGTGCCACTTACTCAGTCTGATCACGGAGGCTGACGCGAATTCAGCGCCGCCGGAACAAGGTGGTGTCAAGCGAAGCCAGGACCAGAGGTATCCCGCAGTCTGACGGGCCGTTGGACTCCCACTTGTAATCGATCCATACCTCGTAACCCTCGAACCGTTCAAACAGCTGTCGAGTTTCCGCGCCGTCCGAACTCAACCACAGCACTGCATCATCCTGCGTTACTGCATCGACAGTTCCATAACGCACCACGGCGGCGTTAAGCAAAATGACCACCTGCTGACCCACGAGGGGATGCCACTCACGTTGAAAATGAAATGCCATGTATATGCGCTCACTCTCTGGAAAATTGGCTACCTCTTCCCAGCAACCGTGCGATCAAGATGCGGTGCCCGGTCCAACTGCCTGGCACTGCGTACGGAGTGCACCCCACTCGCGGTGAGGCTGGAACTTCCTTAGGTGCACATGCTGCCCAGGCAAGCTCAGGTTCGCGACATGGTCCCATACGTGGTGGTCCGTTCAACCACAGGGCGCCCTATGCCTGCGCCGATCGCTACCAGTTCCTCCACGGTCTTCGCGGACCCGTGCTCGGAGCCGGCCATCCGTGAAATTGTCTCTTCCATCAGAGTGCCGCCCACATCGTTAGCACCGGCATTGAGCATGGCACGTGTACCTTCCACACCGAGTTTCACCCAAGAGGTCTGAATGTTATCGATCCGTCTGTGCAGCAGGATTCTTGCCATTGCGTGCACCGCGAGGTTGTCGCGAGGTGTTGGTCCCGGCCGCGCGATCCCAGCGAGGTAGATAGGGGAAGAGTGATGCACAAAAGGCAGAGGAACGAATTCTGTGAATCCGCCGGTCTCATCTTGAATTCGAGACAACACGCGAAGGTGGTTGACCCAGTGACGGGGGTTATCTACATGCCCGTACATCATGGTCGAGGACGAACGGATGCCCAGCCGATGCGCGGTGGTGATCACTTCGATCCACGTTCGGGTCGGAAGCTTTCCCTTGGTCAGAACCCAACGGACGTCGTCGTCCAGAATTTCAGCGGCGGTGCCGGGAACTGAGTCCAGCCCAGCGTCTTTTGCGCGCTGGAGGAATTCCCGGAAGGACAGCCCCGTTCGGTTAGCGCCGTTCACGATCTCCATGGGACTGAACGCGTGCACGTGCATTCCAGGGACACGTTGCTTCACTGCAGCTGCCAGGTCAAAATACGCTGAACCCGGGAGCTGTGGATCGATACCACCCTGCATGCAGACCTCCGTTGCCCCGAGGTCCCATGCTTCCTCTGCCCGGTCAGCTACCTGGGCCAGCGATAATGAGTACGCGTCAGGGTCCGTTCGCCGTTGGGCAAAGGCGCAGAACCTGCACCCGACATAGCAGACGTTGGTGAAGTTGATATTCCGGTTCACCACGTAAGTCACGTTGTCCCCAACGGTTTCCCTGCGGAGCTCATCCGCAAGGTGAACCACCTGGGTCAGGAGGTCGCCATCAGCTGTCATAAGGGTCAACGCATGTTCGTCGGAAAGTCCTCCGGGATTTGCCTCTGCCGCCCGCAGTGCCGCGAGCCCATCGGCTGTGGCGCGGGGCAAGCCATGGGACGGAGCGCTCGACGAGGACGCGGATGCGGCTTGTTCGCCGACGGCTGTCCAATCGCCGTACACATTCTGGAAGTCGCTACGGACGGCAGCACGCCGTCCTTCAGTGTCTACGCTGGCATAGAGATCCGTTCGGCCCAAGCTTTCGAAAGCCTGGTCTGGCTCCTGCCAGGGCAAACCGATCGGGCGGCGTTTCCCATCGCTGACTTCGCTGTGCAACAGCCCTTCGTGGTCTGAGAGGGCGGCAACGTGGCCGGACACTCTCGGATCGATCCACGGCTCGCCTGCCAGCACATACTGGGGATGGGCGGTCAGGCGGGCACGGAGGGTGAACCCTGACTGGGTGGTGACTTCATGGAGGCGATCCAAGGAAGGCCAGGGACGTTCCGGATTTACATGGTCAGGTGTCACCGGAGAGACTCCACCCCAGTCGTCCACGCCAGCACCTAGGAGCCTTGTACATTCGTCAATGTTTACGAGGTTCGGCGGTGCCTGGATTCGAATCTTTGGACCCAGAAGAATTCGAGAGACCGCAATCGCGGCCACATACTCGTCAACGCTTAGGTCGGGAGTATTGTGCATCGCCGTCTTCGGCTTGGCCCTGAAGTTCTGAACAATGACTTCTTGAACATTGCCGTACGTCCGCGCCACCTTCCGTATCGCGAAGATAGTGTCAGCGCGTTCTTCGTTGGTTTCACCGATACCCACCAGCAAGCCGGTGGTGAACGGTATGGACAACCGGCCAGCGTCTTCCAGCACCCGCAACCGCACTTTGGGATCCTTGTCCGGGGATCCAAAGTGGGCTTCACCGCGGGTGTTGAAAAGGCGCTCCGATGTGGTTTCCAGCATCATGCCCATCGACGGGCTAACCGGCTTGAGACGGTTCATCTCCTCCCACGACATGACGCCGGGGTTTAAGTGGGGCAAAAGCCCTGTCTCTTCCAAAACCCGCACCGCCATGGCTCGTACATAATCGAGAGTGGAGTCATACCCGTGCTCATTTAGCCACTTCGCCGCTTCGGGCCATCGGTCTTCCGGTCGATCACCCAGCGTGAACAGCGCCTCGGTGCAGCCCACTTTCGCACCCTCGCTGGCGATTTTGATGATCTCATCAGGGGAGAGATACGCTGCCCGCCCCTCGCGTGCTCCCTGATCAGGTGTTTCGACGAAGGTGCAATAGTGGCACCGGTCTCGACACAACCTGGTGACAGGGATGAACACCTTTGGCGAATAAGTGATAACCTCCGGTCGACCAACGTCCCGCAGGCCGGCGTCGCGAGCACGGGCGGCCACTGCACACAACCGTTCCAGTTCCTCTCCGCGAGCTTGCAGGAGGGCAGTGGCTTCGGCCAAGTCCAACGACACCCCCTTCTCAGCACGGCTGACGGCGCGGCGAATTTCCTGAGGTTTAGCAGGGGCAGTGCTCATGGGAATGACTTTCAGCTAGTTCGGTTTCCGTGCCGGCGCAAGCTAATAGCCGTCAGCGGTTTTGCTGGGCGATACTTGTTGGCGACATGACCGCACGAACCAAATCCGGGGTGCAGACCGGGTCCACGTGAGTCAAAGTGCGCGCCACAATGGGTGTTATACCAAGCGAGCGGATGTGCGGTGCTTCTATCAGGTCGGCTTCATCGATCACAAAGAAGTCCGCTAGCCCGGTATATAGGGAAGCAGCTGCGGACGCGGTGTGCTCTAGCCCCCGGGCCGCCAGGAGACGCTCACGCAACTGGGCTCTGTGAGCGTCCCCCACATCATGAAAGGGTGCTCCGGAAACGATAGGGGTGACTGCGACAACGGGTGCGGAAGCCGCTTGGATCGCTGCCCGGGTCTCCCCCACCCCAAGGATCGGCAGTATGCTCGCCACGGGGCTGCTGGGTCCCAGTACCACCAGCGAGGCATTCTCGAGTGCAGCCAGCACGGCCGAGGGCGTCCGCGCATGCTCAATTCCCCTGTAGCGGACCTCTTCCACGGACGGTTCGGCCTGGTGACGGACGTGATATTCCTGGAACCCCATCCATCCGCCCCCGTCGACGAGGACTTCTGTGCTGACTTCTTCTTCACACATGGGCAGAATTTGGGTCGATACCTTGTTTGCCTGGGCAAGATGGGCTGTCACCACGCTTAAGGGCACGCCCCGGCTCAACAGTTGAGTCCGCAATAGATGCGTCGCTAAGTCACGGTCGCCCAGATTGAACCAAACGTCTTCGCCGAGTTCAGCGAGGGTTGCCATGGCAGTAAACGACTCATCGAGGAGGCCCCAACCTCGTTCCTGGTCCTGCTTGCCAGCCAGACCGTAAGTAACAGTGTCGAGGTCGGGGCAAACCCGCAAGCCGTAGTGCCACAGGTCGTCAGCGGTATTCACGACCAGCGTGAGGGAATCCTGGCCGAGCTGACCAGCCAGCGCGCGCCAAAGCCGTGTTGCACCGATACCGCCGCCGAAGCACACGATGGACAAGATGAGATCCTATTCCTTGGTCATCGTCTTCGAACCGAAGTCGAACATCCTATCCAGAGCCTCTACCTCGGCTTTCCGCCACGACACTGGTGCAGGCTCCTGGATCATGCCGGTTTCTTTAAGGTACTCCAGCACTGCTACGTCCTGTTTGAGCGGATTACCCCACGTGTGCTCAAAGAACAGCGTTTCGAATGGGGCGCGGGGACGCTGGCCGCCTGCCTTAGCGTCTTCGGCCGGGTAGCCAACCAACTGAAGCTGCGCAGGCGTGACATCGTCCGGCAGCCCCAGAATGGGGCGCATGGCATCTCGGTCCCCGGATGCCAGGCACGAACCCAGGCCTTGATCCACAGCAGCCAGAACTGCGCTACCAATCCCAAGGCCAACCTCGATAGCGCTCAACCACTCAGCGAAATGCCGTTCACCCTTGAGCACGTTGAACTCCGGAGTCTGCAGGACACCGGAGTCCACCTTCTCTTCAGTCCATCCCTGAGTTGCGTTCAACGCACCAACGTCAATGAGCTCCATGAGCAGATCGCGCATGTTGTTCCAGGCGCTCAGGTCAACGACCCACACGATGATGACCGGGGCAAGTTGTGCCATCGTCTGGTTATGGAGTGCATTCACAATGCCGTCAAAGATTTCGTCGGGTGTTTCACCACGGGTTAGCACAACTGCTTTACGAAGTTCGTGGGTGTTTGCTTGAGAACATTGCAGCCGGGCCGCCTCAAGGATGACCTGAATTTTGTCCTTCTCCACCGGGCGGTACGGCTTGTAGTACCGGATCGCTCGTCTGTCGCCGACAACCTGCTTGAAGTCCATTGCACTCCTTCGTAATCATGGTCTAGTCATCACCGCATCCCCTTAGGACTTGGAACCGGCAGTTATCCAGTTCGCGTTCACGTCCAAAGGGCACGATTGCAGTATTGCCGCCTCAGCCCACCCTCGGGTAGCCGGTTTTTCCTCATGGAGCCATTCACAAAATGCATGAGCGAAGTCGCTAGCGGACCTCGCTCCGAGGGGCGAGGGCAAACACATGATTTATGAGAATCCCTGGGGTGTGGACCGGGCCCACTTGCATATCGTCGGGTTCGACGAGTTCTTCCACTTCTGCGATCCTTACCCCCGCGGACAGCGCGCAGAGGGAGTTGAAGGCCCGATCAGCCTCTCGATATACGAGGTTGCCGTGCCGGTCCCCCTTCCACGCACGCACCAGGGCGAAATCGACGGTAATGCCGCGCTCCAGAACGTACTCGGTACCACAGAAAGTCCGCGTTTCTTTTAGCGGTCGTCCTGCCGCGACCCCGCCTGCAGTCTCATGCTTGGATGGCAGACGGCCATCTGCCACTCTGGCGCTGACTCCTGTACTGGTGAAGAAGGCAGCTATGCCAGATCCCCCAGCCCTGAGGCGCTCGGAAAGTACATCCTGCTGGATTAGCTCGACTTCAAGCCCTGCAAGGTGCTGCCGGGGAAATGCAATCCCCCTTCCCTGATAAGGGGAAACCATCCGGCGAACGCGTCCGTCTGCAAGGAGACGACCAAAACCCTTGTCGTCGAATGCCGTTTGGTTTGAAATGATCTCCAAATCCTCGACAGCGGAGTTACAAAGTGCATCGACAAGTGCTGAGGGGACTCCATCAAGCCCCACCCCGCCAATGGCAATTGACGAGCCTGACGTGATTGCGGCGACCGCGTCCCGTGCAGAACTGATGAGCTTGGTCACGGGGTTACCTCAGATCTAACTTCTGCAAACGAACGTTCTGTTATGTCGGCTCCCACGGTGCTTAACGAACCTCTATTCGTCCAGGCAGCGCGAAACGCCGGGCGGTCGGCACAAAGTCTTGGAACCACGAAAGCTGTATTTCCAGAAATAAATCAAGGGCGGGCTTCCTCCGCCACCTTCTGGGTGGCTCAAGTGCTGTTGAGGAATGCCGGTGGGGCAAAGAAGGTTACTGGCCAAGATATTCCTCCACTGCTGTTACGACCCCATCCACGCCGCTGAGCAAATCATGTACAACCTCTTGATTCGCCATTAGGGGAGGAGAAAGCACGAGCATTGTGCCGCCCCTGTCATCAGCCCGGGTGAGCAGGTTTGTCCGTTTCATCGCCTCCGGCAAAATCTTGCGGACAATCGTTTCCGCTTCGACGGAACTCAGTTCTCTGCCGGAGTGCCGATCTCGGGTGAACTCAAGTACGTATAAAAAGCCGGTGCCTCGCCACTCTTTCACGCACGGATGGTTCGCCTGGATAGTGTTCAACCCATTCTGAAGGGTCGTCTCGAGCGTTCGGACGTTGTTCAGTATGCCTTCGTCCCGCACAGCCGTGAGGTTTGCGACAGCGACGGCGGTAGAGACTGGGTGGCCTCCCCAGGTGCCACCGTGGGAGAACATACCCGCTGACGGTGAATCCATGAGCGCGCCGACCAAATTGTCCCGAATGAGAACGCCGCCCAGCGGCGCGTACCCGGAGGTGACTCCCTTGGCAAATGTGATCAGGTCCGGTTCCGCACCGAACCTCGTACTGCCGAACCATTGTCCGACTCGGCCGAACGCGGTGATCACTTCGTCTGCGATGAGCAAGCACCCAGCACGGTCACAAATTGCCCGGAGCTCCTGCCAGTATCCTTCGGGGGGCACTAAGGCGCCGCCGGAATTCTGTACCGGTTCAGCAATCACCGCAGCGATCGTCTCAGGGCCCTCCTCTTCGATGATGCGAAGCAGTCCCTGAATGCTAGGGAGATCAGCAGCGGTACCGCCTGCAGGGATTTTTTCCCCGTGCGTGTTCGGGAAATGCCGCACGTCCGCAAGCAGTGGACCGAAGGGTGTCTTAAACCGATCGATTCCTGTGACGCTCAACGCGCCCATAGTTGTCCCGTGGTACGCCATGTCGCGGGCAATGAATTTCACACGTTGCTTGTTACCTTGGCTCAAATGAAACTGACGGGTGAACTTCAGCGCGGACTCCACGGCTTCGGAGCCCGAACTAACAAAGAACGTCGTGCCAAGACCGTCGGGCGCGAGGTCTGCGATCAAGGTTGCAGCTTCCACTGCAGAAGGATGCGTTGCTGACCAGTTCGTCCAGTACGCCAGCTGCTGCATTTGCTGAGAGGCAGCGGCGACAATATCGGAGCGGCCGTGCCCCATGTTTACACAGAAAAGGCCTGAGAGCCCGTCCAGGTAACGGCGGCCTTGGTCATCGAAGACGTACGCGCCGTCCCCCCGGACGATGACGGGCAAGTTGTCGTCACGCCATGTGGTCGCACGCGTGAAATGCGGAAGTAGGTGGGCCTGGGCCTGTCCACGAAGGTTTGCAGTGGATGTCGTCACCGCAACTCCTTTCCCTTACTCAATGTTGGTGCCCGATTCCCTCACGCTTGGGCTGCTGAGAAGTTCCAATTGTGTGGGCGCGCGGCCTGATGGACGTGCGGTCAACCCCGTTTATTCGGTCGTGGGAACGGCGACCGTCACTGTTGCCTTGGTTACCAGGGTTTCGTCCGGATCATTAACCGCCATGGTGCAGGTGACGATTGTCCAGTCCCCGTCTTGTTCGACCTTGCTGACTTCGCCTGTGATGTGATGCAAGGCGTCGGGGTAGGCAACAGAGGTAAGGCGGAAACTGACTGCGCGGACAACCGATTGTGGTCCGAGCATGCGGGTAACGGCTTCCAGGCACCAGTTGCCTAGAAGGAAGCCCGGCAGGATTACCCCCTTCCAGCCTTGGGCCCGGCACATCTCGTCGTCGAAGTGGACCTGGTGCGCGAAGCGGATCGCTGCGGTGTAGAGAGTGGACTGCACCCGGCTGACGCAGCGGTCCAGCGGGGGCACGGCCGCGCCGGGCTGAAGATCTGCCACGGGTGTGGGCTGACTCGTGTAGTCAGAAACAAATTTGCTCGTAGCGTTCACGAATGACCAACTCTCCAATCTGATCCCGGTATTCGGTTTCCCACATGACGACGACGAACTTGCGTGTGGATCCGTCCTTCTCCTTCATTGACACGAGCGTCTTCACGGCCGAGAGGCGGTCACCAATCCTCAAAGGGCGAATCCATTCGACCGACAGCGTTCCGCCGACCGACTGTCCGCTGCCGATATAAGGGCGGTTTTCTACCACAATGCCGTCGGGAGAATAGTCTTTGAGCGGCTTGAAGGGTCGGGTGGCCGCTTGGTACAGCATTGGCGGCACAACCCGTTCGGTGCCGGCTGCAGCCGCCGAAGAGTCGCTTACATACGCTGGGTGATCGTCCTCCGATGCAAAAACATATTGCTGCACCATTGATTCGGTGATTTCGTCGCCTTCAACTTTCACTTGGCGACCGATCCAGGCCAGTGCGTCCTCATCGAGTAAAACGCCCATCAGTTTTCCTTCCTGTGATATCCGATGCCCGCAGTGCCCAGGAGCCTCACTGCACAGCCGCCTTGCTTGCGATGGCATCAATCTCGATCAGCACGTCCGCGGGCAACCCCACTGAAATCGTTGAACGAGCAGGGAAAGGCTCATCAAAGAACGCCCGATAGGGCTCATTCATCTCCTCCCAGTGGGCCATGTCCGCCAAGTACACGGTCGTTCTGACGACGTCGGCGCGTGTCAGACCATGGCGTTGAAGGGAATCTTCAAGGTTCTGCAAGGCCAATGTGGTCTGGGCGTGGAGGCCTCTACTCATCTGGCCCTCAGCGCTGCGACCGATGTGGCCTGCAGTAAACACGAGGCTGTCCGTTTCCCGCGTTTTGCTGTATGGGGGTGAAGGCTTAGGGGTGTTCATTTACTCTCCTGTTCATTCAACGGTGGGCGCCTTTGGATAGAAATGCGTGCAGCCGATTCTGGGCTTCGGGACCGCGTCCAAATGACTCAGCATCGGATATTTCTACTTGGCGAGCGGGTCCACCCGCTGCGTCCAGCGCTGACCATGCAGCACGTTTGATGACCGCGTTTAGGGCTGGCGGTGTGGAGGCAATGAAGTTCGCCGCCTCCGCAGCCACTTCCTTTAGTTGCCCGGGCTCGACTACTTCGGACACTAAACCGATAGCAAACGCGCGGTCTGCGTTGATCGGTCGCGCCCTAAGAAGCATGTCCAAAGCCGGGCCTACGCCTATCAGTGTGGGCAGGACGCTTAGTTGCCCTCCTATCGGCAACAGTGCCAATCGGGTGCCGGTAGCCGCAAAGGACGCATCTGTGGATGCGATTCGAACGTCACAAGCCAGTGCCAGGTTCAGTCCGCCGGCGTAGGCCACCCCGTTGATCGCAGCGATTGTCGGCTTTCGCAGAAGCCGCGGGCGGAGAAAGACTTCATTGACGGTCGGGTCATATGCGGCGGTTGGATTCTCCAGGAGTTCGGTGATGTCGTGCCCGGAACAGAACGCACGATCACCAGCCCCACTGATGAGGACCACGCGGACTTCATCGTCCTGCTCCGCTCTGTCCAGCTCGTGGCTTAGGGCCTGGGTCATTCGCTTCGTCATGGCGTTTGCCCTGGCCTCATTCGAAATGACCAAGGACAAAACGCCTTTGTCCATCTCGCTACATACTTCTCCAGGCATCCCCTCTACCCTCCTTTCCAGAGCGCCAAAGGCATGGGTTTTGCTGCGCCGTGATCCTTAGGCAGGTGAGCCGGCGGTGTTACTCATGGATCGGGAACCATCGTTCCCGTCCTCTGTGTCGTCCATCCGGGATTCAACGATGAAATCTTCCATTTTCGGCGATCGTGTCCGCTCCCAGAACTCGAGCAATGTCCATGGGTGGTTTGTGACGACCCGCCCGGTGGTGTTTCGAAAACGGCTCGTCAAGCCGGGCTCGGTCCAGACCATTCGACTCAGGCGTTCGTCGATGGTTTGGTTGTAGGCGTCAACCACCTCGGGCTTGATAGTGACGGAGCGTTTGTCCTCTTCTATCAGGGTCTTGAGGCACGTCATGATGAACCTGCCCTGTCCCTCCGACATGAAGGTTGCTCCTCCGCCGTGACCAATGGCTGTGTTGGGTCCCTGCAGAGCGAAAAGGTTCGGGTAGTCAGCCATGACTACGCCCAGGTATGCCCGTACATCATCGCCGCTACCGAATGTCTCGGCAAGGCGTTTGCCCTTGGCGCTGATGAGGTCAAGGGGCCAGAAGTACTGTGTGCCGTGGAATCCGGTCGCGAAGCCGATGACGTCCACCGGATAGTGGTTCCCGTCTCCTGTTAGAATCCCTGACTCATCAAGGCCAACGATTTCACTGCTGACCAAGCTCACGTGCGGCCGGGTTAGGGTCTTATACCAATCGTTGTCCACTACCAGCCGTTTGGAGTATGGGGGGTACGAAGGTGTGACTTTTTCGATAAGGTCCTCGCGACCGCCAAGTTCCTTGCGGATGTAAGCAGTGAGCTCCTCACGGACGGCGTCATTCTCAGGGCTGGGCTTCAGGCCGTCAGGGGTTTCCTGCAAAATCATGCGCCGGTGCTCACGATCACCGAGCACGTAGTCGAGGTAGAAGCGGTACCACGCCAGGTAGTTTGGAAGATTCTGAAGCAGCCACCGTTTCCCTTCGCTGACGGGTCCGATCTCGGTTGGTTTGCGGGGACGCATCCAGTGCGGGCTCCGGACAAAGACAAGGAGTTCATCCGCTATATCGGCGATTGCTCGGGTGACTTGAACCCCGCTGGATCCGCTGCCGATGATGGCGACTCGCTTACCTTCCAGCGACAGATCCTCACGCCAGCGGGCAGTGTGGAAAGTCTCACCCTTGAAACTTTCAGATCCCGGGATATTAGGAATTTTCGGCCGATTCAATGAACCCACAGCGACAACCAGGACATCTGTGGTCATGACATCCGACTCGCCCCCGCGGGTAACATCGAGCCGCCAGCGCGACGTCTCTGCATCCCATGTGCCGGCCTCGACTTTGGTCCCGAACTGAATGCGGTCCAGGACGCCGCGCTTGAAAGCCGCGTCTTTCACGTATTGCAGGATTTCATCGCGCTTCACGTCGAATCGGGTCCACTCGAGATTGGGTTCGGCGTCCCATGCGTACTGGAATGCCTGGGTATCTACCCCGCACTCGGGATAGATATTGTCGAACCAGATGCCGCCGGGCTCCTGGCTCATGTCAAGAATCTCGTAGTCGATCCCGGCCTCAGCAAGGCTGAAGGCAAGTCCAATCCCACTCATTCCGGCGCCGACGATGGTGACCTTAAGGTTTCGTCGCTCTATGGCCGTGGGGTCGATCCTAACCTTGCCCAATTCCGGGTTCAGGTGATGCTCCAATTTATGAATGAAGGAAGCGTCCAACCGCTCGTCGATCGCGGCACGGGCGATGCGGAGTAGGTCCGTCGAGTCATTGACAACTGCAACTTCGGTGAATCCACTTGAGGCCAGCCGCTCCAGCTCTGTGCCTGCTTCATCCAGATACGCCTCGCCTTCGGCGTCGATCTGGTCCTGCTGCCCTGCACGCCAGCGACGCAACGTGGCCAGGCGTTCGTCATCTGCCCACCTCATTTCGCCGGTGAGCTGGGCGAGAGCGGCCGCCAAGACTGCTGGTTCGCTGGCTCGTGCGGCTGTTACAAACTCGGAAATGGGTGTCGGCATGAATGCCCTCCTACCAATGTGGCGCTGTATGTTTCCCGACTATTTGTCAAGACCGGTGTCCGGTCCTGGCGCCCTGCGCGGGACTTGCGGATGAACCCAGTATGGAAGCCGTCGGGCGTGGCCAGTAGACAGTGCGTTGCTATGCGTGCATGCGCCAAACGCATGACCAACTGCGGTGACCAGCGCCGCTAGATGGCCACGGCCGGTGACAACTAACCGGTACCGCCTCCGCGCCCGCGGCATGGCCGGGGACGTCCCAGTAGAACCCGGACACACTGATCAGAAGCATTCGCCGGTTCTGCCGAAGACGGCTGATCTGGCTATGGAAACGGCAAGGGCGCCTCGTCCGAAGTGGGACACGGAATGACGCCGCCGGCCAGTGAAACCCAGGGAGCGCATGCGGCCTGCGCTCGATAGAACTGCCGCAGCGGAACCTGCGGAGTTGGGTAAAGGTCTGCAAAAATGCGTTCGCACCCAGAGCCCTGTCACGCCATCGTGACTGGCTCTGGATGCGAACGCTGGGAGAGCTCTTCTATTCTCCGGTGTCGGGGTTGACTTCGGCCTTTTCTATGGCTCCGTCCTCGAGGCCGTACCTCTTCAGAATTTCGGCGTAAGTGCCGTCGGCAATGAGGGCGTTCATTGCTTTCTCCAAAGGCTCAGCCAGATCGCTGCCCTTCTTTAGGGTGAACCCCTCAGTAGTTACCGCAAACTTCGGTCCGGTGATCTTCAAACCGCCGCCCTTCTTGGCGGCATAACTGCCATTGGCTATCGTGAGCGCCGCTGCGTCGACCCGATCGCTCTTGACAGCCAATTGAATGGCTCCCTGGTCCGGGAACGTCATGATCTCGACGGGCGGTTTGCCCGCGTCCGTGCACTGTTTGCTGAAATCCTGAAGGTACTTGAGCGTATAGCCTCCATTTACCTCAGCAATGGAAAGCCCGCACAATGCTGACGGGTCTGCGGGAATTTCGGCTGCCGTGTCCTTCACGACGAGGCGGTAGGCGTCATCGAAGTAGCTGACAAAGTCGTACGTCTCCATGCGTTTGGACGTGACGGAGGCGGCTGGCGCCCAGGAATAGGCACCTCGGGAAACGCCCAGAAGGCTTTCCTCGAAGGTTGCGTTCTTGGTCTCAAACTCGACACCGAAGTAGTCACTGATGGCTTTCGCAAAGTCATAGTCGAATCCGCTAACCTTGCCGGATTCGTCGACGATCGAGTAGGGCGGGTAATTGATGACTGGTACGGTGAACCCGGAGGCATACTTCTCCGGAAGGCCGTTCTTAAGTTCCGATTGTGCCGAAGAGCTTTGCGGGGTGCTGCCGCAGCCCGCAAGCGCCCCGACCGCGAGAGCGGCGGCAAGGCCAATGGCCAACATCTTGTTCTTCATGAAGCTCCTCAAACCTGAGCTGAATCCGCTTCAGCTTTCTCAATCGAGGGCGGTCCCGACCTCGTTGCTCTATCATGGAAGAGGCTGTGGCACCTGACTACTGACCTTGTTGTTATGCCCGCCATGTGCTGTAGGTATGACCCACGACACACGAGATACCCCACGAATCGGCAACCTGACATCCTTCCGCTCGGGTGGTTCCAACCCGGAGTTTCCCGCGGCAGCACGATGCGCGGCAGGACGCCGCGCCTTTTGGCAGGGCTCCACAAATCGGGCGCTCGTTTTTCGTCAGCAGCCCGCTTCTAGCCTACTCCTCGGCATTCGGCCATCGTGGCCCATCCAAGCACAGCCGGCCTGGGAAACGGTCACGGCAAAAGCTGCGACGCTGGTGACCCGAC
Organism: Pseudarthrobacter oxydans; assembly: GCF_013314975.1. GTDB lineage: Bacteria > Actinomycetota > Actinomycetes > Actinomycetales > Micrococcaceae > Arthrobacter > Arthrobacter oxydans. Next base: position 225 of record NZ_JABTYH010000042.1, on the reverse strand, counting down.
CGGGCTCAGGATTGCGAAGTTGAAGGGTCTCCGAATACTGCTGAGACGACCCAGAATGTTCCTCTCTAAGCAGCAGCATCGTCCTCTCCGACTTACGACACCCCCGGACTTAGGCAGTCCTCACCCTCCGTGGGCGTCCATCACCAGGATATGCAGCAGGGTGCCTTGTACTCGCTTCTGCAGTACCGTGAGGCACAGGCCAGCACCACACAGGTTGTCCTTTGG
>NZ_JABTYH010000041.1 GCF_013314975.1 Pseudarthrobacter oxydans | reverse complement strand
CGTTGTCCGCTTCCGCCTCCGGCTTCCCGAAGGTGCCCGACTGGCGCCTGCGCTGCTGCTGGAGATGCACGACGCCGGTGCTCCCGCCCAGTCCCTGGAGCTGAAGCCGCCCACCCTGGACGATGTGTTCCTCGAACTGACCGGGCGCAACCTGCGGGAAGGGGCGAACCGCTGATGGCCACGCACGGCACCGCTGCCGGCGCCCGGGAAAGGCCCGGGCTGGGCAGGGTCCTGCAGGACACCAGGTACGTGTTCTGGCGGGAAATGCTGCTGCCGCTCAGGGACCCGTTCTCGCTGGTGTTCTCGCTGCTCCAGCCGCTGGTCTTCCTGGGACTGTTCGGCCCGTTGCTGGGGGCGGCCGTGGGCGCGCCGGCGTTCGGCGGACAGTCCACGCTCCAGTGGTTCCTTCCGGGCGTGGTGGTGATGATCGCCCTCTTCGGAACGTCCATGACCGGTTCAAACCTGCAGTATGAGCTCATGACGGGCTCCTATGAGCGCATCCTGGCAACGCCGCTGTCCCGGTCCTCGCTGATGATCGGGCGGGCGTTGAAGGAGTGGGCGCCGCTGGTGGTCCAGGGGCTCCTCATCGCACTGGTCTGCATCCCCTTCGGCTTCGTGTTCTACCCGCTGCACGTGCTGGCCGGGCTGGTCATCCTGGGATCTTCTGGGGAGTCCAGCAGACACTGCTGTTCCCGCTGATGATCCTCTCCGGCATCATGCTTCCCATCGAGGCGGGACCCGGGTGGATGAGGACGGCCAGCCTGTTCAACCCCCTGACTAACCTGGTGAACGCAGAGCGCGAACTGTTCGCGGGCAGCGTCGGGACGCACACCCTCCTGGGCCTTGTTGCCGCCTCGGTGACAGCCGCCGTCGGCCTTGCTGTGGGTGTAAAAGCCATCAGCCGCAACATCCGCTGACGTCACAGCCCCAGCCGGGCCACAGCCTCCTGGCGCATCTCCACCTTGCGGACCTTCCCGGACACGGTCATGGGGAACCGCTCCCGGACCTCCACGTAGCGGGGAATCTTGTAGTGGGCCAGCTTCCCCCGGCAGTACTCGGCAAGGGAGCCCGCGTCCAGCGGCTGGGCGCCGGGCTTGAGGATGATGCACGCCATCAGCTCCTCGCCGTACCTTGCATCCGGCACCCCGATGACCTGCACATCCTGGATCGACGGGTGGGCGAAGAGGAACTCCTCAATCTCCCGCGGATAGATGTTTTCGCCGCCCCTGATCACCATGTCCTTGATCCGGCCCTCGATGACGACGTACCCGTCATCGTCCATCCGGGCAAGGTCCCCGGTATGCATCCAGCCGTCGGCATCGATGGCCTCGGCGGTCTTGTCCGGCTGGTTCCAGTACCCCTCCATCACGGCATAGCCCCGGGTGCAGAGCTCCCCGATCCGGCCCCGCTCCAGCACTTCCCCCGATCCGGGATCGATGATCCTGCTCTCCAGGTGGGGCATGGTGCGTCCCACCGTCTCGGTGCGCTGCTGCAGGCTGTCCCCCTGCCGGGTCATGGTGGACACCGGCGACGTTTCAGTCATGCCGTAGCAGATGGCCACATCCACCATGTTCATCTCCGACATCACCCGGTTCATCACCTCGATGGGGCACAGCGAGCCGGCCATGACACCCGTGCGCAGGGTGGACAAGTCGTAGGAAGCAAAGTCCGGCAGCGCCAGCTCGGCGATGAACATGGTGGGCACGCCGTACAGGGAGGTCCCGCCGAAATCCTGGACGGCCTCCAAGGCGGCGGCCGGGCTGAATCCGCGGCCGGGGATGATGGTGGCAGCGCCGTGGCTCAGGGCGTTCAGGTTGCCGATCACCATCCCGAAGCAGTGGTAGAACGGCACCGGGATCACCACCCTGTCGTGCTCCGTGTACCCGAGCAGTTCGCCGATCGAGAACCCGTTGTTGAGGATGTTGTGGTGCGTGAGCGTGGCCCCCTTGGGGAAGCCCGTGGTCCCGGAGGTGTACTGCAAGTTGATGGGATCGTGCGGGTCAAGTTCAGCCATCCGGGCCTGCAGCCCGGTATGTCCGACGTCGTCCGCCCGCCGAAGCAGCTCCGCGTACGTCAGCTCCGCATCGCTTTGGGGGACGCCGGCGTCGAACCCGGCTTCCGCCGGCGCGGGCAGGAAAACCAGCTCGCGCAGGTCCGGGCACTCCGCGAGCGCCTTCCGGGCCATCCCCACATAGTCGCTGTTCGTATCCGACGGGGCGGTGACCAGCATCCGCATACCGTTCTGCCGCACCACGAATTCCAGTTCGTGGCTGCGGTAGGCAGGGTTGACGTTGACCAGGATGGCCCCGGCCTTGGCGGTGGCGTACTGGAGGAGGGTCCATTCGGCGCAGTTGGGACTCCAGATTCCAACGCGGTCACCCTTGGCGACGCCGAGGGCGAGGAGCGCACGCGCGAGCCGGTCGACGTCGTCGTTCATCTTGGTGTAGCTCCAGCGGCGGGCGTCGGCGCCCGGAACAGGTGCAGCCTCGATCAGCGCGTCGTGGAAGGGAAAGCGGGCCGCCACCCGCTCAAAGTTCCGGCCGATGGTCTCATGGAGCAGCGGGACGTCAGTGTCCCCGGCTGTATAGGCGCGCATGCTGGCACGCTACCAAGTGGCTTCCGGCAATGAAAGCACCAACGGAAGCGGTGTCCGGCGCAACAGAACGAAAGCCGTCCGCAGGTGCCGGTATTGTGAAATCCATGACTTCTCCCATTGACCTGCAGGCAACGTTCATCCCCAACGACGGCGAGTTCCACCGCGTCAAGCTGGCCCTCGAAATCGCCATCGACGAGGTGGTGAATGAGCCCGGCTGCATCCGGTACGAGCTGACGGAAGCCACCGAGGAGAAGCTGGTCCTGACGGAGCAGTGGGCGTCGGAGGAGGACCTGGCCAAGCACTCCAAGGGCATCGCCGTGCAGGACCTGAACGAATCACTGAGCGCGCTCCTGGCCGAGCCCGTCAAGGTGGAACGGATCTAACGGCATTAACCAAAAATGCGGGACCTCCCACTGGGAGGTCCCGCATTTTGTCTAAGTCCTAGGCGTCCGGGATCTGCGTGCCGTCCTGCGGACCGGCCGGCTTGCCGGCGGCGGCAGCGGCCTCTTCACGCTGGCGTGCCACGTGGGCGTGGACTTCCTCCATGTCCAGGGCCTTCACGGCGTCCACCACCTGTTCGAGCTGCTGGGCGTTCAGCGCGCCGGGCTGCGAGAACACCAGCACCTTTTCACGGAAGGCCATCAGGGTGGGGATGGACGAAATGCCTGCCTCGGCGGCGAGCTGCTGCTCCGCCTCGGTGTCCACCTTGGTGAAGAGGACATCCGGGTGCTTCTCCGACACGGCCGAGTACGTGGGACCGAACTGCTTGCAGGGCCCGCACCATTCCGCCCAGAAATCCACCAGGACAATGTCGTTGCCTTCAATGGTGGATGCGAACTGTTCACCTGTGATGTCAAGGGTAGCCATGTGTCAACGGTACGCGCCGCTCCCCCGGCCTGTCCCGCCCGCGGCCCCTTGTTCGCTCCCCGCGTCATCGGGAATAACACGGGCAGCCGCAATGTACAGGGCGGCCGGCGGCGCCTAGTCTGGGGTCATCGCCGCGCGTGCGCACCCAGGAGGTCTGATGGCAACCGCTATCTCAGCGAAGTCCCTGACCAAGAAATTCGGGCGCCACGAAGTGCTCCACGGCGTGGATTTCGAGGTAGAGGCCGGCTCCGTCTTTGGTGTGATCGGCCCGAACGGTGCCGGAAAGACCACCACCATGCGCTGCCTGCTGGACATCATCCGCCCCACCAGCGGGACCATCCGGGTGCTGGGGACCGACCCGCGGGCAGGTGGTCCGGAACTGCGGCGCCGCATCGGCTACCTTCCCGGGGAGCTGTTCCTGGCCGGCCGGGTAACGGGGCGCACCCTGCTGGCCCACTATGAGGCAATCAGCGGGCCGGTGCCGCCGGGCCGGGTGGACCAGCTGGCGGAGCGGCTGGGTCTGGACCTCACCCGCCATATCCGCAAGCTGTCCAAGGGCAACAAGCAGAAACTGGGCCTGGTGCAGGCGTTCATGCACCAGCCCGAGCTCCTGGTCCTCGATGAGCCCACCAGCGGCCTGGACCCCCTGGTCCAGCAGGAGTTCCACGCCATGGTGCGCGAGGCAAGGCACCGCGGCCAGACCATCTTCCTCAGCTCGCACGTCCTGAGCGAGGTCCAGCAGACAGCGGACACGGTGGCCATCCTCCGGGACGGCAGGATCATCGCCGTCGAATCAGTCAGCGGCCTCCGCGAAGGTGCCCTGCGCCGCGTCCGCTTCACCACCTCCGGCATTGCAGCGCACGACGCCGCTGCGCTGCTCAGTGGCGTGCCCGGCGTCGGACACGTGGAGGTGCTGGAGTCCGACGGCACGGCGACGCTGTCCGCCACCCTTGGCGGGGACATCCAGCCGCTGGTGAGGATGCTGGCTTCCCTCCGGCTGACTGACCTCGTCCTGGAGGAACCGGACCTGGAGGAAGCAGTGCTGACGATGTACGCCGCCCCGCAGGAGGAGGCACGGTGACAACTCTTCCATTGTTCCGCCGGGCCTTCTTTGACACGTGGCGCTCCACCCTGGGCTGGGCGCTGGGCCTGGCCGCCGCGATCTTCCTCTACCTGCCGCTGTACCCGTCCATCGGCGGCAGCGCGCAGATGCAGGACATGATCGATGCCCTCCCTCCGGAGATGACAAAGGCGCTGAACTATGACTAGATTGCCACCGGTCCGGGCTACACGCAGGCCACGCTGTTCGGGCTCCTCGGCTTCCTCCTGATGACCATCGCATCCGTCTCCTGGGGCGCCGCGGCCGTGGGCGGGGACGAGGAGTCGGGCCAGCTGGAACTGACCCTGGCGCACGGGGTGCGCAGGGTGCAGGTGGTGCTGGAACGGGCCCTTGCCCTGCTGCTGCGCGTGGTGCTGCTGGCGACTCTGGTCTGCTCCCTGGTGTGGCTGCTGAACGGGCCGGCGCAGCTGGGCATTGGGCTGGGCAACCTGCTGGGCGCCTCCGTGCTGTTCGCCGGGCTGGCACTGCTGAGCGGAACGGCTGCCCTCTGTGTTGGCGCTGTTACCGGCCGCCGCACGTACGGGCTGGCAGCCGGCGCCGGCGTCGGTGTGCTCGGGTATGTGTTCAACGCGGTGGGACGGCAGAGCAAGGACGTGGAGTGGCTGCTGAACCTCAGCCCCTACCACTGGGCCTACGGAAACTCGCCGGTGGCGAACGGGGCGGACTGGCCGGCGGCGGCATGGCTGTGGGCCATCTCGGCCGCGCTGGTGGCGCTCGCCGCCGTTGCCCTGGAGCGGAGGGACGTGGGCGCCTAAGCCGCTACGCTTCCCAGCTGTGCGGTGCTGGTGTCCGGCTCCCGGGCAGCGTGCTGGACGCCCGCCATTCGTGGATCCAGTCGGGAAGCTCCAGGTCCGCAGGCGGTTCGCCGAACTCCTTCAGGATGTCCGCCTGGCTGACGGGCCGCCCTTTGTGGACCAGCCGGGTGGCGATGTACGCGCGGGCGTACACCTCACCGTCGGCCACCATGCGCTGTTCAAAGAAGATGGCTTTGGCATCCAGCCCGATGATGCGGGTCTCGATGGTGTAGTGCTGCCACAGCTGGAGGGACTTCCGGAAAGCGATGGTCTCCGCCGCCACCACCGGTCCCCAGCCGCGCCGTCGCATCCGCTTCCAGACCCCGCTGCGCACCATCAGGTCGAACCGACCCAGGTCCATGAGGGACAGGTACATACCGTTGTTGACGTGCATGGCAATGTCGATGTCCGTCGGCAGGACCCGCAGCGGAAGCGATGAGCTGTCCCAGACGGTCAGGGGCGGCCGGCGCGACGAACGGACCAGCATCAGCAGGGTTCTCAGGAGGAGGTGCATCCCCCAATGCTACCCGCCAGTAACATTGGGTCCGCAGCGCGCCATGGCGCTGCCAGTAGGATTTCCTGCATGACGCAACAACGCTACCGGGATCTGGCGGACTGGCCTCTCACGGTGACGGCGCTCATCTTCCTGGGGGCCTACGCGTGGCAGGTGATTGGCCGGATCGAAGGCAGCGCCGCCCTCCTGCTCGAGGCTGTCATGTGGGCCACCTGGGGCATCTTTGCCGTGGACTACCTGGCCAACCTGTGGCTGGCAGCGGACCGCGGCAGCTGGTTTGTCCGGAACCTGCACGAGCTGGTGATCGTGGCGCTGCCGTTCTTCCGGCCGCTGCGCCTCCTGCGGCTCGTGACACTGTTGTCCGTGCTGCACCGGACACTGGGCGACACCCTGAGGGGCCGGGTGGTCACGTATGTGGCGGGTTCAGCCACGATGCTGGTGTTCGTGGGCGCCCTGGCGGTCCTGGACGTGGAGCAGTCGGCCCCGGACGCGAAGATCGTCACCTTCGGCGATGCCTTGTGGTGGGCCATGACCACCATCACCACCGTGGGTTACGGCGACATGTACCCGGTGACGCCGATCGGGCGGATGGTTGCCGCTGCCCTGATGATGAGCGGCATCGCCGTGCTGGGCGTGGTCACGGCGTCCATCGCCTCGTGGCTGGTCCAGCGGGTAGAGGATACGGCTGAGGCAGTCTCCGAGGCCGAGGAACCGGTCCGTGCGGAGGTGGCGGACCTCGCGGCCGAAATTGCCGCGCTGCGGCGTGAGATCGCTGCCCTCCAGGAACGGCGAACGCCCTAGCCCGCGGCTGTCCGGAAAACACCGCTGCCCGGCAAGTACCGGGCCTTCCGCGGTTGAGTAGCAGGTTCCGCGCCACCAAGTACCGCACTCAAATATTCGGGTAATTCCTACTGGTGCCGCTAAGGTGCGCCCTTCCTAGACTCGGGATTCCTAGGACCGAACACAGTGCCGGCGGTCCCCCGGAGTTGCTTCCCGGGGTCCCGCCCTCGCGGAGCCTCCGTATTTTCTGGGTATGCGGATGCCTCCATCCCGCGCCTTTCCGCGGCCCCGCATCAGCGGTGGCGGCCGGCGCGTTCCCCTCGATCCGTCCCGCCCGCCGAAGCGCACCGCTCCGGCCCAGCTGGACCGAGCCTGGACGGGCTACCCATGAACCAGCCATACCTTTCCATCCCCGAAGGCCCCAGCAGGAGCTTCGCCACGGATGAACCCCGCACCGAGATCACCACTGGACGGCCGGCCATCAGCAACAGGCTGTGGGCCGGCATGGCAACAGCCGCCGTGGTGGCGGCGGTGGGCGTCGGCGCCCTGGCGGGGCCGCCCGCGTCAGTGGACCAGGGCACGACGACGGTTGGGCAGGTTGCCGCCGCCGCGTTGCCGGAGGTGCCGAACGCCGCAGCAGCCGCCGAAGCCCAGCCCGCGGCCGAGGCTGCTTCGGAGGCAGTTTCCGGGGCTCCCGCCCCGCCGGCGCCCGCTGCCGAGCCGGCGCCACCGCCTGCGCCGGAGCCAGCACCTGCGCCAGCTCCTGAACCTGCGCCTGCTCCGGCGGGTGACCCAAACCTGTACACCGTGGTTCCGGGCGATACCGTTGGAGCCATCGCGGCCAGGCACGGCGTGGACATGAACGCCATGCTCGCGGCGAACGGACTGGGCCACTACAGCATCATCGTTCCGGGCCAGACGCTGGTGCTCACGGGACCGCCTGTTGCGGTAGCGGCGGACACGCCCGCCCCTGCGCCGGCACCGGCTCCCGCACCGGCGGCCGCCGCACCCGCAGCAGCCCCCGCTCCCGCCCCCGCTCCTGTTTTTGTCCCGGCAGCCCCGGCCGTCCGCACCATTTACGTGGCCGGCGCCGGCGGGCAGTCCATGGTGGACGCCTGCATCGGGCCCATCCACTACACGCCCAACGACGGCTACTCGCTCTTTATCACTGAGCACGATTTTTGTGGCGGGTGGGCCCGGTTCTCCGGCATAGGCGTCGGGGAAACCGTCAGCATCCCGGGCTACGGAACCTATACCGTCTCAGCACGGGGCCAGGTGCCCAACCCGGGGACCACCAACGACGTCATTGCCGTCTTCGGCGGTTTCCCCCGGGCGATCCTCCAGACCTGCATCCCGGGCACCAGCCAGATGCTCCTGATTGCCCTGAACTGACGTGCACTGAACTGACGGGAAGGCCCGCCGGCACCCTGGCCGGAACGGCTGAAGGGCCACCGGGTTTCGCAAGCTTGTCCGCGGTTCCTAGCCTTGACGGCGGGGAGCCGCGGGCAAGGCCATGACCGGACACAAAGAAACGCCACGGAGGGGACCCCGTGGCGTTGGTAGCGGGAAACCCTGACGGGGAAATCCAACCTATGCGTTCATCCGTTTGCGCTCCGAGATGTGCTCCACGAGCTCACCCACGCGCTGCTCGGAGTAGTTCCGGGCAATGTCGCCCTGGCTGATGATGCCCACCAGCTTGTGGTCGGCGATCACCGGGAGCCGGCGAACCTGGTGGGTTTCCATCATCTCGATCGCCGCGTCAACGTTCGCGTCCGCGTCGATCCAGTGGGGCCGGCCCGAGGCGAGGTCGCGGGCCATCATCTCGCGGGGATCGCGTCCTGCCGCCACGCACTTGAGCACGATGTCGCGGTCGGTGATCATGCCCTTCAACTTGCCGTCGTCACCGCAGATGGGCAGCGACCCGCAGTCCAGGTCCATCATCATCTTGGCGGCATCCACCAGGGACTGGTTTTCCTTAATACACTGCGCGTCCGTCGTCATGAACTCACGTACGGCACTCATTGGTCCTCCTTCATCGATGGGGATATCGACGCAGGGTACCGGGGCACATGCGCCGATGCTGCCAGCCTACGCCGGGCTCCTGATGATGTCGACGGCGGTTTTCCGCGGCTTTGGAAGGGGACTTCCGCCCTCGGCGCCGGGGGACAATTCCTGGATTTCCGGCCTTCTTCGCGGCCCGTAACCACCGGGGGCAGGGCCCGCAAAAAAGCCCGTTATGCGGTGCAGGCTCCGGGTTCCGGGACACAAAAAAGCCTCCGGAACCATTCGGTTCCGGAGGCTTCTCCTTGGGTGGCAGATGAGGGATTCGAACCCCCGTAGGCGTTGCCAGCTGATTTACAGTCAGCCCCCTTTGGCCGCTCGGGTAATCTGCCGAACTTCAAAAGAAGTACCCGCCAATGCAGTCTGCGAACCGTCCGCTTCCGGGCCGTTCCGCTTCCAGTAACCGCGGGCAAGACAACTTTACAGAACTTCCGCCGAAGAATCGAATCGGGCCGCGGACACTCCCAAAACCCTTGCAATACCAGGGGAAATGGACGGAATCAGGCCCCGCCGAGGATCCTGCCGGCGAGCCGCGCCTCGAACTTCAGGGCCTGCTCCTCCGTGATCTGGTTCAGCTGGACAGCCCTGAGCAGATCCTCGTGGACGCCTTCCATCCGGGCTGAAGCGTCCGGCACGGGACTGAAGATGATTGCCGCAGCAACTGCCGCGGCCGCAACGGAACTGGCGGCCCCGGCAACCGCTCCGGCTGCTGCCGTGGTGGTTCGCGTGGCGTACCGGACGGCTTTGCGGTGCATGGTGTTCCCTTCCTGCAACTTCCCAACTCCTTCAACTCTGCGGCCGCCTCCTTCGTTCCCTCCGGGTGTCCGCTGAGAGGGAACTGTGAACCCGGCTTCCCCACGCTCCCCCACCAACACCGGCATCCGTATTAGGCTTTTAGGCAGCGATCAAGCCCTGTCCGCGCACAGGGTTCCCACCGGCACAAGGAGAGTCATGGCAGGCGAGTCAACGTTCGACGTCGTAAGCAAAGTGGACAAGCAGGAAGTGGCCAACGCGCTGAACCAGGCACAGAAGGAACTGGCCCAGCGTTACGACTTCAAGGGCGTGGGAGCCGAGGTGGACTTCAGCGGCGACAAGATCCTGATGAAGGCCAACTCTGAGGAACGCGTGCTCGCGGTGCTGGATGTCCTCCAGTCCAAGCTGATCCGCCGCGGCATCTCGCTGAAGTCCCTGGACACCGGCGAGCCGTATGCCTCCGGCAAGGAGTTCCGGCTCGAGGCCTCCATCAAGGAGGGAATCGCGCAGGACCTGGCGAAGAAAATCAACAAGCTCATCCGCGATGAGGCCCCCAAGTCCGTCAAGTCGCAGATCCAGGGCGACGAACTGCGCGTGACCTCAAAGTCCCGTGACGACCTGCAGGCCACCATGGCCCTGCTGAAGGACTTCGACGAAGCGGACCTGCAGTTTGTGAACTTCCGCAGCTAGTCCTTCACGTCAGTTTCGACGCGCAGGATTTGTGCCGCCGGCCGTACGTCAGGCCGGCGGCCCAGCCATCCGCTCCAGCCGCGCAATCCGGTCCCGCATGGGCGGATGGGTAGCGAACAGCTTGTTCATCGCCCCGCCGCGGAACGGATTGGCGATCATCAGGTGTGAGGCGTTGACCAGGCGCTGGTCCTGGGGCAGCGGGGCGATGCTGACGCCGCGCTCGATCTTGCCCAGGGCTGAGGCGAGGGCCAGCGGATCGCCGGTCAGCTGCGAACCGTCCTCGTCGGCGTCGTACTCCCGCGTCCGGGAAATGGCGAGCTGGATCAGGGACGCCGCGAAGGGGGCCAGCAGCGCCATGGCGATCATGGCCAGTGGATTCGCGTTGCGCCGGTCACCGCCGCCGAAGAAGAGGAGCATCTGCCCCACCGACGTGATCACGCCGGCCACGGCGGCCGCCACCGACGAGGTGAGGATGTCCCGGTTGTAGACATGCATGAGCTCGTGTCCCAGGACCCCGCGAAGTTCCCGGGCGTCCAACAGTTGCAGGATGCCCTGGGTCACGCAGACCGCGGCGTTGCGGGGATTCCGGCCGGTGGCGAAGGCATTGGGGTTCATGGTGGGCGACAGATAGATGCGCGGCATGGGCTGGTTGGCCCGGGCCGACAGCTCGCGGACCATCTGGTACAGCTGCGGGGCCTGCGCCTCGTCCACGGGAATGGCCTGCATGGACCGGATGGCGATCTTGTCGCTGTTCCAGTATCCGTAGGCGGTGGTAAACACCCCCACCAAGGCCATGATCCAGATGGGCGCGGAGCTGCGGGTGCTGGTGCCGATCACCGCCCCGAGTCCGAGGAGCACCGCCCACAGCACCCCGAAGAGCGCCGCCGTCTTGAGGCCGTTGTAATGTTTGTGCACGTCTCCTCCTTACTCACTAAGGGAACGGCTGTCTAGGGAACAGGGTTCCGGGCGTCGTATTCCCTGAAGCCGGGCTGCAGCTTTGCGGCCGCCCACGCGCCGGCGACGCAGAGGAAGCCGCCAATCAGCAGGACCCAGCCCTCTGCCACGACCTTGGTTGCGCCGCCTGCCAGCAGGTCGCCGATCCTGGGGCCGCCCGCCACCACCACGATGAACACCCCCTGGAGGCGACCGCGGAGGTGGTCCGGCGTTGCTGCCTGCAGGATGGTGTGGCGGAAGACGCCGCTGATGGAATCGGCAATCCCGGCCAGCGCGCAGCACAGTGCCGCAGGCAGCAGCCACGGCGTCACCGCCCCGTCCGGAGCGCGCCCGGCCAGCAGCACCACCAGCCCGAACCCGGCAATGGAGGCGCCCCACCCCATCACTGAGAAGACCACGGCGCTCCCCTGCCGGCGGACATTCCCGAGCGGCCCGGAGAACAGCCCGGCCAGGAAGGCGCCGATGGCGGTGGAGGCGAGGAGGATGCCCACGGTGGCCTCTCCGCCGCCGATCATGACCGCGCCGATGGCCGGCATGAGCGCCCGCGGCTGGGCCAGGATCATGGCGATCAGGTCGATGACAAAGGTCATTCGCACGTTGGGCCGGGTGCCCAGGAAGCGGAAGCCCTCGACGACGGAGCGGAGTCCGGGCCTGCGCGGAGTTCCCGAGGGCGGCAGGGGCGGCAGCCGGTACACCGCCCACAGCACGAACGCGAAGCTGATGAAGTCAAGGGTGTAGGTCCACGCGAACCCTATCCAGGCCACCAGCACGCCGGCCAGCAGGGGACCTGCCGTCATGGCGAGGCCGAAGGACATCATGCTGAGGGCGTTGGCCGCGGGCAGGAGTTCCTTGCGGACCAGCATGGGGAGGATGGCGCTGCGGGCCGGCTGGTTGATGGCCTGGGCTCCGCTCTGCGCCGCCACCAACAGATACAGGAGCCAGACACTGTCCAGCTGCAGCCAGGACTGCAGGGCAATCACGCCCGTCGTCAGCCACAGGACAGAGGTGGCGAGCAATGCCACCGTCCGGCGATCGTGGGCGTCGGCAATGGAACCGCCCAGCAGCCCGCCAATCACCAGCGGCACCAGGGCGAAAACGGCCAGCAACCCCACGTAGAAGCTGTCCTGGGTCAGGCGGTAGACCTGCAGGCTGACTGCCACCAGGGTGAGCTGGCTTCCGACGGCGGACACGGCGGATCCCAGCCAGAGCCTGCGGAACGCCGGGCTCTCCCGGAGCGGCGTGATGTCAGCGAGCAGTTTCCCCACCCTGCAACCCTAGTGGTGCGGATGTGGCTGCTGGTTCCCGCGAGGTTAGTCCTGCCTTATTGTGAGATGTTCATAATAAGTGCTTCAATGGTGACATGACGGAACACTTTGACGGCCACGAAGCATGGGCTGCCGCCCTGCGCGCCCACGGCCGCAGGGTGACCAAACAGCGGCTGGCGGTCCTGGCCGCCGTCGAACGCCATCCCCATTCCCCCGCCGAAAGCATCCTGAGCGCCGCCCGTGCCGAGCTTCCCGAGCTGACGGCCCAGTCCGTGTATGTGGTGCTGGGCGACCTGACGGACCTGCACATGCTCCGCAGGTTCGAGCCCCCGCACTCCCCCGCGCTGTACGAGACCCGCGTGGGAGACAACCACCACCACGCCATCTGCATCAGCTGCGGCCGGGTGGAGGACGTCGACTGCGCAGTGGGCCACGCACCCTGCCTCACCCCCCACTGGGATGAGGGTGCCAAGCCGATGACCATCCAAATTGCCGATGTCATGTACCAGGGCATCTGCCAGGACTGCCAGCAGTCCCAACAACTTCCTTCCAACCGTCCCTCTGAAGAACCACAGAAATAAGAGAAATAGGAGAACAATGACTGCCATTTCAACAACCCAGTCAGGTGCCCCCGTTACGTCCGACGCGCACTCCAAGTCAGTCGGTGCCGACGGTGCCATCATCCTGACTGACCACTACCTGGTTGAGAAGCTCGCCCAGTTCAACCGCGAGCGGGTTCCGGAGCGCGTAGTGCACGCCAAGGGCGGCGGCGCATTCGGCACGTTCAAGGCCACCGAGGACGTGTCCAGGTACACCAAGGCAGCCTTCCTCCAGGCCGGCGTCGAAACCGAAATGCTGATCCGCTTCTCCTCCGTGGCCGGCGAAAACGGCTCCCCGGACACCTGGCGCGATCCCCGCGGCTTCGCCGTGAAGTTCTACACCTCCGAGGGCAACTACGATCTCGTGGGCAACAACACCCCCGTCTTCTTCATCCGCGACGGCATCAAGTTCCCGGACTTCATCCACTCCCAGAAGCGCCTCCCGGGCACCCACCTGCGCGACGCAGACATGCAGTGGGACTTCTGGACCCTGTCCCCCGAATCCGCCCACCAGGTCACCTGGCTGATGGGCGACCGCGGCCTGCCCGCCTCCTGGCGTGAAATGCAGGGCTACGGCTCGCACACCTACCAGTGGATCAATGCCGAGGGCGAGCGCTTCTGGGTCAAGTACCACTTCAAGTCCAACCAGGGCGTGAACTCCATGAGCAGCGAGCAGGCCGAGCAGCTGGCCGGCTCGGACGCGGACTACTACATCCGCGACCTGTCCGAGAACATCGAAGCCGGCAACTTCCCGTCCTGGGACCTCCACGTCCAGGTCATGCCGTACGAGGACGCCAAGACCTACCGCTTCAACCCGTTCGACCTGACCAAGGTGTGGCCGCACGGCGACTACCCGCTGATCAAGGTGGGCACCATGGAGCTGAACAGGAACCCGGAGAACTATTTCGCGCAGATCGAGCAGGCCACCTTCGCGCCGTCGAACTTCGTTCCGGGCATCGCCGCCTCCCCGGACAAGATGCTGCAGGCCCGCATCTTCTCCTACGCGGACGCACACCGCTACCGCGTGGGCACCAACCACGCCCAGATCCCGGTGAACCAGCCCAAGAACCAGGTCAACAACTACAGCCAGGACGGCGCCGGTCGTTACCACTTCAACGCCCCGTCCGTTCCCGTGTACGCCCCCAACTCCGTGGGCGGCCCGGCTGCCGTGGAGCCGCAGAACCCGGCCGGCGGCTGGGAGAACGACGGCGAGCTGACGCTTGCTGCGCACTCCCTCCACGCTGAGGACAGCGACTTTGTGCAGGCCGGCGCGCTGTACCGCGAGGTTTTCGACGACGGCGCCAAGGCCCGCCTGCTCGAGACCATCACCGGTGCCGTTGGCGGCGTGAAGAGCCCCGGCATCAAGGAACGCGCCATCCAGTACTGGACCAACGTTGACGCCGACCTCGGCGCCAAGCTGCGTGCCAACCTCGGTGCCGCCGATGCTCCGTCAGCCCCGGCTTCGGACGCAGAGTCAGCCAACAAGATCGGCTGATCCAGCCTTTCCTGAGGTTGCCCCAAGGGACCACCCCGTCACGGATTCCGTGGCGGGGTGGTCCCTTTTCCACATAGGGCAGCCTTTGCACATAGCCGGTCCGGGCACTGTCCTCCGGCGTTGGGCGAGCCTAGGCTCGCACCATGACAACTTTCCAGGGCATCCCGGCCGGCGCTTTCGGGTTCTACGAAGAGCTTCAGGACAACAACAACCGGGAGTGGTGGCAGGAGCACAAGGCCGGATACCAGTCGCTGGTCAAGGAACCCCTGGCATCTCTGCTCGCCGAACTGGAATCCCGGTACGGTCCGGCGAAGCTCTTCCGGCCCAACAGGGACATCCGGTTCTCCGAGGACAAGTCCCCGTACAAGACGGCCCAGGGTGCGGTGGCATCCGTCCAGGAAGGCGTTGGCTACTACCTGCAGATCAGTGCCGACGGCCTGCTGGTGGGCGGGGGCTGCCACTCGCACACCCCTGCGCAGCTGGTCCGCTACCGCAACTCGGTGGACGCTTCAGGCACAGGTGAGGCTCTCCGCCACATCGTGGAGGCTGTTGCCGCGGCCGGCTTCTCCGTTGCGGGCGAGAAGCTGAAAACAGTCCCGCGGGGGTACGCCCGTGAGCATCCGCGGGCGGAACTCCTGAAGCACAAGTCCCTCTCAGCCAGCGTCAGCCTGGGCCGGCCGGACTGGCTGGCCACCCCCGGCGCGGTCCGGGAGATCGCGGCGCTGTGGGATGGCCTGCGCCCGTTGGTGGACTGGGTCAGCCGGCACGCTGCCCCTTGACGGGGGTTTCACCTGCTGATGCCGCAGCAGGCCGGTGTCCCTTCTTGGCCAGCTGGATCTGTTCGTAGACGTGGTGGCGAAGCTCGGTGAAGCGCGGCAGGGAACGGGTGTTCAGCTGGTCACGGTCCGCCGGGAGGTCGATCTGGATATCCTCCTGGATCACCGTCGGAGAACTCGACAGGATGATGACCCGCTCGCCAAGGTAGACCGATTCGTCAATGTCGTGGGTCACGAACAGCACCGTCACGCCGAGCTTTTTCCAGACAACCCGGATCAGGTCCTCAAGATCGGCCCTGGTTTGCGCGTCCACCGCCGCAAACGGTTCGTCCATGAGCAGGACCTCGGGCTGGTAAGCGATGGCCCGGGCGATTGCGACGCGCTGCTGCATGCCGCCGGAGAGCTGCCAGGGGTAGGACCGCGGGACGTGGGAGAGGCCCACTGCTTCAAGGGCATCATCCACCAGCCGGTCGCGTTCGCCCTTGGGGACACCCTGGTTCTTCAGCGGCAGCTCCACGTTGTCCCGCACCCGCATCCACGGGAACAGCGAACGCCCGTATTCCTGGAACACCACCGCCATCTTCTTGGGCGGGCCGGTCACGCGCTTGCCGTCCAGGAGCACCTCGCCCTCGGTGGGCGCCATGAGCCCGGAGATGCACTTGAGCAGCGTGGTCTTGCCGGACCCGGAGGGCCCCACCAGGCAGGCCAGCTCCCCGGCGCGCAGGTCGAAGGTGAGGTTTCGGACAGCCTCGACGTCGCCGCCGTCGGTCTGGTAGACCTTCTTCAGCCCCCGTACGGAGAGCGTGGCCTCCGTGTTCGGCTGGGTGGGGTCAGGCTGCATTTTCTACCTCTTTCTGGCCGTGGTACCAGCGCAGGATGTTCCGTTCGGCCCACTGGAAGATGAAGGACATGGCCACGCCCAGCAGGCCCAGGACCACGATGCCGGACCACATCTCGGGGATGGCGAAGGACCGCTGGAACTGAACGATCGTAAAGCCCAGCCCGGATGACGAGGCAAACATTTCGGAGATCACCATCAGGATCAGTCCGAGGGACAGTGACTGGCGGACGCCGGCCATGATCTGCGGGCTCGCGGAGGGCAGCACCAGGTACCGGACCCGCGCCCAGCCGCTGATGCCGTACGTGTGGGCGGAGTCGGAGAGTACAGGGTCCACGGCGCGGACGCCTTCGATGGTGTTCAGCAGCACCGGCCAGACGCAGCCGGAAATGATCACCATGACCTTCATGGAATCGGTGATTCCCATGAGCAGCATGAGGACCGGCACCAGGACCGGGGGCGGGATGGCGCGGAAAAACTCCAGCGTCGGTTCCAGGAGGGAACGCAGCCACCGGACGGATCCGATCAGGACACCACCCACCACCCCGATGAGGATGGCAACGGCGACGCCCACCACAAGCCGGCCCAGGCTGGGCAGGACATCGGAAAAGAAGCGGTCACCGAACCAGACCTCGCCGAACGTCTCCACGAGGTCTGCCGGCTTGGGGACAAAGAAGTTAACTGAGCCCAGCGTGGACACCCACCAGACCAGGACCAGCAGCACGGGCAGCCCGAGGATGTAGCCGATGTTCCTGGCCGTCCTCATACGATCACCTCCGACCGGATGGACGAGTGCCAGCCCAGGATCCTTTTTTCGATCTGGCGCATCAGCATGTTGATCAGGACGCCGATCAGTCCGGTGGCCAGCACCAGGGCGTACATGCCGGAGATGGCGCCGCCGGACTGGGCCAGGGCAATTTCCCTGCCGAGTCCCGGGGATCCGATGACGAGTTCCGCGGTGATGGCCAGGACCAGAGCCACGGCCGCGGCGAGCCGCACCCCCGTCATCAGGTAGGGCAGGGCGGTGGGAAAGACCACGTACCGGATCCGGGCCATCCTGCCCAGGCCGTACGTCCTGGCGGTGTTGTTGGCAACCATGTCCACGTCGGCCACCCCGTACAGCACCTGGATCAGGACCTGCCAGAAGGAGGCGTACACAATCAGGAGGAGGGACGACTCAATTTTCACGCCGAAGAGCAGCACGGCCAACGGGATGAGGGCAACCGACGGGATGGGGCGAAGGAACTCGATCGTGGAGTTGGTGGCCTTCCGCAGGAACTCGCTGGAGCCGATGATGAAGCCCAGCAGCACGGCGGCCGCCACGGCCATCAGCAGGCCGAGGAACCACGCCTTCATGGTCTCGCCCACCGCAACCCAGAAGGCCGTCAGTCCGAAGTCGACAACCAGGGCGGCGATGACCTCGCTGGCGGGCGGGAGGAACCGTTCATCGATCAGGCCAAGCCGGGGAATGAGCTCCCACGTCGCCAGGAATCCGATGATGCCCAGGATCCCCAGCAGCTGTTTCGCTGCTCCTTTGCCCGCCTTCCGGCGCTGCCGCTCCACGGATGGAGCGGCACCGCCGGCGGCCAGGGTTTCCGAACTCACGGGAGGAGGTCGTCCGCACTGGGGGCTTTGGAGAGGGTGCCGTACTTGGCTGCCGCGTCGCCCAGCGTCTTGAACGCGCCCTCGTCGAACTCAACGCGGTAGCGCGGGAGGATCATCTTCGCCCGTGTGGCCTCGTCGATCTTGGTGTACGTGCCCACGATCTCGCGGACTTCGTCCGGGTGCTCCTGGGCGTATTCCAGGGACTTGTTCATGGCGCGGGTGAACTTCTCCGTCAGGTCGGCTTTACCGCTGATGGTGTCGCCCTTGGTGAAGTAGCCGGCGATATCGAGTTCCGGGCTCATCTCCACGAAGTTCGATGACACCACCGTTCCGCCCTCATCCACGGCCTTGGACAGGAACGGCTCAAGGATCCATGCTGCATCCACCTGCTTGTTGGCCAGCGCCGCAGGTGCGTCAGGGAAGGCAACTTCCACGAACTTCACGCCGCTGGGATCGCCGCCGTCCTTCTCGATGACCGACTTAATGGTGGTGTCGCCGATATTGGAGAGGTTGTTCACGGAAACAGTTTTGCCGGCGAGGTCCTTGGCGGACTGGATGTCCGATCCGGCCGGGACAACGACACCGCCGATGTCTTTGCCCTCTTCACCCGTGGTGGAGGCACCGTTTGCCACGAACTTCAGGTCCAGCCCCTTGTCCTTGGCCACCATGACCGAGATCAGGTTGGAGAAGGCGAAGTCGAAGCTGCCGCTGACCACGCCGGGGACAATCGCCGCGCCTCCGGTGGCTGTCTGTATATCCAGCTCAAGGCCCTCTTCCTTGAAGAAGCCCTGCTTGTCACCGAGATAGATGGGCGCGCAGTCGACAATGGGGATGACGCCCACGCTGACCTTGGTCAAACCCGCATCCCCGCCCCCGGTGGCGGGTGCGGTTCCGCCTCCCGTGGAACTGGGCGAGCCGCTGCCGCAGGCCGCCAGCCCCAGGATGGAGGCCGCTGCGAGGACGGAAATAAGACGACTTTTCATGTTCACTCCTTCGTGCCCATGACCCGGAACCGCTGCGTTCCCAAGCCCTAGTGTTCGCCATTCGAACAGTCGTTCGATTACTCTGATTCAATCATGGTACGACGGCCAGGCCACCGATGTACGGCTCATTGTTACAGCTCTGGGACGGCGGCGTAAGGGACCCGACGGCGGCACTGTACTGCCGCCGTCGGGCCGCCAGGGAGTCCGGCGGGCAGGGCTGCTCAGCCGCCCTGTCCGCCAGCCGCCAGCCGGGTCTCAAGGTTGTTGAAGAAGACCGTGAGCATCAGTTCGAAAGCCTTCGTGGCTGCCTCCGGCTCGTTCATGACCACGAAGTCGAACTGGAGTCCGTAGAAAGTGGAGGTGAAGAGCCGCGCGTCCGTATCGGCGAATTCCTCCGGTATCCCCTGGACCATCAGCCAGTCGCGGGTCTTGTGGTGGAGCATCCGGAAGTGCTCCTGCGACGTCCCCCGCGGCTCGGCGGCCACAATGTCCTGCGCCGTCGCTTCAAATTCGAGCCGCGTGAGGTGCCGGTTGCGCTGCGCCATGGTCCACTGCCAGGAATCCAGCAGGAAGTCCCGCCAGGCAGCGCGGTCGATGTCCCGCACGTCGGTGTTGCGCATCCGGTCCAGCCGGGACTCGATGGAAACCACGATGTCGTTGATGAGCTGGTCGCGGCTCCCGAAGTGGTACACCAGCACGTAGGCGCTCATCCCCAGGCCGTCGGCCAGGCTCCGGAAGGTGAGCTCGGCCAGCGTCTTGTCCATCAGATAGTCAAGGATGGCGGCGAGGAGCTCGGCCTTGCGTTCGTCTCGTGTGGGGCGGGCCATAAGTCCAATCCTAGGTGGCGGCTCCCTCCCGGAAGCCGGGCATGCGAATGCCCGCCCGGGAGGCCTGGGCGGGCATTCGGGGAAACGGGGTCAGACGCGGGTGAGCTCGTCGCCGTCGCGCACCCCGCCGGAGGCCGTTCCGTTAACCGCACTGCTGGCGTCGCCGAACCGCTCGTTGAGGCGGGAGTGGCGCTGGCCGTAGGCGAAGTAGATCGCCATGCCAATGACCAGCCAGACGGCGAAGAAGATCCACGTCTCCACCGCAAGGTTAGTCATGAGGTAGAGGCACAGCACTGCGGACACGATGGGCAGGACCTTCCCGAAGGGGACGCGGAAGGCGGGCTTCAGGTCGGGGCGCTTCTTGCGGAGCACCAGGATGCCGAGGCTTACCACCACGAACGCGGACAGCGTTCCGATGTTGATCATTTCCTCCAGCAGGTCCACGTTGGTCAGGCCAGCCACCAGTGCAACAGCGGCGCCGCAGATGACCTGGAGGCGCACCGGCGTCGAACGCTTCTCGCTGGTCCTGGACAGCGCCCGGGGCAGGAGGCCATCGCGGCTCATGGCGAGAACCACGCGGGACAGGCCCATAAGGAGCACCATGATCACGGTGGTCAGGCCCACCAGCGAGCCGAAGGCGATGACCTTGGCGGCCGAGGTGTCGCCCACGGCTTCGAAAGCGGTGGTGAGGGTGGGGTTCTCCGCCTCGGCCAGCTGCGTGTAGGACACCATGCCGGTCAGGGCCAGGGAGACCAGGATGTAGAGCAGGGTCACCAGGGCCAGTCCGCCGAAGATGCCGCGCGGCAGGGTCTTCTGCGGGTTCTTCACTTCCTCGGCGGAGGTGGCCACCACGTCGAATCCGATGAAGGCGAAGAACACCAGGGCGGCGCCGGCAAAGATGCCCAGGGTGCCGTACTGGGCCGGGGCCGCGCCGGTCAGGAAGCCGAAGAACGACTGCTTGAGGACGTCGGCGGTGCCCGTGCCGCCGGTGGGCTCAGCGGCGGGAACGAACGGGGCGTAGTTTTCGAACTTCACGTAGGTAAAGCCCACCACGATCACAAAGAGGACGACGCCGATCTTGATCAGGGTGAAGATGTTGCCCACGCGGGCGGACAGCTTGGTGCCAAGGACCAGCAGCACGGTGAAGACGGCGACGATCAGGAAGGCGCCCCAGTAAAGGTCAACCCCGCCCAGGGAGACCGCCGGCGGGATATCGGCCCCCATGAGAGCGAACACCTTGCTGAGGTAAATGCCCCAGTACTTGGCGATGACCGCTGCGGCGGTGAAGAGTTCCAGGATCAGGTTCCAGCCGATGATCCAGGCCAGGAGTTCGCCCATGGTGGCGTAGGTGAAGACATAGGCGGAGCCTGCCACGGGGATGGCGGTGGCGAACTCGGCGTAGCACATGATGGCCAGCGCGCAGGTGACCGCGGCGACGGCAAAGGACAGCGTCACAGCCGGTCCCGAGAAGTTGGCTGCCGCCTTGGCGCCAACGGAGAAGATGCCGGCTCCGACAGCCACCGCGACGCCCATGATCATCAGGTCCCAGGTGCTGAGGGAACGCTTGAGCTTGCGTCCGGGCTCATCGGCGTCGGCCATCGACTGCTCGATGGATTTGGTCCGGAGAAGGTTCATAGGGAGATCACAATCCTGGTTTCGGCTGGAAACAGACCTCCTAACGCTAGTGTCCATCCACTGGACGGGCCGAATTGTTCCGAATGGTGAGACACGCGATATGCCAAACTTTGTTCCTGCAAACGCACGTGGGACCCTCCGGATGGAGGGTCCCACGTGGTTCAGCCGAATTATCAGGCAGGCCAGTCCATGAGGGTGGAGCGGATCAGGAACCGTTTGCCTTCCGGCGCTTCCACGGAGAAGCCGCTTCCGCGTCCCGGCACCACGTCCACTGTCAGGTGGGTGTGGCTCCAGTAGCTGAATTGTTCCCGGGACATCCAGAATTCCAGGGGCCGCGGTTCCAGTCCGTCGGAGAGGTCGAAGAGGCCCAGCAGGACGTCTGCTTCCGCGGTGATGAAGTCGCCCGCCGGATAGCACATGGGCGAGGACCCGTCACAGCAGCCGCCGGACTGGTGGAACATGAGCGGCCCGTGCTGGAGCCACAGCTTCCGCAGCAGCTGCACGGCGGCCGGGGTGAGCGCCACCCGGGAGAAATCTTCCCCGGGCAGCGTCACCGCGGCCTTCAGCGTGTCCTGCATCAGAACCTCAGGACCACGCGGCCGTCGATCTTGGCGTGCTTCATCTCGTCCAGCACCGCGTTGATTTCCGAGAGCTCCCGGACTGAGACGGTGGGGTGGATCTTGCCCTGCGCGTAGAAGTCCAGCGCTTCCTCCATGTCCTGCCGGGTTCCCACGATTGAACCGCGGACCGTCAGGCCCTTGAGCACAATCTCGAAGATCGGTGCGGGAAAGTCGCCGGGCGGCAGCCCGTTGAACACGATCGTCCCGCCACGGCGTGCCATGCCGATGGCCTGGCCGAAAGCTGACGGGTGCACGGCCGTGACCAGGACGCCATGGCAACCTCCTGTTTCGCGCTGGATGACTTCCACCGGGTCCTCGTGCAGGGCGTTGACTGTCAGTTCGGCGCCGTGGGCCTTCGCCAGGGCGAGCTTGTCGTCGGCGATGTCCACGGCAGCCACCCGGAGGCCCATGGCCACCGCGTACTGGACGGCGATGTGGCCCAGGCCGCCGATGCCGGAGATGGTGACCCACTGGCCTGGCTTGGCCTCGGTCATCTTCAGGCCCTTGTAGACGGTGACGCCGGCGCACAGCACCGGCGCCACCTCTACGGGGTCGGATCCCGCCGGTATGCGGGCGGCGAACCGCGAGTCCACCAGCATGTACTCGCCGAACGAGCCGTCCACGCTGTAGCCGGCATTCTTCTGCGCTTCGCAGAGGGTTTCCCAGCCGGTGCGGCAGTACTGGCAGTCGCCGCAGGCGGACCAGAGCCAGGCGTTGCCCACCAGGTCGCCGACGGCCAGGTCGGTGACGCCCTCGCCGAGGGCCACCACTTCCCCCACGCCCTCGTGGCCGGGGATGAAGGGCGGCGAGGGCTTGACGGGCCAGTCGCCTTCTGCGGCGTGGAGGTCGGTGTGGCAGACGCCGGTGGTCAGGACCTTGACCAGCGCCTGTCCCGGACCTGGTGTGGGAATCTCGAGGTCCTGGACCTGGAGGTCCTTGCCGAATTCGGTTACTACTGCTGCTTGCATTCTCGTCGTCATTGGCGAAATCCTTGCGTCGTTGTGGCTGGGTGTGGGGCGGCGGTGCGCGGCGGTTCCTAGAAGAAGCCGAGCTTGTTTTCGTTGTAGCTGACCAGCAGGTTCTTGGTCTGCTGGTAGTGGTCCAGCATCATGGCGTGGTTCTCACGTCCGATGCCTGAGGACTTGTAGCCGCCGAACGCGGCCCCGGCCGGGTAGGCGTGGTAGTTGTTCACCCAGACACGGCCGGCCTGGATTTCCCGGCCTGCCCGGTACGCGACGTTGCCGTTGCGCGACCAGACGCCGGCGCCGAGGCCGTACAGGGTGTCGTTGGCGAGGCCCATGGCCTCGTTGTAGTCGCTGAACTTCGTCACGGCGACCACCGGGCCGAAGATCTCCTCCTGGAAGATCCGCATCTTGTTGTGGCCCTCGAAGACCGTGGGCTGGACGTAGAAACCGCCGGCGAGGTCGCCGGGCAGTTCGGCGCGGGCGCCGCCGGTCAGGACCTTGGCGCCTTCCTGCTTTCCGATGTCGATGTAGGACAGGATCTTCTCGAGCTGGTCGTTGGAGGCCTGGGCGCCCACCTGGGTCTCGGTGTCCAGCGGGTTGCCCTGCACCATCTTCTCCACCCGGGCAACGGCGTCGGCCATGAAGGACTCGTAGATGTCTTCCTGGACGAGGGCGCGGGACGGGCAGGTGCACACCTCGCCCTGGTTGAAGGCGAACAGCGCGAAGCCTTCCTGTGCCTTGTCGTAGAAGGCGTCGTTTTCCTGGGCGACGTCGTTGAAGAAGATGTTGGGACTCTTGCCGCCGAGCTCGAGGGTGACGGGGATGAGGTTCTGGCTGGCGTACTGGCTGATCAGCCGGCCCGTGGTGGTCTCGCCCGTGAAGGCGATCTTGCGGATGCGGGGGCTGGACGCGAGCGGCTTTCCGGCCTCGACGCCGAAGCCGTTGACCACGTTCAGGACGCCGGCGGGGAGCAGGTCGCCGATGAGCTCCATCAGGACCAGGATGGACGACGGCGTCTGCTCGGCGGGCTTGAGCACCACAGCGTTGCCTGCGGCGAGCGCGGGAGCGAGCTTCCAGACGGCCATCAGGATGGGGAAGTTCCAGGGGATGATCTGGCCGACGACGCCGAGCGGCTCGTGGTAGTGGTAGGCCGTGGTGTCCTCGTCGAGCTGCGAGAGCCGGCCCTCCTGGGCGCGGACGGCGGAGGCGAAGTAGCGGAAGTGGTCCGCGGCCAGGGGCATGTCGGCGTTGAGGGTTTCGCGGATGGGCTTGCCGTTGTCCCAGGACTCGGCGACGGCCAGCATTTCCAGGTTCTCGTCGATCCGGTCAGCGATCTTGTTCAGGATCGCGGCGCGCTCGGCCACGGAGGTCTTGCCCCAGGACGGTGCAACCTTGTGCGCGGCGTCGAGTGCCAGTTCAATGTCCTCCGCTGTTCCGCGGGCCACCTCGCAGAAGACCTTGCCCGTGACGGGGGTGACGTTTTCGAAGTACTGGCCCTTGACGGGGGCCACCCACTCGCCGCCGATCCAGTTCTCGTAGCGGTCCTTGAAGGTGACCTTCGAACCCTCGGTACCGGGCTGGGCGTAAACAGTCATTGCTAGCTCCTTTGCTGTGCATGGGGCGGAGGCCGGGTCATGGCCTCCGCCGTTGCACTCAGCGTAGGAGGGCAAAGGTTGCAGCCAGGTTGCACGGGAGTGGCCCAGCTCACAGAAAGGTTGCCGGATGGAACGACGGCGGCAGGCGCCTAGGCGCTGAGCTCGGCTTCCAGCCGCTCCAGGTCTGCGACGACGGCGGCACGCTTGGGCGAGCGGGCAGGCAGCAGTTTCAGGGCGGCACGGCGGACCCCGACGTCGTCCCTCGCCTCCGGCAGCTCCGCGTACCGGAGCAGCGTTTCGGCGCTGCCGTCGGTGAGGACGGCTTCGCGCATCAGGGACGAGACCCTGTCCCGAAGGTCGATGATGCCGGGCGCCTCGGACTTGGGCAGGACGGCGCCGCGATAGATCTCGAGCGCGATCCGGTGGGCGCCGCGCTGCAGGCAGTTCAGGACCTGTTCGCTGTCCGGAACAAGGTCCATGCTGAGCTTGTAGGGCCTGGACTCCGGCACGGCGGCCGGGTTGAGCTGCTGCAGGACCTTGCGCAGCCTGACCATTTCGGCACGCAGGGTCATGGTGGAGCCGTCGCCCGGGTACAGGAGGACGCTGAGTTCCTCGGCGCTCAGTCCGTCAGGATGCGAGCTCAGCAGGGCGAGGATTTCGCTGTGCCGGGCGGACAGCACCACGGTTTTGCCTTCGATGCTGAGCAGGGCCTGGTCCCGGCCCAGAAGCTGGAGGCTGTTGCGGTACAGGCTGCCTTCCTTCGCCCCTGCCCCCGGTGACCGGGAAGCGCTGCCTTGGCTCCGCCGTCGTGCGGGCCTGCTGGCCAGCGACGCCGCCAGCTGCAGCCGTTCAACGCGCAGCTGCGCCTGCGCGGCGGCCACGGTCGCCTCGACGAGCGACAACGTGTGGGGTGCCACCGCCGTGGCCGTACCGGTAATGTCCACGACGCCCAGGACGGCACCGGAATCCGGATCGTGGAAAGGAACAGCGGTGCAGCTCCACGGGTGGACCGTCCGCTGGTAGTGCTCGGCACCGGAGATCTGGATGCCCCGCCCCAGGGCCAGGGCGGTTCCGGGCGCGCTGGTGCCAACGGTGGCTTCGGACCAGTCCGCGCCCGGGACGAACATCATGCCCTCAGCCCGGCGCTGCAGCGCGGGGTCCCCGTCAACCCACAGCAGCCTGCCCACTTCGTCGCCCACCGCCACCAGCAGGCCGCTGTCATGGCTGGGCTGCACCAGGAGTTTGTTGATCACCGGCATGATGGCGGCAAGGGGGTGCTGCCTGCGGTAGTCGTCCAGTTCGTCCAGGTCCATGGCCAGCGGGGCCGCCGGATTGTCCGGGTTCGCTTTGAAACCTGCCGACCGCTGCCAGGATTCGCGGATCAGTGCACGCAGGCCGGGCAGCTCAGGCGCATCGGCGAAGGTGCCGCCGTCGAGCTGCTCGTGCGCGGCCAGGGCGCGGAGCTGCAGCGACTCGCCGGCGCCGGGCTGGGTGAGGTTCGTCATCGAACTCCTGGTTGCTGCAATCCGTCTGCAGGGGACATGGCCGCACGCTGCCGGCCAAGGGGTGGTGGCCATTGTAGCGCGGCCCTCCTCCCCCACCTAGCCTCCCAGGCGGGGTCGCGGGGTGGGTCAGCCGCGGGAGATGCGGATCATCTCCTCGCGCGGCACCACCTTGATGCGTTCGCGGACCACGTGGTCCAGGCCTTCCGGACCGGTCCAGGCCGCACCGAGCTGTGCCTCGTGGGCGTCCAGCCTGTTCCAGCCCTCCCACGTGGTGTATTCGATACCGCGCTCTTCCAGCAGGTCGATGATGGCCTGGGGGTCGGGGTTCTGGGCCGGCGGCAGGGTCAGCCGGTCCTCGAGCAGGAAGCCGATGGTCTCCAGGGCGTCGCCCTTGGTGTGGCCGATCAGGCCCACCGGTCCCCGCTTGATCCAGCCGGTGGCGTAGATGCCGGGAACCGGGTTGCCTTCGGCGTCCAGGACGCGGCCGCCTTCGTTGGGGATGACGCCCCGCTTGGCGTCGTACTCGAGTTCGTCCAGGGCGGAGCCGTGGTAGCCGATGGCCCGGTAGACCGCCTGGACGGGGTATTCGATGTACTCCCCTGTGCCTTTCACGTTGCCGGTGCCGTCCAGCTGCATGCGCTCGAACTTGATGCCGCCCACCTTGCCCGTGCCGCTGTCCCCGCCTTCGGCAAGTACCTCCACGGGGCTGTGCAGGAAGTGCAGGTGCAGCCGCCGGGAGGACGGATTCTCGGACTCGGCGTGTTCCTCCACCAGCCAGTTGGTGAGGGTGTTCACCATGGTCTTGATCTGGTTGTTGCTGCGGATGGCTTCATCGGAGGCTTCATCGAATTCGAAGTCTTCGGGGTAGAGCACAATGTCCACGTCGTTCATGTGGCTCAGTTCGCGCAGCTCCAGCGGCGTGAACTTCACCTGGGCAGGGCCGCGGCGGCCAAACACATGCACGTCCGTGACCGGGGAAGCCTTCAGGCCGGCATACACGTTGTCCGGGATCTCGGTGCTCAGCAGCTCCTCGGGGTGCTTGACCAGCATCCGCGCCACGTCCAGGGCCACGTTGCCGTTGCCGATCACGGCGATTTCCTTGGCCTCAAGCGGCCATTCGCGCGGCACGTCCGGGTGGCCGTCGTACCAGGAGACGAAGTCCGCACCGCCGAACGAGCCCTGCAGGTCGATGCCGGGGATGTCCAGGTCCGCGTCCTTGACGGCGCCGGTGGAGAAGATCACGGCGTCGTAGAAGGCGCGGAAGTCGTGGAGGGTGAGGTCACGGCCATAGGTCACGTTGCCCAGGAACCGGATGTCGCCGCGGTCCAGGACCTTGTGCAGCGCGTTGACGATGCCCTTGATGCGGGGATGGTCCGGGGCCACGCCGTAACGGATCAGGCCATACGGCGCCGGGTAGGCCTCAAACAGGTCGATGCTGACCTCGAAGTCGCCGTCCTTGACCCCGCTGGACTTGGTCAGGATGTCCGCAGCGTAGACGCCCGCCGGTCCCGCGCCCACAATGGCGACGCGGAGGGGACGGGAAGACGTGGTTTCGCTGTGGTTGGACACCGGAAGCCCTTCTGAACTGATCATCTGATGCATGACGTCGCGCCGAACAGGTAGCGCACAGTCCCCTATTCTAGGCCTCAGCCGCTTTTCGCCAGCGGAACCACGTCGCCTTCCCGGTAAAGCAGCGCCCGGAGCTCGGCTTCGGCGGAGTCGGGCCGTTTGGGGTCGATGGTTTCGCCCTCGTGGTAGTGGTCCAGCACGCGCGGGTCCACGTAGCTCTTGCGGGCGATGGACGGGGTGTTGCCCAGCACCTCGGACGCGTCAACCATGGCCCGGCTGATGGCACGCTTGCGCTTGGCGGCCGTCCGCTGCGGGCCGGTCCGTGCCAGGCTGGCGGCGGCAGCCGCGGTCCCGCGCAGGGTCCGGAAGTCCTTGGCGGTGAAGTCCGAGCCGGTCCGCTCCTTCACGTAGGCGTTGATGTCCGCGCTGGTGACAGGACGCCAGCGCCGGCCCTCCTTGTACGCCAGGAGCCTGGCGTTTCCGCCGCGGCGCTTGAGCAGGCGCAGCAGGGCGGCGAGGTCGGCGTCGCGGATTTCAGATTCCCAGTCCTTGCCGCTCTTGGCCGGGAAACTCAGGTGGACCCGGTCCTTGCGCACCTGGACATGGGCACACAGCAGGGTGGCCAGCCCGTGGCTGCCGTTCTCGTTCGTGTACCGTTCGGACCCCACCCGCAGGGACCCGCTGTCCAGCATCCTGAAAGCGCCGGCGAGGACACGCTCGCGCGGGAACCCTTCCCCGCGCAGGTCCATGGTGACCCGGCGCCGGGCAGCAGGCAGCGATTCGGCCAGCTGCAGGGCGCGGTCGAACTTGACCCGGTCCTTCCGTTCCCGCCATTCCGGATGGTAGATGTACTGGCGCCGGCCCACGGCATCCAGCCCGGTGGCCTGTATGTGCCCGTTCTCAAACGGGGCAATCCAGACGTCGGTCCAGGCCGGCGGGATACCAATGCTCTCCAGCCGGTCCCGGACGGGGCCGGGCGGCAGCGTTGAACCATCGAGGTCCCGGTAGCTGAAGCCCTTGCCGGCGGCGACACGGCGGTAGCCCCGGCCTGAGGCGTTGCTGCGACGGAGCCTCACAGGGCCGTGCCCGGCCGCTTCGCGAATGTCATGAAAGCAAGCCTACTGACTATTTCCCGGATTGCATGTCCTGCCTGCTGGAATACCTGCCACTGAGGTGGTGTTATGGGTTTCGTGCCCTCTCCCGACGGATCGTCCTCCCTCAGCGCCCCGGCTCCCGCGGCTGCCGCCGGTTCCTCCCCCGGCCCTTCTTCCCCGGCAGCGGGGCCTAAGGCAGTGGACAAGGAGACGACGGCGGGAGTCCTCTTCGGCATCGCCGCCTACGGGCTGTGGGGGCTGCTCCCGCTGTACTTCTTTGTGCTCATGCCGGCCGGCGCCGTCGAAATCGTGGCCAACCGGGTGGTGTGGTCGCTGCTGTTCTGCGCACTCCTCATCACGGTCACCCGTGCCTGGTCCGCCCTGGCCCAGGCCCTCCGGAACCGCGCTGTGTTCGGATCCCTGGCCCTGGCCGCCCTCCTGATCGCCGTCAACTGGCTTACCTACACCTATGGAGTCACCACAGGACAGGCCGTTGAGGCGTCCCTCGGGTACTTTATTAACCCGCTGGTGTCCGTGCTGCTCGGCGTGTTTGTCCTGAAGGAAAAGCTGCGGCCGCTGCAGTGGGCCGCCGTCGGCATCGGGTTTGTGGCGGTGGGAGTCCTGACGTACTCCTACGGCAAGCTCCCCTGGATCGCGCTGACCCTGGCGTTCAGCTTTGGCCTGTACGGGTTCGTTAAGAAACGGGTGGGGCCGCGGGTGGACGCCGTCATGAGCCTCAGCGTGGAAACCATGGTGCTGGCCCCGTTCGCAGCCGCCACCA
Source organism: Pseudarthrobacter oxydans (assembly GCF_013314975.1). Taxonomy (GTDB): domain Bacteria; phylum Actinomycetota; class Actinomycetes; order Actinomycetales; family Micrococcaceae; genus Arthrobacter; species Arthrobacter oxydans. The sequence continues at coordinate 7,784 of NZ_JABTYH010000041.1, read as the reverse complement.
TGATCTTCCTGGCAGCGACCGGAACCGACACCCTCACCACGCAGGGTCCCGGCCACTTCTGGCTCCTGGTGGCGTCCGGGGTGATCACCGCGGTTCCGCTGCTGTTCTTCGGCGCTTCCGCCCGCAGGCTGCCCATGACCACCATCGGCCTCCTCCAATACTGCGCCCCCGTCCTGCAGTTCATCATTGCCCTCGTGGTGTTCAGGGAAGCGATGACCGTGGACCGCTGGATCGGGTTCGGCGTGGTGTGGCTGGCCCTGGCCGTCCTGACCGTGGACATGCTGGGGACGGCGCGCAGGAACTCGGTGGCCCGGCGCGCAAAGCGGGGCACATGACCTCTCCTGCCGCGGGAAGCACCAGGCGTACCCGCATCCGTATCGCCGTCGCCGCGCTCCTCGCGCTTGCCGTCCTGGCGGCGCTGGTGCTGATCACCACCCTTCCGCCAGGGGACCGGCCGCCCGGGCCTGCCAGCCCTGAACCTTCCCCGCCCGCCACAACGGCAACGGCCCCGGCGGCAGGGGGACCCGCGGTGGAAACGTCCAGCTTCTCGGGGTCGGGAGACGTAGCGGATGACGCGGCCATTTGGGTGGACCCCGCCAATCCGGCCAACAGCGTGGTGATCGCGGACAACAAGGCAGACACGGACGGGGGCATCGCTGTCTTTGGGATTGACGGCGAACTGATCCATTTCCGTCCGGACGGGAAGATCGGCAACGTCGACCTGAGGACAGGGTTTCCGCTGTCCGGGGAAACGGCCGTGCTGGTGGGCGGGAACAACCGGACGGACGACACCCTGGCCCTGTGGACCCTGGACACGAAGACCCGGGAACTCACACCCGTAGCGGCAGGCGACATTCAGACGTTCGCACCCAACTACGGCTTCTGCATGTACCGCAGCAGCGCCAGCGGCAAGTTCTACGCCTTTGTCACCCCGAACGAGGAAGGACCCATCCAACAGTTCGAGTTGGCTGACGACGGCGGAGGCCGGGTGGAGGCGGGGCTCGTCAGGGAGCTTCCGGTCAGCAGCATCACGGAAAGCTGCGTGGCGGACGACGAGCTGGGGCACCTCTACATCGCGCAGGAAGACGTCGGCGTGTGGAAGTACAGCGCCGAACCCGACGCCGGCAAGGAACGGACCGCCGTGGACAAAACCGGTGCAGGGCGGCTCGTGGCAGACGTGGAGGGGCTGGGCATCAGCTACGGCCCGGCCGGATCAGGGCACCTTTTCGTGTCCAGCCAGGGCGACTCCACCATTGCCATCTATGAGCGGTCCGGCAGCAACGCCTTCGTCAGGAAGTTCAGTGTGGGTGGCAATGGGGATATCGACGGCGTGTCCGGAACCGACGGCCTGGACGTGACGGCACTGGACGCCGGGCCGCAGTTTGAACAGGGACTCCTGGTGGTCCACGACGAAGAGAACAGCGGCGGGACAACGTCCAACCTGAAGTACATTCCGCTGGACTCCGTCCTTCGCTGATCCGGGCCGCCCCGGCAGGCGTTCCCCGGACAACCGCTGCCCAAACAGGAAAGCCCCAGGCCCCGGAAGCATGCTCTCCGGGGCTTGGGGCTGTGTGCGCCTTTGCGGGGGCGTTGGTTAGGGGCGGGGTGTTACGCGTTGGCCCTGATGGCGGCGGCGAGGACGTCCAGGCCGTCGTTGAGCAGGTCATCGGTGATGACCAGCGGCGGCAGCAGGCGGATCACGTTGCCGTAGGTTCCGCACGTCAGGATGATGACGCCTTCCTTCAGGCAGGCAGCGGCCACGGCCTTGGTCAGTTCCGGGTTGGGTTCCTTGGAGCCTGCCTGGACCAGTTCAATGGCCAGCATGGCGCCGCGGCCGCGGATGTCACCGATCACGGCGGTCCCGGCGGCGGCGAGCTCGGACTGGAGTTCGCGGAGCCGGCCGGTGGCGAGTTCCTCGATGTGGCGGGCACGCCCGTTGAGGTTGTACTCCTCCATGGAGCCAATGGAGGCCAGCGCAGCGGCGCAGGCAACCGGGTTGCCGCCGTAGGTGCCGCCCAGGCCGCCCGGGTGGACGGCGTCCAGAAGGTCTGCCCGGCCGGTGATGGCGGACAGCGGCATGCCGCCGGCGATGCCCTTGGCCATGGTCAGGATGTCCGGAACAACGCCCTCGTGGTTGACGGCGAACCATTCACCGGTGCGGCAGAAGCCGGACTGGACCTCGTCCGCGATGAAGACGATGCCCTTGTCCTTGGCCCACGCGGCCAGTGCCGGAAGGAAGCCCTCGGCCGGGACGATGAAGCCGCCCTCGCCCTGGATGGGTTCGATGATGATCGCGGCAACCTGGTCCCCGCCGATCTGCTTTTCGATCATGGTGATGGCACGCTTGGCGGCCTCGGCACCGGTGATCTCCGGGTTTTCCTCGCGGTAGGGGTAGCTCATGGGCATGCGGTAGACCTCGGGCGCGAACGGGCCGAAGTTGGTCTTGTACGGCATGGCCTTGGCGGTGAGCGCCATGGTGAGGTTGGTCCGGCCGTGGTACGCGTGGTCGAACGCCACGACGGCGTCGCGTCCGGTGGCGAGGCGGGCCACCTTGACGGCGTTCTCCACAGCCTCGGCGCCGGAGTTGAAGAGGACGGTGCGCTTCTCGTGGCTGCCCGGGGTAAGGCGGTTCAGCTGTTCGGCCACCGCCACGTAGCCCTCGTAGGGGGTCACCATGAAGCAGGTGTGGGTGAAGTGCTCCACGGCTTCCTTGACGGCCCCGACGACGGCGGGATCGGACGCGCCGACGCTCGTCACGGCGATGCCCGAGCCGAGGTCGATGAAGGAGTTGCCGTCGACGTCGTGGATGATCCCGCCGTCGGCGTCTGCAACGTAGACGGGGACGCTGGAGGCTACGCCGGCGGCGACGACTGCCTTGCGGCGTTCCGTCAGGGCCACGGATTTGGGTCCGGGGAAGTCAGCCTGGACCCGGCGCTTCTGCTCCAGGCGGAAGGTGATGTCTGATGCTGTGGTGGTCATGGGGGAGGCCTTTCTTTGAAGCCTGGGATTTGGTGCGGTCGAAATGGAAGGCGCGGTTACGCGTCGAGGGCGGACATGACGTGCTTGATGCGCGTGTAGTCCTCCACGCCGTACATGGAGAGGTCCTTGCCGTAGCCGGACTGCTTGAAACCGCCGTGGGGCATTTCGGCGGTGAGGAGGATGTGGGTGTTGATCCAGACGGCACCGAAATCGAGGTCCCGGCTGAGCCGCATGGCCGTGCCGTGGTTGCTGGTCCAGACGCTCGAGGCCAGGGCGTAGTCAACGTCGTTCGCCAGTTCAACGGCCTCCTCCTCGGTGCTGAACTTCTGCACCGTGATGACGGGTCCAAAGGTTTCCTTCTGGACAATGTCGTCGGTCTGCCTGGCGCCGGTGACGATGGTGGGTTCGAAGAAGTAGCCCTTCTCCCCCGCCCGGTGGCCGCCGGTGACAATCCTGCAGTTCTCCGGCAGGTTTTCCACCACGGAGCTGACGGCGTTGAAGTGGTTGATATTGTTGAGCGGGCCGAAGTAGTTGTCCTCGTCGTTCTGCGAGCCCGTGCGCAGGGTCCTGGTGTGCTCCACCATGGCCGCCACGACGTCGTCGTGCACGGAATCCTCCACCAGCACCCGCGTGATGGCCGTGCAGTCCTGCCCTGCGTTGAAGAACGCGAATTCGGCAATCGCCGCCGCGCTCTTCTTGATGTCGGCGTCCTTGAAGACAATGGCGGGAGCCTTGCCGCCGAGCTCGAGGTGGGCACGCTTGAGGCCTTTGGCCGCACCCGAGGCCACAGCGATGCCGGCGCGGACGGAGCCGGTGATGGACACCAGGCCGGGGACCTTGTGGTCAACCATCATTGCGCCGGTTTCGCCGGTGCCCAGCACCACGTTCAGGACGCCGGCCGGAAAGATGTCACCGGCCAGGCGGGCCAGGACCAGGGTGGATTCCGGCGTGGTGTCCGAGGGCTTGAGCACCACGGTGTTACCGGCTGCCAGTGCGGGACCGATTTTCCAGATGGCCATCAGGAACGGGTAGTTCCAGGGTGCCACCTGCGCCACGACGCCAATGGGCTCGCGGCGCACGTAGGAGGTGTGGCCTTCGAAGTATTCGCCGGCGGACTTGCCCTCGAGGATGCGGGCCGCGCCGGCAAAAAAACGGAGCTGGTCGGCACCGGCGGCCACCTCCTCCGAGGCGATCAGGGAGCGCACCTGGCCGGTGTTGCGGTGCTGGGCTTCCACGAGTTCATCGCTGTTGGCCTCGACGGCGTCAGCGAGCTTGAGGAGCATGAGCTGGCGCTGGCCCGGGGTGACGTGCTTCCAGGTTTTGAAGGCGTCCTTGGCCGCGGTCATGGCAGCGTCCACATCGGCCTGCACCGAGACGGGCGACTGCGCCACGACCTCGCCGTTCGTGGGGTTCACGATGTCCAGCAGGGCGGTGCCGGCAGGGGTGACGAACTTCCCGTTGATGAAGTTCTGCAAGGTTTGGACCACGGTGTGCAACCTCTTTCGTAGGGGCCGTCCGCGCCCGGGCGGAATTCAGGGCGGAAGGATGGAACTGCCTAGAGCCTATGCCAGCGCCCTTGCGCCGTGAATAGCCACCTGCACACCCTTTCTTAACCTTTTTAGTGCGGTTGCCCAGCGCCCCTTTATCCTTGATCCATGGCCATTTCCCTTGCCGCCCTCTTGGGTGTGAACTCCCTGAAGCTGACCAAGGCCGGGCTCGCGGAAACCACCTGGCACCAGGACATCAACTGGGTGGCCGTGACCGAACTTGAGGACCCGCACCGCTTCATCAACGGCGGCGAACTGATCCTCACCACCGGCCTGCGCCTGCGGTCCGCCCCGGAACAGCGGCGCTTTGTCCGGCAGGTGCAGCGGGCCGGCGCCGTGGGCATCGGCTTTGGCGTGGGGCTCTCGCACGAGGCAGTCCCCCCGGCCCTGCTGGCGGAAGCCAACCGCTGGGGACTGCCCGTGGTGGAGGTCCCCTATGAGACGCCCTTCATCGCCATCGGCAAACTGGTGGCCGACGCCCAGTCCGCGGACCACTACGCGAAGCTCGAACGGCTGATCGCCGGGCACCAGGTGCTGGCGCGCGCACTGCTCACCGGCGGCGGGCTCTCCGAGCTCCTCAAGCACCTGGGCGGCATGCTGCGCACCGATGTTGCCCTGACCCAGTTCACGGCCCAGCTCTACAACAGCAGCAGCGAACCTCCCTCGGCCGACACATGGTCCTCCTACCCCGTCCCCACCGGCCGGCGGGACGCCTGCACCCTGTGGGTCCGGCAGCCCTTCGAGGATTCAGGCATCATCGGCTACGCCCAGAACCTGATCAGCGTTGAACTGAACAACATGGTCAAGCAGCGCCAGGCCCAGCGGGCATTGTGCGGCCAGGTCCTCGAGGACGTCATCCACGGGGCCCTGGAAACCAGCGAGGCCCAGCGGCGCCTGGCGGGCGTGGGCGTGAACAGCACCCGCAAGAACGTGGTGCTGCTGGCCGTGTCCGCCGCGCACAACAAAGCGCTGGTGAGCACCTCCGTGCCGCGCGAACTGGAGAACGCCGTGGCCGCCGTCGTGGGCAAGGACCTGGTGCTGGTGATTAATGACGACGGCGGCGGCGCACCTGCGCTGGCCCGCAAGCTGAGTGACCACCTCGCCGAGGCGGGCCTCCACGCGACCATCGGAATCGGCGGGGCGTACACCAAACCGAACGGCCTGCGGTGGAGCTACTTCGAGGCCCGGGATGCCGCCAGCCACGGCTTGCCCGTCAACGAACCGGAGCGGCTGAGCCTCACATCGCTGCTGCTGGCCAGCGAGGACGTGCCGCTGGCGGACATGGCCAATGAGTCCCTGAACCCGCTCCGGACCTTCGATGCCACCCACGGCTCGGAGCTGATGACCACCCTGGAGAGCTACCTCAACAACAACGGCTCGGTGGCTGCGGTGGCGGAGGAACTCACGCTGCACCGGAACACGGTCCGCTACCGGCTGGCGCAGATCACCGAGCTGACCGGGTACGACCCCGCCGTCACCACGGACCGCGTCCAGCTCTGGCTGGCCCTGGCCGTGGCCCGGCTGGGCGCCCGGCAGGGCAAGTAGCCACCGGCGTTAAAGGACCCCGCGGCGCAGCAGCTCGCGGGATTTCCTGCGGGCTTTCCGGTACTTGGCTTCGGCGTCCTTCATCAGCTCGTCCTGCCGGTTCTCCAGTGCTGCGAAGACCGCGGCCGCGGCAGTCTGCTCCTGGCGCGAACCCACGGTGATCAACAGGTCGCGGGCTATCACGGCGTCATGGAAGTCGCCCAGGATCTTCTGCTGCCGCTGCGCCGCCTTGGCCACCTTCCCGGCGCGCCTGCCACGCACCAGGGCCGCCGTTTCCGCCACGTGCCGGAGCCGCTTGGCATCCTTGCGTACCTGGTGGAGGGCGTTTTCATGGTCCGTTCCGCGCCTGGCACGCGTTGCCGCCTTGTGCGAGCACCGCAGCCGCCGGGCCGACTTGTCCACTGCTTTCGCGGACTCCCGGCGGCCCCGCGCCACGGCCTCCGACCGGACCGGCGGGGCGTCCCGGAAGGCCTCAAGTTCGTCCAGGAGCCGGAAGTAGCGGTCGGAGCGCAGTGCTTCCTGCAGCTGCCGGTACCCGTCGTCGAACGCGCCGCCCACTTTGCGCTCCACCCGGTCACTGGCAACAGCAACCCCCTCGCCCGGCGGCAGTTCACCCAGGTGCCCGCGGAGCCTGTCCAGCAGGACCTCGGCGTCCCGCGGGCCGCCCAGCAACTGGCCCAGCCACTTCAGTTCATCGCGCAGATGCCGCACCGGGCGGGCGGTGTACAGCTTGCGGTAGGCCGCGAGCGCGGAACGGATCCGCCGGACCGCTGAGCGCATGTTGTGCACGGACTCGGGTTCCTCCAGCCGGACCCCAGGATCCTGGGCCAGGACTTCCTGAATCTGCCCGGCGAGGTACACGGTGACGACGGCGGCCGCTGGCGCCTTCTTGCCGGCAGCAAGGTCCGGGGTGCTTCCGTCCGGCGCGCTTCCGTTGTGGGTGCTTTGGCCGCCCGTTCCGCCGCCGAGGGCACGCGCCAGCTTGGAGGCATGGCCGGCAGGGCGTGCGCCGGCCTGGACCAGCAGTTCCTCGGCCGGGGTAAAAAGCTCGGGCCCGCCGTGGACAAGTTCCAGCTCCCACTCGCGCCACTGCTGCCCGCCGGGGACGGAGCCTTCTCCCTTTCCCGGATGGAGGCGCTCAGCGGTCACGCGGTCGTCGGCCAGGTCTGCCAAGTGCGTGCCGTCCCCGCCGTAGAGGGCGTGGGTGGTGCGCCTGGTCTCGAGCCGGACCACCGGTGCCACGGCCGCTCCGCGGAGGTACGCCTGGATGTGGACCAGCAGGCTGTCCGGCACCACGCCGGGCTGTCCCAGCGGGGCGTGCAGTTCCCGCCGCTGCTGGGGTTCCGCTGTGCCGCCGCCGGACTCCAGCGGCGGCAGCTTCAGGTGCCAGCCTGCGTCGGTTCCGCCCGTGCGGCGCCGAAGGGTGATCCGGCGGGACGCGAGGATGTGCTCGGCGGTGTCGAAGTAAACGGCTTCCAGGACGGCGGTGTGGGGCGCCCCGGCCCTGGCCACGCCGGGAAGGCTGTCCAGCGCGGGCACGGCGGCGTCGTCGTCGACGTCGTACTTCTTTTCGATCTCAAGTCCCTGCGAAGCCTTCACAAGCTGTCCCTTCCGCATCGCGCGCCGGGTCCGGACCATGGCGTCCGGGCTCCCGCTGGCAGTCTATTGCCCGCCGCCGGGAAGCCGGGAGAGCTTGGCCACAGAACCGCAAAC
>NZ_JABTYH010000040.1 GCF_013314975.1 Pseudarthrobacter oxydans | reverse complement strand
CGCCCAAAGGGCTGCTTCGCCTCTGGCCAGCAGGACAGCGGTCGCGGCTGTCGCGGCAAGGTGGGCTGTGAACATGGCCGGCTCAAGGTCCCATACGGGGTGCAGGTGCACGTCCTGCCCGGGGGGCAGCGGAGCCGCGTCCACGAACCGGTGCTGGTGGGCCCCGGCCGTGGAGGCGACGGCGGTGTCCGCCGCTGCGGGGGAGAGGGCCGACAGCAATGTGTGCAGCAGCCCCTGCCCACCTGCCAGGACCAGAGCCAGAGCCGGCAGCTGCAGCTTCCACCGGGTCAGAACGATGACCGCCAGGAAGACCAGGGCAGTGCAGGCGGCCAGGACAGGGGCCTGGGGCAGCCGGCCGCCGCCGGCGACATGGGCAGCGGCGGCCAGGGACAGGACCGATGCTGCCACGGCGGCCGTGCGCAGCAGCCGGAAGGGCGCACGTTTACATGTCATCGGCGCAGTCCTTCCCGGTCGGGCGAGTAAATGCAGGTCCCTTGGAACGGGCAGCGCTACTGGGCGGCGTCCGCCAGTTTCTGCCGGAATTCCTCCATGGAGTTCAGTGTCAGTTTTTCCCCGTTGAGGAAGAACGTGGGAGTTCCGGTCACGCCCAGCGCCTTGCCGTCGGCGATGTCCTTGCGGATCCGGTCTTTGGTGGCTTCATTGGCCACTGCGGCGTCGTAGGCGGCCAGGTCCAGGCCCAGCTCCTGGGCAAAGCTCCGGAACAGGGGCGCCTGGGAATCCTGTTTTTCACCCCACTGCGGCTGGGTTTCAAACATTTTCGCGTACATCTGTTCGTATTTGCCCTGCTGGGCGGCGGCTTCAACGGCCAGCGCCGCCTGCCCTGAGTTCCGGTGGGACGGAAGGGGGAAGTAGCGGTTGATGAACGTGATCCGGTCACCAAACTCTGCCTTCAGCTCGGCAACAACAGGTTCGGCTGCCTTGCAGGCCTCACACTCAAAGTCCAGGAACTCCACCAGCTGGCCCTTCTCAACCGCGGGGGTAGTTACCCTGTGGCTGTCTTCGCGGACCAGCTGGGCGTCGGCAACGGGCTGCACGGCGACCGGTTCCGGTTTGTTGAGCGTGAACACGGCGTACCAGATCGCTCCTGCGGCCACGATGGCTCCGAGCAGGATCCAGATGACGGTCCGGGCGCGCTTGGCCGGGTCTGCCGGCTTTGATTTGGTTTTTGTCTGTGACATCAGTGATGCATACTTTCCTGGTCGCGATGGGCGGCTGGTTCGATTTGAAACGTGGAGTGTTCGACGCTGACATCGAAGTGTTCGGCGACGCAGCGCTGCAGGTCGGCCAGGATGGTGGCCGCGTGCCCGTCGGTCATGCAGCCGTCTTCGACGGTGACGTGCGCCGAGAGCACGGGCGTTCCGGAGCCGACGAGGGAGGCATGCAGGTCGTGGACGTCGATGACGTGGGGCAGGGCAAGGATGTGCTCGCGGACATCCCCGAGGTCAAGCCCGGCGGGGGCGTTTTCCATCAGCACGTTGACGGTGTCGCGGAGCAGTTTCAGGGTCCGGGGAATGATCAGCACGCCGATCAGCAGGGACACGATGGCGTCGGCCTGCACCCAGCCGGTAACGGCGATGATGATGGCGGCGACGATGACGGCAACGGATCCGAGGGCGTCGTTGAGGACCTCCAGGAACGCGGCCTTCATGTTGAAGTTGTGGTTTCGGCCCGAGGCGAGCACGATCAGGCCGATGGCGTTCCCGGCCAGGCCGATCACGCCGAACCACAGCATCGCCGGTCCGGCGATTTCCGGCGGTTCAAAGAACCTGCGGATGCCTTCGACGATGACGAACGTGCCGACGACCAGCAGCAGGGCCGCCTGGAACGCGGCTGCGATAATTTCGGCACGCTTGTACCCCCAGGTGCGTTTGAGGGTGGGCGGTTTCAGGGCCAGCGAGGCCGCGATGAGAGCGATCAGCAGCCCGGTGGAGTCAGTAAACATGTGCCCCGCGTCGGCCAGCAGCGCCAGACTGCCGGTCAGGAACGCCCCGATGATCTCGGCGGCCATCACCGTGAACGTGATCGCGAAGACGACCAGCAGTTTTCCGCGCTGTCGGGTGCCGCCGGCTAGGGCGTGGTCATGGTCATGTCCGCTCATAAAAGCACCTCTACACTGTCGGATTCAGCAGGGGAAACGGGGGCCCTGTCCTGCGGGCAGTCCGGCTCGTTGCAGGTGCAGACCGGTTCAATGGTGAGGATGGTGCCCAGCAGATCATCCAGGGCATGCGCCAGCCGGTCATCGGAGAGCTGGTAGCGCACCCGGCGCCGGTCCGGTTCCGCACGGACCAGGCCGCAGTCGCGCAGGCAGGCCAAATGGTTTGACAACACCTGCCGGCTCACCCCGATGTCAGCGGCCATGTCCGCAGGGAAGGCCGGCCCGGCCCGGAGTTCCATCAGGATCGCCGCCCGGGTCGGGTCGGCCAGGGCTTTGCCGAAGCGGGCCAGGACATCGATTCGTGAGAGGACGCGCACGCATCTATAATACAGACTTCGCTGGATTCAGAATCTCGTGTATCGACAGTGGTTCTGGGCGAGATGCTCATGTTTGTGTGTCCCGGTCCCGCGCCCCGGGACCGGGGTACGTGCGCTCACCCAGTTGGGCGAGCATGGCATTGTAGGCCTGCAGATCCGCGTCGTGGTTTCGGTCAGCGGCTCGGTCCGTGCGGCGCATCTCCCGGGTGTCCGAGCGGGACCACATGATGGCGACCCCGATCGCGATCAGCAAGGTCGGCACCTCGCCGATGCCCCAGGTGATAGCGCCACCCATTTGCTGGTCTGCCAGCGGGGAAAGGCCCCAGTCGCGGCCGAGACGGGTAAACCATTCGGGCTGCAGGAGTGTGGTGGAGCCCATCAGGGTAACGCCGAAGAACGCGTGGAAGGCCATGGTAGCGAGCAGCAGCAGCAGCCGCAGCGGGTACGGCGCCCGCCGGGGGACGGGGTCGGTGCCGATCATCGAGAGGATGAACAGGTAGCCGGTGATGAGGAAATGCGCGGTCATGAGTTCGTGGCCGGCGTGTTCGCGCAGGGCGAACCCGAAGGCGTCCGAGTAGTAGAACAGCACGATCGAGCCAGCGAAGTTCGCCGCGACGAACAGCGGGTGGGTCAGGACGGCGGCCGGGCTCGAGTGCACCAGGACCATAATCCATTCGCGTGGGCCCTTGGTGCCGTCATGCCGGGGTGCCAGGGCTCTGAGCGCCAGAGTGACGGGGGCGCCGAGGACGAGGAAGACCGGCACGATCATGGTCAGCGCCATGTGGTCGACCATGTGGGCGCTGAACAGTACCCGCCCGTAGACCGAGGGGCCGCCGGAGGTAAAGAAGACCAATGCAGCCAGGCCCACCAGCCACAGCACGGACCGGATCCAGGGCCAGGTATCCCCCCGCCGGTGCAGCAGCGTTGCGGCCCGAAGGTAGAGGAACGCGGCAATGACGGCGACGGCTATCCAGAGCCAGTCCGGCCGCCAGACCGTGAACCACCGCTCGGGGGTCAGTTCGGGAGGCAGGGGGTAGCCGGTGAGGATCTGCGCCGGTGTCAGCGCCGGCTCGATGTCCTGCCCGCCGGGTGGGGGTGTGCGGCTCAGCGCTGCGGCCAGGCCGCTCACCGCCGCCATGATCAGGACTTCGACAATAATGAGCCGCCAGAACAGCAGCCCCGACCGCCCGGGGCCGGAAGCGGCAGCGAGGGCAGGGATCAGGCGTCTTCGGTGCAGAAGACCGAGTCCGCCAAGGATGAGGGCGCCGGCGGACTTGCCCAGCAGAAGCACACCGTAGGGTGAGGCGAGCCCGGACGGAAGGTCCAGACGGATGGCTGCATTGATCAGCCCTGAGGCCACGACGAGAGTGAACGCGAACCCGGCGAGGGTGGAAAACCGTTGAACGACGGCAGGGGTGTCTTTGCCCAGGGCCGTTCCGGCTGCGGCCAGCGCGATCAGCCCTCCGAACCAGAGGGACACCCCGATCAGATGCAGGCCCAGGGAGTTAATGGCCTGTTCATGGTCGGTGCCCCCGGCGGCGTGGCCGATCAGGATCATCGGCACCAGCCCGCCGGCAGCCAGGACCGCCGTGGCTGCCAGCCCGGCAGGGGAGCGGAGCCCGAATGTCGCCGTCGCCACCGTCGCCGCGATGATCACCACCCACAGCCAAGCACTTCCGGTGGGGAGTTCGGTAATGTAGGCCGCCAACTGGGCGGCGAATTCCCGGCTGCCGGAGATCGGGACGCCGGCGATGTCGGCGAAGCTGAACACGATCACGGCGATGGCGGAGAACGTCCACAGCAGGCTGGCCGCAGAAGCGAGCACCATGAGGCGGGTGAACGCCGGATGCTCCCCGGACCCCGCGTCCTGGCTGGCTTGTTTGCGTTTCCGTGGCCGTGACAGGGCCGGGGGGACGATGAAGGCAGCAAAGACCAGGGCGCCGATGGTAGCGGCCGCGGAAATGTTGTGGACGGTCTGAACGACGCCGTAGCCCCAGCGGACCAGGGCCCCCGGGTCCCGGGTTTCGGCCGGCAGCACGCCCCTGCCGTAGGCGGTGGCAGCCACCACGATGACGACGGCTACCAGACCGGCGACACCCAGCCACCACGGCTTCGGTGATGCTTCCCGCCTCCCGGCAGGGGATTTCAAAGCCACAACGGATCCTTTGAACAGGGGCTTGCCCCCCGCCGGGGCGTACCCGGAAGTTGGCGGCCGCAGGCTACGGCACGGGTCAACATTATCTGTAGAGTTGTTCAGATGTTAATTCCGTCGGCGCCCTTCCCAGTGCGCGTGCGAACGGGGCGCGGCACGCCAGACGTGAATGCGAAGCATTATCAGCAAAAGGTAGCCTTAATGGATGAGTGCGAGTTCCCTCCCTGCAATGCCTGCCGCCGGCAGCGACTGTGCCGTGCGTCTGGTCGACGCCGACAGGGTCCAGGCGGTGCGAGCCAGGATGCCGAAGGAGATCGACGTCACCGGCCTCGCCGTGGTGTTCGGGTTGCTGGCGGACCCGGGCCGGATCAGGATCCTCATCGCCTTACTCGAGGGGGAGATGTGCGTGTGCGATTTGGCGGCAACGACGGGTTTGAGCGAGTCCGGCGTCTCCCATGCCCTGCGGCTGCTGCGCGGACCGAAGGTCGTCTCGGTCCGGCGGTCGGGCCGGATGGCGTATTATTCCCTGGCGGATTCGCATGTCCGCCTGCTCCTGGACCTTGGCCTGGCCCACGTCGGGCACAGCGGGCACGACCGGCTGCAGCTGGCCGGCAGCGACTGAATCCAGCACCCGGACAGAGCAGGGGAGCGGGGCCTGGACTTGAGTAATCCTGGCATCGAAGGTCCTGTCTGGCTGCCGTCCCTGCCCCCCTCGCTGGGGGAGTACCTCGCCCCGAACCTGCAGCCGGTCCCGCTGATCCCGCTCCTGGCCCTGTCCGCCGCCCTGCTCTATATGGCCGGGGCCATCAGCCTCTGGCGCCGGCGCAGGGGCTGGTCACCGGTACGCACCGTCTCGTTCCTGACCGGATGCGCCGCGGTCATCGTGGTCATGGGCGCCGGGATCGAAGGCTACGGGCTGCGGATGTTCTCCATATTCATGTTCCAGCAGCTGACGCTGATGATGGCTGTTCCGCCGCTGCTGGTGATCGGCTCGCCCGGGACCTTGCTCCTGCGCACGACCCCGCACAACTGGTGGGGCCGGCCTGTGCTCAGGGCGGCCATCTGGGGTCTGCGCTCCAGATGGGGACGCCTGGCGATCCATCCCGGGTTCATGGTCCCGCTGTTCCTGCTGAGCTTTTACGGAGTGTACTTCTCCGGGATCGCGGACTTGCTGCTGCCCAACTGGTACGGACACGTCGGGCTGGAGCTGCTGTTTCTGGTGGCCGGAATCCTCTTCACAGTGCCGTTGATCTCGGCGGACCCGCTGCCGTCCCGGCAGACCCACTTCGGAAGAATGATCGACATCTTCGCCGAAATGCCGTTGCACGCATTCTTCGGTGTCGTCATCATGATGGCCACCACCCCGATGGTGGACTTCTTCGCCCGGCCGCCGGCGGCCTGGAATATCGACCCGGTGCGTGACCAGGAGGTCGCCGGAGGCCTGGCCTGGTCCTATGGCGAGCTGCCCGGGGTGCTGCTGTTGATGTTCATCATGGTCCGCTGGCAGCGGGACGAAGCCCGCGGCTGGGCACGGTCGGAGCGCGCAGCGGCCGCCGCGGGCGGCGACGTGGACATGGACGCCTACAACCGCTACCTGCAACAGCTGGCCGACCGGCCCGAGCGGCCGCGGTAAACGCCGCCCTCCCCTATGAGGGCTTACTGCCCGGCCAACGCAGAGACCAGGATCCCTTTCCCCGAAATGCAGGATTCCGGCACTGACACCGCCTTCGCGGTCCACAGCAAGGATTGTGGACCGCGAAGCCTGCCCCGAAGCTGCATTCAAACGCGGCCACCCTCGGCGCATCGTGCCGGATGTTCACACCGACGAACAGCCCCCCGGTCCCGGAACTCACTATCAGGGCCGGGGGCTTCGGGCCGGTACTCGCCGACAGAGCCAACCCCGGGCGACGTGGTTCTTCTCATCTCCGGCACGTGCCTGGGCCGCGAGCGAGTCGGACCGGGCAGCGCACACGGCAAGGGCCAGCGCCGCAACGCCCAGTACCAAAACGGCGGGGCCGGCGGGTCCTGCCGCCCTCTCCCGGACGTAAAGATTCTCACAGTCGTTTGTTTGCAACTGGCAGAAAGCCGTGGCCGGACTCGCAGCGATTGCCAGGGAACTCCCAGCGTTAATCAGGGTCCGTTATCGTACTGTAACGTTTGTACAGGCATTTCTGTATTGGTGCCTTCAAGTCCGTACGCCCAGCCCCGCCGCGGCCTTGAAACAACGACCTTCCCTGGCGGGGGCGGAGAACCCATCTTTTCGGCAGCTGCGCTGCCTGGGGTGAAGCCGGGCCTGAAGACTGCCTGATTCGGCGGTCCAGGTCCGGCCGGGCTTGTTCCTGGCCCGAATCCGACAGCTAACTTCGCAGGCGTTGAAAGGATCCTTCCATGCCGTCCTCCGCCGCCCGCGGCCGGCACCGCAGCCCGGTGCCCGCACGTGCCTTCCGCGCCCCCTCTTCCGTATCCCGGCACAGTCGGCGCCAGCCGACCACCCGGGACTACGCTGTCCTCCGCCGCAACCTTCCGGCGGCCGCCACCATCACCTCGGTGCTGCTCGTTGGGGCAACAATCACCGGCGCCAACGCCGGCACGGGGGCGGACACCGCCGTGGTGACGGCTGCCTCAGCCACCGTGGCGGAGGTCCCGGCCCAGGCTTCCCCCGGCGCGGCCATCTCGTTCGACCGGTCCCTGGTGGCCACCGCCCCCGCTCCGAAGGCACCGGAGGCCTTACCGTCCGGCTCGACTGTATCCCCCCAGCCGGCACCGGAAGCGGCGGGTCCGGCCGGCACTGTTCCCTCATCGGCGCTTGCCGCGCCGCTGGCCAGCATGTCAGTGTCTTCGCCGTTTGGCTTCCGTACCAGCCCGATCACCGGTGGATCAGGGGAGCTGCACACCGGCCTTGATCTGGTGGCGTCCTGTCAGACGGCCGTGTTCGCGGCAGGAACCGGAACCGTGGTGGAGGCAGGCTGGTCCGCCTACGGGGGCGGGAACCGGATCGTGGTCGATCACGGCAACGGCCTCAAAAGCACCTACAACCACCTGGCGTCCATCGAAGTCAGCGCCGGCGCCGCCGTAAGCGCCGGGCAGCGCCTCGCCGCGGCCGGAACGACGGGGAATTCCACCGGCTGCCACCTGCACTTTGAGGTGCTCTTCAACGACCAAACCGTCGATCCGCAGGGCTGGATGTGACTGTAACAATCCAAGTGCCGGAACCAGTCGACGCTGCACAGACACCGTCTCGTCGCCGGGTGGTGTTGTGGACGGTCTTCGTTACCGTTGTCATCCTCACAGCGCTGGCCTTTTTTGCGGTCGGGCGTTTGACCGTCGCGGCGCAGCAGGTTGCCGATGACGGAGCCGATGCGGGGTTCGCACGCGACATGCAGGCCCACCACGCCCAGGCCGTGGAGATGGCACTGGCTGTCAGGGACACTTCGGCCAATGAGGAGATCCGGGCCATCGCCTACGACATCGCCACCACCCAGCAGCACCAAAGCGGCCAGATGTTCGCCTGGCTCCAGGAATGGGGCCTGCCCCAGGCCGGCCCTGAGCCGCCCATGACCTGGATGTCGGCCGGGACCGGTGAGCACGGGACCGCCCACCAAGGTCAGCCGGCCGCAACGCCGGAGGAACGGATGGAGGGCATGGCGACTCCGGAACAGTTGCAGGCCCTCCGGTCCGCCTCCGGGGCAGATGCCGACCGTCTCTTCGCTGACCTGATGATCCGCCACCACCAGGGCGGGGTAGCCATGGCCACTGCCGCACTGAACCTCGCCCAAACAGCCCGCGTCCGCGACTTCGCCGCCGGCCTGGTAGAGGCACAAAACGCTGAAATACTGGCCCTGCAGGACCTGCGCGCCCGGCTCTAAAACAAGAATCCGCCGCCGCCACATCTACCGACGAAAGCGAGCCCACAGATGCCCCAGCCCCGCACTCCGCACGAGGAACGACAGGCAATCCTGAAGGCCCTCAAAGCACAACAGCGCGCCAAAGAGCGACGAAAGGCCTGGCTGATCTATGGCACGGCAGCCTTTCTCGCAGCCTCGATCATCACCGCCGTGGCGTTTGTCGTGATCGGTGACGTGCGCCAGCGTGAGGAAGTCAAGGCCGCAGCGTCCCGCCCGATAGAGGGTGAGCAGGACTTCCCGGACCAGGCCAGGAACCACACAAGCGCACCGGTCAGCTACCCGCGGACCCCCGCGGCCGGCGGGGACCATGCCCCGGTCTGGACTAACTGCGGGATCTACACTGCCCCGGTGCAGCAGGAGCGGGCGGTGCATTCCCTTGAGCATGGTGCCGTGTGGGTTTCCTATCGTCCCGACCTCGCCGCAGACCAGATCGCCGACCTGACGGCTGCCGCCGGCTCCCAACCCTACCTGCTGCTGAGCCCGGTCCCGGACCAGGAAGCCCCGATCATGGCAACGGCTTGGGGAAAGCAGCTGGCCCTGCAGAGCAGCAGCGATGAACGCCTCGCCCCGTTCATCAAGAAATACCGCCAGGGCCCGCAGACCCCCGAACCGGGCGCCGTCTGCACCGGCGGGGTCCAGGGCTGAGACACCCCGTAGGGTGCCGACACCGCCCTGGCTCTAGGCGCGAGTCGTTCATCAGCCGGGCATGAGGAAGGTCCCCCTTCCAGGTACTGCAGCTGGTAAACCGACGTTACCCGCCAGCCAGGGACCATCAGGACCCTCCAATCGCTCCGAAGGCTGCGCGGTTTCTTACAAACGTCGCAACACCGACTGAAAGTGGTGTTGATTTGTGCGAAGTTCGACGCGCCGATCGAGGAAAATGGGGCCTCCGGGCTTGGTTGAGAAGAGGCCCTTGTATTTTCAGCTCACGAAACAGGGGCACTCCAACCGGGCAGCATGCGGGATTCTTGGCCATTCCCAGTGAGCCGTCCAAGCGGCAGGGAGACCTGTGCCATACCCACCCGCCACCCGAGGTTGATCGACGACAGCTCCAAAATCACCCACAACAACAACGTAAGGAAGGTGACCTCGTCATGGGGAAGGCTAACAAATCAGCGATAGTGACGCTGGTAGAACGCTCTTCCCGCCTCCTCATCGCCTTCACGCTCCGCCCAGGAAACAGGTCTGACATTATGCGCGACCAGCTCATCGACGAGCTCGGGGTCCTGTCGGCCACGCTGCGGAGAACCGTGACGTGGGACCGGGGCTCCGAGATGGCGAAGCATGCAGAGGTCACCGGGGCGGTGGGGACGCTCGTGTACTTTTGTGATCCGGCCGGCCCCGGCAACGTGCTTCGAACGAGAATGCCAACGGCCTGCTGCGCCAGTGCTTTCGTAAGGGCGCGGACCTCAGCATGGTAGAACAGGCTGGAGTCCGCTTCGCCGCTGATGAGATCAACGGACGGCCGCGAGCCGTCCTCGATTGGGATAGTGCAACCGCGCGGTTTGCTTCCCTCCAAACCGTTGCTGCGCTTTGAACGAACGTAGTTTGCGTTGCCACTTGAAGCACTGGTCAGCTCCCCACATACGGGGGCAATTCTCAACGGCGGCCAGGGAGCTACCTTGAAAGGCTCCCCAATTCAGCCGTGGATAACCGAACTATCCCCAGGTATGGACAGACGAGGAGTTAGGTTGGGGTCACCGCTGGATCTACCGTCTCTCCTAACCCTGGTTCGTCTTCAATGAGCGAAAGCCCCTTCTAAGCAGAGTATGGGTCATGTCTAGCCCCGGGTGGTGCCCGGGTGGATAATGACGGCATGGATGGCCCGCTGGGGTCGGTTGAGGGCGTGGAAGCTGGCGAGTTGGAGTGCCTGCGGCGACGCGCGTACGGACGGGATGGCGACATCGCGGGGGATGTGGCGGCTCAGGCTCGGCTTTCCGAACTGGAGGCTGCCCAACGCCGACAGCTGACTCCCGTCATCGATGCCGCTCCGAGCGTCCCCGCGGCACCGTGGTGGCGCCGCCGCTGGTTGATGATCCTCGGCAGCGCCACCGCTGCCCTCGCCCTGGTCACGGTTCACGTCGAGGGGCTGTCGCAGCTGCGTGCTGATGAACCCACTGCAATCCCGGCCAACACGATATCGGAAATGGCGCTGCCCGCCCCAGATGCGCAGCACCGTGCGGACCGCGTGCTCGCATTGGAATGGGTCGGTGCGGACACCGATGAGCCGCAAGACAACCTCGGCACTCTCGACGCGCTGGGTCTCAGCGCCAATGAGCTGCGGCAATACGAGAACTTCAACGGTCACCGTGTCTGGAGCGGAGAGTCTCGCTACGGCACGGTCTGTCTGCTAGTGGCCGACGATGCGATTCCCGAGAAGAACGGCGTCGAAGGGTGTTCCCCCAAAGGACTCGAGACCGTCGCGGAGGTGGTGTGGTTCAACGCCCAGGGTCTCACCCGATTCGTGCTCAACGGTGACCACGTCGAGGTCTACCTGTTACACAGGGCTGCCGACCCGTCGTCGTTCGGGTCGCGGCGTTGAGTTCACGGTTCTAGGCCGATGCGGGACGCCACTGCCGGTCCGGTGACTACGGCTGCGGTACGAAAGCGGTAGCGTTCCCCAGACAGCCAAATTCTTTTCAAACCCGGCTTGCCGAATTCGCCGTGCCCGTTGTCGGGCCGCCAAGCCCAGGCGTTGGCCGAGGAACTGCTGCTCGTGGTCACCGGCGTCGTGGCCATTCGGCTGACTGCGTGAAGCTGGACATGGAACAACAACTGCACGCAGGGTTGTCATCTTTTTGATGGAGGCCTGAATAGCCTGACGCGCAGGAAGTGAACCGCGGTAAACCCGCTTAACCGAATGAGTGAACATCGGCTGCTGGTCAGCTAGGGCCGACGCACCCTGAGATGTCCCACTGGCTGGCTTAGAGTCTGTTACCTTCGAAATTCGAAGCTGTTGCGACATTTGTTGGAAACGGCCCTGCCCTAAAGGGTGAACACCGCGAACGAAACCGGTTGGCCGGCACGAACGCACCGGGTAGGTCGATACGAAGATTTCATCTAAGTCCATGCTTACGGTCCCTCCCTGACCAGGCTGCGCAACGTTCCCAGCACGAGCAGCCCTGCCCCCGCCACAACGAAGAGGTCGGCAAGATTGAAGGTCGGGAACCACCCGGTGTGCAGGTAATCCACAACCCCCGCACCATCCAGCCGGTCCACCAGGTTTCCCAGCCCGCCACCCAGCAGCAGAGCGGCACCCGCACGGGAAAGGACCGGGAGGCGCGCCCCCGACCTGACCACAAACACGCCCAGCACCCCGACGAGCAGTGCGAGGGCAAGGGCAATCACCGGCTGCGGAAGCCAGGAGCCGGCGCTGAAAGTAATCCCGGTGTTGTAAGCCGCCTGCACCTTGAAGAGCACGAAGTCCGTCATGTGGCTGTCATGGCCAAGTGACCGTACCAGGGCGAACTTGACCAGCAGGTCCATCCCAGCCAGTGCTGCCGCTACCGTAAGAACGCCCCGGCCAGCCGGGCTGGGCCTGGCCTTCACCCAGCGCCGCCGGCGGCGCGAACGGCTGTGCGGAACGACTCCAGCGTTGACAACCCCGGGAAGCCACCCTGATCGCCGGCATACAGCTGGCGGTGCGCCGATGCCGCCGGGAACACATCCCGCCCCTTCACGAAGAAGGACAGGCAGCCATGAAACTGCAGGGCGGCGGCGGGGGCGCTTGATGTACCCTCCCGGACCCTCACGGGTCCGGGACCAATGGCTTTCGCCGTCACTGCAGTACGGGACTCGTGCTGTCGCGCCCTTTTGATTGTCTGGTGCTGTACGGCGGCCGTGACAGCACCTCTGCGGTACCGGTACGGCACAAGAAAGACTGCCGGGGCGGGGGAGTGCGGGACTGAGGAGTGGCATGCGCCGCTGTCCTTCGCGGACGAAATACAGCAGTGCTCGGCCGCGCAAAACCGGATCCTGCGGATAGGTCCTTCCTCACGCCGTGTACCCGGGGTGAACAGGGGCGCAACGCTCATGCCATGCCTGTTTCGTCGGCGGCACAGCAGGCAGTATCACCAATGGCCAGCACCACGCTGATGAAATCCCTGATCGCGTATCCCAGCCGTGCATCGGCAAGTTCATACCGGGTTCTCCGGCCATCCGGAACGGCAAGCACCAACCCGCAGCCGCGAAGGCACGTTAGGTGGTTGGACATGCTCTGCCGGGAAACGCCAAGGGAATGGGCAAGATCGGAGGGATAACCTGGAGCATCCGCCAGGGCCAACAGGACACGTGCCCTGGTTTGGTCAGAGACTGCGTAGCCAAAGCGGGCCAGCACCGGGGCGTGCGTGAGAGTGTCCATGCCTCCCAGAGTACATTTAGGGATGTATCAAAATGAAGGACAGTGACGCTTAGACGAGAAGTGGGGTTTTCAAAGCCCCAGACGGTCCAGGATTGCGTCCTCTTCTTCATCCGAGCTGCCCCCCTTGCGCGTCTGCGCTTTCCGGCGGGCCTGCAGGACGGGCCCGGATCGCCCGCCGCCCTCCTCTTCGCGTTCTTCCCGCGTGATGCGGGCCTGCTGGCGGGCGGTGTACCCGAAGCCCACGAAGGCCAGGATTCCGAACGTAAGCCACTGCAGCGCATAGGAAAGGTTCGATCCTTCCTGGACAGCCGGCATGGACAGCTGCTGGGGCGCCACGCCGGGAGCGGGTGACTCGGCGGCCATCAGCCCATAGCTTCCGGTCAGGAGCGGGTAGTTAAGCTGCCGTGCATAGTCAGCCAGGGCAATGCTGGCCAGCTGCCCCTCGGGTGCGGACCTGCCTTCCAGCGCCGGCTCGGACGGTTTCATCCGGATCAAGAGCTCAACGTTTCCCGCCGGTGGGGCCGGGACAACGTCGGGGTATCCCGATCGTGTGTTGCCGATGGGCAGCCACCCCCGGTTAATCACGATGGTTTCCCCGGAGGTAAGCCGGAACGGAACAAGGACCTCGTACCCGGGCGCGGAATTGTTGGGTCTGTTCCTGACAATCCGCTGGTCCTGCGGCAGATACTGGCCTGCAACGGTGACCGTTGTCCATTTCATGTCCGGGTCAGCAGCGTCAAAATACCGTTTGACCGTCTCGAATGGCACCGGGGTTTTGCCGTAGTTTTCCTGGACCCGTTGGATTTCGGCCACGGCCTGGTTCCGTCGGTCCATCTGCCATTTACTGAGGCCAGCGCAAGCGGACGCGATGAGTGCCGCGAGCATCAGCAGGCCCAGCCAGCGCCTGCTGAACAGGAACCTGTAGGTCACGATAACCGCCTGGAAGGGGATTCCTCTGAGGGTTCAGCCGTAGCTGAATGCGGAGTCGACAGCATGGGTTGCGTCAGCGGCAATTGCGGTGGGATGAATAGCCTGAGTGGGTGGGGCACGCATACAGCGTAGCCGGGGCTGAAGAGGAACGTCGCCGGCTCTCTGGCTGAGGCCGATCGGCCCTGGGGATAAGAATACCGGCCAGAGGAACACTTTCGACCAGGGCCGGTTACAGCGTTGAACGTTGCCATCAAAGCCCCGAGTAAGAGTGCAGTCCGTTGAAGAACTGGTTCACGATCGTGAAGTTGAACACCACGCAGAGGTAGCCGACGATGGAAAGCCAAGCGGCGCGGGTGCCGGTCCAGCCGCGGGTGGCGCGGGCGTGCAGGTAGCCTGCATAGACCACCCAGATCACGAAGGTCCAGACTTCTTTGGTGTCCCAGCCCCAGAACCGTCCCCAGGCTTTTTCGGCCCAGATCGCGCCGAAGATGAGCGTGAAGGTCCAGCCGAGGAACCCAATGGCGTTGAACCGGTAGGAGAGATCTTCCAGACTCAGCGCTGATGGCACCAGGCGCATGAAGGCCGGCTTGTCCGGCCCGCCGGACGCCAGCGCTTTTTCGCGACGAGCCTGGACGAGCTGCAGGGCTGACATCGCGAACGTGAGCGTGAAGATCGCCGAGGACAGCACAGCGATGGAGACATGGATGATCAGCCAGTAGCTCTGCAGCGCCGGAACCAGGTGCCCGACGGGCGTCCAGTACGCTACCGAGGCGGCGACGAGCATGATGACCACCAGACCCACGACGAACGTTCCAAGGAACCGCAGGTCCCGCCGGAGCAGTACTAACAGGAACACTGCGATGGCCGCGAAAGCGCCGGTGGTAAGAAATTCATACATGTTGCCCCACGGCACGCGTCCCGCCCCGAAGGCCCGGGTGACCACGCCCGCGCCGTGGATCAACGCCCCCAGGACGGTCAGGGCCACGGCTACCCGCGCCGGGATGCGGCGCTTGACCGTGTAGCGCATGTCGCCGTCGGCAGTGCCGCCCACCGCCGCATTCGACGACGAGGGGCGGACGGCTGCATCAGCCGGGCGGCCGTCATCGGAGGCGGTTGCATTCGATGACACACCCGCGGCTCCAACGGCTACAGGGACCTTCGCCGCGGCGGCTTCTGCGGCCTTCCTGTCCACGGCCTGCAGGGTTTTGCTGCTTTTGGCCAGGTCCCAGGCGAAGGCGATGAACGCCACGGTGTAGGTGCCGGCGGCCAGCAGCATGAACAGTTCACTGTACTGGCCGAGGGTTTGGTTGATGACAGGCATTAGCGGTCCTTAGCGGTTTCGGCAGGGGCGGTGTCAGGAGCGTGGGAGGTGTCCGGGAGGTGCCATTGTTTGGTGAAGAGTTCGCGCAGGGCTGCTGTTTCCCCGGCCAGGCGGTGGTCTTCACCGCGGGCAAGGAGGCCGTACTCGACCATGGTGCGTCCGTCCGGGTGGGTACCGGTGCGTACCCAGACGCGGCGGCGGCTGATGTAGAGCGAGGCCATGAGGCCGGCGACGGCCAGGAGGGAGAACGCCAGGACGCCGCCCTGTCCGGGGGTGGCCCTGATGTCGACGCCGATGTAGCGTTTGAGCCCGTCAAAGCTGATGCTGCCCTTGCCCTCGGGCAGGGTGTAGGTCGCGCCGGGGCCAAGGGTGATGCCGCCGGCAGGCAGATCCCGGCCGTTGAGTTGGGTCAGGTCTTTCACATCCAGCACGTACACGTTCTGCGGCTGGCCGGTGTCGAGGCCAAGGTCGCCGTAGTAGGAGTTCAGGTTCAGCTGGGGGTTCAGCGGGTCGGGGTCGAAGCTGTAGGAGACGCCCTGGTCGTTTTTGATGGCTGAGGGGAGGAAGAAGCCGACAAACCCGAGCTGGTCCGGGCCCGCATCCGGGACTTTGATCGTGACGGATGAAGTGTAGACGCCGTCGCTGGGCACGGAGACGACCGGGCCGCTGAACGCGGTCTGGCCGTTGCCGTCCCTGACGGTCACGATGGGTGCGTAACCGTTGCCGACCAGGAAGATTCCGGTTTCTCCGAAGTACACCGGCTCGTTGACTTTCAGGATCTTCTGCCGGCCTTCGCCCCCGGGTTCCTCTTTGGTGGTGAGGGCGGCGGTGAAGTCGATGGGTTGGCCGAACTGCCTGGTGGATTCCCTGTCGAAGCGCACATCGAATTGGTCAAGGGTGACGGCGAAGGGGTCCAGGGTTGCGGGATCGAAATTGGTGCCGGGCGTGAAGGCATCGTAGCCAACGAGGGTGTTGACGAACGTCTCGCCTTCGATCAGGATTTTTTGTCCCCGGTAGCCAAACAGCCCGCCGATGCCCACACAGACAAGAACCCCGATCAGGGAGAGGTGGAAGATCAGGTTCCCGGCTTCTTTCAGGAACCCGCGTTCGGCGCCGACCGAGGGCATGGCGTCGTCGGTGTCCCGCACGTCAACCCGGTAGCCGCGCTTCTTTAGGAGCGCGGCAGCATCGGTGATGGCCTGGCGGGCGGAGACGCCTGTCGCGGCGGGAAGCTCCATGGTTTCGTATTCCGGCAGCCTGGACAGCCGGCGCGGGGTTCGCGGGGGGCGGGAGCGCATGGCCTTGTAGTGGGCACGTGCACGGGGAACGACACAGCCGATCAGGGAGATGAACAGCAGAAGGTAGATTGCGGAGAACCACGTCGAGGCGTACACATCGAACATCTGCAGACTGTCCAGGAACTTACCTGTGTCCGGGTTGTCCTTCAGATACCGGGTGACGGCTGCGGCGTTGACCGGCCGCTGCGGGAACAGGGAACCGGGAACGGCAGCCACCGCCAGCAGCAGCAACAGGAACAGTGCCGTGCGCATGCTGGTCACCTGACGCCAGGCCCAGCGCAGCATGCCCTTGACCCCGAGGGCGGGTTCGGCCACAGGGTGGGTGGAGGCCGGGGGCTGGCCGGGATTGGTTTGTTGGGCGGTCATAAGTGCTGCTTTCTGCCGCTGAGGGCTGTTCCGCTCTTGATCTTTCTCGGTGGCCTTCCTCGCCAGCCGGTGCTGCACGACATCGTCAGAACCAGAGGTTTATGAGGCGTTGCAGGGATCCGGAGCCGATGAGGATTGTCAGGCCCAGCCCGATGAAGACGGCCGGGACGAGCCAGTGTTCAATTTTTTCCAGGGTTTCGACGACTTTGTGATGGGTGCCGATGAGCTTGCCCAGCGCGCACCACACCGCGACCAGGGCAAGGAAGACGATGACGGTGATGGTGGTGTCGGCCGGGGCCATGGTGCGGAACACCGGGGTGTAGATCGCGATGTTGTCAGCGCCGTTGGCGATGGTGATGCCGGCGATTCCAAGCAGGCCCAGACCTTCGGTGAGTTTGTTCTCATCATCATCGTCATGGTTCCTCAGTCCCCTGACGAGGCCCAGGATGCCAAGGATCAGCGGGAAAATTCCCAGCAGTCCGACCCATTCGTCCGGGACGATGGTCAGGCCCAGGGCCGCCAGGAGACTCAGCCCAACCAGGGTGATGAAACCGGCGTACTGCCCTCCGACGATGTGCCAGGCACGCGGCCGGCCCTTGCTGGAGGCGAGGAAAAGCGCCGTCAGGACCACGATGTCATCGATGTTCGTCGCGGCGAACATCGCAGCCGCCGCCAGGACGGTCGCCAGCATGAGGATTCCTTTCCGGGTAGCAGGAAGGCGTAGGGGGATCGTCCCGCGGCTGCCTAGGCCTTTGGCTGTTCCCGGGACGCCAGCAGGGTGCCCAAGATATACAGGCCAACCCCGGCGGTGACGAAGACGTCGGCGAGGTTGAAGGTGGGGAACCATCCGCTGTGCAGGTAGTCCACGACACCGCGCCCGTCCAGCCGGTCCACGAGGTTCCCGGCGCCGCCGCCGAGCACCATGGCCGCACCGGCCCGGGAGAGGGCCGGCATGGCGGGGGCGGTGGAGACGGCGTACCAGGCCATGGCCAGAACGATCGTCGCGGTGGCAGCGACGACCAGCCACGGGGCAAGGTCCGCGCCGAGGCTGAACGCGACCCCGGTGTTGTACAGCAGCTTCAGGTTCACCAGGCCCAGATCGACAGCGGCACCGTTGGAGAGCAGGGCTTCGGCCAGGGCCTTGATCACCAGGTCGGACGCCGCGAGCACGGCTGCCGAGACGAGCAGGACGATCTTGATCCGCCGTGCTTTCCCGGCAACCGCTTGCGTTCCGGCAGGATTTGCCGGTGACGGCCCGCTCACGCTGCCGGTTCCAGGGCCGGCGCGGTTTTGGCCGGCTGGAGTGCGTTTTTGCGGCTGATCCGGCCGGCGCGGACGCCGTTGGCGATCACCACGATTTCTGCGAGTTCGTGGATCAGCACGACCGCGGCCAGTCCCAGTGCGCCGACCAGTGCCAGCGGGATCAGGATCGCGATCAGCAGCAGCGACAGGCCCACGTTCTGCAGCATGATGGACCGGGTCCTGCGGGCGTGGTCCAGGACCTGGGGCAGGTGGTTCAGGTCCTCGCCCATCAGGGCGATGTCAGCGGTTTCAATGGCGACGTCGGTGCCCATGGCACCCATCGCAACACCGGTGTCGGCGGTGGCCAGCGCCGGGGCGTCGTTGACGCCGTCGCCCACCATGGCGGTGGGCTGGCGGGACTTCAGGGTCCGGATGATCTCGGCTTTGTCTTCGGGGCGGAGGTCGGCGTGGACTTCGCTGATCCCGGCGGCCTTGCCCAGAGCCGCGGCCGTGATCGCGTTATCCCCGGTGAGCATGGCCGTGGTGTACCCGGAGGCGGCCAGCCGGGCGATGACGTCCCGGGCTTCGGGGCGCAGTTCGTCCCGGACTGCTACGGCACCGATGACCTCGCCGGCGGATTCGATCAGGACGGCGGTGGCGCCGGCGGTCTGCATCCGCTCGACATGCCCGGCCAGGGAGCCGGGGTTGATCCAGCCGGGGCGGCCCAGCCGGACAATTTTGCCTTCGAAGCGGCCTTCCAGGCCGGCGCCGGGAACGGTGTCGACGTCGGTCACCTCGGCCCGGGCGGGGGAGGCGGCGAGGATGGCGCGGGCCAGGGGGTGTTCGCTGCGGGCCTCCAGCCCGGCCGCGAGGGCCAGAACCTCTTCCCGGGTCGCGGTCCCGGCGGCGGCGACATCGATGACTTCGGGCTTGTTCCGGGTCAGGGTGCCGGTCTTGTCCAGGGCGATGGTGCGGATCTTGCCGAGGGTTTCCAGGGCGCCGCCGCCCTTGATGAGCACACCGATGCGGCTGGCAGCACCGACCGAGGCGACAACAGTGACCGGGACCGAGATCGCCAAAGCGCAGGGCGACGCGGCCACGAGGACGACCAGGGCGCGTTCGAACCACAGCAACGGCTCTCCGACGATGAAGCCGTAGGCGATGATCAGGGCCGCGGCGATGAGGATGCCGGGGACGAGTTTCTTGGCGATGTTGTCCGCCAGGCGCTGCCCGGGTCCCTTGCGGGACTGTTCGGCCTCGACGATGTGCACGATGCGAGCCAGGGAGTTGTTCTCCGCGGTGCTGGTGACTTCGACTTCCAGCGGCCCGGTGCCGTTGATGGACCCGGCGTAGACATCGCTGCCCGGACCGGCCTCGACCGGCACGGATTCACCGGTCAGGGCCGAGGTGTCCAGGGAGGTGCGGCCGGTGACGATCCGGCCGTCGGTCGCCAGCCGTTCGCCCGGGCGGACGACCATCCGGTCCCCGGGAACGAGCTCGGCCGGATCAACCGTGACTTCTGTCCCGCCGCGCAGGACGGTCGCTTCGGCCGGGACCAGGTCCAGCAGGGCCCGCAGGCCGCGCCGGGTTTTGGCCAGCGAGTATTCCTCCAACCCCTCCGAGATTGAGTAGAGGAAGGCCAGCATCGCCGCTTCCTCGTACTCGCCCAGGGCGACGGCGCCAACGGCGGCGATCGTCATCAGGGTCCCGACGCCGATCTTGCCCTTGGCCAGGCGCCGGAGGGTGGAGGGAACAAACGTCCACGCCGCGACCAGCAGCGCCCCGATTTCCAGGACCAGACGCAGCCACTCCGGACCCCCGGTCAGGGGCAGGATCCAGGCGGTCAGGAGCATCACACCCGCGATCGCGGCGGCCCGGATCTCGTTAATCTGCCAGAACCCGACCGCTTCCTCGGCTTCTTCGGCCGCGGTTTCGGGCTTGTCGTCGCTACAGCCGCAGGCGTCGCTCATCGGGCGTTCTCCTTTGTGGGTTCCACGTTTGTCAGTACCCCGCCGGTGCTCCCGGTGCCATAGTTCGGGCACAGGCTGACAGCGTTGCCGGTCGCGGCAAGCAGGACTTCGGCCTGGGCAAGCATGTCCATCAATTCCGGACGGGTCAACGAGTAATAGACGCTGCGGCCCTGCGCACGGCCCTGGACCAGGCCGCAATCGCGCAGGCACGCCACATGCGCGGACACGGTGGACTGGGCAAGCCCCAGCTCCGAGGCCAGGTCCCCCACCCGGATTTCACCGTCGGCCATCCGCTGCACAATCCCCAGCCGGGTCGCATCGCTCAAGGAATGGAACAAGGCCGCAGCGGGAGCCAGTTCCCGCCACCCTTCGTTCACAATCGCCTCATCATGAATCGTCATACGCCGATGATAACGCATATTTTTGATGTTATCGCCGCCTTCCCGTAACGTTGAGGCGGCAGCAGGGTCCCTGCGTCTCACTTCAGCTCCGGAAGGTGCGGGTGGTTGCCGCTGTGGTGCGGCCACCTACCTTTTGGCATGAATGGAGGAAACAGCGTTGAGCATTGGCGGGTATTTCGCCGAGATGGTGCAGTCCGGGGCGCTGCTGGTCGCTATGCCGCTGGCAGTCACCGCCGGAACGGTCTCCTTCATCTCACCATGCATCCTGCCGCTGGTGCCCGGGTACCTGGGCTACGTCTCGGGGTTGACTGATCCCAGCCGGCCGGACAATCGGCGGCGGGTCCTCACCGGCGTCGGGTTGTTCATCCTTGGCTTCGCCGCTGTCTTCACCCTGTACGGGGCAGCGTTCGGGGTGATCGGAGGGTGGCTGCTGCAGTGGCAGGACATCCTGATCCGGGTCCTGGGCGTTTTCGTGGTGTTCATGGGTCTGGTGCTGGTCGGCGGGTTTTCCTTCCTGCAAACCACCCGCAAGCTCTCGTTCAGGCCCCGGGCAGGCGCTGCAGGCGCACCCGTGCTGGGGGTCGTGTTCGGCCTCGGCTGGACCCCCTGCATGGGCCCGACGCTCAGCGCGGTTCTGGCGCTGAGCACCACCACGGGGGATCCGTGGCGCGGGGCGCTGCTGGGATTCCTGTACTGCCTGGGACTCGGGATCCCCTTCGTGCTGGTCGCGGTGGGCCTGAACTGGGTCACGAAAACCTTGGGGTTCATCCGCCGGCACATCCGCGCCTTCAACATCATCGGCGGTTCCCTGCTGGTCCTGGTCGGGATCCTGATGGTCTCAGGGATCTGGATGCTCTGGATCTACCAGCTGCAGAACCTCGCTGCCACGATCACGACCCCCGTCTGACGGAAGAAGCCAAAGATGACCAATCATCAACCCGTACCTGTTCCTCCCCTGCCGGGGCGACGCAGCCTGCTGCTGGGTGCGGCGTCCGCGGCGCTGTTGCTGGCCGGCTGCGCCGCCCCCGATACCCTGGCAGTCCAGGCCAAGGCCGGGGACAACAAAAACTACATCGCCGGGGACGGATCCGTTTCCGAATACGCCCCCGGAACCCGCACTGCCGCGGTGGGGATGACCGGTGTGCTTTACGACGGCACAACGGTGGATTCTGCCCAGTGGCAGGGTAACGTCACGGTCTTGAACGTCTGGTATGCCGCCTGCGCGCCGTGCCGCAAGGAAGCACCGGATCTGGAAGCACTGCATCAGGAATTCAAGAACGACGGCGTCCGGTTCTACGGCATCAACGTCCGCGACACCGCCGCGACCGCCGCAGCGTTCGAACGCACGTTCGGCACCACCTACCCCAGCTTCAACGACTCAGACGGCGGGATCCTGTTGGCCCTGGCCAACCACGTGCCCCCACGGGCGGTGCCAACAACCCTCGTCCTGGACAAGCACGGCAAAGTCGCCGCCCGGATCCTTGGCCTGGCCGAGAAAAGTACCCTCAAAGCCCTGATCAGCACCGCGCTCAGCGAGCCCTGAGAAGGCACGGGGAATGCACACAGCAGGCACGGATCCCATGGTGCCCTTCCGGGCAACGGGTGCTCCCCGCGGCTGCATGCCCAACCACAGCTGCCTGGTCGGCGTCGGCGCGCCCGCCGCTGCCCTGGCCGGTATGCCGCCGATCCCCGCCCTTGACCACCGGGTTGCGCACACCGTGGGCCTGGCCGCCGCGGCATGTGGCGTTCGTGCGACGTTCGGCGCCCAAATGTTGCTCGGAGCCTCATGGCCGATCGGGGTCGACGCGACCGACCGCAAAGGGCTGGTGTGACCACCGGCCCGTACCGGCTGGTGCGCAGCCCCGTCTTCACCTTCCTGGGGTTGGCAATAATGGTGCCCAACGCCGTCGCGGTCGCGGGCCTGACACTCACCGGAATCCAGATCCAGGTACGCCTGGTGGAAGAACGCACCTGCGCCGCGTTCACGGCGCCGCCTACACCGGTTATGCCTCCCGGACCGAGCACTTCCTGCCCCGCCCGTGCCGCCTTCGGACAGGCCCTAGCCCCCAGAGCTGAAGCGTAACGGGGCAGGGAGTTGAAACCTGTGCCCTGAAGCCGGTTTCCCCCCCTGCCCGCAGCTGGCAGGCTGACCTGGCCAGGGGAACCTGTTGACTGATTGTTTACCGTTACGGCATCTCCACGACGAGTAGAGACAGCTTTGGGGTCGCGGGCAGTGCCTAAGATCCGTGTGGCGTCATCGAACGCCGACCACCGATTCGTACCCCTTTTTGGAGACCCCCGATGCGACGCACTCTTCCCTTGCTTGGCTCTGCCGGCGCCCTTGTGGCCGCTGCCGTGGCCGTCACGGCACTGGCCGGGCCTGCCGGGCCTGCCACGGCTGCCCCGGACGGCAACAACGGCCGGGCCAAGAATGTTATCTACCTGCTCGGTGACGGCCTGGGCCGCACCCACATCACCGCCGCCCGGGAACGCTTCTATGGAGCCGAAGGCAAGCTGGCCATGGAGACCCTCCCGGCACAGGGCTACGTCAGCACCTATGCGGTGGAGAAGAAGTCCGGCCAGCCCGGCGAACCGGACTTTAAGCCCAATCTGGTCACCGACTCCGCTTCCGCCGCCACGGCTTGGGCCTCGGGGGTGAAGACCTACAACGCCGCCCTGGGCGTGGACGCCAAGGGCGCGGTAGTGCCGACCGCGATGGAACTGGCCAAACAGGCCGGGTACCGCACCGGGAACGTCTCGACCTCCGAAATCACCGATGCGACCCCGGCGGGTCAGATGAGCCACGTCCTGGCCCGCGGTTGCCAGGGTCCGGTCTATTCCGCCTCGGCATGCCAGGACACGGCCGTGACCGGCGAGGCGCTGCCCACCAGTGACGTCAGGGTCACCCCGGTCGCTGACCAGATCGCCCGCAACGGCACCGCCGATGTCATTTTCGGCGGCGGACTGGGACGCTTTGACGCCGCTGACGAAACCGCCTTGAAAGAACAGGGATACTCGGTCCTGGGTTCGGCGGCAAGCCAGATTCCTGCAACCCGCACCGATCTGAACGCAGCGTCCGGGGACAAGGTCTTCGGCCTGTTCAACAAGGGCAACCTCACCGTAGAAAAGGCCAAGCAGGACAACCCCTCCGCCCCCCAGGCACAGGAACCTTCCCTGCCGGAAATGACCAAAAAGGCCATTGAACTGCTGGAGAGCAAAAAGGGCTCCAACGGCAACGGTTTCTACCTCCAGGTCGAAGGAGCCCTGATCGATAAGCGCTCCCACGCCAACGATGCCGCCCAGACCCTCGAGGAGGTCAAGGCCTTCGATGATGCCGTGGCCGCCGCCCTGGACTTCGCCAAAAAGGACGGCAACACCCTAGTGATCGTGACCGCCGACCACGAAACGGCCGGCCTGAACATTATCGAGAAGGGCTCCTTCACCAACCCCGAAGCAGCAGCACCTCCGGCCAACGTCGACAGCGGGAACACCGCCAACAACTCCACCCCTTCACGGCCCAGTGGAAGCACCAAGGACCCGGCCCGCTCCACCGGCATCATCAACGGCGCCGGAGCGTCCGACCCGCGCAACTTCGGCCCGGCCACCTTCCGCACCCCTAATGACCCGGCCGAGGTCAAGGACGGCTCCAAGGAAGCAAGCCTGTGGTTGACCTACCTCTCCGGTAACCACACGGGTGCCGACGTTCCGGTCTACGCCTACGGTTCAGGATCTGAAAAGCTCCAGGGCAGCGTGGACAACACGGACCTGTTTGACATCGTCGGCGGCGCCCTGGGCGTCCTGCGCTGACCTGACCAGTACATCCAAGGGGTCCGGGAAGATTTCCCGGACCCCTTGATACGGAAAGTATGACTATGCGCCATCGAATCATTGTCACGGCCGTGCTGCTCATCGCGGCTTTGGCCTTGAGCGGATTTCTCGTCACGAGAAAGCAGCAGCCCTCCGGGCCGGTCACTACCGGCCAGGGTCCGGCATCAGCGGCGGCCAAAATCTCATTCCAGGGTCTCCCGGCTCCAGCCGGTGAGCCGGACCTGCCGGCATTGCACGCGCCAGGACCGGGCAAAGGTAAGGCGCTGCAGATTTCCGGACCATTCGATGACAGGTTCGTACTGGAAGGCTTGGCCTTCAGCGGTTCCGCGGTGAGCGGAACCGTCAGGGTAACCGGCACCACGAGCGAACTTCTGGACCTTCAGGTTCTGGCCGGTTTCTATGATGACACGGGCAGCCTGCTCGGCACAGCACGCTTCGACCACCACCTCGCAACCGAAGAACCACACTCCGACATTCCGGCGGAACCGACGGAATTCACCATCGACGTCCCGGACACATACCAGGACGCGGCAGTCTCAGCAGCGGTCGGCGTGCCCGTCTTCGTCACCGAATAAACCATCAACCGGGAAGGCCGTCCACGTCCTTCCAATCGGGTTAGATCCGTTCCGGATCGCCGTGGCATTGTCCGGCTCTTTCCGGCCGCCGGTCCCCGTTGATAGCCGTCGCCTTCCATAGGGGACACAACCGGGAAGCAAGAACTCCGGTCAGGCCGCCTTGGCCGGGAAGCCGCCGCGCGGCAGGGCACCAGCGACGCCTTCCCAACCGGCAACGACCGCAAGCCCGTCGACGTCCGCTGCGCCCGCCGACACTTCCGGGACAACACCGGTGGCCCGGCTTCCCGTCCCGATGACAGCAACGGACTGCTCGTTACAGGCATCGGCGCCGCCGTCGCCGCCCTCATCGCCGGACTAATCGCCCTCGCCCGGCGCAAGTAGATCCACCCACAGCCCTAATGCAGCTGCAATGTCAGGAACCAGCCGAGACGCGCAAACGCATTAGCTTCCAACGGCATGAATGTCTGACAGCCAACTATTGGCGTGCGCCTCAAGCGCGGACGCCCGGGGAGGGGCGGCTGGGTGTTCAAGCTGCCACGACCCAGATTGCTTCGGCGGCTGCGGAGCCGAGCGTGATTTCTGTGTCCTGGCCATGGATCCGGATGGTCGTCATGTCCGCGTAGGGTTTCTGGTCCGTGACGGTGAGCGTGGTGTCCGGGCGCAGTCCCAGGCTGGCAAAGTAGCGGAGCATGTCGGGGTTCGCGTCCGAGATGCGCGTGATCGCGACCTGGGCCAAGGGTTTGACAGCGGTCAGCTGGTCAGCGGCTGGCGGGGCAGTGTGGGCCGACTTTGACGGGATGGGATCCCCGTGCGGGTCCTTGCTGGGGTGTCCCAGGTACTCGTCGATCCTGTCGGTCAGCTTTTCCGACACGGCATGTTCGAGGACTTCGGCCTCGTCATGCACTTCGTCCCAGCCGTACTGCAGCACCTCCACCAGGAAGGTTTCCACGAGACGGTGTCGCCGGACCATGGCCAGTGCGTGGCGGCGCCCGGTATCGGTCAGCTCAATGCTGCCGTAGGGGGCATGGGTCAATAAACCCTGTTTGGCCAGTCTGCGGATGCCATCGGACACGGTCGAGGCGCTCACGCCCAGCCGCTCGGCCATGGTGCTCACGGTAATGGGAGTGGTCGACCATTCGGTGGCTGACCAGATCATTTTCAGATAGTCCTGCGCCGGGGTGGTGAGGTCAGAAACTGGCATAACTCCAGAGTAGCAACGAAACATCAATGTTAGGCTGGACGAACAATGATGTTTGAGTGAAGGAAAAGACGATGGCGTTATCCGGTTCGACAGCGGGAAAACAGCCGACGCGGCGGCGCCTGCTTTCCGGGGCGGCCTTGCTCGCTCCTTTCCCTGCACTTGCCGCGTGGGCTCCGGCGGGGGCTAATCCGGGTCACGCAGGGCACGGGGATTCCTCGCAAAGTGGTGCGGGTGCGGCGGCCGGGTCGCAGCCGAAGGTCCCTGCCGGTCCGGCGGTGAACCATGCCGGTCATGCCGGTTTCGCGGGCGGGTCCGTCGCTGTGGACCGGGCGGGAATTGACCCCACGGCGATCCTGCGGGACTTCGACCGGGGACGTACCACCACGCTGCCGGACGGCCGGACGCTGCGCGAGTGGGACATCATCGCCGAGGACAAGGAGTTCGAGATCGCCCCCGGCGTGACGTTCCCGGCCTGGACGTACAACGGGCGCATCCCGGGCCCGACGCTGTGGGCACGCGAAGGCGACGCGCTGCGGATCCACTTCATCAACGCCAGCGCGCACCCGCACACCATCCACTTTCACGGCGTTCACCGGGCCGAGATGGACGGCACTCCTGGGATCGGGGCAGGCTCCATCGCCCCGGGGCAGAGTTTCACGTACGAGTTCGACGCGACCCCGTTCGGCACGCACCTGTACCACTGCCACCAGTCACCGCTTGCCCCTCATATCGCCAAGGGCTTGTACGGCGGATTCATCATCGAGCCGAAGGAGGGCCGGCCCGCGGCGGATGACGAGATGGTCATGGTGATGAACGGGTATAACACCGACGGCGGGGACGATAACGAGTTCTACTCCGTGAACGGGCTGCCGTTCCATTTCATGGATTTCCCGGTCCAGGTCAAGCAGAACGCCTTGGTGCGGATCCACCTGATCAACGTGTTGGAATACGACCCGATTAATTCCTTCCATGTGCACGGCAACTTCTTCCATTACTACCCGACCGGGACGATGCTGACGCCCAGCGAATTCACGGACACCATCTCCCAGGTGCAGGGCCAGCGCGGCATCGTGGAAATCCGTTTCCCCTACCCAGGCAAGTACATGTTCCACGCCCACAAGACCGAGTTCGCCGAACTGGGCTGGATGGGATTCTTTGAGGTGGCACCACAATGAGCATTGAGGAAAAGAACCTGGCAGCCCCGGCCGCCCCTGCGGGCCGAAGGTCCCACCCGGCGGCGCCGCGCTGGCTGCTCGGCCTGGGCCCGCTCGTCCTGGTGACCGTGCTGCTGGGACTGTTCGCCCTGTTCAACGGCCCCGGCCTCGCCAAACTCTCCGAAGGCGTTCCGCCCAAAGAGGACGTCGCCGTCGAAGACATCCGCCTGTCGCCGGGACAGATCGAGATCACCGTCCGCAACGAAGGTCCCGATCCCGTCAGTATCGCCCAGGTCAACATCTCGGATTACTACGCGCCCTTCACCCAGACCCGTCCGACCATGGCCCCGCTGGAATCGACCACGGTCACCGCGAGCTACCACTGGGTCGACGGGGATCCATACGAGATCGCGCTGGTCACCTCGGTCGGGGGCAAGATCACCGCAGCCATCGACGCCGCTGCCCTGAGCCCGGAGAAGGACGCGTCGTTCTTTGCACTCATGGCGTTGCTGGGCATCTACGTCGGCATCATCCCGGTAGCCATGGGGATGCTATGGATGCCGTTCGTGCGCCGCTCATCAACTGCCTGGGTCCGCGCCCTTCTCGGCCTGACCGTCGGTCTGCTGGCCTTCCTGGCCTTCGACGCGACCCTGGAAGCCTTCGAACTCGTCTCCGGTCACGGATCCTTCGGCGGCCCGCTGGTGGTCATCCTCGGCGCGCTGATCTCCTACCTCATCCTGGAGGGCATCGACGCCTGGATGCGCCGCCACCAAAGCCCGGCCTCCCACGGGCAGGCACCACTTCCCCCGGCCCGGCTCGCCCTGCTGATCGCCACCGGGATCGGCATGCACAACCTCGGTGAAGGACTGGCCATCGGCTCCGCCTACGCCATCGGATCACTGGCCCTCGGCGCGACCCTGATCGTCGGTTTCGCCATCCACAACACCACCGAAGGCCTAGCGATCGTTACCCCCCTGGCCAAGGAAACCCCCGGCCTCGGGCGCCTGGCCCTGCTCGGTCTGATCGCCGGCGCACCGGCGATCCTGGGTACACTTATCGGCGCAACTGTATACCAACCCACGCTGGCTGCGTTCCTGCTCGGCCTGGGCGCCGGGGCCGTTGGCCAGGTCGCGATAAAACTCCTGCCCCTGCTCAAGGACCATGCCGGCAGGATACTCTCACCCCTGACAGTGGCCGGCATCATCACCGGCATCGCGATCATGTTCGCCACCGGGCTGCTCGTCCAGGCTTAGCCGAGGGGGCAGTGGGTCATCCGGGCGATGCGCTGTGCTTTGAACGCCGGTAATGGATATTCCGTCAGCCGTGGCGTTAGGCCGGCCTACGGGCATTATGTGTCCCTCCGGCCCCGCCCGCCCGCATATAGGAAGGCCACGCCGGCTCCTGTTGAATAAACCTAAGCCAGCGGGGTCATTGCTCTATCAGGCTTATCCAGGCGTATTCCGTGGATCATTGCCAGGTGCAATTGTGTCCTTTGCCCTGATCTTGTTGTCCTTGCCGTGGATGTTCAATTCACCGCCCCCAGATCGGGACAGATAACCACGAGCAGCGTCGATTGCTGCGGACTGCGTGTCGTGAACAGAAGAAGCGCGAGACGAGCCTTCGCGCTCGGCCTTCCATCCATCTTCGCCAGGAACCACGTGGTACGAATTTCGCTCAGCCATTTAATCACCCCCAGACGTTGCAGATGGATGCAACGTATCAAACCAGACTGACATTACCGCCCGGCGTCTTCGGGGCTGCCCCGCGTGCGCATTTTTACAGTGCCAGCCGCCCCGCCGGTTGGAACACAAACAAGCCCCTTCTGTGCATGCTAAAAAAGAGCCGATAATGAAGATTCTGTAAACCTGAAGCAGGAGAGTATCGCCGAGAGACCTCGCCTTGCGGCGCCAGGTCCAGAAATGTCGGAGGTGTTTGACACAATCGAAACATGGCACTGAGATCCCCCATTTATCTTGACACCGAGACGCTACTAGCTCAGGCCGAATACCACGACATTGACGTCCCGCGCCAAATGGATGTTGTTGAAAAGACGGTGCGAAAGCGCAGTGGCGGCGGCAAAGTTGGGGTATCCGGCATCGGCATAGATGCTTCCACAGGAACGGACATAGAAAATCAGGCGACGTACAGCCTTCAGCCAAGAGAAAAAGCGACAGTGAGCAAGGTGATAGATGCCCTCATGCACGCCGATGCGGTGAAGGTAAATCCTGGAGATGAAGCTGTTCTTTCCAGGGACGACCTAGTCGAAATTGAGGGACTAACACACATTACAGCCGCCAGTTTTGCAGGAAAAATCTTCTTCATTCTGCGTCGGCTGATGGATTCGGCTGAAGGCGACCTGCAGACGATCTTCGACTTGGACGCCATGGACCTCCCGCTTGCCCAGCAGCTCAAACAGGTGTACCTGAGGAACGAGTTGCTGCCGATCCCTGTCCTCCTGGGAGTGACTGGCTCCGGGTTGTCGCCAAAGGTCTTTATCAACTTGCGCCCAGACCACTTCATTGACAGTGCCTCTGCCAACCGAGTTGAAGGCCAGATACGGGTTCTGGGAACCGTCTCACACCTGATCGAAGATGGTGATGACGGTTATCTCAGCGCCGAGGAATGGTTGCTTCACGACTGGGAATACCTGTTCAGGCGAAAGGTGATGCCCCAAGTTGAGGATGTCCTGAAGCCCTTGGTACAGCAACTGGAAATCGATTTAGACCCCGACGATGTTCATGCTTACATCGCAGGGCCAGCGGTGGTCATAGATGCCATTGCACTCTATTGATCGAACTCACGTTTTGAAGGAAGACCTCTTGCTCGATTGAGCGGGGCCAGGCTAAACGCATTAGGAGCGCTGGATGAATAACCGAGACAAAGTACTTGTGGGAGGTTCGGTTGCCTGCGGTTTTGTTGCCTTGGCACTCTCTCCGGCTTTTACCTGGATAAACGATCATGGAGACGGTCTTTCTGCGATGGCGGCCATTACCACCGGCATAGTCGCTATCAGCGCGCTTCGAGCTTCGGCTAGGGATAGCGCCGATCGCAGCCGTCCCGTGGTCGTCGCAGAGTTCCAGCTCGCAACCGAAAGTGATACGAGCGCCGACCTTGTGATCCGCAACGACGGTGCGACGGTTGCGAGAAATCTACGAGTCTCATTCGATCGGGGCATCGTTACCGGTGATCCGGACAAGGACAAAGGAGCCGGCAGCATCCAGCAGCGTTACTCCAGAATTATCGGTGTCCTAAGCCCGAGACAGGAACTCCGCAACACGTGGTGGTTTGGCGGGTCAGTTGCTGGAAGCGACCGACTGGAAAACTTGAACCCAACTCCAGACGAAGTTGTTGTCACAGTGAACTACGAGGATCTGAATGGAGTCGAGTATCGGGATGACTTTGAACTCCACGTCGATGTAATGCTGCACTCAACGCACAGTTTCTCAAGCACGTCAGTCCGTGGCCAGTTGAAAACGATGGCGCAAGCCCTTAAGAAGATGTCCGAACGAGCTCCAGTGTCGTCCACGACCACAACTAGCAGCTTCAAGATGACGGATAACTTCGTCGCGGAGCGGCCCATCTTCAAAAACGACGAGTAACCGCCGCTATTGCCTGCCCTGGGCTGAGGACATCTTTACCCAAGCTTGGCATGGCGCAAGTATTGGTAAACCGTTTCTCGGCTGATTCCGTAATCGCGGGCGAGGACGACTTTCGGGATGCCGCTGCCGGCGCGTTGGACCAGTTCGGCGGCCCGTTCGGGTGTGAGGGTCTTCTTCCGTCCCTTGTACACGCCGCGTTGCTGGGCCAGTGCGATGCCTTCGCGCTGGCGTTCCCGAATGAGGGCGCGTTCGAATTCGGCGAAGGCGCCCATGACCGAGAGCATGAGGTTGGC
This sequence comes from Pseudarthrobacter oxydans, assembly GCF_013314975.1. GTDB lineage: Bacteria > Actinomycetota > Actinomycetes > Actinomycetales > Micrococcaceae > Arthrobacter > Arthrobacter oxydans. Next base: position 6,729 of record NZ_JABTYH010000040.1, on the reverse strand, counting down.
TATGGGGGAGTCCTCTCCGGTGAAGACGAGCTGTTCTTTGATGAACTCGACGCGTACCCCTCGTCGGGTGAGTCCCTGGACGAGGGCGCGGAGGTCGTCGAGGTTTCGGGCGAGGCGGTCCATGCTGTGCACAACGACGGTGTCTCCGTCGCGGGCGAACCTCAGCAGTTCTGCGAGCTGCGGCCGGGCAGTGTCCCTGCCGGATGCCTTGTCCGTGAAGATTTGGTCCAGTATTTGGCCTTCGAGTTGGCGCTTCTCGTTCTGGTCCAGGGTGCTGACCCGCACGTAGCCGATGCGCTGACCCGCCATGGCCGCCTCCAAACCTCACCGTGTGTATTCGAGTTTCAGGGTCGCCATGACGCACGTCAAGCCTTGCTCATGCTGGTTTCGCGGCGGCCTCTGCCTCGACTCCCACGGGTTGGGTGCTGGCCGGGCCTCCTGCCGCGTGCCCAGCGGATTCTCAGGATGATTCGGATGCTGAAGTGAAGCTCCGGTTAGCCGCTATGTGGCCGGAGCTTCGCCACGCGCGGTGCGGCAGGGGAGTGGTGCCGGTCGCCTCGGGGGTGCGCTTTATGGTCTTCTCACGGGCCTCCCGGATCGGATGTGGGAACAACGGCACCGTAATGTGCGTTGGAGTCTCGTCCAAAGAGAAACAGAACACCAGAAATGAGAAGCAACTAACGTGGCAACCGATTATGACGAGGTCCGTTCCGACGTCAAGGAATCACAAGACAGTTCGCTGGAGGCGCTGAAGTCCGCCAGCGCCCCGGATGCCCGCAGCGTCGTCACCGAGCTGGACGAAGCCGATGCCCTCGATGAGGGCCTGACTCCCGGTGGAGAAATTGTCTCCGAGGAACTCGTTGTTCAGGTTATTCCGCAGGGCAAGGACGAGTTCACCTGCTACTCGTGCTTCTTGGTCCGGCACCGGTCCCAACTGGCACGCGAAAGCGACGGCCATTCCTACTGCATCGAGTGCGAGGGCTAGGACAAGCCTTCGGGACGGGCGTCAGCCCGCGAGTCCCGGGTCTCGTCCTGTACAGCCTGACATAACGTCGGCTGGCACGTGTTGAAACTGGTGCCGGCTTCCTGCGGTTGAAGCTCGCCTCGGTCCATGATCTTCCCGACGGATGCACACTGCGGTGGCGGCGCTGATGTTTTCGCTGGCCGTCGGGGAGGTCCGGTTGGCCGCGGGAGGGCCCGCCGGTGTAGGCTGAAAGGAGGCGCTAGTTGAAGCTTCAAGCTATCTACCTTACATAAGATCCGTTATCGGCGTTTGAGTGGGACGAGTAGAAGTAGATGAGAGGACTCGTCTCGATCTGCTTTCGGAAGTTTCCGCAGGTCAAACTAATCCTTCGACGACCTGATGCCGATCATCCCTAGCGGGCGATTGTGCGCCACGGCGCGGCTTAGTGGCGTAATCTCTCATTAGATGAGAGATTTTTGCGTACAGTTTGGTCAGTGAGCATCGAACCTGGGCGGATTCCTGCCTTTCTGACAAACGTGAATGTCGGGCTGCTGCGGGCCGAGGATCGCGTTTTCGAGGCGATGTTGGATGGCTGGCGTGCGCAGATGCTGGCGCGCGGCCTGTCGACGTCGTACATCAAGAGCTCGTGCGGAACGGTCCAGCGGTTCCAGGAGCACGCCAACGAGTATCCGTGGACGTGGTCGGCGCATCACGTGGACGAGTTCCTGGCGGACCGGCGCAGTTCTGAAAATGGTCTCGCCTTGACAACCCTAAGGGCTAATTCCGGAGCTATCAGGGCATTCTGCTCCTACCTGACGGACGGACGCTACGGCTGGGCGTCGTTCTGCGAACGGGTCTTCGCCGACATACCAGTACAGGTGGTCTTCGAGTGGAACTCTCCCCGGCATACGACGGACGATGCCGTGCCGGCACGCCGCCGGGCGTTCACGCGCGCCGAACTGCAGTCGTTCTTTGACGCCGCCGACGACCTGGTCGACACCGAGTTCGCCAAGGGTTCAAAGCGCTGGCTGCCGGCACTGAGGGACTCGACGGCGTTCAAGGTCGCCTATGCCTACGGGCTGCGTCGGCGTGAACTGGTGATGCTGGAGTACGTCGATTTCGGCCCCAACCCGCACGTTGCGTCTTTCGGCCGGTTCGGGGCGCTCCAGGTGCGCTGGGCAAAGGGCACCAAGGGCTCGGGCCCCCGCCGGCGGACGGTGCTCACTGTCCCGGAAATCGACTGGGTGGTGGGGCTCCTTGAGTACTGGCTCTCCTCCGACGGCCGGAAACGGTTCCCTACCGCTGACCGGTCCGCCAGCCTGTGGCCGTCAGAGCGCTCCGGCTCGACTGTGCACCGCAACTTCGACCGTTCTTTCCAGCGGGTGCGGAAAATCGCGGGGCTCCCGGAAGAACTGACCCTGCACACGCTGAGGCACTCGTACGTGACGCATCTGATCGAGGCCGGCTACGACCCCCTGTTTATCCAGCAGCAGGTCGGGCACAGCTACTCCTCCACCACGGCCCTCTATACTTCCGTGTCGGCGGACTTCAAACAGAAGACCATCCAGAAAATGATCGCCCAGCGGCTACGCAAGGGCGACGGCGAGGGGAACATCCATGGCTGAACAGCGACGGATCGGCTACCGCTGGAACCTCCGGCAGCTGATGGCCCAACGAAACCTCTGGAAGACCACCGAGCTGCTCCCCCTGCTCAAAGCCCGGGGCATCAACCTCTCCAACGCCCAGGTCCACCGTCTCGTCACCGGAACACCCGAACGCATTCCCGCCCAGACCTTCGCAGCACTCTGCGACATCCTTGAATGCACGCCCAACGACCTCTTCGAGCCCTACGTGCAGATGCGCGCCGCCAAGACCGCCAACGCCCCGAAGCGGCCGGAAGACCTGGGCATCGCACCCGGCGCGCCGATCGCCCGCCGGATCCGGGTACTGCCACCGGAAGAAGATGACTAGACCCCGTAAAGCCGGCGATCCCCAAAAGTGGCCGGAAGCCTGCGGGCGCTGCGCCGAACACCACAAAATCGCGGTTCGCTGGCCCGACGGCGGAATCTGCGGCTACTGCTACCAGCAAGCCAAAAGAACCCGCGGCACCTGCGCCTGCGGCCACGAAGGGGTACTGCCTGGCCGCGTCGACACCCTGCCGACATGCCGGAAATGCTCCGGCGTCCGCCTCAACGTCGACTGCATCGGATGCGGCAAAGAAGACGAACTCCACTCAGGCAATCGATGCTGGTCATGCATCCTTGCCATGACCGTTGACCGGATCCTCAGCCCACCAGAGAACCAGCCACCCTCCGGCGAACTTCAGGCAGTCGCCACTGCTCTGAAGTCCATGAAACGCGCCAACAGCGGCCTCACCTGGATCCAGCAGCCACACGTCACAGAGTTCCTCCAACGACTCGCGGCGGAACCTGTGATCACCCACGCCCGCCTCGACGAAATACCAGCATCGCGCACCCGCGAATACGTCCGCGGTCTGCTGGTCGAACACAACGCGCTGCCGCGCCGCGATGAACTGAGCACCAGGTTCAGCGTCTGGGCCGAGCAGGCCCTCGACCGGATTAGCAGCCCGAGCCACCGCGACATCACCCGCCGATACATCCGCTGGCACCACCAGCGCCGCATGAATCAGATGGACGAAGTCACCCGAGGAACGTTCCTGCGGGCCAAACAAGCAGTCACCGTCGCTATCGAACTACTGAACTGGCTCACCCATCAAGGCGCCGAACTCGCCGAAGTGAATCAAGCGCACCTGGACCGATGGCAGGCAGAAGGCCCCACGACACGAGGCATCGCCTCACGCTTCCTCGACTGGGCAATCAGGACCAACCTCATCGACCCGTCCCTGAAATTGCAGCCCCACCGCCGCGGCACCAGCCCGCGGCTCGACGCCGCCGCCCAAACCGAACTCGTTACCAACCTCAGCCACATGACCGACATGAACCCTAGACAACGTGCCGCGGCCATCCTCATCCTGGTCTTCGGCCAACAAGTCTCAGACATCGTCCAACTCACCTGGGACAACGTCACCGTGACAGAGGAACTCGTCAGCATCACGCTCGGAACCGTCGAAATCGCACTTACGCCACCGCTCGATGAACCCTGGCGAGAACTCGCAGCCACCCCAACCCATCACCAGACAGCCGCGCACCCCAACAGCAATTGGGTATTCCGAGGAGGCTTACCGGGCCAGCACCTCCAGGCCTCAACCCTCACGGAGCAGCTCAGCACTTCGTTCAGCAGCAGGGCGGCGAGACTAGGAACCCTCCACGAACTCACCAAACTCGCGCCCGTGGCCATCATCGCCGAAGCCCTCGGCTACTCCCCGGCCACAATTGATCGCCACGCACTGGTGGCATCGGCAAACTACATGGAATACATGTCGGTTTTGGCGCCATCACTCTGCGCTCAGGATCTACCGCTGGGCCACTAGATATCGAGGAGCGAAGGGTCCTGCCATATGTCCTCGTATCCGGGCGCCACGAGGAAGCGGGTTCCCGGTGGTAGATGCATTAGGTGCACAATCTCCGGGCATCGCTCCAAAAGGTGAGACGTGTGCCAGGGCTGGAAAAAGTCGTCATCCGCCAAAAGTTCGCCCGTCCAGACGTACCAACCACTTGTGCCACCAGCGGGCGGGTGGCGAAGCCCGTGCACGGGCCAATCCCAGTCGTTCGAGATTAGGGACCTTGACGCACCGAGCACGTCATTCTGTTCATCCGCCGGCATGACACTATTCTTCCTGGAAACCATGACCGCAGGCGGAATCTACTCGTCCCACATCAACACGTCCCGCTGCCAGTTCAAAAAGTGGCGGGGGCGGTCCAGGGCAGCACGGCCGTGCTCCACTTTCAGTGCATTACTCATCGAGGAGCCAGTGGGCTGCAGGGCACACGCTAAGTGGACAATCCGGGCTGTCAATCTTGACTTCATCTTAGGGCGAGCCTAGAACTCAACTTGGCAGAGTGAGGTTTTGAGGCGCCAGTGATCGGAAAGCGGATCGGGTACGTCCGTCAGCACGCATCTGAAGTGCTCATGCTGTTCATGCCCGCCAGGCCTGGGTCGCTGCTGTCGGCAGCGGACTCCGAGGTCGGAAGGTAGGCGGGCGGCAAGGAAGTGACGACGGGTCTGCAGCCTGGAGTGTCATCGAGGCGATCAGGCAAGGGCCATGATACTGGCGAGGACTGCTCCGGCGCCCAGACCGAGGTCGAAAGTGATGTTCCAGGCGGCACTCACTTGCTCTGTCCGGGCCGGCGTTTGCGCACGCCGCATCATCAGTGTCAATGCGGCAGTCTGCATCATGCCTGCCCCAGCGCCAACCGCGGCGCTGGCTCCGATCTGCACCAGCGGGGTTGAATCGGGGACGGTGAAACAGGCGGCGGAAATCACTAACAGAACGGCGGCGCTGGCAGCGGTGCCGACAGCTGACGAGTGATCGCACAACGCTCCACTGGCCAGGCGTCCGAGCGCGACAGTGCTCTGTGTGGCGAAAACCGCCAACACAGCAGCGATAGCAGTCGTCCCCGTGACCAGAGACGCTGCGGAGGAGAGCACGGCGGCATACAGTACGACGGCCAGCAGGTGGGCTGCCAGGATCACCAGCACCACGAGGACGGCGGCCACGTTTGGGAGACCAACACCCGATGCTACGCCGTCGGTGAGCGGAGATGCCGGGGAATTCAGCCTTGCGAGGTGCGTCGGCCCGTTGTAGGCGATGTTCTTGGCCACAGCCAGCACAGGCAGGACTGCCAGGAGAGCGAACACTGTCCCTCCCAGGACCACACCCGATGCGCCGAAACGCGCGGCCAGGAGGAGCCCGACGGGCGCTCCAACAGCACCGCCGATTGCTGAACCGAAACCATAGACGCCTAATGCCCAGCCCACATTCGCGGGGGCGGCGAGCTCCTTGGCCCATGCTGTGGCCGTCACCACGAAGACCCCAAACCCGACCCCTAGGATGATTAGGCCTGGCCAGAGGACGCCGAAGGGCAACGCGGCCAGTCCGGCGGCAATGGCCAGCAACGACATGCTGACCACCCGGGAACGGTTCCGCGTCCAAGGGCCTACTGCCAGGACAAAAGGCTGGATGAGGACCACAACCACCATCAGTACTCCCACTACCACCCCTGCAGGGGCCTTGGCGGTGGTATAGATGAGCGGCGCGCCGGAGTAGAAGCAATAGAAGCTTGCAAATGCGCCACCAGCGGCTCCCGCCAAGCTGATAACGCCTCGTGACTGAGGCCAACTGGTGCCCGTAGCGCTTCTGAACACCATCAGTAGGCCCTTTCGGATGGAAGTTTTGGGCTCCACCCCGACCAGCGGTGCGCGCCCAAGATTCTCGAGAAACACTCGGGCGACAAGGCCGAACCCCCGTGAAGAGGTTCCGGCAAATGGATTGAAAAGACGCCGAAAACCGGAAACCCTTGGGTGATTCGCTCATAGCTACGGGGAAGCTGGCGGTTCATAAACCTGCGCCTGCTTGCCGGGAACTTAGCAGTCGCTGGCCCCGCCGTGGCTGTCTTGAACCATGCTGTCGGGTCGACCTGCCATCTTGGAATCAACAGCTAAGAGATCGAAAGGTACCCCGACACCAGTTTGGATCACATGCAGGTACCTGAGCGCGGGGGCGACGCAATTCGCTATAGGCGCGCCTGACGGGCGTTGATGAATCAACACCCGTCGAGGGCCTGCATTGTCACGGCCGGTGCTGGAGAGACCTTGCAGAGACTACCTTCCTGCCAGAACAGGAG
>NZ_JABTYH010000004.1 GCF_013314975.1 Pseudarthrobacter oxydans | reverse complement strand
TCTAGGCCTGCCTGTCCGCGCTGCCGGACCTTGCCAGCTCCGGCAGGATATGGTCCGTCAGCAGCGGGGCAAGGTCGCGGGTGGGCTGCGAGCCCAGGGTCAGCCACCTGATCTCGGCGATTTCCGCGGAAGGGTGGGCCTCCCACACTCCGGGGGCCATAAAAACTGTTGCCTCAATGTCCGTGGCGGCCTCGTTCGCGGCATCGGCGATCCACACCCCCATCAGCTGGAGTTCCCGGGGGTCGAGGACGATGCCCACTTCTTCCGCGAGTTCACGTACGGCCGCCTGGACTGCTGTCTCCCCGGCCTCGGGCTTGCCGCCGGGATGCATGAACATGGCCGTGCCGCGTTTCCGCACGGTCAGGAGCCTGCCTGCCTTGTCGAAGACGCAGACGGCCGAGACCACAATGCGGTCCTTCATGCTGCGGGCCCCTGCCGGCGCACCAGGTGTGACGTCAGCAGCAGGTCCTTGCGGGGGCCCTGGACGTCCCACGTGTAGCTGAACCTGTCCAAGCCCCCATAGACGTAGGCAACGCGGTAGGTATCGGGATCGCACCAGTGACGGTCAAGGTTGGACTCCGGAGTAAAGCTCATCCGGTGGAACGGGCGGCCGTCAGGGAAGAACACGTCCAGGGCATCAGGGGACCCGGCAGGCCGCAGCAGGTACTCGCGGGAGGCGGGGCCCGTGAAGGAGGGCCAGCGCATGGTGCCTTCCTCACGGAAGGCCAGGCCGCCGTCGTCCGTGGGAATAAAATGCACGACGCCGGAGAAGGTTCCGCGGGTGCCATCCGCGCGGTCCAGCAGGTCCCGCTGGACGGTCCACTGCCCGGCGCTGGCAGCGTCCGCGTCGGGGCCTGGTGAGGTGGGGCCGAGGAGGTAGGCGCGGAGCGCGAACTCCGGGGGAGGAAAGTTCAAGTGCCCTCGATTGGAATCGAACCAACGACACCGGCTTTAGGAGAGCCGTGCTCTATCCACTGAGCTACGAGGGCTTGCGTCCGGCGGATCGGCAGGCCAGTCCGGCCGGACACGGATACAAGCATACAAGGTGCTGGGCCGTACTACGCTCAAGGCATGAGTTCAGCGCCGTCCGCCGCCATGCCTGCCACGTTAATTCCGGACACCGCGTCCACCCGCCAGTACATCGGCGCCTGGTCGGTGCTGAGCGTCCTGCAGTATTTTGCCGCGGAAGCGGCAGTGATCGGTGCCTGGGCGGGCCCCAGGCCCTATGACCTGCGGACGGGGTACATCAGCGACCTTGGCGCCCTGGACTGCGGCATCTTTGACGGCCGCGAGGTGTGTTCCCCATTGAACTGGCTGATGAACGCCTCATTCGTGGTCCAGGGGCTCGGCATGCTGCTGGGTGCCCTTTTGCTGAGCTCCGGGCTGCTTTGCGTCGCTGCCCGGGCGGATCTGCGGGTGCAGCCGCGGCGCAGGCCCTGGCTGGCGGCTGTCTGGGTCCGGATCCTGACCGGGACCGCGGGGGCCGGAACTGTGATCGTGGGACTGGTGCCCGAGGACGCAGGCTCCGGCTGGCACATCGTGGGCGCTGTGATGTACTTCCTCGCCGGGGCTGCCGCCCTGCTGGTCCTGGGCATCCTCTGGCTGCGGAAAACAAACTTCGCCTGGTTCATCCTGGTGTGCGGTGCCGTGTCCCTTGCCGCCCTGGGGACGGGCGGCCTGACGGGAATGGACGTTCCGGAGCCAGGCACGCTGGAACGGCTCATGGGTTATCCGGTCACCTTGGGCATGGCCACTGCAGGACTGGTCATTGCACGCCAGGTCCACCGCCACCGCAAGGAGATGCGGGCCCGGGCAGCCTTCAGATAGCCGCTTTGGGCTTGCGGGCGCCGAGGACAACGGCGGCAGCACCCGCCAGCAGGCTGAGGACCAAAAGGACCCAACCGGCCACGGTGAGCCCGGAGGCAAGGGCCACCTGGCCGGCGTCGGCAGTGCCGGCTGCGAGCACTCCGTCGATGGCGGCGTTGCCCCAAAGCCGGACCACAACGAACAGAAGCGGCAAGGACCAGAGCGCCCAGCGCAGGGCTTTCCGGGCCACGTTGGTGCCGATCAGCAGCAGCCACGTGAATCCGAAGATCAGCGGGAACAGGGTCCCCGCTGTTTTATGAACGTAATTAAGCTGGCCGCGCGCGTCATCGTCCATGACGGCCTGGAGCTGGCTGATGTAGGCCGCATCGAAGCCGCCGATGAGCGAGTCCGGCATGGCCAGGTCCGTGGAGAGGTCACGGAGCTGCTCCAGGGTCAGCAGATGCAGGTACCAGAAGAGGAACAGGCTGGCCACCACACCGGCGATCAGGATGAGGTTGCTGTTGTTCTGGGCTTTCTCCGGCGTTCGCGCAGTGGTTGGATTCACCACCGGCGGCAGATGGTGCTGCGGTACCGCCGCCTTGGAGCCGTGCTTCTTGATCCGCTGGGCAGGTGTTTTGGCCATGGCTTCATTATCGCGCCCCTTAAACTGAAGCCATGACCACTGGCCGGCACAGCGCTGTTGAACTTGACCCCTCGTTGGACGACTACCAGCTGGCAGCAGCCTTGGTCCGGGAAGCCGGGCAGCTGGCGCTGCTCATGCGGATGGCGGGCCTGCAGTCGCAGCAGAAGACCTCTATTTCAGACGTCGTGACCGCCGCTGACCACGCTGCAGAGGCCTATGTTCTGGAGCAGCTGCAGCGCTGCCGGCCACAGGACGGCATCCTGGGAGAGGAAGGCGCATCTGTACAGGGCAGCAGCGGCCGGACCTGGGTCATCGATCCGGTGGACGGCACGTACAACTTCCTGCACGGTTCCACCTACTGGTGCTCGGCCATCGCTTTGAAGGACCAGTCCGACGTGCTGCTTGGTGCCATCTTTCAGCCGGAGGAGGACAAGCTCTGGCTCGGTGGCCGCACGCATCCGGCCAGCCTGAACGGTGAACGGCTGACGGTTTTCCACGACAACAGGGGAGAGCGCAACGCAACCCCAGCGGCCCAGCTGGGGGCGGCAACCTACATCCACCCCAGCTGGCTGATGGATCCGCTGTGCGCCATGCCCTGGCACGCGGCGGCCACGTCGGCTGCCGCCCTGCGGATGCTCGGCTCCGGTTCGTGCGACCTTGGCCGGGTGGCGGACGGCCAACTGGGGTGCTGGTTCCAGCACAGCTGCCCGGAATGGGACTGGCTGCCCGGCAAGGCAATCGTCCGGGCTGCCGGCGGCGCCGTGGACACAGTGCGGGTCAACGGACTCGAATGGTTCATGGCGGGAGGGACGACGGCGGTGCGCGAGCTGCGTGCGGCCCTCGAATCCGGGTCCGTGGCATAGCCCACGCCCCAGGCCGCGGGGGCCCAGTGCATTGCTGACTGCCGCCGTCGTCATCGCTTCCATCCACCAAGCCTTTCAACCGAAGGACCTCATTGCATGCGCCCATCAGCGCTATGTGGATAAAGCAGCAGGACAGCCCAAAAGGGCAAGGAGCGGCGGCCCGTCATCCACAGCCTGGAAGTCCGCGTCGGTCCCACCGCCTAGACTTGTAGGCACCATGGATATGTTGTTTGACCCGTACTCTGACGGACCGTTCAAGGCTGCCTCCCCGGCAGCCGCCCGCACCAGGTCGCGCGCTGAAGGCGCCACGGCGGCCGGTCCCGGCGGTGCTGCGCCGTGGGAGAACCGGCAGGGCGCCGGGCTGTCCGGCGGCACACAGGGACCGCATGCGGATGGTCAGCACGCGGAGGCCCACGGCCACCGCCGGCCGGACGCAGGCCAGCTCCTGGAAGGGCTCAACCCGCAGCAGGAGGAGGCCGTTAAGCACGCCGGTTCCGCGCTGCTGATCGTAGCCGGCGCGGGTTCGGGCAAAACCCGTGTGCTCAGCAACAGGATCGCCTACCTGATCGCCACCGGGCGGGCCCATCATGGCGAGATCCTCGCCATCACCTTCACCAACAAGGCCGCTGCGGAAATGCGGGAACGCATTGAAGCGCTGGTGGGTGGGCGGGCCAAAATCATGTGGATCTCCACCTTCCACTCATCCTGCGTGCGGATCCTGCGCCAGGAAGCCGCGAATGTGGGGCTGAAATCGAACTTCTCCATCTACGACTCAGCCGACTCCCTCCGGTTGGTCACCCAGGTGTCCAAGGCCCTGGACCTGGACCCGAAGAAGTTTGCGCCCAAGGCCATCCAGCACAAGATCTCAGCCTTGAAGAACGAACTCATCGATGCTGACTCGTACTCCTCTGCCGCGAACTACAACGATCCTTTCGAACAGGCCGTGGCGGAGGTCTACAAGGGCTATACGCAGCGGCTGCGCCAGGCCAACGCCATGGATTTCGATGACCTGATAGCCGAAACCGTGTTCATGTTCCGGGCCTTCCCTGCCCTTGCGGACTCCTACCGCCGGCGGTTCAGGCATGTCCTGGTGGATGAGTACCAGGACACCAACCATGCCCAGTACGCCCTGGTCCGGGAGATCGTGGGCGAAGGGCCCGGCGCCTCCGAGCTGACGGTCGTGGGCGATTCGGACCAGTCCATCTACGCTTTCCGGGGCGCCGACATCCGCAACATCGTGGAGTTCGAAAAGGATTACCCCGAAGCACGGACCATCAAGCTGGAGCAGAACTACCGCTCCACGCAGAACATCCTCAGCGCAGCCAACTCGGTCATCTCACGGAACCCCAACCGTCCCGAGAAGCGGCTGTGGACCGCCGAGGGCAACGGCCACAAAATTATCGGCTACGTGGGCGAGAACGAGCACGACGAAGCCCAGTTCATTGCCAAGGAGATCGACCGGCTCCAGGATGAAGACAACCTCCGTCCGGGGGACGTCGCCATCTTCTACCGCACCAATGCACAGTCACGCTCCATCGAGGACGTGCTGGTCCGGGTGGGCCTGCCGTACAAGGTGGTGGGTGGCACGCGGTTTTACGAGCGCAAGGAAATCAAGGACGCCCTGGCCTACCTCCGCGTCCTGGTGAATCCGGACGACGACGTCAACCTGCGGCGGGTGCTCAACGAACCAAAACGGGGGATCGGCGACCGCGCCGAAGGTGCGGTGGCGGCACTGGCCCAGCGTGAGCGCATCTCGTTCATGGCAGCCGCCCGTCGGGCCGAGCAGGCCCCGGCGATGGCAACCCGATCCGTCAATGCCGTCCTTGGGTTTGTGAAGTTGCTGGATGACCTCGCGGAAGTGGCTGCGGGTTCCGGTGCCGCAGCAGCCCTTGAAGCCGTCCTGGAACAGACCGGCTACCTGGCCGCGCTTCGCTCCAGTACCGACCCCCAGGACGAGTCCCGGGTGGAGAACCTGGCGGAGCTCGTGGCCGTGGTGCGGGAGTACGAGCAGGAGAACCCCGAAGGGTCGCTGGGCGCGTTCCTGGAGCAGGTCTCGCTGGTGGCCGACGCCGACCAGATTCCTGACGCCCCCGGCGGGGACGCGGAAGACACAGCCGCAGCCGTGGCGGAGGCCAAACGGCTTGGCGTGGTCACGCTGATGACACTGCACACCGCCAAGGGACTCGAGTTCCCGGTGGTCTTCCTGACCGGGATGGAGCACGGACTGTTTCCGCACCAGCGGTCAGCCACTGACCCCAAGGAACTGGCGGAAGAACGCCGGCTTGCCTACGTTGGCCTGACGCGCGCCCGGAAACGCCTGTACGTCACCCGTTCCGAGGTCCGGAGCATGTGGGGCCAGAGCCAGTACAACCCCGCCAGCCAGTTCCTGGAGGAAATTCCCGCCGAGCTCCTGGAATGGAAGCGCGAAGGAACCAACAGGCAGTCGGGCGGGTGGGGCGGCGGGTCAATCGGTTCGAACCGCTACAGCGGATCCTTCTGGGGAGCCGGAACGGCCCGGGGCGCGGCTGCTGACTCGTCAGCCGGATTCAACGCGGACGTGCCCGCGGCCATTGCGAAGAACCGTGTGCAGCCGCAGAAAGAAATCGTGGCGGTCACCGTGGGGGACAAGGTCAACCACACGAGCTTCGGCAACGGTACCGTCCTCGCGCTTGAGGGGGCAGGGGACAAGACCGTGGCCAAGGTGAAGTTCGACGTCGGTGAGAAGCGTTTGCTGCTGCGCTACGCGCCGCTGACCAAGCTCGACGCCTAGCAGTTCACGGACAGCGACGGCGGGGGTCGGCAGGTACAACTCCTTGCCGGCACCGGCGCCCGGGACTAAGGTTCAGGAACCGTCCTGCTGCAGCGCAGGACCAGTCGGAGCACGGCCATGAAAATCCTGTTCGCCAGCCAGGCCATCGATGGGCACTTCAACCCCATGACGGGGGTGGCGGTCCGCCTCAAAGAACGCGGGCACAACGTCGCCTGGTACACCGGTCCCGTCTTCCGTGACAAGCTCCGGGACCTGGACATCCCGCTCCTTCCTTTCCAGCGGGCCATTGAGCACCGCGTGGATAACCTCTTCGAGCTGTACCCTGAACGCGCCGAGCTCAAAGGACCGCGGGCTATCGGGTTCGATGGTGAAAAGATCTTTGCCAGCAACGTCAGCAACTTCTTCGAGGACATCCGGGAACTGGAACAGGACTTTGCCTTCGACGTGGCCGTGGTGGACAGTTCCATGTTCATCCACCGCCTCGTGGCGAGCCTGATGGGCAAGCCGCTGGTGAACTTCGTGGCTATTCCCAACATGGAGAGCGACCCGCAGGTACCGCCGCTGTTCTTCGGCTTCAAGCCTGCCCGCAACCCGGTAGAGAGATCCATCCAGGCGGCGGCGGGCTTCCTGTCCGACAACGTCATCCTGCGGCCCGCCGGCCTGAGCTACCGCCGCCAGCTTGCTGCCTACGGGCAGGCCGCCCCCAGGCACGGACGTCTGACGGACGAGCCCTACCGCTCCTCAGCGGCCGTCATCCAGACCGGCCCGGAAGCCCTGGACTTCCCGCGGCGGCACCGGAACCCCGCGGTGCACTATGTGGGGGCACTCCTGCCGTACAGGCCCCCGGGACCGGCCGGGGCCGTGGCTGAACGTGACACCAAAGAAGCGGAACGCTGGCCGCAATACCCACGCACGTTGCTGGTGACCCAGGGAACCGTGGACAACGTGGACCAGGACAAGCTGATAGTCCCGGCGCTCGAGGCGGTCAAGGACATGGATGCGCTGGTGATTGTGGCCACCGGTGGCCGCGGGACGGAGGCCCTCAGCGCCCGCTACCCGCAGCCCAACATCGTGATCCGCGACTTCGTGGATTTCGCCAGGGTGCTGGATTTTACGGACGTGTTCATCACCAACGGCGGCTTCGGCGGGGTGCAGCTCAGCCTGTCCAAAGGAGTGCCAATGGTGGTGTCAGGGATCAACGAGGGCAAGAGTGACGTCAACGCCAGGGTGGAATTCGCCGGCGTGGGCATCAGCCTTAAAACGGAACGGCCCAAGCCACGGCGAATTGCCCAAGCAGTGCAGGAGATCCTCTCGAATGCTGCCTGGCGGACGCGGGCACAACAGATGCGTGACCACTTTGCCGCCGGGGATCCCGCCGCTGTTGCCGCCGCCGTCGTCGAAAAGGCAGCCGGCCTGGCACCAGACTGAGCGCCGCCATGAAGCATAATGGACCGCATGCGACGGACTGTACGGGGGATGCTCGCCGCCCTTTTCCTCCTGGCTGCAACAGGCTGCACCGTGACGGTGGAGGACCCTGGATACGTGGCACCGCCTCCACTGCCGCCGATTGAACAGTTGGAACAGGCGCCGCTCGTTGACCGGCAGGAATTTTCCCGCGGTGACGATGTCCTCTCCTTCATCACCGAGGACCGGACAGTGGCGTGTTCCCTGACGGCAGCCCGCGGGCCGCACATCAACCTTCCCTATGAGCAGAACAGCTTCAGCGAGAGCGACAACAACAAACTGGCCATTGTGCCGGTAGCCCACTGCGAACTGGCCGGATACCCGAAACCCGCCCCGGGCGACGTGGCGGATGACTGCGCGGGAACGAATCTCGGATACCTGGGCGGGGTGGCCCTGCTGACGCCGGACAAAGCAACGTACGGAGAGTGCCGGTCCGGCGTCACACAAATGGAAGCAACATACGGCCCCCGCGGCAACAAGGCCGGCCCGATCGCGGAATTGGCTGTGCTGGCTGACGGACAGAACCTCGAACGCAACGGACTTCGCTGTTCCGCCTACAACGGCGGCGTAGCCTGCGGAAACGTCTCGGCCGGCGTAGGGTTCTTTGTTTCGGAGAACCGTTACGAGCTGATTTCCAGCCCGCCGGAAAGTACCCCGCCGGCACCGTGAAGCCCTCAAAATCCGCGGAAATCCGCGGTTTTTCTACGTTCCATAGAATAGTGTCCTTACTCACATAAGGGGTACTCTGGGACGGCCCGGTCCTCCCAAAGGACTAGAGTTCCCAGTGGAGCATCACGCCGCGTGGCTCGTTTCCAACAGGCCGCCGGTGCGTGCAATTCCGCAGCCCGGTCATCGTCTTCGATGGTGTCCGACTGTACAGAAACTACTTCGACGTAGAAGGACACTAAACCGTGGACCTGTTTGAATACCAGGCGCGCGATATGTTCGAGGCGCACGGTGTACCCGTGCTTGCCGGCATCGTGGCGTACACCCCAGAAGAAGCAAAGGCAGCTGCCGAGAAGATCGGCGGCGTAACTGTCGTTAAGGCCCAGGTTAAGGCCGGTGGCCGCGGTAAGGCCGGCGGCGTCAAGGTTGCCAAGACCGCCGATGAGGCACTTGAGCACTCCACCAACATCCTGGGCATGGACATCAAGGGCCACACCGTTAATAAGGTGATGATTGCCCAGGGTGCGGACATCGCCGAGGAATACTACTTCTCCGTCCTGCTGGACCGGGCCAACCGCAACTACCTGGCCATGTGCTCGGTTGAAGGCGGCATGGAAATCGAACAGCTCGCCGTCGAACGCCCTGAGGCGCTGGCGAAGATCGCCATCGATCCCGCCGTGGGCATCGACCAGGCCAAGGCTGACGAGATTGTCGCAGCAGCCGGCTTCGCCGAGGAACTGCGCGGCAAAGTCGCCGCCGTGATCCTGAAGCTCTGGGATGTCTTCAAGAAGGAAGACGCCACCCTGGTGGAGGTCAACCCGCTGGTCAAGACCGGTGCCGGTGAGATCGTGGCCCTGGACGGCAAGGTCTCCCTGGACGAGAACGCCGACTTCCGCCACGCCAAGCACGCCCTCCTTGAGGACAAGGACGCTGCTGACCCGCTGGAGGCCAAGGCCAAGGCGCAGGACCTGAACTACGTCAAGCTGGACGGTGAAGTAGGGATCATCGGCAACGGTGCCGGCCTGGTCATGTCCACCCTCGACGTCGTTGCCTACGCAGGCGAAAACCATGGCAACGTCAAGCCCGCAAACTTCCTGGACATCGGCGGTGGAGCTTCCGCCGAGGTCATGGCCGCAGGCCTGGACGTCATCCTGGGCGACGAGCAGGTCAAGTCGGTATTCGTCAACGTCTTCGGTGGCATCACCGCGTGTGACGCCGTCGCCAAGGGCATCGTTGGTGCGCTGGCCGAGCTGGGCCACTCCGCGAACAAGCCGCTGGTAGTCCGCCTCGACGGCAACAACGTTGAGGAAGGCCGCCGCATCCTGGCCGAGGCCAACCACCCGCTGGTTACCCTGGCCGCAACCATGGACGAGGGCGCCGACAAGGCCGCCGAGCTCGCCAACGCAGCTAAGTAAAGGGACGCACCATGTCTATCTATCTGAACAAGGACTCCAAGGTCATCGTCCAGGGCATCACCGGCGGCGAAGGCACCAAGCACACCGCCCTGATGCTCAAGGCCGGCACCAACATCGTTGGCGGCGTCAACGCCCGCAAGGCCGGCACCACGGTCCTGCACGGCGATAAGGAAATCACTGTCTTCGGCACCGTCAAGGAAGCCATGGCGGAAACCGGCGCGGACGTCTCCATCGTCTTCGTGCCGCCGGCATTCACCAAGAGCGCCGTTGTTGAAGCCATCGAGGCCGGCATCGGCCTGGTCGTTGTCATCACCGAAGGTGTGCCGGTCCAGGACTCGGCCGAGTTCTGGGCACTGGCCCAGTCCAAGGTGGACGCCGACGGCAACCAGGTCACCCGCATCATCGGACCGAACTGCCCCGGCATCATCACCCCCGGTGAGGCGCTGGTTGGCATTACCCCGGCCAACATCACCGGCAAGGGCCCCATCGGCCTGGTCTCCAAGTCGGGCACCCTGACCTACCAGATGATGTACGAACTGCGCGACCTGGGCTTCTCCACCGCCATCGGCATCGGCGGCGACCCCATCATCGGCACCACCCACATCGACGCCCTCGCCGCGTTCGAGGCCGACCCCGAGACCAAGGCGATCGTCATGATCGGCGAAATCGGCGGTGACGCTGAAGAGCGCGCTGCCGACTTCATCAAGGCCAACGTCACCAAGCCGGTTGTCGGCTACGTGGCAGGCTTCACCGCTCCCGAAGGCAAGACCATGGGCCACGCCGGCGCCATCGTCTCCGGTTCCGCCGGAACCGCCCAGGCCAAGAAGGAAGCTCTGGAGGCCGCAGGCGTGAAGGTCGGCAAGACGCCGTCCGAGACCGCCAAGCTGCTGCGCGAAGTCTACGCAGCGCTCTAGTTCCAGTAAGAACCAACGCGGGGTCACTCCCGGCCCGATCCATCCCCTGGATTGGGCGCAGAGTGACCCCGCGTTGCTGTTTAACGTACGACGACGGGAGGTCACCTTTCCAAGCGAAAGGTGACCTCCCGTCGTCGTACTTTTTGCCTGTCAGACCTTGGCGCCGCTGAGGAGTTCGTCCAGCCGCTCATAGCCCTCGCTCATGCCGCCTTCCATTCCGGACTGCGCCATGCCGTCGCGGGCCTCCTGCGTGGGATAGACCGAATGTCCGCGGAGGCGGCACCGGCCATTGCCCAGGTCCTCGAACGTCATGAACTCCAGGCTGACGACGTCCGGATACCCGCCGAACTCGAAAGTCTGGATGGCGAAATCGTTCTCGCGGACCGTGTGGAAGATGCCTTTGAACTCATAGGGCACTCCTTCCGGCCCGGTGTGCAGGTAGCTGTAACTGCCGCCGGTCCGGAAGTCGTAGTGGTCGATGTCCATCTTGTAACCACGCGGACCCAACCACTGGACGAGAAGGTCCGGCTCCTTGTGGGCCCGGAACAGATCAGCGACAGGAAAATCGAACTCACGCTCGTAGTCGATGAAGGGGACTCCCTCAGGAACGCTGAGCTTCAAAGAATTGCTCACGATGACTCCTTTGTATCTGGGCCGCTGCCGGGTGCAGCGTTCGAGATCAGCACGGCATCGAGGCTGCGGAACTGCCCCTCGCGGACCAACCTGTACTGGTCGATCCATGCGGTGAGTGCCTCAAGCCGCGCGGGATTCAGGTGCACGGGCCGCCGCTGTGCTTCCCTGGTGCGGGTGACCAGTTCCGCCTGCTCGAGTACCTGGATGTGCTTCGAGACAGCCTGTTTGGAGATCTCGAAGGGTTCCGCCAATTCATTCACGGTGGCCGGTCCCCGGCTGAGCCGGGCGATGATGCTCCGCCGCACGGGATCGGCCAGGGCCATAAACGCCGAGTCCAAGGCTGCGCTTTCGGAGCCCATCAGAACCTTTCGTATTCAACCACATATTTTATCAACCAACTGGTTGTCTAAGAATATTCCGTCTGCTTCTGTTGCACAAGATGCTCGAAAGTCTTGCCGCCGTTCCAATAACTTTGTTAGTATGTCAGTACAAACTTAAAGGAGAGACAATGCCACTCGTTCGTATCGATGTAAACCAGGGCCGCAACCGGGGGGACCTTCAGAAACTGAGCCGCGGGATCCATGACGCGATCCTTGCCGAGTATGGCATTCCGGAGCGCGACTACTTCCACATCCTCACCGAGCACCCGGAGGGGCAGATTTTTGCGCAGGATGCCGGTCTTGGCTTTGAGCGGACCAAGGGGGTTGTGATGATCCAGATCTTCACCCAGGGCGGCCGGTCCCAGGATGCAAAGCAGCGCCTCTTCGCTGCCGTGGCCGGGAAGCTCGCTGAGGCGGGCATTGCCGGGGAGGATGTTTTCATCGGCTACGTGGAGAACACGGCCGGCGACTGGTCATTCGGCTTTGGCCGCGCCCAGTACGTCACCGGCGAGCTGGCCGTGCCCCGGAAGTAGGGCGTCGTTCAGGCGATGAAAGGCCGCAATGCGCGGCAAAACAGGCCTTATGGCACGTTGTAAACATGTCAGTACAAACCTTTGACAGGACATTAATTCTAGGGCAAAGTAGTGGATGTGACCCCGCTCATGGAGGGGCCAGCCAGTCACTGGAGCTCTAGCTGTTGAGGACAGAGTCCACATTAGAAAGGTCCGCGATACCGTGACCCACGAACTGCTCACGATCGGGCGCATCAGCGTTGATATCTACCCGAACGACATCGGGGTGGACCTGGAGGACGTGACGTCCTTCGGCAAGTACCTCGGCGGGTCACCGTCGAACGTTGCCGTAGCAGCCGCCCGGCATGGCCGCCGGACAGGCGTGATTACCCGCACCGGTGACGACGCTTTCGGCACGTACCTCCACCGGGAACTGAAGAAGTTCAGCGTTGACGACACGTATGTCACCCCGGTCAAGGAATGGCCAACGGCGGTGACGTTTTGTGCGATCAAGCCGGCCACGGACGAGTTCCCGCTCTACTTCTATGGGCGCTTTCCTACCGCCCCGGACCTGCAGATCAGGGCCGACGAACTTGACCTGGAGGCCATCCGCGAGGCGGGCATCTTCTGGTCCACTGTTACCGGGCTGTGCCAGGAACCCAGCCGAACAGCCCACATCAAGGCACACGAGGCACGTCCCCGGACCGGGTTGAAGGAAGGCCAGTTCACCATCCTGGATCTCGACTACCGGCCCATGTTCTGGGCATCTGAAGGGGAAGCGCGGGCTGAGGTGGCCAAGATCCTGCCGCACGTCACCGTCGCCATCGGCAACGACAAGGAATGCGCCGTGGCGGTAGGGGAGGGAACCCCCGATGAGCAGGCGGACCGCCTGCTGGCCGCCGGAGTCGAGATCGCCGTCGTCAAGCTTGGGCCCGAAGGCGTCATGGCGAAAACCCGCACGGAACGCGTAGTCTCCGCCCCCGTGCCGGTGCAAACCGTCAACGGCCTGGGAGCCGGCGATTCCTTCGGCGGTGCCTTCTGCCACGGACTGCTGTCCGGCTGGCCGCTGGCCCAGGTTCTGGACTACGCCAATGCCGCCGGCGCGATCGTCGCCTCCCGCCTTTCCTGCGCGGATGCCATGCCGACGCCGGATGAGGTCACCTCGCTGCTCGCGGAACGCGGCCGCCTGTTGCCTGGCCAGTTTGCCACCGAAGGAGCAGCACTGTGACCCTTACACCACTGGCCTCGAACAATGCGCTGGACGACGACCCGCGCCGCTATGCCCACCTGAGCACCATCCGGCTCGAGGACCCGGACGCTGTTGCCCGGGCAGCGAAGGCACGGCGCCGCCACCCTGGGCTGAAGTACGGCAGGCAGAACTTCATCGTCGCCGCCGACCACCCTGCCCGCGGCGCCCTGGCCGTGGGCAGTGACCCTGTGGCGATGGCAGACCGCCGCCGATTGCTGGACCGGCTCCAGATTGCCCTGGCAAATCCGGACGTGGATGGCGTGCTTGCGTCGCCGGACATCATGGATGACCTGCTCCTGCTGGGTGCGCTGGAAGGAAAACTGGTTTTCGGCTCAATGAACCGCGGCGGACTCGCCGGCCTGGTCAATGAAATCGATGACCGCTTCACCGGCCACACGGCAGCCGCCCTGGAAGCGCTGGGTGCCGACGGCGGAAAGATGCTGACCCGCATCTGCCTGGGGGACCCGGACACGGTGGCAACCTTGGAGGCTACTGCCAAGGCCATCGACTCCCTTGCCGAGCGCAAGCTCATTGCCATGGTGGAGCCCTTCCTTTCGGTCCGGGACAACGGCCGCGTACGGAATGACCTGTCCACGGACGCCGTCATCAAGTCCATCGCCATCGCCGAGGGCCTGGGATCCACCAGCGCCTACACCTGGATGAAGCTTCCCGTCGTGGCGGACATGGAGCGGGTCATGGCGGCCACCACCATGCCCACCGTCCTGCTGGGCGGGGATCCGGACAGCAGCCAGGACGAGGTTTTCGCCAGCTGGCAGGCAGCCCTTGCGTTGCCGGGAGTGCAGGGCCTCACTGTTGGCCGGACGCTCCTGTACCCGGCCGACGGCGATGTTGCCGGTGCCGTGGCCACGGCCGCCTCACTGCTGAACCACACCACCCCAAACCGAACCGAAGAAGTATCGGAGTAGCCTCCCCATGGGAACAACATCAGGAACTGCCACCCGCAGAATGACGGTCGCCCAGGCCGTGGTGGAATACCTTTCAAAGCAGTACACGGTGGACTCCATTGGCGGGGTTGAGTACCGTGAGCGGCTGATTCCGGGAACATTCGGCATCTTTGGGCACGGGAACGTGGCCGGCGTGGGCCAGGCCCTGAAGCAGTACCAGCAGCTGGACCCGGCCATCATGCCGTACTACCAGGGCCGGAACGAGCAGGCCCAGGCGCACCAGGCCGTGGGGTATGCCAGGCATACCCGCCGCCGCCAGACCTTCGCCATCAGCACCTCGATCGGCCCGGGGTCCTCCAACCTGCTGACCGGCGCCGCTCTGGCCACGACGAACCGGCTGCCGGTGCTGCTGCTGCCCAGCGACACCTTTGCCACCCGCGCCGCGGACCCGGTGCTGCAGCAGCTCGAACAGCCCTACGCCTACGACATCACCGTTAATGACGCCTTCCGGCCACTGTCCAGGTTCTTCGACCGTGTTTCCCGCCCGGAGCAGCTGTTCTCCGCGTTCCACCACGGCCTCCGTGTCCTGACGGATCCGGCGGAGACCGGCGCCGTGACCATCTCCCTGCCCCAGGACGTCCAGGCCGAGGCGTTTGATGTGCCCGAGGAGTTCCTGGCCGAGCGGGAGTGGCGGATCCGCCGCCCGGACGCGGACGACGACGACATCGCCCGCGCTGCCGCGGCCATCCGCTCTGCGAAGCGGCCGCTGATCATCGCCGGCGGCGGCGTCCTCTACGCCTACGCCAACGAGGAACTCGCGAAGTTCGTGGAGCTGACCGGAATCCCGGCGGGCAACACCCAGGCGGGCGTCGGCGTCCTGCCGTGGGACCACAAGTACTCCCTTGGCGCCATTGGCTCCACGGGCACGACGGCGGCCAACGCCATCGCCGCCGAAGCGGACCTGATCATTGGCATCGGCACGCGCTACGAGGACTTCACCACCGCCTCCCGGACCGCGTTCCAGAACCCGGACGTGAAGTTCATCAACATCAACGTCGCTGCGATCGATGCCTACAAGCACGGCACCGCGCTGCCGATCGTGGCGGACGCCCGCAAGGCCCTGGTCAAACTGAACCAGGCACTGGGCGGCTACCGCGTCGGAGCGGACCTCGAGCAGAAGATCGCGGCGGAGAAGAAGCGCTGGGACGCCACCGTGGACGAAGCCTTCGACACCCGCTCCACGCCGTTGCCTGCCCAGAACGAGATCATCGGTGCCACGTCCCGTGCCATGGACCCGGCCGACGTCGTTATTTGCGCGGCGGGTTCGCTCCCCGGAGACCTGCACAAGATGTGGCGGGTCCGTGACCCGTTCGGCTACCACGTGGAATACGCATATTCCTGCATGGGCTACGAGATTCCGGGCGGCCTCGGAGTCAAGCGCGCGGCGCTGGCTGAAGCCACCAACGGCGGAACCCAGCGCGACGTCGTCGTCATGGTGGGGGACGGCTCCTACCTGATGATGCACACCGAACTGGTCACCGCCGTCGCCGAACGGATCAAGCTGATCGTGGTCCTGATCCAGAACCACGGCTACGCCTCCATCGGATCCCTCTCCGAATCCCTGGGCTCGCAGCGGTTCGGCACCCAGTACCGCGCGCTGAACGAGGAACAGCACAGCTTCGACGAAGGCGACACCCTGCCCGTGGACCTGGCCCTGAACGCGGAATCCCTGGGCGTGAAGGTCATCCGGGTGGAACCGGGCGAGAAGGTCATTGCCGAACTCGAGCAGGCCATCCGCGACGCCAAGGCAGCGCCCGAACGCGGCGGCCCCATCCTGATCCACGTCGAATCAGACCCGCTGCTGGACGCGCCGTCCTCCGAATCCTGGTGGGACGTCCCCGTCTCCCAGGTTTCGGAGCTCGGCTCCACCCAGCAGGCCTACCAGGCCTACACCAGCCACAAAGCCCGCCAGCGCAAGCTGCTCGGCTGATTCCCTCGTCGACACCGAACGCTTTCAACTCAAGGAAGAGCCCCATGACTGTTACAACCGAGACCTCCACCATCAACCACTTCATCAACGGCGCCGAAAGCGCCGGCGAGGGTGACCGCACCACGAACGTCTACAACCCGGCCACCGGCGCCGTGTCCGCACAGCTGCGGCTGGCCAACCGGGCAGACCTGGACGCCACCGTCGCCGCTGCCCGCAAGGCCGCCGACACCTGGGGCGACATCTCCCTGGCCAAGCGCACCGCCGTGCTGTTCAAATTCCGCGAACTCGTCGCCTCCCACGTCGAGGAACTCGCCCAGCTGGTCACCGCCGAACACGGCAAGGTCCTCTCAGATGCCAAGGGTGAAATCGGCCGCGGCCTGGAAGTCATAGAGTACGCCTGCGGCATCCCCACCCTGCTCAAGGGCGACTACTCGGACCAGGTGTCCACGGGGATCGACGTCTTCAACTTCCGCGAACCCCTCGGTGTGGTCGCCGGTATCACCCCGTTCAACTTCCCGGTGATGGTCCCGCTCTGGATGGCACCGATGGCCATCGCCACCGGCAACGCCTTCATCCTCAAGCCCTCCGAACGCGACCCCTCCGCCTCCATGCTCCTGGCCAAACTCTGGAAGCAGGCCGGCCTGCCCGACGGCGTGTTCCAGGTCCTGCACGGCGACAAGGAAACCGTGGACGGTCTCCTGACCCACCCGGACGTGGACGGCATCTCCTTCGTCGGCTCCACCCCGATCGCCCAGTACGTGCACGAGACCGCCACCAAGCACGGCAAGCGCGTCCAGGCCCTGGGTGGGGCGAAGAACCACGCCATCGTGATGCCCGACGCTGACCTGGACAACGCCGCCGACCACCTCGCGGCCGCCGCCTTCGGCTCCGCCGGGGAACGCTGCATGGCCATCTCCGTCGCCGTCGCCGTCGGGGACGCCGCGGACCTGATCGTCAAGAAAGTCGAAGAACGCGCCCTGGCCGTCAAGGTCAACAACGGCACCGCCCCCGACGCCGAAATGGGCCCGGTCATCACCCCGGCCTCCAAGGAACGCATCGTACGGATCGTCACCGAAGCCGAAGCAGCCGGCGCCGCCATGGTGGTCGACGGCCGCGACCTCGTGGTCCCCGGCCACGAAGACGGCTTCTGGGTGGGCCCCACCGTGATCGACCACGTCAAGACCGAAATGACCGCCTACACCGAGGAAATCTTCGGCCCCGTGCTTGTGGTGGTCCGCGTCGACACCCTCGAGGACGGCATCAGGCTGATCAACGCCAACCCGTACGGCAACGGAACTGCGATCTTCACCTCCTCCGGCGCCCACGCCCGGAAATTCCAGCGCTCCGTCACGGTCGGCATGATCGGGATCAACGTGCCCCTGCCCGTCCCGGTGGCCTACCACTCCTTCGGCGGCTGGAAGGCATCGCTCTTCGGCGACAAGCACATCTACGGCCCCGAAGGCGTCTCCTTCTACACCCGCGGCAAAGTCATCACCTCCCGCTGGCCCGAACCCACCCACGCCTCCGGCGCCTCCTACAACTTCCCCTCCAACTAGCCAGAGAAAGACAACGCTGTCATGACTGAGAACAAGCTGATCATCGGCACGGCGCCGGACTCCTGGGGTGTCTGGTTCGCGGATGACCCCAAGCAGACGCCCTGGGAAAGGTTCCTCGATGAGGTTGCCGAGTCCGGTTACAAGTGGATTGAGCTGGGCCCCTACGGCTACCTGCCCACCGATCCCACGCGGCTGGCGGAAGAACTGAAGCAGCGCGACCTCCAGGTCACTGCAGGCACGGTGTTCACCGCCTTCCACCGCGGACTGGACCAGTGGGAATCCGCCTGGGAACCGGCGCGCAAAGTCGCCGAACTAACGGCCGCCATGGGCGGCGAGCACATCGTGGTCATCCCGGCCATGTGGCGCGATGACGTTACCGGCGAGGCGGTGGAGAGCGGCACCCTGACCGACAAGGCGTGGAGCGACCTTTTCGCCGGCCACAACCGACTGGGGAAGACCCTGCTGGAGGATTTCGGGCTCAAGCAGCAGTTCCATTCCCACGCTGACTCCCACGTCGGGGAGCAGGAAGACATCGAAACCCTCCTGGCCGCCACGGACCCGAAGTACCTGAACCTGTGCCTGGACACGGGCCACGCCGAATACTGCGGTGCCTCCAGCCTCGAGCTGATCAAGAACTACCCGGACAGGATCGGCTACCTGCATTTGAAGCAGATCAACCCGGAGATCCTCAAAAGGGTCAACGAGGAAAACATGACCTGGGCCGCCGCCAACCTGGCCGGCGTCATGACCGAGCCGCCGAACGGGCTTCCCGACCTGCGCGCCGTCATCGAAGCGGTGGAGGCCCTCAACCGGCCCATCTTCGGCATCGTGGAGCAGGACATGTACCCGGTAGCCTTCGATGTGCCCATGCCCATTGCCAAGCGCACCCGCAACTACCTGCTGTCCTGTGGTTCCCGAACCACTGTCAACTGACAACCACACTGCAGCATCCGCTAAGACCCCTGGAGGAACGAAAACAATGACTGAAGCACTCCGCGTCGCCGTCATCGGCGCCGGGCGCATGGGCGCCGACCACATCCAGCGCCTTAACACCCGAATCCACGGAGCCGAGGTTGCCGCCGTCGTGGACGTTGACCTGGCCCGCGCACAGGCGGCAGTTGAAGGCATTCCGGGCGCCGTGGCCCTTGCCGACGCCGAGGAAGCCCTCAACAACGGCGACGTCAACGCAGTACTCATCGCCACGCCGGGCTTCCTGCACGAGGACATCCTGCTGAAGGCCATCGCCAAGGACATCCCGATCCTGTGCGAGAAGCCGCTGACCCCCGATGCCGAGTCCTCCTGGAAGATCGTGGAGGCTGAGGTTGCGCTGGGGCACAAGCGCATCCAGGTGGGCTTCATGCGCCGCTTCGACGCCGAATACGCTGCCCTGGGCCAGATCATCGGCAACCACGAGCTGGGCGAACTGCTGATGCTGCACCACCAGCACCGCAACCCCACCACGCCGCCGGGCTTCACCAACGAGATGCTGATCAACGATTCCGTGGTCCACGAGTTCGATGCCATCCGGTTCTTCACCGGAGAGGAAATCACCAGCGTCCAGGTCCGCATGGGGAAGGCCACCAAGAACGCCCCGGCCGGCCAGCACGATCCCCAGCACGTCCTGTTGGAGACGGAATCAGGCGTCCTGGCCGACGTCGAAATCTATGTCAACGCCAAGTTCGGCTACGAAGTGGCCACCCAGGCCTCCTTCGAAGAGGGCATCGTCAACATCGGCGGCGACAAGGGCCTTTACACCCGCAGCGCCGGCCGCTGGGGCGGCAACGTCACCCCCGGGTTCGAAGAGCGCTTCGGCGCGGCGTACGACGTCGAAATCCAGTCCTGGGTGGACGCTGCACTGAAGGGCGAAATCGGCGGTCCCACCGCGTGGGACGGCTACGCCACCGCGGCCTGCTGCGAGGCCGGCGTCGAAGCCCAGAAGAGCGGCGAGAAGGTGGCCGTGAAGCTCGCCGCCAAGCCGGACCTTTACCGCTGACCCGCGGAGTTTTTGTCCAGATATGCCGACTTCCGGGCCTTCCAACCCTGCGTATCCGGACAAAAACTCCTCCTGACTGATCCACAATGGAGTGTTCCTCGTGAAAATCGCGCTTGACCCCACCCCGTTCCACCACAGCCACAGTCTGCTGGAGTTTCCCCGCGTGGCTGCAGATCTGGGTTACAAGTACCTGCAGCTGACGCCGCATGCAGACATGATCCCCTTCTACAACCATCCAAAGGCGGATGACGAACTCGTCACCAAAATGAACAAGGCGTGCAAGGATGCCGGCGTGGAAATCGCTTCCGTCCTTCCCGTGTTGCGCTGGTCCGGCCCGGACGAGGATGCTCGCGAAGCAGCTGTCCGCTACTGGAAGCGCGCCATCCAGATCACCGTGGATCTTGGCGTCGGCACAATGAACACCGAGTTCAGCGGCCGCCCCGAGAAGGCTGAAGAGTCCGAGCGGGCGTTCTACCGCTCCATGGAGGAACTGCTGCCGATCATTGAACGCGAAGGACTCGATGTCCTGATTGATCCGCACCCGGACGACTTCGTTGAAGACGGCCTGGCCGCCATCCGGGTCATCCGTGGCGTCAACTCTCCCAACATCGGCATGGTCTACGTCGCCTCGCACAGCTTCCACATGGGCAACAAGGCGCTGGAAATCATGCGGACAGCAGGGGACAAGCTCCGCCTGGTCCATGTGTCCGACTCGATGGACCACCATGCCTCCCACGGCCTGCGCTACATCACGAATCCGCCGGGCAATGCCGTGCGCGTGCACCAGCATCTGAAGATCGGCGACGGCGACGTGAACTGGGACGAGTTCTTCGGCGGCCTCAAGGAAATCGGCTTCCTGGACAAGGACAACACAGTGATGGTCTCCAGCGTGTTTGCCGAGGATGAGAAGGCCGAGGACGTCTCCCGGTACCAACTGGAGACCATGCAGAACTACATCGCCGCAACCAAGTAGGGGAGGCGCCGATGGAACTCAGCAAAGCAACCCTGGCAGCGGCCGATGCGGCGGGAACGCCGGACGCCGGTAAGGCCCCCGCACCGTCCCGGCCCTCCGATCCGAAGAAGTTCATGCGGAAGGTGGCCCTGTTCTCCACGTTCGGCGGCCTGCTGTTTGGCTACGATACCGGGGTCATCAACGGGGCACTGCCGTTCATGCAGCGGGACCTTGGCCTGACACCGCTGACAGAGGGGCTGGTCACCTCAACGCTGCTATTCGGTGCCGCATTTGGCGCCATCAGCGCCGGCCGCCTGTCCGACCGGTTCGGCAGGCGCAAAACCATCATGGGGCTGGCACTGATCTTCGTTGCCGCCACCATCTTCTGCACCCTTTCGCCAAGCACTGAGCTGCTGATAGCAGCCAGGACCCTGCTGGGCCTGGCCGTGGGCGGCGCCTCAGTCATCGTCCCCGTGTACCTCGCGGAAATGTCGCCGGCGGCACAGCGTGGCCGCATCGTCACGCAGAACGAACTGATGATCGTCACCGGTCAGTTCCTGGCGTTCACGTTCAACGCGGTGCTGGGCAACGCCTTCCCGGAAGAAGCGAACATCTGGCGCTGGATGCTCGTGATCGCCACGTTGCCGGCTGTGGTGCTGTGGTTCGGGATGCTGGTCCTGCCGGAAAGCCCGCGCTGGCTGGCGTCTGCCGGCCGGTTCGGTGCCGTCCTGGAAGTGCTGCGCTCCACCCGGGCTGCCGGGGACGTCTCCACGGAGTTCGACGAGGTGCGGCAGGCGGCCCGCGAGGACTACCAGTCCAAACTCGGAACGGTGAAGGACCTTACCGTTCCTTGGATCCGCAGGATCTTCGTCGTGGGTCTTGGCATGGCAGTCATCAACCAGATCAGCGGTGTCAACGCCATCATGTACTACGGGACGTCCATCCTGTCCTCGTCAGGATTTGGCGACCGGGGAGCCCTGATCGCCAACGTGCTCAATGGCATCACGTCCGTCGTTGCAGTGGTCGTCGGGATGTACCTGATGTCGCGTGTTCCCCGTAAACCAATGCTTATTGTGGGCCTTTGCGGCACGTCCTCATCCCTGCTGGCCATCGCGGTCATCTCCCTGGCCCTGCCGGAAAGCACCCTGCGCGGCTACCTGGTTCTGTTGTTCATGGTGACGTTCCTGGCGTCCATGCAGGGCTGCATCGGCACCGTGACCTGGCTGACGATGTCCGAGATTTTCCCGATGCACGTCCGTGGTGTCGCTATGGGTATCTGTGTGTTTGTCCTGTGGATGGTCAACTTCCTCATTGGCTTCTTCTTCCCGCAGATGGTCTCGTGGATCGGCGTGTCGGCGACCTTCCTCATCTTTGTGGCCTTGCAGCTCGGCGCTATCGTCTGGGTCAAGCGCGTGGTCCCGGAAACGAAGGACAAGTCCCTGGAGGAGCTTGAGCACCTGTTCAAGGAGCGTTCCAGCATCCACGCCTAAGAACAGTGAACACCGGAGGCGGAGCGCAGGCGCCCCACGGGAAACGCCCGACGCCGGCCGGCGCCGGGCGTTTCTCCGTCCAGGTTGACGGGGGTGCGGGAGCTCAACAACAGCGTTCCGCAGAGCGCTCTCGCCTCGGGTCACGGCGCCCGCTGTGGCAGACGGAAAGACAGCAGGAGGGGCGGCGCATGTGCGCCGCCCCTCCTGCTGTCTTGGGTGTCCCGCGTTATCAGGCGGTCAGGTTCAACGAAGCCGAGAGGGCTGCATCGGCGTCCTTCAACACTTTGGCGGCAACTTCCAGTCCTTCGATCCTGCCCAACGACACGTCCTCATGCTCGATATTGACCAGCATTTCCGGATCCACCTCGTGCAGAGCGCGGAGGAACTCAGTCCAAAAAGCGGTGTCGTGCCCGCGGCCAAGGGCCACGAAGTCCCAGGCGGAGTTCTTGGGCCACTCGTTGGCCCACTCGTCGCCGCCGAGGTTGGTGCGGTTCTCGTTCGGCGAAAGCCGGCGGAAACTGTTGTCCAGCACGCCGTGCAGCGCGGCGTTTTCCCTGTTCACGCGGACATCCTTTGCCGCGGCCTGGAACACAAGTGGGCCAAGCTCGCGGACCACGGCCACCGGATCCATTTGCTGCCAGAACAGATGGGAGGCATCAAGTTCCACGCCAACGTGCGTTGCGCCCGTGAGCTCGATGAGTTTGCGGACGTCGGCGGTGTTGAAGACGATGTTCTGGGGGTGCAGTTCAAGGGCCACCTTGACGTCGTGATCAGCAGCAAGGCGGTCCGTTTCCTTCCAGAACTTCGCTGCCACGCCCCACTGGTAGTCCAGCACATCCAGCGCAGCCGAGTTCCAGGCGTTGACCACCCAGTTGACGGTGCTGGCCCCCGGTTCGCCCCCGGGCAGGCCGGACATGGTAACAACCCGGTTCTGCCCCAGGCGGTGTGCCAGTCGGATGGAACGCCGGATGTCTTCGGCATGCTTCTCACCGATGTCGCGCTTAGGGTGCAGGGGGTTGCCGTTGCAGTTCAGGCCCGCAATTGAAACACCCGTGCCTTCGAAGATTGCCAGGTAGTCGTCCCGCGCGGCGTCGCTTTCCAGGATCTGGTCCATGGTGGGGACATGAACCGCGGGCAGGAAACCGCCCGTATTAATTTCGATGCCCGTCAGGCCGAGATCGGCGATGACTTTGAGTGCCTCGGGAAGGGGCCTGTCGTGCAGGATGGCGTTGTAGACACCAAGTTTCATAGCGTGATCTTCTTTCCATCGTTCAGGGCGGACTCGGTGACAGCGCCGAGCAGCTCCATGTTGCGGACACCCTCGTCGAAGGTGGCGCACCGGGGGAGGGACTCTGCCTCGCTGAGGCCTGCCACTTCTTCGAGGAAAGCACGCGCCTGGTAGCCGAACGCGTCATTCTGGCCGAAGCCAACCTCGGGGGCGTCCATGGCGAGGCCTCCGGCGATGTAGGGGTGCCCGGGGCCGAGAATGACCTGCCGGTAGCCGTTGTCGTTGCTGGAGCCCTCATTGAGGAACAGCTGGATTTCGGCCGGCCGGCGCTGGTCGAACTTGGCGGCGCCGTTTTCGCAGAACACTTCGAACTGCAAGCTGTTGGCGTGGCCGGCGGCAACGCGCGAGACTTCGAAGCTTCCCGCGCCGGTGGCGAATTCCGCATTGAATGCTGCGTAGTCGTCGTTCTCCACAGCCTCGAAGGTGTCGCTGACAGCGGCGTGATCGTGGCCCATCACGGCGGCGAGCGGCAACGGGCGTTTGTTGATAACCGTGCTGAGCTGCCCGCCAGAGACGGACTGGATGTCGCCGCAGAGGAATTCGGAGACGTAGGCCAGGTGGGATCCGACGTCGGCAAGCGCGCCTGAACCCGGACCCCCTTTGTACCGCCAGCTCATGGGAGCGGAGGGGCTGAATCCGTAGTCGGTCCAGTAACGGCCGCTGAAGTGCAGGACGTTGCCGAGCACCCCGGTCCGGATGAGGTCCCGAATGTAGGCGATGCCCGGCGTGCGGCGGAAGGTGAAGCCGATCCGCGCGATGCTGGACGAGTTGCGTGCGGCATCGGCCATCGCGCGGGCGTCTTCCATGGAATCGCTCAGGGGCTTTTCGCACAGCACGTGCTTTCCCGCGGCGAGCAGGCCCTCCACAACTTCACGGTGGAGGGAGTTGGCGATCACCACGCTGACCACATCGATGTCATCGGCCTCGGCAATTGCCTGCCACGAGGTGTCGTTACGCTCATAACCGAAGCGGCGGGCGGCCAAAGAACCGAATTCGGCGTTGACGTCGCCGATGGAAACCAGTCGTACTGGGGGTAGCACCGGGCTGTACAGGGCGGACGCCGTCCGGTAGGCGGCGGCGTGCGCCTTTCCGGCCATGCCTGCGCCGATAACGGCTACGCCAAGGCTTTCAGCCATTGATTTCTCCTTTGAAAATCAGCCGCGGCGGGAACGCCCTACGGCATTTTGTAGCGCTACAATTTTTACGCTGACCTTGAGCGTATCCATGTCTATATGTCCTGTCAATCAATCCTCAGGATATTCTCGACGCAGCGACGAAAGGCATTTTTTGATGACGCATGACCGCTCGAAAACCCGACGACCCACCATCTATGACGTGGCGAAGCAGGCGGGTGTTTCGCCGTCGCTGGTTTCTTTGGTCCTGCAGAACCCTGTGCGCGTGAGTGAGAAGCGGCGCGAAGCTGTGCAGGCAGCAATCTCTGAGCTTGGCTATCGGCCCAGCCGGGCCGCCACGGCGCTCGCCAGCACCCGGACGAAGAGTGTAGGCCTCGTGATCGACGACTACCGGAACCTGTGGTTCGTCGATCTGCTGCGCGGCATGGAATCCGTGCTGACGAAGGATGGCTACCATGTGCTGCTGGCCGATTCCAGGCCGGGTGAAAACCGCATCAGTGAGGCTGTCGACGGACTGCTTGCCATGCATATTGACGGGCTGGTCATCGCGGCGGAACCCAGTGAGTCCATGCTGTCCGGCGCCGGTGTTCCTACCGTGGTAGCCGGTTGGCGGAGCGGCGTGCCTGCCGGGGCGGACCTGATAACCAATGACGACGACGCCGGCGGTGCCATGGCTGCCGACCATCTGTTGGGCCTCGGCCATACCAGGATTGGACACCTGTCGGGATCCGGAGGTGCCGCCGCCCACCGAAGGGACGGCTTCACTGGCCGACTGCGGGGGGAGGGCATCGACGTACTCGTGGTTGGGGAGTCCGGAGGGACGTCGGAGGAGGACGGCTATGCGTCGGCAGGCTGGCTGCTGGACCACCACCCGGAGACTACGGCTATTTTCGCCGCCAACGACACCATGGCCCTTGGCGCCCTCGGGGCCATCAGGGAACGGGGGCTGGCTGTCCCATCGCAAATTTCCGTGGTCGGGTATGACAACTCCACGTTGGCCAAGTCCAGGTACTTGGAGCTGACTTCCGTCGACAACCGAAGCGACGTTGTCGGCGCTGATGCAGCGGCGGCCTTGCTGGAGCGGATGGGGAATGGTGCCACGGCGGGTTCCCGGAAACTTATCGAGCCGGTGTTGGTGATTCGCGGCACCACTGCTCCGCCGGCGGCAAATCCGGGCCAGTAACACAGGGCTTCGTTAAAACATCCTAATGTCAGGACAAACTCTTGACATTGGTGAGCCAAGTCACCATGATCTACATAGACAGAGCTCATGGGGCTGCAGAGTGGCAGCCCGGGGCCTGGGATCAAAGGAGATTATGGTGGCTACTATTTCTTGGCGTAAGGCGGCTCTGGTTGCGGCGGTAGTGCCGATGTTGGCGTTGAGCGCCTGTTCCAGCGGCGGCGGCCGTACCCCTGAGACAGGGACCGGGGGAGGTGGCGGCCAGGTTGCCACCACCGAGCGGATGAAGATAGCGCTGATTGCGCACGCCCCCGCTGGTGACACTTTCTGGGATACCGTCCGTAAGGGCGCAGAAGAAGCTGCAGCAAAGGACAATGTCGAACTGCTCTACACGTCAGATCCTGAGGCCGGCCGGCAGGCGCAGCTGATCGAGCAGGCGGTGGACCAGAAGGTGGACGGAATCGCGGTAACGCTGGCCACTCCCGACGCGCTGAAGAGTGCCCTCAAGAAGGCCTCTGATGCGGGAATCCCGATCGTCAGCTTTAACGCTGGCGAAGCGGCTTCTGCCCAGCTCGGGGCGTTCACCCACTTCGGCTCGAATGAGAAGCTCGCGGGCGAAGCAGTGGGTTCCAAACTCGCCGAGGGCGGCTACAAGCACCCGGTTTGCGTTATCCAGGCGCAGGGGCACGTAGGGCTCGAGGCCCGGTGCGCCGGTGTGAAGGCCAAAGTGCCGGGGACCGAAATCCTGTATGTCAACGGTGCAGACATGACGTCTGTTGAGTCGACAGCGACCGCAAAGCTCCAGGCTTCCGCTGATGCTGACGTCATCATCGGCCTCGGCGCACCCATCACGCTGACGCTCATGAAGTCAGTGTCTACGGCCGGAAGCTCGGCCAAGGTTGCCAGCTTCGACCTGAACAAGGAACTCGCACAGAAGGTTGCTGATGGCAGCGTACTGTTCACCGTGGACCAGCAGCCTTGGCTGCAGGGCTACGGCGCAGTGGATGCGCTGTGGCAGAACAAGCGGGGCGGCTTCAAGCTCGGTGGCGGACAGTCCGTCCTCACCGGTCCGGCAATCGTCGACCAGTCCAATGCAGCCGAAGTCCTGAAGTTCGCCGAACAGGGAATCCGCTAACAGCCCGCTTGGCGGGCCGGCCGGTGCCGGCCCGCCAGCAAGGAGAAACATCATGACCATCACCCAGACCAAGATCGCATCACCGGCGACCGATGAGCGCGTCGCCAAGCGCAATCCCCTGCAAAAGCTCCTCGGCCGGCCTGAGGTCGGTGCCCTGGTGGGCGCAATCGTCCTTTTTGTCTTCTTCGCGTTGGTGTCCCCGACGTTCACGCAGCCCAATGCGCTGGCGACCATTCTCTACGGCAGTTCCACAATCGGCATCATGGCCGTAGGGGTGTCGCTGCTGATGATCGGCGGTGAGTTCGACCTTTCCACAGGTGTTGCCGTGATTTCATCGGCGCTGACCGCGTCAATGTTCAGCTGGTACTTCAGCACGAATGTCTGGGTTGGGGTCCTCCTGGCTTTGCTGGTGTCCCTCGGTATCGGCTTCATCAACGGCTGGATCCTGATGAAGACCAAGCTGCCAAGCTTTATCGTCACCCTCGCAACCTTCCTGATGCTGACCGGCCTGAACCTGGGCCTCACTCGTTTGATCGGTGGCTCCGTCTCATCGCCGTCAATCTCCAACATGGATGGCTTCGATACGGCCCGCGGTGTCTTCGCCTCCGCGGTGAACATCGCCGGCATCGAAGTAAAAATTACGGTCTTCATCTGGATCGCTCTCGTCGCCGTAGCCACCTGGGTGCTGATGCGGACCCGCGTCGGTAACTGGATCTTTGCCGTGGGCGGGGACGAGAACGCGGCCCGCGCCGTCGGCGTGCCGGTCAAGGCCACCAAGATCGGCCTGTTTATGGGCGTGGGATTCTGTGGCTGGGTCCTCGGGATGCACAACCTCTTCGCCTTCGATACCGTGCAGTCCGGTGAAGGGGTGGGCAACGAGTTCCTCTACATCATCGCCGCGGTGATCGGCGGGTGCCTCCTGACAGGCGGCTACGGTTCTGCGATCGGCGGCGCGATTGGAGCCTTCATCTTCGGCATGGCCAACAAGGGCATCGTCTATGCGCAGTGGAACCCTGACTGGTTCAAGTTCTTCCTGGGCCTGATGCTGCTTCTCGCCACGATCGTCAACCTCATCGTCAAGCGCCGCGCGGAACTGAAGTAAGGGGCCGGAAAATGAACGCACATAAAATCGACCAGCAAACGCTGCTCAAGAACGAACGGGACCCCCTCACTCACACCCCCGTCCACCTGCTCTCCCTTGAGGGCGTGGGCAAGCATTACGGCAATATCATCGCCCTGAGCGACGTCACCATGGCCGTGGACAACGGCCGGGTCACCTGCGTCCTTGGCGACAATGGTGCAGGCAAGTCAACCTTGATCAAGATCATCGCGGGACTGCACCAGCATGACGCAGGGGTGTTGAACATCATGGGCGAGGAGCGGAAGTTCTCTTCTCCCCGTGATGCCTTGGATGCAGGCATTGCCACCGTGTACCAGGACCTCGCGGTGGTGCCCCTGATGCCGATTTGGCGTAACTTCTTCCTCGGCTCGGAACTGACCAGCGGTTTCGGCCCGTTCAAGAGCATGGACGTCGAGAAGATGAAGGACATTACCAAGAAGGAACTCGCGGACATGGGCATCGACCTCCGCGACGTGGAACAGCCCATCGGCCAGCTCTCCGGCGGTGAGCGCCAGTGCGTGGCCATTGCACGGGCCGTGTACTTCGGCGCCAAGGTCCTGATCCTGGACGAGCCGACGGCGGCGCTCGGCGTGAAGCAATCGGGCGTCGTTTTGCGCTACATCCTCCAGGCAAGGGACCGGGGACTCGGCGTCATCTTCATCACCCACAACCCGCACCATGCCTTCCCGGTAGGGGACCGGTTCCTTCTGCTCAAGCGTGGCAAGTCCATCGGCTACTACGACAAAAAAGACATCACCCTGGACGAGCTCACCGCCCAGATGGCCGGCGGCGCTGAACTTGCCGAACTTGCGCACGAACTCGAACAGCTCGGCGGCCACAGCGATGTGGTCAAGGAAGTGCAGGCAGAAGTCGCCGACGTCACCCACGGCGCAGAGACGCCGAAGGAAAGCGGCCCCCGGCACGCCTAGTACTGACCGGAACGGGGCCCCCGGAATGCCGGACGGGCCCCGCTCCACATCGCCCACAGACAACGAACAGCAGACAGGAAGAGAACATGCCGATCCGTGTGGGCGTCATCGGCGCCGGCGTCATGGGCGCAGACCACATCAGGAACCTGACCACCGCCGTCAACGGTGCAGAAGTCACCTTCGTGGCAGACCTCGACGCCGGACGGGCAGCGGCAGCTGCACCGCCGTCGGCCCGGACCACCACCGACCCTTCCGAGCTGATCAACTCCAGCGAGGTGGACGCCGTCGTCATCGCTTCCCATGACTCGACCCATGCGGGACTGGTGCTGGAATGCTTCGAAGCTATGACGCCCGTGCTCTGCGAGAAGCCCCTGGCCCCCACCATCCTGGAAAGCCTCGACGTGGTGGAGGCTGAGGCGGACATCCTTGCGGCAACAGGGGCCAGGCTGCTGTCGATGGGCTTCATGAGGCGGTTTGATCCCGGCTACACAGCACTCCGCGAAGCCACGCGGGTCCGCAGCAACGGCGAACCGCTGCTGGTGCACTGCACCAGCCGCACCGCAACTGCGGGACCCGGTGCCGGCTCGGAATCAGCCATCACCAATTCGGCCATCCACGAGTTCGACATCATTCCCTGGCTGCTGGGGACACCCATCACCGAAGTTTCATGGCAGGCGGGGCGCAGCTCCCGGCACAGCACCGGAGACCTTCAGGACCCGGCCTTGATGCTCCTCCGGACAGCCGACGGCACCCTTGCCACCCTCGAACTGTTCCTGAACGCGCAGTATGGCTACACCACCCGCTGCGAGGTGGTGTCCGAGAGCGGTACAGCTGCCCTCCCGGAACCCGCCGCGCTGCTGGTCCACCACGAGGGCCAGCAGCGGTCCGTCATCCCCGCTGACTGGCGCCCGCGCTTCGCCGACGCGTACCGCCTGCAGCTCCAGGCCTGGATCTCTGCCCTGGAACGCGGAGACACCCCGCCGCTCGCCACGGGGGAGGACGGCCTGCGGGCATCGCAGGTGGGCCAGGCAATGATCCGTTCACTGCACAGTGACGGATCCTTTACGAAAGTGATCTATTGATGGCTGCCGCCGTCCTGCCGGCATCACGCGTCCCCGATTCGAAGGACGCACCGTCGCTGCGGTGGGGCATCATGGGGCCGGGGTGGATTGCCGAGCGGTTCACGGAGTCGGTGCAGGCGCATTCGCGCCAGGTGATTGCCGCCGTCGGTTCCCGCTCGTTGTCCCGCTCCAAGGAATTTGCCGAAAAGTTTGGCGTGCCCGCCGCGTACGGAAGCTACGAGGAACTGGCATCTGCTCCTGATGTCGACATCGTTTATGTCACCACGCCGCACAATTTCCACCACAGCGCTGCCCTGCTCGCCCTCGAAGCAGGCAAACATGTCCTGGTCGAAAAACCCATCGGACTCAACGCGGAGCAGGCGCGGGACATCGCCGCGCGTGCCAGGTCCGCTGGCGTTTTCGCCACCGAAGCGATGTGGACGTTCTTCCTGCCGAAATTCGACATCATCCGGCAGATTCTCGAGGCCGGAACGCTGGGGACCGTAACCACCGTCGTGGCGGAGTACGGCGAGCACTTCAACCGCACCCACCGGATCTTCGATCCGGCACTTGCCGGAGGTCCGCTGCTGGACCTCGGAACCTACCCCTTGGCGCTCATCACCGAACTCCTGGGCGCCCCGGAGCGGATGCATGTCCTGGGACAGCCGCACGAATCCGGGGTCCACGCCCAACTCTCGGCCATCATGGGATTCGCGGGCGGGAGCCAGGCTGTCATGAACACGCAGCTGCACAATTTCACACCAACGGCTGCCACGATTGTCGGCTCCCAGGCGACCCTGACCATCGATGGGCCCTTCACTATGCCCGGCGGTTTTGACGTGCGTTTCCCCGACGGGACACAGCTGCGCCACAACGAACCCGCGGGCGGGCACTTCGAGGGTTTGCACTACGAAGCGGCCGCAGTTGCCCGTTGCATCGCTGCCGGTCGGACGGAAAGCCTCGAGCGCCCGCTGGACGCCTCCGTCCGCACCATGGAAGCAGCAGACGAAATCCGCCGCCACCTCGGCATCACTTTCCCTGGCGACGACAGAACAAAGGAAGAACTGTGAAGGACATAACTCTTGGATTGGTGGGCGTGGGCCGTATCGGCGCCATGCACGCGGACAACATCTCCATGCTCAACGGCGCATTCAAGGCTGAGGACATCAACGTCCGGCTCCGGCTGACGGACGTCGCCGAAGAACACGCCAGGGCCGTGGCTGCCAGGGTGGGCGCCGAGTTCCTGCCGTCCGTGGAAGCACTGCTCGCGTCGGGCCTGGACGGGCTGGTGATCGCCACCGGCACGGGCACCCATCCCGGCCTGATCAAGGCCGGCGTGGACGCCGGAATCCCGGTCTTCTGTGAAAAGCCGGTAGCCATGAACGTTGCGGAGGCCCTCCCGGTGCTTGACTACATCCGGGAGAGGAACGGCATGGTCCAGATCGGACACCAGCGCCGTTTCGACGCCGGCTACCTTGAAGCCAGGCGGGCTTACCGGGCCGGCGGACTGGGCTGGATCCACTCCCTGCGCGCAGTCACCTGCGACATGGCACCGCCGCCTGTCGAGTTCCTCGCGACCTCCGGCGGGCTTTTCCGGGACTGCTCGGTCCACGACTTCGACATTTTGCGCTGGCTGACCGGCCGCGAAATCGTCGAGGTCTATGCCAAGGGCTCGAACAACGGCGACCCGGCGATCGCCGACGTCGGTGACGTGGATACCGCGCTGGCGCTAGTCACTTTCGACGACGGGACGGTAGGCACAGTCTCGGCGACGCGGTACAACGGGGCTGGCCATGATGTGCGGCTGGAAATCCAGGGGTCCAGCCGGTCGCTTATGGTGGGGCTGGACGAGAAGACCGCCATGGCATCGGCCGAACCCGGAGTGGGCTTCCCCTCGGGCGGGCCGCACAGGACGTTTGCGGAGCGCTTCGACCAGGCCTATCGATCCGAGATGGCCGCCTTCGTTGAGTTTGTCCTCGGCCGGAGGGACAACCCTTGTACGCCTGAGGACGCTGTGGCCGCTTCCCGCGTGGCCGATGCTGCCCAGGAGTCCCTGGCCACCGGCCTTCCGGTGAAGGTGGCGCTGGCCCCGGCCTAAACGGCGGAGGGGTCGGAGGAGCGCCGGACCATCAGGGCAGGTGGGCAAAATGGCCGTAGGCAGGGTGGCTCCGGAAGCCAGGAATGCCTCCATGACAGCCCGCCCGCCGCGCTCCGTCACGTCGCTGTGCATCAGCATCGGCTCAAGGCCGAACTGCCTCATCGCGTGCAGGTGGCCTTCCCGGCGGGCCGTGTAGGGCAGCGGTCGAGGAAGAGGCTCCACTATGCCACCGCCCGTCCATGCCGGGGTCAGGCGCCGAACGGGAGCCGCGGATCGACGTCCTGGCCGTCCCAGGTCCGGCGCACCCAGCCATGGTGGGGGTCGTCGCTGATGAGCCATTCGCGCACGGGCCCGGGCCCGGCCATGACGTTCAGGTAGTAGAGGTCGTACCCTGGTGCGGCCATGGCAGGACCGTGCCAGCCATAGGGAACCAGGACAACGTCCCCGGTGCGGACCTCCGCAGAGACGTCGATGGGGCGCTCGTCCGAGGCGTAGACGCGCTGGTAGCCGATGGCGTCCGCGTCGTCGGGAGCGGCCGAGCC
Organism: Pseudarthrobacter oxydans; assembly: GCF_013314975.1. GTDB lineage: Bacteria > Actinomycetota > Actinomycetes > Actinomycetales > Micrococcaceae > Arthrobacter > Arthrobacter oxydans. Next base: position 188,567 of record NZ_JABTYH010000004.1, on the reverse strand, counting down.
CTCCGCCACCCGCGTCTCGAAGTAGTAGATCTCCTCGAGGTGGGTCTCGCCGTCCTTCTCCTCGTCGTGCTTGTGCGGGGGATAGGAGGACCAGTTGCCGGCGGGGGTGAGGACCTCGCAGACGATGAACCGGTCAGCCTCCAGTGCGGCCGGTGTGCCAAAGTTGTGGACCTGGCGGGAGCAGTTGCCCGCGCCACGCAGCTCAACCGGGGTTTCGGCGGCGGTCACCAGGCGGGTGGGGTACGCGTCCTTCGCCGGCGCCGTGGCTACCGCTACCCTCCCGCCATCGGCCGAGCGGATGCTGACGGCGCGTCCTGTGCCGGAGTACAGAACGTCGCTGGGGCCGTGGAAGACGGAGGCGCGGCCGTCCAGTTGGTAGGCGGTGCCGTCGACCGTGACGGTGAAGGATCCATTAAGGGGCACCACGATGCGTTCCTCGTCTGCGGCGGGAAGGACGACGTCGGCCCCTGCGGCGAGCGTGGCAACTTTCAGCCCGGTGTGTGCCCAGCCGTCCACGGACAGTGCCGAGTCGGAGGTACCGATCGAGACGTCCCACGTGCCGTCGGTGGCGGTGCCCAGTGGGTAGACCCAGTTGGTCATGGAGGGTGGCTCCTTGCGTTAGCGCTGTACGAGTGTCATTTCAAAGCTGTAGGAATCCCCGCGGTAGACGTGGTGCCCGGTTTCCACGCGGCGGCCGGTGTCATCGGTGGCAGTACGCTCCATGGTCACCAGCGCGGATCCGGGCGCGGTCTCGAGGAGGGAGGCCTGGTAGTCGTTGGCCACCACGGCGCCGATGCGCTGGTTGGCGAGCCGGAAGTTGACGCCGCCGCGGCGCAGGATGGCATAGAGGCCTTCCGCGGACAGTGTGGCTTCATCCATTTCGGCGATGTCGTCACGGACCCAGTTCTCCATAAGCGCCAGGGGTTTGCCTGCCACTTTCCGCAGCCGGGTGAAGTGGTAGACCTTGGAGCCGGCCGGAAGCTGGAGGGTGGCCAGGGTGGCGTCGTCCGCCTCCACGTGGGCGAAGCTCAGGACGTCGGTGGTGGGCTTCTTGCCGTTGTTGGTGAGGTCGTCGTAGAGGCTGGAGAGCTCAAGCGGGCGGCGCACCTGGCTTGATACCACCTGGGTTCCGACGCCGCGTTTGCGCACCAGCAGCCCGGACCGGACCAGTTCATCCATGGCTTTGCGCATCGTGGGGCGGGAAAGGTTCAGCTGGGCGGCCAGGTCAATTTCGTTATCAAGCCGACTGCCGGGCTCCAGCACTCCGCTGAAGATTGCGGCCTCTATTCCCTGCACCACCTGGTGGTAGAGCGGGACGGGGGAGGAGCGGTCGATGCTGAGACCCAGGTTGTGCGCCACGGTACTTCCCTCATGTTCCTTGTCGCGGACGTTGTCGCCCGGGTGGGGCGCGAACGGCCGCTTTGCCGCTATATGTTCGCTTGATAGGACATACTTTTCTTCTTCTCCGATCCTAGCAGTCCGGCCATCCGGGTCAAGGGGAGCGGGGCCGCGTTGCTTTAGGTTTAGAGAGTGAACCTCTCCGGAAACGTGGGCCCCCACCCGCACAACCTTGAAGTGCAGGACCTGGACAGCTTCGACCGCCTGGTCAGCGCCGGTGCGGTGGACATGCGCGGCTGGCACGCGCAGTCCCTGGACCTGAGGGGGAGGACCGGCGCACTGCAGCGCCTGCACGTGGAGGGTGCCATCTTCCTGGGCTGCACCTTCGACGACGGGGTGGAGGACGTGCTGCGGCGGCGGGGAGCACTGATCTTCCCGCGGCTGGAGACGGTGCCCTTCAACCCCTACCGGGCCGATTTGTACTCACCCCAGGAGCTGTACGCCGGGCTGCCCGACGCCCCCTACGAAGCCCTTCCGGACGCCCGGATCTACCAGTGGAGCATCCAGCCAGGCATGCGGCACCGGCTGGACGCCACCCTGGCCTCAGCGCTGCACGACCACGCCATCGGCGACGCCCTGGACGATGTGACCCGGACAGGCCCGTTCCACGGCCGGGCCATGGTGGGTGTAATGGGCGGGCATGCCGCACAGCGCGGCAGCACCGAATTTGCCCAGGCCGCCCTGCTGGGCAGGCTCCTGGCGCAGGATGGGCACGTGGTGGCCACCGGCGGGGGACCGGGGGCCATGGAGGCGGCGAACCTCGGCGCGTACCTCAATGAAGTGGACGACGACGGCGTGCAGGCGGCGCTGGACATCCTCGCCTCCGTCCCCGGCTTCCGTCCCTCGGTGTCCGCGTGGGCGCGGGCGGCGGCAGCCGTCGTCGAACGCTTTCCCGGCGGTACGCCGTCGCTTGGGATCCCCACCTGGTTCTACGGGCACGAGCCGCCCAACTACTTCGCCACGCACATCGCAAAATACTTTGCCAATGCCATCCGGGAGGCGATCCTGCTGGAACTGTGCACGGGAGGGATCGTGTTCCTGCCCGGAGCTGCCGGCACCGTCCAGGAGATCTTCCAGGATGCGTGCGAAAACTACTACGGGGCGCGGGAGAAGGTGACGCCCATGGTGCTGGTGGGCCGGCACCACTGGGAACGCCAGTACCCGGCCTGGCCCATGCTGCAAAGCCTTGCGGCCGGCCGGCCGATGGAGGACCGGATTTTCCTGGTGGACACTGTCCAGGAGGCGGTGGAGGTGCTGCGGCTGTCCGCCTGAGCGGTGGGGCAGCCGGCCGGTCAGAGATCCTTCCGGCACTGCGCCTTGCTGAGCTCATAGAGCCCGTTGAGGTCCCCGGCGGACAGTCCCTCGGGGGTACCGATCTCGGGATACATCAGTTGGGTGGGGTCGTCCACATGGTCGAGGCCCATCACGTGGCTGAGCTCATGCAGGATCACGGCCCGTGCATACAGGTGGCCGTCCGGGTTCAGCAGTTCATCGGCGATTTGTGGCGCGTCCAGGTCCAGCCCGCCCGTGACGAAGGCCTTGGGGCCGTCGTCGTAACTGAAGTGGGTGCTGCCCCCGGTCCCGATCACCTTGCCCTTGAGCTGCGGAGCCACCTCCGGTGTTGTCCAGGCGATGAGCAGCGGCGCCCAGCGCTCGCCGTAGGCCCCGGGCTGGTACGGCGGGCGTTGGGGGGAGGGCTGCTCTGCGGTGGTGCCGTCGTAGATGAACCGGATGCCGGTGGCGGCGGAGATGGTGGCGATGGATTCCGTGACCAGCTGCTGCGAGCCGGCCGGTGCGAGCTCGTCATTGATGACGTAGTGCAGCGGCCGGCAGGGGGAATACCCCACCGGGCTGCCGTCCCCGTTGACGGCGAGGAAGCGGTAGGAATCGCTGCCCAGCGGCGGAGGGTCTGCGGCGGCCAGGGGAGCGTCCGACTCCTCCAGTCCCGGGGGAGGCGCGCCCAACCGGCCCTCGGCCTGGGGTACCTGGCCTGCTTCCCCCGCGCTGCCGGGGTCCTGCTGCCCGGCGGACTGCCCGTTTCCCGGGCCGATGCGGACGTTCAGCAACTCCTTGAAGCGCGGGTCATTGAGTGCCAGTGCTGCTCCGAACACAGCACCCGCGGTCAGCGCCGCGGTGAGCAGCAGCTCCACGACCCGGCGCACGCCCAGGCGGGCCTTGCTCCCCGCATGGCGCGACGGCGCGCGGCGCGGCGGCCTGTTCTCCACTAGCCCACAACTGTGCCGAAGGCCAGCCCCAGCAGGTAGGTGACGGCTGCCGCGCCTAGGCCAATGGCCAGCTGGCGGAGTCCACGCGTCAATGGCGACGTGCCGGAAAGAAGGCCCACCGTGGCGCCGGTGACCAGGAGGGCGAGGCCCACCAGAATGCCCGCCGTCACCAGGGCGGCGACGCCGGTCAGGCCAAACAGGAACGGCAGGATTGGAACGATCGCGCCGGAGGCAAAGAAGCAGAAGCTGGACAGGGCAGCGCCCCACGCGGTCCCCACGGCTTCATGCTGGTCCTCGACGTCGGGCAGTTCCGGCTGCAGCGACAGGCTGGGATCGCAGTCGCAGGGCAGCAGGCCCATACGTTCGGCCACCCGGTGCTCGGCTGCTTCCTGGGTCATGCCCCGGGCCAGGTACACCAGCAGCAGTTCGTTGTGTTCCAGGTCCAGTTTGGGGGCCGCCAGCAGGGTGACCTGGGTGGGGCGCGTTGCGGCCAGCAGTTCGCGCTGCGACCGGACTGAGATGAACTCCCCGGCGCCCATGGACATGGCTCCGGCCAGCAGCCCCGCGATTCCGCTGAGCAGCACCACACTGCTGGCGACACCGGACGCGGCCATGCCCATCACCAGCGACAGGTTGCTGACCAGGCCGTCATTCGCGCCGAACACGGCGGCCCGGAACGTGCCCGCCAGTCTGTTGCGTCCCCGGGTTGCCAGTCCGCGGACCACTTCCTCATGGATCTGCTCGTCCGCCGCCATCGCATCCGTGGCGTTGGGGTCCTTGGCGTAGGGGGAGCGGCCCTCTGCGCGCTGGGCCAGGGCCAGCACAAACACCGACCCGAAGTGGCGGGCCAGGAACCCCAGCATCCGGCTGCGCAGCGAGGCACGCCGGGGCTTGCCCGCACGCTCCCCCAGCAGTCCCAGCCAGTGTGCTTCATGGCGGCCCTCGGCTTCGGCCAGGGCCAGGAGGATGTCGCGCTCTTCGCCCTGGCGGTTCTGTGCCAGGTCCCGGTAGACGGCAGCTTCCGCCCGTTCGTCCGCGAGGTATTGCCGCCACCGCTTGACGTCCGACGGCGAGGGCTGGGCCTGCTGGCGTGCGCCGGCTTGGTCCTGGGGCGATGAGGATTGCGACGCTTGCGGCATGGCGTGGCGGTTGAACCTGGCGTGCTGAGACACGGAAACTCCTGGGCTGGATGGGGCATGGTGCGGCCCCATTGCAGTGCAAGCTTACTGCGAAAATCCGCGGATTTTTGGCCGGTTAGCCTCCTCCGGATATTTCGGTGTGCCTTAAACAAGGCGGGATCCCTGGGTCCCGCGGCACGCTATTGACCCCTCTGCAGTGCGGTGCTGTGATGAAGGTGTGGCGCGTCCAGCGCCCTCACTGAAAGAGCACGTCAGGCGAACAAACGGAGGTTCAATCATGAGCACCACCGGACAGCACCCGGACATGCCGCACCTGGATGCCGTAGAGGCGGATCCCGCCTATGACTACGCCGAGGATGCACCGGTAGTTGAGGACGACTGGGATACCGAGGACGAACTCCTGGACGAGGAAGAGCCGGTGGTCCAGGTGCCTCCCGTCGTGGTCGACGCCGAGGACCGCGTGGTCCCGCTGGATGACCCTGACGAGGTCCGCGAAACCGACTAGGAAACCGGGACACAACGACGGCGGCACCTCCCCTTCACCGGAAAGCGAAGGGGAGGTGCCGCCGTCGTGCGTTGCTCCTGTTGTCCTATCCTGCCGGGGCCTAGCGGGCAGCGGTGGGAAGGGGCGCTTCTTCTGCGGCCTGTCCTGCCACCCGGCGCTGCCAGTTGCGCATTACCTGCGGGTCGGTCGGTTTGCTCAGCAGGGAAACCGCAACGTAGACCAGGGCGGACGCCAGCAGGCCGTAGTAGATGGGCTCGTTCGCGTAGATGCCGTCCAGCGGCGCCTCGGCGTTGATTTCCAGGATAATCATGGTGCCCAGCGTCACCACGGAACCCACGGCCATGGATGCAGCCGCAGCGATGCCCGTACCGCGCTTCCAGACCAGGCCGCCGAGGATCGCCACGAGGAGGCCGCCCACCAGGATGTCGTAGGCAATGGTCAGGGCTGCCACCACGTCCTTGGTGATGATGGCGATGACGATGGCGATGATTCCCAGCGCGAGGACCCAGATGCGGTTGGCCTTGACGTCGTGCTCGGGGTTGTCCGAGTCGTCCGTGTTGATGTCCTTGCCGAACCAGCTGGCAACGAACGGCAGGACGTCGGCACGGGCCACGGTTGCGGCGGCGATGAGGGCGCCTGACGCGGTGGACATCATCGCTGCCACGGCTGCTGCCAGGACCAGCCCGCCGATGCCGACGGGAAGCAGCGTCTGGGCCACCTCCGCGTAGACGTCGTCCTTGACTGCGATGTCGACGCCGGCAAGGGCTACGCTCGCGGCCATGCCGATCAGGGCGCCGGCAACTCCGTAGAGGATGCAGTAGATGCCTGCGGTGGCGCCGCCCCAGCGTGCCACAGTGGGGGTCTTCGCCGTGAAGACGCGCTGCCAGATGTCCTGGCCGATCAGCAGGCCCAGGGTGTAGACAACGAAGTACGTGATGATCGTCTGGACGCCGATGCCGTCGATCTGGAAGAAACTCTCGTCCACCCGGCTGCGGATCCCCTCAAAGCCACCCGCCGCGTTGAGCGTGAAGGGCAGCATCAGGAAGAAGATGCCCACGGTCTTGATGATGAACTGCACCTGGTCGGCCAGGGTGATGGACCACATGCCGCCCACCGTCGAGTAGACCAGCACGATGGCTCCGCCGACGGCTATCGCAATCGGGCGCTCCCAGTCGAAGAGCACCACGAAGATGGTGGCGTAGGCGCCGGTGGATGTGGCACACAGCATGAGGGTGTAGGCGAGCATCACAATCCCGGAGGCCTCCGTGGCCCTGCTGCCGTAGCGCAGGGTAAGCATCTGGGAGACCGTATAGATCTTCAGCTTTTGGATGGTTCCGGCAAAGAGGAGGCTCAGCAGCAGGACGCCGGCGCCGATGGCCACCACCAGCCACATGCCGGAGATGCCGAATTTATAGCCGAGGCCCACACCGCCCACGGTGGAGGCGCCGCCCAGGACGACGGCGGCCATGGTCCCGGTATAGAGGAAGGGCCCAAGGCGGCGGCCGGCCACCAGGAAGTCGCTGTTGTTCTTGGTGCGGGACTTGCCCCACCAGCCGAAGGCCAGCATCGCGAGCAGGTACACCACCACGATGGCGATGTTGATGAAACTTGCATCCATGTTGGGCTCCTTGGAGCGTGTTGGCAGCGTGGCGCACGCCGGAGTGACGGTGGACCGGGCGCCGCTGCGGGATTTTGGGGAGTGAGAGGGGATTCTCGGCTATTGCTCTATAGGCAACAAGTGTTTCCAAAGCGTAGGCTGTGACGGTGATAACAGTCAAGACCGCGTTGGGCCACGGGCCACGCGTGCAATGAGGCGTCACAGAAGGGGCCGGCCACTAGTATTGCTCCAAAGTGGGGCCGGGCTGCCGGCCATGAAAGGTTCGTAGATGAAGGCACTGCCAGTTGAGCCGAGCAACGTTCCAGTGGCTATCGGCTCGAGGATCCGGGCCGCCCGGCAGTCGCAGCGGCTGACCATTGAGCAGGTTGCTGACGCGACGGGGCTGACCAAGGGATTCCTCAGCAGGGTGGAGCGCGACCTTACATCCCCGTCCGTGGCCTCCCTGGTCACGCTGTGCCAGGTCCTCTCGGTCTCGGTGGGAGACCTCTTTGCGGCGCCCGAGACGCACCTGACCAAGCGCAATGACGGGCCGCGGATCTCGCTGGGCGGCCAGGGCATCGTGGAGCGGCTCCTCACCGCCCGCTCGGAACGGCGCGTCCAGATCATCCAGGCCTGCATCGAACCGCACGGCCGCGGCGAATCCGAGCTCTACGCTGTGGACTGCGACGTTGACGTCCTGCATGTGATCAAGGGCAGTATCCGGTTGATCCTCACCAACGAGGAATACGACCTCAGTGCAGGGGACACCGTCACCTTTCCCGGCCGCGAGCCGCACACCTGGATCAACCCCACCGACAAGCCCGTCGAGGTTCTCTGGGTCCTGGTGCCGGCCGCCAGCCGCTGAGTTTCTGCCTGGTGGTCCCGGCCGCCCTGTGCGCTCCCGCCCGGTTGCCGGGCCGCGCTCCGCGGATTTGCGCTGCACCGCGCCCGGCCGGCCCTCGGCCACCGCAGGAAACTGGGCGGGAGCGTCCGCCGGTCAGCCTCGGGATGCCAGGGCAGCCCTGATCTCGGAGACAACCTGCTCTGGGTTGAACCAGATGTGCTCGGGCATGTATCGGAGAACGGCATAGCCGTTAACCGTGGAGGAATTGTTCCTGTCCCGGTCCCTGAGCATGTCGGCACGCTTGGAGTGGAACGCGTAGCCGTCGATCTCCACGATAAGGAAGCCGTTGAGGAGGAAGTCCACCCGTCCGATTCCGGGTAAGTGGACCTGCGCGTCAAAGTCGATGCCGTTCAACCGGAAAAGATGCTGGGCGTCCACTTCAACGATGGATTCGGCGCGGAGATCCAGGTCCCGGAGGGCCCGCAGTACCGGCGCGGACCGGTCCGCGCGGAGTTCCTGTTTCAGAAGCTCCAACGGCAGGCTGTAGAGACGGATGGCCGATGTCGCCAGGGCGGTTGACGCCGGCCGCGGAAGGCATCCCAGTGCGTGCAGCACGGCAGAGCGCCCCCGCCCGCGGGTTTGCGTAGTGCGGAAGGGGAGGGGCCCGGGGCAACTGGGGAGGAACGCTCATGGTCGGAGGGGCGAGGATAGTTCCCGGATCGGTCAGTAAACAAGTGATGCACATAGGGAAACCACCTGTATGATTGCAGTCACACCAGTCCCTCAACTCCTCGAAGGAGAGGCCTCCATTGGAAGAGCTGCGCATCGAAGCCAACGGCAACCTTGGCCCCATCGATTCATCCAGGATTCCCCGTTACGCGGGAGCCGCCACCTATGCCCGCCTTCCCCGCCTGGACCAGGTGGCCAAGGCCGACGTCACGGTGGTGGGTGTGCCTTTCGATTCCGGCGTCTCGTACCGCCCGGGGGCCCGCTTCGGTGCAAACCACGTCCGTGAAGCAAGCCGGCTCCTGCGCCCGTACAACCCGGCATGGGACGTCAGCCCCTTCGAGAACATCCAGGTAGCCGACGCCGGGGACATGGCCGTCAACCCCTTCAACATCAACGAGGCCATCGAAACCATCCAGCAGAACGCCCTGGACCTCACGGCAGGCGGCGGCAAGCTGGTGACCCTGGGCGGCGACCACACCATCGCCCTGCCGCTCCTCCGCGCCGCTGCCGAGCGTGCCGGCGGGCCCATCGCCATGCTGCACTTTGATGCGCACCTGGATACCTGGGACACCTACTTTGGAGCCGAGTACACGCACGGCACCCCGTTCCGCCGCGCCGTCGAGGAAGGCATCCTGGACACGGAAGCCATCAGCCACATCGGCACACGCGGCCCCCTCTACGGTAAAAAGGACCTCGACGACGACCATCGCTTTGGGTTCGGCATCGTCACCTCTGCCGATGTCTACTACCAGGGCGTCCTGGAAACGGTGGCGAAGGTCCGTGACCGGATCGGCAACCGCCCGCTGTACATCTCCGTTGACATCGACGTCCTGGACCCCGCCCACGCCCCGGGCACCGGCACTCCCGAGGCCGGCGGCATCACCAGCCGCGAGCTTCTGGAAATCATCCGCGGCTTCCGAGGCATGAACCTCGTGGGAGCGGACATCGTGGAGGTGGCCCCCGCCTACGACTATGCCGAGATCACCGGCGTGGCCGCCAGCCATGTCGCCTACGAACTGGTCACGCTGATGGCCGACAACGCCGTGGCAGGGGACCGCTTTGGAGCGGCCAACGGGTACGCCGCCCAGGCCCTGGGCCAGGAATCCCGCCGTCCGGCGGGGTTCGCACCGGCAGGCAAGGAGTAGCCGGATGGGCGACGTCACTGCGGATGGGGCGGCAGCACAGGCTGAAAAGAATCCGGGCGAGGGTGTGCGCAACGGCGGGGACCTCGTCGTCGAAACCCTTGAGGCGCTGGGCGCCAAGACCGTCTTTGGCATCCCCGGCCAGCATGCCCTGGGCCTCTTCGACGCCATGGGCCGCGGCAACCTGCAGTTCGTCTCTTCACGGGTGGAAAACAACAGTGCATTCGCCGCGGACGGGTATTCCCGCGCAACGGGCGAGGTGGGTGTCCTGTTCCTGTCCACCGGTCCCGGCGCGCTGACGTCCCTGGCCGGGCTGCAGGAAGCCTACGCCACGGGGGTTCCCATGGTTGTGGTGGCCAGCCAGATCCCGCTCGAGGGCCTGGGGGCCAGGCGCAAGGGCATGCTGCACCAGCTCGATGACCAGAAGGCGTCCGCGGCCAACGTCACCAAGAGCCAGCGGCTGATCCAGCACGCCTCCGGCATCCCCTCTGCCATCCAGGACGCCTGGACCGAGGCGATCTCCTCGCCCCAGGGTCCGGTCTGGCTGGAGATTCCGCAGAACGTCCTGCTCGATCCCATCATGGTGCCCCCGGTGGAGGATGCGCTCGCCGAGGCGGCGGACAATCCACCCCGGGTGGAGCTGGTCCGGGAAGCCGTGAAGTGGCTGCAGTCCGCGGAACGTCCGGCCATCATCGCCGGCGGCGGCACGCGGCGGGGCCGGGCCGAAAAGTCCCTGCTCTCGATTGCCGAGAAGCTTCGTGCTCCCGTGATCTGCACTCCGGGCGGGAACGGTGCCTTTCCCTGGAGCCATGAGCTCTCGCTGCAGTCCTGGATCGAGGACCGCTACATGACCGACCTGCTGGAGGACGCGGATGTCCTGGTGGTGATCGGATCATCCCTGGGCGAGGTTACCTCCAACTACTTCACGTTTGAGCCCCGCGGCCGGATTATCCAGATCGACGCCGAACCGAGGGTCCTGGAGTCCAACCGTCCCGGGCTGGGCATCCGGGCAGACGCAGGCCAGGCGCTCGCCGCCCTTGATGAAGCCCTGGACGCCGGGGCGGGCCGGACAATGCCGATCTGGCACGGAAAACCGCCCGAGGAGCTGGTCAGGGAATCCCTGGCGAAGGTCCGCGCACGCCTGGAGTCGCAGGACCTGTCCAAGGAACTGAAGTTCATGGCGGACATCCGCGAGGCGGTGCCGGCGGACATGCAGACCTTCTGGGACATGACCATCGCGGCCTACTGGGGCTGGAGCTGCTGGGACGCCCGCGAGGGCCAGTTCCATTCAGCCCAGGGCGCCGGCGGGCTGGGCTTCGGGTTCCCGGCAGCCATCGGCGCGGCCGTGGGACTCGAAACTGTTGGCAGGCCCTCCGGCTCTGCCCGGGTACTCGCAGTGTCCGGTGACGGATCCTCGATGTACTCCATCTCCGAACTTGCCACCGCGAGGCAGCACAACGTTCCTGTCACCTGGCTGATTGTGGACGACGGCGGCTACGGCATCCTCCGCGAATACATGGTGGGCGCATTCGGCAAAGCCACGGCCACCGAATTGGCCCGCCCGGACTTCGTCAAACTTGCCGAGGCGTTCGGTGTGCCTGCCGTCAAGGTGGCGCCGGAGGGCGTGGGGGACGCGCTGAGGGCAGGATTCGCCGCTGACGGGCCGAACGTCGTCGTGGTGGAAACCCTGCTGAAGATGTTTGCGCCCACGCACCTGGCGGAATGACCGCCTGCTCCTCCACACCCGGACGCCCCAAAGGCCCCAGCTCGCATTGAGCTGGGGCCTTTTGCGTGCCCCGCCGTGAGCGTTTAGTTTCCCAAAGCAACGAGTTTAAGATATGGTTGCTTCAGGCAAACAACTGAGGAGCCCTTCAACCATGGCAGTAGCGCCGGATACGGCAGCGGATCTTGTGTACCAAATCTTTGATCTCCAGCGGGCGGTGCGGTGCATCGCCACGGCCAGCGTGCGCGGGCAGGACACAGGTGTGGCGCTCCAGGGCGTGCTGCGCTTCGTGGGGGAGGGGGAGGCCAGGGCCACGCGCCTCGCTGAGCGGCTGGGAGTCAGCGCGCCGGTGCTCAGCCGGCACATCGCGGACCTGGAGGAGCATGGGCTGGTGGTCCGCAGGCAGGACCCGGACGACGGCCGTGCCCAGCTGGTTGCCCTGACGCCCCTGGGGGCGGAGAAACTCCGCCACATCGAGGACCAGCGGACGGCGGTCCTGCAGGACTACCTGCGCGACTGGAGCGAGGAAGACGCCGGTAACACGGCCAGGATCCTGCACAAGCTCACCGAATCACTCAAACAATCAGCCCGGGCAACGGCGGCCGGCACCATCACAACCACCGCTTAGGAGCAGACCTATGGCAAGAACTGCCGCCCCCGCCACATCAGCCGGCGCCCCAGCAGGCACTCCGCCCGAGATGTCCCACCGCCAGATCATGGAAGCCCTCACCGGTCTCCTTGCCGCCTTCTTCACGGCGATCCTCAGCAGCACCATCGTGGCCAACGCGCTGCCCACCATCATGTCCGACCTGCACGGCACGCAGACCGACTTCGCCTGGGTCATCACCGCCGCGCTGCTGGCCAACGCCGCCACCACCCCCATCTGGGGCAAACTCGCCGACCTCTACAACAAGAAGGTCCTGGTCCAGCTCAGCATCATCATCTTCGTGGCCGGCTCCGTTATGGCCGGCCTGTCCCAAACCATCCCGCTGCTGCTGGGTGCCCGCGTGATCCAGGGCGTGGCCATGGGCGGACTCACTGCCCTGTCCCAGGCCATCATCGGCACCATGATCCCGCCGCGGAACCGCGGGAAATACTCCGGCTACATGGGAGCGGTCATGGCAGTCGGCACCGCCGGCGGACCGCTGCTGGGCGGCTTCATCGTAGACAGCCCGCTCGGCTGGCGCTGGACCTTCTTCGTCTGCGTGCCGCTCGCCGTCGTCGCCCTCATCCTGCTGCAGGTCACCCTCAAGATCAGCCACGTGCGCCGACCCGCCAAGATTGACTGGCTGGGCTCCATCCTGCTGACCTCCGGCGTGAGCCTCCTGCTGATCTGGGTCTCGTTCGCCGGCAATCCCGCCTACTACGACTGGATTTCGTGGCAGACCGCCGTCATGGTGGGCGGCGGAATCCTCCTGCTGGCCCTGCTGGTGCTGGTGGAATCCAAGGTGGAGCAGCCCATCATCCCGCTCAAGATCATCTCCGAACGCACCACGGCGCTGGCCATCCTCGCCTCCGTGGCCGTGGGCGTGGCAATGTTCGGGTCCTCCACCTTCCTGGGGCAGTACTTCCAGGTGGCGCGCGGTGCCAGCCCCACGGAAGCCGGGCTCCTGACCCTTCCGATGATCGCCGGAAACCTGGTCGGTTCAGTGGTCTCCGGACAGCTGATCAGCCGGACGGGCAAGTGGAAGGGCTACCTGATCGCCGGCTCCATCCTGCTGATCGGCGGGCTGGGACTGTCCGGAACCCTGGACCACACCACCGAACTCTGGCACGCAGGGGCCTTCACCGCAGTGCTGGGCCTCGGCCTGGGCATGCTGATGCAGAACCTTGTCCTGGCCGTGCAGAACACTGTCCGGGCGTCAGACATCGGCACGGCAAGTGCCTCGGTTGCCTTCTTCCGGTCCGTGGGCGGCGCCATCGGTGTCTCCGTCCTGGGCGCCATCCTGGCCAACCGGGTGAGCGAGCTGGCCACGCAGGGCTTGGCAACCGCAGGCATCCCCGTTGAGGGAGGCGCGGCCGGTGCCAGCATGGACCTGGCGCACATGCCGGAACCTGTCCGCGACATCATGCGGGCTGCCTATGGTGACGCCACGGCGGAGGTGTTCCTGATCTCGGCTGCCGTGGCCGTCGTGGCGCTGGTGTCCGTGCTGTTTATCAAGGAGAAGCCCCTCCGGCGCACGGTGGACATCCAGCCGGGTGCCGGGGATAAGGGCACGACGGCGGAGCTCGCCACGGCAGGCAGGTGACCCTGAGGGGTACTCCCCGCGGATGATCTTTCCCGGGGCCTGTTTCACCACGGGAAGGAGTTTCGTAGAGTGGGAAGGCTGAGGATGTCGGCCCCGGCTGCTACTACTTAAGCCTCCTACTCTTTGCGAACCCATCATCAAACTCATCACTAAGGACACGTGGGCATGCTCCTCACCCTCATACGGCGGTTTTCCAGGCCGTATAGGCCGTTTATCGCGGCCGTCATTGTGTTCCAGCTGGCGTCCACCATCGCGGCGCTATACCTGCCCAGCCTGAACGCCCAGATCATCGACCAGGGGGTCTCCCGCGGGGACACCGACTTCATCTGGCGGACGGGTGCGGTGATGCTGGCGGTGGCGTTCATCCAGGTGGGCACCGCCATTGCGGGTGTCTACTTCGGCTCGAAGACCGCCATGGCCATGGGCCGCGACCTGCGCCGCGGGGTGTTCCGCAAGGTCACCAGCTTCTCTGCCATGGACGTCAATGCCTTTGGTGCCCCGACGCTCATCACCCGCGGCACCAACGACGTCCAGCAGGTCCAGATGCTTGTGCTGATGGGGCTGAACTTCATGGTGGCAACGCCCATCATGTGCATCGGCGGCATCATCATGGCGCTGCGCGAGGACCTCAACCTGTCCTGGCTGGTGTGGGTGTCGGTGCCCCTCCTCACCGTGGTGGTTGGATACCTGGTGGTCCGGCTCATGCCGCTGTTCCGGTCCATGCAGAAAAAGATCGACCGCATCAACGCCGTCCTGCGCGAGCAGATCATCGGCATCCGGGTGGTCCGCGCCTTCGTCCGGGAACCGTATGAAACGCAGCGGTTTGGCGGAGCGAACAAGGAACTGACGGATGTCTCGCTGAAGATCGGCGCCCTGTTTGTCCTGATGTTCCCTGCCATCGGCATGATCCTCCACCTGTCCACCGCGGCCGTGCTGTGGTTTGGCGGGCAGCGCGTGGACTCAGGCGAGATGCAGGTGGGCGCCCTGACCGCCTTCCTGCAGTACCTGCTCCAAATCCTGATGGCCGTCATGATGGGCACCTTCATGGCCATGATGATCCCGCGCGCGTCAGTCTGCGCGGACCGTATAGGCGAGCTGCTCGACGTCGAGCCCTCCATCCACGATCCGGAACACCCGGAGGTGCCGGGCACGCTGGCCGGCGTGGTGGAGTACCGGAACGTCACCTTCGCCTACCCTGGCGCTGAGTCGCCGGTACTGAGCAACATCAGCTTCACGGCGCAGCCCGGCCAGACCATCGCGATCATCGGTTCCACAGGCTCGGGGAAAACCTCCCTCCTGTCCCTCCTGCCGCGGCTTTACGACCCCGCCGAGGGGGAGGTGCTGCTGGACGGGGTCCCGGTCAGCAGGATGGACCGGGCCGACATCACCCGGCGGGTGGCCCTGGTGCCCCAGCGGCCCTACCTCTTCTCCGGCACCATCGAGCACAACATGAGGTTCGGAAAAACCGATGCCACGGACCAGGAACTGTGGGAAGCGCTGCAGGTGGCGCAGGGCGACGAGTTCGTCCGTGCCAAGAAAAACGGCCTCGGATCCCGCATCTCCCAGGGCGGGACCAACGTCTCCGGCGGCCAGCGCCAGCGCCTCTGCATCGCCCGGGCACTCGTGAGCAGGCCCCGCGTGTACCTCTTCGACGATTCGTTCTCCGCACTGGACGTGGCCACCGATGCCCGGCTCCGGGCCGCGCTGAAAGGCATCACCGCAGACGCCACCGTGATCATCGTGGCGCAGCGGATCTCCACCATCACCGAGGCGGACCAGATCCTGGTGCTGGACAACGGACGCATCGTGGACCGCGGTACGCACCAGGAACTCCTGGAAACCTCGCCCACCTACCAGGAAATCGTTGAATCCCAGCTGAGCGTGGAGGAGATGGCATGAGCGCCCGCAGGAAGGACTCCACCGAGATCAGCGAAACATCAGCTGCCCAGGACGCCCCCGACGCGGAGCTGGTGGAGGGATCCGTCGAGGACGACGACTTCGTGGAGGAGGAATTCAAGCCCTCCGAGGCCGACGGAGACATGTTCGGCGGGATGCCCGCCAAGAAGGCCCAGCACTTCTGGCCCTCCGCCAAGCGGCTCATGGGGCTGCTGAAGCCTGAGGCCCTGGGCATTTACGTGGTGGTGGGCATGGTGGTGATCGCCGTGGTCCTGAACGTCATCGCCCCCAAGATCCTGGGCCAGGCCATGGACGTCATCTTTGCCGGAGTGGTGGGAAAGCAGCTTCCGGCCGGCGGCAGCAAGGAACAGTTCGTGGACGGTCTGCGCCAGCAGGGCCAGGACAACTTTGCAGACATGGTTTCCCGGATGGAACTGGTGCCGGGCACCGGCATCAACTTCGACAAGCTCAGCATGCTCATTGCAGTGGTCCTGCTGATGTACTTCGTGGCCAATATCTTCCTCTGGCTGCAGGGCTACGTGCTGAACCGCATCGTGATGAAGGTGATCCGGCGGCTCCGCGATGACACCGAACGGAAGCTGAACCGCCTCCCGCTCAACTACTTCGACACCCGCCAGCGCGGCGACGTGCTGTCCCGGGTAACGAACGACGTCGACAACATCCAGCAGGCGCTCCAGCAGGCCTTCGCCCAGCTCATCAACTCGTTGCTGACCGTCGTCGGCATCGTGGTGATGATGTTCATCGTGTCCTGGCAGCTGGCCCTGATAGCGCTGGTTGCCCTTCCCCTCTCGGGGGTGGCAGCGGGCATGATCGGCGTGCGCAGCCAGAAGCTCTTTGCCGCCCAGTGGAAGAACACGGGCGCGCTGAACGGGCAGATCGAGGAATCCTTCTCGGGGCATGACCTGGTGCGGGTGTTCGGCCGCGACGCGGACATGCTGGAACGGTTCGAGGAACGCAACGAGGAACTGTACAAGGCCAGCTTCGGGGCGCAGTTCGTCTCCGGCATCATTTTCCCGGTCATGCAGTTCGTCTCCTACCTCAGCTACGTGGGCATCGCCGTGGTGGGCGGCTTGCGGGTGGCTTCCGGGTCCATGTCCCTGGGCGACGCCACCGCATTCATCCAGTACTCCCGCGAGTTCACGCAGCCGCTGGGCCAGATGGCCGGCATGGCAAACATGCTGCAGTCCGGCGTGGCCTCCGCTGAACGGGTCTTCGAGTTCCTCGACGCCGATGAGCAGGATGAGGAAACCGCCACCGAGCACCTCCCGGCCAGGACTGACGGGCACGTTGACTTCAACAGCGTCACCTTCAGCTACACGGAGGACAAGAAGCTGATCGAGGACCTGTCCTTCACCGCCGAACCGGGAAACACCGTGGCCATCGTGGGGCCGACCGGCGCCGGAAAGACCACCCTGGTCAACCTGGTCATGAGGTTCTATGAGCTCAATGCCGGCTCCATCATGCTGGACGGCGTGGACATCACCCACCTCAGCCGCTCCGAGCTCCGCTCCAAGGTGGGCATGGTGCTGCAGGATGCCTGGCTGTTCGGCGGGTCCATCTACGACAACATCCGCTACGGCAACCTTGAAGCCACGGAGGATCAGGTGATGGCGGCCGCCAAGGCCACTTTCGTGGACCGCTTCGTGAGGGCCCTGCCGGAGGGCTACAACACGGTCATCGACGAGGAAGGCAACAACGTCAGCGCCGGCGAAAAACAGCTGATCACCATCGCCCGGGCCTTCGTGGCGAATCCCTCGCTGCTGATCCTCGACGAGGCCACCAGTTCCGTTGACACGCGCACCGAGCTGCTGGTGCAGAAGGCCATGGCCGCGCTCCGCACGGACCGCACCAGCTTTGTGATTGCCCACAGGCTCTCAACGATCCGCGACGCCGACACCATCCTGGTGATGGAGAACGGCAGGATCGTGGAGCAGGGGAACCACAAGGTCCTCCTCGCTGCACGGGGCGCGTACTACCGCCTGTACATGTCCCAGTTCGCCGGGGCGGATGCAGGGGACGTCCCGGTGGACGATTCGACGGCGGTGCACAGTTGAGCACCAACGGAAGCCAGCGGATCGAGGTCCTTGTCCCCATGCGCTGGGGAGACATGGACGCTTACGGGCACATCAACAACGTCCAGATTGTCCGGATGCTTGAGGAGGCCCGCATCGCGGCCTTCGGCCCGCCCCGCGGTGCCGGCGCGCCCGGAATTGATCCGCATGTCTCGCTGTTCAATGACGTCCCGGAAGGCACCATGGCTTTGGTGGTGGACCACAAGATCCGGTACGTCAGGACCCTCGAGTACCGGAACGTGCCGGCCGTGGTGCAGGTGTGGATTGGCGCCGTCAAAGGGGCCAGCTTCGATATCCACTACCTCATCCAGGACCCCGTCACCCTGGAGGACTGCGTCAGGGCGAGCAGCCACCTGGCATTCGTGGACGAGGCCACGGGCCGCGTGCAGCGGCTGACGCCTGAACAGAAGGAACGCCTGGCGCCTTTCACGGCGTGACGCGGATGCGCCGGCACACGCCCCGTTGCGCGGGAGCAGCAAGCATCGGAAACTGAGAACCTATACAAGGAGCAAACATGGCCCAGAAAAAGACCTGGAAAGAAATGTCCCCGTCAGCAAAGGCCGGCACCATCCTGGTGGCCATCGCGCAGGTGTCCCTGCTGGTGGCGGCGCAGCGGGACATTTCGAAGCGGCCCGCGGCGCTCATCAATGGCCCCAAGGCCGCATGGCGGGCAGCATCCTTCATCAACTTCATCGGCCCCGTGGGCTACTTCACCTTCGGCCGGAAGCGTCCCGGCGCAGGCAAGTAGCGGCACCGGAGCTGCCGGGGGCGTACGACCTTTAAGGGCCCGTCCAGCTTGACCCTGTAAATTTGGAGGCATGACCCCCGCCTCCCCTGCTGCCATGACCCGCGCCCTCGGCATCTCACGGGAGATCGAGGACGCGGCCTGGTTTGTGCTGGGCCCGGGGCTGCTGGGGAAGCCGTCGGCCCTGGATGGCCGGACCCTGACGTGGACGTCGGAGGCTGCGGCCGAGCTCCTGGAGCGGCTGGAGCGGGGCACGCCGGACCCCAAGGCCCCCATGATGACCAACCTCCGGCGGAACCTTGAGGGTGCGTCCCGGGAAGCGAAGCAGCTGGCCGTCGAACTGCTGTTCCTGCAGTCGCTGCCCCTGGCGCACGAGGTGAAGTCGCTGAAGGTCAAGCGTGCCCGCGTCGCAGAGGCCGCGTCCTGGCTGGAGCCTCCGCTGGAGCTGCCGGGTGAGCTCTACCAGGGAATGACGGACCACGGCGTGATCAGGGACCGGACGGCGGAGTTCAACTGGACCATCTGGGACCACCTGAAGTGGCTGTGCCGGTTCGTGCAGCACGTGGACCGGCAGCCGCCGGCGGTTATCACCGGTGCGCTGCAGGATCCGCTAAACTTCCATCGGCTGGCGGCGGGAACGCCGGACGACCAGCCGGCCATCCGCCGGAGCATCGAATTCCTGTCCTGGCCGAGCTACTTCGAGCCCGTGGTGGCCGATGTGGAGCGGCAGGAAATCCGGGACGCCTTTGCCTCCCTGGTGGGCGGCGCCATGGGGGACGCCGAAGAGGACATCACGGCCGATATCCACCGCATCCGCCTGCACCTCGACGAGCAGGCCGGGCAGCGCATCGACTGGTACTCGCGCCAGCTGGTCAGCCAGTGGCGCAAGGTGGGCGACCCCGGGCACCGGGCGTGGCTGCTGCGGACCCACGGCGACAACACCGAACTGCTCACCGCCTGGCAGGACGAGGAGAAGGTGACGCTCGACGTCGAGCACCTCCGGCTGCTGGACCCGGGGGTCACCGCCGGGCTGGTCCAGCATGCGGTGGACGAGGACTACAAGCACCTTGGCTATGTGGAACGCGAGGATACCAAGACGGCGGTCTTTGCCTTCCTGACCGTCATGAAACCAGGTGACCTGGTCCTGTACCAGCATGCCGGCGCCGTGCGGCTGGGCGGGGTGCTGGGCGAACCCGACTGCAACGACGACAACCGGCGGCTGCGCCGGAAGGTCCGCTGGTTTGACGAGGGGCATGCCGCGGCGAGCCTGCCCCGGCACGTCCAGCGCCAGCTTGCCACCGCGGGCATCGTGGTGGACGTGACGCGCGTGATGCCGGCACTGCAGGCTCTCCTGCCGGCCGAGGCAGAAACCGAGCCCGACGGCGATGCTGAAGCGGCCGCCGTCGTCCACGCTGGCCAGGAGGGATTCCGTCCCCTCACGCGCGCGTTCGCAGACTCGCTGCACATGGAACTGGAGCCGCTCCAGGAGATCGCCGAACTGCTGGAGGAGAACCGGCAGCTGGTCCTGTACGGCCCGCCGGGCACCGGCAAAACCTACCTGGCGAAGCACCTCGCGGCCGAGCTGGCGGATGACACCACCGACGAGCGGGTCAAACTGGTCCAGTTCCACCCGTCCTACGCCTACGAGGACTTCTTCGAGGGCTACCGGCCGGACAAGACGGATGAAGGCCAGGTGTCCTTCAAACTCGTCGCCGGACCGCTCCGCCGGCTCGCGGAGGAAGCCGCCAAACCGGGTAACGAGAACAAGCCGTACTTCCTGATCATTGACGAGATGAACCGCGCCAACCTGGCCAAGGTATTTGGCGAACTGTACTTCCTGCTGGAATACCGGGACGACAGGATCTACCTGCAGTACAGCCCCAACGAGCCGTTCACCCTGCCGGACAACCTGTACATCATCGGCACCATGAACACCGCGGACCGCTCCATCGCGATGATGGACGCGGCGATCCGGCGCCGTTTCTCCTTCATCGAGCTGCACCCCCAGACCGAGCCGGTGAAGGGCTCGCTGTGGCGGTTCCTGCAGGCACAGCAGCTTGACACCACGCCGGCGCTGCTGCTCGACGCCCTCAACAGTGCCATCGACGAGTGGGACCGTGACCTGATGATCGGTCCGTCCTACTTCATGAAGCTGGCCGCGCAGAGCCCCGCGGGACTGCGCCGGATCTGGAAGTACGAGCTGATGCCGTTGCTGGAGGAGCACTACCACGGCCAGCTCACCAGGGCCCAGCTCCAAGAGCGCTTCGGGCTGGACCAGCTGCTGGAACGCCTTGCCCGGCGCTGACCCCGGCGTTGACCCCCGCGCCCCGATCCGGCACCTGGTGCTGGATGAGCTGTCCCGCGGCATCGTTGAGCGGCTCGATCCGGCCAGCGCCTCCTTCCTGAACTCCACCGGGCTGGCGAAAGCTTCCCCGATGGGACTTGGGCTGTACCGGATCGAGCCTGTGGGCAAAGTGGGTTCGGTACGGACTCCCACCGTCCAGCTGGACGTCCGGCCCAAGGACCGGCTGGGCCTGGGCCGGCTGCTGTTCCTGCTCAGCTACGCCAGGGACCAGGGGTTCCGCCCGGATGCGGTGTCCGCGGTGGAGGACCGGGACCTGTGGAGCGCCCTGGCCGAATCGCTGGCGCAGCTGGCCGAACAAGCCTTGGGCCGCGGGGTCCTGCAGGGCTACCTCACCGTGGACGAGTCGCTCCGGACGGTCAAGGGCCGCATCCGGATATCCGACCAGATTTCCCGGCGTCCCGGCATGCTGGTGCCCCTGGAAGTGTCCTACGACGAGTTCACCGAGGACATCGCAGAGAACCGCATCCTGCGTGCGGCTCTGGAGCGGATGGGGCAGGTGCCGCGGGTGCAGCCGGAGGTGCTGAGCCGGCTGCGCCAGCTCAAGGGAAAGCTCGACGCCGTCACGCGCCTTCCAGCCGGGGCGCCGCTGCCGCGGTGGAAAGCAAACCGCATGAACCTCCGCTACCACGCGGTACTGCGCCTGGCTGAGCTGATCCTGCGCAATGCCTCCGCCGAGGCCGGGAAGGGAACCCAGCAGACCGCCTCCTTTGTGGTGGACATGGCCCAGGTGTTTGGGGATTTTGTGGGCACCGCGCTGCGTGAGGCGATGGCTGCCTACCCCGGGGAACTCCGGCTCCAGTTCAGCACCCTCCTGAGCGAGGCAGTGAACGACGCGGACAGGCTCTCGGTGCGGCCGGACGCTGTCCACCTGCTGGGCGGACGGCCCGTGGCGGTGTACAACGCCAAATACAGGGCGGCCACTGATCCCGGCGCTTCCCTGACCGCAGACCATTACCAGATGCTGGGGCACTGCACGGCACTGGCTGTGCCCACAGCCTGGCTTGTGTACGCCGGCGCCGGCGAGGTAAAGCTCCGCCGCATCCTCAACACGGACATCGACATTGTGGAATTTCCGCTGGACTTGTCCCGGCCGCCGTCGGACATCCTTGCCTCAGTGCGGGAGCTCGCACGGCAATCATGGGGAGAAGTAGTCCCCGCCCGCCCCGACTAGACCGGAACCCGGAACGTGAAGGTTGTCCCTTCGCCCAGGGCGCTGTCCACCTCGATGGTCCCGCCGTGGGCCTCAACGATCGCCTTGCTGATCGGCAGGCCCAGCCCCACCCCGGGGATGGCTGTCCGGCGGACACTGCTGGCCCGGAAGAACTTGGCGAAAACCTCAGACGCATCTTCCGGGCTCAGGCCCATGCCGGTATCGGTGACCCGGCAGGCCACGTGCCCGTCCTCCTGCGCGAGCGAGACCATCACACTGCCGCCGTCGGGGGAGTACTTGATGGCGTTGGACACCAGGTTGTCCAGCACCTGCGCGATTCTGGGCCCGTCCACGTGGGCCTCCAGCCGGTCCGGGGTGTCAGCCTCAAGCGCCACTCCCGAAGCCGCCGCGCGTGGGATGGCGGAGGAAACGCTGGAGCGCACCAGTTCTGCCACGTCCACGGCCTGGGGCGTCACGATCAGCTGGCCGTTCCGGCTGGACAGCAGGTCCGACACCAGCGTGAGGAGCCGTTCGGAGTTCCGGCGGATGATGTCCAGCATGTCGCGCTGGCTGTCCTCCGGCTCTTCGGCGAGCAGGATTTCAACGTAGCCCAGGATCGAGGTCAGCGGCGTCCGGAATTCGTGCGAGACGCTGGAGACGAAATCATCCTTGGCCGTCAGGGCGTTCACGAGGTCCGTCACATCGCTGAAGACAATCACGGAACCGGCAAACGCGCCGTCGTTGTCCTTCATGGCCCGCGCGGTGGTCACGAAGGCGCGCTGGTCGCGGCCGGAGCCCAGCCACACAAGGTAATCGGTGAAGGTTTCCCCGAGGACGGCGCGGCGGACCGGCCGCTCCTCAACGGGAACCAGCGTCACGCGGTCCGGCCCGAAGACCAGCAGCTGGGACTCGTTCGGATCCGCAATGTCCTTGGGCCGGGCGAGCTCGTGGTTGACCCGCTGCCTTCTGTTCATCAGGACGTCGTGCCCGTCCGCATCGACTGCAAGGACTCCCAGATGGACGGTGTCCAGGATGGTGTTCAGGAGCGCCCCCTGGCGCTGGCTGGTGCGCAGGTTGTCCTGCAGCTGGGCGTCCTTCTCCTCAAGAGCGCGCTGCTGCCGCGTCATGCTGAGCGTCAACACGCTGACGGACACACCGATGCCGAGCATCATGACCGGAAGGAGCAGGGACCGCGCCAGGTCCTGGGGCGTCGGGTTCCCCTTCAGCAGCAGTGGGACCCAGATGATGGCAAGCGGGGCCAGGAAGGACAGCCACAGGGACGTCCGGGGGTAGTACCCGGACGCGCACAGCCAGATCACCGGGAACACGGCCAGCAGGCTGATTCCGGTGAGGCTTTCCTGGCCGCCTCCCTCCCGGCCCACGGCTATGGAGACAAAATCCAGCAGCGGAATGATCAGGAAACTCGTGTACGGCAGCCGGTCCCACGGGACCAGGTAGCAGAGGGCCATGATCACCAGCTGGGACACCAGGAAGGCCACGAACAGCGGGTTGTCCATAGTGACGGGGAAGAACGCCCACACCAGGAATGCCGTGAGGAGAGTTGTCACGAACAGCGGCATCTGGCTCAACGCCACCCGGTCCGTCAGCCGGTACTCGTGGAAGGGCCGCCGGAAAAACCTCAGCTTGCCCGAGGACCAGGCCACGGGGTGGTCCATGGCACGGAACTTGCGGGGCGGAGTGTGTGAGGCCATGCCAGCAGGATATCGGCAGCCAGCTATACTTCAGACGTTGGCTGCTGAGGGGGCGCTATGAGTGATGCACGAGTGGGACTGGTCATCGAGGATGACCACGACATCCGGGAACTGGTACGCACCGTGCTGTCCCAGGCCGGGTTCGACGTAAGCGTGGCCAGCAGCGGGGCAGAAGGTGTCCTCGTGGCCAAGACCCTCAACCCTGACGTCATCACCCTGGACCTCGGCCTGCCGGACATCGACGGTTTTGAGGTGTCCCGCCAGATCCGCGAATTTTCGGACGCGTACATTGTGATGCTCACGGCCCGCACCGAGGAGCTGGACACCCTGATCGGGCTGGAGTCCGGAGCTGACGACTACCTCACCAAACCGTTCCGCCCCAGGGAGCTCCGCGCCCGCATCGCCGCGATGATGCGCCGCCCCCGTTCTGTCGCCGATCCTTCTGAAGCCATGCCAGGAGATGCCGCAGCCGACAGCGGAGCCGTCCACCCTGAGCGGGGGAACTTCAGCCACAACGGGCTGGAGCTGAGCTACGCGTCCAGGACCGTGGTTGTTGACGGCAAGGAAATGAACCTGACCCGCACGGAGTTCGAACTCCTGCATGCCCTCCTGGAAGCGGGCCGGACGGTCCGGACCAAGTCCGACCTGGTGCGCCGGCTGCGGGACGAGGATTACGACGTCGGCAGCTACATTAGCGAGGCGGACGAACGGTCCGTCGAGGTCCACATGGGCAACCTCCGCAAGAAGCTGGGCGACTCACCGCAGAAGCCGCGCTGGCTCCAGACTGTCCGCGGCGTTGGTTACCGCCTGGCTCCGGGCGAGCACTGAGACTGCAGGCGGTGCATGGTCTGCCGGCTGCACAGGTTGATGGGCCGGAGGAATGCGGCGGCCAGCTGCGGCAGGACGACTGCCACATCCGAGTGGCGGGCCTCGTTGCGGAGCTCGCCCTCCAGGTCCATGGCCAGGCCGGCCAGCCGCTCGGCGCCCACCATCTGGCTGGAGGTTTTCAGGCTGAGGACTGCGTCCACTGAACCCTCCAGGTCTCCCGTGGTCAGCGCCAGCCGGAGGCGTCCAATCCGGTGCGGCAGGTACTCGATGAAGTTCCCCACGAAGACCCTGCAGTACCCCTCTTCTTCTTCCAGTTCCTCCCTCAACCGGTCGAGAACCGACTGGTCCACCAAGGGCCGGGGGGCATCATCTGCGGCGCTCATGACGGTCCTTTCGGCGGGAACAGTCCCTTCCTGGAAGGGGGCGGTTATGTGGGGCATTTGTTTCACTTCAGGTTAGGGGCGTTGCTTTCGCGCGACGGGTTTTGGAAACAGAATTGTGGGTTTCTTGATGAGACTGCGGGTTTACCCCTAATCCGTGGGCCCATAGTTTTCTCCCTTGATTTTCCGCACCGTTCCAACAGTGGGAGCGGTTGCAGCGGGGCCAGGAATTTCTGTTGTGATTGCCGTGATTTGAACCCATCCATCTTTCCGGCCGGCACTCAAGAACCGCGGCGGGAATGCCGAAAGATTCGCTCAAGATGCCTTAAAAGCGGCGAATCCTCATTGGGGCAGGCACGCAGGAGCGGCGATTCAGCGGCCGGTCTCCAGGAACCGCACCAGCTCTGATTCCAGCGCGGAGCTGTCCTTGAGTTCGCATTCCCACACGGTGAGCACCTGCCAGCCGGCGTCCTCCAGCAGGCGGCGTTGGCGGGCGTCCCGTTCGCGGGTCCGGCTGCGCTTGGCAGCCCAGAATTCGGCGTTGGCCTGGGGCGCGTGCAGGCCCACGCGGCAGTCATGGAAGTGCCAGAAGCAGCCGTTGACGAAGATTACTTTGCGGCGGCCGGCGAACACCAGGTCCGGGTTGCCGGGCAGGCGGGTGGCGCCGGCTTTTCCGTGCAGCCGGTAGCGGTATCCCTTGGCATGGAGGAGCCTGCGCACCAGCAGTTCCGGCTTGGTGTTCTTGCCCCGGATCCGGGACATGTTCCAGCTGCGCCGCTCGGGAGTGAGCTTGTCCGCCATGCCTTCAGTCTAGGAGCTCCTAGATTTCGCGTTCCGGCTGTTCTCCGAATTCGAAGTGGCGGCCGCTGACGGAGGTGGGCTCAATTTCCACGTAGAAGTCCTTCAGGGTGGGCACCCAGGTCTTCAGTCCGAGCTCCTCCACTGCTGCCAGTTCCGCGGAGTTGCTGAGGACGCGGGCTTTTCCCCGCAGCACCACGGACCAGGCTTCCTCCGAGAGGATGCCGTCCGTTTCGAACAGAACAGTGGAGTTGATGGTCAACTGGGCCAGCTTGTTGCCCGGAGCCGTCCGGAGATAGATTTTCCGGTTGGCCGTGACGTAGTTCACCGGGAAGATGTCCGGCTCTCCCGCGACGGACACCACCAGCCTTCCGTGCTTGGTGCCCTCCAGCAGACGCCAGGACTGCTCGTCGTCGAGTTCCAGTACGGGTTGTCCATCCACATGTTCAAACATCATGAAGCCATTCTTCTACGTTATGTAGAAACGCGCCAGAGGGTTTGGTGAACTTTGGGTCAGGAGGCGGTGGTTCCATGGCGTGAGCAGGTGGCCGTCCAGGCGTGGGGTGACACCTGGACCTTGAGGCGGCGTCCGCACTGGCCGCAATAGCGCGGCGGTTCCAGCTGAAGCCGCGCAGCGCACTCCTGGTGAGGGGCGGCCGCCACCTGCCCATCGCCCGTCTGGAGGACGTTCGACGGCGGTGCGCTCCCGCCGTCGAACGTTTCCTTCGGATACAACTCGCCGCAGTGGCCGCAGAAGCTCCCGATGATTGAGCTGGTTGAGCGGGTGGGGATCATAGGGTCTTCTGGAGTTCCTTGATGGGCATGTTGAGGTCCACCAGCAGGTTGAGGTCGGCGGCGGCGGGACGGCCCAGGGTGGTGAGGTAGTTGCCGACGATGACCGCGTTGATCCCGCCCAGCAGCCCCTCGCGGGTACCGAGATCGCCGAGGGTGAGCTCCCGGCCGCCGGCGTACCGGAGGACGGTGCGGGGCATGGCCAGCCGGAACGCGGCGATGGCGCGGAGGGCGTCCTTGCCGTCCATCAGTTCCTGGTTTTCCAGCGGCGTGCCGGGCCTCGGGTTGAGGAAGTTCAGCGGCACTTCGTGCGGTTCCAGGGCAGCCAGCTGCGCGGCCAGCTCTGCACGCTGTTCGAGTGATTCGCCCATGCCGATCAGCGCCCCGCAGCACAGTTCCATGCCGGCGTCCTTGACCATGGCGCAGGTCTCCAGCCGCTCCTCGTAGCTGTGGGTGGTGACAACCTGGGGGAAGTAGCTCCGCGCCGTCTCGAGGTTGTGGTTGTAGCGGTGCACTCCCCACGAGGCGAGCTGGTCAACCTGGCGGCGGGTGAGCATGCCCAGGGAACAGGCGATGTTGATGTCCACTTCCTCATTGATGCGGTCGATGGCGAACTTGATCTGGTTCATGAGTTTGATGTCGGGTCCGCGGACGGCGGCGACGATGCAGAATTCGGTGGCTCCGGTGACGGCCGTTTCCTTGGCGGCCTTGACCAGTTCCGGGATGTCCAGCCAGACGCCGCGGACGGGGGAGTCAAAGAGGCCTGACTGGCTGCAGAAGTGGCAGTCCTCGGGGCAGCCGCCGGTTTTGATGGAGATGATCCCTTCAACCTCCACGTCCTCCCCGCAGTGCTTGAGGCGGACCTGGTGGGCAAGCTCCAGCGCGGCGGGGACTGCGGGGTCGGGGAGGCGCAGAACCTCCAGCAGTTGCGCTTCCGCGAGGCCGATTCCACCCTCCAGGACCTGCTGCCGGGCCGTCTCCAGGATTGGGTATTCCGTGGTGCGGGAAATGGTTGTCATCGCCGTCCTTGCTTTCGGTTGTGATCTCCTTTCCGACAGTAATTCCGGCAGATGCGGCCGGTTTTGTGGAAGGCCAACAATGGGCGGTAACTGCTTTTGTTTACAGCAGCAGTCAAGGCTTAACGCCGCCGAAACAAGCCCGTGACCGGGCTGTCGTTCGTGCCGGATAGCGTCGCATCAGATCCCTTAGACACGAAAGCGACGCAATTCCATGAGCAATGACAAAGAGACAACGCAGCTGCTGGACCCGCCGGCACAGCCTGGTGCCGCCGTCGTCGGAAGCGCTCAAGCGGCCCCGGCGGCGGGCAACGCCGCAGCGCTGAACGCCACCAAGGAAAGCCTGGAGGACTATACGCTCCGCTTCGCACCACGCTCCTACCGCAAGTGGAGCGCGGGGGTGGTGGCAACCAGTGCGCTGGGCGGCATCGCCTATCTGGCGGACTTCTCCATCGGCGCGAACATCGGGATCGCCTATGGGACGGTCAACGCCATCTTCGGCATCCTGGTTGCCGCCGTCATCATCTTCGCCACCGGCTTTCCGCTGGCGTATTACGCGGCGCGGTACAACATCGATCTTGACCTCATCACCCGCGGCTCCGGCTTCGGCTACTACGGGTCGGTGGTCACCAACGTCATCTTCGCGACGTTCACCTTCATCTTCTTCGCCCTGGAAGGCTCCATCATGGCGCAGGGCCTGGAAGTGGGCCTGGGCATTCCGCAGTGGCTGGGGTACGCAGCCTCCACGGTGATCATCATTCCGCTGGTGATCTACGGGATGAACACCCTGGCCAAGCTGCAGGTGTGGACCACCCCACTGTGGCTGCTGCTGATGGTGGTGCCGGTGGGATACCTGCTGGTCTCGCACCCGGAAAGCATCAACACCTTTTTTGCGTACACGGGCGAATCGGGCGACGGCGGCCCCAACCTTGCGTCGGTGATGCTGGCAGCGGGTGTCTGCCTGTCCCTGATGGCGCAGATTGCCGAACAGATCGACTACCTCCGGTTCATGCCGCCGCGCACCGAAGCCAACAAGGGGGCGTGGTGGCGGGCGGTCATCCTGGCCGGACCCGGCTGGGTGATCTTCGGCGCGATCAAGCAGATCGTGGGCCTGTTCATCGCCATCTACCTCATCGCAACCCTGGACCCGGCGGCGTCTGCCACGGCGAATGAGCCGGTGCACCAGTTCCTGGGCGTCTACCGGGAGATGATGCCGGCCTGGCTGGCGATGACGCTGGCCGTGGTGCTGGTGGTCATCTCGCAGATCAAGATCAACGTCACCAACGCGTATTCGGGTTCGCTGGCCTGGACCAACAGCTTCACCCGCATCACCAAGACCTATCCGGGACGCATGGTGTTCGTGGTGGTCAACCTGGCCATTGCCCTGGTCCTGATGGAAGCCAACATGTTCGACTTCCTCAACACGATCCTGGGCTTCTATGCCAACTGCGCCATGGCCTGGGTTGTCACGGTGGCGTCCGATATCGCCATCAACAAATACCTGCTGAAGATTTCCCCCAAGGTTCCCGAATTCCGGCGGGGCATGCTGTATGCCGTGAACCCGGTGGGCTTTGTGTCGATGCTCGCCTCCGCTGGAATTTCGATTGCCGTGTTCTTTGGTGCCTTTGGCTCCGCGATCCAGCCGTTCTCGCCGATCTTCGCGGTGGGCCTTGCCCTGGTCCTTCCGCCGGTGCTGGCGCTGGCCACCCGCGGACGGTACTACCTCCGCCGCACCGACGACGGCATCGACCTGCCGATGTTCGACGCCGACGGGAACCCCAGCGACGCCAAGCTCCTCTGCCACGTCACGGGGATTGAATTTGAGCGTCCGGACATGGTGCGGTCGGCGAAGGACGCGCCCAACGGCGGCCCGCAGTATGTCTCGTCGCTCGCCTTGTCCACGGACAAGACAGGGGAGTTGGTGTTGCCTCCGCAAAAGTAGCTTCGCCTGGTCACGGGAAAGGGCTTTGAGGGAAGGGAGCCGGCGCATTCATGCGCCGGCTCCCTTTATGACGTCTTTCAGGGCTTCTGTGGTGATAAACCATTGGCGGTAGCTGTGGATAAGTTTGATGGGTGAAATGTGACCTGGGCTACCCTTAAGTCATTGTCCGGAGTTAGCCGTCTTGAAACTACTGGGGGATTAGCGGCCCATGACATCAATCAACGTCTCCACGCCTTGGGGAATCCGGTCAGCTGCTGCCGGTGCTGCTGTTGCTGCGGCACTCATGCTGGCCGGCTGCGCGGGTGGAGCCCCCGCAGATCCCGGTGCCGTGTCCTCCACGCCGACGGGTTCGGCCACGTCCAGCCCTCCGTCCAGCCCGACCCCGACACCCACCGCCGTGTACAAGCCGGCCGACGCGTCCGGTCCCGCCCAAAACGTCCCCGTCCCGGTGCTGCCCGAGGTCGCGAAGACGGAGACGAAGGAGGGGGCAGAAGCCTTCGCGAAGTACTGGTTCAGTGTGCTGAGTTATTCGTACGAAACTGGGGACGTCGCTACCTTCGAGAGCATCGAGCCACCGGCCTGTGCGGCGTGCCAAAAAGTTAAAGAAGTGATCGTCAACTGGAACTCAGAAGGACGATGGCTTGTAGGCGGAAAACTCACCACACCTGTTGCGGACACAACATTTGAGAAGGACGAAGCGGGAAACTACAAGGTCGCTGTTCAAGTTCGTCAGGAGCCCTTGTCTTACATGCGTGCTGACGGAACCATAGCTCGGACTGACCCGCCGATGCCTGATCAAGGTAATCTCCTTGTCCTCGCTTACAAGAACGGCGCTTGGTCAGTGACTGAGCTCGGAAGCATAGTCGGCTAGCAGTGGGTGGTTATCGTCCGCTCAGTACCTTCCTCGTTGCGGCGGTCTTAATTGCCCTTTTTGCCTACCCGTCGAGTGCAGAAGACGCGAGCGATCCTGAGTTCGGTGGGGAATGGAACCCCGGCCTGCAATTCAATGGATATGCGTGGGACGCTGGGATCAAGGATTTCGTACGAGCTGATCCATCCCTCCCATATACCGACCCGAATGAGTACAAGTACGAACTCCAGTGCCACCTCGGT
The DNA here is from genome assembly GCF_013314975.1 of Pseudarthrobacter oxydans. GTDB lineage: Bacteria > Actinomycetota > Actinomycetes > Actinomycetales > Micrococcaceae > Arthrobacter > Arthrobacter oxydans. The sequence continues at coordinate 158,186 of NZ_JABTYH010000004.1, read as the reverse complement.
GGGGGAGACTTTGATACTCCTTGCCTTGCCCGCCAGTTGGAGTGCAAGGATGGGCCCGACGGTGAAGAGGGCATTCCCGTCACCTGGCTTTCCCGGCCCCGAGGTGTGCCCGGCGCTGTTTGGGCTCATCACTCCGGCCCCACGTGCCTTTTCGACGCCAGGCCCGAGGACTTGCTGCCCAGGATCGCAGCTGACATCCAGCGGGAGTTCCAGAGCCTGCCGGTCAATGCTGGAACAGTGGTGGCACAACCCAGCCCGCACACGTTGCGGGGTGCTGAGACCAACTTCTACGCGGAGGCAGCCGAGCAGCAGTTCGACGTCACCATGTTCGGGCAGCAGGTGCACATCGTGGCCACCCCATTCCAGTACACGTGGAACTACGGCGACGGGACCGTGTTCGGACCCCAGCCTTCCATGGGCGGGCCGCTACCCCAGGACCGGTGGGGCGAAAAGACCCGGACAAGCCACGCCTACGGGGCTACCGGTGACTTCCAGGTGGAGGTGACCACCACCTTCCAGGGAACCTACTCGGTCAATGCCGGGCCGCCCCTGCCGATTCCCGGCCAGGGCCAGTTCAGCGCTCCTCCGCAAACCATCAGTGCGTGGCGCTCGCTGACGCGCAACTACGCTGACGACTGCAACGCCAACCCCCAGGGCCAGGGCTGCCCCGGGGCTGCAAGGTAGGCGGCGGCCGAAGGCCCCGGAGCCCGCCGTCCACCTGCTGTGATTCCCATCGCAACAGGAATAGTTGCTGCAGAATCCCGGTTGGCCAAGGCAGTACGTCTTCAGCCTTCGAAAGGAACCGCGCATGCTGTTTTCCCCCCTCAGCCTCGGCGAACTTGAGCTTCCCAACCGCCTGGTCATGGCACCCTTGACGAGGCTCCGCGCAGGTGAGGCAGGGGTCCCCGGTCCGCTTGTCGTAGAGCATTACCGCCAGCGCGCGTCCCTGGGCCTCATCGTCAGCGAAGGAACGTTCCCGACCCCGGTTGGCCGCTCCTACGCCGGCCAGCCCGGCATCGTCACCGAGGAACAGGTTGCCGGCTGGAAGAAGGTCACCGACGCCGTCCACGCCGAAGGCGGCCGCATGTTCGCCCAGATCATGCACGGCGGACGGGTATCGCATCCTGACATCACCGGCGGACTCGAGCTGGTGGCCCCCAGCGCCGTCGCCATTGACGGCATCGTCCGCACCCCGCAGGGGAAGCAGCCCTACCCGGTGCCGCATGCCCTGACCACGGACGAACTCCCCATGGTGATCCAGGAATTCGTCAACGCGTCACTCAATGCCATCGAGGCCGGATTCGACGGCGTGGAGCTGCACTCGGCCAACGGGTACCTGCTGCACGAATTCCTGGCCCCGAACTCCAACGTGCGGGACGACAGCTACGGCGGCTCACCCGAGAACCGTGCCCGGTTCGTCATCGAAACGGTCAACGCGGTGGTGGCAGCCGTGGGCGCCAACCGCGTCGGCATCCGCATCTCCCCGGAGCACAACGTGCAGGGCATCGCCGAGACCGACGCCGCTGACGTCCGCGCCACCTACGAGGTGCTGGTGGACAGCATCGCCCCGCTCAACCTCGCCTACCTGAGCATCCTGCACCACGAGCCCGCGGGTGACCTGGTCCAGGACCTCCGGGTCCGTTTCGGCGGGACCTTCCTGGTCAACACCGGCTTTGGCGTGATCACCACCCGAGACGAGGCAGCAGCCCTGGTGGACGACGGACATGCCGACGCCGTAGTGGTGGGCCGCCCCGCCATCGCCAACCCGGACCTCGCCCGCCGCTGGAAGGAAAGCCTTCCCCTCAACGAGCCGGACCCCTCCACGTTCTACGCGGACGGCGCGGAGGGCTACACGGACTACCCCGCCTACCAGAACTAGGACGGAAATTAACGACGGCGGCGGCACCCGGCCTGGGTGCCGCCGTCGTTGGCTGCGCGGTGTGCTGTCCCGGCAGCGGGCGCCGCAGGCCATCCGACGGCCTTTGGCTCAAACTCTGGAGATTTGGCCCGCCGGGTCCTCCAGGATGCCGGCGGTGATCAGATCGTACTCCAGCGAATGGACTTTTACTAGGGCCATACTTGGGCTGCTTTAACCCGCTACAGCAGCGCCTCCCTGCCGGTTCCCTCTTTCATCACAAGCCTGCCGTCCTCGATCGAAACCAGCACGCTCTTCGGCCTGCCGCTCACCTTGGTGATGGCCTTCAGGCCGCGGTTCGTCACCTCCACACCCACCTGCGCGCCTTTTGCCGGCAGCTCAACGGACACCTCGTTGGCGATGCCAAGGATCGGATTGGTGGAGACCCCAATATCCCGCCGCGCCTGCTTCCCGTTAACCGTCACGGTGATGTTTGCCTCGTCGAACCCCTCCTGAAAAATGATAAGCAGTTCCCTCATGGTGGCCTCTTCCTCGAGCATTGGGTGCCTGTGACGGCACCTCAACTACAGCACTTTGCCGGCGGCAGCGGAATACCCTTGCCCGGAACAACCTGGGTGGAGCGGACTCGCGCCCCAGCAGTGGAGCCGCGCAATCCGGTAAGGCAAGATGTTCTGGTGACTCAACTGCCGCAGGCCCCTTCCGCCCCGTCCGCCTCCCCGATAACGGACGATGCCATCCATACCCAGATCGCCACCGAGCTGGGCGTCAAAGCATGGCAGGTGAAGGCAGCCGTTGAACTGCTCGACGGCGGATCCACCGTGCCGTTCGTCGCCCGCTACCGCAAGGAAGCCACCGGGACGCTGGACGACACCCAGCTCCGTGAGCTCGACGAACGGCTCCGCTACCTCCGCGAACTTGCCGACCGCCGTCGTGCCGTCCTGGAAGCGATTGACGCACAGGGCCAGCTGACGCCGGAGCTGAAGAAGGCCATCCTCGCGGCGGACACCAAGTCCCGGCTGGAGGACATCTACCTACCCTTCAAGTCCAAGCGGCGGACCAAGGCGCAGATCGCGCGGGAAGCCGGCCTTGAACCCCTGGCAGACTCCCTGCTTAAGCGGCCGGACCTGGACCCGGAACGCGAAGCCGGCAAGTACCTCAACCCCGAACACGCCGTCACCGACGCCGCAGCGGCTCTCGCCGGGGCACGCTCCATCCTGGTGGAGCGGGTGGCCCAGGATCCGGACCTGGCCGCTGACCTGCGGGAGCGCCTGTGGGCGCAGGGCCGCATGGTCTCACGCGTGAAGAAGGGGAAGGAAAGCGACGGCCAGAAGTTCGCTGACTACTTCGAGTTCGCCCAGGCGCCTGCGGGCATGCCGTCCCACCGGGTCCTCGCGCTGCTGCGCGGGGAAAAGGACGGCGTCCTCGAGCTGGACCTTGCCGAGGCAGATCCACAGGACGACGCCGCCCTTGCCGCCGCACGCACGCGCTACGAGTCAGCGGTGGCCAGGTGCCTCGGGGTCGCCGACAGGGGACGTCCCGCCGACTCCTGGTTGATCCAGACCGCGCAGGTGGCGTGGCGTTCCCGCCTGCTGTCCCGGCTGACGGCCGACCTTCGCGGCAGGATGTTCGCCGCCGCGGAGGACGAAGCCGTCCGCGTTTTCGCGGCGAACCTCCGGGACGTCCTCCTGGCCGCCCCCGCAGGGAACCGGGCAACCCTCGGCCTGGATCCGGGGCTCCGGACCGGCGTCAAAGTGGCCGTGGTGGACGGCACCGGCAAGGTCGTGGCCACCGACACCGTGTACCCGCACGCCCCGTTGCGGAAGTGGGACGAAGCACTGGCCACGCTGGTCCGGCTGGCGCGGCAGCACGCCGTCGAACTTGTGGCCATCGGTAACGGCACGGCGTCCCGGGAAACCGACAAGCTCGCCGCCGAACTGATCAAGCGGCTGCCGGAGGTGGACCGCAAACCCCAGAAGCTGGTGGTCTCGGAAGCGGGCGCCTCCGTGTATTCCGCCTCGGCACTGGCTGCGGCGGAGCTGCCGGGCATGGACGTGTCGCTGCGCGGTGCAGTGTCCATTGCACGCCGCCTCCAGGACCCCCTCGCCGAGTTGGTGAAGATCGATCCGAAATCCATTGGCGTGGGCCAGTACCAGCACGACGTGACAGCCTCGAAGCTGGACCGCAGCCTGGACGCGGTGGTGGAGGACTGCGTGAACGCCGTGGGCGTGGACGTCAACACCGCCTCGCCCGCGCTGCTCAGCCGCGTGGCCGGCGTCGGACCCTTGCTGAGCGAAAACATCGTGGCCTACCGGAACGAACACGGGCCCTTCGCCAGGCGCACTGACCTGAAGAAGGTGCCGCGGCTGGGTGCGAAGGCGTTCGAGCAGTGCGCGGGCTTCCTCCGGATCACCGGGGGAGCGGAGCCGCTGGACGCCTCCAGCGTCCATCCCGAGTCCTATGCGGTAGCCCGGAAGATCCGGGCGGCAGCGGGGTCGGCTCCGGCCTCCTCCCTGGACCCCCGTGACTTCGTGGACGAGACGTTCGGCCTGCCCACGGTGCAGGACATCCTCTCCGAGCTGGACAAACCGGGACGGGACCCGCGTCCCGCGTTTGCGGCCGCAACCTTCTCAGACGGGATTGAGAAGATTTCCGACCTCAAACCAGGGATGGTGCTGGAAGGAACCGTGACGAACGTTGCGGCGTTCGGCGCGTTCGTGGATGTGGGCGTCCACCAGGACGGACTGGTGCACGTGTCCGCCATGGCGAACCGCTTCGTCTCCGATCCGCGGGAAGTGGTGAAGTCCGGCCAGGTGGTCCGCGTCAAAGTGCTGGAGGCCGACCCGGACCGGAAGCGGATCTCCCTGACACTGCGGCTCGACGACGAACCCGCTGCCGGACGCGCGGGCACAGGGCGCGCCGGCGGCAACCCGCAGAACCCGGGCCGCGGCAGGGAGCAGGGTGGCGGCCCGGCCCGAAAGGCGCCCTCGCCCGGGCGTTCCCCTGCGGCTCCCGCGCCTGCGAAGAAGGAAGCTCCCCTCAACACAGCCATGGCAGAGGCGCTGCGGAAGGCCGGCCTGGGCAAGTAGCTGTTTTGTGGGGGCTCAGGCGAGCGACAGGACGAACGCGAGGACAAAGCCCGCCGCAGTGCTGAGGGCCACCGCGGGGCCGCCGTGTTCGTAGGCTTCCGGCATCAGGGTGTCCGCCAGGGAAGCGATCACAGCCCCGGCGGCAAAGGCCAGCGGTATAGATATTGCTTCCGGATCAGTCCCGGACAGGGGCCCGGCGCCGAGCACGACGGCGATGACCAGCAGGGCGGCACAGGCCACCCACAGCCCGATAATGCTGCCGGCCGACCGGCCCTGGCTCCGCATGGAGGCTGAACCCACGAGCGCTTCAGGAAAGTTGGAGACAAAGATTGCGGCCAGCAGCGCCAGACCGCCTGTTCCTTCGCCCAGGGAGATGCCAAGGGCCAGGTTTTCCGGGACGCCGTCCAGGGTGACGGCGGCCAGCAGGGCCAGGCCGGCCGCTCCGCTTGTGGACGCTGAGGTGGGGCGCTTGTCGCTTGCCGCTGTGTCAGTGTCGAGCTTGGCGCTGCCCTGGACCTCGTCAGCCGCCTTGGCGCGCTGCAGGTCTCCGGCCTGCGCCCACCGGTCCAGCAAAGCGCTCAGGACCGTGAATACCACTGCGCCCAGCATCAGGCCAAGGGCGGCGCGGATAATGCCGCCGTGTTCGTAGGCGTCCTCGAACAGTTCGAAAGCGAGGGCGGTGATGAGGGCGCCGGCGGCGAAGGCCAGGAGCATGGCCAGCAGCCGCTTGGGAAGTTCGAACCGGACGCCGATGAAGGCACCCAGAACCAGGGCACTGGATGCTATGACGCCAAACCACAGCGACATCATCATCCGGCAAGTATAGGAGCGCCCGCTTGACGTGGGAAGACGCCGCGTTGGCTCCTGTTGGCCCCTGCGAACCCCTCTGTGCGGGTGGGCTTTCGGCGCCGGGGGGATTCTGCAAAGGTGGTTTCATGACGTATTTCCTGGAGTACACGATTCCTGCGGCAGCCGAAGACACCGGGTTCGATTTTCCCCACGACGAGATCAACCCCGGCACCACCATCCCGTTGTCCGAGACCGGTGCTGAGACCGTGCACACCACGGAGCTGCCGGCCAGGACCGGCATCCTCGGAGCCACCGTTCCGGAGGCGAAACTTGAAGCTGAGCAGCTGATCCTCCACAGCCGCGCCTCTGAAGGGTCCCTCTTCTTTGACCCGTCCAACTCCCTCCAGGCCGGGGTTGGAACGCTCGTTGCCACATTCAGCGAAGGCCGGGGCTGGCAGGACGCCTGACTTCCCGGCCCTGGCTTTGCTCCCCGCCTTAGCCGTGAGCGCCGGTCACAACCCTCGGCCAGCCGAACTGGGTCCGCACCCCGGGGGAGTAGAGGACCGATTCCGGCGGGCCGCCCACCTCGATGCCGGCGGAGCTGATGAGGCCATCGTGAAGCTCGTGGACATCGGCCTTGTGTAGCGCCCAGGGTTCATGGGTGTTGGGGATGTGGATGGTCCGCCCGTGGAACCTGCTGTGCAGTCCGAACCGTGCTGTGACGTGGATGGACAGGGGGTCGCCAGCAACCGAGCGCGGGTCCGGAATGACGCTGAAGCGGCTGGATGCGCCTCTCCGGAAGCGGCTGACGGAGTAGCCGCTGGGGCCGCCGCCCTCGTCTCCAGGCGGTGTTCCCCAGGACCGGATGCGGGACCACACATAAGGTATCCCCGCTTGCCGGGCAGCCAGGACAACGGGAAGCCGGTTCGCATCAAGGCTCAGGAACACCACGCCCCTGGTTCCGTCCGGCTCCCGCGAGTAGAGCCGGACGTTGACCTCGTTGAAGCTGCCCAGGTACGGAATTCCGGGGCCGCGCCCTATCCCGGCGTCCTTCATGCGGAAGCCGATGAGGCCCACCCAGGAAGAGCCGTCGAAAACGTCCGGCTCCACCCCCGGCGGCATGAACCGGGCCGCGGATGATTCCGGAATCCGCCAATGCAGGAAAACTGCGTCAAGCCAGCGCTGGTCCATGATGGTCGGCAGGGGCAGGTCAGGCGGATCGGGCCAAAGGGCAGCGGCGCCCAAGCGTTGTTCCATGGCCAAAATTCCCTACGTAGGACGCGATATTAATGTGAGTACACATTACTGGTGTCTACCTTGCGGGCCGACCCTATGCTCAACCTACCCGGGGCCTGGGAAGGAACCAAGGCCCGGTGATCGCTCCTGCAGTGGGGCGTCCAGAGGTCGGAGTTCTCCGAGTGCAGTGAAGTGGTGAGGCGTTTGTCCATTTCCACCCAGCCCCCAAATTCTTTCTCCAAGCCTTCGGCAGCGCCGGAGGGAGCATCCATCAGCGTCGTCATCCCCACCCTGAACGAGGCCCAAAACATCCCCTGGGTCCTTCGGCGCATGCCGTTGTACGTGGACGAGGTGGTGATTGTTGACGGCCGTTCCACGGACAACACCGTTGGGGTGGCCCAAGCGCTGCGCAAGGACATCGTGGTGGTGAACGAGCTGCGCAAAGGCAAAGGCGTAGCGCTGCGGTCAGGGTTTGCCGCAGCCACAGGCGACATCATCGTCATGCTGGACGCTGACGGAAGCATGGATCCCAGGGAAATCGGCTGGTTCGTTTCTCCACTCCAGCACGACTACGACTTCGTCAAAGGCTCCCGGTACGTCACGGGAGGGGGGTCTGAGGACCTGACGTGGCTGCGGCGCACAGGAAACCGTGCGCTGACCGGGCTGGCCAATGCGGTCCTGCACAGCAACTACTCTGATCTTTGCTACGGCTACATCGCCTTCCGGCGTGAGTGCCTGGAAGTCCTGCAGCTCGAATCCGACGGGTTCGAGATCGAGACCGAGCTGATCGTCAGGGCCGCCAAGGCCGGCCTCCGGATAGCAGAGGTCCCCAGCCTGGAGTTGAACCGCATCTCCGGGGCGTCAAACCTCCAGACGTTCCGGGACGGGTGGCGGGTACTGGGGACGATGGCCCACGAGTGCCTCCTCTGGGAGGCCCCCACTGCCGGTGCGCGCCCCGAGGCGCTGCGCCGCGTGAAGTACGCCTACGCCAACGTGAGCTTCCCGCGGACGCCCACCGATCCGATGAGTGTCCTCCCTGCCATAAGCGTGGCGTGACCATGTCGCATGTTGTGTTCCCCACGGTCACCGTGATCATCTGCGCGTACACGGCCGAACGCTGGGTGTGGCTGCTGGACGTCATCGATTCGCTCCGGTTGCAGACCTGGGCACCCAACGAAGTCTTCGTGGTTGTTGACCACAACGAGGAACTCTTCGAACAACTATCCAGGACCGTCGATGACGTCACCGTCGTCAGGAACACCGGCCCCCGTGGACTTTCCGGGGCACGCAACACGGGCGTGGGCCTGGCGGATTCAGACGTCGTCGCCTTCCTCGATGATGATGCAGAGGCTGCGCCCGACTGGCTGGAACGCCTGATCACCTTGTACGACGATCCCGAGGTTCTCGCAGTAGGCGGCCGGGTGGAACCTGTCTGGGAGGCGGGCCGGCCCGGCTACTTTGCTGAGGAGCTGGACTGGATCGTTGGCTGCAGCCACCGGGGCTTGCCGCGGGTCGCAACCGAGGTCAGGAACGTCATTGGTGCCAACATGTCGTTCCGGCTTGATGTCATCAGGACGGTGGGCGGTTTCAACCTCACCCTGGGCCGGCGCGGCTCCATCCCGTTGGGCTGTGAGGAAACCGAGATCTGCATTCGGTCGAAGATGGGGGCCCCCGGGTGCCGCATTGTTTATGAGCCGGCAGCGCTGGTGCGCCACCATGTACCCGCCAGCAGGGGAACGGTCCGTTACATGCTTTCGAGGTCCTGGTCGGAAGGTATCTCCAAGGCCCAGGTCAGCCACATCGTAGGGCACAAACGCGCGTTGGGCCCCGAGCGCAGGTACGTCCGCAGAATCCTGCCCCGGGCCATCTTTGCGGGGATGAGGGACTGGAGCCGTGGCGATCCGGCCGGCCTTGGCCGCGCGGCCGCTGTGGTGGCGGTCGTGGCCTTTACTTCCGCAGGCTACTTCCGGGGACGCCATCTTGCGCACTTTCCCGGACGCCCCCTGGACCCGCCGGTCCTTGCCGGGGTCAGCCAGTGGCGGGAGGTGCAGTGAACGTCGCCACCGGCCCACCCGGGGCCACCTGCTTCCGCTACGCCACCGCGGACACCGTGGACACGGCCGGCGCCGTCCACATCATCTGACCGACACCACCCAGACAGGGGACGACAATGCGCACATCGCAGACCAACGCACTGCACTTCGATATCCACGGCCGCGTCACGATCCGCGTTGACGCCAAGGCGCCGGCAGCCCACCAGCTCCGGAGCATGCTGGCCTGTTTCGCCACAGACGCCGAGCGGCCGGCCGACATTGTCGTCGATGACCAGCCGGAGCCGATGCCTGATGCCGGCCTGCTCGAGCACGAGCTTGCTTACACGGAAGACAGCGTCCGCTTCAATGCCGACAGGGTCCAGGTGGTGAGGGACGGAGAACAGTGGCGCATCCACGGCGCGGGCGAGCTGCTGACCTCCGTGGTACCCGTCCTGGACGCCGCCATGATCGGCCGGGGAGCCGCCATGATCCACGCGGCAACGATGGCTTACCGGGGCCAGGCCATCGCGCTTCCTGCCGCCGGGGGAACCGGCAAAACGAGCACCGCCGCCAAGTTGATGCGCCGCGACGGGTGGTCCTTTATGGGCGACGACTGGGCCTTCCTCGCCGAGGACGCCACGCTGCTTGGCTACGCAAAGCCGATGTTCATCAAACCCCATCACCGGGCCATCTACCCGCACCTGTTCGAAGGTGTCCGGAAGCCCCTCGTGCCGTCGCAGCTCTCGCAGGGCGTCGGCCGGCTCACCACGATCGTGCACCCGTATGTCATCCGTTATCCGCGCCTTGCCGACTTCTCCCGCCGGTGGTCGCCGGAGCACCGCATGGTGACGGCGGAGACCGCGTTCCCAGGACGGAAAGTCACCACCTCGGCCCCCCTTGCGGCCGCCGTGTACGTCGAGCGCTTCGAGGGCTCACGGACCCGGATTGTCGAACGGACGGCCGACTGGATGGTCGACCGCATGATCGGCAACTTCCATATCGAGATGGCGGGTTTCTCGCAACAGGTTGTGACCGGCCTGGCGGCCACGTCCGTTGTCCCGTGGCGGGAGCACTTCGCGGCCAAAGGGGTCGTGCTGAGCAAGGCACTCGACGGACGGCCGTGCCACCTGCTGCAGGTACCCTCGGCGTACACGGCAGACGAGGCATCGGACGACATTGTCCGGCATCTGGAACAGCTCCTGCCGTCGGTCCTCGACGAGCAGGACTAGGGGGCGGACACCGTGGATCACAGTCCTGCCGAGGTCACCGCGGTTGTCCCTGCCCGGAACGCGGAGCACATGCTGCCCCGGTGCCTGGAGGCCCTGCGCCAGTCGGGGGTCGCCGAGATCATCGTCGTGGACGGACGCTCCACGGACGCCACCGTCGCCATCGCCCGCGCGGCCGGCGCCCGGGTGGTCAGTGACGAGGGCCGCGGCCTGCCGTGGGCTCGAACTCTTGGTGTGCGGAACAGCGGCACCCGTTGGGTCCTGCTGGTCGACTCCGACGTGGTGTTCGGGCCCACGGGGGTCGCCGACCTGCTCAAGGAGCTGCTGGAGGGCGGCTATGACGCGCTCCAGGCCGGGTTGGAGAGTGTGGGCGGACCGGGATATTGGGGACAGGCGCTCGCACACCACCATCGGACCGGGCGCAGCCGCAACTGGTTCGGGCTCGTCGCCACGCTCGTTGACCGGGAACTGATGCTGGGTGTGGGTTTCGACGACTCGTTCAAGTCGGGTGAGGACATCGAGCTGCGCTGGCGGATGCGGGACTCTGGCCTGCGGACGGCTGTGTCGCAGCGTGTGATGGTGGAACACCGCTTCGCCGCAGACGACTTCGACTTCGCGCTGGACCAGTTCCTCATGGACGGAACCGGCCTGGGAAAGATGATCCGCAAGCACGGCTGGCGCGGTGCGAGGCTTGCGCTGCTGCCCGCCGCAGCGGCAGTCCGGGGCAGCGCCTTGAGCCTTGCCGCGGGCCAGCCGCGGTGGCTGCGCTACTACGTTGCCTTCTGCTGGTACAACTATGCAGGCCTGGCGCGGGGTCTCGCGTCGTGAGGGCCGGGCGGGGGACAGCTGAGACGAACGCCTCAACCGTCCGGCACTCCGCCCTGCGCAGCTCGCTCGGCCTCGTCATCGCAAAAGCCGCCCAGACAGGCGCAGGTTTCGCTTTTTGGGTCGTGGCCGCCCGTGCCACGTCCGACCGTGAAGTCGGGCTCACCATGGCCGCGGTCTCGGCGGTGATGCTCTGCACGCAGCTCGCGGTGCTGGGTGCAGGGTCCGCCGTGATCGTCTCGGTGGGGCGCGGAGAGCCGCCCGCGCGGGTGCTGGACGCCGCATTCGCCATCGTGGGGGTGGCCGGCACGGGGCTGGCCCTTGGCTACCTTGTGCTGCAGGCGGCCGTGACGCCGGACACGGCGTCCCTGTCGGTTCTCTTCTGGCTCACGTTCCTCGTTGCTGCCGTCACCGGCACCTTGGTCATCGTGCTGGACCAGGCGCTCGTGGCGCTGGGACGCGGTGCCAGCGCGGCCCCAAGGTACGCGTTGGGCGGCGGGGTGGCACTCGGGGCCGCAGGGCTCGTGGCCTGGCGGGCGCACGGCGCCTCCGCCGACGTGCTGATGGCCTGCTGGACGCTCGGAACCACCGTGGCGTGCGTTGTGGGAGCCGTCCAGCTGCGAAGACTGGTCGGCTACCGGCCGAGGCCCACCTTGCGGGCGGCGCGAGGCCGTTCACTGCTGGCACTGGGCCTGCCGAACCAGATCCTGACGCTCACCGAACGTGCCCCCGGGCTGTTGCTGCCGCTCCTGCTCGCGCACCTGGTGTCGCCGGAGGCCGCTGCCTACTGGTATCCCGCCTGGATGATGGCCTGGGCCGCCTACACCGCTCCCATGCTGATGGGCATCGTCCAGTTTTCCGAAGGTGTCCGCGAGCCGGACCGCCTGGTAGCCACCACCTGGGCGAGCCTCCGGTGGTCGCTCGCCGTAGGGGGCCTGGCCGCCGTCGTCCTGGTGGTCTTTGCCCGCCCGCTGCTCGGCCTGATGGGCGAGCGCTACGCCGACTCGTCCGCGGATGCCCTGCGGCTGTTGGCTGCCGGACTGCTGGCCTACGCCGTGCTGCAGGCCTACAACGCCGTGTGCAGGGCCCGCGGCCGGTACGCCGAGGCGATCATTGTCGGCATGACCCTTGGAACCGCGCTCTGCGCCGCGGCCCTGCTGGCCGCCGGGAGTGGAGCCAGCGCCATGGCGCTGGCGTGGCTGGTGGTGCTGTCCACCGGTGCAGCGGCGGCCGGCATCCGGCTGGTCGCCGTCCTCCGGCGAGTCAAACAGGACGCAGGATGACCAGGACGCTTGATGCCCCCAGCCGCACCGGGCGTCGCTGGAAGCCCCGCGACGTGGGATGCGCTGTGGCGGGCGCCGCATCGCTGGCTCTCGCCGCGGGAGCCGCGTCCACCGTGGCGGTGCCCGTTGACAGCGACCTTGGGCTCCTCGCCGTGCTGCCCTACCCGTTCTGGGTGGGGGTCGTGCTCCTCAACGTCGCCTTCGCCGTCGCGCTGCGGGGTGACGACGCGGGCCCGGCACGGCGCCCGGTCATGCTCTGGCTCATCGCGGTGCTTGTGCTCATGCTCTTCGGGACCGCAGCCTTCGTAACGGACATCCCGCGGGGGGAGGTCGCTTTCCGACACCTCGGCATCGCCGACGCCCTTTCCACGACGCAGGGGATCAACCCTGACATTGACGCCTACTTCAACTGGCCGGGCTTCTTCGCCCTCCTGGCGACCATCCTGGGGGCGACCGGCCTCGACCCGGTCGCCGTTGCCCTGTGGGCACCGGTTTTCAACATGAGTCTGTGGCTCGCTGCCATGGGCGTGCTGACACGTTATCTGACGCGCGATCCGCGGCGTCGGTGGCTGGCGCTTTGGCTCTTCTGCCTCGGCAACTGGCAGGACCAGGACTACCTGTCGCCCCAGGCCTTCGGCTTCTTCCTGTACCTTGTCGTCATCGCACTGCTCGTCGGGCCCCTGGCCGCACGGACCCCGGTCTTCGCAGGCTTCAAACGTACGGCCCTGGAATGGTGGTGGAGGGAGCGATCGCCCGCTGAGCCGCGGCAGGCCCACCGGGTAAGCGCCATCGCGGTGGTCATCCTGCTCGTCGCTGTCATCTGCGCGAGCCACCAACTGACGCCGTTCATGCTGCTCATCGCCATGATCGCACTCACCCTGAGCGGACGTGTCTGGCCGAGCCGACTGCCCCTGATCACCGCTGTCCTGTTGTCACTCTGGCTCGTCTACCCCGCCAGTGCATACCTCGTGGGGCACCCGCCCCTCGAGGACGCTGGCCTGCTGGCCGCGGCCGAGGCGAACGTCGTCGACCGCGTGAGCGGAACCGCCGGACACCTGGTCGTGGTCCAGGTCCGGATGGCCCTCACCGTTGTACTGTGGCTGCTCGCCGCAGCGGGAGCCCTGCGCGACTGGCGCAGGGGGCGTCTGGACATCCGTGTGGTCCTCCTGGCGGTCAGCCCACTGGTGCTCTTCCCCGCGCAGGCCTACGGCGGGGAGATGCTCATCCGGGTCTCGTTGTTCGCGCTGCCCTTTGTCGCGGTCCAGGCCTGCTCGGTCCTGCTTCCCAGGCATCGCGGCTGGCGGCCCTCCGCCGGCGCCGCGGCCGGGCTTGCCCTGACCTGCTCCATGCTGGCCCTGCTGACCGTGACGGGGCGCTTCGGGAACGCCCAGTATGACGTCTTCACCGACGGCGAGATGGCCGCCGTCGCCGCCGCGCAGCGCCTGGCGCCCCCAGGCTCCGCAATCATCTCGGCCGCCCACCCGACGCCGTGGCGCAGCGATTCCTACCTTGAGCACAAATACCGGACGATCGACGAACTGTGCCAAACGGACTTGTCAGCGGAGGTGTGCGGCCCCCTCGTCTACAACTACGCCCGGCACAACCCTGCCGGTGCGGTCCTGCTGCTCACGCGCTCGTCAGAGGCTAGCCTTGTGCTCCAGGGCGCCACCAGCGAGCGCGGCTTCGCCGAACTGGAGGACTGGCTGGGAGCACAGAACGGCGTGGAATTCGTCTTCGGCAACGACGACGCACGCGCGTACCGGGTGGCGCCATGAGCGGCAGCGTCAGCCGGTTCACGCTGGCGCTCGGTCTTGCGGCGGTGGTTCTGTCGCTGGTGACACTTGTCGGGCTGCCGACACCGCTGCAGGCCGTGACGGCGACGGCCGTCCTGGTCCTGTTGCCGGGGCAGGCCCTGGCGCGGCTTACGCCGGTGACCGACGCCGCGCTCGGCGCCCTGCTCGTCCTGGCGCTCGGACTCGCCACGCTCACGGCGGTATCCACGGCGATGTTCTACCTTGCTGTGTGGTCGTGGCAGGCGTGCGTCGTCACCATGGGCGCCATCACCGTCCTCGCCTGCCTGGCCCGCGCGCGGACGGAGGCGTCATCATGATCGATGTGGTGATCGACCTGGCGGGCCTGCTCGGGGCCGCAGCATTGCTTTTCACCCTTGTCGCGCTTGAGGTCGGGCGCACCCAGCCGGGCACCGGGCAGCCCGCCCGTCCCAGGATCTTCGGCCGGACAGTGGGCCCCAGGGTGGTCGCCGCCATGTGGGTGGTGTACGTGATCCTGTTCCTTCCACGCGTGCTGGGACTGCTTGTATGAGCGGCGCAGCGCGGTGGCGGCTCCTCAGCGACCTCCACCTGGATGTGACGGACCAGGACCCCCGGTATCCCGGCAGGGTGCTGGCCGGGTTCCTGCGGCGCGAGGTGCCCGCGGCTCCCGGTCCGCAGCAGAACGTCGCGTTCGTCGGCGACACGTTCGAGCTGACCGGCTGCAGCGGTGACGGAAGCGTGGCCCGGCTTGAGGCCATCCGCGCCCGCCATCCCGGCACGTTCGAGGCGCTGCAGGAGTGTGCCGCACGCGGCGTGCAGCTGCATTTCGTGTGCGGCAACCACGACGTTGAGCTGGCCCGCCCCTCGGTGGCCGCACGCCTGGCGGCCCTGCTGTCACCGGCCGAGCCCGCGCGTGTCCAGGTGCACCCGTGGTTCCTGCATGTCCCCGGCGTGCTGGTGGCCGAGCATGGACACCAGCACCACGCACTGCACCGGATACCCGACATTCTCCGCACTGCGGTCAATGGCACCGACGGGCTGGATCTTCCCCCGCTCGCCGCCTGGAACGCCGATCAGTCGAGGTCACGCCTGGGACGTGCCGGGGCGGTGGCCCAGGCCTGCCTGGCGTCCGAGCGTGCGGAACGCCGCGTGCGGGAGCCCGCCTACGCAGAGCTGTTGCAGGCCGAGTCGTTCCGGCTGGGGCTCGACGGGGTTGCCGTCCGGGACCTGGCGCGCCTGTCCCGTTTCCGGACCGTGTCGGCGCTTCCGAGGGCCGCGACCCGCATGGCGCTCGCGGCTGCCGGGCGGAGTGCCGCCGTCGGGAAGCCTCCTGCCTCGGCGGTCCGGGTGGCACGTACCCTTGAGGCGCACGGTTCCGGGGTGGCCTGGTACATCTCGGGCCACACCCACCGGGCCCTGGAGTCGGCGCTCGGGTCCCGCCCTACCCGGTACGTCAACACCGGCACGTGGTGTTCTGACGTCCGCGGCCGCGGGCCCGACCAGTCCGACCGCCGGGTGTTCCCGTTTGCCGTGGTGGACGTCGCCCCTGGCGGCGGCACCAGCGGCGGCCTGCGGTACTGGCGTCCCGACGCCGGCTGAGCAGCGCCAGCGCCGGCTGCAGCAATGCGCCGGCGCCCGCTGCCGGGCGGAAGCTAGGGGTGGCGAACCCCGGTGCCGGCGAGGACGGCCCGGTAGCCCTCACGGAATGAAGGATAGGTGAACGCGAATCCGGTGCTGCGCAGGAGCCTGTTGCGGCAGCGCTTGTTGCCGCCCCGCGCCGGCCCGGCATCACCCGCCGGGGGTTCGGGGAGGCCCATCTCCGTGGCGAGGAAGCGCAGTACCGTACCGAGATCGGCGGGATCGTTGTCCACGCCAAGATAGGTCGGTGCCAGGCCTGCGGCCATCGTGGCGAGGTGGACGATGGCAGCAGCGGCGTCGTCCCGGTGGATGCGGTTGGTGTACCGGATATCCCCGGGAACAACGGCGGAACCGCTGCGGACCTGGTCGATTAACCTGGTCCGTCCCGGTCCATAGATGCCGCCCAGCCGGAGGGACGTTGCCGTGGTGTCCGTGCCCCTGAACCGGTCCCGGATGAGCTGCTCGGCTTCCAGCAGGACCCGTCCGGAGTACCCGCCCGGCGCAGTCGGGGTGTCTTCGTCCACCCAGCCGCCCCCGGCATCGCCGTAGACGGCCGTGGAGGAAACAAAGAGCACCCGGCCCGGCTGCACACCGTCGCGTTCCAGGGCGTCGAGGACGTGGGCGGATCCATCCACATAGGCTGCGCGGTAGGCGTCCTCGGAGGGCGAATCGGCAGCGACGGCTATGACGACGGCGGTGGTGTCGGCGGGAACCGGCGGCAGTCCGGGTGCGCCCAGGTCAGCCGCGACACCTTCGATGGCGGCCGGCAGTTTCGAGGGGGAGCGGCGCCAGCCAACCACGCGGTGGCCCAGGGTGTGGAACCGCAGCCCGGCTTCGGTACCGAGGTCGCCACAGCCGGCGAGGAGGATGGTCATGGGTTACGGTGCCTCCACCGGGAAGAACACGCGCGGGTCCTGGAGGAGCGCCGGGTAGGTGAACGCAGAACGGTCGATGACTTCGGTGACCGTGAAGTTCCTGCCGAACCTGCCGTCCTCCAGCGTGATGGGCCGGCCGACGACCTGCCCCACCGCGAACTTCGCACCGTGCTCGAACGGGACGGCAACGGGCGTCTTTCCGGGAAGCGTGGAGAAGGCCTCCTCCTGCGCCAGCCGCTTGCGGGTGGGCTTCTTCACCAGCTGCTTGGGCGGTGCCTTGCGTGACTGGCGGGACGGGCGCCGGGACCCGTCTTCGACGAACACGGGGGAGTAGTCCCCGTCCGCGCCCGGCGCATCAGCGGCGGCAGCGGGGCTCCCGTTCACCGGTGGAAGGGCCACGGTATCCAGCGTCTGGGGATCGACGTCGTCGTGCGGGGACCTCAGGATCCACAGGATCTCACCCTCGGGCTCCTGTGGCAGGAACTCGTGCCGCGGCTCGGGCCAGACGTAATCCATCTCCGGTATCGCATCCGCGAAGACCGGGGTGTAGAACCTGGGTTCCTTGCGGACCAGCTTGGAGCGGTGGCTCAGGTGGAAATCCGGGTCGCCAAGCCACGGCGGCATGGGGATCTTCGCCGCATAGTCCGGGTGGGCTGCCTGCGGCGCGAACTCCGCAATGTTGGCGCGGGTGTTGTCCGGGTGCCCGCGCCTGGTCCACTCGTCAACCATTGCCAGCCCGTACATGGTGAGGGCAGGCACGTACCCCATCCACATCCGGATGGCCGGGTGGGTCTGCCATCCGTAGCCGGGAATCACCAAGGCACGCAGGGTCTGCAGCGCCTCGACCCGCTGCTTGCCCAGCCTGGCGGTGTCCAGGGCAGCGGCGCTCTGCCGGAAATCAGGGTACGGGAGGAAGGTTTGCATCCCTTCAGTCTGACGGCACCTGGCGGATGTGCCAATTGCAGTGCCACGGACCACATGTACACGGCCAGGATGTTCACATAGTGGACCTATGCATACGACGGTGCTCTCCACCCACTAAGATCACCCCAACCACCCCAGCGTTTTGGAAGCTCCCTCATGACATCAACACCTGAAAAAACCACCGCAACCACCCCCGCCCTGCCCCGCTACGGGCAGATGCTGGGCCCGGAAGCAAAGGGCATCCTCGTCCTTGACGAGTTCACCATTGATCCCGCCGCCGCCCGCAAGGAACAGCACCGCTTCCGCGACGGCATGGCCGCGGTCGCCCTCACAATGCGCCGCATCGCCGCGCTCCGCATTGTGATCGCCATCGTGGCCATTGGAAACCTGCCGCTGTTCCTGCTCTCGAGCGGGTGGTGGATCTACGGCGTTTCGCTCACCCTTGTGGTTGCCGTCCACGCCGCCGTCACCTGGCTGAACCGGCACGAGCCGCGGCTGAAGCAGCGCTCTGCACTGGAGCTGCACAAGCACCGCGAAAGCAGCGCGAATTACCGCAAGGTCCGCGACGCCGTGAAGTACATGATCGATACCCCCGCAAGGATGAACGAGCACCTCTACCTTGAGCTGCTCGCTGCCAAGCGCGTCGCCCTCAACCTCGCCCACGGCACAGTCGCCCTGCTGGACACCAGCGACGATTCAGCCTGGAAGGTGCGGATCGTCCGGGAACTCCCCGCCGCCGCATAGCGCCCCGTCCGGGCTGCGGCTCTACAAGCGTTAAAGAACGACGCCGGCACATCCCCTCGTGGGGGTGTGCCGGCGTCGTATTTGGTCAACGGAATTTGTCTATCGCCGACCTGATCTTGGTGCCCCGAAGGGCAGCTGCCTCAACAGCCACTAGGCCGGAAGCTGGATGACCTGTCCCTCGAACACAACGTTGGGGTCCGCAATGGTGTCAAGGTTGGCGTCGGCAAGATGCTGCCAGCCGCCCTCGATCCCCAGCTTCTCCGCCACGATGCTCAACGTGTCGCCGGCCTGCAGCGTGTAGGTCTCTCCGCTCAGGGCCACGGCCG
This sequence comes from Pseudarthrobacter oxydans, assembly GCF_013314975.1. GTDB lineage: Bacteria > Actinomycetota > Actinomycetes > Actinomycetales > Micrococcaceae > Arthrobacter > Arthrobacter oxydans. The sequence goes on along the minus strand of NZ_JABTYH010000004.1, from coordinate 139,553 downwards.
TCACGTGCTTTGCAACCGGGGCTGCCTGCTCGGCGGGCACGCTCTGCTGCACCGGTGCGGCCTGCGCCGGAGCCGCCTGCACTGGTGCGCTCTGGACCGGAACGGACTGCGGCGCTACGCCGGTGCCGCTGCCGCTCAGGCCCAGCTGGGCGGAGCAGGAGGGCCAGGCGCCCCAGCCCTGCGAGGCCTGGACCTGCTCGGCTACGGCGATCTGCTGCTCGCGGCTGGCGTCAGCGGCGGAACCCGTGCCGCCGTAGGCAGCCCAGGTGGTGGGGCTGAACTGCAGGCCGCCGGAGTAGCCGTTGCCGGTGTTGATGGACCAGTTGCCGCCGCTCTCGCACTGTGCCAGCGCATCCCACGTGGAGGTGCTGGTGGTGGCGTTTGCCGCCGTGGCTGAGAGGGCCAGTCCTGCCGCGGAGATGGCGGCTACGGTGGCTCCGCGGCGTGCGGCAGTGCGGAATTTGGTGTTTTTCATGATGGGTGATGCTCCTGAAGGCCACCTGCGCTGCTTCCGTCCCCGGAGATCATCGCGCCACTGCCCGCCCCTGACGAATAGAGGTCATTTCGGTAGCTGCCTGCTGGGCAGTTGTGGTGAAGGCAGCACCGGGCATTCATGGGGCCCGCCAGCAGCGGGCATGCTTTTCACGCTAGGACATTGCACCGGCGTTATCAAATCGAGATGTTTCTGGGCGTTAGCTGGTGGTTCCCTGACCGAGGGCGGTTGCGAGGTACGCGGCGGTGCGGCTTTCGGTGGAACGGGCGACCGCGGCAGGCGTCCCGGTTGCCATGATCAGGCCGCCTTTGTCCCCTCCTGACGGGCCGAGGTCAATGACCCAGTCGGCGCCGGCAACCACGGCCATGTCGTGTTCAACAACCACCACCGAGTTGCCGGCGTCCACCAAGCCATGGAGCTGGGCCATCAGGAGCTGCACATCGGCGGGGTGCAGGCCGGTAGTGGGCTCATCCAGGAGGTAGAGGCTGTGCCCGCGCTGTGCCCTTTGCAGCTCCGTGGCCAGCTTGATGCGCTGCGCTTCCCCGCCCGAGAGCTCTGTGGCCGGCTGTCCCAGCCGCAGGTAGCCCAGGCCGACATCCCGCAGGCTCTTGAGGCTCCTGGCCGCGGCGGGCACGGCGGCCAGGAACCCGGATGCGGCGTCCACGGTCATGGCCAGGACCTCGGCGATGTTCTGGCCGTGGTACTGCACCTCTAGGGTCTCAGGGTTGTAGCGGGACCCGGCGCACTCCGGGCACGGGCCGTAGCTGCCGGGCAGGAAAAGCAGTTCGACGGCGACAAACCCCTCGCCCTGGCAGGTTTCGCAGCGCCCGCCCGCCACGTTGAAGGAAAACCGACCGGCGCCGAAGCCGCGGGCCCTGGCCTGCTCCGTGGCGGCAAATTCCTTCCGGACGGCGTCGAACAGCCCGGTATAGGTGGCCAGGTTTGACCGCGGGGTCCGGCCGATGGGCTTCTGGTCCACCGTCACCAGGCGGTCAATGCGGTGGCCGCCCAGGACGCTTCCCAGCTCCAGGGGCTCCGCGGAGCCGTCCTGTTCCACGGGGGTCCTGAGCCCGGAGCCGACAGCCTCGCCCAGGACCTTGCTCACCAGCGTGGACTTGCCGGAGCCTGACACCCCCGTGACAGCCGTCAGCACGCCCAGGGGGAACTCGGCATCCAGCCCGCGCAGGTTGTGCCGGGTGATGTCCTTCAGCTCCAGCCATTCCTCCGGTTCCCTGGCCCCGCCGTCACGGTAACCGCCGCCCGGGACGGATGCGCCGTCGTCGAACAGGAACGGCCTGGTGACGGATTCCTCAACCGCGGCGAGGCCGTCAACCGGCCCGCTGTAGAGCACCTCGCCGCCGCCTTCGCCGGCGCGGGGGCCCACGTCGACCAGCCAGTCCGCCCTGCGGACCACATCCATGTTGTGCTCCACCACGAACACCGAGTTGCCGGAGGACTTCAGCTGCTCCAGCACCTCCAGCAGCGGCTCGGCGTCCGCCGGATGAAGCCCGGCGGACGGCTCATCCAGCACGTAGATCACCCCGAACAGGCCGGAGCGCAGCTGGGTGGCAATCCTGAGCCGCTGCATCTCGCCCGGCGACAGGGTGGGGGTGGCCCGGCCGAGCGCCAGGTAGCCTAGCCCGAGGTCCAGCAGGACCGTGATGCGCTGCAGCAGGTCCCGGGTGATGGCCACCGCCACCTCATTGGACTCTCCGGAAAGCTGCGTGCGGGAGGCCGTGCCGGCGTCGTCCAATACCGCGGTGGGCCGGACAACCTCGGCGAGTTCCACCATGGGGAGCCCGTTGAGTTCCGCGATGGTCCTGCCCGCAAACGTGACGGCCAGGGCCTCGGGCACCAGCCCCGTCCCGGAGCAGCGGGGGCACGGCCCGGACTCCATGTAGGCCAGTACGCGGTCACGCATGGAGGCGCTTTGCGAATCGGCCAGCGTATGGAGGACATAGCTCCTGGCGCTCCAGAACCGCCCCTTGTAGGGCTTGGCCACGCGGTCGCGCTGCGGTGTTACTTCCACCACGGGCTGTTCCTCGGTGAAGAGGATCCAGTCACGGTGTTTTTTGGGCAGCTTGCGCCACGGCACGTCGACGTCGTAGCCCAGGTGGGTGAGGATGTCCCGCAGGTTCTTCCCCTGCCAGGCGCCCGGCCAGGCAGCGATGGCGCCGTCCCGGATGCTCAGGGACGGATCCGGGACCAGCGAGGACTCTGTCACGGTGTGCGCGACGCCCAGGCCGTGGCATTCCCGGCAGGCGCCGGCAGCGGTGTTGGGGGAGAAGGCATCCGAGTCCAGCTGCGTGCTGCCGGCAGGGTACGTGCCCGCCCGCGAGAACAGCATGCGCAGGGAGTTGGAGAGCGTGGTGACGGTTCCCACGGTGGACCGGCTGCTGGGAGCGCCGCGGCGCTGTTGAAGGGCGACGGCGGGCGGAAGCCCGCTGATCATCTCCACCTTGGGGTTGTGCCCCTGCTGGATCAGGCGGCGGGCGTACGGGGCGACTGATTCGAAGTAGCGCCGCTGGGCCTCGGCATAGATGGTACCGAACGCCAAGGAGGACTTGCCGGACCCGGAGACGCCCGTGAACGCCACGATCGCATCGCGGGGGACGTCCACATCCACGTTGCGAAGATTGTTTTCGCGGGCTCCCCGAACCCGGACAAAGCCGTCGGTGGCGGGGGCCGGAACCGGGTACTGCAGGTCATCAGCGTGCTTAGCGTTCTGCATTGGTCCGACTCTAGTGGTGATTCCGGCGCGGGGCATTATCCTGACCCGATGGATAACCTTGCCGGCGGCACTGCCGTGCCCGAAACAGAATTGGACGCAGCAGAGCTGGAAGTCCCCGCCAGGATCCTTCCGGTGGCCGAGCTGCACCTGCACATTGAGGGAACCCTCCAGCCGGAGCTGATCTTCGCGCTCGCGGAGCGGAACGGCATCGCGCTCCCGTATGCAGGCCTCGACGAGCTCCGGGAAAGGTACGAGTTCACGGACCTGCAGTCATTCCTCGACCTGTACTACGCCAACATGGCCGTGCTGCAGACGGAGCAGGACTTCGCCGACATGACCCGCGCCTACCTTGAGCGGGCCGCTGCCGGAGGGGTGCGGCATGCCGAGATCATGATGGACCCGCAGGCGCACCTCTCGCGGGGCATCCCGCTGGAAACGTGCGTCAACGGAGTTGCGTCCGTCCTGGCCACCTCGCAGGAGGAGTTCGGGATCTCCACGTTGCTGATCGCGGCCTTCCTGCGGGACCTCTCCGAGGAATCCGCGCTGGAGGTCCTGGACGGCCTGCTGGCCATGAACGCTCCGATTGCTGCCATCGGTTTGGATTCTGCCGAGGTGGGGAACCCGCCGTCCAAGTTCGAGCGGCTCTATGCAAAAGCCCGCGAGGCAGGGCTGCGGCTGACCGCCCACGCGGGGGAGGAGGGGCCGGCGTCGTACATAATCGAGGCCCTGGACATCCTGGGCGTGGAGCGGATCGACCACGGCATCCGCTGCATGGACGATCCGGATTTGGTGGAGCGCCTTGTGGATGCGCGCATCCCGCTGACGGTGTGCCCGCTCTCCAACGTCCGGCTCCGGGCCGTTGACACCCTGGCAGACCATCCCCTTCCCGCCATGCTTGCGGCCGGCCTGAACGTGTCCGTGAACTCCGATGATCCGGCCTACTTTGGCGGTTATGTGGATGACAATTTTGCCCAGCTTGGGGCGGTCTTCGAGCTCTCCGACTTCGACAAGGCCAGGCTCGCCGCGAACTCCATCCACTCGTCGTTTGCCTCCGAGGAGCGGAAGGCCGAGCTGCTCGACGAACTGAATGGCGGGGACGTGGCGCACGCGTAACGTGTCCGAGGCAACAGCAGTGCCGTCATACCGCTAAACTGGGTGCCGCAGGCGTGTCTGGGAAGTGCAGTGCGGCACCCATGTCAGCGCTCAAGGGTTGTGCAGCCAGCCCGTTTCCCGAGACCTCAGCCTCACTTGTTGGGACGTCCGCTTAATAGTCGGTCACGACACGCAGTGTTAACCATTTCAAGTCGCGCGATTTAACGGGCAGTTGGCAAGATGCCTAAGACCGATCGCTTTTATAAAGGGGAATCATGGCCAAGTCCACCGCAGAAAACACCTTCCTTCGACTCAAGACCGTGCTGGATGTCCTGACCGAAGGTGTGTGGTCCGGCGATGCACTGAACGCGGGCCAGGTCCTCGCCGAGGCAACGGCCCGGGTGCCGTTCAACGAGCATGAGGCCGAGCTGCTCAGCGGCGGCATTCCCCGCGGCCACAAGACGCTCACCTCGGCCACCGCAAAGCTGGTCAAGGCCGGCTGGCTGGTCAAGGGCCGCTCCGGCTGGACCATCACTGACGAAGGCATGCGCGCCACGGTTGCCTTCCCGGACGCTGTCTCCTTCGCCAGCGCCCTCGACGCCGGCACGCCCATCCCCGCGGATGTCCAGGTTCCCACCGCTCCCGAGGGCTTCGTCCGAAAGACCACCGCGGTTCCCGAAACGGCAGTTGCCGCCACGGACACCAAGAAGACGCCTGCCAAGAAGACGCCTGCCAAGAAGGCTGCCGCCGCCGTTGGCAAGGCAGCCAAGGTACTCGAGGACGCCGTCGAACCCGTGGTGAAGGCTGTCCGCAAGGGCAAGGCCCCGGCCAAAACTGAGGAAGCTGCCGCACCCGCACTCGCAGAGTCCTTTGAGGGCCCGGACGTGGAGACGCACCCCCAGCCTGAGGCCGTGGCTGTAGCCGGCGACTTCAACACCATCCTGGGTGCTCCCGAGAACTGGGCGCCGCAGTACGACGAAGCCCAGATGGAGTTCGACTTCCTGGACCAGATCTGGAAGAAGAGCGCCGAACTGCCTGCCGGTTTCTACACCTTCAAGATCGCCCTCAACCGCTCCTGGGATGAGAACTATGGCGCTTTCGGCGCGTTCGACGGCCCTAACCACGAACTGCACCACGCCGGCGGTACCGTCACCATCCGCTACAACCACAGCACCCGCGACATCACCATCAACTAACGGGTTGTCCTTCCGCCCAACCAGGTAGCAGCTGATGTCGTTTTGGCGGCCCAGAACGACACCTGCTGCTACCTAGTTGGGCAGGGGGGCGCTGATTTAGGGGAGGCACCATGGCGAGGCACGCAGGGCCGCCATCCGGGGCGCCTGATGCCCCGGACAATGACGCTGTGGCGGGCACGGTCCGGCTGGAGGCGCGCGTTTCCGGCATGGTGCAGGGAGTGGGCTTCCGCTTCCGGACCATGGGCAAGGCGGAGGAACTGGGCCTGGCCGGCGAAGTAAGGAATCTCAGTGACGGTTCGGTCGCCGTGGTTGCCGAAGGCTCCGAGCCGCAGGTCCGGGCGCTTCTCGACTGGCTGAAGTCCCGGAACACCCCCGGCCGGGTGGAGCGGGTTGAGGACTCGTTCTCAGCAGCGCAGGGCAACTTCCGCGGGTTCAGGGCCCACTGACCGGCATTTCCCGTCAGGGGCGCGGGCTAAGGCCCAGGAACGCGCCCAGCTCCTCCAAGGCCGCGGGCCGGTGCGGCATGTAGCTGGTGAGCTCAGGGGAGCGGATGATCACTGCCCGCCACTGCCCCCGTGAGACGGCAACATTGACCCGGTTCCTGTTCAGCAGGAACTCTGCTCCCCGCGGTGCTTCAGCCACGGCCGAGCACGCCATGGACACCAGTACCACGGGTGCTTCCTGCCCCTGGAACTTGTCCACCGTGCCCACCCTGACCTGCGGCAGGCCGGCTTCCTCCAGTGCCTTGCGGACCAGGTGGACCTGGGCGTTGTAGGCGGCCACCACCAAAATGTCCTGCTGACCGAGGGGCCGGAACTCATTCTCGGCACCAGGCTTCCACTTCAGTCCCAGGTGCCGCTTCGCCTGACGAACCACCTCAGCGGCCTCCTCCACGGATGCCGTGGTATTGCCGGAGTGCTCCACGAACACGGTCTCGACGCCGGGCGGCAGCTCCTCGAGGCTGCGCAGCGAAGCCGCCGGTGCGGACTGCAGCTTTCCTTCGTAGCTGAGCCGTGACACCGCACGGCACAGGTCCGGATGCATCCGCCAGCTGTCTGCCAGGAAGTAGCCAAGGCTCGCGGGCAGGGTGGCGTGCCCCGCGGCAAGCCAGCCCAGCGCCGATTCATCCACCGGCTCCGGGTGGGCGCCCTGGGTGACTTGGGGGAGCTGCTGCGGATCACCGAGCAGGAGGAGCCGCTTGGCCGCCCGCGCAACGGCAAGGGTGTTGGCCAGCGAAAACTGTCCGGCCTCGTCAACCACCAGGAGGTCCAGCGAGCCGGCCGGGACCTCCTTGCCCGTCATGGTCCACGCGGTTCCGCCCACAAGGCAGCCGCCGGCGGATGCGAGCAGCTGGGCGACGTCGCCGTCTCCCGTCCGGGTCCACGGGACGTCGTGTGGTGCAGCGAGCTTCTTGGCCACGGACGAGGGGGAGACCCCGCCCGTGTCGATGGCACGGCAGAGCAGGTTTTCCACCACGTTGTGCGACTGGCCCACCACGCCAATTTTCCAGCCCTCAGCCACCAGGCTGCCGATAACGTGGGCGCCCACGTACGTCTTTCCGGTTCCGGGAGGACCCTGCACTGCCAGGTAGGAATACTCAAGATCCCGGAGGGACGCCGTGATGGAGGCGGCGTAATCCGGCGGGCCCATGGTGCCATGGCGCACCTCCACCGGCCCGGAAAGCGTGCGGAACCGCGGGGCCTTTTTCCGCAGGATGTCCAGGCCGGGGTGGGCCGGCAGTGACGGCACGTAGGAACCAACCGTGCGGGCAAGCTCGGCGATGGCAGCCTCAATGCTGGTGGTGGCCAGCGGCTGGTCCTCGGTCAGGGCGACGGGAAGATGCGGGTAGGCGGCCACCTTTCCGGTCTCCCGCTCGGCAACGGTGATGATGGTGTGCTCCGGGTTGTCAGGCGCAGGGGCGACGTCGCTGATCCTCGTGCCGAACGAAAAGGCCCGTGCGCCGGGCGCAGCATCCGGGGCAGCCATGCCTTCCGGTGGCGGCGCGTCGTAGAGCCGGCACCAGGTGGAGTCCGCGCGGAAATCCGAGCCTTCGGTCATGGTGCCGCGCAGCCGGAGGGTGCGGGTCCGCATCCGTTCCCGGGGTTTGGCCAGCGCCCAATCCGAGGCAACCTCCGCCGACGACACCAGGAACACGTTCCGCTGGTCCGCCCAGTTCTCGACCGGTGCCTCGACCCGGTCGAAGTGCTGCCACCAGAACTGCTTGCGTTCCCGGCGGTGGTAGCCGGTGGCGGCGGCCACCATGGCGATGGCGCGTTCGTCGTCAGTCCAGGCCCGGTCCTCCGGCAGGCCTGCCAGGTATTCACGCAGCGTGGCTTCCTCAGCAGTTTCCTGAGGCGCATCGGTTTCCTGAGCCGCTTCCCCTGCCGCCGCTGGCCGGCGGGCCCCGGCCTCGCTGGCTTCCGCTCCGCCGGCCTGCCCGGCGACGTCCAGCAGCCAGTCCCGGAGGCGGAGCGTGGACAGGCAGTCGTACTGGTTGTAGTCGGAGATGGACGCCAGGACCTTGCCTGCTTCGGTGTGATCCCCCGCTTCCCTGGCCGCGCAGTAGGCAGCGTAGGCCACCACGGACGCACCGGCGTCTTTGACGTCACCCGAGCGAAGGTTGCTGCCCATGTACAGCGGTTCCAGTTTCTTGATGGAGTAGGACGCTTCAGAGATGCGCAGCGACTGCCGGACCGTGGCGTAGAGATCCACCAGCAGCCCTTCCCGCAGCCAGGAGTCCACGGTGTCCTCCCCGGCCTGGTGCGCCAGCGAGAGGTTGCGGAGGGCCGTCTTTTCATAGGCGGCGTAGTGGTAGACGTGCATGTCCGGGAAGCGGGCGCGGCGTTCTTCCACGTACCCGAGGAAGTCCAGGAAGGCGCGGCGCTCTTCGGACCGGGAATGCGCCCAAAACGGGCGGAACACAGGATCGCCGGGGTGGTCCGCGTCCGGCGCCTCAACCACGCCGAACAGGTACTCGATGCCCCAGGCTCCGGTGGCGGGATCCTGCCAGAGGGGATCGCCCTCGAAGTCGAAGAAGATGTCCCCGGGGCTGGGCGGTGGGAGCAACCCTATGGTGTTGTCGGGCAGGACGGTGAACGAGACGGTGTGGGGCCCGCCGTCCTTGGTGAAGGTCCGGGACCCCGCCACGGCGTCCAGCCCCAGTTGCATCCGCGCCTGGGCCCGCAGCCGGACCACGGAATTCCGGGCGTCCGAGGCAGGCATCGCCGCCAGTTCATCAATGGTGGTGATGCCTGCCGCGTGCAGCTTCTTCCGCTGCACCACGGACATTCCCGCCACCATCAGCAGGTCCCGGTGCGCCTGGACCTGCCCGGCGCAGTAGTCGCACCGGCCGCAGTGGACGATCCCCGGTTGCTGCCACTGCACAGTGGCCTCACCTGCCCTGTGCTCCGCGGTCAGCTCGCGGAAGCGCCGGCGCCGTTCACGGAACACCGGCAACAGGTCCGGGAGGGAATGGCTGCTGCGGAGCCAGTCCCCGCCCACGCGGGTCCCCAGGACCAGGGTGACCACCGGCGAGGGGTCCAGCCCCATCCCGAGCAGCTGGTCGCCGTAGGCCGCAAGCTGCAGGAGGGCGCCCACCTTGGCGTGCCGTGCAAGTTTGGTGTCCCAGACCTCGTACCGGCCCGGGCTGCCTGTGCCCGCGGCCTCGTTGACCAGGAAATCCGCGTAACCCAGGAACTCCCCGTCAAAGAAGGTGGCCTGGAAGACCACGTCCGCCCCGGACCGCAGGGCGAGTTCGGTCTCCGCGTGCCTGGCCTGCAGGTCCCCGCGCAGGTTCGGGCCGCGTTCGAGCGAATAGACGCCGGCGCCGCGGCTGGCATCCCACTCTCCGTACCGTGCAACCAGGCTGGCCAGGACGGTCTGCTCGTGCCGGTCGCCCAGCTCGCCGGCGCGGACCTGCATCTCGTCCGCGGGGAACTCCGCCTTGGGGGCGCGGCCCAGCTTCTCGTCAAGGATCCGGAGCGTGCGGTACTCACACTCGCTGGCGGCCACGAGGTCGCTGGCGGAAAACACCAGGTCCGGCGGCGCGCCGGCCGCTGCGGCTTCGAGCAAGAACACGGGGCCTCCCCATAGACAGCCGGGCTGTCATTGCCAGGCCGGAGGCGGATCCCCTGGCCCTGGTCCAAACGTAGCAAGGGGCACTGACAAACAGACAAGCTTCAAAGTGGGTGGCAGTAAGTGTCGTTCCGAGCCCTCACAACGACACTTACTGCTACCTGGTTGGGTGGGACGGTCAGTTCTCCGCGGCCGCCCGCACCTGGGCTTTGTCGTGTTCGTCGTGGGCTTTTCGCAGCAGGTCCAGGAATTCGGTCTCGTTGCGGATGAGCCGCTTGTACTTCTCCGGCAGCTTCCGGATCTCGTTCTCCTCGCGGCACATCGCGGCGAAGATCTTGTCCCGCTCGTTCATGTCCGTCTCGTAGTTGAGGTCCAGGTACTCGACGGCGTGCCGGCGGGCGCCGGAGACGGCATTCTTGGCCTTGCCCTTGGGGCTGAAGATGGACGCCAGCACCGTGATCACCAGGACGCCGAGGATGACGCTCAGGGAAACGCCCGTGCTGACTTCCACCACGCTGACGTGCTCGCCGTCGTTGATGAACGGCAGGGTGTTCTCATGCAGGGCGTGCAGGATGAGTTTGACGCCGATGAAACCCAGGATGACGGCGAGGCCGTAGGACAGGAAGATCAGCCGGTCCAGCAGTCCGTCGATCAGGAAGTAGAGCTGGCGCAGGCCCATCAGGGAGAACGCCGTGGCCGTGAAGACAATAAAGACGTTCTGGGTCAGGCCGAAGATGGCCGGGATGGAGTCCAGCGCAAACAGGATGTCCGTGCCGCCGATTGCCACCATTACCAGGAGCATCGGGGTCAGGACGCGCTTGCCGTTCTCAACGGTGAACAGCTTGTCGCCGTCGTAGTGTTCCGACGCCGGCAGGAACTTCTTGGCGAGCCGGACCACCAGGCCTTCGGAGTCGTCGTCGTGGCTGCCCGGCTTGAGCAGGTTTCCGGCGGTGATCAGCAGGATCAGGCCGAAGATGTAGAACACCCACGCGAAGCTGTTGATCAGTGCAGCGCCCAGGAGGATGAAGCCCGTGCGCGCGATCAGGGAGAAGACGATGCCGAACAGCAGCACTTTTTGCTGGTCCGCGCGGGGCACCCGGAAGCTGGCCATGATGATAAGGAAGACGAAGAGATTGTCCACGGACAGTGCCTTCTCCGTGATGTACCCGGCGAAGTATTCGGTGCCCATGGTGGGTCCCCCGAACAGCAGCACGCCCAGTCCAAAGAGCACAGCGATGCCCACATAGATCGAGGACCAGAGGGCAGCTTCCTTGAGCGAGGGCGTGTGGGCCTTGCGCACATGGAAGAAGAAGTCGAAGGCCAGCAGGCCCACGATCCCGGCAATGGTCAGGGTCCAAACATAAGCAGGTACTTCCACGCTGCGGGCCTTTCGTCGGAGTCTCCTTAAAGCCTACCCACCTATGCCGGCTTCAGGAGTCCGTGTTCCACAACGGCGGCGCGCGAGAGGGTCTTGTAGCCCTCGTGTTCGAACAGGACGGTGATGACGTCGTCCTCATGCCGCATCACCAGGCCCGGCCCCCACTCCTTGTGGACCACGGCGGACTGGAGCGGGAACGGCTCCGCCGCCCGCCCACCCGGGGCTCTGCCGCCGTCGTCCGCCCCGTCACGGGAGGGGTGCCTGGCGGCGTCAGCGCAGGCATCGCAGTTGCCGCAGGCCTCCGCCAGGTCCTCGCCGAAATAGCCCAGCAGGAACTGGCGGCGGCAGCCGTCCGTCTCCGCATAGGCGCGCATCATGGTGAGCCGGGACTGGTCAACGCGCTGGCGGGCCTCGGCGAGTTCGACGGCGCCGCGCACCAGGGCGGGCAGCCTGGCTGTGGAGGCCAGCCGGACGCCGCGCTTGCCCAGGGCAACGGCGCCGGTTTCCTCCAGCTGGTTCAGCAGCCCGGTGATGCGCCGGGCGGGAAGCCCCGTGAAATCAGGCAGCGATGACTTGGGCGTGGGCCCGTCCGCTGCCTTCAGAACTTTCAGCAGAGCCAGCAGCGAGTCGGGATCGGGGGTGTGGGTGGCAAAGAACTTCCGCAGGCCCAGGTCCTCTGACCGGTACTGGAGCACAGCGGACGCGGGTTCCCCGTCACGTCCGGCCCTGCCGATTTCCTGGTAGTAGGAGTCCAAGGATTCCGGAATGTCCGCATGGACCACGAAGCGCACATTGGGTTTATCGATGCCCATGCCGAAAGCGGTGGTGGCCACCACCACGTCGAGGCCGTCCGCCAGGAACTGTTCGTGGATGCGTTCGCGATCCGCGGCCGAACGGCCTGCGTGGTAGGCCTCCGCGCGCAGCCCCACCTTGCACAGCTTGGCGGCGTACTTTTCGGTGTCCTTGCGGGTGGCGGCGTAGAGGAGCCCCTGACCGTCACGGGCCAGGGCGGCCACCTGCTTCAGCACGGCCTTGCGTTTGTCCTTGTCCTCGTGGTGGCGTACGACGTCCAGCGTGATGTTGGGCCGGTCGAACCCGCGGACCAGGACCAGCGGGTCCTTCATGCGCAGCCGCTCCACGATTTCGTCCCTGACCGGGGGAGATGCGGTGGCGGTAAGGGCGGCCACGGGAGGATTGCCGAGCTGTTCGCGGATGTGGCCCAGGCCGAGGTAGTCGGGGCGGAAATCGTGGCCCCAGGAGGAGACGCAGTGGGCCTCGTCCACCACAAACAGGGAAATGCCCAGCGCTGCGATGCGGTCAACGGTCTTGTGCTTGGCCAGCTGCTCCGGGGCCAGGAACAGGAACGTGGCTGTGCCGCTTTCCACCGCCTGCCAGGCCGCCTCCACCTCGGAATCGCTGCGGGAGGAGTTGACGGCCACTGCCGCACCCGGACCCAGGTCCCCGTCCAGCCCCTCAAGCTGGTCCTCCTGCAGGGCAATGAGCGGGGAAACCACGACGGCGGGACGTCCCGTGGTGTTGTGCAGGTGCTGCGCCGCGACCTGGTAGATCGCGGATTTGCCATAGCCGGTGGGCATGACGGCCAGGACGTCACGGCCCGCGGCGAGGGCTGCCATGCCGGCCAGCTGGCCGTCCCGCAGGTGGGGCAGGGAGAAGGAGGAGGCCGCGAGGGCGGCAAGGACGAGATCGTCGGACATGGTGGCGCTCCGCGCAGAGTGGTTCCTGCGGCCGCTTGCTTCAGCCAAGGTAACCAGCCTAACGCCAGCTGCGTGCCGCCGTCGTCCGTTGCCCATGCTGCCTGCGCGGCGGGGAGCTGCCCTCCTTGACTTCCCCGCCACCCTGAACAAGTGTGGGGAAGGAACCGGCCCGCCGAAACATCGGAAGACGGCCGCGCCTGCAGAACGCAAGGAGAACCAGCCGTGACGCGCAAGAATCCCGAAGTTGAAGAGGCCGACGAATCCGACATCGAAGTCAGCGGCCACCCGAAGACATGGGCAGCGGGAGTGCCGGGCGTCTACCATTCCATGCAGCCGGCTCTGAAGCACATGGGCCTGGAACGGTCCAGGAAGACCCTGCTGGCGCTGAACCAGAAGGACGGGTTCGACTGCATGAGCTGCGCGTGGCCGGACCCGGGCCACCGCAAGACGTTCGAATTCTGCGAAAACGGCGCCAAGGCCGTGACGTGGGAGGCCACCCCGGTGGTGATTGGCTCCGACTTCTGGCAGGAGCACCCCGTCAGCGAACTGCTGCAGCGGTCCGAGTACTGGTTGGGCATGCAGGGACGCCTGACCGAGCCGGTGTACAAACCAGCAGGGGAGGACCGCTACCGGCCCGTCAGCTGGGACGAGGCGTTCGGGATCATCGCGGACAAGCTGAACTCCCTGCCCAGCCCGGACCAGGCGGCCTTCTACACCAGCGGCCGCACGTCGAACGAGGCCGCCTTCCTCTACCAGCTGTTCATCCGCGGGTACGGCACCAACAACCTGCCGGACTGCTCCAACATGTGCCACGAGTCCTCCGGCTGGGGCATGGGCCAGACCATCGGCGTGGGCAAGGCCACGGTTTCCTATGACGACTTCGCCAAGGCGGACCTGATCATCATCATGGGCCAGAACCCGGGCACCAACCATCCGCGGATGCTCACGGCCCTGGAAGAGGCGAAGGAAGCCGGTGCAAGCATCGTGGCGGTCAACCCGCTGCCCGAGGCGGGGCTGATGCGCTACAAGAACCCGCAGAAGGTCAAGGGCATCATCGGCCGCGGCACCGATCTGGCCGACCAGTTCCTCCAGGTCCGGATTGGCGGGGACATGGCGCTGCTGCAGGCGGTGTCCCGGCGGGTCCTCGACGCCGAGGCGGCCAACCCGGGAACCGTGCTGGACCACCAGTTCCTCGAGGAACACTGCCAGGGACTTGAGGAGCTCCGGGCGCACCTTGCCGAACTGGACGAGGCAGCCGTCCTGGAAGCCACCGGCCTGCGGGCCGAGGAAATCGACGAACTGGCCGACCGCTACCTCCGCGCGGAGAAGGTCATCATCACGTGGGCCATGGGCATCACCCAGCACAAAAAGGGTGTGGCCACCATCAAGGAGATCATCAACCTGCTGCTGCTGCGCGGCAATATCGGCAAGCCGGGCGCGGGCGCCTCACCCATCCGCGGGCACAGCAATGTCCAGGGGGACCGCACCATGGGCATCTGGGAGCAGATGCCGCCGGCGTTCCTGGACGCCCTGGGCAAGGAGTTCAGCTTCGAACCGCCGCGGGAGCACGGCGCGGACGCGGTGGAAACCATCAGGCAGATGCGCGACGGCGGGATCAAGGTTTTCATCGCGATGGGCGGCAACTTCGTGGGCGCCATGTCGGACACCCGGGCTGCCGAATCGGCAATGGCCGGCACGGACCTCTCCGTCCAGATCTCAACCAAACTCAACCGCTCCCACGCCGTGACCGGCGCCGAGGCATTGATCCTGCCCACGCTGGGCCGCACCGAGATCGACCTGCAGGAATCCGGCCCGCAGTTCGTCTCGGTGGAGGACACGGTCTGTGCCGTGCACGCCTCCCACGGCACCGTTGCACCGGTGGCCCCGCACCTGCTCTCCGAGGTGGCGATCGTCTGCCAGCTGGCGCAGCGTGTGCTGGGAGACAGGATTTCCGCAGACTGGGCCGGGTTCCAGAAGGACTACGACCTGATCCGCGAGCATATCTCCCACGTGGTGGTGGGCTGCGAGGACTACAACCGGAAGATCCGGCAGGAAGGCGGCTTTGTCCTGCCCAACGGCCCCCGCGATTCCCGCACGTTCAACACCCCCACCGGCAAGGCCATGCTCACCGTCAACGAACTGGAACATGTGGAGCGTCCGGCCGGCACCCTGATACTGCAGAGCATGCGCTCGCACGACCAGTTCAACACCACCATCTACGGCCACAATGACCGGTACCGGGGGATCAAGAAGGGCCGCGAGGTGGTGTTCGTGAATCCGGAGGACCTGGCCGAGCTGGGGCTTGAAGACGGGCAGCACGTGGACGTGCGCGGGGTGTATCCGGACAACGTGGAGCGGGTCCTGCGGAACTACCGCCTGGTGTCCTATCCGTCAGCGCGGGGATGCGCGGCCGCCTACTATCCGGAAGCGAATGTCCTGGTGCCGCTGGAGAGTGTGGCGGAAGGCAGCCAGACGCCGGTCTCCAAAGCCGTGATCGTAAAGCTGGAGCCTGTTACTGA
Organism: Pseudarthrobacter oxydans; assembly: GCF_013314975.1. Taxonomy (GTDB): domain Bacteria; phylum Actinomycetota; class Actinomycetes; order Actinomycetales; family Micrococcaceae; genus Arthrobacter; species Arthrobacter oxydans. Next base: position 124,355 of record NZ_JABTYH010000004.1, on the reverse strand, counting down.
ACCTTCGCCCGCCACGGCCTAGGGTGCCTGGCTAACACGAGCGGCCCGCGCCCGCATAAGCGGCGCGGGCCATCACAGCGTTTGCGGGCCAGGGCCGCTATTGGGCTGTGTCCGCCCAGCCCTTGCTGGCCGGGCCGCCGTCGTGCCCGTCCTCGCACAGCTGGAAGGCCACGTCTGCCGCTTTCGCCACGGAGGCCGTTGATGCGTCCTTGGTGCCGGCGCTGCCCGTTCCGGCTTCCAGGCCGGCGGCGTAGCCCACCATGAAGGTGGTGATCGGGGCCGCGGCATGGGTCACGGAGTCGGCAGACTTGCGGGCCAGGTCCAGGAGCAGATCGTGGTCCACCTTCAGGTCCAGGATCTGCAGCGCCTGGGCCAGCCGGTTGCTCCATTGGTCCAGGATCTGCATTTCGTCCTCGTTGGCTGGCATGTCCGCTCCTTGGTTTTCCGTCAGTGTCGGGACATTGGATCGTCCTCCGTGCCGAGACTACAAGGCTTCGCAGCGGAAGTCATCGGTTCCGGCGGATGCCCGCGTAACCCCCAATTCATAAACGGGTAGTCAGCCGGGCTTACTACCTCTAGCTATGGCGGCTGTCCGTGCTTAGACTGGGCGCACCCCACTCGAGGATGCTCTCCGGCAACTGATTCCCCAGCCATCAGCAGATGCTGGACGGTGCCGGTCCGGCGGGGTGTGCATCACCACTCATGAATCACGGCCGCCCTACCGGGTGAACCGTGGGATAACAGGAGAAAAAGATGACAGGGAACAAAGCCGTTGCCTACAAGGGCCCCGGGAAAGTCGAACTGATCGACATCGACTACCCCACGTTCGAACTGAAGGACGGGCCGGGGGTCAACCCGGCAAACGTCGGACGCGCCGTCAACCATGGCGTGATCCTGAAGACTGTGGCCACCAACATCTGTGGCTCGGACCAGCACATGGTGCGCGGCCGCACCACCGCACCGCCGGACCTGGTGCTGGGGCACGAGATCACCGGCGAAGTGGTGGAAGTTGGCCGCGACGTTGAATTCATCAAGGTGGGGGACCTTTGTTCAGTCCCGTTCAACATTGCCTGCGGCCGCTGCCGGAACTGCAAGGAGCGCAAGACGGGCATCTGCCTGAACGTGAACCCGGACCGTCCGGGCAGCGCCTACGGATACGTGGACATGGGCGGCTGGGTGGGCGGCCAGGCCAATTACGTGCTGGTGCCGTACGCCGACTGGAACCTGCTGAAGTTCCCGGACAAGGACCGGGCCATGGAGAAAATCCTTGACTTGGCCATGCTCTCGGACATCTTCCCCACGGGATTCCACGGTGCCGTGACTGCCGGCGTGGGGGTTGGGTCCACGGTGTACATTGCGGGGGCCGGTCCCGTAGGCCTGGCAGCGGCTACCAGCGCTCACCTGCTGGGCGCCGCCGTCGTGATTGTGGGCGACCTGAACGAGGACAGGCTGGCGCGGGCGCGCAGCTTCGGCTGCGAAACGGTGGACCTCACCAAGGGGGGACCGGCGGAGCAGATCGAGCAGATCCTGGGTGTGCCGGAAGTGGACTGCGGCGTGGATGCGGTGGGCTTCGAGGCGCGCGGCCACGGACACGGCAAGGACGCCGAGGAGGCTCCGGCCACGGTGTTGAACTCGCTGATGGACATCACCGCTGCCGGCGGTGCGCTGGGCATCCCGGGGCTGTATGTGACGGGCGATCCGGGCGGCGTCGACGAGGCAGCCAAGAAGGGTGCCCTGAGCCTGAGCCTGGGTACCGGTTGGGCGAAGTCGCTGAGCTTCACCACGGGCCAGTGCCCCGTGATGAAGTACAACCGGCAGCTGATGATGGCCATCCTGAACGACAAGGTGCACATCGCCAAGAACGTGAACGCCAAGGCCATCACGCTTGAAGAGGCGCCCCAGGGCTACGCGGAGTTCGACGCGGGTGCTGCCACCAAGTACGTCCTCAACCCGAACGGCTACCTGAGCTAGGCCGGAACGGGCCAGGCGGCGCCGCAGGCGGGGCGGCGGGACGGTGATGTCCGGTAAGGGACGGGTGCGGAAATAGATGCCCTTCGGCTGAGGTTAGGCTGAAGGACACACCGCATCGAAGGAGATCCCCTTGAGTGACATCACCGTCCGCCATAACCCCGACCGCGACCGCTTCGAGATCCTCGACGCCGGCAATGTGATTGGCAAGGCGGCGTACAAGGAGTACGACGGCGGCGCCTCGCCGGAGCGGATTTTCTACCACACGGTGATCAATGAGGAATACGGCGGGCAGGGCCTGGCGGGCCAGCTCGCCACCGTTGCCCTGGACGAGACGGTCAGGGCGGGCGTGGGCATTGTTCCTGTCTGCCCCTTCATTAAGAAATTCCTCGCCAAGCATCCCGAATACGCCGGCGATGCTGTGACCGTGAAGCCCGCGCACCTGGAGTTCCTCGATGGGGCCCTGGCGAGCCGCACCCGCTGACGTGCAGGGCATCCGTCCGATTGTGTGATCGTCGAGGTGGCAGGAGCTCACATGGCGGCGGACCCGCGGCTGCGCCCGGCCGGGCGCCATTTCCGCCAGCCCCGCCGGGTGCGGAAGAGGCTGGTGGCGCTGTTCTCCGCCGTGGCACAGGTCATTGCGGCAATCGTTGGTGTGGCCGCAGTCCGTTCCGTGCCCTTCTCCGGCACGGCAGTCCCGGTCCCAGCAGCCATCCAGGAGACCCCGGTGGCTGTTGCCCCGGCGTCACTCCAGGACCGCATCGACGCCGTCCTGGCGGAGGACACCGGCTACAGGATCGGGCTGGCTCTGGCTGACGTATCGGGTGACGCGGCGCTGGCCTTCGGTGACATGGACGAATTCGCGGCCGCCAGCACGGCGAAGATCATCACGGCCGCGGCCTACTACCATCTGGTTGAAACCGGAAAAGCTGACCTAAACGGGCCGCTGGGGGACTACGACGCGGCGTTCCAGCTTGAAGCCATGGTGAACCAAAGCAACAACGATTCCTGGCTTTTGCTGATGGACGCCGTGGGATACCCGGAGCTGACAGGCTACGCAGCCTCAATCGGCGTCACCTATGACCCGGAGGAGAACCGCCTGGCGCCCGCGGATATGGCCCTGGTCCTGAAGAAGCTGTACGCCGGGGACCTCCTGGATGAGGACCACACGGCCCAGTTGCTCGGCTACATGCAGGAGACCAACAACGAGGACCTGATCCCGGCAGGGTCACAGGCCGGCGTTGACGTGTTCCACAAGTATGGGGAGTTGGGCGGCGCCCTTCACGACGCCGCCGTGCTGAGCTACCGCGGCTCGGCCTTTGTGCTGGTGATCTACACCGAGAATCCCGAGGGTATGGAATTGCCTGGCCAGTCCGAGGTGATCCGCAGGCTCACCGGCATTGTTGAAGAAAGCCTGTTCCCGCCCGTCCAGCCAGGCGCCCTGGCACGGTAGGTTTCCTCAAAGTCGCGCCGGCCCGGCGGTATGCAGCAGACTGTTTCCGTGAGCAACAAAACCCGGACTGCACTGGCCGTCGCCGGCCTCAGCCTGGGCACGGCACTGAACCCCCTCAACTCCTCCATGATCGCCGTCGCCCTGGTGGTGCTCCGCGCTGATTTTGGGCTCGACGTCGCCGCGGTCACCTGGGTGGTCACCTCGTTTTACCTTGCCTCAGCGGCGGGCCAGCCGGTGATGGGCAGGCTTGCGGACAGGTTTGGGCCGAGGCGGATGTTCATGCTGGGCATGGCGCTGGTGGCGCTGACCTGCGCGATGGCGCCGTTCGCCCCGAACTTTGCGCTGCTCTGCGTGGCCCGGGCCGTGATGGCGCTGGGCACGGCCACCGCCTATCCCAGCGCCGTGGTGATGGTGGGCGCCATTGCGCACCGGGCCAACGTGGAACCGGCACGTCCGCTGGGCACCCTGCAGATGGCCAACACATCGGCGGCAGCGGTGGGGCCTGTGATCGGAGGGCTGCTGGTGGGCTTCGTGGGCTGGGAGGCGTTGTTCCTGGTCAACGTCCCGCTTGCGCTCGCAGCGCTGCTGATCGTGCGGCGGGCGGCGCCGGCGGACAAAGCCCGGGAACGCGGCAGCGTGGCCGAGTTGCTGCGGGACTCGGACATTCCCGGCATCCTGGGCTTTGTCACCGCGCTGCTGCTGGTGATGATGGCCGCCCTAAATGTCGTGGCGGGCTACCGCTGGTGGATGCTGGGCGCGGGAACGGCAGTGGCGGCACTGTTCGCCTGGCGGGAGCTCCGCTTTGCCCGCCCGTTCCTGGACCTGAGGCTCCTGGGCCGCAACAGGTCCCTCATGCTCATCTATCTCGGCTTCGCGGTTTTCAGCAGCGTCTATTACTTCGTCTTCTTCGGCCTTCCCCAGCTCCTGCAGGAGGCCGGCGGCTACGGGCCCGGCGCGGTGGGCCTGCTGATGCTGCCCCTGGCGGGCATGTCCGTCCTGGCCACCCCCTGGGCGGTGAAAGCGATGGGAAGGTTCGGCGTGCGGCGGGTGCTGGTTGCCGGCGTCGTGCTCCTGACCGTGGCCGCCGCCCTGATGTGGCTGCTCACCGGCACCCTGGCGATCCCGCTCGTGGTGGTGCTGACAGCACTGATGGGTATTCCGTACGGGACCGTGGGCATCGCCACCAACCAGGGCATGTTCGTGTCCATCCGGCCCCAGGAACGGGGCGTCGCGGCGGGCATCTACCAGACGTGCCGGTACGTCGGCGCGATCACGGCCACGGTGATGATCGGCGTGTTCGCGGGCGGCGGCGTGGACCAGGAAAGCTGGGCCCGGATGGTCCTGGCAATGCTGGTCCTGTGCGTGGTGACGTTCGCCGTGAGCCTGCTGTGGAGGCAGCGGACGGAGTAGGACCGCTGGAGGCGCGCCTAGGTGTACATCAGCGAGCCCGGGGTCGTCAGCGTCTCACCGGTCTCCAGCCAGGTCTTCAGCCCGGAGAGGATCATCGGCCAGCCGCCGTAGAGCTGTTCGTTGGCGCCTTCGCGGAGGTCGCTGTGGGTGACGGTCAGGCGGCAGGAATCGCCCACCGGCTCGATCTCCCACGTGACCTTCGAGGTCCCCTCGGCCTTGACGTCCTCGCCCCAGAGGGCCCGCATGGTCTGGACCAGCCGCCGGGGCGGGTCCACCTCCAGGTTCTCGCCCTCGCCCAGCGGAGCACCCGCCTTGACGTTGTTCATGGTGAAGCTGCTGCCCGGCGTCCAGTCCGTTTCTATGGTGTTCCCGAACTGGTACTTGCTGCGGATGTCACTGTCCGTGATGGCTTCCCAGAGCCGTTCCGGCGTGGTCTTGATGTAGATTTCGAAGATCTTTTCCATGGGACTTTCCAATCTGGATTTGAGGTCGCTGAGGCCAGCGGCCCATGGTTCTGAATATTTGCTCACCCAGCGGTCGTGGATAAGCCTGATGGGCGCGGGATTCAGGAAATGCAGCTTTTCACGCCCCCGACGGCGGGTCACCACCAGGCCCGCATCTTCCAGGAGCTTGAGGTGCTTGGCAATGCCGAAGCGGGTCATGTCGAAGCGTGCCTCGAGCGCGCTCAGGGACTGTCCGTCCTCGCGGAACAGTTCATCGAGGAGGTCCCTGCGTGTGGGGTCGGAGAGTGCCTTGAACACTGCGTCCATAAAGAAAATGATAGGTGACCATATGGTCACCTATCAAGGGATTTCTCTGGTTTGTGGGAGGAGCCTAGGAGCGCCCGCCCACCTTCTCCGGTGCCGGTGTGGCGATGGGCCGCGGCTCCAGCCACACCCGCTCCCGCGGGCCCTGCGGGTAGGCGTGCTTCTTGTTGGCCATGGTGATGATCCAGGCTGCCACGACCGGCAGCGCCGCCGCCACGGGAACCAGCAGCGGACCACCCACCACCAGCGCCGCGGAGCCATACAGCGCGCCCACGGTGATGCCGAGCTGGATGGTCAGCACGGTGAGGCCGTTCGCGGCCTCCTGGTACTCGCCGCCCGCCCGAAGGATGGCGGACTGGTTGTAGATGCCGATCGCACCAAGCCCTGCACCCCAGACGGTCATGAGCACCAACGCCACGGCGAAGTTGCCCACCGCGAGGGGCAGGAAGAACATGGACAGGGCGATTGCCGCCGTCGTCACCAGCAGGGATCGTCGTGGCCGGGAGTCCACGGTGAGGCCCGCGATCCAGATGCCCAGCAGCCCGGAGCCGCCCAGCACCGTGAGCGAGAGGCTGGTGGCGTAGTCGGGGAAGCCGGCGTCGCGGATGAACGGGGCGATGTAGGTGAACAGCGCGAAGTGCGCCAGGACCAGCAGCGGCCAGGCAATGGCCACCGGCTTCACCCCGGGCTGGGCGATGGCCTTGCGGAGCGAGGGGCGGAGGGCGTCGGAAATCCGCTGGACGCGCGGCAGGAGAAAGAACGCCAGCACGGTGAGGACCAGGCCGAACCCGGCAAGCACCATGAACGCGGCCCGCCAGCCCAGGAACCCGCCCAGCGCGGTGCCCACGGGAGCACCGATGGCCAGGCCCAGGCTGTTGCCGCTGAAGACGATGGCCAGGGCCTTGCCCACCTTGTCCGCCGGGACCACCCTGGTGACGAACGGGGCCATGGTGGTCCAGAGCAGGCCATGGGCCAGGCCGCCCACCAAACGGGCAATCATCGCGGACGTGAAGTCAGGCGCCAGTCCCACCATCGCGTTGCTGGCGGCGAATGTCAGGACCAGCCCCACCAGCAGCGCGTGCCGCGGAATCTTCCCCAGCAGCCGGGCCGCCGGCACCACCGTGACCACAATGACCGCGGCATAGGCGGCAGCCAGGTAGCCGGCCACCGGCTCGGACACGTCCAGGCCGGCGCTGATCTGCGGCAGGAGCCCGGACGGGAGGAGCTCGGTGGTGATGGCGGTGAAGGCGATGGTGGCCAGGACCACCATCGCGGCGTACGGAAAACGGGCAGGTGCCGGCGCGGAAATCGCGGAAGACATGGGGGAGGGATCCATTCAAGGGGGAGGGGTGGAACGCGGCTCGCTGGCCGGACAATTCCTCCCTTAAATTTACAGGATCCCGCCCCCTGCTCCGTGCCGTTCCCGGCGCGTCCCCGTGCCGTCTACGGCGCGTCGGGAACGCACCGTGGGAATCAGCGGGCGGCCGGTTCCCTGACCTGCGCGGCGGCGGTCAGCCGTGAGTCCAGCAGTCCGGCCGCGACGGCGGGAGCAAGACCCGGCGCCAATGGAAGGCGCGGCACTACCAGGCAGTGCCAGAGGTGGTAGATGTCCGCCTTGCCCGACCACACGGTGGAGGTGACATTGCCGTGCTCATCGAGCTCCTGCTTCCAGGATCCGTGCTCGTAGTCGATGAACCAGTCGCGGGCGTGGTCCCAGATCCGCTCGTACCAGTCCGCATACTTCTTCTCGCCGGTGGCAATGTAGAGTGCTGCCGCCCCGCCGATCGCCTCCGCGGGAACCCAGCGTATGCGGGTGGTGACCACCGGCTTGCCCTCCCAGTCGACCGTGTACACGAATCCGGGATTGCCGTCCGGCTGCCAGGCGTCGCGGATGGCGGCGTCGAACAGGCCGCGCGCGTCGTCGAGCAGCCAGTCCGGGACGTCCAGGCCGCGGGCCTCGAGACCGGCACGGAGGTGCAGCAGCAGCCGTGCCCACTCAACCCAGTGGCCGGGCGTCCCGCCATAGGCCCGGAACTGGCTGGCACGGTCATCGGTGTTGTATTCCGGCATAGGCGTCCACTCGGGGTCGAAATGCTCGAACACCCGGTAGTTGTTGTTGCGCGCAAATTTGTGGATGAGCACCTCGGCAATGTGCAGGGCCCGTTCGAGCCAGCGGTCCTCGCCGGTCACGTCAGCGACGATCAGGTAGGCCTCCACCGAGTGCATGCTCGCGTTGCCGCCGCGGTAGGCCTCGGTTTCCGTGAACTCCCGGTTCCAGGAGTCGAAGCACATGTTGGCTTCATGGTCCCAGAACTTTGTGTCGGCTATCCGCAGGGCCTCGTCGAGCAGTTCCCGTGCACCGGGGCGGTCCGCCGCAACGGCGCTGGCGGCGGCGAGGAGCACGAAGGAGTGCTGGTAGCCGGATTTGGTGTCGTTCACCGGCCCGTTCGCGTCAATCTCGGCGTACCAGCCGCCGAACTCATCATCGTGGAAGGCCCCGTTGAGCGCCGCGATGCCGTGGTCCACGAGCGTCCCCGCGCCCGGCCGTCCCATAAGCGCGGCGACAGCGAAACTGTGGACCATCCGGGCGGTGATCCAGAGATGGGTCGGCTTGTCGGCAAATACCTTGCCGTTGTTGTCGAGCCAGCCGAAACCCGTGGGCACCTTTGACCCTGCGGCGAAATTGACCAGCCGGTCGGTTTCTGCCTCGAGCCATCGTGCGTGGGCGGCACTGTTCAGCCACGTCATGTCATGTCCTCTTTCTGATGCGGGTGCACGTCCGAAACTAGCGCGTGCCAAAGTCGGTATCTGTGTATGCGCCGGCGCGCCGGGCAGCGCCGCCGCAGGTGCAGTCGTTTCCAACGTCAAGCTGGATGTTCACCGGAGCGCCGGTGCCAACCGTCAGCGAGATGGTCTCGCCGTTGCTGGTGGACACGCGCAAGGGGCTTTTGTGCGGGGAGATGGCAGGCATGGCCGCCCTTTCGTTGGTGGTTGGTTTGGTTGGAGGGGTGTGGCTGGCTACCCGACGGCGTCGAGCAGGCCGCGGACAATGGTGGCCGCCGCGCCCAGGTAGGCCAGGACAATCAGCAGGATCTGGGCCGCGCGGGCGGGGACAAAACGGGCAGCGACGTCGCCGAGGACCAGCCCGACGAGGCAGGCTCCGGCGACCGCCGCCCACATGGCAACGGGAAGAGAGGGGAACGTGGCGGGCGCCGTGAGGGCTTTCGAGGCCAGGGACAGCGCGCCGATGGTGAAGAAGTACGGCTGCATGGTGGCGGCAAAGGACTTGTGCTGCCACCGGGTGGCGATGGAGTACATGCTCACCGCCGGTCCGCCGACGCCGGCCGCAGTGTTCATGAACCCGCTGAGGCCGCCCGCGGTGAGGAGGTAGCGGCGCCGGGGCGGCAGCGTGGCGGACTTCAGGGCCAGCAGGACGGTCAGCCCGACCGCCAGGATCACCCCGATGGAAATCTCCAGGACCGCCGGCGGGATGAGCCGGATCAGGAAGGCCGCCGGCACGATCCCCAGCACCGCCGACGCCGTGAGGGCCGCGTACCGTTTCCAGTCGATGTCCCGGGCCACCCGGAAGATGATGGCACCGGCAGTCACGGCGCCGCACACGTTCACCAGCACCACCCCCTCCACCGGGCCCAGGAGCAGCACCAGGAAGGGGGCGGCCACCAGGGCGAAGCCCATGCCGGTGATGCGCTGCATTCCTGCACCCATGACGACGGCGCCCAGCACCAGCCCGGTGGTCAGCATTTAGGGCCGCCAGGCCACGTATTGGACCTCCTCGAACTCCTCCAGGCCCAGGCTTGCGCCTTCCCGGCCCAGGCCTGACTGCTTGGCGCCGCCCATGGGTGCGAAGGCCACGGACGGCAGGGGGTCGTTGACGCCCACGATGCCGGCTTCGAGCTGCTCCGGAATGTCCCAGCCCCGCTTTGGGCTGCTGCTCCAGACGTAGGCGGCCAGGCCCATCTCTGTGGCGTTGGCCTTCCGGATGGCGTCCTCCTCCGAGGAAAAGGTCACGACGCCGGCTGCCGGACCAAAGACCTCTTCGGTCACCAGGGGTGCGTCGTCCGGGACGTCCGCCAGGAGCGTGGGCGCCAGGAAAGAGCCCTGGGTGGGCACGTCGGTCCGCTGCGTGACGCGGCGGGCGCCGCGCTCCAGGGCGTCGTCCACCAGCGCCTGCACGGCGGAGACCCGCTCCGCGTCGATCACCGGGCCAAGGTCCGGGACCGGCGTGCCGTCGTCGGGAACGCCGTGGCCGATGCTCATCGCGTCGAAGCGCGCGGCAAGCCTGGCGGCGAACTCCCCGGCGATGCTGTCCTGGACCAGGAAGCGGTTGGCGGCCACGCAGGACTGGCCCGTGTTGCGGAGCCGGCCCAGCACAGCCCCCTCCACGGCTGCGTCCAGGTCTGCGTCCTCGAAGACGATGAAGGGCGCATTGCCGCCCAGTTCAAGAAGCGGCCGGACCACGCGGTCCGAGGCGGATGCCATGATTTGCTTGCCAACGCCGGTGGAGCCGGTGAAGCTGACTGCCCGTACGGCAGGGTGCTTGAGCAGCGCCGCGGTGATCTCCCGGGACGGGCCGTGGACCAGGTTGACCACGCCCGCCGGGAATCCGGCGTCGTGCAGGACCTCGAAGAGGCCGGTGGCGGCCAGCGGCGCTTTTTCGGAGACCCTGCCCACCACGGTGCAGCCTGCGGCGAGCATCGCGGCGAGTTTGCGGGCCTGGATGGAGACCGGGAAGTTCCACGGGGTGAGGCTGAGGGCCACGCCGATGGGCTTCCGGAGGCTCAGGTGGCGGCGGCCCTGCAGCTCGGGCGGACTGACGGTGCCGGTGGTGCGCCGGACTTCCTCGGCAAACCAGCGGAAGTATTCCACGGAGAAGTCCACCTCGCCCTGGGCTTCGGGGAGCCGCTTGCCGGCCTCGAGGGCCAGGGTTTGGGCGAGTTCATCGCGGCGTTCGGCGAGGAGGTCGGCTGCGTTGCGGAGCAGGTCGGCACGGTTCCGCACCGTGGTGCGGGACCAGGACCCAAAGGCCTCGGCAGCCGCGTCGGCTGCCTGGGTGGCGTCCCCGGCGGTGCCCCAGGCAACCTCACCGACGGTGCTGCCGTTTCCGGGGTCCGTCACGTGCTTGGAGGTGCCGGTGGCGTGCCAGGTGCCGTTGACGAGGTGCTGGGCTGATTTGAGGTTCACGGATGATGCCTTTCGTGGGGCGGGGAGAGGTCCGGGACGGCGGGGCGGGCGTGGAAGCCCGCCGCCGTCGTCGTGGTTCTCATCCCTTGCTGGCGCCGGCGGTGATGCCGGCAACGAAGTACCGCTGCAGGAAGACGTAGGCCACCACCACGGGCAGGGAGGCCAGGATGACGCCGGCGAACAGCAGCGGGTAGTTGGTCTGGAACTCGCCCTGGAAGCTCAGCAGCGCCAGCGGCAGCGTGCGGTTGCCGGGGGACTGGATGAACAGCAGCGGGTACAGCAGTTCGTTCCAGTGGATGACGAACAGGAAGATGGCAGCCGCGGCGATGGACGGGGCGGACAGCGGCAGGGCGATGGAGATATACGTCCGCCACGGGCCGGTGCCGTCAATCGAGGATGCTTCGTAGAGTTCCTTGGGCAGGGTCCGCATGAACCCGCCCAGGATGAAGACGGCGATGGGCAGGGTTGATACCAGGTTCGCCAGCACCAGGCCGGCCAGGCTGTCCAGCAGCCCCAGGCGGCCAAAGAGGACATACAGCGGAACCATGTTGGCCTGTGCCGGGATGGCCATGCCCAGGACCAGGAAGCCGAAGATGGCCCAGGACATGAACCCCTTGAGCCGGGCGACGGCGTAGCCGGCCAGGCTGGCCAGGAACAGGGTGAGCGGGACGGAGATGGCGGTGACAATCACGCTGTTCATGAAGGACGAGCCCAGGTCCTGGCCGCCGATCACCTCCGCGTAGTTGCCCGGTGAGAGGGACTGCGGCAGGCTGAACGGCCCGGCAAACAGTTCCTGCGTGGACTTGAAGCTGCCGAACCCCACCACGGTCAGCGGAACGATGATGATGACCGCGTAGATCGCGAGAATTCCGCGGCGGGTTATTGACGAGAGCATGCTGTCATTCCCCCTTCGGGGTGAGGCGGAGCAGCCGGCGCTGGAGCCAGGTGACCAGGGCGATCATGGCCATGAAGATGATCGACTGGGCTGCGGCGTAGCCGAACTCCGAGTTGGCGAAAGTGCTGTAGATGCGGGTGGAGAGGATGTCCAGGGACTGCTTGGGCGGGTTGCCCGCGATGCCCAGGATCAGGTCGAAGGCCTTGAACGACTGCACGGTGGTGTAGGCCACCACAATGGACGTCGCCGGGGCCACGAAGGGCCAGGTGATGGACTTGAACTGCTGCCACTTGTTGGCACCGTCCATCTCGGCTGCCTCGTAGAGTTCCCGCGGAATGGCCTGCAGGCCGGCGATGTATACCACCATCATCTGCCCGGCGTGGAACCACACCTGGGTCACAGCCACCCAGTACAGGGCCTGGGCGTCGTTGCCGAGGTAGGAGCTCTGGAGGGCTTCCAGGCCCACTCCGCCCAACACCGCGTTGGCCAGGCCGAAGTTGGGATCGTAGATGAACTTCCAGATGAAGGCCACGGACACCGAGGACAGGATGGTGGGGAAGAAGAACAGGGCGCGGAGCAGGACGCTTCCCCGCGAGTTCTTGGTCAGCAGCAGCGCAAGGATCAGCGAGAAGAACGTTTGCGCGATGACCACCAGCAGCACGAACTTGAGGTTGTTCGTGAGGGCGTTGGTGAACAGTGAGTCGTTGGTGAACGCCCGGATGAAGTTGTCCAGTCCCACGTAGTTGAACGCTGCCGAGAAACCGTTCCAGTCAGTGAGGGCGTACTGGAAGGCCTGCAGCGTGGGCATCACCAGGAAGAAGGCGATGACCGCGACGGCGGGAAGCGGGAAGAGGTACAGCGCCGGATTCACCCGGGTGGGGGAGCGGCGGCGCCCCTTATTGTCATTCACGTCGGGAGGGCTGCCTGGTGCCTTCCGCTTCGCAGGCAGCCCTGTATGGGTGCTCATATCCGTTCGTCAACAATCTTCTGGGCGGCCTCTGCTGCCTGCTCGGGGCTGGTGCCCGAGATGACGGCGGTGGCGCTGGCTTCCACGGCATTACGGACGTCCAGGTTCTGGAACTGGAACCGGGCTGCCAGTGCTGTGTTCTTGTCCAGCCAGGGACTCAGGCGCTTCAGGTCCGGGTTGGTGTAGTCCACGTCCTTCACGGACACGTGCTGCGCCGTCTCGTTGGCGTAGTAGGCGGCGTTCTCCGGCTCGGAGAGGAAATCGATCCAGGCAGCCGCTGCGGCCTGGTTCTTGCTGGCCGAGTTCACGCCCAGGATGAAGGTGGCGTTGTAGACACCCTCATACTTGGCGTTGCCGTCGGAGGTGTTGGGGAACACCAGCTCGATGGGGAACTGGGCACCCAGGCCGCGGACGGCGGCAATGTGGTACGAACCGGTGGCGAGCATGGCTGCCTTGCCCTGCGAGAACAGGTTCTGGGCCGGTTCCACGGCGGTGCCCGTGGCGTTGGGCTGCAGGTAGGGGACCAGGTCCTTGTACTGGTTGAGCATCTTAATGAACCAGTCGTCGGTGACTTTGAGCTTGCCCTGTTCGATCTGGGCGCACATGTCGTCCACGGGGGCGTTGTTGGCGATCATGCAGTTGAAGAGCTGGCCGCCGTTTCCAACGTCACCGCCGGGCCAGGAGATGGGGATGACGCCGGAGGACGCCAGCTTCTCGCACATGGCCAGGAACGAGTCCCAGTCCTTCGGGGCGAGTTCCGCTCCGGCCTTGTCGAACAGGTCCACGTTGGCCATGGGCATGGGGAACACCACCTGGTACGGCAGTCCCAGCTGGCTCTCGCCGGATTTGCCGGCGGAGAGCAGCCCCTCCTGGTAGTTCGAAACGGCCTTGCTGTCCTTGAGCTCGGTGTAGATCCCGGCCTCGGTGAAGTTCTTGAACTGGGATCCGCGGAAGGTTGCAAAGGCATCGCCGATGGAGCCGCCGCGAAGCTTCTGCAAGGCCTGGGCGGTGTAGTCGTTGGACGTGGAAATGTCCTGGGCCACTTCAACGCCGTCGTGCAATGCGGCAAAGCGCTTGATGAGCTCGTCGAACACCACTTTGTCCTCGCCGCGCCAGTGGGCGAAGGACACCTTGCCGGTGATGTCACCGGTGGCGGGGGCTGCCGGCCCGGTGGCGCCGCCGGGTGCCGTGGAACCGCCGGGGCCGGCGCAGGCTGCGGCAGTGGCGCCGAAGCCCAGGGCCCCCAGGAGTGCGATGGCCTGCCTGCGTGAAATCTGACTCACAATAATCTCCTCGTTGAGTGTTTTGCTGTGCCTGTTGTTGACTGCGGAACGGGTTGCCACGGTTCTGACGCTGTGGCGCTCCAGGAGGGCTATGCGTTGGTCCTTTGCGCGGTGACGACGTCGTCCACCACGGCGCAGAGGCGCTGCAGCCGGCGCACGGCGTCTGTGGACAAGGATTCGACGACGTCGGGCGCTCCGATGCAGGATGCCCAGACGGCGCGTCCGGAGAGGAAGCCGCTGGCGCCTTCCAGGCAGGCCCACCGGACTGCATCCGGGAAGACGTCTTCGGGGACGCCCGAGGAGAGCACCACCCAGGGGCCGTCGATGGCGTTGGTGAGCTCGGCGCATGCGGCGCGGACCTCGGCTTCGGAGGCCTGGCCGTGGAAGGGGACCTCCGCCTTGTACAGGTCCGCCCCCAGGCTGCCCAGTTCCCTGGCGGCGGCGAGGATCCCGGCGTTCCAGTCGAAGTCCCCGCCGGCCAGCGGCTTGCGGGAGACGGGCTCGATGATGCTGATGAGTCCTGCGGACCGGCAGCTCTCCACGAATTCGCGGACCATGGCCACCCTGCCCTCGGCGGGCTCGTCCGGGCGGTACAGCACCAGGAGCTTAAGCGCCTTGACGCCGAGGGCCTTGTACTTGTGCGGGTCCACCAGGCGGTCGATGGTCACCTCGCCCACCAGCTCGCCGTGCGCCGATTCGAAGTGGTCCGCCGAGGCGATCAGCCCGCAACTGGGGTCCACCACGTTGTCCGCGATGGCCTGGTCCAGGGCGAACTGCCGGTCGATGAGGACGCCGGATGCGTAGGGGGTGAGGATTTTGGCGGCCTGGAGCTTGAAGTCCTGGAGGTCCTGGTCCGTGACGGGCTGGTCCGTGTGTTCGGCGAACATGTTGCGCATGGCTTCGCGCTGGTCGACGGCGAGCATTGCGAAGGCGCCTGACGGGCGCTGGAGGGGTGAAAGGTCTGTGGGGCTCATGGGCTGCTTCTTTCAGCTAGGCGGTGTGGTTGGAAGTAAGGACAGGGGAGATGGTCTGGTGCGGGATTGCGGAGCGGCCGTCCAGTCCTTCGCAGGAAGCGGAGGCAGTGCGGCCGGCGAAGGCTGCCGCGTCAGCCAGGGAAAGACCGGCGGCGACGGCGGCGAGCAGGGCGCCGTGGTAGACGTCGCCGGCTCCCAGCGTGGAGACAATGGCGGCGGGTGTTGCGGGCACGCGGAGCGGGTGCGCGGTGCCGTCCTTGACCCAGGCACCGTCGGAGCCGGCGGTGGCGACGACGGCGGAGGCGCCGTCGTCGACCGCTTTGCCCAGGAGCGCCTCGGGGGAGTGGTGCCCGCCGTACTCTGCCTGGAGCCGTTCGATGGTTGGGACGTAGAGGGCCACGCCCCGCGGGCTGAACGACGCGATGGGGTTGCCGGCATCCACGCTGACGTCCAGGCTTCCGGCGCTGAAGGCCGGAAGGGATGCGACGGCGTTCCAGCCCAGGTGGTCCACGTGGACCCAGGCTGCAGATTCCACCAGCTCATGGAAGCGGCTGCCGGCCGGAAAGCTGACGGGCGGCACGGGCCGGGTGACAATCGCCCGGCTTTCGGAGGCCTTGCTGACCACGATCACGCTGGCACCTGTTTTGACGTTGGGATCGCGGATCACCGCGGAGGTGTCCACGCCTTCGGCCTGCAGGCCGGCGATGATGCGGTCGCCTTCCTCGTCTGTGCCGAGGACACCCGCGAAAGCTGTGTTTGCTCCGGCACGGGCCGCTGCCACGGCTGCGGTGGCGGCCGGGCCGCCACCCGCCGTCGCGAAGTCCGATGCGACGGTGCGGCTGTCCGCGGCGGGGTAATCCTCCACCAAAGCGATGGAGTCAAGCGTGGCGCAGCCTACGAAGAGCAGGGTTCCAGTTGACGGTTGGGGCACGTTCCACCTCGTTGTAGTTTCGGCTGGTACTGAAGAAATATACACACGCTATGTTGGAATAACAACACTTTCTGTATAGTTCTGTTTGGGATGCAACGCCGCGGTCCCCCAAAAACTCAACGTAGAGAAACGGAGCAGCACATGTCATTGCCTTCTGCGGAAACGGTCCGGACCATCCGATACGGCCTCATCGGGGCCGGCCACATGGCCCGCGAACACGTCCGGAACCTCGCCCTGATTCCCGGAAGCCGGATCACTGCAGTCTCCGATCCCCAGCCGTCATCCCTGGAGGAGACCGCTGCTGAGATCGGCTACGAGGTGCAGACCTTCCCCTCGCACCAGGAGCTGCTCGCTTCCGGCCTGGTGGACGCACTGGTGATCGCCAGCCCCAACGACACGCACCTGGCCATCCTCAAGGACATCTTCGCCAGCGGAACCAACCTGCCCGTGCTTGTGGAGAAGCCGGTGTGCACCACCGCCGCGCAGGCAGATGAACTCGAGGTGCTGGCCGCCGGCTACCCGGCGCCTGTGTGGGTTGCCATGGAATACCGCTACATGCCTCCGGTCCAGGAAGTCATCCAGGCCGCACACAACGGCAAGCTCGGCAACATCTACATGCTGTCCATCGTGGAGCACCGCTTCCCGTTCCTGCATAAGGTGGATGCCTGGAACCGCTTCGCGGAGCGGACCGGCGGGACCCTGGTGGAGAAATGCTGCCACTTCTTCGACCTGATGCGGCTGATCCTGCAGGATGAGCCCGTGCGTGTGTACGCCAGCGGCGGCCACGACGTGAACCACATGGATGAGGTGTACGACGGCCGTGTGTCGGACATGATCGACAACGCCTACGTGATTGTCGACTTCAAGGGCGGCCGCCGGGCGATGCTGGAACTGTCCATGTTCGCCGAGGGCTCCAAGTTCCAGGAGCGGATCTCCATTGTTGGCGATGCCGCCAAGATCGAAACGCTCATCCCGGTGGCGGCCAACCACTGGATCGAAGGCGATGAAGCGGAAGCCACCGTTGAGTTCAGCCCGCGTTCGCCGCTCGGACCGGAAAAGCACGAAGTTCCGGTGGATGAGGCAGTGCTCGCCGCGGGCGCCCACCACGGCTCCACCTACTACGAGCACCTGGGGTACCGGAAGGCGATCCTGGGTGAAGGGCCGGTTGAGGTGACGGTGGCTGACGGCCTGCAGTCGGTCCGGATGGGGCTGGCGGCAGAGCGTTCCATTATGGAGGGGCGCCCCGTTGAGCTTACGAATGCCGGTGCCGGGGTACGACACTAGGTAAGTTGGTGTTGGAAAAGCAACACTTCGTGGGCCGGGGGCCGGCGGGTGGGGCAGGAAGAAGGGGATATGAGCACCGCACGTGATGAGGCGCCGCTGACGCCCCGCCAGCGCACCATCCTGGAGGAACTTGGCCGTCGCGGGTTTATTTCCACCACGGACCTGGCCGAGACCTTTGCGGTATCGGACATGACCGTGCGCAGGGACACCCGGGTACTGTCCAAGCTGGGCCTGGTCAGGGTGGTTCACGGCGGGGTCAGCGCCATCCATGGACAGGGCCAGAACGCGGACTTTGCCGCCCGCGTGCGGGAGGACGCCGACGCGAAGCTCCGGGTGGCGCGGGCCTGCATCTCCATGATCGGGGAACGGGACGCGGTCATCCTGGACGCCGGCACCACCACGTACCAGATCGCGCAGGAGCTGCCCACGTCCTTCACGGGCACCATCATCACCCACTCCGCACCAGCCATCCAGCGCTGCCTGCAGCTGACGGCTGCCCGGACCATCTGCCTGGGCGGGGAATTGCTCCTGGACAGCCAGGCGTTCAACGGTCCCATGACTGTCAGCGCCGCCGCAGGCCTCCGTGCCAAGACGGCCTTCATTGGCGTGAGCGGAATCCACGACGAAGCGTTTTACATTGAGCGGGACGTGGAGCGCGCCACTAAGATCGCCCTCATGAACTCTGCGGAACAGGTGGTAGTAGTGGCAACACACCAGAAAATGCTGCGGTATGCGCTGGCCAGGCTGGCAGCCTTTGATGCGGCGGACGTGCTGGTGACGGACGCGCCGCCGCCGCGGGAAATCGAAACGGCGCTGCGGGCCGCGGACGTGAAGCTTGTGGTGGCCGCGTGAGGGCGCCGCTGCACGTTTCCCTTCCGGACCAGAAACTGCTGGACGCGCTCGCCCCGACTGCCGGCGTCGAGTTCTTCGTGTGGGACTTTTCCGGGCCTGCCCCCGCCGGGCGGTTAGACATCGTGGTGCCGCCGTACATGCGCGGGCCGGAGGTGCTGGCCGCGCTGGAGTCCGTGGACATCGGCCTGGTCCAAAGCCAGTCCATCGGGTACGACGGCGTGGCGGACGTGCTGCCCGCCGGGTGCGTTTTCGCCAACGCGGCAGGGGTCCATGAGACGTCGACGGCGGAGCTCGCCCTGGGCATGATGATTGCCAGCCAGCGCGGCATGGATGGCTTCGTGCGCAACCAGGCCACCGGGACATGGGACAACAGCCAGCGGCCCAGCCTCGCGGACCGGCGCGTGCTGCTGGTGGGCTACGGTGGAGTGGGCAAGGCCATCGAGGCCCGGCTGCTGCCGTTCGAGACGCACGTTACCCGGATGGCAAGCCGGGAACGGGAGGATGCCAGCGGCAAAATCTTCGGCATCGACTCGCTGTATGAGCAGCTGCCGCTGCACGACATCGCGGTGGTCAGCGTGCCCCTCAGCGAGCAGACCCGGCAGCTGGTGGACGCGAAGTTCCTGGCCGCGATGCCGGACGGGGCGCTGCTGGTCAATGTGGCCCGCGGGGCGGTGGCGGACACGGATGCGCTGCTGGCCGAGACATCCACGGGCCGGTTGCGTGCTGCTGTTGATGTGACGGATCCGGAGCCGCTGCCGGCGGACCACCCTCTGTGGACCACGCCCGGCGTACTGATCACCCCGCATGTGGGCGGGGCGAGCTCGGCGATGTTCCCCCGCATGGTCCGGCTGGTCAAGCAGCAGATCGGCCTCATGCTCGAGGGCAAGGAGCCGGTGAACGTGGTGCTCGGCGGGGCTGGGGAGTAGGGGCTCGGGTCGAGTCTGGGCGTTATCCACATAGCGATTTCCGCAGCCTCTGAATGTCAGGGGTCGCTGGAAGACTGTGGTTATGGATGGCACCGTTCAGGATTTGATTAACCAAATTCGGTGTTTGCCCGTGTCCTCTGACAGTACCGCGCTGGTTGACCAGTTGCGGGCCCTGGAGGAGTTGAAGGCGGCTGCTGCGGCCGCGCAGGCGAGGGTAGCTGTGGCGTTCGATCGTGCCCAGCGCGCTGAGCAGGCTGAGGCCGGGATTCCTGCGTCGGAGCAGGGCCAGGGGGTGGCGGCGCAGGTTGCGTTGGCCCGGGGTGAGTCGCCGTCCCGGGGCGGGCGGCTGCTCGGGCTGGCCAAGGCGCTGGTGGCGGAGATGCCGCGTACCCTGGCTGCGCTGGATGCTGGCCGGCTGAATGAGTGGCGGGCCACGCTGGTGGTGCGGGAGACGGCGTGCCTGGGCGCGGCGGACCGGTGCGCGGTTGATGAGGAGTTGGCCGCTGACACGGGTACTTTTGCCGGGGCCGGGGACCGGGCGGTGGTGGCTGCGGCGAGGGCGGCGGCGTACCGGCGGGACCCCCGTTCGGTGACACAGCGGGCGGCCCATGCTGCCGGGGAGCGGTGTGTGAGCCTGCGTCCGGCCCCGGACACCATGGCGCGCCTGACGGCGCTGCTGCCGGTCGCGGAGGGCGTGGCGGCGTATGCGGCACTAAGCGCGCATGCCGATACTTTGCGTGCCGGCGGTGACGACCGTTCCCGGGGGCAGCTCATGGCCGATGCCCTGGTGGAGCGGACCACCGGCACCCCGGGCGGTGTCAGTAGTGTGGAGATCCAGCTTGTCATGACCGACAGGACTTTGTTCCAGGGTGATTCTGAACCGGCACGCCTTCCCGGTTACGGGATTGTCCCGGCCGGCTGGGCCCGCAGTCTGGTCTCAAGCGGTGGCAAGGGCGGCAAAGCCAAGAGTCCGGGATCAGCTGCCGGCGGCAGGGAGCCTGCGCTGGGTGGACCGGAAAGTCCGGGCAACAGGACGCCCGCCGCCGGCGCCTGCCAGCCCGCAGCCGAGGCGCTTGAGCCCGAGCCCGGGGAGAAGGACTTCAGGGTGTGGCTGCGGCGACTGTACACGGCCCCCGGGGCGGGTGACCTCGTGGGGATGGATTCGCGGGCGCGCTTGTTTCCTGCAGGGCTGTGCCGTTTTATCCAGGCCCGTGATGACACGTGCCGCACGCCCTATTGCGATGCGCCCATCCGGCACCACGACCACGTGGTGGCCTGGCATAGGGGCGGAACCACCAGCCTCGGCAATGCAGCCGGGCTATGCGAGGCCTGCAACCACACCAAGGAAAACCCCGGCTGGAAAACCACCCCTCGGCCGGGCCCAAGGCACACCATCGAATACAGGACACCCACCGGCCACACCTACCATTCAACAGCACCTCCACCACCCGGAAGCCTGCCAGCAGGTCACTTGGTGGGTGCCGCGCAGCTCGTGCGTGTTTAGTTGTCCTGGTGCGTGCCGCGCAGTTGGTGGCGGCTGGCCTTCCGGATGGCCTTGGTGACGCGGTCGAGCCGCGGGGAGTCAAGCGTCCAGGTCTGCCAGTAGAGCGCGACGTCATGGTGCCCGCGCTCCTTCAAGACCGCCAGGGAGCCATCGGCGAGGTCCGTTCCCAGCTGCAGCTCGGGAATCATTCCCCATCCAAGGCCTGCCCTCAAACCTGCAAGGAATCCCTCGGATGAAGGGATGAAGTGTGTTGGTGGAGCCTGCTGTACGCCGCGGGCCTTGAGCTGCAGCTGCTGCAGGTTGTCCTTGGCATTGAACTGCAGCATGGGCATGCGCTGCCAGTCCACCCCGCTGCCTGCTGTGAAGCGTTTGCGCAGCCCGGGGGTGGCTACGGGCAGGTAGCGCATGTAGCCCAGCCGTTCCGCCCGGCATCCGTTGACGGGCGTGGGGTCGGAGGTGATCGCTCCGAGGACGTCAGCCCGGCGCAGGAGTTGGCTGCTGTGGTCCTGGTCCTCCACATGCAGATCCAGGGTGGTCTCCGCCCAGGTGCTGGCCTCATGGAGCACGTCCACGAACCACGTGGCAAGGGAGTCGGCATTCACGGCAATGGGGGTTACGGCCCGGGAGGAAACACCGTGTCCGAGCGACTCCCACGTTTCCGCTTCAAGGACCTGCACCTGCCGGGACATGCGCAGCAGGATTGAGCCGGCATCGGTCGGGGTGCACGGCACGCTGCGGCGAACCACCACCTGCCCCACGGACTTCTCCAAGGCCCTGATGCGCTGGCTGACGGCGGAGGGGCTGATCCCCAGCAGATCGGCCGCGGCCTCGAAAGTTCCCTCGTCCACGATCGCGGCGAGGGCCCGGAGATACTCGAAGTTCATGAAGATATTCTAATGGAAGTGCAGAATCTATCGTTTGTCTTCATCTGGTGCGGCGGGCTACCGTCAAAACATGTGGAGTATCTGGACTACTGGGCTGATGACGGGCCTGGCTTTGATCATTGCCATCGGCGCGCAGAATGCGTTCTTGCTGCGGCAGGGAATCCGCCGTGAACATGTTGGCGTGGTGGTGGTGCTCTGCATGGTCAGTGATGCGCTGCTGATCCTTGGCGGCACAGTGGGGATCGGGGTTTTGGTTTCCCGATTTCCACTGGCGCTTGAGGTGCTGAAGTGGGGCGGGGCTGCCTACCTGGCATGGTGGGCGGTGCGTTCATTTAAGTCGGCACTGAAACCGTCAGCGTTGACGGCCGAGGCCCCTCGGTCCAAGGGATCCGTTATCGCCACCACCTTGGCGCTGACCTACCTGAATCCGCACGTCTACCTGGACACCGTGGTGCTGCTGGGCGGCCTGGCCAACCAGCACGGTCCGGACGCGCGGTGGATCTTCGCGGCCGGGGCCGTGGTGGGAAGCGCCCTATGGTTTTCGGCCCTGGGGTATGGAGCCCGAAAGCTTTCCGGGGTGCTCAGCAGCCCGCGGACGTGGCGGATTGTGGACCTGGCCATCGGCGTGGTGATGCTCGCCCTGGCCGTCAAACTCGTTCTCGGCTGACACGCCGATGGGGAGCACTACCGCCTGAATTCGATACGGACGGAGTTATCGTCCGGCAGGACGATGACCGTTCCGTCCCGCGGCGTCCAACCGTCGTGCAGGAAAAAGAAGCGTCCGCCGCTGAGGACCAGCAGGCGGAGGCCGTCGTACCGGTAGAGTGCTGCATCCCCGGTTCCCACCTGGACCTCCGTGACCGCGGTCGAGCCGATGCCCAGCGGTTTAGGCGAATAAACCTCCGCCCGGGGCATGTACTGGACTCCCTGCTCGAAGTTCAAGGCTAGCCGGCGGCCCACAGCCTGGGCGTAGTCGGCCGTGCCCCAGAAGAGCAGCAGCGTCACGATGCTGAGGATCAGCGTGGTTTCCACAGCCCGCTGCTCGGAGCTGAGGGCGGATGATGTGCGGTCGCGGCCCAGCCGGCGCAGGCGCATGCACCAAGTGGCCACGAGTACGCCCAAAGCCATCAGATACGGAGTGAAGAGTGCTGTCCGGGCGGGTTCCACAACCGCCAGGACCAGGCTGACGCCCACGAGGAGGCCGCTTAGCAGGGCTGTTATGCCGGCGGCCTTCAGGATGAGGGTCCGGCCGCGGCCCTCTTCGATGCGGAGGCGCAGCCAGCGGTCCAGGGCCAGCCAGACGACGCTCGCCGCCAGGATGCAGACGAGCGGCAGGAACAGCGCGTTGATGCTGATCAGGATGTAGTCCTGCACTGCGTACCCAAAGAGGCTGACGTTCAGGCCCATCTGTGCTGCCTGTGCCTCCGCGCGGGCCCAGCCGAAGTAGAACAGAAGCGCCGTGGCCACCGTGACCGGCGGGCCGATAGCCGAGATCACTCCGAGGGCGCGGGACCAGGAGGAACGCTCGTCCCCGCCGGTCTCCGTCATGGCGCGGTGCCTGGCGCCTGCGGGCATGTGCCCTGGTCCGTTGCGTACTCGAAGGAAGCGGATCCGCGTACCGGCCAATCGGCGTCGGCAATGCTGACCTCGGAAAGGGCTGGCTGCCCCGGTTCGAGGGGCGGTGCCAGGAAGTAGAACTCAAGCGGGTGGTTCGTGTCGATGAAGCTTTGGCGCTGCATGACGGGAGCAGTTGTGGTACCGACATAAACCGAGCGGACGGTCCCGGCAGGCAGGCCGGTGATGTTTCCGGACAGGACAATGGCCTGGCCGGGACAGACCAGGAAGGGCGGGGAGTTGCCTTCGATGTCCTCCAGGCCCGAGAGTTCGGGCGGGCACGCGGTTCCGCGGCGAGGGGCAAGCTCCACGGAGACGCCCGGATTCTGTTTCCGGACCACAGCTATGGTGCGGAGGATCTCGATGGCGGTGGCGGACCAGCAATCGCCCTCGAATGGCGGCGGCATCGTGTCCAGCGCAGAGGCTCCCGCATCCCAGGCAGCCTGGTCTCCCGTCAAGCCGAGGCACAGCGTTTTCGCCGCTTCCTCGACGGTGTTGAAGGGGCCGGTGTACTCGGGAAGGGATCCGCAGTCCATGCCCCTCAGGTTCCTGTACCAAATGGGGTCACCCCTGCCTACGGGGCCTATCGGCAACCAGTCGAGCACCACGGTCTCCGGGACGGGCGGCAACTGCGGGGCGGGCGGTCCCGGAGGCGGGGCGGGTGGCTGGTTCGGGGCAGGTGCGGCAGGCGGCTGAGCAGGTGCGGCAGGCGGCTGGGCCGGCGCGGGCGGGCCCGGCGGCTGGGCAGGTGGCTGGTTTGGCGCCGGCGGGCCAGGCGGTTGTGCCGGCGGCGGTGCCGGATCGGGCTGCTGCTGCCCTCCGGGTACGGGCCGTTCCTGGCCCTGTTCCGGACTTGCGGACTGGCTGCCCGCTCCGCCGCTGGTGGGGGTGTCGCCAGAAACGCCGGACTCTATGGGCTGGCTCGATTGTGACGTGCTGCTGCTGGGAGCCGGCTCACCATCGCCGCCGGTTGCCATGCACGCAGACAAAAGCAGCGCCAGGGTGACCGCCCAGGTGAGGGCGATCGGGCGGCGGCTGCAGGAGTGCATCTCGCACCATCACTATCTGTGCTGCCCGGGTTCCAGCCTTGGGTAGGGTCCCGGCAGGCCACGGAAAGCATGGACCGCCAGGAGATCATTGCGTCCACTGGAATTAGACCCTGCAGGCGTTACAGCGGCGTTACTGCCGGCGGAGAGCGAACGACGGCGGTGCGTGCCGCCGAAGCAGGCCCATCATGGGTGCCTCCAAGGCAAAGTCCGGCGCCGCCGTCGTCCGTTGCCTGGTGCTTTGACCTAGACGGCAGGCTCGCGCCGCCGCCGGAACACCATGCGGAGGTTGTCCCGGAAGCTCAGGCTGTTCCGCCTGCTGACCACAACCACGGCGGCCACGGCCGCCAGCAGCACGATGATCCCTCCGGCCGCCACGGACCAGCGGGCGCCGAACTCCGAGCCGACCCAGCCCATGAGCGGAGCGCCCACAGCGGTTCCGCCCTGGAGCACGGCAAGGTACAGGGCCAGCACCCGCCCGCGGAACTGGGGCTCCACCGAGAGCTGGATGCTGGTATTGCAGCTGTTCAGGAACGTGATGGAGGCCAGGCCCACCGGAATCAGGACCGCTGCATACAGCCAGAACGACGGCGACACGCTTCCCAGGAGGGTAAAGGCACCAAGCCCGAGCGCACCGCCCAGCAGGAACCTCAGCCGCGGACCGGCCCTCCGTGCGGCAAGGAGCGCCCCGGCCAGGGTGCCCACCGCCATGATGGAGCCCAGCAGCCCGAACTCGCCGGGGCCCACCCCAAATTCAGTGGTGGCCATCAGGGCGTTGATGATGGGAAAGTTCATCCCGAACGCGCCGAGGATGCCCACCAAAACCATGATCAGCACCAGATCCGGGCGGTTGCGCACATAGCGGACGCCTTCCGCCACCTGGTGCTTGCCCCTGCTGGCGGGCGCCGCGGGGGCAAGTTCGGAGGTCCGGATCCGGAACAGCGAGATGATGACTGCGCCAAAACTGGCGGCGTTGAGCAGGAACACCGGGCCGGTTCCCACCCAGGCAATCAGCACGCCGGCGATGGCAGGGCCGGTAAGCCTGGCCGTGTTGAAGGACGCGGAATTCAGTGCCACCGCGTTGGAGATGTTGTCCTGGCCCACGAGTTCGGAGACGAAGGCCTGCCGGGAGGGCGCGTCCACGGCGCTGGCAATGCCCAGGCAGAGGGCGGCGAGGTAGGCGTGCCACAGTTCCGCGGTGCCCGTGACCACCAGCAGCCCCAGCGCCAGCCCGGTCAGGCCCATGGCCACCTGCGTCCACAGCAGGATCACCCGTTTGCGGTAGCGGTCCGCCAGCACTCCGCCATATGGTCCGAGGAGCAGCATGGGAAGGAACTGCAGGCCGGTGGTGATCCCGACGGCGGCGCCCGAGTAGTTGGTAAGGACAGTCAGCACCAGCCAGTCCTGGGCTATTCGCTGCATCCAGGTGCCGATGTTGGACACCAGCGCGCCGCTGGCCCAGATCCGGTAGTTGCGGTTCTCCAGGGCCCGGAACATGGCGCTCATGTGCCGCTCATTTCCTGCATGATGTGCGCCGCGCGGCTGAGGATCTGCCGGTCCTCCTCGCTCAGCCCGGCCACCCGCTGCGCCAGCCACGCCGTCCGCTGGTTCCGGGCCTCGGCAAGGACTGCCCGGCCGGCGTCGGTGATGTCCACGCGGACCTGGCGCCCGTCGTCGGGGTTTGCGGCCCTGGACACGAAACCCTGGTCCGCGAGCGCGTTGACGATCCGCGTCATGGACGGAGCCTGTACGTGCTCGCTGTCGGCAAGTGCGCGGAGGGTGCTGGGGCCGTTGCCGTCCAGGAGCGCCAGGACCGTGTACTGCCCCGGAGTGATGGCGTCCCCGGTGGCCTCGACGCGGAGCCGGCGCGAGGTGCGCATGACTGCCGTGCGGAGATCAATGGCCAGGCTGTCCGGGCCGGCCGATCCGGTGGTTCTCGGGTTCTGGGTGTCGGTGGTGGTCACGCCCGGGTTGCGCCTCCTGAAAATACTTAGCACTGCTAATTAGTCCTGCTAATAAGTATGCTCCTGTTCCTCGTCTCCGGCAAGGAAGTGTGGGTGGACTAACAGCCTTCCAAGGCCTTCCGATAGTTTCCATGTTCATCAGGAAAGGCGGAGCGTTGCGGGTTTACGGTGCTTGAGCTCCCTGGGGCTGTCCGAGTCCGTGCTGACCCGACGCCGGGCAGTCAGCGCCTGGTCTCGTACCGGGTCAGGACCACACCGCCGGGAAACATCCGGGTCTCAATCAGGCTCAGGTTCACCCAGTTGTCCAGGGTGGTGAAGAACGGAGTGCCGCCGCCAACCAGGACCGGATGGGTGACGATGGCGTATTCGTCGATCAGCCCTGCCCGCATGGCTGCCGCGGCGAGTGTGGCACCGCCGATATCCATGGAGCCGCCGTCGTCGGCCTTGAGGCGGGTAATCTCGGTGACCGCGTCGCCGGTAACCAGGCGGGTGTTCCAGTCAACCGTGCTCTTTGTCGAGGAGAACACCACCTTCGGCATGTCCCGCCAGCGGCGGGCGAACTCGATCTCCGCCGGCGTGGCGTCGGGCTGCTGGTCAGCAGTCGGCCAGTGGGAGCTCATCGTCTCCCACAGTTTGCGCCCGTACAGCGCCAGGCCCGTCGAACCCACCCGGTCGGACCACCATTGGAACAGCTCGTCGCTTGGTGCGCTCCAGCCGAGATTGTCGCCGGGGGCTGCGGTGTAGCCGTCCAGGCTTACGTTCATGGCGAAGGCCAGTTTGCGCATGGGGTCAGTCTCCCGTGAGCCCTTATCCGTTGTACAGACCGGCACGGTGCGGAAGGCTCATAGGGCCAGGGACACGCAGACCAGCTGACTACCGCGGGGCTCGCACGGGCTAGCCAGCCGCGGCCGCGGGCGTGCCGGCCAGGGAGCCGAGCTCGGCGGAGGTGGGAGGGTTGGCGCCGGGCCGGGAACAGGTGATGGCGGCCGCCCGGTTCGCATAGGACGCCAGGGCAGCCAGTTCCGCGGGGGAGAGGCTGTGCAGGCGTTCGCGTCCGCCGGCGCCCAGCGTGTCCAGCTGCGCCAGGCCGGAGATGAGGCCCGCCATGAAGGAGTCGCCGGCCCCCACGGTGTCCGCAACGGTGGTAACTTCCCTGGGCATTTCAACACGTCCGTGCCGGGTCAGGATCACCGGACCGTCCGCGCCGCGCGTCAGTGCAACCAGCGCCGGTCCCAGCTCCAGCCAGGCAGCCAGGGATTCGTCCGGCGTCCTGCCCGGGTACAGCCAGCGCAGGTCCTCGTCGCTGGCCTTGACGATGTCGCTGGCGGCAACGAAGCCTTCAACGTCGCCCCGGACCGCGTCCGCCTCTGCGCTGATCGCGGGCCGGCAGTTGGGATCGAAGCTGACGGTGGCGTGCGTGCGCGCAGCCGCCACCAGCCGCCGGACCATCTGGTTGCCCGGATCCAGGACGGTGGCGATGGACCCGGTATGGACATGGAGGGAGCTCTCCACTGCCGCAAGGGCCGGGATGGAGGCGCCGGTGATGTCCCAGGTGATGGAGAAGCTGTACTCCGCCGCTCCGGTGCTGTCCAGGCGCGCCACCGCGGACGACGTCGGAGAGGCGCCTCCCACAATCGCCTCGACGCCGTTGCCGCGGAGGTGCCCGGCAATCACGTGGCCGTGCGGGTCGTCGGCATAGTGCGTGACGAGCGTGGCTGCCTGGCCGAGGCGGGCAATGCCCACAGCGACATTGAGGGGGCTGCCGCCGGGATGGACCCGACGGCAGCTTGCCCTGGCCGCGCCTTCGCTGTCAGGGGAGTCAATGATGTCAACGAGTGACTCGCCGATCACGGTGAACATGGTCAGCGGCCGGGGTAGACAACGGCTTTGAGCTGGCCGGGCTGCCTGCCCGCCGTGAGCGCCTGTTCGGACTCGGCGAGGGCGAACCTGCCGGTGACCAGGATGTCCAGGTTCACTTTCCCGTCGGCAATGAGCTGGATGGCCAGCGGCCAGGTGTTGGTGTAGCGGAACACGCCGGAGAGCCAGATTTCGCGGTTCTGGATGAAGGAGACGGGCAGTTCCACGTCGTCCGCGCCCAGCCCGACAAGGATGACCCTTCCGGCGGGGGCAACGGCCTTGATGCCGGAACGGACCGCCTGCGGTGCCCCGGACGCGTCAATGAACGCGTCGACGTCGAGCCCTTCCACGTTGTCCGTCTTCGCGTTCAGCGCGTGGGTGGCGCCGTGTTCCAGCGCGAAGGCCAGGCGGTCTTCGGCGATGTCGCTGATGTAGATTTCGGTGGCGCCGTAGGCGCGGGCGGCCTGGGCGGCGATGATGCCGATGGGTCCGGCACCGGCAATCAGCACCCGGCTGCCGGGCTTGATCCCGGCACGTTCGCAGGCCCAGAGGCCGACGGAGAGCGGTTCGATAAGGGCGGCTGCCTCGTCGCTGACACTGTCCGGGATGTCGTAGGCGAAGTCGCTCTGGATGGTCACGTACTCGGCGAACGCGCCGTCCACCGGCGGGGTGGCGTAGAACTCGATGTCCGGGCAGAGGTTGTACCGCCCGGCCTTGCACTGCTTGCAGGTCCGGCACGGGCGTTGGGGTTCGACGGCGACGCGCCGGCCGATGCGGGCCGGATCCACGGCACTTCCGACGGCGGCGATCCGCCCCGAAAGCTCATGGCCGAGGATGAGCGGGTGGTCCACCACATACGGGCCGATCCGGCCGTGCTCGTAGTAGTGCACGTCGCTGCCGCAGACGCCGACGGCCGCGACCTGCACCAGGACCTGGTCGGCGTCCAGCCCAGGTAGGGGCAGGGTTTCCATGGTCATCTCGCCCTGGCTTTTGAGGATGTTGGCGCGCATGGTGGCGGGCAGCGCCTGATCGGTGGCGGGCACGGTCTGGGCGGTTGGTGTTGTCATTGACGTGATCCTTGAAAGAGTTTGGTGGGGCGGCGGGCTATTTCATGGCCTGTTATTTCACGGCGCCCAGGGAGAGCCCCTGGACGAGTTTGTCCTGGGCGGCGAACCCTGCGAACAGCACCGGCAGGGAGATGACGACGGCGGCCGCACAGACCTGGGCGAGGAAGAGGCCCTGGCCGGAAACGAAGCCGGTGAGGAACACGGGCGCTGTGCCTGCCACCACGCCGGTGAGGACCCGGGCCAGGAGCAGTTCGTTCCAGCTGAAGATGAAGCAGATCAGGGCGGTGGCTGCGATGCCGGGCATGGCCACGGGGGCGATGATTTTGCGGAGGATGAGCAGGAGGTTGGCGCCGTCGATCTGTGCTGCCTCCAGCATTTCTTCAGGCACCTCGGCCAGGAAGGACCGCATCATCCAGACGGCGATGGGCAGGTTCATGGAGGTGTACATCAGGATCAGGAACCAGATGTTGTCCAGTGCCCCCACGGTCCGCGCGAAAAGGTAGAGCGGAAGGATGGCCGCGACCACGGGCATCATCTTGGTCGAAAGGAAGAAGAACATGACGTCCGTCCACTTCTTCACCGGCCGGATGGAGAGCGCGTACGCTGCCGGGAAGGCCAGGAGCAGCACGAGGACCGTGGACAGGATCGAGGCGGAGGCGGAGTTGATCAGCGACGGCCACGGGCTGACGCCGGACGTTTCGCCGAAAAATTCCCGGTACGCGTCCAGGGTGAGGTTCGCGGCGATGGACGGCGGGTTCGTCGCGGCGTCGGTCTCGGAGTGGAACGAGGTAAGGATCATCCACAGGACCGGGACTGCGAAGAGAAGCGCCAGCAACCAGGCTGCAATGCCGGCGGCGGTGTTGTTGCGGGTGGGGTCCATGCGTGCCTTGCCGCGGCGTGGAGCGCGGCCGGTTGCCCGTGCGGCGGGGGAGGTGGAACGGGCCGGGCCTGAGCTTTGCGGTGCAGCGGGGGTGAGGGTGCTCATCGTGCTGCCTCCTTCTTGAAGAGTGAAAAGACGGTACGGAGTGCGAAGGTGGCCACGATGATGGTGCCGATGACCACCACGACGCCGGCGGCGGAAGCCAGGCCGTATTCGTTGGCGAAGTAAAACGTCTGGTAGATGGCGTAGGGCAGGTTGGCTGTGCCCAGTCCGCCGGCGGTGAGGGTGAAGACCGCGTCGAAGTTCTGCACGATGTAGATCGCGCCGAGCAGGCCGCCGAGTTCCAGATATTGGCGCAAGTGCGGCAGGGTCAGGTGCCGGAAGATCCCCCAGGGTGTGGCGCCGTCCATCTGGGCAGCTTCCACGGTGTCCATGGGACGGGACTGCAGCCCGGCCAGCAGGATCAGCATCATGAACGGCGTCCACTGCCACACCAGGGAGAGGATCACGGCCATCATGGGAGCCTGCGAGAGCAGGTCCAGTTGCGGCGCCGCCGTGCTGCCGAACAGCGACCAGACCCAGGTCAGGATTCCGTTGATCAGCCCGTACGTGGGGTTGAGCAGGGCATGTTTCCAGATGAGGGCCGCTGCCACCGGCACCACCAGGAACGGGGCGATCAGCAGGGTCCGGGCGAGGCCGCGGCCAATGAACTTCTTGTCCAGCAGCAGGGCAAGTCCCAGGCCGATCAGCAGGCTGATCAGCACGACGGAGACGGTCAGGAGGATGGTGGTGAAGATGGCCTGGCGCAGGTCAGGGTCGGTCAGGACCGTGGCGTAGTTCTCCAGCCCGGCAAAGGCGGTCTTGTCCGGGCTGAGGCTGTTCCAGTTCATGAACGAGATGACCAGGGTCGCCACGAACGGAAGCTGGGTGACCAGGATAAGGAAGACCAGGGCCGGCAGCAGCGGTGCACGCCGTGCCCAGGCCAGGGAGCGTTCCCGTTGCCGGGCGTTGAGTGAAGGTGTGGCTGCATTGCGTCCCGGGCGGGAGATGCGCGCCGTTGCGGTAGTCATGATGTTCTCCTGCGGTTCGGTTAAGGCTGCTTGTACTTGTCGCCGACCTTTTGGGCGGCTTCCTGGCCTTTGGCCAGCGCGTCGGCCACGCTGCCCTGGCCGGCGATGGCGGAGCTGACGCCTTGGGACACGTTCGTTCCCAGGGCTGCGAATTCGGGGATGCCCACAAACTGGATCCCGACGGCGGGACGTTCCTGGGCGCCGGGGTTCTTCGGGTCGGCGTTTTCGATGGCGAAGCGTTCTGCCTCGAAGAACGGGGCGGCCTTCTGGAATTCCGCGTTTTCGTAGGTGGAGATGCGCTTGCCGGACGGGACCTTTGCCCAGCCGAGCTCGGAGGCGACGAGTTCCTCGTAGTCCTTTGAGCTGGCCCAGGCAATGAATTTCTCGGCAGCGTCCTGCTTCTTGGACGCAGCCTGCATGGCCCAGGACCACGTCCACAACCAGCCGGAAGAGGCGGTTTCCTTGACCGGCGCCTGGGCGTAGCCGATCTTGCCCTGGACCGGGGAATCCTCGGCTTCCAGTGCCCCTGCGGCGGACGTTGCGTCGTACCACATGGCCACTTTGCCCTGGCCCATGTTGTTGAGGCACTCGGTGAACCCTGCCTGCGCGGCGCCTGCTTCACCGTGCTCGCGCACCAGAGTTGTGTAGAACTCCACCGCCTCGGTGAACTCGGGGGAATTGACCTGGGCGTTCCAGTCCTTGTCGAACCAGGTTCCGCCGAAGGTGTTCACCACGGTGGTCAGGGGTGCGAAGACCTGGCCCCAGCCCGGCTGTCCGCGGAGGCAGATGCCCTTCATGCCCGGTTCCGCGCCGTCCACCTTTGCCGCTATGCCAGCAACCTCATCCCAGGTGGGCTTTGCCGGCATGGCCAGGCCCTTGGCGTCCAGGATGTCTTTCCGGTACATCAGGAAGGAGGACTCCCCGTAGAACGGTTCGCCGTACAGCTTGCCGTCCTCACCGGTGAGGGACGCCGTGTAGGCGGGCAGGATGTCGTCTTGGTCAAATCCGGGATCGGCAGCGACGTCGTCCAGCGGCGCCAGCCAGCCGTTGGCGGAGTAGAACGGGATCTCGTAGTTGGAGAGGGAGGCGACGTCGTATTGGCCGGCCTGGCTGGAGAACTCCTGGCTGATCTTGGCCCGTACGTCGTTTTCCGGCAGGATCGTGTAGTTGACCCTGATCCCGGTTTCCTTGGTGAAGTTCTCTGCCGTGAGCCGCTGCAGGTCCTCCATCTGGGGGTTGTTGACCATCAGGACACTGATGCTGTTCGGGTCTCCGGCGGAATTGCCGCCGCCGGCACCTGCACAGGCCGAGGCACTCAGCGCGACACACAAAGCGCCGGCGGCCAGGGTCGCAGCACGCATTTTTGGGCGCATTAAGGACTCCTTTGTTCTTCAGGGGTGCACAGTCACCGCACCTCGACTGCCGTGCCGGGGTGCTGGACCTGGGCGAGGGCTGGGACCGGAGATTCCGGGGTTCCTCGCTGATGTAGTTCAAGGTTAGGCGGGAGGCTGAGGTAACAACTAGCGCCCTGGTTGCCGTTTTCTGATACTTATTTTCCCGCCGTGCACCCCCGTGAAGGCGCTACTCTGGGACCAGGGCCACCAATGCCTGTCCCGAGTTCATAACCGGCCACCCCTATGGAGCACCTCGATGACCGCCGCGGAAATAGCTGACGGAGCCACGGCACGGCTCGCCGAACGCCTGCTGGGGATGCGGGCAAACCGCGAGGTCATCCCGCCTGATCCCAACCATTCGGTCCGGTGGCACCAGCACAGCTACCCCAGCCCGCTGGCACGGTGGAACTACCATCCCGAGTACGAGATCCACTTGATCCGCAAGGGGACCGGAAAGTTCATTGTTGGTGACCATATCGGCACATTCGAGGCGGGCCACGTTGCCTTGGTGGGGTCCGG
This sequence comes from Pseudarthrobacter oxydans, assembly GCF_013314975.1. Classification (GTDB taxonomy): domain Bacteria; phylum Actinomycetota; class Actinomycetes; order Actinomycetales; family Micrococcaceae; genus Arthrobacter; species Arthrobacter oxydans. The sequence goes on along the minus strand of NZ_JABTYH010000004.1, from coordinate 91,644 downwards.
CCTGCCGCACGACTGGGTCAGTGACCTTGAGCCAGGTGAGGTGCTTGAGAACCGGGATGCCGTCATCCAGTTCGACGGCAGATGGGTTGAACAGGCGGCGGCCCTGGTTCCCGAACTGGCCGAGGTGGCGCCGCTGCTGGAGCAGTCCCGGCGGGGAATCGAGTTCCTGGGACGTTCAGCGGAGGAGGCAGCCGCGGCTATCGAGGCGATGGGCGCTACGAGCGGGCTGCAGCGGCTCCAGCACCTGTTCGCCCTCTTTGGAATCCTGACCCGGGCACCCAGGGAGGAACGGCGCTACCTTGCCGAGGAATGGTTCAGGCCGCAGCTGGACGGACAGGCCGCCGCCGTCGTCGACCTTGTCCTGGAGTATGTGTTCAGCAACCACGCCGGCAGTGTCAAAATGTCCGAGGCAGCGGCGCTGGTGGGCATGCCCGAGCCCACCTTTTCCAAGTACTTCAAGCGCGCCACCGGCCAGAACTTCAGCGATCTTGTGCGCAAGCTCCGTCTTGCCCACGCCAGGCGCCTGCTGGAGCGGACGGACAAGCCCATCTCGGACATCTGCTACGAAGTGGGCTTCTCCAACCTGTCCAACTTCAACCGGCACTTCCTGAACGACGCGGGGGAGACGCCGAGGAACTACCGCCGGCGCGTTCAAACCTGACCGGAAAGCCCGGTGGCAGGTCTGTTGCCGCCGGACCAACGCCCATAGGGTGGGGCCATGGCTGATGCATTCCCGACACTGATCGAAGCATTCAAGAACGTCGGCGTCTCCCGGGCGTACGGTTCCCCGGTCCAGCTCGGAGGGGAAGAAATCATCCCGGTGGCGTTGGTGTCCTTCGGGTTCGGTGGAGGCGGCGAAGCCGGGCCGGACGGCGCCTCCGGCGGCGGGGGAGGCGGAATGGTGCTGCCGCTTGGTGTGTACCGGAACGTCGGCGGGCAGGTGTCCTTCCGGCCCAACACCGTGGTGGCACTGGTTTGCCTGGTGCCAGTCATTTCGGCCGTCGGGGCGGCGGTGCGCAAGGCGATCCGGGCTTCGAAAGCGTAGCCGGAAAGCCTGGCGGCACCGGGCTGCGCACGGGTCTAGACTGACCGCATGGGTGACGTTGACGATTCCCTTGCCGCCTTGGCTGAACCTGCGCGCGGCTGCCTGCAGCGCGTTATCGCGGCCGCGCGGCGCATTGTCCCGGACGCCGAGGAAGGCCGAAGCTACGGGATGCCTGCCCTGAAGCTGGACGGAAAGCCGCTGATCGGTGTGGCGGCGGCAGCCAAGCACCTGTCCATCTTCCCGTTCTCGCCCGGGGTGGTGGACGCCGTCGCGCCCAGGCTGGAGGGCTTTTCACTGTCGAAGGGCACCGTCCGGTTCACCCCGGACCACCCCGTCCCGGATGACGTGGTGGAGGAGATGGTCCGGCTGCGGCAGGCGGAGATCCGGAAGTAACGCACGGGGCCCACGCGCCCCTGGGGAAAGACGCAGGAAGGGAACCGTGAAAACCAACGAACTGCTGCTGGACGCCTTTGTCCGGATCCGCGAGACCGTTGAGGCCACCCTTGAAGGGCTCGACGGCGGTGCGCTGGCCCTGCGGCCAGGCGGCACCGGCAACTCGATCGCCTGGCTGCTATGGCACCTGGGCCGCGTGGAGGATGCGCAGGTGGCGGACGTCGCTGGTCGCGAGCAGGTGTGGACCGCGCAGGATTTCGTGGGCCGCTTCGCCCTGCCGTTGCCCCGGAAAGACACCGGGTATGGACATTCCAGTGAGCAGGTGGACGCGGTGCGCGCCGAGCCGCAACTGCTTTTGGACTACTACAACGCCGTCCACCGGCAGACCGTGGACTTCCTGGAGACCCTCGGTGATGGTGACCTTGACCGTGTTGTCGACACCCGCTGGGACCCGCCCGTCACGCTCGGTGTGCGGCTTGTCAGCACCCTCGCCGACTGCCTCCAGCACGTTGGACAAGCCGCCTACGCCAAGGGCCTGAAACCTACGCGGGGTCAATAACATTTCCCTATTTCCGTGGGCGCAATTCGGTTCCATAATGGCCACGTAGGCTTCGGGGACACGCGCGCCATTGATGGCTGGCGGGGCACGCACGGTTCCAGGTGGCCGCCCCGGAAGTGGCGCGACGGGCGGCCATGCGCCCCTCACCGGGATGTCCCGGGGGAGCGCAGCCGGGGGAGAGCAACCGCCATCAGTGCGCACAACGCATAAAGGAATCACCATGCTCAAGGATTCAGCAATCATGGCTGTTCTTCCCGCGAAGGACATCAACAGGGCCAAGGATTTCTACCGGGACAAGCTGGGACTGGAACCCTCTGAAACCATCGAGGAAAGCCTGTTGTACCGCTGCGGCAAGGGAACCAGCTTCCTCATCTACCAGACCGACAACGCCGGCACTGCAAAGAACACCCAGATGGGCTGGGAGACGGACAACCTTGAACGGGACATGGAGGAACTGCGGGGCCGCGGGGTGGTCTTCGAAGACTACGACTTCCCTGGCCTGAAGACGGAGAACGGCGTGTCCACCGACTCATTCGGAAAGGGCGCCTGGTTCCTGGACAGCGAGGGGAACATCCTCAACATCGCCCAGCGCGCGTAGTTCAGGGGCAGTTCCCGAAGAGGACAACGACGCAACACGATGCCGTGGATACCCTCGCAGGGTGTCCACGGCATTTCCGTGAGTTGGTCCCGGCGTCCCACTGTCAGTGCGACGTCAGTTCGCGCATCAGTCCGAGCTGTCCAAGGAACTCCGTCTGGTCGAAGTAGAAGTGGTGGGACGTGATTTCGCCTCCTTCAACCCGGGCGATATCGCAGCTCCGGACCCTGACCTGCTTGCCCGTGGCCGGTATTGTCTCGCCGGTGGGCAGGCTCAGCGGCCCGGTGTTCGTCCCGATGACGAAGCCCTCGTCGATGGCCACGTTTCCGGCCTCGTAGCTGTCACCGTGCTCGTACCGGACGTCGGGCATGGACTCCCAGAAGTGGAAGAGGTAGTTGGTAATGGCGTCGCGCCCGGTCAGTTCCCCTTCGTCGGGGGTGTAGGCAACAGCGTTTGCTGCGTAGCACCGGGCCAGCGTCTCTTTGTCTTTTTCGTCCATGGCCGTGGTGAGACGGTCCATGACTTCGCGTGCCTGTCCCATTGTGGACCTCCAATTTTTGGGCGGCCTCACGGAAGCGGGGGCCGCTTCGTGGATTGGCTTCGGCTGCTGCCGGAACCACTTTAATTGCACGTCCGCCGCAATTTGCTGTCAACGGACAGGGCTACCCTGCTTCAGAAGGGCAGCGTCACCAGTGCCAGCAGGGCCGGAACGGTGGCGCCCAGGGTGCCCGGGATGCTGTCGCCCTTCTTCGGGTAGTGGCCCAGCATGTCCGCCAGGAACATGGCCGGAGCGGTCAGCACCATGTTCAGGCAGCAGTAGACCACCAGGGTGTAGCCCACCACCAGGTAGCCCATGTTCACCGCGGCCACCCCCGCCAGGACTCCCAGGCCGATCACCAGGTTCCGGAACCCGGTGGGGATGGCCCACATCATCACGGCCGGAACATTGCGCGGCGGGGTACTCAGGAACTTCTGCGCCCACGGCCGGTGCATCAGGAAGCTTTCCAGCGGGAACACCGCGATGTACACCACGGCGGCGAGGACCGCGAAGATCTGGGATACGGCGTTCATGAGGGAAGAGTACGACGGCGGTGCGCACCTTCCCCATCCCCTGCCAGGGGGTTCCGGGGTGCCCGGGGAATACCCACTTTGGGGGATTGCGCTGCGGCCCCCCGGGCGGATACTGGAGCTATGTGGGAGGAGCGCGCTGAGCGTGCCCGGCGGGACATCGCCGCCCTGGCCACCAGTGGAGTGAACCTGGCGGACCTCTACCCTGCGGCGCTCGCGGTGGTGCAGCGCACGGTGCCGTTCGAGCAGGGGTGCTGGGCCGGCGTCGACCCCCACACCCTGGTGATGACGTCCATCACCAACTGGAAGCCCTGGCCGGTGCGGAGAGAGGAGTACGTGGAGTACTCGGCCCGCTTCGCCGAGACTGAATATGCGGGCAACGAACCGAACACCTTCGCCCAGCTGCTGCGGCGTCCCCGTCCCATCGCACGCATGTCCGACGCCCCGCACCGGGAGGTGGTCCGCAGCATCCGGATCAATGACCTGCTCAAGCCGCAGGGCCTGGAGCACGAACTGCGGGCGGCCTTCCGCGTGGACGGTACCTGCTGGGGTGTCGGCAGCATCTTCCGCGATGCCGGCCGGGATTTCACGGACCGCGAGGTGGAGTTCCTGGCGGCGGTGACAGCCTCCCTGGCGGCCGCCACCAGGATCGCGGTAAGGGCAGGGCACCCAACCCGGGCCGCCGCCGTCGGACCCGTGATTGTCATCGCCGGCCGGCACGGGGAACTGAAGGCGGCAACCCCCGCGGCCGCTTCCTGGCTCGCCGAGGTGGAGGACGCCGCGCCGGGCCGGTTCAGCATGGTGCTGTACTCGGTGGTGGCCCAGGCCTCCGCGGCCGTTTCGGGCACGGCTCGGGCCAGGATGCGCGACGCCGGGAACAACTGGGTGGTGCTGCAGGCCAGCCGCCTGATCACCGGCGACGATCCCGAGCAGATGGTGGTCACCGTGGAACCCGCCACCACCCATGACCTGGCCACCCTGCTGCTGGCCGCGTATGGCGTCACGGCACGCGAGCAGCAGGTCTGCCTGGAGGTGCTGTCCGGAAACCCGACGGCTGACATCGCCCGGCACCTGTTCATCTCCCCGCACACTGTGCACGACCACCTGAAGTCGCTCTTTGAGAAGGTGGGTGTGGGCAGCCGCGGCGAACTGGTGGCCAAGCTGGTGGCCTGAGGGCCCCTGCGCCGCCCTGGAAACGCGCCACGGCGCCAGTGCTCTGCGGCTCTTCCTCGCCGGCGCGGGCGCTTGTATGCTGTGGATCGGAGAGCCGGGAAGCCTGGTCGGCCCGCAGTCAATGCCTGCGGAACGCCTTGGCGCCGCCAAGGGCGTTCGCGTGACGAGCCAAGGAGCGGACTGCCGATGAACGCAGCAGCACAACCCGTTATTGAAGCCCACGGCCTGGCTAAGCACTTCGGCAGAACCCGTGCGCTGGACGGTCTCACTTTGAGCGTGGCGCCGGGGGAGGTCCACGGATTCCTGGGTCCCAACGGCGCCGGCAAATCCACCACGCTCCAAATCCTCCTGGGCCTGATCCGTCCCACCGCGGGCACCGCCCGCGTCTTCGGGCTGGACCCGTGGGCCGACCCGGTGGCAGTGCACCGGGACGTTGCCTACGTTCCGGGTGACGTGAGCCTGTGGCCGAACCTTTCCGGCGGCGAAGTCATCGGCCTCCTCACAGGCCTGCGCGGCGGTGCCGACGACAAACTGCGCCGCGACCTCATTGCGGAGTTCGAGTTCGATCCCCGCAAGAAGGCCCGGACGTATTCGAAGGGCAACCGGCAGAAGGTCGCCCTGATAGCGGCGTTTGCCCGCCCCGCCCGGCTGTACCTGCTGGATGAGCCGAGCGCCGGCTTGGACCCGGTGATGGATGCCGTATTCCGGCGCCAGATTGCGCGGGTCAGCCGGGACGGAGCCACCGTTTTGCTGTCCAGCCACATCCTCAGCGAAGTGGAACAGCTCTGCGACCGGGTGACCATCATCCGCGCCGGGACAGCCGTGGAAACGGGCACCCTGGGCGAACTGCGGCACCTGCAGCGCACGCATTTCCGCGTCACCGGGTTGGCTGATCCGGCACGGCTGGCTGGGATGCCCGGCACCCACGGGGTGAGTATCGCCGGCAGCGCCGCAGAGTTCGACGCCGACCCCGGGGACCTCGGGGCTGTCTTGGCCGGCATCGCGGAACCGGGGATCAGCGGCCTGTCGGTGGCTCCGCCGTCGCTGGAGTCCCTGTTCCTGCGCCACTACAGCGACGGTAACGGGGGACAGCGGACGGGTGGAAAGCGGGCCGGCAACGGCAAGGACAGCAGCGAGCGCACGGACAGCGGGGTGCTGTGATGTCCGGGGTGCTGCGGCTGCTCCTGTTCCAGGCCCGGCGGGACAGGGTGGCGGTGCCCGTCTGGATCCTGGGCATCACCCTGCTCAGTTTCGCCACCTCCACCGCCGTCGCCACCCAGTTCGGGGATGAAGCAGCGCAGGTTGCCATCCTCACCCTGGCAGCAGCGAATCCTGCGTTCCTCTTCCTCCGCGGCCTGCCGGACGGAACCGGCGTGGGCGCGGTGGTGTTTCTTTCAGGGCTATGCGTTCACGGCAGTCCTGGCCGGCCTCATGAGCACCTTACTGGTGGTGCGGCACACGCGCTCGGACGAAGAGCTGGGACGGGCCGAACTCCTCGGCTCGGTGCCCATCCCGCGGGCCGCGTCCCTGACGGCAACGCTGCTGCTGGGAACCGCCGCGAACCTGGTGCTGGCCGTCTTTGTGGCCGGCGCCTTTATCGCGGCCGGACTGCCCGCGGCCGGTTCGGCTGCGGCGGGTGCCGCCGTCGGAAGCGTGGGCACCTTCTTCGTGGCACTTGCGGCCGTGGCCGCACAGGCCCTGCCCTCGGGACGGAGCGCAAACGGTGCCGCCGCGGGACTGGTCGGCGTGGCCTACCTGGTCCGCGGCATCGGGGACGCGCTGGGGACACCGTCCGCGGACCTGCTGCACGTCGCCAGTGCCTGGCCGTCGCTCCTTTCGCCCATCGGCTGGGGCCAGCGCACCCGGCCGTTCAGCAGCCCGGACTTGGCATTCCTGCTGGTGCCGCTCGCTGCCGCGGCCGTCCTGGCGGCGCTTGCGGTAGTGATCCGACGACGGCGGGACGTGGGTGCCAGCCTGCTGCCCGAGCGGTTGGGCAAAGAGCGTGCGGGCGTGGGCGGCCGGTCCTTTGTGGGCCTGGCCTGGCGGCTGCAGCGGTCCACCCTAGCCGGATGGTGTGTGGGGGCCGCCGCCCTGGGAGCGGTGGCAGGCGTCCTAAGCCCCATGGCCTCCGAAACAGTCTCCAGCATTGCACCGCTGAGGGAGCTCATTGCCAGGCTGGTGCCGGGCGGCCAGACCGGACTGATCGACGTGTTCGTCACGGCGCTGCTGGGCATGGCCGGGGTGTTCGCGGCCGCAGCCGGGATCCAGGCAGTCCTCCGGATGCGTGCCGAGGAGGCGGAAGGCAGGGCGGAGATCCTGCTGTCAGCGCCGGTATCCCGTGCCCGCTGGCTGGGCGCCAACCTGTTCGTCGCCGCGGTCTCCGCCGCCGTGGTCTCCACGACGGCGGGAGCCGCGGCCGCCGTCGGCCTGGCTGTCTCAGGGACCTCCGATGGGCCCGCCTGGTCACTGGTGCCGGCGGCGCTGGCCCACGTCCCGGCAGCCCTGGTGTTCGCGACCGCGGCCGCTGTCGCCTTCGCGCTGGCACCTCGGCTGAGCATCCTGGTGGCGTGGGGCGTGCTTGCTGTGGCCATAGTCCTGGGCGAGTTCGGGGAGCTGTTCGGCCTGCCGGCGTGGCTGCAGGACGCGAGCCCGTTCCGGCACTCCTCCGCCATGCCGGTGGAATCCTTCAACCAAGCGGGGGCGGTGGGCCTGCTGCTCGTGGCGGCGGCCGGGGCGTCCCTGGCCGCCTACTTCCTGCGCCGGCGGGACCTGGCAGCATGATGCCAACACTCCCCACCGGGGGAAGGACCCTCGTGCCATGAAGGTGATGCTGCTGACCGCCGGGACGCGCGGCGACGTGGAACCCTTCTTTGCCCTGGCCCGGGCCGCAGCGGCCCGGGGGCACCAGGTCCGGATCGCCATTCCGGAGAACTCCGGCGCGGACACCGCCGGCCTGGACACCGTCAGCCTGCGCATGGACTTCGCCCGGCTCGTCAGTGACCAGGGGGTTTCGCCCCGGGCTGCAGCCAGGACCTTCCGGACAGTGATCCGGCCCGCCGTCGGCCAGCTTCTCTCCGCGGCCGTGGAGCATATCGTGGCGTTCGCCCCGGATGTGGTGGTCTATCACCCGAAGGTCCTCAGTGCTCCGGCCGCGGCCCGCAGGCTGGGGATCCCGTCAGTGCTGGTGGAGACCGTGCCTGCGCTGACGCCCACCAGGGAGTTCCCGTCGCCCATCATCCCCGCGGCCAGCCTGGGCCCGCTGAACCGGGCCAGCTACGCCCCGGCCCGGGCGGCCACCCTGATGTTCAGGCGGGAACTGCAATCTGCGCTGGACCTGCTGCCGCCAGGGCGCACACCGGCAACGGAAACCCGCGCCACACTGATCCCCGTCAGTCCCCACCTGCTTCCCCGCCCGTCCGATTGGCCCGAATCGGTGCACCTGACGGGCCATTGGGCCGACAAACCCGCGGCCACGGAAATCGACGACGAGCTGGAAGCTTTCCTCAACGGCGGGGATGTTGTGTACGCGGGGTTCGGGTCCATGAAGGCCGGCGACGCCCGGGCCCGCGGCGAAGCGATCATTGAGGCGGCCCGGAGGAACGGCCTGAGGGCGCTTGTTGCCACGGGCTGGGGAGGGATCGACATTCCGGCGGCTGCGATGGGCGGTGATGTCCTGGTCAGAAAATCGGTGGCCCACCACCTGGTCCTGCCACGCGCCGCGGCCGCGATCTACCACGGCGGGGCGGGAACGGTCCATGCCGTGGCGCGGGCAGGGGTTCCGTCCGTGGTGGTGCCGTTCATCGCTGACCAGCCGTTCTGGGGAGCAGTCCTGCACCGGCGCGGCCTCGGCCCGCAGCCGGTCCCGTACCGGAAACTCTCCGCGGACACGCTGGCCCGGGCCCTTGGCGAGGCGGGGAACTGCCGTGGCCAGGCCGCGCGCACCGGTGAGCTGATGCGCGCAGAGGACGGGACCGCCGTCGCGCTTGGTGTGCTGGAAAACCTGGCGGGTGCGTAGGCGCCCAGGTTCCCGGGCCCGGAAGTCCCCAGGCTCGGGAAGTCTGATGTTCAGTCAGCCCCGGGAACGCTGGCGGGGAGATGGCGGGCGGGGTCGAACGCGTCAAAGGATGACGCGCCGATCAGGAAGATGCCACGCTGCGGAATCCAGAAGTCGCCCAGCCGGGTCTGCACGCGCAGTGGCTGCAGGGTGCCAAAGTCTTGCCCTCCCAGCGAGGCCGAGCTGCGGGACACGAACCACAGGCGGCGGGGTTTCGCGCGGAAGCCCTGCCCGTTGGGAACAGCCCCGGTCAATCCAAGCCGTCCCGCCCGCAACACCGGTCCCGAGGCCGCACCCATGGCTTTCAGGACCGCCGTGTTCTCCAGGACCGCGCCAGGCAGGGCCGCCAGCACCGCCGTCATGGCACGCGTGACGGGCGTTGACGCCAGCTCAATGTCCCAGGCCAGGTCCACGTCCGCGCCAATGTGCACACTGAACGCCGAATCGCCCGTCCAGGTGACCGTGACAGGGCATTGGACCGCAGCCTCCAGGGCGGCGCCGAAGTAGCGGGCGCAGGACACGGCGGGCGGGGCGTCGGCGTAGATGGTCCAGGAGCCGGCGGGCCGGCGCAGCCACACCGATTTATACCCGGGCCCAACACTGGTGACGGGGAAACGCCGCATGGCCAGGACATGGCCGGAACTGAAGGATAGGCCCATCACCCCGTACCCGGAAAACCGCTCATCCTCCCCGGGACCCAGGGCGGCACTCTGTTCAGTTTCGAGGACCTGCGCCCGGATGCTCTTCATGGCTTCCCTGCCTCCACCGTCAGCGGTGGCGTCAGTCTACGCCCGGCTGTCCTGCCGCGGGAGTGACCCGGATCCACCCTGGGACTCTTCCGACGTTTCCTGACAGTGGCCCGGTTCTAACGCAAGTGATTGTTGACTCCTCTTGAGTCCTGAGTAGGCTCACAGATGCCGGGGAACGCGACAGTAGTTGTTTCGGCGCTGTGCGGCACTGCCATTGGCAGTCGCTTCGCCGGCGTCGCCCCGCCGAATGTTTCGGCGACATTTGACGTGCGGCTACCTTCTGGAAGCCCATCTTTCTGCTGCGGTCAATTGACCGTCCAAGCCGGATCATTGGAGACATCATGCGTTTTCCTGCACTAAGTCAACTAGTTCCCGTTTCCCTTCTTGCCGCCGCGGTACTGGCAATACCAACTGCAGCAGCCGGCGCGCCACCTATCCCAAACGATCCCCTGGCACCGTTTGGTCCCATCGATCTTCCCGCTGGGATCGCGTGTCCGGACTTCGACTTGCGGATTGAAGGCTCCGACCCTATGGGAAAGGTGAGGACATTTGTGGACCAGAACGGCGATCCTGTGCGGATCCTGACGACTGGGCTGGGTTACACCCTGACATTCACCAACTTAGACACGGGCGAAGAGTTAGTTACCAGATCAACGGGATCAAGTCAGGTTACAGTCCCCAACGCAGACGGTACCTACAGCTCCACGATCCGAGGTTCCGCGCTGATAATTTTGTTTCCGGAGGATGATCCCGCGGGGCCAAGCAGCAATATCTATCACGGCCGTACGGTTTTCTCATTGGAGTCGGATGGTTCAACATTCACGTCGTTGGCAACATATGGGACGAGCTTAGATGTATGCGAGGCACTGGGCTGAGCCGAGCCTTTTCCTCGGTAAACCTGCCTCCACCGTCAGCGGTGGCGTCAGTCTACGCCCGGCTGTCCTGCCGCGGGAGTGACCCGGATCCGGGAGATGCGCAGCCGGTCCATCGCCGTCACGGTGAGCACGTGCCCGGCCACCTCTACGCTGTCGCCCACCCGGGGGAGCCGGCCCAGCCGGTCGATGACGTATCCGGCCACGGTCTCATAGTGGCCCTCCGGCAGTTCGATGCCGGATGCGGTTTCGAACTCCTGCAGGATCAGGGCGCCGTCCACGTCCACCGTCCCGTTGGCCCGTGTGATCCGGTCCTCGGCGTCCACGCCGGTGTCGTACTCGTCGTAGATTTCTCCCACCAGCTCCTCCACCAGGTCCTCGAGGGTGACGATGCCGTCCGTGCCGCCGTACTCGTCCACCACCAGCGCGATGTGCTGGCCCAGGCGGCGCATCCGGGACAGCGAGGGCAGCACTTTGTTGGTGCCCGGCAGTGGAAGGATCTCCCGCACGATGCCCCGCACCGGACCGTCGTCGTACCCTCCCTCGCGGGGCATAAGGTCACGGATGTGGACAAACCCCAGGACGTCGTCGGGCGTCTTGTCCATGACGGGATAGCGCGAGAACGGGCCGTCCCGCACCATGCTGCGTGCCTCGGCGATGCTCAGGCTGCCGTTGATGAACGTCACCTCGGTGCGCGGGCGCATCACCTCCTGCAGCGAGCGCTCGCCGGCGCCGAACACGTCGCTGAGGATAACGCGGCTGTGTTCCTCCAGCATGTCGCTCTCGGCCACCATGTCCCACAGTTCCTCGGAGCTGATGCTTTCCTGCTTGGCGTTGGGGTCGCCGCCGAAGAGCCGCACCACCGCGTCCGTGGAGACGGACAGCAGCCAGACGGCGGGCCGCATGATCTCGGAGAGGACGCCCAGCGGCGGGGCCAGGACCTTGGTAAAGCCGACGGCGCTCTGCATGGCCAGGCGCTTGGGCACCAGTTCGCCGAGCACCAGGGAGAGGTACGCCACCAGCAGCGTCATGCCGATGAAGGCGACCGGCTCGGCCGCGGAGCCGAATCCGACGCCTTCCAGGAGGGGCTCGACGTCCGGCGCGATGGTGGACGCACCGTACGCGGCGGAGAAGAATCCGGACAGGGTGACACCGATCTGGACGGTGGACAGAAACCGGTTGGGGTTGCCCGCCAGTGCGGCGATCCGGGCCCCGCGCTTGCCGGATTTTTCCATCCGGCGGACCTGGCTCTCGCGGAGGGACACCAGCGCCATCTCCGTGCCCGCGAACACCCCGCCCAGCAGCACAAAGAAGAGGACCAACAGGAAGTTGAGCAGGGTGTCGCTGTCCATGATCAGACATTACCCAATGGCGCCGCGCGGGTTACGCTCCGGGGCTTTGCGGCGTAGGGTCTGAGGGACCATGACTGAACAGCAACCCTATGAGCTCGTGAGGCGCTACCCGCACTTCGAGCTGCGCCGCTATCCCGCCTATGCTGTGGCGGAAGTCCAGGTCAACGCGACTTTTGACCGTGCCGGGAACGCCGCATTCAGGCACCTCTTCAACTACATCAGCGGCAGCAACACCGAACGGCAGAAGCTCGCCATGACGGCGCCCGTCATCCAGGCGCCGGGGGCCTCGCAGAAGCTGGCGATGACCGCCCCCGTGCTCCAAAGCGGCCCGCTGCAGGGCGGCACACCCACTGATTTTTCCGTTGCTTTTGTGCTGCCTGCGGGGCTCACCGCAGAGACGGCACCCGTTCCGCAGAATCCCGACGTGAAAATCCGTGCCGTCCCCGGCTCCCTGACAGCGGTTGTCCGGTTCTCTGGCAGCGGTTCGGAGGCCGCGTTTGCCCGGCACAACGAGGGGCTGCAGGCCGCGCTGAACCTGGTAGGGCTGGCGCCCGTGGGGCCGCCCCGGTTCGCCCGCTTTGATCCGCCGTTCAAGCCGTGGTTCCTCCGCCATAACGAGGTGCTGCAGGACATCGCGGACGCTTAACTGAATGACGACGGCGGAGGGTGCGTTGGTCAGGACGCGCGGTCCTTCGCGAGGAACCTTCGCAGGACGGTGGCCGTCAGCCAGGTGACCAGGCTGCAGGCCGCGGCGCCCCAGAGGATGTCCGTCACGGCGACGACGGCGGGGAAGTCCTTGAGCACGGCAAACGCCGTGAGCGCCCAGGTGGCATAGGTGAAGAAGCCGAACAGCGCCGCGCCTGTGACCCGCTGCCGCAGGGTGGCGTGTGCGTCGTTGGGCCGGACGCCGTAGTGCACCATCCCTGCTACAAAGATGAGGTAGAAGGCCACGGCTCCGGCAGCGTTGGGCCTGGGGGCAATCAGGTGGCCGATCTGGCTTTGGTAGAGGTTGCTAGCCACGAAGCTGATCCAGACGAGGTCCAGCACAGCGAAGATCACGGCGGTGACCGCGTAGGAGAGCAGCCATCTTTTGGTCCGGGTGTTCATGCTTGGCTCCTTGACTCGGCGTAGAGGTTCTCCACGATGTGGCGGGCGCGTTCGGTGAACGCGGTGCGTTTGAGTTTCATGGTGGGTGTGACCATTCCGTTGGCTTCGCTGAGGTCGGCCAGCAGCAGCACGAACGTGCGCACCTGCTCGGAGCGGGCCAGCTTTGCGTTGGCGGCACTGACCGCTTTGCCGATGGTGCTGAGGAGGCGCGCGTCCTCGATCTGGACGGCGCAGCCGTCGTCCGGGACCCGCAGCCCGGCGAGATCGTTGATGCCCTCGCGCTCGGCCCACGCCGTGACCGACTCGGGGTCCAGCAGCACCAGGCCGCCCAGGTACGGTTTGCCCTCGCCCACCATGACGGCGTGGGCCACGAGCGGATCGCCCTCCACATAGCCTTCCCAGATGGCCGGGGTGATGGTCTTGCCGCCGGCGGTGACAATCACGTCCTTGATCCGGCCCTTGAGGGTGAGCCGTCCCAGCTCGTCGAGCTCTCCGAGGTCCCCTGTGTGGAAGTACCCGTCCGTGAACGCGTCCTGGTTGTCCGCCGGCCTGCGGTAGCCGGCGAACACGCCCACGCCGCGGGCCAGCACCTCGCCGCGGTCCGAGATGCGCACGGTGGTTCCGGGCATCGGGACGCCCACCGTTCCGGCGCTGATGGCGTCCGGCATGTTCCCGGTGAGCGGCGCGGTGGTTTCCGTGAGGCCGTAGCCCTCGATGACGGGCAGGCCCAGGCCGCGGAAGAACAGGGACAGCTCGGCGTCCAGTGCGGCGGCGCCGGAGAGCAGGTAGTCCAGGCGGCCGCCCACCAGCGCGCGCAGCCGGGCGTAGAAAAGGCGGTCGAACACTGCATGCCTGGCACGCAGGCCGAGCGGGGCGCGGACGGAGGGGTCGGCGTCGTGCGCTTCGGCGAACCGGCCCCACTCCACCGCGGTCTGCTGCGCCACCACCCACACCCGCCCCAGGTGCTTACGGGCTGCGGCGGCGGCAGCGGACGCCTGGATCTTCTGGAGCACGCGGGGGACCACCACCAGGAACGTGGGCTTCAGGACGCCGAGGGCGGGCACCACGTCCCTGGGATCGGAGAGGTGGGCGATGCGCATGCCGTTGGCCAGGCAGATCAGCTGCAGGCCGCGGGCCAGCACGTGGGCCATGGGCAGGAAGATGACGGTGTTGCCGCCTTCGCGGACCACGCCCGTGTAGGCGGCGCCCACGTTGAGCACCTGGCCCACGAAGTTGCCGTGGGTGATAAGGGCGCCCTTGGGGGCGGCGGTGGTGCCGGAGGTGTAGACGATGGTGGCCACCGAGTCGAGGTCCGGCAGCAGGCGCCGCTCCTCGACGGCGCTGTCCGGGACGCCGGCGCCGCGCTGCGTCAGCTCGGCAAGGTCCGCGCCGGGGCGCGGGTCCATGGTCCAGACGCCCAGGCTGGTCCGTCCGGCCTGTTCAAAGCCCTGTTCCAGCAGGAGGGCATGCCCGGCGGTGCCAGCGATGGCCAGGCGGACGGCGGCGTCGTCGAGGACCGCGGCCACCTGGGGCAGGGCGGAGGTTTCGTAGACGGGGACCACGACGGCGGCGGCGAACCACGCTGCCATGTCCGCCACCGCCCACTCGTACCGGGTGGGCGACATGATGGCGAGGGATTCGCCGGGCTGCAGTCCGGCGGCGATGAGGCCTTTGGCAAGGGCGCGCACCTCCCCGACGAACTGCCGGGTGGTCACCTGGCGCCACGGGTCCGTGATGGCGCCTTCGGAAGCGCGCACCTCGAAGGCGACGTGGTCCGGGGACGTCCGGAACCGCTGCATCAGCAGCTCCGTGGCGTTCCGGTGGCTGGACGGTTCAACCAGCAGCGGGGTGGAGAACTCTCTCAAGCGGTGTCCTTTGGTGTAAGCGTGTGCAGGTGGTCCTGCATGAGGCGCTGGGCGGTGTGGAGGAACCCGGCCACGGCGTCCTGCTGGGCGGCGGGCAGCGATTCGATGTGCCGGTTGGTGGCGTCCATGAGGGGCCGCATCAGGTGCATGATGTCCCGGGAGGCGGCGGCGGTGGCGCTGACGTTGACATGGCGGCGGTCGCCTCCGCCCCGGAGGCGTTCGGCGTAGCCGCGGGTTTGCAGCCGGTTGACGATCGCGGTGGTGGTGGCGGCCGTGGCGCCCAGCTTCACAGCGAGGTTCCCCACCGTCAGGGGTCCGGACTGGGACAGGGCGGAGAGGGCGCGGTAGTCGGTGAGGTTCAGCCCCAGCCTGCCTGCCACTTCGCGTTCGGTCTCGTTGGCCAGTGCCAGCACTGCCTGTAGGGCAAGGGCGGCCGGATGGTACGTGCGTGCGCTCATGGTTCCTCCTCTCCTTCGCTAGTCTATATAGTAATTAGATAAGCTTGTAATCAAATCAGTTTGAATAGGCGGTTGCGCCGGTGCCTCCTGCGGCTTCCGGCCCGGCGTGCGAAAGGAACATCCTCATGAAGGACTCGGACCGTAAGGCGCTCATCATTTTTGTCATTGCGGTGCTGGTGGGGGCTCTCGTTGCCGTCGCCGGCAGCCAGGGTGGTGCCGCCGTGGGCGGTTTCCCCCTCTTTGCGCTGGGGGTGGCGGCGGCGTTCCTCATTCAATGGCTGGCCTTTATTCCCGCGTTCAAGGCGCAGACCGAGAAGTACTACGACCTCACCGGCGCCCTGACCTACATCTCCATCACCGTCCTCCTGGTCCTGCTCACGCCGGGCGTCGATGCGCGCGGCCTGCTGCTGGCGGCCATGGTGGTGGTGTGGGCCCTCCGGCTGGGAAGCTTCCTCTTCCGCCGCGTCAGCAAGCACGGCAAGGACGACCGCTTCGACGAAATCAAGCCGTCCTTCCTCCGCTTCCTGAACACCTGGACCGTGCAGGGCCTGTGGGTTGTCCTCACCGCGGCAGCGGCCTGGATCGCGATTACCTCCGCCACCCGGGTGGGGCTGGACTGGTGGGCGCTGGCAGGCTTCCTGGTGTGGGCTGTTGGCTTCGGCATTGAGGCTGTGGCGGACAACCAGAAGGGCCGGTTCAAGGCCGACCCGGCCAATGAGGGCAGGTTCATCTCCACGGGCCTGTGGTCAAAGTCCCGGCACCCCAATTACTTCGGCGAGATTGTGCTCTGGGTCGGGGTGCTCCTGATCGCCGTGCCGGTGCTGGAGGGCTGGCAGTGGGTGGCACTGCTGTCCCCGGTGTTCGTGGCGCTGCTGCTGATCAAGGGCAGCGGCATCCCGCTCCTGGAGAAGAAGGCGGACAAGAAGTGGGGCGGCGAGCGCGAGTACGAGGAATATAAGAAAAATACCCCGGTCCTGATCCCGAAGCTGTAAGGGGCTGGCGGACAAGCTTGCTAAGGCCAGTGATAGGGACGCTGGGCCCTAGCTCTGGCTGTCCCTGATGGGTACGGTGTCCGCATGCAGAAGATATCGATTGATGCCCTGGCACGCCAACAGCTTGAGGCAGCGGTGGCGGCTTCCAGCGGGCGGGCGGCGGATACGGCGTTCGGCGGCCATGAGAAAAAGCTACGCCAGACCGTTATGGCCTTCCGCGCCGGCACCCAGCTCAGCGAACACCAGAACCCGGGAGAGGCCACGGTGTACGTGATTAGGGGGTCTGTGTGGCTGAAGTCCGGCGGCGCGGCATGGCAGGGCAAAGCCGGGGACCTCCTGATCGTTCCGGACGGGCTGCACAGCCTCGAGGCCGAGGAGGACTCAGCGGTGCTGTTCACGGTGGTCAAGACCGACCGGTAGTCTCGGTGACGCGAAGCCGCGCGAACAGCCATACTGTTCGCGGGCGGACCAGACGAGGGCCAGCCCGAGCACCGGCACCAATGAGAGACCGGCCTCGGGGAACTGGGGACGATGACAACCAGGTGGGTGCTGAACCGGGGCTTTCGCCTTACGTGGTTTCTTCGGGCGGGGCAGGCCTTCCGCCGGGCCCGCCCTGGGCGGTCACCGGCAGCAGGGAAGCCGACATGTAGCTGGTGATGTACCGGGCGAAGCGTGGCTGGGACCAGCCGCGCTTCAGCACGAGGAGCTCGTAAAGCTCGGCCGAGCTGCAGACCCAGAGGACGTCGGCTGCCTCAGCCGCTGAGACGCCATCGCGGAGGTAGCCGCGGGCCCTAAGATACCGGGCGTGGTGCCGCATTCGTCTGAGGCGGTCATGCTCGATGTCCTCGAGAAGCGCAGCCATTTCTTGGTCGTTGACGGCGGCCGCACGCATCAGCAGCCGGACCGGCGTAACCATCGAACCCACCTCGGCGGTAAGGAGGCCCCACTCCCGCAGGACCGCCGCCGGCTCGGATTCACGTTCCCGCATGGCATCTGAGCGCATATACGCGGAAACAGTGCCGGCGCCGGCCAGATTCCGCTCGTAGAGGGCACGGACCAGGCCCGCCTTGCCGCCGAAGGCCTTGTATACCGTTTCCACCGAAACGCCGGCCTCGCCGGCCACGGCTGCAACCGTGGTGCCGGCGTAACCACCCCTATTGAGCTGCCGCTCGGCTGCCTGGAGGATGGCGGCCCTGTTCCGCCGGGCCTGCTCCTGCCGCCCGCTGGCGTTGTACCGGCGCTTACCCTTGACGTCTGCCATTATTCGTTCCATGCTGGAGTATCAGATACAGGCGACTGTATCAAATCATTCGAGGAGTGGGAATGATGGGAACGGCAGCTCCCGCGGAAGAGGTATTGCAGCGATTGCTCGGTGCCGTGAACGCCCACCGGCTGGACGATCTTGCGGCCTGCTTCTCCCCGGACTACTTCAATGAGACCCCCGCCCACCCGCAGCGCGGCTTCCGCGGTCAGGACCAGGTCCGCAAGAACTGGGTGGAGATTTTCTCCCAGGTTCCGGATATTCGCGCGCGCGTCCGCGGGACCGCCTTACAGGATGACACCCTGTGGACCGAGTGGGAGATGGCCGGGACACGGCACGACGGCGCTCCCTTCCTGATGCGCGGCGTGGTCATTTTCAGCGTCACCAACGGGCTCGTTTCGTCCGCCCGGTTCTACCTCGAACCGGTGGAGGACGCCAGCGGCGACGTCAACGCAGCAGTCAGCCGGGTGCTGGGGAACACCCCGGACTCCAGGGAGCAGGCACCATCATGATTCTTGTCGCGGGGGCCACCGGCCAGTTGGGTGGCCTGATTGTCCATACATTGCTCGCCAAGGGGTTCCGGGTGAGGATCCTGGTCCGTCAAGGGGCGGCGCAGGAGGCCCTGGTGATGGCCGGCGCCGAGCCAGTCACCGGTGATTTGAAGGACCCTGCCTCCCTCGCGGTGGCCTGTGACGGGGTGGACACCGTGGTGACCACAGCCAATTCCTCTGCCCGCCGCGGCGGGGACACTGTGGACTCCGTGGACCGCCTCGGCAACCGGAACCTTATTGAGGCAGCCAGCAGTGCCGGCGTCGGCCGTTTTATCTTTGTGTCCAACCTCGGCGCCAGCCCCGCCAGTCCGAACCCCTTCATGGCCGCCAAAGGTGAGACC
Organism: Pseudarthrobacter oxydans; assembly: GCF_013314975.1. Lineage (GTDB taxonomy): Bacteria > Actinomycetota > Actinomycetes > Actinomycetales > Micrococcaceae > Arthrobacter > Arthrobacter oxydans. The sequence goes on along the minus strand of NZ_JABTYH010000004.1, from coordinate 73,209 downwards.
GAGCTGCTGCTGCGCGGCAGCACGATGTCCTGGACCATCATCCAGCCCAACCTTTTCATGGATAAGCTGCCGGTCCTCGTGGTGGGGATACCGGCTCTTTCCGGCCAGCCGGTCACGCTCGTGGGGGAGGGCAGGCGTCAGCATTCCCTGGTGGCCATGCGGGATGTGGCACAGTACGTGCTGGCGGCGGTGGAACACCCGGAATGGGACGGCCGGGTACTGGTCCTCGGCGGGCCGGAGGCGGTGTCCTGGCGTGATGTGGTGGAGGCTTTTGAGCAGGAGCTCAGGCGCAGTATTCCGGTGCGGACGGTTCCCCCGGGTCAGCCCATCCCCGGCATGCCGGACCTGCTGGCCGGGTTCCTTGCGCTGCTGGAGACCTACGATTCACGGCTGGAGGTGGCAGATCTGGCCGCGCAATACGGAGTGGTGCCTACACGTCTCAGGTCCTGGGCGCACCGCTTTGTACTGGAGTCTTCCGGCTCTCCGGCCGGGGCGGTTCATAAGGCGTGACCGCTACTGGTTAGGCTGGCGCCATGGACTTTCAGCTTCGCCAGGCCGCAGCGGAGGACGCGGAGGCAGTGGTCCTCATGCAGACGCTGGCGCATGAGGAGTGCTACCCGCACCTGCTCTCACCCGGTTTCTTCCGCGGACGCAGGGCCAGCATCCCGGAACGGGTGGAACGGCGCCGGCCGCACCTGGCCGTTCCCGATCCGCGGATCATCGCCGTGGATGCCAACAACGAACTGGTGGGCTTCGCGGACGCCGGGCCCGGCCGCGACGACGACGGCCCCGAAGCGCTGGAGCTGTACTCGATCTACACCCTCCGCCGGACGTACGGAACAGGGCTCGGCGCAGCGCTGATGCGTGCCGCCATCGGCGACGGACCGGCCTACCTCTGGGTGGTGGAGGACAACCCGCGAGCGCTGGCCTTCTACGTCAAGCAGGGCTTCCGGCCTGACGGTAAGCGCAACACGCTGCCACCGGAGTGGGAGTCGCTGCCTGAATTCCGCATGGTCCGGGACGGCACACGTCCTGCAGGCCCGGCATAGACTCGCCAGCATGAGTGAAGGCCACAGTGACATCGACTGGGATTCCGCACGCGCCAGCAACCTGGCCAACTGGGAGGACCGGGTCCCCCTGCACGAGGAGGCGTACTGCACCGGTGCTCTGGACGATCCGGACCACCTGACCAGCGTGGTCCGGACGGACCTGGCTGCACTGGCGCCGTTCCTCCCGGACGGGACGGTCTCAGGCCTGGATGTGTGCCACCTTCAGTGCCACATCGGAACGGACACGCTGTCCCTGGCCAGGGCTGGGGCCCGGGTCACCGGCGTCGACTTCTCCCCGGCCGCACTGGCGTCCGCAGCCAACCTGGCCGCGCGTCTTGGCCTTGACGCCACGTGGGTGGAGACGGACGTCCTCGACGCCCGGGCCGCCGTCGTGGGCTCTTTTGACCTGGTGTACACCAGCATCGGAACCATCACCTGGCTGCCGGACCTGGACCGCTGGGCTGCCCAGGTGGCAGGGCTTCTGCGGGCCGGAGGCACCTTCTACATCCGGGACGGCCATCCCATCCTGTACGCCCTTGATGAGAACGCCGAGGGGCTGCAGCTCCGCTACCCGTACTTCGGCACCGGCGAGGCGCTGATATGGGACGACGAAAGCACCTACGCGGGTGACGGCAAGGTGGCCCACCCGCGGACTTACGAGTGGGCGCAACCCTTGTCCGAAATCATCAACTCCCTTATAGGAGCCGGCCTGCAGATTCTCCGCCTAGAGGAGGGGAAAACCCTTCCGTGGAAGTTCTCGCCCCGCATGATGGAGGTGCCGGACGGTTTCGCCTGGCCCGAAGCTGAGCGCGACCTCGTGCCCTGCACCTACACCATCGTCGCCCGCAAGACGGGGGAGTTGCCTACTCCGTAACTGCCACGGGAGCCGGCTCGCCGGCGCGGGAAGCGGGAGTGCTGCGGCGGCGCCAGTAGGCGGCCAGGACGGCGCCGGACACGTTGTGCCAGACGGAGAAGATGGCGCCGGGCAGTGCCGATTCGGGGGTGAGGTACTGCCGGGCCAGACCTGCCGCGAGGCCGGAGTTCTGCATGCCCACCTCAATGGCGGTTGTGCGCCGGGAAGGAACCGGCAGCTTGAACAGGCGGGCGGCGCCGTAGCCGAGGGCATAGCCCAGGCCGTTGTGCAGGATCACGGCCAAAAGGACCAGCAGCCCTGCGGCGAAGATCGCCTTCGCGCTGGCGGCAACCACCGCAACCACCACGGCCGTGATGGCGAGGACCGAAATCCAGGGGAGGGCGGGCAGCGCTTGGTTGACCAGGCGCGGCAGGAAGAGCCGGATGACGAGCCCCAGCAGCACGGGGAACAGCACGATCTGCACGATGGACCACGCCATGGAGCCTGCATCCACCGGCATGTACTGGCCGGCCAGCCACAGGGCGAGGACGGGGGTCAGCAGGGGAGCAAGCAGTGTGGACACAGTAGTCATGGCCACGGACAGGGCGACGTCGCCCCGGGCCAGGTAGGAGACCACGTTGGAGGCTGTACCGCCGGGGCAGCAGCCCACCAGGATCACGCCGGCAGCCAGCGCCGGCGGCAGCCCCAGTGCCGCCGCGATCACCCAGCCCAGGAGCGGCATGATGGCGTACTGCGCCACCACGCCGATGACGACGGGGACGGGGCGTTTGGCGATGACGGCAAAGTCAGGGGGAGTAAGGGTCAGCCCCATGCCGAACATGATGAGCCCCAGCAGGGGGTTGATCCAGGGGCCGAGTCCGGTGAAGGAGGTGGGGGTGGCAAGCGCCACGGCACCTCCGGCCAGGATCAGCACGGGGAAGAGTGTGACGGCGATGCGGGCGCTGCGTTCTTCGGCGGCTGAAGCCGTCGTCGAAGATTCGGGTAAGGAAGACATACCTACCGGATTATCACAGCGGAGGTTGCGTTCCAGAATCAGGGGTCCTTGATGACGCCGGGCCTTGGTGAGGCTGCGCCCTGATGGCGTCCTGCTGATGGGGGTGTGACCGTGCGCCGCGCAAGCGGCGCGGCGCACGGTCCAGTGTGTACTGCGCGGTGCGTGCTAGACGCGGGCGGATTCCTTCTCGCGCTCGGCCGGCTTGTAGGACTCCCAGAAGGTTGCCCCCGTGATTCCGAGGGGGCGGGGGTCGAAGACCGGGTCGAGGCCGAGCTTCTGCTGGCGCTCAAAGTCCTTGAGCGCCTTGAAGGCCGGCTTCTGCAGGACCAGTATGCCCACGATGTTCAGCCACGCCATGAGCCCGACGCCGATATCGCCCATCACCCAGGCGTCAGCGGCGGTGTTCACGCAGCCGTAGGCGGCGGCGACGAGGATGGCCACCTGCAGGGCGACGGTGGTGGCGCGGCCGAGGCTGGTGCCGAGGCCAGGAATCATCCTGCTCGACGAGTTGCCCAGCAGGAAGCGCAGGTTGGTTTCGGCCATGTAGTAGTAGGCGATGACGGTGGTCAGGCAGAAGAAGACCAGCGTGATGGCGATGAACGCGGCGCCGACGCCGGGGAAGACGGAGTCGAATCCGGTCTGCACGTACTGCGGCCCCACCACGGCGCTTGCGGACAGCAGGCCGCCCTCGGCGAGCACTTCGCCGTCTTCGCTGCCGCCGGAGAAGACGCGGTAGGCGCCGGTGGAGAGGATCAGGAAGCCGGTGGCCGAGCAGACGAACAGCGTGTCGATGTACACCGCGAAGGCCTGGACCAGGCCCTGCTTGGCCGGGTGGGATACCTCGGCGGCGGCAGCGGCGTGCGGGCCGGTGCCCTGGCCTGCCTCGTTGGAGTAGACGCCGCGCTTGACGCCCCACATCACGGCCAGGCCGATGATGGCGCCGAGGGCCGAATCCATGCCGAAGGCGCTGCGGAACACCAGTGAGAGGATTCCCGGGAGCTGTGCGGCGTTGATGACGACGACGATCAGGGCGAGGATGATGTAGCCGGCGGCCATGAACGGGACCACGAACGCCGCAACGCTGGCGATGCGCTTCACGCCGCCCATGACCACGAGGGACAGGAGGATGACGGAGCCTACGGCCACAGCCCAGGACGGGATGGTCCAGGCGCCGCTGATTGCGGTGGCCATGGAGTTGGTCTGGACGCCGGGCATCAGGACGCCGCAGGCCAGGACGGTCACGGCGGCGAAGACGTAGCCGTAGACCTTGAAAAAGCCGGCGCCCTTAGTGTGGGCGAAGGCGCGGGAGAAGTAGTAGGCCGGGCCGCCGCGGTATTCGCCGGTCAGCGGGTCGCGGGTCTTGTACATCTGGCCGAGGGTGGACTCAACGAAGGATGTGGACGCGCCGAGGAAGGCGACGGTCCACATCCAGAACAGCGCGCCCGGTCCGCCGAAGGCGATCGCGGTGGCGACGCCGGCGACGTTGCCGGTGCCGACGCGGCCGGACAGGGACATTGCCAGGGCCTGGAACGAGGAGACGCCGGAGGCGGACTTTTCACCGTGGACCAGCTGCTGGAACATCCCCTTGACGTGCCGGACCTGCAGGAAGCGGGTGCGGATGGAGAAGTAGACGCCGGTGGCGAGGCAGAGATAGACGAGCCAGTCGCTCCAGATCACGCCGTTGATGGCTGATAAGACATCGCTCATAAGTGTGGGTTCCCTCCATGGAAGAGCGCGGGTGGTGCGGTTCGGTGGTGCACGATGTCGGGTGAACGGAGTGGCGCACACCACACGAAAACTTGTGAAGTGTCGCACAAAACGCTGGTGCGAGTCCATTTGGTCATCGCCCAGACTGTTCCCCAGGTCACATTGGCGAATTTGTGGTAATCGGTGCACTATGCGCCAGACTGGAGTCCGGCCACAACGAAAGCAGTTTCTCCGTGATTACTCTCCAGCAGGACGCAGATGGCTTCATCCGGATGAACCGGCTCTACCCCGCCAGCGTCCGCATCAGGATCAATTTCAACGACGGCAGCACCGGCGAGTTCTCAGGCAAGGCCCTCAACCACGCCTACGACGCCGCCCTTGCCGAATTCCGGGCAAAGAACAACCTCGACGCGCGCGGGTACTCCCGGACGACCGCAGGCCGCTCGAACTCGGGCAACAAGATCGACTTTGTTCCGGTGCACCCCGGGATGAGCGAGGAGTAGGACACCCGCGCCCGGGGTGTGGCCTGCCGGCGGTTGGTCAGCGGGGGTTCTCGAGCGAGACCGTCTCCAGATGTTCCGGGACGCGGACTTTCCATCCGAGCTGGTGCTTGATGCGTGCCCGGAGGGTGTCCGAGGCATTCGGTTCCCCGTGGGTGATGTACGTCATGGACGGCGCCTGGGGGGCAGCCTTCATCCATTGGATGATTTCGTTGGCGTCGGCGTGCGCGGACAGTCCTTCCATCTGGATGACCTCCGCCTCCACCCTGACCTCCTGGCCGTAAATGCGCAGGTACTTTTCGCCCGCGGCCAGGGAGGCGCCCCTGGTGCCGCCCGCCTGGTAGCCGCTGAGGATGATGGCGTTCCGCCTGTCGGGTCCATAGCTTGCCAGGTGGTGGAGGATCCTGCCGCCGGTGAGCATGCCGCTGGCGGAGATGATGATCATGGGCCCGCCGCGGAGGTTGAGCAGCTTGGAATCGTCAGGGCTGCGGACCGGGACGGCCACTTTGTACATGGCCTCGAATTCTTGGTCTTTGAGCCGGTGTTCCTCGCGGTGCCGCTGGTACATGCCGGACGCGTCGATGGCCATAGGGCTGTTCAGGTAGACGGGGACCGGCGGAATGGCGCCCTTGGCCAGGAGGCGTGAGAGGTGCAGCAGCACCGTCTCTGCCCGGCCCACCGCAAACGCTGCGATCATGATGACCCCCTGCCGCTTGGCCACCCGCGTGATGACCTCGCCCAGTTCGGCCTCCGGATTCCCCGCCGGGTGTTCGCGGTTGCCGTAGGTTGACTCGGCGACCAGCACGTTGACCGGTTCCAGTGCCCGGGGTGGGTACATCAGGGGGTCCTGGGCGCGGCCCAGATCCCCGGTGAAGTGGACGGTCCGGCCGCCCACTTTGAGGTGCACCTGTGCCGCGCCGAGGATGTGGCCGGCGGGCAGGAACGTTGCCTCGATGCCTCCGGGCAGCTGGAACGGCGCGTCAAAGTCGCGGGTGATGAAACTGTCGAGGGACCGGACGGCGTCGGCTGCCGTGTAGAGGGGCACGGGAGGGTGGTGCGACGTGGATCCGGTGTGGTCGGCGTAGCGGGCCTCCTCTTCCTGGAGGTATCCGCTGTCCGGAAGCAGCAGCTTGCACAGCTCGGTGGTGCCGGCCGTTGCGTACACGGGGCCGCGGAAACCGTCCCGGACCAGCGCGGGGATGTACCCGGTGTGGTCCAGGTGCGCATGCGTCAGGACAACGGCGTCGATGTTTGCAGGATTGACCGGGAAGGGCACACGGTTGCGGTCGCGGAGGCGTTTGTATCCCTGGAAGAGCCCGCAGTCCACCAGGACGTGCCGGCCCTGGGACCGGACCAGGTACCGGGATCCGGTTACGGTGTCCGTTGCCCCCAGGAAACGCAGGGTCGGAGGATGCTGCTCCCTCATGCCGGCTCCTTACTCATGGGTGCTCGATAGTGACCGTGCCGGCGTCGCCATCTACGGTGACCTGCTGGCCGGTGGCCAGCCGCTGGGTGGCCGCGCCGGTGCCCAGGACGGCGGGGATGCCGTACTCGCGGGCCACGATGGAGCTGTGGCTCAGCGGGCCGCCCACGTCGGTGACGATGCCGGAGGCCATAGCGAACAGCGGGGTCCAGGCGGGCGTGGTGATCCGTGCAACGAGGACATCCCCGGGCTCCATCCGGCCGAAGTCCCGGGGCCCGCTCAGGACGCGGGCCGGAGCGGTGACCCGCCCCGAACTGGCACCCACGCCTTTGATCACGTCGCCGTGCTGGCGTTGCGACGCCGCCGGCATCATGGACCCGAAGGCCTTCTCCATCCACGGGCGCTCCGGGAGCATCTGCGGGGCGGCGGCCCTCGCCTGGCCCCGCCACAGCATCCTGCGTTCCTCGACGGCGGCGGCGCGGACGGGGCGGTCCGCTCCGGTGATGGCGGCGTGCGCCCCGGGGGCGGCGAGGCCGAACTCGACGGCGGTCCGCACCTCCTGGAAGCGCAGCCAGAACACGTCGGCGGGCTCCGCGATGACGCCGGATGCCACCAGCCGGCGCCCGAGTTCCAGCAGCGTCTGCCGCAGCAGCGGCCAGGCGAGCCCGACGTCGGCCAGCGCGTCCTCGCGGACCGGCGCGGTGTCCTGGGCCCACCGGAGCAGCCGGAGGAAGGCGGCCCGGCGGCGCGGCCCCAGCCGGGCGGCCACTTGTTCAGTCAGCTCCTCCCGGCGCCTGGTCAACAGCCGCTGCCGCTCGTGCGGGTCGGTGCCCTGCCCCCGCAGGTAGAACTTCACCGTCGCCAGGAGGGTGGACGGATCATCCGTGGCCACCGGGGTGGCGAAGTCCAGGTTGTAGACCGCGTGGCCGTAGAGGTCCAGGTGCTCCCGGAAGGCGAAACGCCACTCCTGCCACAGGGCGTCGTCCACCCCTGCGGGCGGCGATCCGGTGCGCTGGCACTCGGTGAGCTCCGCCGTCGGCCGTTCCAGCAGCACTGATGCCAGCCCGGGGTCACTGCGGGCCCAGGCGGCCAGGTCCCAGAGCGACTTCTCCGCCCGGATGGGTTCGCTGTCGTACCCCAGGAGGAACGTCTGGGCTGGCGGGTCCCCGGCGCGACGGACCAGCTTGTCGTAGAAGGTGCGGAAGGCCAGCTCGCTGCTGGTGGCCAGCGGAATGATGGACTGCACGGCCGTGTAGTAGACGGTACCGGCGTCCAGCAGCGCCTGCGCGCCCGCCAGCAGTTCCCCGCCGGTGAGCTGGGCCGGCGGCTTTTCCTGCCAGTCCTTGATGGCCTGCTTGTAGCGCGGGTGGGAGAACTCGCGCCAGCCGGCGATGCCCATGTGCGCCTTGCCGCGGGCCAGGGCACGCACCGCCGTCAGCAGTCTGCCCATCATCCGCCACATGCCCGAGCTGCGGTAATAGTAGTAGGCGTAGCCGTTGACGGTGGGCAGCCCGACGTCGCCTTCGCGGATGACGTTCTTGCCCAGGGCCTCCGCCATCAGGGCCTGCAGCGACCTTGCCACGGAGCCGTCCACCAGGTCGGCGAACAGCGGCGAGAGCGGGTCCGGAAGCTGTTCCACGATGCTCGCCCGGAAGTAGAGCCCGTTCGGGTACGGCACGGGCCAGGCCTCCGGGGTGTCCGCCGTTGGTTCGGGCAGCGCAGTGATGGGGCGGGACTGCAGGATGAAGAATTTGCCCCCGGCCCGCGCCCACTCGATGTCCTGCGGGGCGCCGAAGTGCGCGGCGGCCCGCCGGCCGTGGCCGGCAAGTTCCGCCGCCTCCCGGTCATCGAGCACGGGTTCGCGACGGCGGGCTGCCGCCACCGGCTGCTCCCGGGTGCCGTTCTCCGCATAGACGGTCATGACGTCCTTGTCCGCTGTCCGCCGCGACAGCACGGACCCGGTCCCGGCGTCCACCACCACGTCATCGGTGGTGACCGTCCCGCTGACCACCGACTCGCCCAGGCCCCACGCGGCACTGATCACCGTCTGGTCCCGCCGGCCGTTGGCGGGGTTGGCGGTGAACATGACCCCGGCGGCGTCGGCCTCCACCATCTGCTGGATGACGACGGCGAGGCGCACCTGGCCGGGTTCCACGCCTTCGCGCGCGCGGTAGGACATGGCGCGCGCCGTCCAGAGCGAGGCCCAGCAGCCGATCACGGCCGTGGACAGTTCCACCATGCCGCGGACGTTCAGGGAGGTTTCCTGCTGCCCCGCGAAACTGGCCGAGGCGAGGTCCTCGGCCGTGGCGGAGGAGCGGACTGCCACGGGTGTTCCGTTGCCGAGGTGCTCGTAGGCGGCACCGAGTTCCGCGGCGATCCAGGCGGGCATGGTGCCGGTGGTGAACAGGGCGCCGATCCGCCGGGAGGCTTCCTCATACGCCTGCGGCTCCGCGTCCGGTGGCAGGGCGGCAAGTTCCTGGATGCCGGCAGCGAGGTTGTTGGCGTCCACGAACCCTGAGTACGCGGCGGTGGTAAGCACGAACCCGGGCGGGACCGGCAGCCCGGCCCGGAGGAGGCCGCCCAGGCCCACAGCCTTGCCGCCCGCCACGGCGACGTCGCCTGGCCCCACGTCGCTGAGGTCCCTGATATAGGTCATGGCCGTGCGTCCTTGCTGCCCGGCTGGGGCGCCTGGGGGTGAACCTGATGCTCACATACTGGCACTGCAGGCGGCGGCTGGCCATGGGTCCAAAGTCAGGTTCCGAACCCGGCGGCCGGCGGTAGGATCGGAGGGTTGCCGCGGGGGTCGGCAGCAGTTTTGGGGGAAACACCGTGCTTCACAAGCTGTTCCGCCGTGCCGCCGGCATGGTCTCTTCCGTCCGGACGGCGCTGCTGGCCGGCGCCGCAATCTTGCTCGCATCCGCCGTCGTAGCCGTTCCGGCGTCCGCCGCCGATGCCACGGTGATTGACGCCGTCGGGCAGCCGTTGGGCATTGCGTACGGTCCCGACGGGGCGCTGTATGTCAGCGACTACAACTGGGTGGGCGGCGTCAGCGTCCACCAGCCGGGCGAGGCCCAGGCCCCCCGTCACATCACGGTGGGCCACTTTTCAACGTCCCTGGCCGTCACTGCCGGCGGAACGGTGTACGTGCTCCAGCACACCGAGTCCCAGCAGACGGAGCTGGGAGTCGTGGCGCCCGGTGCCAGCGGGGTGTCCGCGACCATTCCGTTGACGCAGGGCAACCATTGGCTGGCGGCAGCACCGGACGGGTCGCTGTATGTGGCCAGTCCCTCCGAGGGGACCGTTTCGGTGGTGCCGCCGGGTGGAACACGGGTGAAGCGCGTCCTGGACGCCGGCCCCTTCCCGGTGGAGGTGGCGGTGGCCAGGGACGGCACAGCCTACGCTGCCAACCAGCACGCCGGGACCGTCACCGTGATTCCCGCCGGTGCCGCAGGCCCCTCGCACACCGTTGACGTGGGCAGGACGTCCAGCCCGCACGGTATCGCCGTCGCGCCGGATGGAACTGTCTATGTGGCGAACGTCCTCTCCGGCGACGTCGCCGTCATCGAGCCCGCCGGCACCACCGTGTCGCAACGGATCCGGGTGGGCCGCGGACCGCAGGAGGTGGCGGCCGGTCCGGACGGGACCGTATACGTGACCAACAGTGTTGACAACACAGTCTCGGTGATCCCGCCGGGGGCTGATGCCGTGGCCCAAACACTTCCCACGGGCGAGGACCCCGGCCGCCTGGCGATTGCGGCCGATGGTTCGGTGGCAGTGGTCAACAGGGGAAGCAAGACAGTCACCGTGTTCGACGGCGGACCGGACGGTTCCGCCGCTGCGGCCGCCGCGGGCAGGGGAGACCCCAAGGCGGCCACCGCCACTCCTTCAGCGCCTCCATCCGAGGGCGCTGTCGTCGCCAGGGGTTCCCTCGATATCGGGCTTCCTGCCGTCGCCGCCGGTGCTGGTGCGCTGGTGCTGGCTGGAGCCGCCTTCCTTGTCGCCGTGCTCCGGCGGCGCCGTTCGTCGCGGATTACCTACCGCCCACCGCATTAAAGATACGTTTGCTTACTATCTGCCCCATGATTGCCGGAGGCCGCAGCGGCGTAAGAGGGACTTTCTCCTCTGGAGGGGTATGCGCTGCGGCAGCTACAGGACACTGACGTCTTTGACGAGCAAGGGAGCACCATGGGCTGGCTGGACCGAGAACGAACCGTTGCCCCGCCGGGATTCAACCGCTGGCTGGTGCCGCCCGCGGCGCTCGCCGTCCACCTCTGCATCGGCCAGGCCTATGCCACGAGCGTGTACAAGACGGCACTGGTCAAGCACTTCGGCGCCAGCCTGACCGAGATCGGCGTGATCTTCTCCATCGCCATCGTGATGCTGGGCCTGTCCGCCGCCATCATGGGCACCTGGGTGGACCGGAACGGCCCGCGCAAGGCCATGTTCACGTCCGCCATGTTCTGGGCGGGCGGCTTCCTGATCGGTTCGCTCGGCATCTTCACGCAGCAGCTCTGGCTCGTATACCTCGGCTACGGCGTGGTGGGCGGCATCGGCCTGGGCATCGGATACATCTCGCCGGTGTCCACCCTGATCAAGTGGTTCCCGGACCGCCCGGGCCTGGCCACCGGCATGGCCATCATGGGCTTCGGCGGCGGCGCGCTGATCGCCAGCCCCGTCTCCACGGCGCTGCTCAAAATGTACGATCCCAACTCCGGCGCCAAGGACTGGGTGGCCAGCGGCGATGCCGTGGGCAGGCTCTTCCTGACGCTCGCCGTCGTCTACCTCGCCTACATGCTGTTCGGCGCCTTCACCATCAAAGTCCCCGCGGACGGCTGGAAACCGGCCGGGTTCGACCCCGCCAAGGTCAAGGCCGCCAAACTGGTCACCACCGAGAACGTCTCGGCCAAGAATGCCGTCAAGACCAGGCAGTTCTGGCTGGTGTGGATCGCGCTGTTCTGCAACGTGACCGCGGGCATCGGCATCCTGGAGCAGGCAGCGCCCATGATCCAGGACTTCTTCCGCCAGTCCGACGGCGTCTCCCTGGTGAGTGCCGCCGTCGCCGCGGGCTTCGTGGGGCTTCTCTCCATCGGCAACATGGCAGGACGCTTCGCCTGGTCCGCCACCTCCGACGTCACCGGCCGCAAGCGCATCTACATGGTGTACCTGGGCGTCGGCGCCGTGCTCTACACGGTGCTGGCGCTGGCCGGGTCCACCACCACGGTCCTCTACGTCGCGCTGGCGTTCGTCATCATCTCCTTCTACGGCGGCGGTTTCGCCACCGTGCCGGCCTACCTGCGGGACCTCTTCGGGACCTACCAGGTGGGGGCCATCCACGGCCGGCTGCTGACCGCCTGGTCCGCCGCCGGCGTGGCCGGGCCGCTGATCGTCAACGCGTTCCTGGACGCCCAGGGCAAGCCCGGCCAGCTGAACGCCGTGTCCTACCAGCCGGCTCTGCTGACCATGGTGGTGCTGCTGGTGATCGGCTTCCTGGCCAACCTGATGGTCAAACCGGTGGACGCACGATTCCACGAACCCCGCCCGGACCGCGGACGGACACACGAACCTGCCATGGAGGCCTGAGATGAGCACCGCACACAACCCCGGCGCGAAGGCGCCCGCCACAATGTCCACCGGTAAGCTCGCCGTGGCCTGGGCGCTGGTGGGTGTCCCGCTGGCGTACGGGATCTACCAGACCCTGACCCGGGTGGCGGCGCTGTTCGGGTAGGGGATCCTGCGGTCAGCGCCGCTGGAACGCCCGCACAGCCTCGCTCACTGTCGGGTAGAAGTGCTCGGGCGAGAAGCGGGCGCCCATGCCGTACTGCAGCAGCCTGTCCTTGACCGGACCCTTGAGTTCGGCAAACACCAGGTCCACGCCGTGCCGTTCCAGCCATTCGTCAAGCTGCACCAGCTCATCCAGTGCGGTGGTGTCGATTCCGGTCACGGGCTCTGCCGCCAGCACCACGCGTTCGGTGCCGGGCGGCGCCTGGTCCAGCTTGTTGCGCACGAAGGACCCCAGGAGTGCCCCGTTGCCGAAGAACAGCGGTGCGTCGAAGCGCAGGATCAGCATGCCGGGAATGCGTTCCCCGTCCGGATGACGGCTCACGTCGTGGTATCCGGGCACCCCCGGCACGTCCACCAGTTCAGCGCGGTAGGGCTCCCAGGCCCGGCGCAGGAAGTCCAGGATTGCCAGCCCAACGGCCACGGCGATGCCGGTGAGGACACCCAGGATCGTGACGCCCAGGAACGCCGCGAGCATGACCAGCGACTCGCTGCGGCTCATGCCGATGAGCCGCCGCACGCCTGCAGGGTCGGCCAGTGCCGCGGCTGCGGCGATGACAATGGCGGCAAGGGTGGCGGCCGGCAGGAACTCGGTGGTGCCGGGCGCCAGGAGCATGAAGCCGAGCACCAGGACGGCGCCCACCACCCCGGTGACCTGGGTTTTCGCCCCTGACTCGACGGCGACAGGGGTGCGGGACGTACTGGCCGAGATCGGGAAGCCGCCCAGCAGGCCGCTGGCGGCGTTGGCCGCGCCGAGGGCAGCCATCTCATGGTTGCCGGAGACCCTCTTGTCCTCCGCCGCGGCGAGGGACTGGGACAGGGTTCCGGTGTCAACAAAGACGATCAGGGCGATGGCCGCGGCCGCGGGCAGCAGCGCCAGGACGTCGGCCCAGCCGATGCCGCCAAGGGCCGGTGCGGGGAGTCCCTGCGGAAGGGCGCCGGTCACCCGGACGCGCCCCTGGAGTTCCAGCAGGGCCACGGCGATGCAGGACGCGACCACGGCAAGGAGCACGCCCGGTATTCTCCATTTCAGCCAGCGGGGGACCACGATGAGCGCCAGCGAGGCCAGGCCAATCAGCAGTGCCACCATGTTGGTCTCACCGGCGAGAACCTTGGGTACCGCGGCGATGAGTCGTTCCCAGGGCGTGCCGCCTTCCACGGAGATCCCCAGGAGGGTGGGAACCTGGGACACGGCCACCAGCAAGGCGATGCCGTTGAGGTAGCCCAGCCGGATGGGCTTGGACAGGAGTCCCGTGACGATTCCCAGCCGCAGCGCCGAACCGCACAGCAGAATGGCGCCAATCAGGATGGCCAGGAGGCCCGCCAGGGCCACGGATTTCTGGTCGTTGGCCGCGGCCAGGGGAACAAGGGCTGCAACGATCATCGGGGCCAGCGACGAATCCGGCCCCAGCACCAGCACGCGTGACGGCCCGACAATTGCGTAGACAATAAGGGGCACCACCGTCGCGTACAGGCCGGTCACCGGTGGCAGGCCGGCGGCCTGGGCGTACGCCATGCCCGCGGGCACCAGGATCGCGAACAGCGCGGTGCCCGCCAGCAGGTCGTGGCGCAGCCACTCCCTCCGGTAACCGCGCAGGGCTGGCGGAACCCACCAGGATCGGGAGCCGGAACGCCCGGTGAACGGCCTCACCAGGTCACGGTACCGGCGGCACCGTCCACCGTGATGCTCTGGCCGTCGTGCAGCCGCGTGGTGGCATCGGCAACACCCACCACCGCGGGGATGCCGTACTCGCGGGCCACCACCGCACCGTGCGAGATGACGCCGCCCATCTCCATCACCAGGGCGCCTGCGGTCATGAACAGCGGCGTCCAGCCGGGATCGGTGGAGGGTGCCACCAGGATTTCCCCGGGTTCCAGGTGGGCGCCTACCGGATCCATCACCACCCTGACTTTTCCGGTGGCAGTACCTGCGGAAGCCGGCGTCCCGGCAAGGCGGTCCGCGGAAGCCTGGGGCAGGGCGGCCTCTGCCGCCATCATGGCAGCCTCCACGTCCGTGCCGTCCGAGAGCAGAAGGCGCGGGACGCGCCGCCGGCGGAGTTCGACGTCGTACAGCCGGCGGCGGGCGGCGACGATGCCTCTCAGGTCCGCGCCGCGGAGGCCCACGCGGAGTTCGTCGAAGTCCAGGAAGAACGCGTCGCCGGCGGCGCCAATGGTGCCATTCTTCACCAGTTCGGCGCCCACCTCCGCCAGCTGCCGGTGCATCTCCGCGAGCACCAGCACGATGCAGAATTTGGGAAGTTCCCGCAGGCCGGCGAGCTGCCTTGTGCGGCGCAAGCACAGCGCCACCAGGCGCCCCCGCAGCCGACTCTCTGTACCGGCACGCTCCACCAGCTCGCTGATCCGGGCCTCGGCGTGCTCGGCGGCCCTGGCGAACTGGCGGTCCGGGGCCAGTTCGGGGTCCTCCACACGGAGATAGTTGGAGACCATTCCGAGGAGGTGGTCCGGTTCCTCGGACCACCTGGGCATGCCCAGGTCGATCTCCGCCACGGCCCTGTGGCCGTACTTGGACAGGAATGCCTGCAGCGCGGACTGGGCTGGGACGGGGAGTGTGCCCGCCCGGTAGCGGGCGGCAAGCTCTCCGGGCTCCAGCTCCATGAAGGCACGGCGGGCCTCCGGATCACGGCCCAAGGACTCCGCCAAATGCCACAGCTCCAGGTCCATCATGGTGGTTACGTTGTGGGGAAGCCCGCGCAGCACAGCCTCAAGCTCACGCGGCTTGGCAATTCCGCGCAGCAGCCTGCGGGCGGCGGCCAGCGTCAGATAGCCCACGGACGGGGCCGGCAGCGTGGCCTGGATCAGCTTATTGATGGAGGTGGCCAGGATGTCCTCGGTGTGCTGGAGGCGCCTGGCCGCGGTGGCCGGCAGGGGGAGGACCAGCTGGTCCGCCAGGCGGTCCTGGTACCGCTGCGCGCGCCGCAGTTCCCGGTCCGGCCACAGCAGCGCCCGGACCATGGCGGGGATGAGCCCCAGGACCAGGCCCAGGCTCTGGGTGCCTTCGCTGCCTTTGGCCTGCTTCCGGGCCTGGGCGGCTTTGCGCCTGCGCTCGGGTTTCCTGCGGGGAGGCCGGCCAACGCTGAACCGCGGATCCTCCAGGAGGGCAGGGAGGACGGCGGCTGACCGACCGTCCGCGAGGGGCAGCATCTTCTCCAAGGCCTGGCGGCCGGAAATGTTGCGGAAGATCGGCGTGAGCTCCACGTACATCCGCAATCCAGGGTTCGCGTATTTCCACGGGCCCTTGTTGCTGCCCCGCATGAGGCCCAAAACATGGAGTCCCATCGGGGTGATGGGGCGCGTGAGGCCCTGGAGCAGTGTCCCGCACAGGTACACGCGGGTATCTGCGCCGTCCGTGGCGGCTGGGGCGGCCTGGCCGTTGAGCGGATCGTCGTCCGGCAGCGGGTACAGCGTGGTGATGGGCCGCGACTGGGTCAGCCAGGCTGTGCCGCCGCCGTCGATCACCCATTCCACGTCCTGGGGTGCGCCGAACAGGTGCTGGGCATCGTCACCGAGGGAGGTCAGTTCGCGAAGCTGCGCCCCGGTCAGGGTGGGCGGTTGGTCCTTTGGCTGCTGCAGGATCCGGCCCGAGGCCGCCTCCACCACGAAGTGGTCCGGGTTCACGGCGCCGGACACCACCGCCTGTCCGGGCCCCGCGCTGGCATTGATGACTGTCTGGGTCCGGGTGCCGGTCACGGGGTTGGCGGTGAACAGCACGCCGGCCGTGTTTGCCTCCACCATGCGTTGAATCACGACGGCGAGGCCCACCTCGCGGTGGCTGATCCCGTTCGTGGAGCGGTAGGCCACGGCGCGGTCCGTCCAGAGGGAGGCCCAGCAGCGCCGGATGGCCTGGACGACGGCGTCGGCCCCGTCCACGTCGATGAAGGAGTCCTGCTGCCCTGCGAAGCTGGCGAAGGGGAGGTCTTCGGCGGTGGCGGAGGAGCGCACCGCCACCGGGCCGCTGCCCAACGCGGCGTAGGCGCCGCGGACGGCGGCCTCGACGCCGGGCGGTACAGGCGCCGCCAGCACCGCCTCACGTGCCTGCCGCGCGAGATGGTTCCGGTCGTCGTCGGCAAGTCCGCGGCCGCCGTCGTACCTTCCCGTCTCCTCAGGACTCCGCGCCCCGTCAAAGCTTCCCGCTCCAGTCCCATCGAGCCCGGCGCCGTCCAGGCGGGCTGCGATGGCGTCCAGTTCCGGGGGCGCGGCGGCCCGGTAGCCGGCGGTGGTGAGGCAGAAACCCGGCGGGACCGGAAAGTCCGCAGCGGCGAGCCGTCCAAGATTGAGGGCCTTGCCGCCCGCCGTGGCCAGCGAGGCTGATGCCAGCCGGCTGAGATCAACAACCAGGCCCGGGCCGTCGCCGGCCTGCCCGGCACTTTCAGAGGCCATGGCCGGCCCTAGCCGTGGTCCGCGCCGTTGCCGGTGTCCTCCCACAGGACATCCAGGTTGTGGAAGATCACGGGTCCGTCGCATAGTTTGGCCATCTTGGACGCGAACTCGGACGTCTCGGGCCGGCCGGAGTTCTCCATGGCAGAGTCGAAGGAATCGAACTCGACGATGGTGAAGTAGGTCCCCGGATGGTCCCGGTCCGCGGTGGCAACAATGCTGCGGAACGTGGCCGGGGTGCTTCCGCCGGTTCGTGAAGGACGGCCCAGCTCCTCGATCTCCTCGATGCGGGAGGTCCTGAATTCGATGATCTGCACAAACCCGGGCATAACGGCTCCTCGACGGCGGTGGACGCTGATGCCGAACAGGCTAGCCCCCAACGCGGCCGGTGCACAGGGGAGAAGTGCCCTAATGCGGCAGCAGCCGGATGATGCTTTGCGGTCGGTGCGGCCGGCAGGTCACGTCTTCAGCTCGGCAGCTGCGAAGGACACAGCGAAACGGGCACACCAGATGCTCACCGAGGTGTAGTCGCCCAGAACAGCTGCGGCCGGAATCTCGTAGTTTTGATCGCCTTTGTTAGCTTTGAGCGCGCCCAGGTCCAGGTAGGCGCCGTCGTCGAAGACGTGCCACCTGCGAGGCCCTCGATGACGGGGGCGTCGCTCAGCCACACCTTCAGGTCCGGCCCGTCAGAGGTGTCAAGGCCCTCGAGCCGGAGGATCCGGCTCCCGTCGGCGAGCTCAAGAATCCTCACCGTTCCGGAGCTGGCATGTTCGTGGCTGATGAGCTGGCCGGTCGCCAGTTCCCGCGGGGCGGCGGGTGCGGCGGGTCCGGCCGGTGCGTCGGGCGTGGCGGATGCAGCAGGGGCGCTGGGCTCCGCCGTTGCTTCCTGCGACGGGGCAGCGGCCGGGGCAGCTGACGGGATGTCCTCGGTCACGGTGGAGCTCGTGAAGATCCGCCAGGGCTGGAACAGGTAGAGTCCTACAGCCACCGCAATTGCAGCCACGAACAAACCCGCGAGGATGGCAGCGCGCTTTCCCATAACAACTCAACGAGCGGACTGATGACGCCGTTCCTCCGCGGGCGCGGACAGCGGCCTCCTCCACAGCGCCACCGCGAGGACTGCCACCCACAGCAGGAACGCCCCGATGCTGATTCTCTCCCCGATGCCGAGCACGAGGTTCGGCCCCGGGGCTGCCATGAACGCCACCATGCCCATGAGCGCAGAGGCAAGGAGCGAGAGGATTGAGTACCACCGCATCCGGCCGTGGAATCCCGCCGCCACGAAGCACATCGCGCCGACCATCAGCGCGAGCTGGATGTTGGTGGCGAGGATGTGCATGGGAACGGACGTCTCGTCTCCCAGCGTCAGCGGGTACAACGCTCCCATGATGTTCCACAGCCCGTACGCGGTCAGCAGGCCGCCGGCGATGCGCAGGGCGCGGTTCCCGTGGACGGAATTCCACACGCCTGCTCCGAAAGCTACGAACAGGGCTGTGTAGAGCCACGTGAACGGGACCAGGACGTCGCGGCCGGGGGATCCCACCGCGAACAGTTCGCTCACCATCTGTTCGCTGCGGAGGTACCCGTCCCATCGGGATGCCGCCAGCCCGTCCGTGGCAACCACATAGAGCAGCGAGGAGACCGGCCCGGCAGCCAGGAGGACCCTCCGGAGGGTGCCGTCCCGTACGCTCCTGGTGTGTGCGGCCCGCCCTTGGTGGGGGTGGCGCCCTTCTGCGATTGGCATTGTGGAACGTTCCTCAGAGCCCGCGTTCTGGTAGGGCTTGCTGCAGGATCTTCGGGCGTTGGGCCCTGATGCCTGCTTGTTTCAGCGTGTGCCGTCTTGCCGGAGGTGGGTAGGGCCGAACGGCCTTGTCCGGGTTAGTCGATGGCCTCGATGCCCTGCCGTTTCAGTTCCTCCAGATGGCTGCGCATGTGCTGCAGAGCCTCGGGGGAGTGGTTTCTCCCCGTGGCTGCCTATCCCAGGATGTACCCCACGACGTCGACGATCACGTGGGTTCCGCCTGAGGACGAGTTCCGCACCGTGATCCTGCCGTCGGCGCCGATGGGTACCACGGCGAAGTTGGCTACCGTCTGGCCTTGGGAGTAGTTGACATTGGAGGTGGTGGGCAGTGCCTTGCCCGCGGGGTACGCAATGAGGTGCCCGTACGACTTCGGTTCGGTCGCAGTCAGGTTCACCATTGCCGCTTTCGCGCCCGCCGGGACGGTGTGTGCGTCGGCGACAGCCACGCTGATGTCTTTTCCAGCTCCCACCGGAGCGGAGGACTGGCGGGTATCCACCAGGCGTTTGGGTGCCACGGACTGGTAGGTGCCGGCGGTAGTGGCTTGGCCCTTCCTGAAGTACCCCATCACGTCAACAATGATGCCCACGGATCCGGGCGAGGTGTTGGCAATGCTGATCTTTCCGTCGGCGCTCACGGGTACGACGGCCAGGTTGGGGGTGTCACCCGTGGCCCAGTCGTAGTTCACGTTGGAGGTTGCAGGCCGGGCGGTTCCGGTGGCGAATGCGGTCAGGTGGCCATAGCTGGTTTGTGA
The DNA here is from genome assembly GCF_013314975.1 of Pseudarthrobacter oxydans. Lineage (GTDB taxonomy): Bacteria > Actinomycetota > Actinomycetes > Actinomycetales > Micrococcaceae > Arthrobacter > Arthrobacter oxydans. The sequence goes on along the minus strand of NZ_JABTYH010000004.1, from coordinate 53,936 downwards.
TCCGGTATCCCAGGACCAGACGCGGGCTGCTGTCAGGTTCACCACCACAGCCCCGGCGTCAGTGGGCATTTTGGACAGGCCCGCCAGCTGGACATCGAACTGCTGGCCGCCGGGGGTGCCGCCCGTGCCACGGCTGTCGGCCGCCCGGAACGGCGTGAGTGGATGGTAACCTCCGGCGTCCGCCGGCAAGCCGCCGGTGAAGTAGCCCGCGACGTCGGCAAGCAGATGGGCAGGGCCCTGCCCTTCGTTGCCCAGGACAATCCTGCCGTCCTTGACGGGCACGATGACGTAGTTGGGTACGGTCTCCTGCTCGTCATAGTTGACGTTGGAGGTGTCGGGTATCCCAGCGCCGAAAGGAACGGCGTAGATGTGCCCGTACGACGACGGCTCGGTCACCGTAAGGTTTAGGGCCACAGCGCTGGCGTCGGCGGGGATGCCGGCTTTTCCTGCCACCTGCACAATGCGTTTGGTGTTTGCGGCTACGGGAAGGAGGCTTGTCCGGGTATCGAGGATCCGGGTGGGGGAAACCGGGACGAACTTGCCAGCCTCCGGGGACGGCGTCCGGCCTGCCGTGGCGTAGGACAGCGTCCCGGCGTCCACGGCCTGGCCGTTGCGGATGGAGAGTGTCTGGGCCTTTTCGCGTTCCCGGACATTTCCTGAATACAGGTGGCCGAGAGGGAAGAGGCTGTTGGAATAGGGGTCGAAGTTCGTTTCCAGGATGTAGTCACCGTCGGAAAGCCCCGAGATGGAAAACCTGCCGGAAGTATCGGTCCACGCGGTGCGTTCCTCCACTGAACCATTCAGCGACAGTGTGTTGACCGAGTGTGACGTGAGGGGCGCGCCGTCAGTACCGAGGATGAGGCCTGAGACGGCACCGCCCCGAGTCATGACGGCATCGATTCCGGATGTTGCCTGTCCTGCGGAGACCGTGACATCGGCGCCTGCACTGTATCCGGCTCCTTCGGCACGTCCCGGAAAGAACTGTGGCATCAAGGGTGAAGAGGTGGAGCGAAATCCCACATCACCGAACCGCACCTTGAAGGCTCCCGGCCCGATCCGTCCCAAAACGTACTTGCCGGCGGCATCGGTCCGGGCCGAACTGACAATGCGGCCCAGCGAGTCCAGGAGCCTGACGCCCACCGTGGCGCCATCGGCTCCGGAAACGGTCCCCGTAATTGAACCCCCGGGTTTCATGATGAGTTGCAGGTCCGTGCGCATCTCACCCGGTGCCAGGTTGAGTGGTTCCGCGGAGCCAAACTGGCCTGCGGTGGGGTACCACATGAACGCGAAGCCGGACTCCGGCGTGCTGCTGCCGAAGCAGAGTTTGAGAGGCCCTGGCGGTACCTGGGGGAAGTGGAACGCGCCATCAGTACCGAACGTAGTGCTGGCTACTCTGTTGCCGTTTTCGGAAAACAAGGTGACAAAGCCGGATTCCGGCGCCGATCCCGAAGGGAATACGGCGGTGCCTCCGAGGCTGGCCGGTTGCAGCACATTGATGTTGATGCCGGAGGTGTCTGTCCCTGCTGCGACGTTCACCGGCTTGGCTGCCTGCTCGTCGGATCCGCTGCCGTACCAGGTTTCCAGCAGGGGGTTAGCGCCGGGCTGTACCTGAACCGTGTAGGTGTTGGCGCCGAGGCCCGCAATGCGGTAGCTGCCGTCGGGAGCAACTCCAGCTGATCGGATTATGGCCGGAACTGTTGTGCGGTGTGGGGAAATAAACTCGCCCACCGCAACAACGGTGAGGCCAGTGAGGTCAGTACCCGCAGGCGCGGAGATCACTCCGGTGATGGCGGAGCCGGGGGACATGGCAATGTCCACGCCAGTAACTGTCCGGCGGTTGACGGGAATGTTTGTTGAGTTCTCCTGCCGGGGGACGTTGCCGTACCAGGTGTCGGCCAGGCCGGTTTCGCCGCCCAGAACTTTGACATTGGCGTACTCAAGCCAGCTGTAGGGCGCCCTGTAGCGGCCGTCGGCGCCAACCGGAACGGGGGTATGTCCTTGATAGCTCTGGATGTCATGGATCTGAACCTGGAGCTGGTCGAGTTTGGTGCCGGGCGGGGCGGTCACCGTGCCCTCGATATACGCGGAAGGTGCGTAATCGTCGGCTGTAGCGGGCCCCGGCCCGGCCGCCAGGACTGTGAGAAGCCCGGCTGTAAGTCCTGCAAGAATCCTTAATGACGCGGTGCGTAGCACGCCGCCGCCTTTCAGTCACGGCGGCCCACGCCGCACCCCCAATGTGCTGCCTCCCAGAGCAGCAAAGCCAGTCTAGAGCCGTAGCCGGGAGCTTGCCATCAACTCGATGGAATTATTTCCTGCGGGTAGACCACCCGTGGCCCGCACGCGCCTATTGACTGCCTGCAGGCGGAGGAATAGTTTCTGCGATAGCGGGGTCAAACACCCCGTTTCCACGGAATGAAGGGCCGGATCTGGGCCGCTCCTGCACCGCAAACACAGGAGGACAACATCATGCCGAAGTACTTGTTTGAAGCAACGTACGTGGGCCAGGGAATCAAGGGGCTCATGGAGGAGGGCGGCACCAAACGCCGGGACGCCTTGACGGAGGCCCTGAAATCCGTTGGGGGAACGCTTGAGAGCTTCTACTACGCGTTTGGCTACTACGACGTTCTTGGCGTTTTCGAGGCGCCGGACGACGCCAGTGCTGCAGCGTTGTCGCTGCTGATCAATTCGACGGGCAGCGTAAACGTCCGGCTGAAGCCTCTCCTGACGGTCGAGGACCTTGACGAAGCAGCCAAGAAGACGCCGACCTACCGGGCGCCGGGACAGTAGGGGAGCTGGCAGACAGCCAGCGGGCCGCCGTCGTACATTCACGACGGCGGCTGTCTAGGGTCCGTAAGGTCGGGTGGCCCCGGTGTGCGGGGGCCTGTCCTTCAGCAGGACAGTCGCGGCGATGACGCCCCCGGCTGCCACGAGGGCCAGCGGGCTCTGCAGGATTGTGCCCAGGATGGCCAGCCCCGAATCGGACACGGGCCTGGACGCCGCGAACAGGCAGGCAACGTCCATCGCGAAGGCGGCCGCGTAGCCAGCGCCGAAGCAGAGGAGAAGTGCAGGGGTCCTGTAGTCCTTGGTGAACGCCCTCACGGCTGCGTCGTAGGCAAGGTATTTGAGGCCGACGATCGTGGGGGCGAAAGTCAGAACGAAGAAGACGTCCAGGTCCTCCGGGAATTTCCTGAGCGGAACGTTCGCGTCTCCCTGGTAGACACCGGCTGAGTGAAACCACATGCTGCCCACCTGGGCCGCGATCAGCAGGACCGAGACCACGGCGTACCTCAGCGCTGTTCCACCCCGGGTCATCCCTAAAGCCATGGCTCAGTATGGCACTCGGACACCGGGCGGCCCGGCACCCGGCCAGCGGGCCGCCGTCGTACATTGACGACGGCGGCCCGGGCGGTGGCCCCGGCGGCGCCAACCTGTTGCTGGACTCAGGAAACCTGGTCTACCGCAACCACAATCTTGCCGCGGGTGTGCCCCTCCATGTTTGAGCGGAAGGCATCCGCGGCCTTGTCCAGCGGGAAGACCCCGGCGACTTCCACACGGATATTCCTGCTGTCCACCAGATCGGCGAGTTCCTGGAGGTCGGTTCCCACGGGATTGACCCACATCCAGTCGCCCCCGTGCTGTTCCACGTCACTGTCGGCGATCGAGGCGTGCCGGCCTCCCTCGGCCAGCACCGCCAGCGTCGCGTCGAGATTCCCGCCCACAAAGTCGGCAACAACGTCCACGCCGTCCGGGCGCAGTGCCCGTACGCGGTCCGCGAGCCCGTCCCCGTACGCAACCGGCTCGGCTCCCAGGGAGCGGAGGAATTCGTGGTTCTTCTCCGAGGCCGTGGCAATAACACTCGCGCCGCGGGCCACCGCGATCTGGATGCCCAGGGAGCCCACGCCTCCGGAACCGCCGTGGATCAGGACGGTTTCGCCTGCTTTCAGGCCCAGCCGGTTGAGGACCTGGTAGGCGGTCAGTCCGGCCAGCGGCAGCCCTGCCGACTCGTTCCACCCGAGAGAGGCCGGCTTCCGGGCCAGGAGCCGCTCCGGCAGCGCGATGTACTCGGCAAAGCTTCCGCCGTGGACGTAGTCCTTGCGGCCGTAGGCGATGACCTCGTCGCCGGGCTGGAACTGCCGGGCATCGATGCCCACCGACTCCACTACCCCTGCCACATCCCAGCCGGGGATGGCGGGGAACTCCAGGTCCATGACGGCGTCGAGGCCGCCGGCCATGATCTTCCAGTCCACCGGGTTCACCGCGGCAGCCTTGACTCTGACCAGGACCATGCCGGGCCCCACTTTTGGCATCGGCTGATCGCCAAATTCGAGGACGTCCGGGTTTCCGTATGTGGTGTAAGTAATTGCCTTCATGACTGCCACAACGGCATGGCGGCGCTTCGGTATTCCGGTTCCCCGCGCAAAGTGGCGAACCGCACGGGGACAGCGACCGGCAGCGGAGCGGGCATGGAGTCCGTGCCTGGGCATGAGCGGCAGGACCCGTAGACTCGGGGTCATGTCTCTTGGGGGGATGCCGGTCCGGCGCATAAGAATGTCCATGGCTGCGGCCGTTCTGGCCATGCCGCTGGCGGGGTGTGAGTACAGCGGCCCGGACGGGCCGCCGGCGCCTTCATCCCCGCCGCCCGCAACGCCGTCGGCCGCGTCCTTCAAGGACAACATCAGCGAAGTCACGCGCTTGCTCGGCGCGTCCCCTGCGGACCCCGGTATGCCGTCGGAGGCTGAACCTGCCGGGAAGCTGACCCTTGAGCTGGCGCCCGGAGACTACCTGGTCACCGGCGCCTGCGCAGGGGTCTACGGGGCCAAGCTCACCCTTGTGAAGGCGGACGGCGTCCCGGAAGTGACCAGCTTCGAGTGCACCGCCAAGCTGGACCGCTTTGTCAGGCACGACGGCGGGCCCCTCACCATCAGCGCGGTGCCGCCCACGGGCAGGCCCGCCGCAACGGGCGTCAAGGTGCAGGCCAACCCTGACCGCAGGGCATCGGAGCTCGAAGACCTTTCAGACTGGGCAGCACAGCAGCTGCAACCAGGTTTGCCCGGCGAACTGCGGGGCACCGGCAGCGGGAACACCACCACCACCGCCAGCCTGTCGGCCCCGCCGGGCCAGTATGAACTGCACCTGGTCTGTGCCGGACTGCCGGTAGCCGAGCTGTCCGTTTCCACCTGGAAGGGAGCGGAAGTCCTCGCCCCCGTGCAGGTCCCTTGCGGCGGGAGCGTGTTCAAGGCACCGGTGGTGCTGCCCACTGAAGGGGCGGACCTCACGATGGGACCCGGGGGCCTGGACAGCCGGTTCGCATACCGGCTTGTCCCTGCAGGCCAGCCCTGAACCCAGCCCGAAGGCCGAGGACCGGGCTGGGCGTAGGGTGGGAGGCGGACGAAAGGAGCATTTCATGAAGAAAATCCTCATGGTTTTGACCAGCGTTTCCGAGATCGGCGATACGGGAGAGAAGACCGGCTACAACGTGGCCGAGGCTGCACATCCCTGGAAGGTGTTCAAGGATTCCGGGCATTTCGTCGACTTTGCGTCCATCCAGGGCGGGCAGCCGCCGCGCGACGAGGTGGACACGAAGGACCCCATCCAGGTCGCCTTCACGGAGGATGAGACCACCCGCGCCGGCCTCTACAACACGGCCCGCGTGGACGTTGTTGATCCGGAGCAGTACGACGCCGTCTATCTCGTGGGCGGCCACGGCACCATGTGGGACTTCCCGGACAGCGAAGGCCTGCAGAACCTGGTGGCCAGCGTCTACAACAACGGCGGTCTGGTGGGCGCGGTCTGCCATGGGCCGGCCGGCCTGCTGAACGTGGAGCTGGAGAACGGGCTCCGCCTCGTGGAGGGCCGCAAGGTGGCCGCCTTCACCAATGACGAGGAGGTGGCTGCGGGCAAGGACAAGGTCATTCCGTTCTTCCTGGCAGACCGGCTTGAGGAGCAGGGTGCCACGCACGTCTCCGCCGGTGTCTTCGAGGAAAAGGTTGTGGTTGACGAGCGCCTGGTGACCGGCCAGAACCCGGCGTCGGCTGCCGGCGTGGCCAAGGAGATGGAGAAGCTGTTCGCAGTGGTCATCCACCAGGAAAAGGCCGAGGAACAGCACGACGCTGAGGCTCTGCGCGCCGAGAAGGACGCCGTCAAGGCGGCTGCCGCCGCGGAAGCTGAGCAGTAACACCAGCACTGAAACTGACGGCCACCCGGATGAGGTGGCCGTCAGTTTTGCGTCCGGGCGGCGGCAGCCGGGGTGCAGCCTTAGGCTTGGCCTATGTCTACTGATGAAGAGAAGGACCCTCCCGTCCCCGCAGACGTGGAGGGCAAGATCCCGAAAAAGGTCCACGACAAGCCAGTCAGCGATGACGGTGAGGCAGCGGCCGACGAACCCAAGGACTGATAAGCACGACGGCGGCGTCCGGGTTGGGTGCCGCCGGTACAGCCAGCCGGGGGGCTGTCACGTCCGTTTGTCCGCTAGGAAGGGTCGGTGAACTCGAGTCCGCGCTCTTTCAGGGCGGCTTCGAGTAGTCGAATTGCCCTGGGCCCCACGCCGTGCAGGGCGAGCAGCTCGCCAGGACCGTGCGACGCCACCTGCGCCAGTGTCGTGATGCCTGCCTGCAGCAGGGCGCTGTTGGCTGGTCGGCCCAGGGGAGGCAGGTCCCCGATCTGTGCAGGGGTGTCTCGGGTGCTCATGGGAAACAGGGTACCGGCGCCGGGATCAGCAGCACCAAAGAGTCCTGCATCAGGCCTTGAACGGTGGGCGCCGACCGCCCTACAGTGACAGCCAACGACCACTTCAGGAGAGGCGCCATGTCCCTTGTCCGCGTACATAACTTCTCGGTCTCCCTCGATGGCTTCGGCACCGGCGAGGGCCAGCAGCTGGACGCTCCGTTCGGCCACGCGGGCACGCGGCTGCTTGAGTGGGCCTTCGAGACGCGGACCTTCCGCGCGATGGGCCTCCACGGGGAGTCGGAGGGATCTTTCGGCGTCGACGAGGCTTTCGCCAGCCAGTGGGGACCCGGGGTCGGCGTCGAAATCATGGGGCGCAACAAGTTCGGTCCCCAGCGCGGTCCCTGGGAAAACGAGGACTGGAAGGGGTGGTGGGGCGATAACCCTGTGTTCCACACTCCTGTGGTTGTCCTGACACACCATCCCCGGCCGGTCCTCGAAATGGAAGGCGGGACAACCTTCCATTTTGTTGACGCGGACCCTGCCTCCGCCCTGGAACAGGCCCGTGCCCTTGCCCCCGGCATGGACGTCAGGATCGGTGGCGGCGCCAGCACGGTCCGGCAGTTCCTCGAGGCCGGCCTGATAGACCACATGCACGTCGTCCTCGTGCCGATCCTGCTGGGCCGGGGTGAACGGCTCTGGGACGGACTCGAGGGCCTCGAAGAACGCTTCGACATTGAAGCGACCCCGTCCCCGAGCGGGGTGGTGCATCTGGTCTTCACCCGTCGCGCGGCGGTGTAGGCAGGGCTCCCGCAGCCTTCCACTTCCCTGAAGCGGCTGGCCCGAGCTGCTGTGGTCAGAGGTCGTGGGGACAAATTTCAGTGCCGGCCAGTTCAGGCCTTCCCTGTCCGTATGAGCGTTGGTCCTCGCTTCCGGCCCAGATGACACCGCCTCCGGGACAGGGCATCACATCGAACGCCCGGCCATCAAGGTGCGCCCGCAGGTGGCGCCCGTCGTCCTCCACCACGTCCCAGCCGGCCGCGGGCAGCGCTGTCCGATAGTGCTGCAACACATCGACGCCTCCCGGGAGCACAAACCAGCGGGTACAGCCGGCCACACCACTCATGCCGCCACCCTTGAATTGGCCGACGTGGTCGATGGAATCGAACACCTCCTGGGCCTCACGGTCTGCGGTGGCCATGGGCTCGCCGGTGCCCTGGGACACGCATTGCGGAGCGGAAACAAACTGGTTCGCCATCTTCTGCCCCAGCGCCAAGGGGGTGACAACGAACATCCCGAGCAGCATGAGGACAGGGATGGCCACGGCCGTCAGCCGCATCCACAGTTTTGTCGAGAGCATGAGGCCGATCAGGGCAACCACCAGGACCACGCCGAACGCCAATCCGGAGGGGCCGGTTGCCAACCCCCACGTGAGCCCCTCGAACGCGGATCCGGTGACATCGCCGTACATTGCCATGAAACCGTAGTGGACCAGCACGGCCAGCAGCGCCAGTCCTGCCCCTATGGCGAGCAGCACCGCGGCGGAGACAGTCCGGCCGGTCGCGGGCATGGCTTATTGTATTCCCGGTCCCGTCCGCGAGGCAGGGGGACGAAGTCCCTAGCATGCTCCGCCGGCGGCCCCAGGGTTTACCCCGCCACCGCAGCCTTCGCCTCCTGCTTGGCCTGCATCCACTCGCTCAGCCACGGGGCGCGGACGCTGGAGGTGATCCGGCAGTCGGCCACGAAGGTTCCCTGGGCGCCGGCATCGATCCAGTCCTGCAGCGCGGACAAGTCCGCAAGAGACCGGATGATCGCCGACTCCGCACCCAGCGCGCGGGCAACACCGCTGAAGTCCACCTCGGGGATCAGCATGGGCTTCTCGGTCAGGCCCTGCGAACCGTACTGGTGGATCTCGGCCCCATAGGCGGCGTCGTTGTAGATCACCACGATCGCACTCCGGGCCGCACCGATGAGCGAATCGAGGTCCGCCAGGCCCATCAGGAAACCGCCGTCGCCGGAGGCCAGCACCAGGGTGCGGCCGTCCTCCAGCGCACGGGCTGCCCCGACGGCGCTCGCAAGTCCCAGCCCGATGGACTGGAAAGCGGTCCCCACCATCACCAGGTCCTGCGGCCGCGGAATGTTCCAGTACATGGGTGCCCAGCCGATGAAGTGCCCGCCGTCCTGGACCACCGTGCGGCGCTCCGGCAGCACGGCATCCAGTGCGGCGGCAAGGGCGCGCGGGTCCAGCCGCCCGTCCGGGGTCTCCTCAGATCCCGGGTGGTGCCCCGGGCCGACGGCCAGACGCCGGGAGGCTTCCGCCCGCCAGCCTTCCGCCGCAGCCTCGCCATCCAGCAGTTGGAGCAGACGCGAAGCAGCCGTCTTCGCGTCCGCGCTGACGAACAGGTCCACCCGCGGGTGCGTCGGCTGCAGGCCGGCGTCGATCTGGATCACCGTGCTGTCCGGGCCGAGCAGGTGCCCGAACCGCATGGTGAAGGGGCTCAGGCTCGCCCCTGCCACCAGGACCACGTCCGCCTCGCCCATGAGCCCGGCCGCGGTGTCGGTGCCGAAACCGCCGGCCACGCCCAGGTACCCCTCGCCATTGAGGAGGTTGAGCGCCAGAGCGGTTCCGGCGGTCAGTGCGCCGAGCCGGTCGGCGAGCTCCCGGAGCTCCGGGCCGGCACCGGCGAGGTGCGCACCGCGGCCGGCCAGGATCAGCGGCCGCCTGGCACCGGCGAGCAGGCGGGCTGCCTGCCCAAGGCCGCCGTCGACGTCGTCCGTCACCTTCGGTGCGTGCGTCTCGGGAAGCTCCTCGTCCGCAGCCTCGAGAGCCGCGAGGTCGTAGGGGATGGCAAGCACGACGGCGGTGCGCCGGGTGAGTGCGTACTCCACCGCCTGCCGGGTGACGGCGCCGGCGGCGTCGCGGGTGACGGTGAAGGTGGCCGCGCCCAGGCCCGCGGCGATGGCCGCCTGGTCCACGTCCTGCGGCCGGGCACCGCTGGTGGGGGCGTCGCCGGTGACCAGCACCACGGGGATCTGCGCCTGGACGGCCTCCGCGAGGGCGGTGAGCGCGTTGGTGTAGCCGGGGCCGTAGGTGGTGGTGCCCGCGGCGAGGCGTCCCGACGCGCGGTAGTAGGCGTCGGCCGCGGCGATCGCGGCGCCTTCATGCCGGACGGCGGTGAAGCGGAGGCCCTGCTTCTCCGCGGCGTCAAGGAAGTAGACGTTGCCGTTGCCCATGACGCCGAAGACGTCGCTGACATAGCTGCTGAGAACCTGCGCCACGCGGCGGGAGACGGTGAGAGTAGTCATGCAGGAAGCGTGTGGCCTGCATCTCAGATTTGCAACACCGGTAAATTCTGTTGGTACTTTTGGCAGCCGCAGGCGGGAGAAGTGAAAAAATGCCCAAACGTGGTGCACGTCACCCGCGCTTACTCCGACGTGCGTGATTCCTGCTCGGACAGCCGGCTGATGAGGCCGTCGTAACGGGGTGGCATGAGTTCCATGACGGAGATGGCGGTGCTGGTCCGCTGGATCCCGTCGATCTCAAGAATCTGGTTGGTGATGCGGTGGTATAGCAGCCGTGGTTACACTCGGGTTCATGCGGAGAGTGCGGCCCTGCAAGCCTCTACCCTGCGAACTCAAATTCGACGGTAACTTCGGGATCGACGCTTTCGATGATTCCCGAGTAGAACGCCTTCGCCTGTTCCTTCAGTGCTGCTTCGTTCTGGGTGATGAAATTTTGCTTGTTCTCATCGCTGAGAATGTTGTTGATCATCTGAGTTTGAACGGCTGGCGGTGTCAACCAGCTAAGCGCGCCGCTACTCTCCAGGGGGGTCTCGAAGAAGGGACGGTCAAAGCCTATGCCGAGGAATTTAGGGATAGTCACCCGAAACGACTCCGTGCCATTGGGTTCGATCTTCACCTGTGACCCGTCGATGCCTAATTTTGCATCAAACTTGTACTGGAGCAGCGTCGTTTTCTCGCTCGCGGGCACGACCATGCCGAGAATCTCTCCATTGCTTTCCTGCCTCGCAACACCCTCGATGTGAAGGCTGAGCAAGGCGACCTCCTGCACGCGCGAGACGGCCTGAACTACCTGCGAATCGCGTTCGTTCGAATTACTGGTGAACAGAGAACCGAGCGCGAGAGCGTTGAGTCCACCGGATACGAAAACGGCGCCCGTTCCCGCGACAATCAGCAGGATGATCAGCAGGACATGCCAAAGCAGAACCTTTACTTTGAAAAACTTCATGGCTGCTTTGAAAAAGTTCATGACGATTCAGTCTCCGGTTTTGTTCGACGGCGAAACGCCTTCGGAATTCAGTGGCGTGGAACGGCCACAATGGGTCGCGGCCTTTGGTCCCCATAGAACGGTATACGCAAGCAGGAACCGGTCTATCAGGGCGCGCCCCACCGACTTGGAAATGCGGCTCCGAGCAACGGCGTTCGCTGCTTATGGTGTGCCTGTGGGGCGCTTACTCCGACGTGCGGGATTCCTGTTCGGACAGCCGGCTGATGAGGCCGTCGTAGCGGGGCGGCATGAGTTCCATGACGGAGATGGCGGTGCTTGTCCGCTGGATCCCGTCGATCTCCAGGATCTGGTTGGTGATGCGGTAGAGGTCGGCGGTGCCGCGGGCCACGACCTTGGCCATGAGGTCCGCGTCCCCGGTGGTGGCGTGCACCTCGATGACCTCCGGGATGGCGGCGAGCCCGCTTTCCACCGAGCCGAACCGCGTCTGGCTGATTTCGAGCGAGAGGAAGGCCATGAGCTCGTAGCCCAGTGCGGCGGGGTCCAGCCTGCGGCTGAAGGAGCGGAGGGCGCCGCTGCGCTCGAGCCGTGCCAGCCGGGCGTGGACGGTGTTGCGTGCGACGCCGAGTGTCCGGGAGAGTGCCAGGGCGCTGGCTTCGGGGTCCTTGTCCAGGGCAAGGATGATGCGGCCGTCGAGTGAATCGAGGGTGCGAGTGTTCGCGATGGTCATATTTTCACCACAGAAACTAGAAGTTGAGCAGAAGTCCCAATGGCTAGAGCTTATCTTGCAATGTGGGCCGGGTCACTTCCATAGTCAGTCCTCATGACCCCCGAACAACTCCTGGCCGCTCCCTCCACCGCGCTGCCCACCCTTCGTGGCGCCGTCGCCGGCCTTCCGTCCTACGTCCCCGGCCGGCGCAGCGCCGGCGCGGACATTGCAGCCCTCGCCAGCAACGAAAGCCACTACGAGCCCCTGCCCGCAGCCACCGTCGCGGTGGCCGAGGCGGCGCGCAGGATGAACCGCTACCCGGACATGGCCGCCGTCGAACTCCGCGAACGGCTCGCCCGGCACCTGGGCGTCTCCTTGGAGGAGGTGGCGGTGGGGCCCGGCAGCGTGGGCGTCCTGCAGCAGATCATCACCGGATTGTGCGACGCCGGGGATGAAGTGGTGTTCGCGTGGCGCTCCTTCGAGGCTTACCCCATCCTGGTGGAGCTGGCAGGCGCCCGGCCGGTCCGCATCCCGCTGGATCATCTGGAGGGCCACGACCTCGATGCCATGGCCGCCGCCGTCACCGACTGCACCAAGGTCATCCTGCTCTGCACGCCCAACAACCCCACCGGGGTGCCGATCAGCCACGAACGCATCGAAGCCTTCCTGCAGTCCGTCCGCTCCGACGTCCTCGTGGTGATCGATGAGGCATACGTGGAGTACGCCGACGCTGGCAGCGGACCCGATTCCCTGGCGCTCTACCGCCAGTACCCGAACGTCTGCATCCTGCGCACTTTCTCCAAGGCCTATGGACTCGCCGGCCTACGCGTGGGATACGCCGTGGCTGTGCCGGCCATCGCCGAGGGGCTGCGCCGGACCGCCCTGCCCTTCTCGGTGAGCGCGCTGGCCCAGAAGGCGGCCATCGCGTCGCTGGATGCCGGGGAGGAGATGGCAGCACGGGCTTCTGCTGTCAGGGAGGAGCGTGCACGGATGGCCGCGGAGCTTGAAGCCCAGGGCTGGAAGCTGCAGCCGAGCCAGGGCAACTTCCTGTGGATCCGTGCCGATGAGGTCCTCTTGGCGACGCTGGTGGAGGCGTTCAATGGCGCGGGCATCATGGTCCGGGCGTACCAGGGCGACGGCGTTCGGATCACTGTTGCCGATGCCGCCTCCAACGACCGCGTGCTCCGGCTCCTGGCAGCCCACGCAGCCTGAACTTTTCTCCCCAACAGTTACAAACAACTAAGAGGAATCCCCATGGAACAACAGACAAAGACGTCTGCCCGCGCCCTCGGCGCGGCCCTCAAACCCCGCCAGCTCACCATGATGGGGCTGGGAAGCGCCATCGGCGCGGGCCTGTTCATCGGCTCCGGCGCCGGCATCCAGGCTGCGGGCCCGGCCGTGCTGATCTCCTACCTCGTGGCCGGCACCCTGATCATCCTGGTGATGTGGGCGCTCGGCGAGATGGCAGCCGCCAACCCGGACAGCGGCGCCTTCTCCGTATATACCGCCAAGGCTTACGGACCGGTGGCCGGCGCCACGGTCGGCTGGCTGTGGTGGATCCAGCTCGTGGTGGTCATCGCCGCCGAAGCGCTAGGTGCGGCAGGCCTGCTGGCCACCATCTTCCCGGCGCTGCCGGTGTGGCTGATGGCCTTCGTGTTCATCGTGGTGCTCACGGCTGTGAACCTGACCAGCGTGAAGAACTTCGGTGAGTTCGAGTTCTGGTTTGCCCTGCTGAAGGTGGCGGCCATCGTGGCGTTCCTGCTGGTGGGCTTCGCACTGCTCTTCGGCTTGGTACCGGGCGTGCAGTCGCCGGGCCTGTCCAACTTCATGGGCGAGGGCTTCGCGCCCAGTGGTTTCGCCGGGATCGCCACGGCGCTCTTCGTGGTGGCGTTCGCGTTCGGCGGCACCGAGATTGTGTCCGTGGCCGCAGCTGAGACCGCCGAGCCGGCCCGGAGCGTAAAGAAAGCAGTCCGCACCGTGCTGTGGCGCATCCTGGTGTTCTACATCGGTGCCATCTTCATCATCGCGGCCGTGGTTCCGGTTGGTTCGGAGGGGCTGAAGAGCCCGTTCGCCGCCGTGCTGGACGCCGCCGGCATGCCCGGTGCCGCGACGGCCATCACCCTGGTGGCCGTCGCAGCGCTGCTGTCCGCGCTCAACGCCAACCTCTACGGTGCCTCCCGGATGGCGTACTCCCTCGCGGAGCGGGGAGAAGCACCACGGCTGCTCGCTGCGGTATCCAAGGCACGCGTCCCGGTGATCGCAGTCCTGGCCAGCGTCGCCTTCGGCATTGTCACGGTGGTGCTGGAGCTGGCTTTCCCCGAGATGGTCCTTGGCGTCCTGCTCAATATCGTGGGCTCCACCTGCCTGCTGGTGTGGACGTCCGCGCTCCTCGCCCAGCTCGCGCTGCGCCTCCGCGCCGACCGCGAGGGAACGGAGCTTCCGCTGCGGATGCCGGGGTTCCCGTGGCTTACGGGCTTTGGCCTGCTCATCCTCGCGGCGATCTTCACGGTGGGCTTTATCGGCGAGGACTCCCGTCCCCAGCTCCTGAGCACGTTCGGGCTCGTGGCGCTGCTGGCGGTGGCTAACTGGCTGAACCACCGGAAGCGGAGGGTCGCGCCTGTTGAAGCGTCCCAGGACGCCAAGCAGCCGGTGCTTATCGACTGAATCATTCTCTTCGCCCGGCTTGCGGGATCAGAGCCCACGGAGGGCGCGTCCGGCTTTGGCCGGGCGCGCCCTCCGGTGTGGATGCGGGCATCGTTCCAGGAGCGTGGGGAAAGCATCAGGGGTGGCATGCACCGTGTGCATGCCACCCCTGGAAGCGCAGTCCTGGTTAGTGCGCTTCTGCATCGAGGTCCGTCTCCAAAAGCGCAACCAAGCGATTGAGGGCCTGATCCGATCCAGGCCCATCAGCACGAAGTACGACGACGTCGCCGCAGGAAGCGCCGAGGCTCATCAGAGAGAGGATGCTGGCCGCATCGAGTGCTTCGTCGGGGCTCGCATCTTCGGCGGCAATGGTTACCTCCAGGCCGAGTTGGCTGACCGCTTCAGCGAAAACTGATGCGGGGCGTGCGTGGAGGCCCACGCGGCTGGCGATCGTTGCGGTACGTTCGGGCATTTGATTCCTTGTTTCGGAGTTCGGGTGGGTTAGCGGGGACGGCCGGGAGAGTGCCGCTATGCGGCGGGACTCTTTCGTTCGGCCTCGCTCTTTTCGGTTTCCTTGGCTTCGGCGAGCCAGGCATCACGTCTCGCGCCGGGGACCCATCCGGTATCCACAACCCGCCGTTGGAAGACGATGGCGGCTGCAACAAGGACGGTGGCGATAAGGATGGAAAGCACGGCGCCGAGTGCGGGGCCGCCGCTCAGGCTGACGCCAATGAGGGTGCCGAACCAACCGAAGTCGGCGTCACCGAAGGTGCTGTTTGCGAGCCCGAACTGTCCTAGGACGAGCAACAGGACGGCGGGCAGGATGGTGATGATAATGCCGTTCACGAAGCCGCCGAGCATGGCTCCCCGGCGCCCGCCGGTTGCGTTGCCGTACACGCCGGCTCCGCCGCCGGTGAAGAAGTGCGGCACCATTCCGGGAAGGATCAGGGCCAGGCCGAAGGCGGGGTTCAGCCAGAGAGCAAGAATGCCGAGGGCGATCAGGCCGCCGGTGAAGGAGCTCAGGAAGCCGATGAGCACGGCGTTGGCGCCGAACGGGAAAACGATGGGGATATCTAGGGCCGCTTTGGCTCCTGGGACCACCTTGGCTGCAATGCCCTGGAAGGCCGGAACGAGCTCGCCCAAAACAGTCCGGACGCCATAGAGGATGACGGCCACACCGACGCCGAACAGCAGCGCCTGTTCGAAGCCCGCCATGATGAAGGCTCCCGCGTCAGGGGCGTCAAAGATTGCCAGCGCTTCGGAAAGCGGAAGGGCGATCAGACCCCAGATGGCGAAAACCATGTAAATGAGGACCATGGACAGCGACGTGGCCACCATGGAGTCGCGGAGGAACTTCAGCCCCTGGGGAAACTGGATGTCTTCGGCTGACTTGCTGCGCTTGCCCGCGGCCTGTCCGACTGCGCCCGCTGCGATGTAACCCAAAGAACCGAAATGGCCGATTGCGATGGTGTCATTGCCGGTGATCTTCTTTGTCCACGGGTGGAGGAATGCTGGCATGACCACCATGATCACGCCCAGCAGGACAGCTCCGAGGAGAACCACCAGCCAGTCAAGGCCTTCTCCCAGGCCAACGGACAGGATCACGGTGAGCATGGTGGCCATGAACACCATGTGGTGACCGGTCAGGAAGACGTACTTCAACGGAGTGAAGCGCGCCAGTACCAGCATGATGAGAAAGCCAAGGGTCAGGACGTATGCGCTCTGGGCGCCGAACTGTTCCTGGGCCATTGCCGTAATGACCTCGTTCGTCGGGATGACACCCTGGGCGCCGGTAACGGTGAGGATCAGTTGACCGAGGGGATCAAGTGATCCGGTGACGACGGTGGCGCCCACGCCAAGGATGAAGAAGCCCAAGGTTGCCTTGAGCGCACCTCCGATGACCTGGCCCGAGTTGCGCCGCAATGCGATCAGGCCTGCTGCGGTGATGATGCCGATCAGGTACGCGGGTACATTGAGAATCTGCTGCCCTATGAAATTCAGTACTACTACGAGCCAGTCCATGCCGTAGGCACTCCCTTATTGCTGAAAAGTTGGTTGGTCTTGTGGTGTTGCAGGTGGCGGAACCACCGGCAGTGACTATCGGACAGCGGCAGACAGTTTCTTGTGGATTTCATCGAGGTCAAAGAAGTTCTCGATAACGATGACCTCTGCGGGGACGTCGCCAATTTCAGGTGCGAGCTCCTCGGAAGTCAGCACGACGTCCGCCGTTTGGGCGGCACCGCGGGCCACCCCAATGTCAGCGGCCTCAATATCGGCGTCGATGCCGAGATCCTGGAGAACCTTTTCTGCGTTCATTTTCAAGAGCACTGATGTCCCAATGCCCATTCCACATACAGCGACGATCTTCATGGTTCGTTGCCTTTCAATTCAGGGGTGATGTTGGAGTTGCTTATTTCGTTGAGGCGGCGCGTGCCAGGAGGGAGCGAACTTCTTCCGGACTCGCCGCGGCGTCAAGGCCACAACGGGTGGCCGGATTCGAAAGGATTCCGGCGACCGCCCTGAGGACTTCGATGTGGGCAGTGTGGTCAAGGGCTGCCAGGCCTATGACCAGGGAGACGGGGTCGTTGGATTTGTGCCCGAACTCCACAGGGGAGGCCAGGCTGACCCAGCTGAGCCCTCCCTTTTTGACGGATTCGGAGGGGCGTGCGTGGGCGAGGGCGACTCCGGGGGCGATGACGATGTAAGGGCCGTGCTCTTCGACGGCCTCGATCATCTGTTCGGTGTAGTCCTCTGTTGTGACTCCGCCTGCCACCAGGCCATCTCCGGCACAGCGGATGGCTTCCTTCCAGTCGGAAGCGGCGACATTGGTGGCGATGGACGAGAGTTCTTCAGCGAGGTTTAAAGCCACGGGGGATCCTTTAGGTAACGGATCACATCACGACGATGTGAGGTATATCACCGTAGCAAGGATTGGTGGCTTAAGTCTATTAGTAGACCAAAGTATTTTGTTGGCGGGCCTTCTTAGCCGGATGCCAGGACAAGAGAGTTGGCTCCGCTGTGGGTAAGCCGGCTGATTCTGTCGGGTGCGAAGAGTGTGTCCTGGGCAAGCAGCGATGCTCCGGTCAGGCCGGCCACATCTCCAAGGCCGGAGCGTTCGACGACAAGCTCCTGGGTGGCGAATTCACGCGCACCGGCGAAGATGGCCTCGCGGATGGGTGTGAGGAAGGGTTCGCCCGCTGCGGCGAGACTTCCGCCGATAATGACGGCCTCGGGATTGATCAGTCCAACGATGTCGGCCAGCGTCTGGCCAAGGGCGGTTCCCGTTTCCTCCAGGAGGGTCAGGGTCCGGTGGTCTCCGTTGTTCGCGAGCTCAACAATGTCCGCTCCTGTCCTGACCTTGTAGCCGCGGGCCACTAATTCGGCGCGTATCACCGCTCCGCTGGCTACGGTTTCTAGCCGTTGGAGGCGCCCGCCACCGATTCGGGGTCGGCTCAGGTCGCCGGCTCCTCCCCGCGCGCCGCGGTACACGGCCCCGTCCAGCACGAACCCCAGCCCGATCCCGATGCCGGCTTTCACGCCCACGATGTCCCGGTATCCCACCCTGCCCCGCCTTGCTTCCGCCAGGGCCATGGTGTTTACGTCCCGGTCAACTGCCAGGACGGCATGTCCATATCTGCTTGCGAAGTAGTCGCGGACAGCCACGCCGTCCCATTGCTTATCGACTTGCGGTGATGCCAGACACCCGGTTGTGACATCCACGGGCCCGGGGACGCCGACTCCGATCCCCACGACGTCAGCCCTGGTCTTCCCCAGGCGGAGCAGCATGTGGTCGAAAACCTGGCCTGCCCATTCGAAAATCTCAGCAGGCCCCTGGCTTGGCCCGATGTCTGCCTCGTCAACGCTGAGGATGGTGGAGACCAGGTCCGTGATGGCCACCATGCTGTGTGAGCCGCTGATATCAAGGGCCAGAAGCACGCCGGAATCCGGCTTGACCGCGAATGTTTCGGGTGGGCGTCCGCCGCGGGAGTCCAGTTGACCTACGCTCATGATGATGGAGGCGTTCAGTAGCTCTTCGAGCCGCCGGGCAAGGGTGATACGCGACCACCCCAGCCGCTCCAGAAGGTCATTCCTTGTAGTTGCCTGGCCGGACCTGATCAGGTCCAGGACAACGCCCGATCCTGTCGAAAGTGATTGTGCCATTCCAACCTCTCGTTTGGTCGCCACGCAGGAATACGAGCGGATTCCGTTTATGCATACTAGTAACCGAAAGTCTATCGTGACCCGGGACACCTGGCCGTAGTCTGGGGGCCGTGCCTGTGCACGGAGAGCGGCATTCTTCCGTGGTGGTATCTGCATGGAGGGCGGTAGGCGGGACATGTCGGCAGCAGCACGCCTTACGGCGGGAAGTACGACGGCGGAGGCTGGTCGGGAGCGAGCGTCATGGACATCGCCGGTGCCGAGGGCGATGCGGTGCTGGTTGGACTTGTGGGGCTTCTCGATGGGTTAGGGGATGAAGTAGTAGTCGTAGAGTTGACCCGGTTGCGGGTTCAGAGCCCACGAAGGGGCGCGTCCGGCTTTGGCCGGGCGCGCCCCTCGTGAGACAGAGCTATTTGGTTACGTGCACTACCACTGCCTTATCGACGGCTTGTTCCGCTCCTGCGTTGTCGATTCCAGTAACTGTCCAGTTGCTGAGCAACAGCACGGTCTTTCCGGTGTCAGAGTTATAGACGATCTTTTTGAAGCCAAGCGCGGTCAATTCATCGTCGAGTGCTTCCGCATTCATTCCAGCGGCGTTGGCCGGGATTACGGCGGTCGCTGGTGCAGCAGGAGCCGGTGCCGGGGCCGCCACAACGGCAGGAGCAACAGGTTCGGCGGTGACCGTGGCGGTCGCCGTCACTGTTGCCGTTGCAGTGACGGTTGCCGTGGCCGTTTGGGTAACGGTATGCGTGACGGTTGGAGCTGCTTGCGGGGATCCCGCGCAGCTTGAAAGGGCCAAGCACAGGAACGCGCCGCTGGCCAGTGTTGTCGTGAGTTTCAAACCTAATTTCCCCTCGAAATGTATTGGCAAATCTGGATGCCCCGTTGCGGCTTGCTGTCCAGTTCGGCGCCGAAGCCTCTTCGCGCGCCGCGATGGGACGGGTTGTCTTTGGAACCGCTATAGGCCGGTGGTGCTCACTCCATATTCGGCCTGCTCAGGGGTGAAACCCTCGTAAAGCAGTTGTTCGACCAAGCCGCTGCGAGAGAAGGAGGTGTAGTCGAGGTAGTCTTTGGCTTTCTTGGCCGCCTGCTCGTTCCAGTCAACCGTTACGCGGTCCACTGCCCAGGTAGAGTCCTCGGCCGAATACTTTTCGTACACCAGCTGCTCAATCAAGCCCGTGCGCGAGAAAGCGGTGTAGTCGAGATAATCAGCAGCTTTACGCAGAGCGTTCTGCTGACTGACCGTCCCCCTCTTGGCAGCGGCTTCAGCCTCAGCCTGGGCCTTGGCGGCAGCGTCGGCTTCGGCTTTTGCCTTGGCCGCTGCATCTGCCTCCGATTTGGCGGCAGCGTCGGCTTCGGCTTTTGCCTTAGCCGTTGCATCAGCCTCAGCCTTCGCTTTCGCAGCGGCCTCAGCTTCGGCCGCTGCAACAGCGGGGTCCTTTGTGGGAGCTGGGGTGGCAGACGCGGTCTGAGCTGCAGTGGCGACCTTGGGAGTGGAGACGACGGGCGCTGACGAGGGTGCAGAGCCCGCGCGGGCCGAGTTGACGACGATGCTGAGGAGAAAGACAACGCCGGTGACGATGAGGGCTACCTTCTTATGCCTGTCATAACCTTCCAGCGGCAGCCCCTGCTTGTCGCGGGTCTTGTTGGCAAGCACCAAGATGAGGTCAATCAAGGCCCAGATGCCAAGCCCACCAAAGGTGACGAGCTTCAGGATGCCGGTTCCCACCTTGCCAAGGTAGAAGCGGTCAACACCGAAGACACCAAGGAGCAGCGAGAGCAGCCAGGTCACCAGGAACGACTTGTTGCTTACCGGCGGTAGACCATAGCCGTAGTTCGGAGGATAGGGGGCGGTATAGGGTTGCTGGCTCATGAGAGTCCTTCCATAGGACACCTGACCGACGTGCGATAAAAAGCGTGCGGGGTTGGGTGCGGTGATGGACACACATGGAGGAAATCCAGCGTGGAGCGTGGACCGCAGAAGCGGTACACCGAGCCAGCCGACAGAAACAACATTTTCGCTTCCCCCAATAGCGTCAAAGTCATTTCATTAGATCTGAGAAAATGCCGCCTTTTTGGTTTCTGGGAGAAAACTGCGCGAATCCTGATTGTTAGTCGCGAATCTTGACGATTTATTGATGCTTTTTTTGGGCCCTCATTCCAAGCTTTGGTTGCAAATTCGTACGTCGATAGCCGACTGATAGAGGCCATCGCAGCCCCTATCAGTCCGAGATCGTGGCTGAGGGTTCGCCCTGAGCTAGCCCCATAAACATCGTCCGGTGCAGGATGTCCACGTGCTTCCTGGCAACTTCCACGGCGTCCTGGACATCTCCGGCGCGGAGGGCTGCCACCAGGGCGATGTGGTCCTGGTTGGATTTGTGCAGCTTCTCGATGGGGTAGGGGATGAAGTAGTCGTAGAGCTCCGCTAGCGTCTCGTGATAGACCTCGACTGCGGAGTCCAGGCATGACGCAGTACCCACCAATTGATGAAACTGCTCGTCCATCCGGTGGTAGTAGGACCAGTCAGTCGACTCCGCCATTTCCCGGGTCAGCCGTTCCAACTCGTCCAGCTGCTCGGCTGTGGCATTGACCGCCGCGTAGTGGGTGACCGCGCACTCAAACAAAAGCCTCCGGTCCACCAGCCGGTTCACCGCCTGGGACTCGGCCGGCGACGCCGACAGGGAAGCCAAAACATCCGTAGGCGGCGCCTCCGCCACAAACGTTCCCCCGGCCCGCCCGCGCCGGCGCACCACCACGCCCTGCTCCGCCAAACTCGCCAGCGCACGGCGGGCCGTGATCGGGCTGACCGAAAGGCCCAGGGCAACGTCCTCCTGGTCCGGCAGCCGCTCACCCGGTTTCAAGAGCCCCAACGAAATCGCCATCCCGATCCGCATCCGCACGGCGTCCATGGCACTGCGGCGCTCCATGCCGGGCCTCCTTCCGGCGCCGAGGCGCGGGGGCTCAACGGTGTCCTCCAGCTGACGGGTCATATCCGCTACTTTACGTCCCACGCCAGCCCCCTTCCCTTTATTTGATCATTCTGATCTAATATAACCCGGATCACACCCCAACGCGGAGAAAAACCCATGCAACGCATCCTTCCCCTCATCGCAGCCCAGGCCCGGCCGCGGCTCATCGGCGAGCCCGTCTCGGCCTTCGCCGATGAGGTCAAAGCAGCACTCGAGGTGCAACCGCACAGCAAGCTGGTGGTCTTCCCCGAGCTGCACCTCTTCGGAGACCAAACCCCGGACCTCCAAAGAACCGAAATGCTCCAGGCGAGCGCCGAACCACTCGACGGCCCGCGGGTCAAAGAGCTCAAACAGCTCGCCAAAGACCTCAACATCTGGCTGGTCCCCGGCAGCGTCTGCGAACGCGGCCCGGAAGGGCAGCTGTTCAACACCCAGCTGGTCCTGTCCCCGGAAGGGGAGCTCGCCGGCTACTACCGGAAGATCTTCCCCTGGCGCCCGTTCGAGCCCTACGATCCCGGCGACCGGTTCACCACCGTGGACCTGCCCGGCATCGGCAGGGTGGGCCTGAACATCTGCTACGACGCCTGGTACCCGGAGGTGTCCCGCCAGCTCGCCTGGATGGGCGCCGAGGTGATCCTCAACGTCGTCAAGACAACCACCCCGGACCGCAAACAGGAACTGATCCTGGCCAAGGCCAACGCCATCGTGAACCAGGTCTTCATGGTCAGCGTCAACTGCGCCGGCCCCACCGGTAAAGGCAAGAGCATCATCGTGGATCCGGAGGGCAACACCCTCGCCGAGGCACCGGACGATCAACCGCAGCTGCTCACCGCGGCGCTGGACCTGGCCGCCGTCGACCGCGTCCGCACGCACGGCACGGAGAACCTCAACCGCCCCTGGTCGCAGTTCCGCGAGGGGGAGCCCGCCGTCGAACTTTCCGTCTACCAAGGCCGGATCAACCCGGCCACCTGGACACCGCCGTCCTACAAGCCCTAAGGAAACACCGTGACAACCACCCTCACCCGCACGCTGAAGCTGCCCTCGCTGGTCCTGTTCGGGCTGGCGTACCTGACCCCGATCATCGTCCTGGGGATCTTCGGCATCATCGCCGAAACCACCGGCGGCGCCGCGCCCGCCGCGTACCTGGTGGCGCTCGTGGCCATGCTGTTCACCGCGCACAGCTACGGCCGGATGGCCGTCGCCCACCCCGTGGCCGGTTCCGCCTACACCTACGTCCGCCGGTCCATCGATTCCCGCGTCGGGTTCCTGGTGGGCTGGGCCGTTTTGCTGGACTACCTCTTCCTGCCCATGGTCATCTGGCTCATCGGCGGCTCCTACCTGAGCGCCCAGTTCCCCGCCATCCCCATCGGCGTCTGGATCGTGGGCTTCATCGTCATCACCACGCTGTTGAACATCCTGGGCATCAAGGTGGCGGACAAGGCCAACTACGTGCTGATGGCGTTCCAGCTGCTGGTCCTCGTGTTCTTCGTGGCGCTGGCCATCGGCAGCGTGGTGTCCGCCAACGGCGCCGGGGGACTGGCCAGCGGGCAGCCGTTCTTCAACGACACCGCCGGCTTCGCCACCATCTCCGCCGGCGCCGCGATCGCCGCGTACTCGTTCCTGGGGTTCGACGCCGTCACCACCCTCACCGAGGAAACCGTCAACCCGCGCCGGACCGTGCCGCGCGCCATCATGCTCGTGGCCCTGATCGGCGGCGGCATCTTCGTGGCGGTGTCCTACGTGACCCAGCTGGTCCACCCGGGTGGGGTGTTCGAGGACTCGGCCTCCGCGGCGAGCTCCATCGCCCTGCAGATCGGCGGGCAGCTGTTCGGTGCCGTGTTCCTGGCCGGGCTGGTGGTGGCGCAGTTCGCCTCCGGCCTCGCCGCGCAGGCCAGCGCCTCCCGCCTGCTGTACGCGATGGGCCGCGACTCCGTCCTGCCCAAGGCCGTCTTCGGCCGGCTCAGCGAGAAGTTCCACACCCCGGTGGCAAACCTGGTGGTCACCGGCATTGTGGGCCTGATCGCGATCTTCCTGGACGTGGCCACGTCGACGTCGTTCATCAACTTTGGTGCCTTCACCGCCTTCACGCTGGTGAACGCCGCGGTGGTGTTCCACTATGTGCGCCAGCGCCGGGCCGGGCAGCAGCTGAACCCGGTGTCCTACGTGGTGGTCCCGATGATCGGCGCGATCATCTGCGCCTACCTGCTCTCCCAGCTGGACAGCAACGCCATTACGCTGGGGGTGTCCTGGCTGGTGCTGGGCGTGGTGGTCCTGGCACTGATCACCCGCGGGTTCAAGGCGGCTCCGCCGGAGATGACGGCCACGGAGAAGGCGACGGTCGAGGCGGCCGCCTGACCTGTTCTGTCTGTAGCGTGGCTTTCGGGCCGAGGGAAGGAATTCTTGTGAAGATAGCGCTGGGGCAGCTGGAGTCCGGCGCGGACATCCAGGTTAACCTCGCCGCGATCGACCGGTTCGCCGCCGAGGCAACGCGCGACGGCGCCGCACTGGTCGCCTTCCCGGAGTACGCCACCTACGAGAAGAAAAAGGCGGACGCGACGTTTCCCGCGGTGGCCGAGCCGCTGGACGGCCCCGTCTGCCAGGAGCTAGCTGACATCGCCCGCCGCCACCGCATCGCGCTGGTGGCGGGCGTGGTGGAGACCTCGGACGAGCCGGGCAGGGCGTACAACACGCTGGTGGCTTTCGGGCCCGACGGCGGCCGGCTGGCTTTCTACCGGAAGATCCACCTTTTCGACGCGCAGGGCTTCGGGGAGTCGACGTTCATCAAGCCGGGCCCGTCCACCGCCCCGGTGGTGTTCGAGTACGGGGGAGTGCGGTTCGGGCTGATGACCTGCTACGACCTCCGGTTCCCGGAGCTGGCCAGGTCACTGGCCGACGGCGGCGCGCAGGTGCTGCTGGTCTGCTCGTCCTGGGTGCCGGGCGAGCACAAGACCGAGCAGTGGCTGGCGCTGAACGCGGCCCGGGCGATTGAGAACAGCGTGTACGTGGCGGGCGTGTGCCAGGCGCCCCGGTCTCGGTCGGGCGGAGCGTGCTGGTGGATCCGATGGGGGTTGTGGAGGCTGACCTCGGGCGGGAGCCCGGCGTGCGGACGGTGGATATCTCGCTGGAGACTGTGGACCGGGTGCGGGACTCGTTCCCGGTGTTCCGGCAAAGAAGGTTGTAAGACCACGGGCGGTAGTCCAAAGCTATCTGTGGTCGGAGGCGTCAGACGGCAGGGGGGAGATTTGCCCGTCGGGCTCGAGGCCGAACTCGAGCAGTTGCTGTAGTCGACCGTCGTCAGGGTTGCACCGCGCTAGCTCGTGGAGCCCATAAGAGTCTCCAGCATCTGCGGCCTTTTGTGCTAAGCGTTCAGCCTCCTTCTTATTGCCCCTATTAAAACGTTCAGCGACCAGCGTTAGTAAAACTGTTGGGTACCCCTGCTCCGCGGCTAGATCAGCGACTGCCTCCGCTTTATCTAATTCACCTTCTTCCTCATAAATTTCGGCTAGCAGTTCAAGGTCAGAAGACCGCGCCGTTCTTCCTTCGGCTTGAGCTTCAGAAACTCCTGCTAAGAGTTCATCCTTAAGCATCGTCATTCCGCCACTGCGTTTCGCAATGTCTTGAAGACTTCTCCGCACAACCGTCTGAAACCCTGCCTTGGATAGTTCTCGCAGTGTTTCCGCCTCCCCGTCGTTACCTAGACTTTCCTGGAGTCGAGCCAACTGGCGTAGTGGGCGGGATGCTTCTAAACGGCCGGCCAATTCAACAGCTTGTTGAAGCAATTCAATGGCCGCCGGTACCTCGCCCGCCCTCTCGGCGATCTCTGCCAAAGACTCCAAAGCGCGGAACTCGCCTTGATCCGCAGCTGCCCGGAGCCATTTTTTGGCATCTGTGAGCTCACCTTGAAGGGTTAGCATTTCGGCGAGTTTCAATTGCGCCTTGAGATTTCCGGCATGCGCACCTCGGAGGTAGAAGTCGATAGCCAGTGTTGAATCCCCGCGCTTTTCTTCAAGCTCCCCCATACGTAGGAGTGCCAGGGGTTCACCCATATCAATCGCCCGTTGATATAGCAATACTGCATACCGAACGCGCCATCGAATGGCCGCTGCCTCGCCAAGCAAAACTAACCCCTTGGCGGTCGAGATATGTTCTACTCCTGCTTCCCAAAAGTCGACGGGTGGAATTTCAAAGCATCGGACTTTGCGTCCCCACTGGGCGATATAGTCGGCAAGTCTAAAGTGCGGTAGTTCTTCGGTTCCTTGGCCTGGCCGCAATCGCTGCCGAACTAATAGACCTACAGCACCGTGACATTTCCCAGCAGTATATTCCAATGCCTGGTCAAGCCAGTCATCTCCGAGTGCCAGCCACTCATTATCAGAAAGATATCCCGCTGCAGCTCGCTCCAAAAAGGAACGACTGAGATTTTCGGCATACCCGAGGCGCTGTGCATCGATTGCTACTTTGATGACGGCTTGAGCAGCGGGCGGTGCGGACTCGTAGCGCTCAAGTAAGGCGCGCGCCCCAGCCAGGTACTGTGTTATCTCGCCTGCTTTGGAGTGACTGAGGGCTTGCGTAAGACGTGGATCACCAGCCTCTCTTGCCGTTTCAAGTTCCGCTGCGCTAAAGCTGGAAGGCACTTTGATTTCCACGGGAACGACAAAAGAGCGCGCTTGAGAATGCAAGTCAAAGTCTCCGCCCGGAGGAGCTGCTGATATCTTGGCGAGATACTCAGGCCAGATTGTCCCAATTATGAGAATTGGAGCTCGGCCATCGTCCCGGAGTAACACGCGCAATCTCGCCGCCACCTCCTCGCCGACTTCTGGTGGAGACGTAAGAATGTAATGTTGCAGTTCATTTAGCCATAGGACCGTGCGCGGGGGTATCTCGTCGAGCCCGTCAAGAACTGCCTTTGGACGTCCAGGAGACAGTGGATGCCAGAGGCTCCAAGACTTCGGTAAGCGACGAACCGCCTCCCAAGCGGCCCGTGTTTTGCCGGACGAGGAGCCTCCGACTAGAACCGCGGCTGCGCTTTCTCCCGATTCGCATGAGTTAACAATCTGACGAAGCCTCAGATCGTGTGGCCGGTCGACATAAATTGGCAAGGGTGGCAGTCCGTCGACATTCGTCCCTTGAGATATAGCAGGGTGGACCTCCAGATCAAACGCGTCCAGTTCGTCGATGGGTACAAGCAAAGGCTCCTGCGATCCGGAGGAGGACGTGCTTCCTTCCCGCCCCTTTCGTATTTCCGAGAGAAGGCGTAAGACCTGACCATAAACAACCGAGGTACGGTCGGCTGGCTTACATATGTCTACGTGGTCGGCGTCGACAGGTATGGGCCGGACCCCTGCTAAGCCCGGGTTTGCAGACGCCTCATCCACGACCCGGACACCCTTGGTGCGATATGCCTCAAAAAATACCAGATTTCTAAGGCCGACCTGATTAGACCAATCGCGGTAGTCATCACCCAGATGCCGCAGGTGCGCGCTATTGCGCTTAAGATCCCGAATAGCTGGGGTGCTTCGGTACAGGATTTTCAAAGCCTGAACGGCTTTAGTCAGACCCGAGCCGGTGTGCGGCGTGCCAAGGAAGACGACGCCTTTGGTCGCATCGGCGAAGTTGGCGAAGTCAGTGCGGCCTTCAGCTGCATGGAGCAGCATCTCCTTCACTAGAAGACCGCCCATGCTGTGCGTAACAAAACATAGTGGACGATTTCCAATGCCATGGTTCTGTAATTCAGCAAGTAGATTGATCGCGCGATCCTCCATCGCCATTGCTCGACCCCGCCATCTGCTCGACGAGGCCTCATAGCCGACGGACCAAACGGCCAAACTGGGAATGTCTTCCGCCAGCCAGCGAGGCCAAAACGAACTTGATGACTCTCGGCTCCAGGAGCTCTGGGCGTCCCCGTCCAAACCGTGGACGAAAACCACATCTAACGTGGCATCTTCCGGGGTGTCCACTGCGAGGACCGTCAACCGCATCTCCTAATCAACGACGCCTCACCAACATAGGCCCAACTTCTTCACCACTCTACCGGACGGCACCTCGTTGAGCAGGCGCAGCAGTCGGGCCATGGCGGGCGCTGAAGCTGGAAAAGTGTGGCTGTAGCGCCATGATCCGGAGCCTTACGAGGGTGTCGCTTGAGTTCCAGTTGAAGAACCGACATGCGGGGGAGCCCGTCGTCACGCGGAACCCGGTGGCGAATCTGGTGGTCACCGGCATCGTGGGCCTGATCGCGATCTTCCTGGACGTGGCCACGTCGACGTCATTCATCAACTTCGGCGCCTTCACCGCCTTCACGCTGGTGAACGCCTCGGTGTGTTCCACAATGTGCGCCAGCGCCGGGCCGGGCAGCAGCTGAACCCGGTGACCTACGTGGTGGTCCCGGTGATCGGCGCGATCATCTGCGCCTACCTGCTCTCCCAGCTGGACAGCAACGCCATTACGCTGGGGTGTCCTGGCTGGTGCTGGGCGTGGTGGTCCTGGCCCTGATTGCCCGCGGGTTCAAGGCCTCGGAGCTGGCCCGGTCACTGGCCGACGCCGATGCACAGGTGCTGCTGGTCTGCTCGTCCTGGGTGCCGGGCGAGCACAAGACGGAGCAGTGGCGGCGCTGAACGCGGCACGGGCCATCGAGAACAGCGTCTACGTGGCGGGGGTGTGCCAATCACCGCCGGTGTCGGTAGGCCGGAGCGTGCTGGTGGACCCGATGGGGTTGTCGAGGCTGACCTAGGGCTGGAACCCGGGGTGCGGGCGGTGGAGGTCTCGCTGAACACGGTGGATCGGGTGCGAGAATCGTTCCCGATGTTCCGGCAGCGGCGGTTGTAGGAGATCCAACGCCACGGCATATCCGCTGTCACCGGGAACTTGCCTACCGGGTCAGAGCCGGCCAGCTGAGGTAAAAAGCCCCAGTATTACGGTTTGAGCGAGCGCCGCCATACAGCAGAGTAATCGACGCCGAACGAAGCAGTCGGGGCTGCGACCGCGCTCCCAGGATCCTGCTTTCCCACAATCACGTGTACCTGGGGAACGACCCAACCGCCCGCTCCCGTATCTAGATGGCGGTCATGGAGTGTCCTGTAGTCAGCATCGGTCATCCAACGGGCCTCCACGAAGGCGAGGCTGTTAATCAACAGCATCTCAGCCACCGAAATGGATCTGTCACTTAGTGTTTGACCGCCGAGCAATCTAATGCTGCAGGTCGTTCGTTCTGTGACTTTTTTTAGAAAAGCCCTGAGGGACTGAATATCACGGTACATGTATCTGTCTGACCAAATCACCTCGTGCGCCCCTGCAACGAGTTGTGAAAACCGCGCTATGCTAGCCTCCCAATCACCTGGCCATCTTGGGTCATTAGCTGAATTTTCGGCTAGCGCGGGCTTAAGACGGTCGTGCAATTTGGTCGTTCCCTGTTCGGTCAGGAGTCCGTAAGCCGCACACCGGGCAGCGAAGGAGTCCCTTTCACGGTCCACGTAACCTCTGACTATCGCCGTGGATGCTGCCTTCTGGACATCGTCAATATAAGACAGATCCTGCTCGAACCGGTCAGCTATCGCTATTGGTTCGAAGTTTTCGGAGGAACTAGCCTGTTCTGCGAGCAAGGCTGATTCTCCGAACCATTCGTGAATAGTGCTCTCTCCATCAGCTTCGATGTCCTCAAGCTGCAATCGAGGCGGATCCATAGGCGTCACCCGCGACATTAGGGGACTCCCTGCGCCAATTCTAGTCACTTCCGTACCGCAGCGGGCAGTAAATATGGCGCCCACATCTTGAGCATGAGTTCCGTCGATCAAACGGCTGCTCAGCCACGATTGTAGACGTGCGCCCTTTGGGCCCATGATGGCCCGATCGTAGGAATCAAAGATAAGCTGTGCTGACCCATGCTCTTCGATCGCAGCCATAAGCGGAACCTCAATTCGCGAACGCTGGTCCTCTCGGCTTAACTCCGATAAATCAGCTCCATTTACTAACACAGCAGAACTGCCAAGTTCTTCAGCTAGTAAGCCCATGAGGTGGGATTTACCTATCCGCGGCGAAAGCCGAAGTAGAAGCCGCTGGCCACCAATCAATTGGTAGGCCGTTTCGTCGATCCACGTCCGGACGATCCTGTGCATCGTCGACCTACCGATCTAGAGACTCGATCGCTGCCGCAATTCGAGCAGTGAGATTCGGGTAGCAGAGGCCATAAGCAATACAGTGAACCATGGCATTGGGGTTATCGCGCAGAAGCAAAGCCGCCAAATCTTGTTCGTCTGAATCAGGGGAGAAGTGGAGCCGCATAAGGGCTGATTCTTCGGGAAACCATTCAGTGAAGGATTCGAGAACATCCGCAGCTTGATATTGAGGACCTCCATATATACGAGACGTCATCGCCTTTTCCAGCACATCAGTAGTGATATGAAAGGGCAGATCGTCGGGCTTGCGCTCGCTCGCCGCAATTGAGCATGCCTTTCTAGTGAGAAGCGGGTGGCCGCCGTACCGGGCGTACAACGCATCAATTTCTTGGTGACCACGGATGCGTACGCCCATACGCTTGCCGAGGGAGCGCACCATTTCTGCTATCTCATCTCGCGTCATCGGTGCAAGCCAAACTAGGCGCACGAGCTTGTAGAGGAGATTGTCCTTCCCGTCAACGAGAGGTCTTTCAAACAGGGCCGGATCCACGCCTGCGCATAATAGCGCGAGGTGTTCTTGCTCTTGGATCAAGCTTCGAAGCTGAACGAGGGAGCGGAAGAGTGATTGAGCCTCATCCGGATCAAGATTCGATCGTGATGGAAAGGCTTGGTCAATCTCGTCAATGATGAGGACTGCGGGGGCCTCTACGTTTTCGAGGAGGACTCTGAGGTCCTGTATCCATGACGTTGCGGAATCGACGAGATCGACTCGGCGTGCGCCTTGTCGAGTCAAGGAACGAAGACGCGGCTGGATGTTCTCATTGCCCGGAAGGCTGCGAACCTGGGCCCACAGGCCCTCCAGAACAGTCGTGCGAAATTGTTCTGCAGTGATGATCTCACTCACGTCGACTCGAACAGTCGCGTTGCGCTCCTCATTACTTCGGAGAGTGTCGAGAGCGTTGAGAAGCGATGTTTTCCCCGCCTTCCGAAGGCCAAATATTCCCACGGAAACGGCCCGTTTCAGGTCATTCGCGATGGTCTCAATCTCAGCCTGCCGACCATAGAACCCGCTAGGTTCTCGCACCGGAATCGCTACGTCGAAGTGGTCGACGGTCGCCACCGACTGTGCGATAAGCGTATGTAGGAGCGGTGAATCCCCGGCGCTAATCTCATTCAGATTGATGGCAATTATTGCCATCTCCCCAGCGCGACGCCGCGCGATATCTTTCGCATTACTGTCCCGACTGATGAGAATTGCCAGGTCGGGTTCAACTCGCATGTCTCTCCGAACCCGACTCTGGATTACCGACAGTGCCCTAGGATGCACATTTTGGAACTCTGTGTAAAGCACCTGGATCTCACGATTCAGGCCAAATATCTTCTCTTGATGTTCGGGGAGCGTGACGTTTATCCACCATTGGGAAGGCACGGTATCTTGCTGGATCCGCCATACCCCAACATCGCTGCGGCGGAGAAACTGAAGAAATTCGTCAGCGCCAGCATTGGATCGTCGAAACCTGTCTTTGTGTTTCTCGAGCGCTTGCTGATTCGGCGTAGTGCCCGGATGGCCGCCAGTGGGTTCAGTCATCCGTCGAGTCTAATCTCTCTCAGTCTCATCTGGACCTAATTCGAACTGTCTGGGGTCTCCCTGATCTCTCCGCTGGCTGAAAGGTGCTTGGATTCAGCTGTTTCAAAGGTTCGCCGCATCAATCAATCTCGTACCCTGATTATTTTGTCCGCCGGATCGCATACGGCTTACGGAACAGCGCGCTAATTGAGGGGCGTGTGCCAGCCCTAGCCGGGCAGAAGTCTGGTAGAGAAGCTGGAGGACGTATCGAGGCGGACATTCGGCTATAGCCCTGCGACCGTTACGAGGCTGCAGGAGATGGTGGCGACGGCGACGGGAGTCGTCGCCGTTACCGGCAGCGGCATTTGTAGGTCCCTGCGGGCCCGAGTTGCGTCCAACCAGTCGAGACTGGCGTCTCTGGCAGGGTTTCTGAGCAACGGTTATAAGCACCCTAAAGCGAAACGTAGAACTCTTTGCCTTGGTAAGGGCTCCACGCTTGCTACTGAGACAGCTTGAGCTAGCTTCCATTTATCCTCTGGCTATGCAGGATGCATCTCCCAAGCGTTGACAGTAAGAGCGCCCGTCATTGATATCCTGTATCAGGGCAGTCAGCCCGTCCCTGTCGCAAGGCTTTTATTAATCCCGTAAGTCCCTCATCCAGCTCTTTCAAACGTCGGTTTTCATTAACTCCTGTGGTTTGTAGATCCTTAGCGAAACTGCCTAGCCAGAAGGCCAAGTCTTCTGCAACCTCCCTTCGGGTGTCTTCGTCGTACCGGTTCCGGAACGTGGCAAAGCCCATAATTGGCGGTACGGGACTTGCGCTTCTCATATCGAACATAAGCTCTGCAACGGCCCGTTGTTCTTCCCGCCAGAAAATTAGGTCGAGCCCGGCAGTGCTATCAGATGCGCATATTTGGGCGATCTTTCCCACAAGTTCGGCCACATTTTTCGTATCTGGATCAGATTCAAAACGCAGTATGTTAGTTCGGCTGTAGAGGAGTTCTTGGAGCGCCCAGTACGTGGCGAACCTGTGTAACGTCCCGAAGAGCGCCACCTCACGGCGATGACTGTCGGCGATCTGGAGGTAATCGAGGAAGTGGTTTTTTCGAATGTTCCAAATGCGGTGCTGAAGATCCTCGGCAGCAGTTAGTA
Organism: Pseudarthrobacter oxydans; assembly: GCF_013314975.1. Lineage (GTDB taxonomy): Bacteria > Actinomycetota > Actinomycetes > Actinomycetales > Micrococcaceae > Arthrobacter > Arthrobacter oxydans. Next base: position 21,721 of record NZ_JABTYH010000004.1, on the reverse strand, counting down.
AGGGTTCCCGAATATTGTCCAATTCGGCGCGCGCACTCAGTTTGCGCTCCTGATGCCTACTTTCCGCATCTAAATGGTCCTTAAGAACGACAAGTTCTTTGCCATGCTTAAATTGGCCACGCTGGGTATACAGTGCAACAAGCAAAGCAAAAGCGGCTGTGATGATGGCCGCGAGAACGGCGGAGTCCATGCCCCATGGTAGTCACTTGAGAGCAAAGGGCGATAAGTACCTGAGACGACAGCTGCGTAGGTTCCCGGAAATCGCGCCATACTTTTCATCATCGTCACAAGTTTCCGCGTTTAGTGGCGGGGGTCTAAAGACATAGCCGGCTTCACCTGTTGGAACGTAAGGACCTTGGGGACATGTTTGGCGAGGTTGCTTGTGCTCCCTACTGGGCCATTCCGGTTCCGACTCAGCGCTTGTCCTCGCTTCTCACCTCACCGCATTCGAGATCGACCGGGGTCAATCTGTCCCCCGTACCGCAACTTGGCTATGTAGTCTCCAACTGTGCTCGAGTGCACGCCCACTCTTTCGGCAATCTGCGATCTCGTCCATCCTTCCTCATAGAGCGTCTTCGTCAGTGCCATCCGTTCGGCTATCGTGTCCTTTCTTGGGGCTGCTGGTGTCCTGACTTGCGGCGAAGGAGGACGTTCAGGCCTCTTTGGGGTGCCCCGTTTCCCCAGACCACGAGCACCTAAGGCATTGCGTTGCATGGCAGCTGCCGCGGCAGTTGTGTGCTCCTGTTCGGGGGTCAAGCCGTCCCGATTCAACGGGGGATGTAGGGAAGTGCGCAGGGACTTCTCTGTGCTTTCCGTGAGTGAGATCGAGTCGATTGGGGAAAAGGACATGGCCAGGTTATTGGTCATCCAATTTGTCAACGTCTTCTCATGCTCCGGAATGAGGCCCGGATGCGCCGAACTTCCTTGCCATTCGGCCTGCAGTCCCATAAGCGCTGCGAGCGCCCTGCGAAGTGTTGACTTGGACGTGGGGAGCTTGTGATGTTTCGCTCGAGCGCGGAGTGAAGTCGCCCGCCCGATGTAGATCAGATCACCTGGCTTTATGGAGGCCAGTGGGGGAGGCCAATCGAAATCCGAGGGGAAATTTCCCTGGAGAAACCACTTATAAACCCCAGGCAGTGTTGGTGTCGCGGCCCATGCCTTTTCACAGGGCTCAGCGATAGGCCAATCGAGGGCTCCGTCGTCCGCTTCCATTGCTACATTTTAGCCAAAGCCGCAGCTAATTCTGCCAGTGCTGGGCAGACAAACTTTGTGTACGCCGCTTCGTGAATTGCCAATGGCCCTTGACGTACGCTGGCGCAGTGAACATATCTAATTGGGGGCCTGCGGCTGAACGGCTCGCTGAAGGACTGTATGAGCTCCTCAAGACCACGGAACTGGGAGCCCGCTTAGAAGAGGTGCCTGAACTCCAACCCGTCTTTTCAGATCTGGACGAGCAAGATGGAGTTGACGTTTTGGCTCGGTACGTGGCCAGCGCAGCCCATCAGGCTCTATCGAAAGTGAAGACAACGGAGCGTGTGAGCCTGACCAATCGAATTCTCGAGGCACTGAACTCGTCGGGAAATGTCGATCCGGGCCCAGCGCAGCTGCAGTCCCTCCACCGCCCGGACACGCTTAAACGCCGCAACCTGCGCCGCCCCACTACGAGGTTGAGTGATTCCGCGCTCCTCACCAACAGCAAGGACGATCCGAACCTCGCTGCCGAGCTCCGGGCTGAAATGGGGTCCGCTAACAGCGTCGACCTATTGTGCGCCTTCGTCCGGTGGACCGGCCTGAGGCTCCTGGAGCCAGCCCTCGAGCAGATCAAAGAACGCGGCGCGAAACTACGGGTCATCACGACCACCTACATGGGCGCTACCGAGCGTCGCGCTATCGATGAGCTCGTCACCCGGTACGGGGCCGAGGTGAAGATCAGCTACGAAACGCAGGCCACAAGGCTGCATGCCAAAGCCTGGCTGTTCCGTCGCAACACAGGCTTCGACACCGCCTACGTGGGCAGCTCCAACCTGAGCCAAGCTGCGCTCCTGGACGGACTGGAATGGAACGTCCGGCTCAGTTCCGTAGCCACGCCCGCCCTCCTGCAAAAGTTCGAGGTTACTTTTGACAGCTACTGGGAGCAGCGAGCCTTCCAGAGTTACGACCCGGAACGTGACGGCGAGAAGCTGGACGCTGCGCTGGAACGCAACGGCGGCCGTCGCACGGCGGCTCCGGATGCCGCCACCGGGCTCGAGGTCCAGCCGTTCCTTCATCAGGAGGAGATGCTCGAGGACCTGGAAGCGGAACGCCTCAAGGGCTACAACAACAACCTCCTAGTCGCGGCCACCGGGACCGGCAAAACTGTCATCGCCGCCCTGGACTACAAACGGCTGTCCGAAGCTTCCGGCCGCGACCTAAAACTCCTCTTTGTCGCCCATCGCCAGGAGATTCTCAAGCAGGCGATGCGCACCTACCGCGACGTCATGCAGGACGGCGCCTTCGGTGAACTCTATGTGGGGGACCACAAGCCGAAAGACTGGAAGCACATTTTCGCCTCGGTCCAGTCGCTCTCCTCCCTAGGTATCGAGCAGCTGGAATGCGACTTCTTTGACGTCGTCGTCATCGATGAGTTCCACCACGCCATGGCATCCACGTACCGCCGCCTGCTGGACCATCTGAAACCGCAGCAGCTCCTCGGACTCACGGCTACACCGGAACGGGGCGACGGCGTCGACGTCGCCAAACAGTTCTTCGAAGGCCGCACCGCCAGTGAACTGCGGCTCTGGGACGCTCTGGACGCCGACCTGCTGGTGCCGTTCCACTACTTCGGCGTCTCGGACGACGTCGACCTGGGCCAGTTGAAATGGAAGCGCGGCAACTACGACACCACCCAGCTGAGCGCCCTTTACACCGGAAACGATGCCCGCGCTGCCAAGGTGATTCGCGAACTCCAGGACAAGGTCACCAGCACCGATCAGATGCGGGCGATCGGCTTCTGCGTCTCCGTCCAGCACGCCCGCTACATGGCCGAGGTGTTCAACCGAGCCGGCATTGCCTCCGCCGCCGTCGACGGCACCACCGACAATGCTGACCGCGAGGAAGCCCTCAGCCGCCTAGGGCAGCGGGAGATCAACTGCATCTTCGCCGTCGACCTTTTCAATGAAGGCCTGGACCTGCCGCAGGTGGATACCATCCTGCTGCTCCGGCCCACGCAGAGCGCCACGGTCTTCCTCCAGCAGCTGGGACGCGGGCTCCGGCGGGCCGAGGGCAAAGCGGTGCTGACGGTCCTGGACTTCATTGGCCAGCAGCGCCGTGAGTTTCGCTTTGATCTGCGCTACCGGGCGCTGACCGGCTACGGCCGAAAGGAGCTGGAGAAGGCTGTCGAGGATGAGTTCCCGTACCTGCCCTCCGGGTCGCAGATCGTGCTGGACCGGGTGGCGCAGAAGGTGGTCCTGGACAACATCAAGGCACAGCTGCGGTTCAACCGGGCACAGCTGGTCCGGGACATCGCCTCGTACGCCGAGACCGAGCTGGAAGCCTATCTGGAGCGGTCGGGGAACGACGTGAAGACGATCTTCCGTTCCACCAGGGATTCGTGGACCGGTTACCTCCGGCAGGCAGGGCTGATCGAAGGGTTCTCGCCCCTGGAGACAGAGCTCCGCGGGAAGATCGAGGAGCTGTCGTACTCGGAGGAGAAGAAGCTGCTGGGCCGCATGGCCGCGCTGATTCACGTGGACGATCCGGAACGGGCCGCTGCCTATTCCATGCTGGTTTCTCCCGACGCGCCCCGCTACGCAAAGCTTGGCATGCGCGAGCAGGCTTTTGCACGAATGCTTTTTTACACGCTCTGGGATGACGGCGGTGGGTTCACAACGTACGACGACGGACTGGACCACCTGCGCGGCTACCAGTTTGTGTGCCGCGAGATTCAGCAGATCGTAAAGCTCGGCGTTGCCGCGTCCAAACACGCGGCCAAGAGCCTCGGTGCCGGGCTGCAGCACATTCCGCTTTTGTCTCATGCCACCTATCGGCGCGAGGAGGTTCTGGCGGCGCTGCAGTACGGCTCGCTGGAACAGGGCAAGAACGTCCAGCACCGTGAGGGTGTTGCATGGTGTCCTGTAACTTCCACAGATGCCTTCTTCGTCACACTTAACAAGGACGACAAGAAGCACTCTGCAACGACGATGTACAAGGACTACGCCATTAGCCCGGAACTGTTCCACTGGGAATCGCAGAACGCGACGTCCCCGACGAGCCCGACGGGCCGCCGCTATTTAGACCACGCTTCACACGGGTCGAAGGTTCTGATCTTCACGAGGAACACTGCCGAAGATGAGACCGGGCTGACCGTGCCCTATACATGCCTTGGGCAGGTGGATTACGTGCAGCACCAGGGCGAGAGACCGATCGCGATCACGTGGAAGCTTCACCGGCCGATGGCGGCGGATGTGTACTCGACGGCGGCTGCGGTGGCACAGTAGTACCCACCGGTGCAGGGGTCACCGGGGCGTCGTTTCGTTGAACCGCCCCAGCAGTCCGTGAGGAGGAGTTTGGGTGAATGCATGGATTGATCAGGCAACATTGGTCCTGTCAGATTTCCGCGCCAAGGTAGACCGCACGGATTTGCGCGGGCTGGCTGGATTCGCGTCCTTCCCGAATGGGTCATGCCAATGGAGTTCCTACGTCGTGGCCAAAATGCTTCGTGACTCTGGTCAAGACGGCTGGTTGGGTGTCAGCGGCACAGGGGGCCCGCGAGACACACGCGAGGAGACACATTTTTGGTTGCAGCGCGATGGCTGCACGCTAGACCCAACCGCAGATCAGTTTGCGGATCGATTCAGCATCCCGTTTGTGCGGATCGGCTCGCACCCGATGGCAAAAATTTATGGGTACATCCAAGTGGTGAGCGTCGACGACATCCGAGAGCGACCGGCGATTTGGAAGGCCTACGAGAGAATTGTGTCTGCTTGACGCAGTTCCCTCGTTCGAGTTGATGAGGGCGGACCTTCCCTGAGGAAGCCCCAGATTTCTAAAAACAGATTGCGGGCTGTACGGACCCTCTTGGCCGTAGTGTTCGTGCTTGCGGGTAATCATGGCGTCAAATTAATGGCTTGGTGTCCTCTTCGTTGGTGAAGTAAACCTCCGCGATCCGTCAAGTTGAGGGCCAGCACTCGGTGCGCGGGCAGACCTGCCATTTTGGCTTCTCTCGGTTTGGCCCGTATTAGAGTACTGGGGCTACAGCTGTACCCACGTTCCGCACCGCGCCGCGGAACTTTCCATGCAGGACATTCGTCGAATCGGCCCTGGGCGCCGTCGCGGTGTCACTACAATATGGATCGTGACCCTCTGCGCCGTGTGATAAGAAAGCGCCAGCTCCTGGGTCACATTAGTTTTGCATAGGGGGAATACGCGTGGATGCGTTCGGTATTCGTGATCGGCTGATTGACGGCTACAGGTCGTTCACAGAAGGTTTTGTAGACATCAAGGATGAGCGCATCCGGAGCCAGGTTGAGAAGCTTGGCGATCAAGGCCGCCAGTGGCCGGACCCATGGCTATCCCTAAACCCCTCTTTCAAGTCTGGCGGAAGCGTCGACGAGCTGGTGGCTCGAGGAATCCTGCACAGCAAATGCGGCGAGATATTCCGCCCGAAGAAGGATCTGTCGGACCGCGGTGCGACGTCTATCACCCTCCACAAGCACCAAGCGGACGCAGTCGAAATCGCAGCGAAACGACAGTCCTACGTCCTGACCACAGGCACCGGGTCCGGCAAGTCTCTTGCCTACATCGTCCCGATCGTGGACCGCGTCCTTCGTGAAGGAAGCGGCAAGGGGATTAAAGCCATCATCGTTTACCCGATGAATGCCCTCGCCAACAGCCAGATGGAGGAGCTGTCCAAGTTTTTGGAGAACGGCTTCGACGGCCAGTCGCCGGTGACATTCGCGAGGTACACCGGTCAAGAGAAGGGCGAGGCGCGTGAAGCCATTCTCAAGAACCCCCCGGACATCCTCCTCACGAATTACGTCATGCTTGAGTACGTCCTCACCCGCCCGGAGGAACGCCAGTCGCTCATCCGGGCAGCGTCCGGGTTGCAGTTTCTCGTCCTCGACGAGCTGCACACCTACCGGGGCCGGCAGGGCGCCGATGTCGCCCTTTTGGTTCGACGCCTCCGCGATGCCTGCCACGCCCAGTCCACCCTCCAATGTGTTGGCACTTCAGCAACGATGTCCAGCGGCGGAACGGTGGCGGAGCAGCAGAAGGACGTCGCCGAGGTCGCCTCTCGCATATTCGGCGCCTCGATCAGTTCGGAGCAGGTGATCACAGAGACCCTGGTCCGCGCCACAACGTCAAGGGATCAGTCACCCGAAGATCTCCGAGCTGGGGTGCAGGAGCGCGGAGACGCAGAGTTCAGCAGTGCGACCCTCAGCGGCGGCTACGCTTCCGTGCAGTCGGACCCGCTTGCCTCTTGGATCGAGGACACCTTCGGCCTAACTACCGAGCAAGCCTCAGGCCGGCTGATCCGCAGCGCGCCAAAAACTGTTACGGGTGCGGCTGAAACTTTGGCTGAGCTTACAGGCGAAGAACCTCGCCGTTGTGCAACGGCCATCCGCGCCACGCTCCTTGCCGGTTCGAAGGCTAAGTCCGCTACGGGCCGGCCGCTGTTTGCCTTTCGGCTGCATCAGTTCATTTCCAAGGGTGGGTCGGTTTACACCACTGCTGAATCCGAAGAGACCCGCCTGATCGAGACTGACTTCCAGGTCAGCGCCGGTGCTGACGAGAAGCGCCTCTATCCGTTGGCTTTCTGCCGCGAATGCGGGCAGGAATACTTGATGGCCCGGCTCGTCGAAGCAAGTGGGGGATCGCGGTTCATCGCCCGCCACGACCTGAAATTCCAGGACGACGGCGGCGTGGACGATGGCAAGGACGGTTACCTTTTCATATCCACCGATCAGGAATGGCCGGAGAATGCGGTTGAGGCCGGCCGGCTGCCAGCCTCTTGGCTGACAAACGCTCCTTCTGGCCATCCAGTTGTGGAGTCGAAACGGAAGCGGCTTCCTCTCCGCTACCGGATCGAGCCGGGAGGTGACGCCGCACGCGATAACGATCAGACGGCCTCCAGTGGACAGCTTGCGGCCTGGATTCCCGGCAGCCTCGGATTCTGCCTCAATTGCCAGGTGACGTACGAATCCGCTCGCAGCGGCGAATTTTCCAAGGTGGTGACCTTGGACCAAGAGGGTCGCAGCAGCGCCATGACGGTCATCGCCACCAAACTCGTGCAGCTGCTCAAATCCGATGCCGGCCAGGATCTCAGCAAAGAGGCCAAGAAGCTCCTCACCTTCGTCGACAACAGGCAGGACGCGTCGTTGCAGGCTGGCCACCTCAACGATTTTGTTCAGGTGGCCCAGCTGCGGTCTGCGCTTTACCGGGCCGTCGCTGCTGCCGGGGACGACGGCATTGAAGCCGGCGACCTCGGCTCCGCCATCGTCAACACGCTGAGTCTGAATTGGTCAGACTACGCACAAATTGAAGACCCGCTCGACCCCAAACCGACCATCCGCGCACTGAATGACGTGGTCACCTACCGTGCACTCCGGGACTTACAGCGGGGCTGGCGCATCACCCTTCCTAACCTCGAACAGACCGGCCTCCTGCTGGTCGACTACCCGCACGCGAAACTCCTTGCCGAAAAAGAGAATCGTTGGGAGACCGCCCACTACATCCTGCGTAACGCGGAACCGGGCAAGCGGGAAGAAATCATCTGCGTCCTGCTCGACGAGTTCAGACGGGTCCTGGCCATCGACGCCGACGAGCTAACGGTTGACTCCCTCAACATGGTCAAAGGTCGCAGCCGCGAATACCTCACCGGCATCTGGGCTCTTCCCGAACGCGAGCCGGACCCCAACGTCGGGCTGGTATCCACGGAGACCAAGAAGGGCGCCAGCTTCCGCAACCTCCTTCCTGTAACCGCCCACGGAACCTTCGGTCGCTGGCTGGCCCGTACTGCCGCGCCAGCGAACGCCCTGACTCAGAAGCTCTCCATGGCCGAGGTCAACGAAGTCATCGCGTCACTCTTTGAGACGCTGCTGACGGCCGGACTGATTACTGAAGTGCATGAAGGAAAGCTCTCCGGCTACCGCATCAAACTCTCCGCCATGGTCCTGCGAAAGGGCGCCGGCGAGTTCGGCGCCCCGGATCTGCTGAGGCGCAGCTACCATCCCGACCAGAAACCACGCGTGATTAAGTTCTTCAAGGACCTCTACCTCGAAACAGGCGTGGAGCTCGCCGGACTGCGAGCCGCCGAACACACCGCCCAGGTGAGGCCCGAGGACCGGGAAGCCCGCGAGCAAGCGTTCCGAAAGGCCGGGCTACCCTTGCTGTTCTGCTCGCCAACGATGGAACTTGGCGTCGACATCGCTGACCTCAACGCCGTGGCGATGCGGAACGTGCCACCGACTCCGGCCAACTACGCCCAGCGGAGCGGCCGTGCCGGCCGATCGGGGCAGCCGGCCTTGGTGCTCACGTATTGCGCCACGGGCAGCGCCCACGACAGCTACTACTTTGAACGCTCCAACCTAATGGTGTCCGGGCAGGTCCAGCCGCCGCGGCTCGACTTCGCCAACGAGGATCTCATCCGATCCCACGTCCATGCCGTCTGGCTGGCAGAGGCCTTGGCAGCAACCAGCAACGGTCTTGGCAAATCCCTCAGCGGACTGCTCAAGCTCGAGGACAAGACATACCCGATCCAGCCTCAGATCCTGTCCTTCTTGCAGGATAAAAGCGCCGCCCAGCGTGCCAAGGCATCCGCTGCCTCCTTGCTCAGCGCCATCCGAGACGAACTCAAGGACACCACCTGGTGGACCGAAGCCTGGGCGGACACCGTAGTCGACAACGCGCTCGATTCCCTCGACGAAGCCTGCGACCGATGGCGCCAGCTCTATCGCAGCGCGCTCGGAGAACAGGACCTGGCCCACAAGGCGAGCCAGGACCACTCCCTCACCTCGAAGCAACGCGAAGATGCCGTCAACCGCCACCGGGAAGCCAGCCAACGACTGGAAATCCTGCTGAATGACAGCGATTCCCGCGGACAGTCTGACTTCTACACCCTTCGCTACCTAGCCTCCGAGGGCTTCCTGCCCGGCTACTCCTTCCCCCGCCTTCCCCTGGCAGCCTTCATCCCAGGCATCCGCAAGGGCCGCGACAACAACAGCACCTGGCTCCAGCGCTCGCGGTTCCTCGCAATTAGCGAATTCGGTCCGGACGCTTTGATCTATCACGAAGGCGCCCGCTACCAGGTCAAGCGTGTGAGCCTCCCACGTGACTCAGAGGGAGCAGGCGGCGGGGACGTCGTCCTCACCGAGGCCCGGGTCTGCGAGGCCTGCGGCTACCTGCACGCCCGCCAGGCAGGAGTTGATGTCTGCGAACTGTGCAACACTCCGCTCGGGGGCAGCTGGTCCAACCTCATGCAGCTCCAGTCGGTTATCACCCGGAGGCGGGAGCGGATCAGCGCCGACGAGGAAGAACGCAACCGGCAGGGATTCGAGCTGGTAACCACCTACCGCTTTGCCAACCACGGCAAGAAGCCCGGACGCTCAGACGCAGAGATGCACGACGGCGACGAGCTGCTCGGCGATGTGCGGTACGGAGACGGCGCAACGGTTCGGGTGACGAACCTCGGGCGCCGCAACCGCGCGAACCCCGATAAGCACGGCTTCTGGCTGGACCTGATCACGGGCGAATGGTTGTCCGAGAAACGGGCCACCGAAGACACTTCGGAGTTCCCTGACTCAGAAGACATGACCGTCGAGCAGTCCAAGAAGAAGCAAATGGTGACACCCTTCGTCGAAGACCGCCGCAACATCGCGGTACTCCGGTGGGCTGAAGAGCTCACAGATGAAGCGGCCACGTCCATGCAGTACGCGATCGAACGCGGCATTGAAGCAGTATTCCAGCTGGAAGATTCCGAGCTGGCCAGCGAACGGCTGAACGACGCGGACGATCGCGGCAGGCTGCTTTTCGTGGAGGCAGCCGAAGGAGGCGCAGGCGTCCTCAGACGGCTGCAGAGCGAGCCGGAGGCCATGGCAAAGGTCGCGGCCAAGGCGCTGGAGATACTCCATGTCGATCCCATATCGGGAGAAGAGAGGGAGAACGCCTGCGTTCGGGGCTGCTACCGCTGTCTGCTGTCCTACGGCAACCAGCGCTCCCATGAATCCATCGACCGCCGGCTGGTCATCGATCTTCTGCAAAGACTGGCAAGATCCCAGACGACGGCGGCGGTCACCAGGTCCCAAACGCCCGCCTCCGCCGCTCCCCAAGGGGCCGCGGTCAGCCAGCGTGCGCAAAGTATCTTGGACTATCTGGCCGCTCAAGGGCTTAATCTCCCCGACGGGATTGGCCAGGAGATCGAGGGACAGGTGGTCGATTTTGCCTACAGCACCAGTTTGTCTCAACCCACTGTTGTCATCGTGGAGGACGAGTCACGGCCTCCTGTGAATGAAATGATGCTGACGTACGGAAACTGGAATGTTCTGACTGTTCGTGCCGATGCTGCGATAGACGTGTTCGTCAAGGATCACGCAACTGTATTTGGAGTGGTTAAGTGAGTATTTCAACGGCCGAATCGAGCTTTGCGGTAGGTTCATTGGTGTCCGCGCGCGGCCGTGAGTGGGTGGTGCTTCCTGAAAGTGATTCAGACTTTCTGGTTCTGCGCCCGATCGGTGGCACGGATGATGACATCGCCGGAGTGATCCCGTCCCTCGAAGACGTGAAGCCAGCGTCGTTCGGCCTGCCATCGGCAACGGACCTGGGTGACGATCGAAGCGCCCGGCTTCTCCGTGATGCCTTGCGCATCGGATTCCGCTCCAGCGGCGGCCCCTTCCGCTCCCTGGCGGGACTGAACGTGTCACCGCGCCCCTATCAGCTGGTGCCCCTGCTGTTGGCGCTCCGCCAGGACGTGGTGCGGCTGTTAATCGCCGACGACGTCGGAATCGGAAAGACCGTGGAAGCCGGCTTAGTGGCCGCGGAACTCTTGGCCCAAGGCGAAGCAAGCGGACTGACGGTTCTGTGCCCGCCCAGCTTGGCTGAACAGTGGCGGCAGGAGCTGTCGCAAAAGTTCGGGATCGAAGCCGAGCTTGTTCTCCCCGGCACGGCCAAGAAACTGCAGCGCGCAGCAGGCTACGACCAGTCCATCTTCGAGCACTTCAAACACACCATCGTCTCCACAGACTTCATCAAGTCAGAGTCCAAGCGTCACGACTTCCTCCGCACCGCGCCGGATCTGATCATTGTTGATGAGGCCCATGGCGTGACAGCAGATGACTCCGGTAAGGGCGGCTCGGGTCGGACCCAACGCTACGAGCTGGTCCGTGGCTTGGCCGACAACCCGGACAGGCACCTGGTCCTGGTTACAGCCACTCCCCACAGCGGGAACGACGCCGCCTTCAGAAACCTCATTGGACTGTTGGACAGCAGCTTGAAGACAACCGACCTCTCCGGCGAAGCGGGTCGGAGGAAGCTCGCGGACCATATGGTTCAGCGCCGGCGGGTGGACATCCGCACCTACCTGCAGTCGGACACCAAGTTTCCCAAGGACCGGGAAACAGTGGAAATTCCGTACAAGCTGTCTCCCGAGCACCGGGCCTTCTTCGATGCCGTCCTGGACTACGTGCGGGGCCGTGTTCAGGACAAAACCGGAACGAAACTCGAACAGCGTATCCGTTGGTGGTCAGCATTGTCGCTACTCCGTTCCATGGCCTCCTCGCCTGCCGCAGCCGCGGCCACCCTGAACACGCGTGCGGTTGCAGACGAGTCCGAGTCCGATACAGCCGCCGAAAAGCGTGGCATGACCGTCGTCATGGACCAGGTAGAAGACGACGGCGGCGAGGCGATCGACGTCGTACCCGGGTCCCGGCCCGAAGGGCTGGAGGAAAGGTCCGGCGAGAAGCGTCAGCTCAACGGGTTCCTTCGGACAGCTCAGGAACTCAGCACGAATCCCGCGAGCGACGCCAAGCTCCAGTTGCTCCTCGGCAGGATCCGAAAGCTTATCAATGAGGGCTTTCAGCCCATCGTCTTCTGCCGCTTCATACCCACCGCCCACTACGTTGCCGAGTTCCTGCGGGAGTCACTCAAGAAGAAGTACGACGTCGAAGTGGTCACCGGCGAGCTCCCCGCCGAGGAACGAGCGGCGCGGATCGCAAACCAGGCCGAGCGCGCCGGAGAGCTGCCCAAGATTCTCGTGGCCACGGACTGCCTGTCCGAAGGCGTGAACCTGCAGGACGGTTTCCAAGCCGTGATTCACTACGACTTGGCGTGGAACCCCACCCGCCACGAGCAGCGTGAAGGCCGTGTGGACCGATTCGGGCAGCTTGCCGACAAGGTCCGCGCACTGACCATCTACGGTGATGACAACGGCATCGACGGGATCGTGCTGGACGTTCTCTTGCGCAAGCACGAAAGTATCCGCCGCGACCTAGGGATCAGTGTTCCAGTTCCGCCAAAGAGCGACCAAGTACTGTCTGCCCTTCTGGAGGGCATCCTGATGCGCGGTCAGAACGGCGACCAGCTGGAGCTCTTCAGCATGACCCCTGAGGCGGAGCAGCTGGAGGCGGACTGGCGCAGCAGCGCACAGGAAGAGAACGTCAGCCGCTCCCGCTTCGCCCAGAATGCAATCCACCCTGAACAGGTACAGGCCGTCGTCGACGCTGCCCGCCGCAGCCTGGGAGACCCCGGCGACGTCGCCGCGTTTATCCGGGCTGCCCTGGAAGAAACAGGCGCGCACGTCGAGGACACGGCGGACGGTCTCAGGGCTGAGCTGGTTGCCGCGGTTCCGGGTATCCGTAACGCACTGGGCGCCAGGTCTGAGGCCAAATTCGTCAGGGACTTCCCGGCGCACCGGAACTCCTCAGTCCTGGTGCGAACCGATCCGGCTGTAGCCAATGTCGCGCAGTATGTGTTGAACTCCGCACTCGACGAGCAACTCGGTGGCAAGGAACGGCCCGCCCGCCGGTGCGGTTTCATCAAAACCCACGACGTCGACAAACTCACCGTGGCTTTGCTGGTCCGGTTCCGCACGAAGCTGATCCTGCCGGCCCGGTTGGGCGACCGCACTGACATGGCTGAAGAAGCCCGCGTCCTGGCCTTCACCGGTCCACCCAACAACCCCTCGTGGCTCGATGACACCGAGGTGGACAATCTCCTGCTGTCCAAGGCCTCAGCAAACGCCGGCGACGTCAGCAACATGATGTCCAACATCCTCGGCACCCTTCCGCTGCTCGCTGACACACTGAACGCGAAGGCGCAGGCGGTAGCCGAAGAAATCCGGGACGCCCACCGCGAAGTCCGCATCGTCGCCCGAGGCGACCGCGCCGGACAACTCGGCATCAGAGGCCTGAGTGTCGAAGCAAATCTTCCCGTGGACATTCTGGGTGTGTATGTTTACAGCCCGGCTGGAGGCAACAAATGAGTACGGCGTTTCAAGCGATTTCCGTTGTCGGCGGCGTGGTTCCGCCTTCGCTGCTGGGCCGGATCCAATCCGGAGAAGTCAACGACCCCAAGAGCCTCGATCCTGCCAGCTACCACCTCATGGGCACCGAGACTGTTCGGGACGCGTCGTCCCGCTCCTGGGGCTATCTCCGGACTGCCTGGCAGTCATGGCGTGAGCTCGATGCGAAGAAACGTCCGGACGGCCAGGGCGCTGGTACCGGCGACGCGCGTCAGAAGTGGCTCCTGATCCTTTTACGCGAGTTCGGTTACGGCCAGGTGCCTGCCACGGGCGGTGGGCTCCAAGCTGCGGACACCACGTATCCGATTTCGCACCGCTGGGAGTCCGTACCCATCCACCTGTTAGGGCCCGGCGTCGAACTGGACAAGCGCTCACCGGGGGTGGAAGGCGCGGCGAAGCGTGCCCCCCAAGCCATGGTTCAGGAATTTCTCAACCGTGAGAGCGACTATCTGTGGGCCATCCTCAGCAACGGCCTCAAACTCCGCCTGCTGCGGGACTCCACTGCCCTCGCCGGCTCCGCATACATTGAATTCGATCTTGAAACCATCTTCGACTCGGATCTCTACCCTGAGTTCCAGATTCTCTGGCAGGTCTGCCACCAGTCCCGCATCGACAAACGGGGCGGGGCTGAGGGCTCGCCGGCCGACTGCTGGCTCGAGTCCTGGCGGGCCGAGTCTGTCGACGCGGGTGCCCGTGCACTCGACAAGTTGGGCGTCGGCGTCGAAAAAGCCTTGGACTATCTGGGGACAGGCTTCCTCCGGCACCCCGAGAACGGATGGCTGGTTGATGCCCTGCACGCCGGTGAGCTCAGCCCCCGCGACTTTCACAAGGCCCTCCTGCGTACGGCGTACCGCCTCCTCTTCTGCTTCGTCGTGGAGGACCGCAATGCGCTGCTGGTTCCCGATGCTCCGATGGTTTCCAGGGATCGCTACGCCAAGTATTTCTCGACACAGAAACTGCGCAGACTTTCCCGCAGCCGGGACGGAGGTCCGCACCCAGACCTCTGGCGGACCCAGAAACTCGTCCTCTCCGCCCTCGGTGGCGACGGACTGGAAGCCGTAGGCCTACCCGCACTGGGCGGCCTGTTCGACCCGGATTCGCGCGCTAAGACACTTGAACACCAGCCCCATGAAGATCTACTCATGGGCGCTGAACTCGCCAATCAGGACTTCCTCAAAGCCATCCGGCGCCTGAGCTGGGTGCTGGGCAAAGGGGACCGGCTTCAGCCGGTGGACTACCGGCACCTCGGCGCGGAGGAGCTGGGTTCGGTCTACGAGTCCCTGCTCGAACTCATTCCCCGGATCGACACAGAAACACGCAGCTTCGAACTCGTCCGGCTGGCCGGCAACGAGCGCAAGGTTACCGGCTCCTACTACACGCCGCCCAGCCTTGTGTCCGCACTGCTGGACACGGCACTGGAGCCGCTGCTGGATGAGGCCGTCAATGGGGGTAAGGGTGCGGCAGACCGGGAAACTCGTCTCCTAGCACTGACTGTCTGCGACCCCGCTTCGGGCTCTGGAGGTTTTTTGGTCGCAGCCGCTCGCCGCATCGCACGACGTCTTGCCGAAGTTCGTGCGGGAGAGAACGAACCGACGCCCGCCGAGGTCCAACATGCTTTGCATGACGTGGTGGAACGGTGCATCTATGGCGTGGACATGAATGACCTCGCCGCCGAACTCGCCAAGGTTTCCCTGTGGCTGGAAGCCATGGAACCGGGCAAGCCGCTGGGATTCCTGGACGCCCGGATCAAGATCGGAAACAGCCTGCTCGGGACCACTCCGGCGCTGCTGGCCGGAGGAGTTCCAGACGAAGCCTTTGGAGTGCTAGAAGGTGATGACAAGAAATACGCGGCCGAAGTGAAGAAACGGAACAAGGCCGAGAACTCCAAGAAGGCCGACAAGCTGTTCGGCTCCCTAGGACAGGAGACTTTCAGCTTTGGAACCACGACGACGGGCGTCGCTGAACTGATCGGCCAGCGCCAAGAGTTGGTGAAGCCAGTGTCCACCGCCGCGGAAGCCCGATCGCGGGCACAGGCATATGAAGCCTTTGATCATTCTCCTGACATGGAACAGCAGCGCCTCCACGCAGACGCCTGGAGCGCAGCATTTGTCTGGCCGCTCAACGCCGGCGTCGCCGAGCCGCCGACGTCGTCAATCGTCCGGCAATTGGCCGACGCCGGGGAGTCAGCCGGATATTCCGAAACGGTCGCCACAGTCAGGCAGCTCGCTGCGGAGTACCGTTTCTTCCACTGGCATCTGGAATTTCCTGAGGTATTCGGGGATCCGGCGTCCGGGGACACTGGGGCCGAAGGCTGGCCCGGGGGCTTCTCCTGCGTGCTCGGCAACCCGCCGTGGGAACGAGTCAAGCTTCAGGAGCAGGAGTTCTTCGCAGCCCGGCACGAGGCCATCGCGAAAGCTGCGAATGCGGCAGCGCGAACCAGACTGATCAAAATGCTTGTAGACGAGGATCCGATCCTGCACAGCGAATTCCTTCGAGCCAAGCGCAACGCCGAAGGTCAGAGCGTCAGTTTGCGAACGTCGGGAAGGTATCCCCTGAACGGCCGCGGCGACGTCAACACTTACGCCGTCTTCGCCGAGCTGTTCCGCAGCCTCACCGGTCCTCACGGGCGCTCCGGCGTAATCGCCCCGACAGGTATTGCCACTGATGCGACTACACAGTTTTTCTTCAAGGATCTGGTGGAGTCCAGCTCGATTGCGGCGCTGTACGATTTCGAAAATGCCAGGCCGATCTTTGAAGGCGTGCACCGAAGTTTCAAGTTTTGCCTGCTGACGATGGCCGGGCGCCTTGCAAAGGAAGAGATGGCCTCATTCGCCTTCTTCCTTCACGACCCCGCTGACATCTCGGTGTCTGCGTTCGCCCTGACACCCGACGAGATTAAACTCCTGAACCCCAACACCGGCACGCTTCCAATCTTCCGGACTCGCCGGGACGCCGAGATCACGCTCGGCATCTACCGCCATGTTCCCGTCCTCATCAACGAGAACGACCCCATCAACGGGAACCCCTGGGGCGTCTCTTTCATGCGGATGTTTGACATGTCGAACGACTCCCATCTGTTCCGCACACGAGAACAGCTCGAGAATGAAGGGTGGACGCTCACGCGCAATATTTTCGAACGGACTTTTGATGGTAGGCGAGACAGGATGCTACCGCTCTACGAAGGAAAAATGGGGCACCAGTTCAACTGTCGGTTTGCATCCTTTACTGGTGTCGGTGACACAGACATCTCAATTCTTTCGCCGGAAGGCACGGACTTGCCGTTGCCTCGATACTGGGTGTCCGAAGCAGAAACAAAGTCAAGGCTTTCCCGGCGACAATTCGGGACGACAAGTGCGCTCTTGGGGCACAGAAGAGTCTCCAGAAGCACGGACGAGCGGACCTCCATCGCAGCGCTGCTTCCGTGGGGTGCGATTTCATACGGCTGGATAATCTCGGCGGGTCCAACAGCACGCGAACTGGCAGCTCTAATCTGCGTCTACAACTCGTTCATGTTCGATTTTTGTCTTCGGAACGCGCTGACCCAGCCGTCGGTCCCGCAAGGAACATCAGCCCAGCTACCGGGACTCACCCCTGCCAACTTCAGCGTTGTGGCGGAATGGGATGAGTCCAGCACAATTCTTGACTGGTGCCTTAGCCGGGTAGTGGAACTTGCGTATAGATCTGCCGACCTCGCTCCCTTCGCTACCGAAATTGGCTTTGAGGGACCCCCCTTCGTGCGTGACGTCGAGCGGGATTCGCTTCTCCGAGCGGAGCTGGATGCGGCCGTCTTCCATCTGTCGGTTCAGGATCGAGCAGACCTCGACCACATACTCGATTCGTTCCCAATAGTGCGCCGAAAAGATGAACTTCACTTCGGCGAGTACCGGACAAAAAGACTAGTGCTGGATGTTTTTGACGCGATGCAGCAAGCCGTGGACACCGGGTTGCCATATAGGACGCCGCTAAATCCGCCACCAGGCCAAGGTCGCCGCCACTCCGCTGAGGAGTTCGCAGCATGACCGGTTCGCAGTGGAATCAGTTCATGGAGTTCGCCGCCCGCTTCTCCAAGACGGTCGATCTGGATGCTGAGGAGTACGACTACAAGGTCGCCCTGGCGGAACGCCTGAGAAAGACCAGAGAAATTTACTTGAACCGGGACTCCGAGTGGTTTGAGGTGCTGCGACGGGACATTTCGTCGTCGAATCTGATGAACCAGTACTTCATGATGCGGCTGGTCGATTTGGGACGGTCGAAGCCCGGAGATCTCCGCAAAGTCATCGACCTTCTCTGGGATGGGGAACCAGACATCCGGCGCATCGACGACTTCACTGCGCGGCTCCGTCCGCACAATCCGGAGCAGTTTTCGGTCGGCAGCGTCGTGGGCTTCGCCTCGGTTCTACTGCTCGCCAGAGATCCGTACACATACCCTCCTTATCGTGCCCGTGCGGTCAAAAAATTCCTCAAGCTTGTCGGCTGGGAAGACCGCGGTGCAAACGGCGATCCGGCGCGCAGGTATGAACTGCTTTTGGAGTCGCTCGATGAACTCATCCGGCTGGCACCGGAGTATGGCATCAAACTGCGCGACCGCTTGGACGCTCAAGGACTTATGTGGACTGTGCTCAACGTGGATCCGGCCGATGAATGGAGCTCCACCGAAAGGGCAGCATTTCGAGCCTGGAGAGGGGATAAAGTGACGGCAGAAGACGTATCCGGTCCCGGAAGCAGTGGTGCCAGCAAGGCACCTGAGGTCGAGTCGACAGCGCGGCTGCTCCTCGGCGCCGGCCTACGCGGAGAACCGTCGCCAATGGACGGCAGCACTTCCACCTGGACGTCCGAAGCAGCAGCCGACCTGGCCAGCCGCATCGCCAATCCAGATGTTGGAACGGGTTCATTGATGTCAAAACTGGAACGCCAGCTGGCCACTGCCTCCCGGGAGACAGTACTTTTGGCCGCGGAACTCCTCTACCTGCAGGTTCTGCCCCTGAGCAACGTGATGGCCGCAACGAAGATCGCCCGCATCGAAAAGGTGCTGTCTTGGGTGCCCGGGGCCGCCGTCGAACTTTCCGCGGAACTCCGCAAGGGCCTCGAGGCACCCGGGGCGTTCAACGGGGGAGTGGGCTTCAACATTCAGGTTGCTGACCACCTCGGCTGGCTAACGCGGTTCGTGGAGCACGTTACGGAGCAGCCGATGAGCCTCATCAACGCAGCTCTTGAGGACCCGTGGAAGTTCATCGAGCTGACGCGTGGCGTGCCCAAAGACTGGCCCACGATCCGCTACAGCATCGACTACCTGGCGTGGCCGGGCTATCTTCAACCGGTGGTCAAAAAGGATCACAGGATAAAGATCCGCAATGCTTTTGCCGACATCATCGGAGGCCCTACAGGTGATTCCGAGACTGACATCGCCAAGGACCTGCACCACATCAGGCAGGCTCAGCAGGGTGAATCCAGCGACTTCATTGAGTGGTACCGCGAACCGTACCTGAGCGAGTGGCAGCCCTCCGGTGAGGACGCTGGCCAGCGTGCATGGCTCGTTCGGCAGAACCAGGGAGGGATTGCGATGCTGGATTCCTGGCTGTTGGGTGAATTCGTCTCCACCCGGGCGCAGCACCTAGGTTCCCCGAAGCCTGGAAGCAGCTATGACCAAGTGCAGGCCGCCGTCAACGCTGGCTATCAGCACATCGACTATTCCGAGCGGAAGGCGCGGGCTCAGGAGTATTACCGCTTCCTGAGCCAGATGAAGGTGGACGACTTCGTCCTCACCGCCTTTGAAAGCAGTCTTTACCTCGGGGTCGTCACAGGCGAGGCCGAGTACGTGGATGATGAGACTTCCCGCCTGCGTAGGAGTGTTGCATGGCGGAAAAAGCCCCTGGAAAACGGAGAGCTTCCTGCCCCGATGCCGCGCCTGCTCGAAGAGCAGGGGTCGGTGGTAGACCTGACAGACGGGCTCTCCGTCATAAGCGCTTGGTACGCGGAAGAGGAGCCCGGGGAGGTCGCGCCGGAAGAGGAACCGATCGCACAGCCGCAGATCGCCGTCGTGCCTCAACTCCGGGACGCAACCCCGGAACTGGCCGCCAAACTCCATGTGGAGCGGGACGATGTCCAGGAGGTCATTCGGCTGCTTCAGACCCGGCAGCAGATTGTCTTCTACGGACCGCCGGGAACAGGCAAGACGTACCTAGCCGGAAAGATCGCCCGATTCCTCGCGGGTGAGGAACACGGGGACCACGTTAAAACGGTCCAGTTCCACCCCTCGTATGCGTACGAGGACTTCTTCGAGGGCTACCGGCCCGCCAAGACGAACGGCGACAACGTCGGGTTTAGCTTGGAACCGGGGCCGTTGCGGCGGATCGCGGCGGAGGCTTCATTAGATGGGAACCGGGACAAGCCGTACTTCCTCATTATCGATGAAATGAACCGTGGGAATTTGGCCAAGATCTTTGGCGAGCTGTACTTCCTGCTGGAGTACCGCGACCAGGGCATCAACCTGCAGTACAACCCTCAGCAGACGTTCGTGCTGCCGCCGAACCTGTTCATCATCGGCACTATGAACACGTCGGACCGTTCCATTGCGATGGTGGATGCGGCCATCCGGCGGCGGTTCGCGTTTGTGGAGCTGCATCCGCAGGACGGGATGATTTCCGGAATGCTGGAACGGTTCCTCGAGGCAAACGGCAAGCCTTCTTTGCGGGCCGAGCTGCTTAATGCTCTGAACAGTGAAATCGAGGCGACGAACCGTGACCTGATGATCGGGCCGTCGTACTTCATGAAACCGCATGCCGAGTCTGACCAAGGACTGGAGGAGATCTGGAAGTACGAGCTCCTTCCGCTGCTGGAGGAGCAGTACTTCGGGCGGCTGAACCGGGACAAGGTGCGGGAGAAGTTCGGGCTGGCTGCCATGCGGCGGAAGGCGGGTGTGGACGTGGGGCCCGTCGATCTTTCTTTGGAGCCCGGTAACCCCGGTGCCGTCGCCGGGGACGCTACAGTTGGCCCGCGGTCGGAATCGGACGAAACCGAGGCGTGATGCCGTCCGAGATTGTCCTGGACGAGCTGCAGACGGTCGCGGAGCCTGTCGTGTTGGAACGGGAGGTCGCTGCGACACTGCGGGACACCGGTCTGGTGTCGGTGCTTCCTGCGCACGGAGGGCTCTGGACGGTGCTGCCCGCGGGGAGAGTCGGTGCGGTCCAGATCGGTGACTTGCTGGTGCGGGTGAAGCCGAAGGAGAAGGTGGGGCTGAGTCGGCTCTTGTTCCTGCTGGGCTACGCCATCAATCCTGGTTTCCGACCGGATGATGTTGCCGGCGAAGAGGATGATGACCTGTTTGCTGCCTTGGGGGAATCCCTGACCCGGCATTGCGAGCGGGCACTGGATCGTGGGGCTTTGAACGGGTACGTGCATGTAGAGGAAGCGCTGCGGACGGTGCGGGGACGGATCCGGGTAGGAGACCAGATGACCCGGCGGCCGGGCATGCTTCTGCCACTGGAAGTGGCATACGACGACTTCACGGTGGACATTCCCGAGAACCGGATTTTGAGGGCTGCCGTCCGGCTGATGATGCAGGTGCCGCGGCTTTCTGAAGGGGTGCGGGAGCGGCTGGCGCACATTGATTCGAAGCTGGACGGAGTGTCCGCTGTGCGGTTCGGGGCCCCTTTGCCCGCCTGGACGGAATCCAGGCTTAACGAACGGTATGTCCCGGCTCTGCGCCTGGCTGAGATCATCCTGCGGAACATGTCTGCCGAGGCGGGCCTGGGGCAGCACGTGGTTGCGTCGTTTGTGGTGAATATGGCGACTGTGTTCGAAGATTTCGTGACGACTGCGGTCCGCGAAGCTTTGGATCTGTATCCGGGAGAGACGCGCGGGCAGTACGAGACGTACATGGATGAATCCGAAGTGGGTTACCGCAGGGGCGACCGCGTGCGGATGTACGTGGACATCGTCCATTCGGTAGATCGCGTACCGGCCATAGTTTTCGACGCCAAGTACAAGGCCGCGTCGGCATCTGGCGCTTACCCGAACGCCGATCATTACCAGATGCTGGCCTACTGCACGGCGCTTAACGTTCCCCAGGCGTGGTTGGTGTATGCAGGCTCCGGAAGACCTAGGACCCGGCAGATTCGACATGCAGAAGTTTCCATCGTTGAATTCCCCATAGACATATCCCAACGTCCCGAAGAGTTGCTGGCTAACCTCCAGCGGCTGGCAGACTCTTCGTTCTTAGCTTGGGCCGCTAGG
>NZ_JABTYH010000039.1 GCF_013314975.1 Pseudarthrobacter oxydans | reverse complement strand
GACCGCAGGCCCCGACGAAGGAGGGGCTAGACCGGCCGGAGCGGACACGTACAATCCGACAGGACAGCAGCCAAAGCATCGTCGTAGACAGAACAGGGCCAGGGGCGGCGGAGCCCTGCGGAGCCGGCACTGGACCCCGCAGCCGGCCGCGCCAGCGGACGCCCCTTTTCCTGGTGAGCCCTGCGAACCTCCCATCAGCACCCCGGGTCTTCTTTCGGCGTCCCTTGGCATCGGCGGCCGCGCGCCCCCGGTCGCCGGAACTGAGTGTGCGAACGGCGGTCCGCCGCAGCCGACCCACCGCGCACGCCGGCCACGACGGCGGACCGCCCGCGGTGACCGCCCCGGTAAGGGACGGCCACCTGAAAGGACTACCCTGCGAGGAGCTCGGCCAGTTCGGCCGCCTCGGACACCAGCACCGCCCCGCCTTCCTTGAGAAGCCGGTGGCATCCTGCAGAGTTCGCGCTGTGCACGCTGCCGGGGACGGCGGCGACGTGCCGGGCAATGGTCTCGGCATGGTGGGCGGTGTTCAACGCCCCGGAGCGCCACCGAGCCTCCACGACACACGTCACCCCTGCAAGGGCGGCGATGATGCGGTTCCTCTGAAGGAAGCGGTACCGGGTCGGGGCGGAACCGGGCGGGAGCTCTGAGATCGTCAGGCCATTGGCACGGATCACGGCGGCGAGGTCGGCGTTTCCGGACGGGTAGTCGCGGTCCAGTCCTCCGGCGAGGACGGCGATGGTGGCGGGACCGTTGCCGTTGCTTCCGGCCAGTGCGGCGCGGTGGGCGTGGGCGTCGATGCCGTAGGCGAGGCCGGCGATGACGCAGATTCCGCGCTGGGCCAGGCTGTAGGCGATGTCTCCGGTGACGGCCGCGCCGTAGCTGGTGCAGTCCCGTGATTCGGCCAGTGCCGCGCAGTTGGACGGGTCGGGGATGCCGTTCCCGATGTTGCCCCGGTACCAGAGACCGAAGGGTGCGTCCGGGAGGTCGTCCAGACCGGTGGGCCAGTGCTCGTCGCCGGGGATGAGGAACCCGCCGCCGAGGCGTTCGATGGTGGCTAGGTCTTTTTCCGGGTCCAGATCCGGCACGCGGGGGGCCCAGCGCTTCAGCGCGTCGGCCAGTTCCTCGGGTGTCACGTCTGGGAGGGTGTGGGCGGGTTGGGCGCCGGTGGCGAGCCGCAGCGCGGCGTACGCGCCGAGCCTGCCCACGAGGGTCCGCCCAACTGTGTCGTTTGGTTCGAACAGGCGGGTCAGGGCTGCACGTGCAATGCGATCGTTCATAGTTTCTCTTCTCCTTTGCTGAGGATCCGGTGGGTGAGGCGGCCTTGGTGACCGGCCAGCTTCCCCTCTCCCCCGGGCGTTTTTTGCCTGCTGGCGGAGCATCGCGGAGCTGTGCCCGACGGAGTCGGGGCAACCCGAAGGGCAAGCAGTGGATGGGTTGTGGGAGGAAATAAGCGAAGCGCCGACACAAGGCATCGGCTGTGCAGCCGTCCGCAGGACGGTTGAGCCGGTGGAGCGGGCACGTACGATCCGGAGGACAGCAGCAAAAAACAGAAAAGCGCTTCTACAGTCCGAGCGAAGCGAGGTCCGTGCAGTAGACCTGGGCGCTGGCTAAGTGAGGCCGGAAATCCAAGCCAGGCCGGGCGTAATTTCCGGGCTAAATCGTGGTGCTCCCGCGTGCAGCATGGGCTTGCTGGTGGCGGTAGAGCGTTGCGCGGCTCCAGCCAACGAGACGGGCAGCGTCCTCGGCGGTGCGGCCTTTGGCGCGGGCGTCCTGGGCGATTGCGAGTTTGTCCGCGATGACGGCCGGGTCGGACTGCGGGCGGCCGAAGCGTGTGCCGTTTTGTCGTGCTGCGGAGATGCCGGCGTTGACCCGCTCGACGATGAGCTCGCGCTCGTACTCGGCAAGAGTTGCGAGCATGTTCAACATCAACCGGCCGGTCGAGGTTGCCGGGTCGATGCCATCGGAGATAGACCGGACCTGGATACCGCGGCCGCGCAGCAGGGCCACCGTGTTCAGCACATCAATGAGCGACCGGCCCAGCCGGTCGACCCGCCACACAACGACGGTGTCGCCTTCCTCGGCGTACTCGAGGAGTTTTTTCATTCCCGGACGCTCGATCGCCGCCTTGCTACCGGAGGTCACATCGGCGAAGACATCGCGTTTTTGCACACCGGCGGCGACCAGTGCATCCAGCTGCAGCTGGGCATCTTGGCTGGAAGTACTGACGCGGGTGTAACCCAGTAGCCTCACGAGGCAATTTTGACTCGAAAAGCCCCCGATGCACCCGCGACGAGACGATTTGCTGCGAGACGCCTTTACGAGACGTCGAGTGGCCCGCTGTTCCGCCCGTTCGCGCGCCCGCCGTTGTCCCGATTGAGGCTCGCGTCAGTGTCTTGAAAAGCTGTTGTTTTCCTAGGCAGCTGCTCACGCCCTCAACTCAGCAGGCGGAGTCCCCGGCGCCTGTTAGTAGGCGGCCACTGAGGCCCCCAATACTGCGGAGCGCAGGCTCACGTTTATGAGTGGCCCGGGAGAAGCAATCAATCTCGACGCAAGCCTCTGCTCTTCCTCCACATCGTCAAACCCACAGCCAGCCACACAACTCCAAATGCGAGTGCGAGGATGGGCTTCCAAATGTCGGCTCCTTCTAGTAGTCCACTGATTCCCAGCCATCCCCACACCAAAGTGCCAAGGATGGTGAAGGCCAACGCAGTTCGAGGTGCTTGCGGTTTCATGAGGACTGCTTTCTTATTTCGCTCTAACAAGTCACAGCGGCGACGAAGACTCCTGCGAAGGCCCATGGGGTCCAGCCGGGAACAAACACACTTGCCATCGAAAATCCTAAGGAGACTCTGCACTTTGCAGTCATTCCGTCGGGAGGGTACGGCACGTTTGCTACCCCAGTGCAGTAAGAAGTGTTATAGGGAGCGCAGCCATAGTCCGTGTCACCAAACAAGAGGCCACTCGGGTCGGTGTTGCTGATGGGATCCGCTGCTGCGTAGAGGTAGCGGTTTTGTTCTTGTCCGGAGGGGTCGGGTTGGGTGAAGCGGCCGCGGGAGGGGTTGTAGTAGCGGGCGCCGAATTTGATGCGGTTGCTGGTGGTGTCGTTGTAGCCGCCGGCGTAGGTCCAGGGGTTGGTTGCGGCGTGGGTGCCGGTGGAGCTGGTCTGCACGCCCCAGGAGTCGTATTTGTATTCGACGGCTTTGGCCTGGGCACTGTCGGTGAGCATGATGGTCGAGCCGATGGCGTCGGTGGTGTAGTAGTAGCTGGCCCCGGTGCTGGTGCGCATGCTGATGAGCGTACCGTCGGGATCCCGGATAAACGAGGTGGCCGCGCCTGACTTGGTTTGCTGTGTGACGCCGAGGGTCCCGTTGAGGAACGAGGTCGACCCGGCCGTGATCCTTTCGTCGTTACGTGTTCCGGCGTAGGTGTAGTTCGTTACTGTTGAGCCGCTGGTGTTGGACGTGAACTGGTCGAACACGTTGTAGGCCTGGGTGGTTCCGGCGGACCCGGCGAGGGTGGTGTTGCCGTTCGCGTCGTACCCGTACTTGACCGCCCCGGACGGCGCGGCGGTGCAGGTCCCGGTCGCGGTGGCGTGCCAGCAGAGCTGGTCCGCGGCGTTGTACGCGTAGTACACGGTCGCGGCCCCGGTCTTGGTGTCGGCGAGCCGGTTGCTGTTGGCGTCGTAGGTCCAGGATTCGGTGACCGTGCCCTTGACCGCTGAGGTGAGCCGGTTGAGCTTGTCGTACCCGTAGGTGGTGACCGAGCCGGAGTCGGTGGTCATGGTCTTCCGGAGTCCGCCGTCCTTCGCTCCGTTGAGGGTGTAGGTGTAGGCGCGCTTTTCCAGGACCGTGCCGCTGGTGTTGGTCGCGGCGATGTCGGTGATCTTGCCTGCCCCGTCGTAGGTGGTGGTGTTTTTCACCCCGTTCGGGTACTTGGTGACGGTGCGCCGATTGGCCTTGTCGTACTCGAAGCCGGTGCATTTGGTGCTGTTCGGGAACACCGGGGTGGCCGGGCAGGACCCGCCCGGTTCGGCCAGGGCGGCCAGCCGGTTCGCCCCGTCATACCGGTAGGCCACAGTCCCCAGCGGGTCCACGCTGGTCAGGATGTTCGAGGCCCCGTCATAAGTGACCGTGGTGGTCACCCCGCCGATGGTTTTACCTGTGGGCCGGTTCTGGGCGTCCCAGGTGTAGGTGGTGGTCCCGGCCGCATCTACCCGGGTGGTGAGGTTCCCGGCATTGTCGTAGGTGTAGGCGACGCAGGTCGCCGGGACACAGGTGACCGCGTAGCGGACCTGGGTCAGGCGGTCGTTGTTGTCATAGGTGTAGGTGGCGGTCTGGTTCTTGCCGTCCTTGGCCGTCGCGACCCGGCCGGCCGCGTCATAGGTGTACGCGAGAGAACCCAGCGGAGCTGGCCAGGTCACCGCGGCCACGTTCCCCGCCGCGTCGTAGCTGTAGGTGGTTTCGTTGCCGTTCCCGTCCGTGGACCGGCACAACGACCCGGGTTTCGCGCCGCAGCTCGTTCCGGCAGCGTCACCCTGGTAGTAGCGCCGGGGTGTGCCGCCCAGGTTGTCAGGGGTCAGGATCGCTGAGGGGTTTTTGGTGTTCGGGTCGTACTGGATTGTGTTGGCGTTTCCCTCGCTGCTGGTGGAGGTGTCCGGGCGGTAGTTCAACAAAGGGTCCCCCACCGCGGTCGGATAGGTGAAGGAGGCATCCCCGGCCGTGCCCGTGGCGCCGGCCAGCGGGGAGGTGATCTTCGTCAGCGAATTGTTCGCGTTATAGGCCGCCGTGGTCGTCTGCCCCAAACCATTGGTGGTGGTCAGCCGATTATCGTGCCCATCGAAGGTGCCCGAGGACTCGTTGCCATTGGGGTCCGTGGCCTTCAGGACCCGGGTTTTGCTCGCATCCAGGGTGTAGGTGCTCTGCTTGCTGTTCGGGTCGGTCAGGTAGGACAGGCTGCCGTCCGTGCTGTGGGTGAGGGTCCACGTCGCGGCCGCGGTTGAACCTTGGCCGTAGGTAACGGTGTTGACCCAGCCGTCCGCTGCGTAGGCGAGGGCGGTGGTGTTGGTGCGCCCGTCGGTGAAGGAGCTGAGTTTCCCGCTGGTGTAGGCGAAGGTGGTGACCGCGCCGGTGGCGTCGGTGATCTTGGACATCCGGCCTTCCCCGCCGCCGTATTCGATGTTCACGGTCCGGTTCAGCGAGTTGTCCGTGATCGCGGAGGGCTGGTTCAGGTTCCGGGTGTCGTTATAGACGTAGGAAACGGTGCGGCCCTGGGTGTCCGTGGTCTGGGTCAGCCTGCCGTTGCCGTAGGTGTAGGTCACGGTGTTCGGGTTGGTGGTGTTTGCATCGACGGACCGGACC
Source organism: Pseudarthrobacter oxydans (assembly GCF_013314975.1). Classification (GTDB taxonomy): domain Bacteria; phylum Actinomycetota; class Actinomycetes; order Actinomycetales; family Micrococcaceae; genus Arthrobacter; species Arthrobacter oxydans. The sequence continues at coordinate 34,113 of NZ_JABTYH010000039.1, read as the reverse complement.
AGGGCAAAGTTCGTCCCGTCGTCCTGATAGACGTTGGTGATGCCGGTGTCGTTAAACCGGAGCCAATACTCCGTGGTGGAGACCTTCGTGAGGGAGGCGTTGAGCTCCGGCGCCATGGTAAAGACACCCGCAGCGAGCATGAAGGTGTACCAGCCACCGTCCGGGGCCGTGTACATCATGTTCCCGGTGGCAGGGTCGACCCGCAGCGCGGTTTCCAGCCGGCCCATCGAGAGCGTGGGGCGGTGGTCGTACTTCGAGTTGTACCGCCAGGCGACGTTCATGTCCTGCCCGATGCCCCGGAGATTGAACAGCCGGCCCGTGAACACCGCGTTGCCGTTCGTCGGGTTCAGCGCCAGCTTCGCAGCGTCGGTCAGCGTGTGTCCGACCATTGAGGCCTTGCCCCGCGAGCCTGACTCGGCCCCGTTCACGGTTACCGGTGGCAGCAGGTTCGCGTTGCTGAACCACCCCTGGGAGTCGAGGATGACGTGGACGTTACCGGGCCCGGCGTTGTAGATCTTGACCTTTCCGGTGACGGTGCTGGGCCGTACCACGACAGTGTTGGACACCGAGTCCGCGGTGTAGTTCACGGTGCTCGTTCCGGGTTGAGTCTCATCGGAGGGCCATACGGTCAAGTTGCCGGTCCCGGTCGTGATGGGCGTGATATTCATGGCCACACCCGCCAGGCTAGTCGAGGCCGCGGGCAGCCCACCCACCCCGGCGATCTGCACCTCCACCGAGCTGAAGCCGCTTATAGGGGTGTTTGAGACACGGGAATCATAGATCCGTGATTCGACAGTGGTGAACGCGCTGTCGGAGACCTGCCCATCGAAATAGCCCTGGATATCCACCAGGACGTGGAAGCCCGTGGCGTACGGCTGGTTGTGCTTGATATCAACCACGCCCGCTGCGTTCAGATTCAGGACTGCAGCAACTGCTGTGGTGGAGGAGCCGCGGAAATTGATCGTGGTCCCAGGGTCAGCGCCGCCGTCGAAACCACCCCCGGGCTGGGTCGTGAAAGTGAGCTCGGCCGTGTCATTGTCATTAAGCACCGTAATGTTCGCGAAGACCGCTGTCGCCGTATCCGGAACCCCTCCCTTGCCCTTCAAAGCCAGGCTCTTGATCCCTGCCCCTGACCATTGACCGGCCGGGTACCCGGTGCCGTTACGGGTATCTACTACTCGGGATTGAGGGACGGAAACGAACGCGCCCGGAGCCGGAGTGTCACCTGCAGTGAAATAGCCCTGGACATCGACAATGAACTGCTGCGAGGACGTCGAGTACAGCGCCAGCTTCCCGTCGGTTCCGACCGCGACGGCCACCGTGTTGGAGATTGTGTCATTCTCCCCGGAATACAGGTTCGTCGTGTCATGGTGCCGGGCGGTGTTGGGCACCAGTTGGGCGACGTTGACACCCGTTCCATTCACCACGGTCAAACTCACCAGGACCGCATCCACACCGCTGGTCGGCACCCCTGCGGCGCCCAGGACCTGGAAGGGATGCCAGGTCTGCGCCGTCACCGGCCCGGTGATACCGCCCAGCCCAGAGCGCGTGTCCAGCGCACGTCCCTGGACCGGGACAAAAACGCCGGCCTGCACCGAAGGTGTGGACTGGGCCGGGACAACCGATGGAGCCTGTACAGACGCCGGAGCCACCGCCGCAGGCGCTGCGACCAAAGGAGCCGCGAAGGCCGGGGCGCTAAACCCGGCAACAGTGACCGTAAAAGCAACAACAGCAGCGATAACAACCCTGACAGCGGTAAAACCAGCTGAAACAGGCCGGAAAAGGGCAGGCCGGATCAGGCTCGGAACAGTAGACATCCCCCAAGAACTTTCTACGAATGATCCGCGGCAATCCCCAGTTCACCGAACGCCCGAACCCCCAACGAGTGATGCCCCGACGCTAACCGTCCCCGGATAAGGCGGCAATGATATTGATCAAAACCTTGGACAAACCTGAGGAGATACCCACCAGCCTGGGCAACGTTCTTCGTGCGCTCCTGTTCTCGCTACGGGGCCGTACCAATAGCCGGGGACGCGGCAGGTTCGGCGGCGGCGTAAAGGGTATTGAGTTGGCGGTAGAGGGTTCGGGCGATGTAGCGCTTGAGGGATCTTCGGATTTCGCGGTAGCTGCGGCCTTCGTGAGTGCGTCTAGCGACATACTCCCGTGTTCCGGGGTCATGCGTCATGCGGGTCATCGTGATGGTGTGCAGGGCCCGATTGAGGCGCCTGTCACCGCCCCGGTTGAGCCGGTGCCGGACAGTATTACCGCTTGAAGCTGGCAAGGGATTCACCCCTGCCAACGAAGCAAAGGCAGCTTCGCTGCGAACCCTTCCTGGATGAGACCAAGCCGTCAGGACAGTCGCGACCGTGACAGCCCCGGCGCCGACCATTTCCAGAAGCGGTGCAGCTGGGCTTTGCTGGATCAGCTCTGTCATTCGCTTCTGGTTCGCAGCCAGCTGAGTAGTTACTTCGAGGACGCGGCGCGCCAACCGAACCGCTTCCTCGCGGGCGATTGATACTTCTAGCTGCTCCTGTCGGTCCCGCCATCTGGTGATCGTCGCGATCTGAGCGGGAACCAATGGTTTACGGGCGTCGATTCCTAGATCATGGGCCCGGAGCAAAGCAAGGAGTGCGTTCGCATTCAATGTTCGGTCCCGGGTCAGCTGATCCCGTGCCGCGCTCAAGATCCTCAGTCCAGCACGGGTTCCTTCATCCCGCCGCGGCGCCCGGAGCTCGGACTCCTCCACGCTCAAGACGGCCGTTCCGATGGCGGCCGCATCCAACGCGTCGGACTTGCCCAGCCCCCGGCGGCCGCGGGCGTTCATACGTGGCGCTTCGGCGACATCGTAGCCGGCATCGACTACGGCCCTGGCCAGACGTGCCCCGTAAGTGCCGACACCCTCGATTGCCCACAAACACCCCTTATCGCCGCCTGTCCGTCGGCCTACCCAGGCAAGGGCGCGGGAAATCCCTGCCGGGGTGGTCGGGAACTGCTCGCTCGCGAGTTGTCGCTTGGTGCTGGCCTCTATGACGGCGAACGTGTGGGTGCGGGCGTGGCAGTCCACGCCGATGACGAACGGGCGGGTCTGCGCAACGATAGTCAACGCTGTCACCCTCCTTCCTTTGGAACGGACAAAGAACGGGCCGCATGACGGCCGGCATTGAACCTGGGAAGAGTCACCTCGAGGCAAAACTGTGATGAGCCACAACCTCCAGAGGCTGGGCAAGCTTCTAATCAAGCCACCGACGTGGGACAGGTCAACGCCGGCCGCTCCACCCAGCGCGGACAAGTCGGGGGAAACGCACCCTCAAGGGGGCAAGTTGTTTTTCGAGTCACGCGCCAGGCAGAACGACCGGCAACAACACTGCCAGCTAGTCCCAGACCAACCACTCCAAGACTCACAGTTGTTTTTTGGCTGCTGGCGAAGCTTGCGGAGCTGTGCGCGTGCAGGCCCGTCTACCCGCCAGGGCAAGACCCGGGAAATCTTCGGAGGAAATAAGCGACGAAGGAGCGCCGGAGAAGACTTTCACGGGGTGCAGGCCCCGGAGGAACGGAGGGGCTAGAGGGGCCGGAACGGGCACGTACAATCCGAAGGACAGCAGCCAAAAAACGGTAATACTAGAAAAGTCCTTGAGCCGGCGTGGCCCAGCCAAAAACTGACGTGCCTGGCGGCACTGTCTTTCCGACGATCTGTCAGCCGGCTCAAGGTCCGTCAGAGGGTGTCGAGTCAGGCGGACATGACTTCATAGGAGCCTGATTCGACCAGTCCCATTACCGTTTTGTCTGCCCACCTGGCCCGCGCCCGATCAATCAGCATTCGACGCGACTAAGGGGCAAATTCCATCTTGGCAAACGAAGCAATCAAAGTCATCGCGGGTATCGACACCCACGCCGACACACACCATGTGGCCGTGATCAACGAACACGGCAAGCCCCTCGCGGACAAGGAATTCCTTGCCGTGGGCTCCGGATACCGGAAAATCATCGACTTCATCACCAGCTACGGCACGGTCACCGCCGTCGGCGTCGAAGGAACCGGATCCTACGGCGCCGAGCTCAGCAGAACCCTCCGGGGTGAAGGACTGACAGTGTTGGAAGTGAATCGACCGAACCGGGCCGCCCGCCGGCTGAGGGGCAAGTCCGACCCGCTGGACGCCTACGAAGCGGCAAAATCGGTACTCGATGGCCGGACCACGTCGGTCCCGAAAGCCAAGGACGGCCCCGTTGAATGCCTGCGGATCCTGCGCGCCGGGCGTGCCTCCGCGCTGAAAGCCCGCACCGCCGCCATCAACCAAATCAAGGGCCTCCTCGTTTCAGCCCCGGACAAACTCCGGGCGAAATACCGTGCAATGGCCACCTCCGCGCTGATCACTGCCCTGCAACGCACGAGACCTTCCGGACACACGGCCGACCCGGAGTACGTGACCCTCCTGACGCTGAAAACCCTCGCCACCCGCTGCCAGTCCCTGGCCGCAGAGATCGCCGCCGCGGACGCAGCGCTCCAGGAAATCATCGACGCCTACGCCCCGATGCTTTGCGACCTGCCCGGCGTCGGCACAGACGTGGCCAGCCAGCTGCTGGTCACCGTCGGAGACAACCCGGAGCGGTTGGGCAACGAAGCCCAGTTCGCTTCACTCGTCGGGGTCGCCCCCGTACCGGCATCATCAGGCAAGACAACGCGTCACCGGCTCAGTAGAGGCGGCGACCGCAACGCCAATCACGCCCTCTATCAAGTGGTCCTGGTCCGGATGGCATCATGCCAACGGACCAAAGAATACGTGGCAAAACGCACCGCTGAGGGCAAGAGCAAACGAGAGATCATGCGCTGCCTCAAACGCTACGCCGCACGGGAAATCTACCGTCAAATCACAAACCCCCAGCCAGCACCGGACAACTCCGACCTGCGCCGAACGCGCATCACACGTGGCTGCACGATCGCCGGCGTTGCGCGAGAGCTCGGGCAGTGGCCCTCCAAAATCTCCCTTTTGGAACGAGGCCTCATCCGTAACGACACGCTAGCTGCGAGCTACCGACAATGGCTGATGGACAACACGTCCAGATTCTAAACATGTATTCATCAGAGCGAGGAAACGTGGGGCAGCATACCGAGGCGGTGAGTATTGTGGGTAAAGATAAAAGGGGGAAGTTCAAGTGGATTTTTGGCGCATGGGACTGACCGGACTTCTGGGCATAACTGCCGGGATGATGATCGCCGGATGCAGCCCTTCCGAAGAAGAAATGCTGAGCAAAAGTGGTTACCAACAAGTTGGCGACCTTGAAGAATCAACGGTCTGGGTTGCCCAGGAACCGGATGACAGCGGTAAGTACGGTATACACGTCGCCGGCAAGCTTCGCGGCTTCTGCAAAGGTTCTGTAATTGCCGGGATCGGTGAGCAGATATGCAATATGGGTGAAGAGGCGCGCGGATCGCTATATATGGTTGGGGCTCCAGCAGCCGCAGTGGCCGGCACTATAACGCTCACCAATGGGAAAATCGTGCACGCTCAAACGTTTGCTCTGCCAGGACACCCTGACATGAAGTTGGCCATTGGAACCAGCGCGTCGAGCCACGCCAAGGGCTTTGTCGACGTTGAGTTCGCTACGGCCAACGGTGTACTACTAGACCGTAGTGGGAACCAAAAACAGTAGTGGGAGGCTTCGCGTTAGCGAAACCTCCCACACTCCATGCGCGCCTATTAGCAGTTGCTGGTGCTACCGGCCATTGACTTAGTCCAATAGTTGTTGCTGTTGGCAACGACTACCCCTAAAGAGCCCCAACCTATATTCACTTCGGAAATCTCCGCGTTGCCCCATGTATGGGTGTAGCTAGTGAAGGCTTGGAAATCGCAAATATCTCCAGTGCGGAAGTAGAAGTCACCCGCCCGCATGTTGTAGCGAGAGTCCTGCCCGTACACGACATCCTGCATCTTCCAAGCGACGCCCTTCTGGCTGACATCATACGGGCCGTCTACTGCCGAACAGTCCCTTCCATCCACAAAAGAGCATCGGTAGGCGCTAACGCCAACAACTGGCAGGTCTTTGCTAAAGGAGAAACCGAAAACTTCCTCCCCGCCGACCTCGCAAGGCAACTGCGCACCCCAGGAGCAGTTTGCATCCTGCAATACCGCATCATCCTTGAACCAAAAAGTCCCCACCACGCTCTGCTGCCTCACGTGGCTGTCATAGTACGAGTAGAGGTTCTGTTCGAGCGACGTGCTGTATGACATTGGCGAAAACGACCCCGCCGTCAGATCCTTGAATCCGACTACCCCAATCCTCTCAAGCTCTTCATTGAGGCTTGTAAGGTCTTTGTCACCGTATAAGGCAGGGCGAATGATTTTTCTAATCTGGCTGTCTCTTGCGGCGATCTCAGCATCGCTTCTGTGGTCGGCGCTGACTGATGATCCCTTGCCGTTGGCAGGAGCTGAGGCGTCCGTAGCCGACGCGCTGCTAACGCCAACGAGCATCAGCACAGCGGCAACCGCCCCCGAAACCATAGTTCTTCGCTTAAACAAGTTATCCCCCTATTTTCTGGCAGAAATGCCAAGGCCCACCCTCCAAAACCCTCAATATTTTGTCAAGTCAATTGATAAATCGCGCGGCTGCTAGGCCTGATCTTGGTCCCATCGGGCCGCCGACAGCAGCAAGGACGATGTTGCAAGCAAGGGGCCAGGACTATGGACGGAAGGACTGCAAGTCCAACTCGTTTAGGCTCAACAGCCGGTCGCCGGCGGATGTCCGCATGTCCGGACGCCTGTGTTGCTGGAGAACTATGCAGCGAGGCCGAGGGGCGAGACGCCTGATTTGACGACTATAGGAGCATCGTCGTAGACACACCAGGTTCAGGGGGTCCGGAGCTCTGCGACGGCGCGCCCTGGACCCAACAGCCGGCCGCGCCAGCGGACGCCCTCTATCTGGTTGAAGCGCAGCGGAAACCAGTGCGAGCCCCGCGAGCACACCCGCGCGCCCGATGCTGGTCCTGTCCACAGTTGGGCGGTAATTCGGGTTATCCACGGCTGGATTCTTGGGAGCCATGGGGAAGCTCCCTTCGGCAGTAGCAGCGGTGGATAACCCAGAGGGAATTGTCCCCGGCGGTGGGCAGCGACCCTCCCGTGATAGCTGGCCAGCATCCTGCATCAGATGCAATTCGCCCGAAAGTCCTGCTTTGTCAGGGCCAGGGAGTACGATGATGGAATCGAACAAATATTCGAATAAAGGTGTGTTGTGAGCGTCATTGTTGGTCCCCGCGTGATAGATGCGGGCACGTCGTTGCTGTCGGTGCTGGTCTCTCCGGTGCCGGTCGCGGCGGGGTTCCCGTCGCCGGCGCAGGACTACTTTGATGGCCGGATCGACCTGAACGCGCACCTGATTAAGGACGTCACCAGCACTTATGTGGTGCGGGTGTCCGGGGAGTCGATGCACGGGGCCGGGATCAGCGACGGGGATGAGCTGATCGTGGACCGGGCGCTGGAGCCGCGCGACGGGTCCGTCGTCGTCGCCGTCCTGGATGGGGAGCTGACGATCAAGCGGCTGCGGATCACCCCGAAGGGCGTGATCCTCCAGGCGGAAAACCCTGCGTACCCGGACATTGAAGTGCCGGCCCTGTCTGATCTGACGATTTGGGGCACGGCCGTTCGGTGTTTGCACCATGTCTAAGCCGGCGTTGATGCGGCACATGCCGCAGATCGCTCACGTGGACGTGAACTGCTTCTACGCGTCGGCCGAGCGTGCGTTCAACCCTTCCCTGGAAGGCAAGCCCGTGATCGTGCTGTCCAACAATGACGGCTGCGCTGTCACCCGCTCCCCCGAAGCCAAGGCCCTGGGCATCGGCATGGGCGATCCCTGGTTCAAACTTGCCCCGCGGGCCAAAGAATGGGGCCTGGTCGCACTGTCCAGCAACTACGAGCTGTATGGCGATATCAGCTCCCGGGTGATGGAGCTGCTGGGCCGATACTCGGCCTGGCTGGAGGTTTACAGCATCGACGAAGCCTTCCTCGGCGTCAAAGGTTCCCCTGCAGAGCTCCTGGCGATGGGCCGGTCGATGAAAGCGGCCGTCCGGCGGAACGTCGGCGTGCCGGTCTGCGTCGGGATCGCACCGACGAAGACGCTGGCGAAGCTGGCCAACAAGTGGGCGAAGAACAACAAGGCCTTCGACGGGGTATGCCACTGGGACTCCATCCCCGCAGCGCAGCGAGAGTCGCTGCTCGGCCGGCTGTCCGTAGAAGAAGTGTGGGGCATCGCCGGGCGCCTGACCAGACGCTTGAACGTCATGGGGATCTTCACCATCGCCGACCTGGTCGGAGCCGATCCGGTGGCGATCCGGGACAAGTTCTCGGTCGTTCTGATGCGCACCGTTCTGGAACTGCAGGGCACCCCCTGCATCCCCATGGAAGAGGAACGGATCGGGCGGGACCAGCTGATCTTCTCCCGGTCGTTCGCCAAGCCCATCACCACCGCAGCGGGGATCCGCCAGGTCATGAGCGTGTACGGGCAGCAGGCCTCTGCCCGGCTGGCCAAACACGGGCTGCAGGCCAAAGTCCTAACCGCGTTTGCCGGAACCTCGCACTTCAACCCCAAGGACACCTCATACCCCTCAGTGTGCGTACCGTTGCCGATGCCCACCGCTGATCCGGTGATCCTGACCAAAGCCGGCCACGCACTCCTGCCCCGAATTGTCGAGGGCGTCCGGTACCCCAGGGCCGGGATCATGGTCACCGACCTGCGCCCCAGCGGTAACCAGGCACCCCTGTCCCTGTTCGAAAACCCCCACGAGGAACGGCACATCGGAACCCTGCTGGAGGACGTCACCCGCCGGTACGGGCGAGGGTCCATCGGCCTGGGCCACGGCGGGATCCGGGGCGGGCCCGACTGGACCATGAAACGCGACATGCTCTCCCCCAGATACACCACCCACTGGGATGAACTCCCGCTCGTCAAAGCCGCCTAAAGCGGCTGCTCTGCACCACCCAGGAAGACAACAAGCACATGACCATCACCTCAGAAGCCCCTACCCTCAACGCCCCAGTGGACGTCCGGTTCACCAAGGCAGGCACTCCCCTGGCCGTCCGCTATGACGGACGGATCTGGGCCGTCACCGAAGAACCTGTCCACTGGTTCACCAGGGACTCATGGTGGGAGACCCGCCGCAGCGTCCCCGTCGGCGTCGGGAACGTCGTCGATATCGAACACTGGCGCGTTCAGGTTCGCTTGGGCGGGTCGGACTCCCAGCTACGGACCTTTGACCTGCGACGGGAACCCCTCGCTGCTCAGTGGCTGCTGGAGGCCATCACTGACATCTGAGCTGGTTCCTGCGTAGCGTAGGGGCCATGGGAACCAGGGCAGGGTTGCCGGCGGGGTTTGCCCCGCCGATCAAAGTTGCGCTGGCCCGTGCCATCGACAAGATGCCCCGCCATGACGCATCACACGGGGCCTTGCTGTTTGAACCCAAATGGGACGGGTACAGATGCATTGCGATCCGGGATGAGCGCGGTGCGACACTGTGGTCCCGGCAAGGGAAGGAACTGTCGGGGTACTTCCCTGAACTCTGCTCGGCGGTCGTTTCGGCCATTCCTCCGGGATATGTGCTCGACGGTGAAGCCGTGATCTGGAGCCAGGGCCGGTTGAACTTCACGGCCCTCCAGCAGCGCTTGGGCGCCGGACCCAAAACCCTTCCCGGTCTGGTAGCAGCGAGTCCGGCCAATTACGTGGCGTTCGATGTGCTGGCCGTCGCCGGTCATGACGCCCGGGACCTGCCCCTGACCCAGCGGCGGGCGCTCCTTGATGAACTAGCCAAGGACTGGGAACCACCACTATCTCTCTCCCCCACCACCACGGACCGCAGTGTTGCCGAGCAGTGGTTCGAAGAGCTGCCCCATACCGGGATCGAAGGGCTGGTCATCAAACATTTGAATCAGCCCTACACGCCCGGCGTCCGTTCCTGGTTGAAGCTGAAGCACAGAGAAACCGTCGAAGTCATTTGCGGCGCGGTGATCGGGCCGATCACCCAACCTTCCGAGGTCGTCGCCGGCCTCGTCCTGGACGGCGAGCTGCGGATCGTGGGGCGCTCCACGCCTCTCAAGGCGAGGGAAAGCCGGGAACTCGCGCGGTGGCTGCACCCGCCCGTGAGCGGGCATCCTTGGCCGGCCAGTGTAAAAGGTACGACCCTGGATAGGTTCAATCGGGACAAGGAACCCGTGGCCCTCACGCTCGTGGAACCCGTAGCTGTTGAGGTCTCCGCCGACACTGCCTGGTCCGGCAGGTCCTTCCGGCATCCCTTGCGGATGCTCAGGGTCCGGCCGGAGCTGTCACCTACCGACGTCCCTGTGCCGGCCCGGCTTCACGCGGGTTAGCGATCCGTGCGGATCACGATGAGGTTCTGGCCTTCTTCCAACAGTGCGTACAGGTTCTCCCGCGCTTCTTCATAGGTGTCACCTTCGGCCTCGATGTAGTTGTAGCTGCCGTCCGGGTTGGTAATAGTGCCTGTGATTATCACCGCACGAGTCTAATGGGGTGCAGGTTCGGCGGGCTCGATGAGCTCCGGACCGTTGTTGCGCACGCTGTTCACCCGCGGGCTGACAACCCGGGGTGTCAGGGTCGGTTCCGGCAGGGAGTCCAGCAGGTGCTGGATGTCGTTCTTCTCGGTAAGGTCCGGGTCGAGCCATTCCGCGAAGCGGTCCCGCGGAATGATCACCGGCGACCTGTCGTGGACGTGCCCCAGGGCGTCCTGCGTGGTCGTGGTCAGTACCGTGCAGCTGAGCAGCCACCTTTCCGGATCATCCTCCGCCAGCGACGGATCAGCCCACCACTCGTACAGGCCGGCGAAGCCCAGCAAAGGCTCCTTCTCGGAGTACAGGTAGTTCGGGATCTTCTTCCCGTCCTCGGTCTTCTGCCACTCGTAATAGCCCTCGGCCGGGACGATTGCCCGGCGCTTCACCGCGGCTTTCCGGAAGGACGGCTTCTCCAGGATCGACTCGCTGCGGGCGTTGATCAGCTTGGAGCCGATCTTTATGTCCTTCGCCCAGGACGGAACCAAACCCCAACGGGCAACGAGGAGGTGCCGGTCAATGGTGCCATCATCCAGACGCTCGGCAACGATCGGCACGCTCTGGGTTGGCGCAACATTCCAGCTCGGTGGAGGTGGGTTCCCCTCCACCTCTTTAGCCTCAAAGTGGCTCAGTAGGTCCCCGGTGGCTTTGGACATCACATATCTGCCGCACATGAGGCCATTCTGCCCGAAGGCCTAGAGGTGCGCTGCGGCAACCTTGACAACTTTTAGACGGCCTTCCGACGAGTAAGCACCTCGTCGGGCAGACTTACGCAGTGAGCAAATTCCGGGACCACGTATGGATCAACCGCACACCACTTGAGCGATTCCTCTTAATTGTCGTTGTTTTGTGCCTCGTTCTCCTGGCCACAGACGCGATATGCGCAATGAGAGGACTCCCTTGGGATTGGGGCACTACTGCCGACTGGTTCACTGGTGTGGTTACTTTGGGGGGTTTTGTTGGCGCCATTTTGGCATTGAGAGTCCAAACAAAGGCATTGAAAATCCAGACCGACCAGCACAATGACACTCTCTCTAAGGAGGAGGAAGCGCAGAACAAAGAGCTGCAGCAAGAGCGGGATGCCGCCAACGAAGAAAAATGGAAGTGCGCGAATCGCACCACGCTGGTCGTCACCGCTCAGCGTGGAGACCCGCGGTACAACTATGTCCACAAGCCTCCTCTCACTGTGACCTGCGAGTTCCGAGCTCCGGAGGGTTTCGTTCTTAGCAATGTGCAGCTCATCGCACCTCCCCTTCCCTCTTTTTTCAAGGAGGGTAGCCGGACAGATACACATTGTGACTCTTTGAATCACAGCCGTCCTATGAAGTGGGAGATGCTGGGCTCTTATTGGCCCAACGGGGACGAAAAAGATGCAAGGGCGTGGGTCGAGCGTCGCACGTCCGTTGTCTTTACCGATGAACGGGACGTTACTTGGCTTCGTAGCGGTTCAGGGCAGCTGACCGAGGTGAAGTAACCAGGAGTGTCCCTTGGCATTGGGTGGGGTCCGTTCGCTTCTCGGAAACGAAGGATTCCAAGAAAGCCATGTTTCGAGAATGCCGGGGTCCGTCACTGAGCCGCGCCGGTCTCTCACAAATAGTTCTCGAATCAGTACAGTCCTACTAAAGCCCCAAACCGAGTTTTGAGAAGAGAACACCCATGGTCACCCACCGCACCGGCTACGCTCGGGTTTCCACCCGGGTGTGACTGTTCGCGGTCGCGTTCTAGTCGGCAAGCGCTCGTGACCGCCTATAGAACGTCGCTCGGGACATACCGAGATCCCGGGCAACCTGCGCCGTGGGCTCCCCACCTTTGACCAGGCGAACAGCGCTTCTGATTTGACTATCCGTGACCCTACGGGGTCGACCGCCAAGGTCCTTGCCGGCTTCTCTTCGCTTGATGATGGAATCAGTGACGCGTTCACGCTTGATCTCGTGTTCCATCTGCGCGAGGGCGGCCATGATTGTGAACAACATAGAGCCCATCGGTGTTGCTGTATCGACGTCGCCTCCGCCCAAATTCAGGACGCGCAGGCCGGCGCCCCTAGTGCGGAGTTCGTCGGCGAAGGCAAGCATGTTCTGAGTGGATCGCCCGAGCCGGTCCAAAGTCGTGATGACGAGGGTGTCACCCGCCATGAGCGCGTCGAGTGCTCGATCAAACCGGGGTCGCGACACGCGCGCTCCGGAGACACCCTGGTCTACGTAGAGGTCATCTCGTCGAACGCCGGCGGCCAGTAGATCCGCCCGCTGCCGGTCCGTGGACTGCTGCCGCGTCGAAACCCGTGCATAGCCAATGAGTTTCGACACGCCCGCCTCCAATGTGTCTCATAACTAATGATTAGTACTGCAATTTAATCAGAAGGTTTCGAGACATAGTTATGAGAATCGCCGGCGGCAGAGAAAGTCGTGGGATTTCACACGAATGGGGACCTTGCGGGACAGAGCCGGTGAGACGTCTCGTATCCCAAGGGTTTTGAGACGGTTGGGATAGTTCGAGTTGTGCGGTGAGGGATCCCCTCCGGAGGCCGTTGCAGCGGATACCCTTCGAAGTAGATTTGGAGAATGGAAGAAAGGTTCGCCGATCGAGTGACGGTGCCCGATGTTGTCGGGTTGCCATTTCACGTCGGCCGCGATTTGGCATGGGACGCGGGAGTCAGCCTGGCGAATCCTGATCCCGACGGGCCGCCCATCGGAGCCCTAGCTTGGCCCGGGCTGTTCTACATCACATCGCAACGCCCCGCCGCCGGCACCATCGTGTATCGCTGGGATTCTGTGGCTGTCGAGGTCGTCGCACACGGAGATGCGGAATCCAACGCTTGGCAGAAGCGCCCAGGTGCTCCGCCCGCGGATTCGGCCCATGCCACGACTCCGCAGCCCGAGCAACGCGTCGATCTCACGGAGACAGAGCCTCCAATAGAGTGACCTTGAGGGCACTAAGCACCGGGATTGCTTACCGGCAAGGTCGCAAACGACCTCAGTCTACTTTCCCGCTACGCGCGGAGAAGGTATTCCCAGCCCTGTTCCGATAACCGATCCTCTTGCGGACGCTTCAAGCGGTCCGTAGAGCCACCACCATACGGGCGCTGCTGTGACGCGAATCAACAAAAACGCCGCCACTAGCATTCGCCAACTACCACCCCTAGTGAACGAGAACGTAGAAGACAATTGCCAGCGCCGGGAAGAGCGCCTGGCCGATGGCGCTGACGAGGAGGCGCTTCTCTGTGACCCACAGCCAAAAACCAAGGAAGACGTGGCACGCGCAGCAGAAGATCACTATGGCCGACCCGCTGGTGGGAGTGCCTGAGAAGTTCACCAGCCACAGGCCCACTGCGATGCCCAAGCCGAAGGTGATGTTGTAGGCGCCAACATTCATCGCCCACATCCGGACTGCGTGCACGTTTTCCTGCCTGATCAGGAAGATCCGGTGGAACCGTTGGTCGCCATGGAAGAAGACCTCCAGGATGCCAACGCTTATCAGCGCCAGGCCGGTGGATCCGGCGAGTATCTGGCTCAGCACATTCATGCCGCGCTCCTAGCCCAATCTTGCAGTCTCCGCTTCTTGCGTGCAGGTTACGCTCCAGGCGCGAAGACCTTCAAGGGGCGGATTGCAGACACAGTCCACTACCCACTACCTATGCCCGCCCGCCTCCAGCCCGGCCCCAACAGGCCGCCATAAACGAATCCGTCTACGATGATCTGCGGCTCTTCAACCACAGCGCCGAGGTCCGTCAAGCCAACGGCTCGCTGACCAGTGGCCGCCACACGATCCCCTTGCGATCACAGTGCGTCTGCCGCCAAGGCGGCGTTCACCCGCTACAGCAGACACCTTTCAGAGGTAAATTGTGAAAATGAGTGAGAGGTTCGCCGACAGGGTTACGGTCCCCGATGTCGTGGGTTTACCATTTCACGTCGGGCGAGATGTGGCGGCCGATGCCGGCGTTGCCTTGGCGAACCCTGATCCAGACGGGCCGCCTATCGGCGAGCTTGCTTGGCCGGGACTTTTCTACATCACGTCCCAGCGTCCACCCGCCGGGACCAACGTTTATCGATGGGACTCCGTCGCTGTCGAAATCGTCGCGCACGGAGACGCGGAATCCAATGCTTGGCTGCAACACCCTGGAACACCGCCCGCGGATTCCGCTCATGCGATTCCAGAGCGCGAGCAGCATGTTGATCTCACGGAAACGCAACCTCCACCTGAGTGACGCCTCGCCACAAGTCCTATACATGCCAAGAAAGTCGTCTGCGGTCCCAACCAGGCGAGGGGACAGCCCCGGTGGGGAGTCCCCTTGCTGGCTGCGCCATGCGACAAATAGCGCCGTGAAAAAGCCGTCATTTAGCGCCGAGAGTCACAAATATGTCATTTTCCGTACTCGCGTGCACGGCGAGCAGCCCGTTTTCGCGGTTGTGCAGGCGGGTGTTGAGCACTGGTTTTTCCGTACTCCTCTGCACTAGGGTCGGTTTTGCTTACTACTCCTCTGCACGCCGAGGGAGGTGTCGGAGTGGATGCGGAATCGGCGCCCATTCGTGAGCCGGGCACGTTGACGATGCGGGATGATCTCTGGGCTCGGACGAAGTCGGTTTCGGTGGTGATCGGCCCCTTGGCCGCGCGCACGGTTGTTGGTAGGGCAGCGGTTGATGCTGCCGCCGCGGCCTTGGGCGTATCGCGGCGCCAGGTGTACGTGCTCCTCAGACGCTATCGCGACGGTTCTGGTTTGCTGACAGATTTGGCTCCTGGCCGTTCCTCCGGAGGGAAGGGAACTGCCCGGCTGTCAGATGAGGTCGAGGACCTGGTCCGGGTGATGGTGCGGAAGCAGTTCCTGACTCGGCAGAAACGGACGTTGGCGTCGGTGTATCGGGATATTGCTGCGGCCTGCCGCGCACGGCAGCTTCCTGTCCCGGCCAGAAACACGGTGGAACGGCGCATCCGGGCGTTGAATCCAGTTGAGGTAGGCCGGCGCAGGGGAGGGCCCGATGCGGTGCGGTCGCTACAGTCCGCCGGGGACGAGGTGCCTGCGGTCGGCACGATTCTGGAGCGGGTGCAGATCGACCACACCGTCATCGATGTAATCGTCGTGGACAAGCGGGAGCGGCGACCGATTGGTCGGCCGTATCTAACTGTCGCGATCGATGTTTACAGTCGGTGCATCATCGGCATGGTTGTGACCCTGGAGGCGCCCTCGGCAGTGTCGGTTGGGCTGTGCCTGGCGCATGCCGGGACTGACAAAAGACCATGGCTTGAAGGTCTGGGTGTTGAGGCGGGGTGGCCGATGAGCGGGAAGCCGAGACTGCTTTACCTGGATAATGCCAGCGAATTCAAGAGCGAAGCGCTCCGACGAGGATGCGACCAGCACGGTATCGAGCTGGCCTACCGTCCGCTGGGCCGGCCTCATTATGGCGGAATCGTGGAACGCGTGATCGGCACCGCGATGAAGCAAATCCACGAACTTCCCGGGACCACCTTTTCCAACCCCGGCGAACGGGGGCGTTATGACTCCGACCGGGAAGCGGCGTTGACCCTGCGCGAGCTGGAGAAATGGATGGCCCTTGCCGTCACCAACTACCACGGCACCACTCACGGCACGCTGGGGCAGACGCCGGCTGGTCGGTGGGCTGAAGGGGTGGCGGCGACGGGGCTGCCGCCGGTTGCCACTAACCCGACAGTGTTCCTGGTCGATTTCCTTCCCGTCGTGCGGCGTACCCTGACGAGGGCGGGCTTCGTCATCGATCATGTCCACTACTTCTCCAATGCGCTGAAACCGTGGATCAGCCGGCGCGAAAGGCTTGGGCCGTTCCTTATCCGCCGGGACCCCAGGGACATCAGCAGAATCTGGGTACTGGAACCAGAGGGGGCTCACTACGTCGAGGTCCCTTACCGGACCATGGCGAATCCGTCCGTGAGCCTGTGGGAGCACCGGCACGCCCTGGCGCGACTACACGAGCGCGGGGTAGCCCAAGTGGACGAAGCGGCGTTGTTCCGCACGATCGCGCAAATGCGGGAGATCGCAAGTACTGCCTCGAAGACCACCAAGCGCATGCGCCGTGACGCCGAGCGCCGCAACGTAGCGACGACGGCGCATTCGAAGACACCATCCCCATTGCTCCCGCCGGAAGCCCCTGCTCAGCAGGAACCGGACATGGTGGCGGATGCGGCCCGGGTACCGCGATTCGATCAGATCGAGCAGTGGTGACCATGCCTGAGTACGAGGCACCGGAGTTGTCCCACCTGCACCCGAGTGTGCGGGCCGCGGCACGGTTACCTGCGAACGAGCGGGTTGAATTGATCCGGGCCGACCGGTGGATCGGTTACCCGCGCGCGGTGGAAGCGGTGGCCCGCCTTGAGTCCCTGTTGTCGTGGCCGGACAAACAGCGCATGCCGAACCTGTTGCTGATCGGGCCGACGAACAACGGCAAGTCGATGATCGTGGAAAAGTTCCGCCGGGGACACCCGCCCGTGGCCGAGCCGGAGCGGGAACTCATTCCGGTGTTGTGCGTGCAGATGCCGTCGGAGCCTTCCGTGCTGCGCTTCTACATCGCGCTCCTGGCCGCGCTTGGGGCACCGCTTCAACCACGGCGGCGCCTGGCGGACGTGGAGCAGATCTCGCTGAAACTGCTGCGCTTAACGGGAGTGCGCATGCTCGTCATCGACGAGCTGCACAATATCCTCGCCGGGCAAGGCAACAGCCGCCGGGAGTTCCTCAATCTTCTACGGTTCCTGGGCAACGAGCTGCGTATCCCTATCGTCGGCGTCGGGACGCGGGAAGCATATCTTGCGGTTCGGTCCGATGATCAGCTGGAGAACCGGTTTGAACCCATCGTCCTTCCCCTGTGGAACACCGGTGCGGACACTCTGTCGTTGTTGGCCAGTTTCGCGGCCGCCCTACCCCTGCAGCGCCCCTCGGACATCGCTACCGCCGATATGGCGCAGTACTTACTCGCCCGAAGTGAGGGAACCATTGGCGAACTCGCCCGGCTCCTGACGACCGCGGCGATCGCCGCTGTGGAAAGCGGTGAAGAGCGTATCAATCGCCGCACTTTGGTCATGGCCGACTATGCAGGACCCACAGAACGGCGCCGTTTGTTTGAACGCGAACTGATGTGAGACCGCCGGAGCGCTGGCCCCTTCATCCGGCACCTGCAGCAACGGAATCTTTGTCCTCTTGGCTGCGGCGGACGGCGACCAGCTACGGGATGTACTCCCACCAGCTGCTCGAACACGCACTCGGTCACCGGGAACTTAGCGACGCTGAGCTGGATCTGAACCCGCCACGTTACCTCCTCGACGAGCTCGCCAAACGTACGGGCCTCGACCAGCACCGCGTACAGGCCATGACCATGGCCGGCTGGGTGCCATGGCTCTTCGACTCCCTCACCCCTGCACCCGATACCTACGAAACCTATGTGCACCAGTTCTCGGTACTCCTGCCACCGGCGCGGCGCCAAATCTACACACCGCGGAAGTGGCTGCCATGGCTCGCGGAAACCCGGGTGCTGCGGGGGTGCCGCGAATGCCTGGAGTCCGGCCCGACGATACTGCTCTTCTGGCAATTGCCGCTCATGGCCAGCTGCCCGGTACACCGACACCGGCTTGAGACCTATGAAGGACACCCTGCGGACTACATCAAGTGGACAACCTCCGTCGAGGACCAGCGGGAACTCCCGGAGTCATTGACCCTGATGGACCGGCGCACCTGGCAGGCAATAACGACAGGATCCGTCGACCTGCCCCGGCGCTCGGTTCACGCCGGAGTCTGGTTCCGGCTGCTGCGGACCCTCCTGGACGAACTCAGCGCGCCCCAGGGACGATACGGCCAGCAACTGGAGGAGGTGCGCCGGGTCTGGGACCACTGCGGCCACCCGTTCCGGGCCGGCCTGCACTCATGGCAACCGTTCGAGACCCTCCACTGGACCAGGCAGCAGCAACTGCTCGAAGCCGCTGCCGCCGCGATGGAAATGGTCGAGGCCGGCTCCCTGACCGCCCTGGGTACCTCCGCGTACCTTTTGCGTTCCGAACCGAAGGCACCGATCAGCAGTGGGACCCCGCCCGGATCACCGACAGCTCGCGCGGGCACGCAGAAGCAGCCGACACTGGACGAGCTCTGGAATCAGGTGACGGCTACCCGGGATGCG
The DNA here is from genome assembly GCF_013314975.1 of Pseudarthrobacter oxydans. Classification (GTDB taxonomy): domain Bacteria; phylum Actinomycetota; class Actinomycetes; order Actinomycetales; family Micrococcaceae; genus Arthrobacter; species Arthrobacter oxydans. The sequence continues at coordinate 15,443 of NZ_JABTYH010000039.1, read as the reverse complement.
TGCATCGCAGCAGCCAAAACGGATCCAGTGGTCGCGAAGCACCTCTTCGACTTCGCACGCTACGGGTGCCGCAGTCAGGAATCCGTCCGCGGTCTTCGGGACACCTTCGCCGAGCTTGGGATACCCCTTGACTTCCTGTCACAAACAGAAGGATGACAGCCCTTTGACTGACGTAGAATAAGTAACGGGTTAAGTGACATATTCTGATTTCGAACCAGATTGACAACTTGGTGTCACTTAAACGAACGTATAAATGACTTGGGGGAGTGGGCCATGTTGGTTGGGTACATGCGGGTCTCCAAGGCGGATGGCTCCCAGACCACCGACCTGCAGCGCGACGCGCTTCTGGCCGCTGGCATCGACACCGGCTCGCTCTATGAAGACATGGCGTCCGGCAAGAAAGACAACCGACCCCAGCTCGCGGCATGCATCAAAGCCTTACGGCACGGGGACACCCTGGTTGTGTGGAAGCTTGACCGGCTCGGGCGGGATCTGCGCCACTTGGTCAACATCGTCCACGACCTGACCGAACGCGGCATCGGGTTGAAAGTCCTGACCGGGCAGGGAGCGGCCATCGACACCACGACGGCGTCAGGCAAGCTTGTTTTCGGAATCTTCGCTGCCCTGGCCGAATTCGAACGCGAGCTCATCTCCGAACGCACCATCGCTGGCCTCGCTTCTGCCCGGGCCCGCGGCCGCAGCGGTGGCCGCCCCTACAAGATGACTCCCGCGAAGCTGAGGCTCGCCATGGCGTCCATGGGGAAACCCGGCACCAAAGTCAGCGAGCTCTGCGACGAACTCGGCATCACCCGTCAGACCCTTTACCGCCACGTCTCACCCACCGGAGAGTTGCGCCCGGATGGCCACAAGCTTCTCCACGCCAAGTGACATGCGGACTCCGGCCGGTGGCCAAGGATTCGGTGACTAACGGCTCTGTTGCGCAGGGCGCCGACCGCGCAAGGCTGTAAGCAACTGCGGCAGCGATTGAAGGGGCGGGTCCGGGGATGATGTACGGATGGTACGGCGACTGGGGTGTGGGCGGTTGGATTTTCATGGCCCTGATGATGCTGCTGTTCTGGGGCGGTGTGGTGACGGTCGTGATTCTTCTGGTCCGCGGCGGACGCCAGGGGCACGGGGGATACTACAGGTCTGCTCACGATGAGGCTGAGCGGATCCTGAACGAACGTTTCGCGCGGGGGGAAATCGACGCGAACGAGCTGAATGAACGCCGGGCTGCCCTCCGACGCAAGCCGTGAAGACACTCTCCCGCAGCACGCAGACCCTGATCGGGGTTATCGCGACCGTACTGCTGGCCGCGTTGTCCATGACGGGGATCGCACTGCTCGGCGCTGGCCCGAATCCGGGCGGAGCAGGGAATCCCGGCACCACCCGCTGTGCGGCGCCGAGCTTCGCCGGAACGGTCGTGAACATCACCACCACCGATAGGGCCGGGCGCATGATGGGCGGCCCCGGGATGATGCGCGGCGGCATGCGCCTGACCGCGGACCGGGCCACCGTGGTCCACGGCAAAGTGTCCTTCCTGGTCACCAACGCCGGCACTATTCCCCATGAAATGCTGGTCGTCCCCCTGGCAGGCACCCAGACCCCAGGAACCCGCCCGGTGGGCCGGGACGGAAGAGTCGACGAGGACGGCAGCCTGGGCGAAGCGTCCACTACCTGCGCCGACGGCCAAGGCGAGGGGGTCCTGCCGTCCACGAGCGGATGGGTCACGCTTGACCTGCCACCCGGGCGGTATGAACTCTTCTGCAACCTCCCGGGGCATTACTGGGCGGGGATGCACACCGAGCTCACCGTCACCTGAACCGGTGACGACCCGCCGGGCCAGCAGGGGTCAGGCTGCGTCGGCCGGGCGGAAGGTCGCCCCTCCGTCGGTGGATGTGACCAGACCGTCGGTAGTGGCGGCCCAGATCCAAGGCTTTTTTTCTGCTCCTTTCACTGCGGTGATCGCCTGGACCCTGCCCTGGATGCGGCCCGCGCGGGTCCAGGTAGTTCCGGCGTCGGCTGACTGATGGACCGTGCCGTCTGGCTCGACACCGATGACGTCAGTGCCGCTGGCGAAGGCTGCGAACTGGAGGATCGGTGCGGTGGTGACCCGTTGCCAGGTTTTGCCGCCATCGGTCGAACGTTGGAGCCCTTCCCGGGCCGTGGCCAGAACGGTGTCCGTTTCCGGCGTGCCGGCCAGGACGGCGGGAACGAAGCCGGTTGCAACGTCGGACCAGGTCATGCCGTCGGGACTGATCCGCAGCGTCCCGTCATACGCGATGATCCCGGACCGGGAAGTGGTCAGGGCGTGGAAGTCTGATTCGCCCTGGCGGGAGAGCTGTTCCCAGGTTTTGCCGCCGTCCACGGACTTGATCAGGCCGAGCGGGTTGGGTAGATCGGAGCCGGGGCCAGGGTGTCCGGAGGCATAGAACACCCCGTGGTCCGCGGCCGCGGTGAATCCCATGAGGTCGTTGGTGCCGCCAATTTTGGTTGCGGGAGACTGGGTGACGTCGAACAGGCCTTCGTGGGTGGCGAGCAGCACCTGGTCGGTTTCACGGTCCACGCTCAGGCCGTGAACGTGGGAGCTGGGGACCTCGGCGGCGGCAGTGGACGGGCCGGTACCGGAAGTCCCGGAGGTTGTTCCCGGGGCGCAGGCGGACAGCGTGAGCATCAGCGCGGCTGTTGCGGCGGCGGCCGCTGAACGGGGGCGGTTTAAGCGGTGGCGGGTTAATGGGCGCAGGGGCATGGGGACTCCAAGAAACGAGAGGGGGCCAGGTGGCGTGGTGCGGCCGGTGGCGCCGGCCCCCGGGGAGGGGCCGGCGCCACCGGCCGTGTGCTGGTTTAGAGGGTGGCCAGCAAGTTCTTCATTTCCTGGATTTCGGCTTCCTGCGCGGTCACGATGTTCTTGCTGAGCTTGATCGCGTCGGCGTTTTGGCCCTGGGCGGTTTCGGTTTTGGCCATCATGATGGCGCCTTCGTGGTGGGCGATCATCTGGGTCAGGAAGAGCTTGGCCGCTTCGGTGCCCTGGGCGGCGTCGAGCTTCTTGAGGTCATCGTCGCCCATCATGCCGTCCATGCTATGGCCGGCGCCCATGGTGGCGGATTCGTTCCAGCTTTTCAGCCAGCCCGTCATGGTGTCGATTTCCGGGGCCTGGGCCGCCTTGATCCTGGTCGCGAGGTCGGTGACCGCTGCGGGAATGTCCTTTTTCTGCAGCATCATCTCGCTCATTTCGACGGCCTGTTCGTGGTGCGGGATCATTCCCTGGGCGAACATGGTGTCGGCCGCGTTGTGATCGGCCGAGGCGGCCGGTGAGCTGCTGGACATCATCCCCGAACTGCCGTGATCCATACCCGGCATCGAGTTGCCGGCTGCGGCGGAGCTGGAGGGGGCGGTGGATCCGGTGCCGGTGGAGCAGCCGGCCAGGGCGAGTGCTGCGGCGACGGCGGTGGTGGAAAGGGCAAGGAATTTCTTGTTCATCATGTTTTTCGGGTCCTTCAAGACATCAGCGGGCGCGTTGGCGCCATGGTGGGTGAATGTGCATCGGTGATGCGCCGGGCACGGCTCGAACGGGCCGGCACCCGGGCTGCTAAGCGCTGGTCAGGTCACAGCGCAGGGCCGGTGTTTTACGTCCGGCTGATGCAGAGCTCACCCGGCGAAGGACTCCCGGGACGATAGGACCAGGCCGCACCGGTATCGGTCAGGGCCCCCGTGATGGAGCTCCTGGCGATCACCCAGGTCCCAGGCAGCGGTGCGGCCAGGGAACCGGACTTCGCCGACGGGGTGCAGGCAGCAGTCATGGCGTGCATGCTGGTGCAGTTGCCCGAGTCCGAGCACTGCACAGCATCCAGAGCTGACCCGCCCTGAGCCTCCGGCATGTCCGGGGTGGAGACGGCCGGAAGGTGTTCGGTATGACCGGCGCCGGAGGATTCGTGCTGGGCGCTGCCCGCCGCTGCCGCCATAGCGGACGAATGCAGCGCGTGACTGGTCGTCAGGACGTGCATGCCGAAAATCCCGGCAATGAGCGCCAGAACGGCACCCAGGAGACCCGCGCGGCGAAGGAACGTCATTGCGGTGCGATGTTCAGGTGCAGTCATGAGGTTCCTCCTTCCTTCCGTGCGGGCTTTTGTCCAAGATTACCGGGCCTGTGGCAGGCACCTCCCGGTACAACGAACCTGCACCGGATTCGGTTTCAACCACGGGGCCGGACCCATAGACCGGGAACTAAGGCCCTTGCGGCGAAAAACAGGCGCGGAACACACTGAGGGACAACAGCAGTGAACGACCACGCGGAGGGCTGCATGTCATGGGCGGCGATGAAGAATTCAGGATTGTTGCCGGGGTGGACGGCTCCGCCCCGGCGCGCCTGGCACTGGAATGGGCTGTTGCGGAAGCGCGGCTGCGCCACGGCCGGGTCCGCGCCGTGACCGCCTGGCAGTTCCCGCCGGTCACCGTCGGGATGGAGGGGCTGATCCGGAACCCGGATGTCTTCCCGGAGGCCGCCCGCCGCCTCCAGAACGAGACGCTGCAGCGCGTGGACAGCGAAGGGGTCACGGTGACCGGTGACGTCGTCCAGGGCCACCCCGCCGACGTGCTGCTCCGGGCGGCCGAGGACGCCGACCTCCTGGTCGTGGGCTCCCGCGGCCTGGGCGGATTCACCGGAATGCTGCTGGGTTCGGTGTCCACGCAGATCCTTCATCACGCTCCCTGCCCGGTCCTGGTGGTCCGGACCCGGACCCGCGCCGACGGTGGGGAATGATCGACCGCCCGGGCCCCACGGGCCACCGGAACGGCGAAAGTACCTGGCCGTGACCGGTGAGCACGCCCACCTGCATCCACCCGCCGGTCCCCGCAGCGGGACGGTTCCGGGACGTTCGTTCCGGAACAAGCTTCAGAGCCTGTGGCACACGGTCGTCGGCGCGGTCGGCCTGGTCATGGGGCTCCTCCCGCACGTCCTGCACCACATCGGGCTGCTGGCAGGAACCGCGGTCGTGGCAGGATCCGGCGGCACGGCACTGTTCGGAGCGCTCGGGCTGCTGGCGTCCGCACCCATGCTGATCCGCCTTTACCGGCGGTTCGGCAGCTGGGTCGCCCCGGCCGTGGGTTTGCTGGTCTTCGCAGCCATGTTCTCCCTGTCCGCGTTCGTCATCGGCCCGGCCATCAGCGGCGCCGGAGGGGACACGACACCTTCCCCGGCGCCCACTGCTGACCACACCGATCACCCGGGCCACTAATCAGGGCCCGGGGGATCCGGTGCGGGGCTAGTTCGCGCCGACCAGGACGTAGCCGGAGGAGCTGACCGCCGCAGCCAGCGCCTCCCGGTCCGCGGTGCCGGTGACGGTCAGCCGCGACGTGCCGCCGGGCACCAGGTCCACCGATGCAGACTCGACTCCGGCTACCCCGGAGACGGCCTGCTCAACGGTCCGGACACAATGCCCGCAGGTCAGCCCCTCCACGGCGTACTGGGCATTGGAACCCTGGGCTGCCGGCCGCTGATCGGCGGCAGCGGCCGGGTGCGTGTCCGCGGCCGGGGAGCAACAGCTGCAGCCCTGCTGGGCCGTGGAGGCCAGGGGCAGTTGGGTCCGTGATTCAGATGTTCCGCACATGTCAGTTTTCCTTCAAGCAGGGATAGGAAAGGGGATGTTGCGGTTGAACGGATGTGACGGCCTGGGCCTGGACAAACCACGTCACTGGCAACACCACAAATATACCCCCTAGGGGTATGTTTGGCAAGGGTTTGCGGCTCATTCGCAGGTACCGGGTAGCGGGCCGGGACGGGGACGTTAGGCACTACCGGGCCGGGTCAACGGGCACAACACTTGGGGGCATGAGCATGCAACATCTTCCCGCTCCGGGGCGTATCCGGCCCGGGCCCTGGACGCAGGGACTGCTTACGGTCCTGATCGCGGTGGCCGCCGTGTACCTGGTTACGAACCATTGGCTCCATATCCTGGACGCGTTGCCGTACCTGTGGGTGGTGCTGATGTTGTCCATGCATTTGTTCATGCATGGCGGGCACGGCGGACATGGCGGGCACGGCAGCTCCACGCATCAGGGGCACGGCGGGCAGGAAGCCCCCGGCGGGGGTGGCGGCCATGTCCACTGACTACGGGTATGACCTGTGGGGGCTGGTGATCATCAATTCGGCGGTGTTCATCATCTTCGCGTTCAGTTTCGTCCGGCCCCGGACCAGGCTGGACTGGCGCGCCCTGGGCGGTTTCTCCGCGTTCATCGTGGCGCTGTTCACGGAGATGTACGGTTTTCCGCTGACCATCTATCTGCTGTCGGGCTGGCTGGGGAACCGGATCCCGGGCGGTGACCTGCTGAACCACAACACCGGCCATTTGTGGCAAGACCTGACCGGCTGGCAGGGCGATCCGCACCTAAGTCCGCTGCATCTGCTCAGCAACGTGCTGATCGCAGCCGGATTCTTCCTGCTCTACCGGTCCTGGCAGGTCCTCTTCGCGGCCCAACGGGACCACCGCCTCGCGGTCACGGGCCCTTACGGCCGGGTGCGGCATCCGCAGTACGTAGGGTTTTTGACGATCATGGCCGGATTCCTGCTGCAGTGGCCCACCCTGCTGACCCTGGTGATGTTCCCGGTCCTGGTCATCGTGTACCTGCGCCTGGCCCGGAAGGAAGAACGGATGATGGAGGCCGAGTTCGGTGAAGAGTACGCCGCATACCGGCGCCAGGTCCCCGGCTTCGTCCCCCGGATAGGACGGCGGACCGCCGGCACTGGAGGGCGGACACCGCAGGAGGGGCTGTAATGCCCGGGCGGGCCCAGGCACCCCGGGAAGTGGCGCGATGCTCTTCCTGGCAATAAAAAACCTGGTCCAGGAAAAGACCCGGCTGCTGATCAGCGTCGGCGGGGTCGCCTTCAGCGTGCTGCTGATCCTGAGCATCCAGGGCCTGTACCAGGGCTGGAGCAACAAGATCGGCGAATACATCCGCACCGTCCCGGCCGATTACTGGATCACCCAGACCGGTGCGACGGACATGTTCCACACCCCGTCCGTGCTGCCCCTGACCGTCCGGGACTTCCTCGCCGGGGTGGATGGGGTCGGCAGCGCCAAACCGTTCAGCGGCCGGCGGGTCGCGTTCGCGCACAACGGCAAGGACATCAACCTCTACGTCATCGCCGACGACACGGAGAACAACGTCGGCGCCCCGGCCCGGGTGGTGGAGGGCAAGTCCGTCCCCGGCAAGGGCGAAATCATCATCGACCGGGTCGTCGGGCGCAGCCAGGACATCCGGATCGGGGACACCATCCCGGTCGCCGGCAGGGAACTGAAGGTCGCCGGCTATTCCGAGGGCGGCTACATCCTCAGCTTCTCCTTCGCGTTCGCGACCAAAGAGGACGCCGAAAGCATCCTCCAGCTGCCTGGCGCCACCAATTTCTTCCTCGTCACCGTGAAGAACGGGGCGGACCCGGCCGCGGTGGTGTCCCGGATCGAAGCGGACCCGGCGGTCGATGCGATCAGCAAGGACCGGTTCGTGGAGAACAACACGAACATCGTCCGTGACACGTTCCTGCCGATCATCCTGGTCCTGTTGCTGATCGGGATCGCCGTGGGCATGACGGTGATCGGACTGACCATTTTCACCTCAACCATTGAAAAGGCACGCGAGTACGGGGTCCTGAAGGCCATCGGGGTGAGCAACCGCCAGCTCTACACCGTCGTAATCGAACAGGCCGTCACCGCCGCCGTGCTCGGGTATGTCGTCGGCGCGGCCCTGGCCCTGGCCGTCAGCGCGGCCGCGGGAAGCTATGTCCCGGAGTTCATCACGGAAATCCGGTGGCTGGACGCCGCCTGGATCCTCGGCGTCACCCTGGTCATGGCCGTGGCGGCCTCGCTGCTGCCGGTCCGCCGGCTGTCCCGCATCGACCCGGCGGAGGTGTTCCGGGCATGAACGTGGTCACCGTCCAGGACGTATCGAAGACCTTCGGCTCCGGCCACACCGCCGTGACCGCCGTGGACCACGTATCCCTGAGCGTCGAGGCCGGGGACATCGTGCTCGTCATGGGTCCCTCCGGGTCCGGGAAGACAACCCTGCTGTCCATGATCGGCACCCTCATGTCTCCCACGGGCGGCCGGATCCTCATCTCCGGCCAGGACATCTCCACCCTCTCCCCGGCACAACTGTCCCGGCTGCGGCTGCAGGAGTTCGGGTTCGTCTTCCAGACCTTCAACCTGCTCTCGGCCCTCACCGCCGAGGAAAACGTCATGATGCCACTGCTCACCGCGGGGGTGCCCCGGAAAGAGGCGCGGACCAAGGCCCGGGCCGCGCTGGAACAGCTCCAGCTCGGGCACCGGCTGCGGAACCTGCCCCGGGACCTCTCCGGCGGTGAGAAGCAACGGGTGGCCATCGCCCGGTCCCTGGCGAATGATCCCCGGCTGATCCTCGCCGACGAACCCACCGCCAACCTGGACGCGAAAACAGGCCAGGACGTCACCCTGCTCCTGTGCGGGACGGCCTGCCGGGAAAACCGGGCCGTCATCATCGTCAGCCACGACCAGCGGCTGCGGACCGCCGCCAAACGCGTCATCACCATCGACGACGGCCGTCTGAGCACCGAAGAAGCCGGGGAACACAACCTGCATTGCAGCATGCACCCGGAAGCGGCGCCGGCATGAAGATGACCGACCAGGAACTGCTCGCAGCCCTCGCGGACCCGGCCGAGGACCCGGCCCGGCTGGAACGGATCAGCACCGAAATCAAGACCGGATTCGGTCTGCTCTCACCCGGGCTCGGCAAAACGGTCGCCGTCTTCGGCTCCGCCCGGCCCGGACCCTCGGATCCCCGCTACGCCGTGGCCCGTGCCCTGGGCGCAGGGTGCGCGAAGGCCGGGCTCGCGGTCATCACCGGCGGCGGACCGGGCCTGATGGAAGCGGCCAACCGCGGCGCCATGGAAGCCGGCGGCACTTCCGTCGGGCTCGGCATTGAACTTCCCCGCGAACAATCGCTGAACCCCTACCTTGACGTGTCCATGACCTTCCGGTACTTCTTTGCCCGCAAGCTCATGTTCATCCGCTACGCCTCCGCTTTCGTGGTCCTTCCCGGCGGATTCGGCACACTGGATGAACTCTTTGAGGCCCTGACCCTCGTCCAGACCGGAAAAATCCACGAATTCCCCGTCGTCCTGATCGGCACCGAACACTGGGCCGGGCTCACGGACTGGATCCGGGACCGGCTCCAGGACCAGGGGTTCATCACCCCCGAAGACATCCGCCTGCTGCGGTGCACCGACGACATCGACGAGGCCGTCGAACTGATCCAGCAGTGCCACCTGCGCCAGCTCGTCCGGTGAACCCGGAGGCGCGATGAACCCGGAGGGCACGGACCAGGCCAGAGGCGCGCCCCGCCCGGCCATCATGCTCGGCATCACCGCAGCCTGGGGCCTGTGCTTCCTGGCGATCCGGCTCGGGCTCCAGGACGCCCCGGTCCTGTGGTTCGCCGCCCTCCGGGCGCTGATCGCCGCGGCAGCCCTGCTCCTGCTGTGTCTGGTTCAGGGCCGGGCACTGCCCCGGGGACTCCGGACCTGGGCACTGATCACCCTGATGGGGCTGACGAATGTTACGGTCGCATTCGCCGCGATGTTTGCCGGGACCGCAGGGATGGCCATCGGCGCCGCGGCAGTGCTGGCCAACGCCCAGCCCCTGCTGATCATCGTGCCCGCATGGTGGCTCTACGGCGAATCAATATCGGCACGCACGGTGGCCGGGATCGGCCTCGGCTTCGCCGGGCTGCTCGTCGTGGGCCTGGCCAGCGGCGGCGGCTCGGGAGTATGGCTGTCGCTGCTCGCCGCCGCAGCCGTGACGGCCGGAACCCTCACCGCCCGCAGCCTCGCCGGCACAGACCTGGTTGCCGCCAGCGCCTGGCACTTCCTGATCGGCGGTGCCCTGCTCGCCGGAACAGCCGCCGCCCGGGAACCGGTCCAGGCAATCCACTGGACCCCGCAGTTCCTCACCGTTCTGCTCTTCCTCTCCCTGGCCGGGACGGCGGCCGCGTTCCTGGCCTGGTTCACCGAAGCGGCCCGCTCCCGCCTGGACCTCCTGACCGCCTGGACCCTGCTCGTGCCCGTCATCGGCACGGCCGCATCCCTGCTCCTGCCCGGGGAAAGACCCCCACCGCTGGCAGTGGCCGGCATCGTCCTGGTCCTCGGGTCACTCTGGCTCGTGCTCCGCCGGCCCACCGCCACCGGCCCACCGCCGCCGCGCGGGACCAAAGCCTCTGACCCCTCGCGCCGGTAACGGGCGATAGTGAACGTCAAGGGCAGCCGGCACGCGCCCGCGCACAGCAGGAACGAACCTTGACTAATACCCCTAGGGGGTATATGTTCGGCCTAACCGGAAAACGACGTCCCGGGCGAAAGCCCCACGCAGTGAAGGTCCGACAGCGGGTGAACCCACCCCGGCTGTCCTCCACGGATCCCTGATGAGCTAAGGACGACGACACCATGTCTGCTGACTCGAAGCCCGGCACCAACGCCCCGGCCACGCCTTTGCAACGCACTGTTGTGGAAGTCCGCGGCCTGCACTGGGCCACATCCAAAGCCGTCATCGAACGGGTCCTCTCGCAGCGGCCCGGAGTCGCAGGGGTTGAGGCGAACCCCGTTGCCCAAACCGCGACCGTGAGCTTTGACCCCTCCGTGACCTCGCTGGAGCAGATCTCCGGGTGGGTCCGGGACTGCGGCTATCACTGCCGCGGCGAGTCCGTCCCCGACCACGTCTGCTACCCGATGGAAGAACACCACACCGCCGGGATGAAGCACGCCACGCCCACGACAAAGAGCGCTGCCCACCCGCACACCGGTCACGCCCATCCCGGTCCAGGACCGGCCGGTCCACCACACACGATGGAGCACGATCACCACACCGGCCATATCCCTGCACCGGCGGAACCGGGCACGGAGCACGCCCACCCGGCGGCGGACGCCCACGCAGGGCACGGCGCGGGGATGCAGGGTGGGATGGCCCGGACCCCGCAGGACATGATGGGGCACGGAGGCCACCACGGCGGGATGTCGATGGATGACATGGTCAAGGACATGCGCAACCGTTTCCTGGTCGCAGCGGTCCTGTCGATCGGTGTTGTCCTCTGGTCCCCGATGGGCCGGGACATGCTCGGCTTCACCGCCCCGACACCGTTCGGGCTCCGCGATGACGTCATGGCCCTGATCCTGTCCCTGCCGGTCATCTTCTACTCGGCCTGGATCTTCTTCGACGGCGCCTACCGGGCACTGAAGGCCCGCACACTGGACATGATGGTCCTGGTCGCGATCGCCGTGGGCACCGGCTGGCTCTACAGCGTGTGGGTCACCCTCACCGGGGGCGGCGAGGTGTTCTATGAAGCCGCGACCGTCCTGGCCTCATTCGTGCTGCTGGGCCACTGGTTCGAGATGCGGGCCCGCGGCGGGGCGAACGAGGCCATCCGCACCCTGCTCGAGCTCGCCCCGCCGGTCGCGGTCGTGATCCGCGACGGCGAGACAGTCGAGATCCCCACCTCTGACGTCCAGGCCGGGGACCTGCTGCTGGTCCGGCCGGGATCGAAAATCCCCGTCGACGGGAAAGTCGAGGAGGGCCAGTCAGAGGTCGACGAATCCATGGTCACGGGCGAGAGCCTGCCGGTAACCAAGACCATCGGATCGGACGTGATCGGCGCATCCATCAACACCACCGGAACGATGCGGGTCCGGGCCACCAAGGTCGGGGCCGACACCGCCCTGGCCCAGATCGTCGCCCTCGTCCAGGAAGCCCAGAACTCCAAAGCCCCCGGCCAGCGGCTGGCCGACCGGGCCGCGTTCTGGCTCGTCCTGGTCGCCCTGATCGGCGGGACCGTGACCTTCGCGGCCTGGCTCGCCCTCGGCGCCGGGCTCCAAGCGGCCATGCTGTTCGCCATCACCGTCGTCGTCATCACCTGCCCCGACGCGCTCGGCCTGGCCACACCAACGGCCATCATGGTCGGCACCGGGCTCGGCGCCAAACGAGGCGTCCTGTTCAAGAACGCCACTGCCCTGGAAGTCTCCGCCCGGATCGACACCGTCGTGATGGACAAAACAGGCACCCTGACCAAAGGCGAACCTGAAGTCACCGACGTCGTCGTCGAAGGCATTGACCAAAGCACCCTGCTGGCACTGGTCGCCGCCGTGGAAAAGGAATCCGAACACCCCCTGGCCGCCGCAGTGGTCCGCCATGCCCAGGCGCAAGGCGTACCCGAGCTTGCGGCGACCGAGTTCCTGAATGTTCCCGGCCACGGCGCCGGAGCGACCGTGGACGGACACCGGGTCATGGTCGGGAACCGCAAACTCATGGCCGATGAAGGCATCGACCTCGGACCCCTGGCGCAGGTGCGCGAGGAACTCGCCGGCACCGGACGGACCGCCGTGCTCGTCGCCGTGGACGGCCGGCCCGCTGCGGTGATCGCGATGGCAGATGCCGCGAGGGAGACTGCCGCCGCGGCGGTAGCTGCCCTGCACGAGGCCGGAATTGAAGTCGTCATGCTCACCGGCGACAACGAAGCCACCGGCCGCAGGATCGCCGGCCAGCTCGGCATCGACACCGTTATCGCCGAAGTGCTCCCCGGCGATAAATCAGCGAAAATCGCCGAACTTCAACAGGCCGGGAAGAAAGTCGCCATGGTCGGTGACGGCGTGAACGACGCGCCGGCCCTGGCTCAGGCCGACCTCGGCATCGCGATAGGCGCCGGCACCGACGTGGCCATCGAAACCGCCGACGTCGTCCTCATGCGCTCGGACCCGCTCGATGTGCCCATCGCGCTGCGGATCGGCAAAGGCACCCTGCGCAAAATGCGCCAGAACCTGGGCTGGGCCGTCGGCTACAACGCGATAGCGCTGCCCATCGCGGCAGGAGTCTTCGCCTTCGCCGGGATCGCCCTCAGCCCCGAAATCGCGGCCCTGTCGATGTCCGGATCCAGCTTCCTCGTCGCCGTTAACGCCCTCCTGCTCAAACGGCTCCGGCTGCCCCGCCCGGAAACACCCGAAGCCACCACCACCCGTCAAACCCGGCCGCTGGCCCCGGCGGGCACCCGATAGGCAACCCGCCCATGGACCCAAGCCTCATCGCCCAGGTACTGTTCCTGCGCGCCGCGTGGCGACAAAGGGACCACTGGGACGCCGCCCACATCACAGCCCACCAGGAACACGCCCTCCAGGAGCTCCGCCGGGCGGCCTACGCCGGCTCCGAGTTCTACCGGCACCACCACGCAGGCCTCCACAACGCCCCGCTGGACCAGCTGCCGCCCGTCACAAAAGCTGACCTGATGGAGCACTTCGACGATGCCCTCACCACACCGGACCTCAGTCTCGCTGACCTCGAAAACCATCTACAGGCCCTCACCCAGGCCGGAGGGGATCCCGGTCTGCCCTGGCAGGGCAAATGGTGGGCCGCGGCAACAGCCGGCACCACCGGCCGGCGCGGAACCTTCGTCTGGAACCGCACCGAATGGGCGACCGTCCTGGCCTCCTACGCCCGGGCCAACGACTGGGCCGGGATCTCCGCCGGCATCACCAGGCCCCTGAAGATGGCGCTTGTCAGCTCCCGCATCCCCACACACCAGTCCGCAGTCGTTGGAGCATCCCTGCGCTCCAGAATCGTCCCCGCCATCCGTCTGGACGTCACCGCCCCCATGGAAGAGACGGTCGCTGCGCTGAACGGGTTCCAACCCAGGATCCTGGTCGGCTACGCCTCAGCACTCAAACCCCTCGCCGCCGAACAGCGTGCCGGACGCCTGCGCATCGCTCCGGAAGGCGTCATGTCCGCATCCGAGGTCCTCAGCCCCCATGCAGCTGCCGAACTGGAAGCCGCCTGGGGGAGCAAACCCTTCGATGTCTACGCCGCCACCGAAACGGCAGGGATCGCGTCCCCCTGCACCTACCGGAACCGCCACGTCTACGAAGACCTGCTCATCATCGAGCCCATAGACACGGCAGGAAACCCCGTCCCAAACGGAACAACCGGCGCGAAACTCCTCGTCACAGTCCTGTTTTCCCGGACCGTCCCACTCATTCGCTACGAAATGTCCGACACCATCAAACTCGGCGGGCGCGAGTGCCCATGCGGCCGATCCTTCACTGTGCTCCAAGACATCGAAGGCCGCCTCGAAGACGTCCTCCACCTCCCAGGAGAACAAGGCGTCATCCACATCCACCCAATCGTCTTCCACCACATCCTCGACGAGGCCGGATACAACGGATGGCAGGTCATCCAGGAACCCACCAAACTCCGTGTGCTCCTTGCCGGCCTCGCCCCGGGAGCCTCCACAGAAAACGTCCGCACCGCAGTAACAGCAGCGCTCAAGAAAGCCGGCGCAGCAGCCACGGACGTAGAAGTGCACATCACCGAACACCTCGAACGAACTACCCTCGGCAAGGCACCCTTCGTACGAGCCCTACCCGAACCGCAATAACGAGAGCGCGACCGCCCGGGGATTCCATCGAAGTCTCAGGACGGCACGAGTGCACGGCACTTCTGACATTCGGTGCAGACGACTTCTGAAAATGACATCGGCGCACGGTTGAAAACTCCTTCTAGGGTTGGTCAAATCTGGTTTCCGAAATGAAAACCGGTCAAAACGTTTGATGGAGGGTTTTTGAGGTGCTTGAGAATGCGATTGGCTACGCGCGGGTCAGCACACGAGGACAATCTTTGGATTCCCAGGTTGACGCACTTGTAGGGGCCGGCGCCGTGCGTGTCTTTCAGGAGTACGCCTCCGGGGCCACCCAAGCCAGGGCTCGGTGGAAGGAGTGTTTGGACTACCTGCAGCCCGGGAATGTGCTTTTGGTCGCCGATCTGACCAGACTGGGCCGGAGCACCGCTGATCTGGCTGACATTGTGACCGTGCTGGGCCAGCGGGGGATAGGGTTCCGTTCCCTGGCTGAGCCGTGGCTGGATACGACGAGCGCCCACGGCAAACTGATCTTCGATATGTTTGCCTCCCTCGCGGAGTACGAGCGGTCCAGGCTCTCTGAGAGAACAAAGGCAGGTCTGGCCGCTGCGAAGGCGCGCGGCCGTCTCGGTGGCCGGCCGAGGGCGATCACGGCAGGGAAGCTTGAAACTGCTCTGCAGCTTCGCAGCGAAGGGAAGACTTTGAAGGAAACGGCCGAGCGCATCAGTGTGAGTGTTTCATCGCTGACGCGGGCTCTTAGTGCAACCTCAGCCGCAGGTAGTGCCAAGTCCGCATCGCGGGCGGCATAACGTAACGTCGTGGTGTTCGGACCGCTTTGGGGTCAGTCCTTCATAGGGATGGAGTTCCTGGAATAGACCCTACGGCCGTCGCCAATCTCGACCCAGGGTTTCATCTGGTGGAATGGTATGCCCTTGGAATGACGTGCCTTTTTCAAGTCATCTACGGGGACGAGAAGCCTGATAGGCACGCCACTTGGCTCAGCTACCGCAGGTAATGACGAAGCCCAAACGGGT
>NZ_JABTYH010000038.1 GCF_013314975.1 Pseudarthrobacter oxydans | reverse complement strand
ACCACCGGGATCAGCAACCTCGGACAGCCCTGCCCGAAACACCACAAACTCCGGCACACCAGCAGGTGGAAACCAACACCAGCCACCAAAAACCAACCACCCGGCTGGACCTCACCCACCGGACGCCACTACACAAGCGAACACCAGGACTGGGAACCACCCCACTGGCCCCATTCTGTCCTGTCGGCCTCCGTGGCAGAGCTCAGGATCCCTGATGATCTTTCCGAGGCCGTGCCTCCGCCTGATGAACTCCCGCAGCGGCGCCAGTTTCCGGGCTACCTCTCCGAAGTCAGGGCTTCTGCCGACGATCTTGCCTTCGAGAGCCTGTTTCCCCACGACGAGTTTCCCGAGGACACCTTTGCTGACTGGTTCCTGCCCGGATACCGGCAGCCGAAGGACCCGCTGTCCGAAGAGGCCTGGTGGGTGTTGGCTGGCGAAGGAGTTCCTGCCGCCCCCTGATGGAGGGCGCGGCGGGGTGATGACCATCTGCTGGCGGCCACGGAAGAGCATTACGGTTCTGTTCCGAAAGGGCAGTACGGTTCCCTTTCGGAACAGCAAGACGATTCCCGTTCTGGCGGCAATTGCGCAGGCCTTCACCCACAAGGGGACCATCCAACTTTCGCGGTATACGCCAGGAGGGCTAGATTCATCAGCAAGATGACTCATCAAACCAGTCCCACGCACGCAACCGCCTACTGGACAACGGCCAAGGAACACGGCGAGCTGCGGACTGAGGACCTTCCCGCGCCCGGCCCAGGCGAAGCCCTGGTGCGTACCCTCTACTCCGGGATCAGCAAAGGCACCGAGATGGTGGTCCACGCCGGCGCAGTCCCGCCCCGGGTGGCCCAGGAGATGCGGGCTCCCCACCAGGAGGGTGAGTTCCCGGGGCCGGTGAAGTTCGGATACCTGTCCGTGGGTGTCGTCGAGGAAGGGCCGGAAGGTTGGCCGGGGCAGCGCGTCTTCTGCCTAAACCCCCATCAGGACCGCTACGTGGCAGCCGTCAGTTCACTCACCAGGATCCCCGACGACGTCCCCTCCTCCCGCGCAGTGCTCACCGGAACGGTGGAAACTGCGGTCAACGCACTGTGGGAGGCCGGCCCGCGCCTGGGAGACCGGGTCGCGGTGGTGGGCGCAGGCCTTGTGGGCGGCATGGTGGCCACCCTTCTGAGGACCTTTCCCCTGGAACGCCTGCAACTCGTGGACCTCGACCCGGGACGGAAAAAACTGGCGGACATCCTTGGCGTCGACTTTGCCCATCCGGATGACGCCCTCGCCGACTGCGACATCGTATTTCACTGCTCGGCCTCGCAGGAGGGATTGGAGCGGAGCCTGCAGCTTGCCGGTGATGAAGCGGACGTCATCGAAATGTCCTGGTACGCCAACCGCGGGGTCACCCTGCCGCTGGGGGAGGACTTCCACGCCCGGCGCCTGTCCATCAGGGCAAGCCAGGTGGGAGTGGTGGCACGGGCGCGCAGGCACCGCAGGACCAACGCCGGCCGCCTGAACCTCGCCGTCTCCCTGCTGAAGGATCCAGTCTTCGACGTGTTCCTCACCGGCACGTCGCCGTTCGCCGAACTGCCGGGCGTGGTGCAGGACCTCGCTGACGGCAACCTCGACGCCTTGTGCCACGTCATTGAGTACCCCGGCGACGAAACCCCCGAAACCCCCGAAAATCCCAGGAACCCCGCCCGAGAAGACCAGAGGTAAACCATGTTCAGCCTGACTGTCCGACGCCACTTCATGATCGCCCACAGCCTTCCGCGCAAGGTTTTCGGGCCGGCCCAGGCCCTGCACGGGGCAACGTTCGTCGCGGAGGTGAGCTTCCGCCGTCGGACGCTCAACGACGACGCGATCGTGCTGGACATCGGCGCGGCCGGGACCATGATCGAGGAGGTTCTGGCAGGCCTGAACTACCGGAACCTGGACGAGCACCCCGATTTCGCGGGCAAGCTCAGCACCACGGAAGCGCTGGCGGAATACGTTGCCACGTCCGTGGCGGAAAAGCTGAAGGATGACGACGACGGCGGCCAGCTCGCCGGGATTGACGTCACCCTGCGCGAGAACCCGGACGCCTGGGCCACCTACTCGCTGGACCTTCCAGCCGCCTGATCCCATGGACCGCATCCGCCTGCTGGTTCCGGGCAACATCCACCATCATTCCGGGGGAAACATCTACAACGCCCGGCTGGTGCAGGGGCTGAAGGCGCTGGGAGTGGACGTCGAGGTGCTCCCCGTCGAAGGCTCCTGGCCTTACGCCGGCTCTCACGCCCGACGCCGCCTGGGCAGCCTCCTCGGGGCGTGGGAAACCGGGAGCGAAGCGGAACAACCGGATACCGTGACCCTTGTCGACGGGCTCATCGCCATGGGCACGCCGGATGAGCTCGAATTCGCGGCCAAGGCCGGACGACAAACATGGGTGCTGGTACATATGCCTGCCCCGGCACATCAGGAGCGTGAAGCACGGTCCCTCCGGGCTGCCACCGGTGTGGTGTGCACCAGCACCTGGGCCCGCAAAGTCCTGGAAGAACGCCACGGACTCCATGGGCTCAAGGTCGCACTCCCAGGCACCGACCCTGCGCCGCTGGCCGAGGGGTCCGCGCCGCCCCACATGGTCATAGTGGCCGCCCTCCTCCCCAACAAGGACCAGCTGCTCACGGTCTCCGCGCTGGCACTGCTCCAGGACCTTGAGTGGACAGCGTCGTTTGTCGGGTCAGACCAGGCAGACGGGGATTACGCACAAAAGGTTAAAGCCGCAGTAGAAATGCACGGAATGGACGGGCGGATCCAGTTCACCGGTGAGCTGGCCGGTGAAGCACTGGAAAACGAATGGCGTGGGGCGGACCTCAGCCTCCTGGTGTCCCGTGCCGAGGCGTTCGGCATGGTGGTCACCGAATCACTCGCCCGGGGGATCCCCGTGGTGGTGCGCGATGGCACGGGCGCCGTCGAGGCCTTGCGCCGGGGAATGGCGGGGAAGGACGACGACGGCGGCGCGGTTCCGGGAGCGAAGGTAGCCTTCCCGGCGGATGATGATCCTGCAAATCCCGCCCTGCTGGCCCAGGCACTTCGGCGCTGGCTGGAAGATGCCGGGACCCGGGATGCCTGGCGGGCACGGGCCCTGGAGGCACGAGGCGTCCTGCCGGGCTGGGAACAGCCAGCGGCCCACGTGCTGGCCGCAATCAGCGGGTGACGCTGACAGCCTGGGGCATGAATCAGAGCCGCGAGCGGTGCCCGGCGAAGAACTCACGCAGCAAGGCGGCGCACTCGGCCTCGCGCACGCCCGGATACACCTCAACCCAATGGTTCAGGCGCCGCTCACGGAGCACATCGAACACCGACCCCGCAGCTCCTGCCTTCTCGTCCCAGGCGCCGAAGACCACCCGGGGGATTCGTGCCAGGACAATCGCGCCGGCGCACATGGCACAGGGTTCAAGGGTCACCACCAGCGTGCAGTCGGCGAGCCGCCAGCCGTCTCCGCTGCCGCCGTCGAGCAGGGAAACCTGGCGCAGCCGTTCCGCCGCCTCGCGGATGGCAACCACCTCGGCGTGCGCGGTGGGGTCGCCCAGCTCCTCCCGCTGGTTCCGCCCGGAACCCAGCACGGAGCCGTCGGGCCCAATCACCACCGCTCCGATGGGCACGTCCTCGGTATCGAGGGCGCGCCGGGCCTCGGCGAGGGCAAGGCCCATCCACGCGTGGTGTTTCTTATCTGCGGAGACCATGGCTCAATGATAGTTTCGAAGGATACCCAGAGCCCGTGACGCACATCCGCCGGGAGGCACAGTGAGCACAGTCCGAGACCGCGTGGACAAGTGGATCAAGCCGTACGCCGCCTTGTGGCTGACCATGATCATCGGCGGGACGCTGGTGATCGCCATGGCACTCCTGGGTGCCGAGGTCTACTCGGATGTCGTGGACGAGGAAGGCCTGGCCAGCCTTGATATTCCTGCGCTGGAATACTCACAGTCCTTGCGGAACCCGGAGATGGACGCCTTCGCCACAGGATTCACCAACGTCGGCGGCGGGATCGGCATGCCCATCCTGGCGAGCATCCTCACAGCCTGGCTGACCTTCCTGAGCAGGACATGGCGGCCCATTGTCCTGGTGGGCGGGGCAGCCCTGGTCTCCACCCTGGCCACCACCCTGGGCAAGCGGCTTGTCGGCAGGACCCGTCCTGACCACTCCGAGGCCGTCCCGCCCTTCGAGACCTCGCCGTCGTTTCCCAGCGGCCACACCCTGAACACCACCGTGGTGATCGGGGTCCTGATCTACCTCATGTGCCTGCAGTTCCAGGTGCTCTGGGCCAGGATTGCGGCCATCACCGTGGGGACGATCTTCATTATCGCCATGGGCCTGAGCCGGGTCTTCCTGGGGCACCACTGGATGACGGACGTGATGGCGGGCTGGTTCCTGGGGCTGGCGTGGGTGGGCATCGTGATCCTGGCCCACAGGCTGTTCCATGTGATGCGGCGGCGCGAACACGCGGGCCCGGCACCCACCTTCGAACATCCGGTCCTGCGCGAGGACCACTCCGGAGACGCGGAAAGCACCACCGGTACCGCCCCGACGGCGAACGGCGGCGGTGCCCCGCCAAGGGTCGACGACGGCGCTTCCCAGTCGGGCACGGGCGGCGGACGGCAGGGGAGCGGCCCGGCGGCCGGGTGATAGTTTTGACCCATGCGCACTCTCGTTGTGGACCACCCGCTGGTCGCCCATAAGCTCACCGTCCTGCGGGACAAGAACACTCCGTCCCCGGTTTTCCGGCAGCTGACGGAGGAACTGGTGACCCTCCTTGCCTATGAGGCCACGCGAGAAGTCCGCACCGAGCCCGTCACCATCGAAACCCCCGTCAGCACGACCGTGGGCACCGCGTTCACCAAGCCCACCCCGCTGGTGGTTCCCATCCTTCGGGCAGGCCTGGGCATGCTGGAGGGCATGACCAAGTTGGTCCCAACCGCTGAAGTGGGCTTCCTGGGCATGGCCCGTGACGAGGAAACCCTGGACATCATCACCTACGCCGAGCGCCTCCCCGAGGATCTCACCGACCGGCAGATCTTCGTGCTGGATCCCATGCTTGCCACCGGCGGAACACTGCGCGAAGCCATCAAGTTCCTGTTCAAGCGCGGCGCCTCGGATGTCACGTGCATCTGCCTGCTCGCCGCGCCGGAGGGCCTGGCCAAGCTGGAGGAAGAACTCTCCGGTGCAAACGTCACCATTGTCCTGGCGTCCATCGACGAGAAGCTCAACGAAAAGTCCTACATCGTTCCGGGCCTGGGCGACGCAGGCGACCGCCTGTACGGCATCGCAGGCTAGGACTCAAGCCTTTCCCGCTTCCCAACACAAGGCTTAGCCTGTGCGCATGGACTGGAAACTGGAACTCGTTTTTGTGCCCGTGTCCGATGTGGACCGCGCCAAAGACTTCTACGTCAACAAAGTGGGCTTCAACGCCGATTTCGACGAGCGGCCCAGCGACTCCATCAGGTTCGTGCAGCTGACCCCGCCAGGGTCTGCCTGCTCCATCTGCATTGGGGAAGGGCTCACGGACGCGCCTCCAGGCACAGGGTCAAACCTGCAACTCGTGGTCAATGACATCCAGGCCGCCCACGCTCAGCTGAAGGCCAACGGGGTGGAGGTCAGCGATGTGGACGTGCAGGACTGGGGCCATTTTGTGTACTTCGCCGATCCTGACGGGAACCGGTGGGCAGTCCAGTACATCCCGGGCCGGGACGCACTGGACCGCGAGGGGCAAGCTGCTTCGGTTTAGTACCAGTTGTTGGCGTAGTGGAAGTTCAGTGCTCCACACGGGGACTGGTAGCGCTCCTGGATGTAGTTCAGGCCCCAGTTGATCTGCGTACGGTAATTGGTGAGGTAGTCGGCGCCCGCGCTGGCCATCTTCTCGGCAGGCAGGGACTGCACAATGCCGTAAGCGCCGCTGCTCGGGTTGGTGGCCGTGGTGGTCCAGTCTGATTCCTTGGTCCACAGGGTCTGCAGGCACTGCATCTGGTCGGCGGCCCAGCCGTAGGAGGCCAGCTGGCCGGCAGCGTAAGCCTGTGCCCCTGCGGGGTCGTTGACCGCGACGACGGGCGCAGGCTCCGGAGCGGGCGCCGGTGCCGGTGCGGGTTCAGGCGCCGGGGCCGGCGCGGGTGCGGGCTCGGGAGCGGGAGCGGGAGCAGGGGCCGGTTCGGCTGCCTGCGGTACCACGTTGATCGGCTCAGCTGCAGGAGCGGGAGCCGGGTTCGCCTGGATTTCGCTCTTTTCGATGCTCAGTTTCGACTGTGCCTCAGCCGCCTGAGTCTGCGTGGCTGCCACCTGCACTGCGGTGTCGGTAGCCTGGCCCGCAGCTCCAACGCCTATAAGGAGGGCGCCGGACACTGCGAGGATGGCAGCGCGCTGGCCGAAGGACGGGCTTTTGCCTGACGTGCGCGGGGCGCGGGCTTCAGGGCCTGGTTTCGGGCGTGCTTTACTAAAGAACTTAGACATGATGGATCGCCTCTCACACCTGCGGAGTTAGCTGTCGGGTTCGGATGAGGGCATCCGGCCACACGGAAGAATCACGTGCTGGCTTAACCCCAAGGGCAGTTGAATGCCCGGGACTGTTGGGTCCCCCGCCTCTGCCTATGCTCAAGCGGAATCCGGGAAGCGGCAGAGCTTGGCGTCATCCGGATATGCGGCCCGAACGGGAACCGCACCCAATCGACGGTACAGGAGTGTAGCGCTTAAGTCACATTTTGGTAACAGGGATCACGCTAGCGGCGCGCCGTCTTGCGCCTGAACTTGCGGCAGTGGGAGCTGGAGCACGAACCGGGTGCGGCCGGGCTGTGATGTCACCGTGACCTTGCCCCCGTGGGCCTCAACAATGGACTCCACGATGGAAAGCCCCAGGCCGCTTGTTCCTTCCGTGCCGGATGCGCCAGGCCCTTCGCTCTTGCCTGTCCGGGCCGCGTCTGCGCGGGCGAACCGTGCGAAGACCTGGTCCACGAACTCCGGCGGAATGCCCCCGCCGTCGTCCGTCACCGTTACCACCGCGGCACCCTCCGGCGTCTTCCCCACCCCGGTGACCACGGTGGTCCCCGGCGGCGTGTGCTTGCGCGCGTTGGACAGCAGGTTCATCAGCACCTGCCGCAGCTGGGACGGATCCCCGTTCACCACAACGGGCTCGTCGGGGAGCTCCAGCCGCCAGGTGTGCCCGGGCGCCATGACCTTTTCGTCGCTGACGCCTTCCACCACCAGCTGGTTCAGGTCCACCTCGCTGAGCTTCAAAGGCTGACCCTCATCAAGCCGCGCCAGCAGCAGCAGGTCCTCCACCAGGGCAGTCATCCGCTGGGACTGGCTTTGCACCCTGGCCAGCGACTTTTCCCCGTCAGGAGTGAAGTGTTCCGTCATCCGCATCAGTTCCGTATAGCCGCGGATGGCCGTCAGCGGCGTGCGGAGCTCATGGGAAGCGTCCGCCACGAACTGCCGGACCTTGGTTTCGCTCTTCTGCCGCGCCTGCAGCGCGTTGGCCACGTTGTCCAGCATCAGGTTCAGCGCGTGGCCCACGCTGCCCACCTCCGTTGCGGGATTGGAGTTCGACGGCGGCACGCGCACCGCCAGCGCCACCTCGCCGGCATCCAGCGGCAGCTGTGAAACGCGGGTGGCAACTTCGGAAAGCTGCTCCAGGGGCTTCATGGTGCGGCGGATCAGGACCGTTCCCACCAGGCCGATCAGGAGAAGTCCGCCCAGGGAGACAAAAACGAACGTCCACACCAGGGACGCGAGCGTGCTTTCCTTGGCGGCCAGGGGAAGTCCTGTCACCAGGACGTCACCGAAGCTGGTCTGGATGGCCAGCAGCCGGTAATCGCCGGTGGACAGTGTCCTGTCCACCGGCTGCATGTTGGCGGGCAGGGCCAGCAGGACCTGTTTGTCCTCCGTGGACAAGGGGGAGCGCGTGGTATTCGAGGTGAGGAAACCGCCGCTGTTGACCTGGCCGTTGAGGATCCGGGCGTTGAGGGTTCCGACGCTTTGGCCGCGGGCGTCCAGGGGATCCCTGCCGTTGAAGCCGCCCGAGGGAGGGCGGCCGGGATCGTTGGAACGGTCTGCGGCCTGGCTTAGCTGGTCATCGAGTTGCCGGGTGAGGAACGCGTCCATCGAGGCATAGCTCGCCACGCCCACCGCCCCGCAAATGGCGATCAGCAGGGTCATGGCCAGGAGGACAAGGCGGGTCCGCAGGTGCCAGGTGCCGGGCTTCAGCCAGCTCGGGGGCTGCGGCTCCGTACTGTGCGCTGACGCCATCGCTTTCCTACTCCGCCGGCTTGATGACGTACCCGGCGCCCCGCACGGTGTGGATCATCGGCGGGTGGACGGCGTCCACCTTCTTGCGCAGGTAGGAAATGTAGAGCTCCACGATGTTGGCCTGGCCGCCGAAGTCGTAGTTCCAGACCCGGTCCAGGATCTGCGCTTTGCTGATGACGCGTTTGGGGTTTTCCATAAGGTAGCGGAGCAGCTCGAACTGGGTGGCCGTCAGCTGGAGCTCTTCCCCGGCGCGGGTCACCTCACGGGTGTCAACGTTGAGGACCAGGTCTCCCACCACCAGCTCGGCGGTGTCCATCGCGGCCACGCCCGACCGCTGGACCAGGCGGTGCAGGCGAAGCAGTACCTCCTCCATGCTGAACGGCTTGGTGACGTAGTCGTCCCCGCCGGCCGCGAGGCCAACGATCCGGTCCTGGACGGCGTCCTTTGCGGTGAGGAACAGGGCGGGAACCTCGGGCGCGAAGGCGCGGATCCTGCCCAGGACCTCGACGCCGTCGAAACCGGGGATCATGACGTCAAGGACCAGGACATCCGGCCGGAAGTCTTTGGCCATTTTCACTGCCCCGGGACCGTCGGCGGCAACTGCCACGGACCAGCCGGCCATGCGGAGGCCCATGCTCATGAGCTCGGAGAGGCTCGGCTCGTCATCCACCACCAGGGCCCTGATGGGGGAGCCGTCCGGATGAGTGAGCGTGGGGAGGTTGTTTGTCATGGAGTGGGAGGTGGCCATGGAACAACTCTCCGATCATTGGTTTAAGCCCGGCTATGGCTTTCCTGTGCGCAAGCTGTGAATCCCAGCCTAGCGAGCTG
Source organism: Pseudarthrobacter oxydans (assembly GCF_013314975.1). Taxonomy (GTDB): domain Bacteria; phylum Actinomycetota; class Actinomycetes; order Actinomycetales; family Micrococcaceae; genus Arthrobacter; species Arthrobacter oxydans. The sequence continues at coordinate 34,206 of NZ_JABTYH010000038.1, read as the reverse complement.
GATGCGTGGAGGGTCCCAAGCGTGTAATCCCCGCGTCCGCGGCCGCCCGGACGCGGACGTTCAAACGGCGGCATATCGGGCTTCGGTATGCCCAACCATCAGCTCCGAACACAATTTTTTCTGTCCAAAAGCGGGGGCGGCTGGACACGCCACCATGGTGAAGAGCGAGATTCCGCTATCAGACGCTCTGGTGAACGGATCAATCGCAGGACGCTCTTTGGTCGAACAAAATTCTGTAGACCACGTGGAGAAAGGCAGAACGCCGGATAACAAGCGTTATTTTTTACAGCGTCCAGAATTGTGATTTGGAACACTATCGCGGAATTTGTCTCATTATGCGGACGATCGCGTCCATTGTTACTTGCAAGTTGCCATTGTTACGCTGCACACTTCCAATGTGAACAAGAACTCAACAGCACCTGCAGCCGCAGAATATTGGCCCAGCACATCCGCTGCTGCCGACATGCGCTGTTGTCGAATGCACGCCTGACCTTCCCACCCTCCGAAGTTCTTAGGCATTCGCCCCCAGCCCAGCGTCGGGCGCCCCTCCCCAGTTCGCATTGCGGGGATTCCCAGCATTCGGGCCGCGATGACGGCCATTCACATTGAGGTAAGCATTCCATGTCAGTTGCATCCGGATACGTCCACATTTCTGTCCGTAACGCCGCCAAGGCCGGCCAGCCCTCGGGCCTCCGCCCCGGGTTTGGACCGCGCCCCGCCCTGGCGCCATCATCATCTGGAAGCAGCTTCCCCTCCCAGGGCTACGCGCCGCAGGGCTTCAACCCCAGCTCCTACGGGCAGCTCCGGGCGGTCCAGCCCGCAGAGGCGGCACCCATGACCGTCCCCACTCCCGTGGTGGCCGGTCCGAATACCGTCCGGCCCGTAGCCAACGACAACGTTGCCCGTGGTTTTGTCCTCTACATGGGCATTGACGAGGAGACGGCGGCAGCGGCCGGAACCTCCATCGCCAAGCTGGCCCAGGAGATCCGCGCCTACGCCCAGTCCCTCGTGTCCGGTGCCGAAAGCTACGCAGCAGTTGCCGTTGCCCCCGCCGGCACACCCGGTTCCGCGCTCGACGTCGTCCGTTCCACCTTCGGTGACCCCACCGTCAACGCCCGCCAGCGCACGGAGGCCCCGCGTCCGTCGCAGGCACAGGAGCCGCGTCCGTCCGGCGTCCTGATCGACCTGGCCCGCCGCGAAGTCCATCTGGACGGCGAGTCGCTCAACCTGACGTTCAAGGAGTTCGAGCTCCTGAACTACCTCGTGGAGAACGGCACCCGCACCGTGGGGCGCGACGAACTCCTTGAGGGGCTGTGGCGCAACGCCGAAGAGGTGCCCAACGAGCGCACCATCGACGTCCACATCCGCCGGCTCCGCTCCAAGCTGGGCCGCCTGGCCAACACCGTGCGCACAGTCCGCGGCCAGGGGTACCGGTTCTACGAGCACCCCGAAGTTGTTGTCTGGGCCGCTCCCGAATACTCGATCTAGCACTACCTTTGCCGCCCTCCCGGGGGCATGTGCCCCCGCGGCTTGTGGCATGTTCGCTAGGCTTGGGCCATGAGTGAGCACCATCTTCGACGGCTTGTGATCATGCGGCATGCCAAGGCCGACTGGCCGGGCGGGGTGGCTGACCACGAGCGTCCGCTGGAGGAACGGGGCCACCGCGAGGCGCCGCTTGCCGGCCGGTGGCTGCTCAAGCACAACATTGTGCCGGACTTCATCCTCTGCTCCAGTGCCCTTCGCACCCGGCAGACCTGCACGTGGGTGTGCTCAGAGCTGGGGGACAAGGCCCCCACGCCCAAGCTTGAGGACGGGCTGTACGCTGCGTCAGCGCTCCGGATGCTGACGGTCATCAACCATGTCCCGGATACAGTCACCACGCTGATGCTGATCTCGCACCTGCCCGGAGTGCAGGACCTTGCCATGCACCTGGCCTCACGCGATTCCGACCACGACGCCTACATGGATGCCGCCACCAGGTACCCCACCAACGCCCTCACAGTCCTTGAGACTGAAAAGTCATGGGCGGAGCTGGACGGACAGGACGCGCGCATCACAAGGTTCAAGGTCCCCCGCGCGCACTGACTCGAGCACCAACCAAGGCTTTGGCGGCGATCCTGCCGCCCGGGGTCAGCGCCGGGGCGCGGACTTGGCTCTTGGGGTCAGCGCCGGGGCGCGGACTTCGCGCCCCCTGCCGACGACGGGTTCCTGGCCGGAGGGGCCGACGACGACGGCCGCCTGGCAGGGACGGAAGGCACCCGCGCGGGTGCGCGGAGGCCGCCTTCGCCCTTGATGCCTGTGCCTGCTCCGCTTGTGCGTGCTGCCGGCCTGCGCTGGGCCGTTCCCTTGGCAGCCGGGCGGGCCGCCGTCGTCGTGCGTCTGTTCCCCGCTGCGCCCCTGCCGGGCCTGCCCTGCGTTTGCCTGCCCTTGCTGGCCGCGGTGCGCAGCCGCCGCCCCCGCGGCCAGGCCGCGCCGAGGAACAGGACGCAGAGTGTCGCCAGAGCTGCAGCGGCAGCGCCGAAAAAGTAGTTGTCCGGGTCGCCGGTGGGGAGCGGCGTGCCGAAGACCGAGGGCTCTCCGGCAAAGGCCAGCTCCCACGTGCTGACAAACGCGAGGGAGAAGGCCACGGTAAAGCCGGTACCGGCACCGGCAGCCAGCAGGGCGATGCGGCGCCCCCGGTTCAGGATTTCGATAAGGCACGCCAGGCACGCCAGCGCCAGGGCACCGAGGAACGCCACGAACACCGGCTCGGCGAGCGTCATCCCGGTCAGCACCAGCAGGCCGGCCGCAACAATGCCGGCAATGACCGCGAACTTTCCGCTTTTCCCCATACGCTCCATCATCCCCGAGGACCGGGCTGCTGCAGCACGTAGCCGCGCATGAAGGCCATGATTGCCGCAACGCTTTGGTCACGGGTGCGTTCAGGGTGGTACGTCTGGCGGTCGAGCCCCACAACAAAGCAGGCACCGAAGATTGCTGTTTCAAGGCTGCCCCGCGGAACGGTGCTGTCCACGGGGTAGGCCTGAGCCACCCTTTCCACTGCCTCCCCAATCACGGCCAGCAGCTCGCCCCGCAGGACAGCGAACGTGCCCTGCCACTCGCTGGGCGTCCGCCAGTTCTCGCTGACCCAGAGCCGGGCAAAGGACGGGTACTCGGACATGAAGTCCAGGGCCTGCCCGATCATTGCCTCCATCGCGAGCAGGGGGTCCCCGGACACGGCGGTGGCTGCCCCCTGGGCCGCGGCCTCCTGGCCCGGCGCCTCCTGCAGGCGTGCCTTCAGGATGTCCACCCCGTGGCGGAGCAGCTGCGCAATGAGCTCCGATTTGCTGCCGAAGTTGTAGTAGACGGTCCCCTTGGAGACGCCCGCGGCAGCTGCGATCTCGTCAACGGTGACCCCCGCTGCGCCCCGCTCGCCGATGAGTTCCATGGAGGCGTCGAAGAGTTTCTGGCGGGTGGCGGTGGTCCTGGCGGGTCGAAGGGTCCTCACTGGCCCCGGCGGTCCGGCGTTCATACCGCGATCTCGGGCTTCAGCGTCTTCAGTGTCCAGTACTTGTTCCTTCGAACGGCCAGCGTGGACATGGCCACACCCAGAGCGGTGTAGCCCGCCAGGCCCAGGACGGTGGGAGCGATCATGGACAGGTCAGCGCCATAGATGAGGTGCCTCATGCCGGTCACTACGTAGCCCATGGGGAGGATTTCATGCGCCGCGTGGAGCGGCTGCGGCGTGGTCTGCCAAGGGAACGTGCCGCCCGAGGACACCAGTTGCAGGACCAGCAGAATGAGCACCACGAGTTTGCCCGGCGATCCAAGCAGCGCAACAACGCCCTGGATGATCGCGCTGAAGGCCATGGCGGCCGCAAGCATGAACAGCCACATCAGCACCGGATGCGCGGGGTTGAGGCCCAGGGCAAGGTTTACCACCAGGGTGAGGAGGCTCGCCTGCACCACAGAAACCGCCAGGAAGGGCAGCCAGCCGCCAACCGCGATCTTCCAGGACGGGGCATTGGAGGCCAGCGCCCGCTGGGTAATGGGACGCATGGCCTGGACCAGCATGAAGATGCCGATCCACAAGGCGAGGGTGAGGAAGAACGGCGCCAGCCCGGCACCGTAGGATTCCGCCTTGGCCTGCGAGACGTTGCTGACCGCAACGGGGTCGGCCATGACGCGGGACAGGTTGCTCTTCTGGGCATCATCCGGGTTGGGCACCTGCCCGGCGCCCTTGCCGATCTCATCCGCCAAGGTCCGCGAACCGTCCGCCGCCGTGACGGTGCCGTCCGCCAGCCGGGCCGCCCCGTCGTCTACCTGGCGGGCTCCGTCCGCCAGCCGGCCTGCGCCGTCGAGGGCCGCCTGCCCTCCGGTGGCCAGCGCGGCCGCGCCGGTGTGGAGCTGGTCGGCGCCGGAGGAAGCCTGGGAAACGGCGTCCCTCAGGGCGGGCGTGCCCGCAGCAAGCTGGGCAGCGCCGGTACTCACGGCTTCGGCTCCGGAGGCCAGCTGCTGGATCTGTGCCGCATCTGCCTGGATCTTCGTCCTGGCGGCTGCCACCGGGCTCGAACCGGCCGCGGCGTCAAGATCCGCCACGATCCTGTCCGCCTGCTCCTGGGTCAGGACGCCTTCGGCCATGAGCCTGCTGTTCGATTCCACCACCCGTGCCCGGAGGCCCTGGTCAGCGGCATCCAGCTGGGCTGCGACATCCTGCACTTTGGCGTTCAGCTGTGCGTTTCCGGCAGCCACCTGTGCCGCCCCCGCAGCCAGCGTCTGGGAGTCCGTGGGCAGGGTGGCGGTCTTTTCCTTGAGCGTGGACAGGCCGCTGCTGAGCTGGCCCGCGCCGTCGGTCAGCTGGCTGGCTCCATCCCGGAGTTTCACCTGGCCCGCGTACAGCTCGCCGGCTCCGCTGCTCAGGGCTGAGGTGCCGTCGTGGAGGGTGGCAGCCCCGTCCCGAAGGTCGGCCACACCGTCGGCCAGGTGGCCGGCGCCGTCCGCTGCCTTGACCATTTGGGAGTGGATGGTCCCGAAGCCCGTCAGCAGCTGGTTTGCCGTTTCCTCGCCCACCTCGGTGGCCACAGTGCTGTGCACAGCGGTGGTGAGTTTATCCACGATGGTGCTCAGCAGGTAGTTGTTGGCATCGTTGGTGGTGACGTTGAGCATGGCCTGGCTGGCGGAATCAAAGCTGCCGGGGGATACCAGGTTCGCCGAAAAGTCCTCCGGAATCTTCAGGGCGAAGGCGTAGTCCCCGCTGCTGACCCCCTGGTCCGCCTCCTGTGTTGTGGCCACCGGGATCCAGTGGAAAACATTGCCATCCACCAGGCTCTCTGCCACCTTTGCCCCGGCTTCAAGGCGTGTGCCCTCGCTGGTTGTGGCACCTGCATCCTCCACCACCAGGGCCGCATCGAGGTTGTCCAGGTTGCCATACGGGTCCCAGTTTGCGTACAGGTACACCGCCCCGTACAGCAGCGGGACCATGGTCAGCGCAAGGATGGTGAGTTTGGGCATCAGCCCGGCGGTCATGCGCTTAAGTTCGGAGCGGGCCAGCCGCAGTACCGTCACGTGGCAACCTCGGTTTCGAGTTCAGTGGTGTTTACGGCATCCGGTTCCCTGCCATCCCCATGCGCGGGCAATTCACCCGTGGGGCTTTCAAGGGGGACCGCATTGCCAATAGCGGCGGCGGGTCCGTCCCACGAGGGCGGGAGGGCGCCGACGGTGGCGACGACGGCGAGCGGCCGTCCGGCGTCGAACGCCAGACGCTGCAGCCTTGGCAGCCATTCAGCGGCGTCGGCGGTGTGCCGGTCAGGGGAGTCGACCACCAGCATGTCCGTGTGCGGGTTAGCCAAGGCAAGCGCAGTCAGGAGTTCGAGCCGCCGGGCAGGGTCCAGCTGTTCCGTCCAAGAGTCCGCGATGTCCTCGAAGCTGTTCACCTTCAGCCAGGGGCCGCTCACCAGGGCGCCCCGGTAGCGGCGCGGGATCAGGGCCAGGTCTTCGGTAACCAGGTCGCGCACGCTGAGGTGTTGTTCGGGCTCGTTGACGCCGGGGGAGTCCACCAGGGCGCTCGCCAGCCGGCGCGCCTTGAGCCGCTCGCTGCCGTCCCAGCTGACGAGCCCTTCGGACGGCTTCATTCTCCCGCTGAGGAGCAGGGCGAGCGCCGTCCGGTGGTCCTGCCGCCCGCCGGTCACCAGCAGGAGTTCGCCGCGCCGGACGTGGAGTGAGGTTGCCGGAAGGAGGGGATCCCTGCGGCCATGGGCAGAGAGCCGTTGTGCTGAGAGCAAGGGTGGCCTTTCGCGGAATGCATCTGCTCTCAGCCTAACCAAACTGACCAGTCAGTTCAAATAAGCCCTCTAGGCCGGTATTTAGAGGCCGTACTTCTCAAGAAGGCGAAGCCACACCTCGCTGATGGTCGGATAGGACGGCACCGCATGCCATAGGCGGTTCAACGGCACCTGGCCCACCACGGCAATGGTTGCGGCGTGCAGGAGTTCGGAGACATCCGGTCCGGCGAACGTGGCCCCCAGAAGCACCTGCCGGTCTTCGTCAATCACCAGTTGGGCCCAGCCCTCGTAGTTCTCCGAATGCAGCGAGGACCCTGCCACCTGGATGGGCAGCTCCACTGAAGAGGCGTTGAAGCCGTCCTGGCGGGCGGTTTCCAGCGTGCGGCCCACAGTAGCCAGTTCAGGATCGGTGAAAACTACATTCGGCACCGCGTGCTGGTTGGCTGTGTGGGAGTACCGGCTCCAGTCCTCCGGTGCTCCGTTCAGTTCACCCCTGGCGCGGGCTGCGATGGCGTCGCCCGTGGCCCGCGCCTCGTACTTTCCCTGGTGCGTCAGGAGGTTCCTGCCGGCCGCGTCACCCACCGCATACAGCCAGGGCCCTTCGCCGGGTACGCCCTGCACCAGGCCGGAGTTGTCCGTGCTGATGGCCAACTGGCCCCGGTCATCCGGTTCAACGCCGATACTCTCCAGGCCCAGGCCCTCCAGTGCGGGGTGCCGGCCGGTGGATACGAGTACTTTGTCCGCCGTGACGGTGGTGCCGTCGCCCAACCGCAGGCTTAACGTGCCGTCGTCGTTGGTGCTGATTCGCTGCGTCTCGGTGTGAAGGCGGAGTTCCACGCCGTCCGCGCGCAGCCCCGCGGCCACAAGGCTGGCGGCCTCCTCCGGGTACTTTCCCAGCAACCTGCCGCGGGTAACAAGGGTCACCGCCGAGCCGAGGCGGGCGAACGCCTGGGCAAGTTCGGTTCCGGCAACGCCGCCGCCAAGGACCGCCAGACGCTCGGGGACCTCGCTGGCGGACGTGGCCTCCCGCGTACCCCAGACCTGCACGTCTTCGAGCCCCTCAATGGGAGGAGTATTGGGCATGGAGCCGGTGGCCAGCACCACTGCGTGGCGGGCACGCAGCCGGTGAGAGGTACCGTCCAGGCCCGCGACCTGGACGCCCTGCGGGGCGGTGAGCCAGGCGTGGCCCCTGATGAGGTCGATCCCGGAATCCTTGACCCAGGCGACCTGGCTGTCATCCTGCCAGTTGGACGTGAAGTAGTCCCTGCGCTTGAGGACGGCTGCAGCGTCAAGGGTCCGCGTGACGGCTTCCTTGGCGCCCGGGGTTGTCTGGGCCGCATGCAGTGCAGTCCCGGGCCGAAGCAGCGCCTTGGACGGCATGCACGCCCAGTAGGAGCACTCTCCGCCCACCAGTTCCGCTTCCACCAACACCACCGAGAGGCCGCCCTGCGCCACGCGGTCCGCAACGTTTTCTCCGACGGCGCCGGCGCCGATAACAACAACGTCAAATTCCTGCTCAACAGGCTCGGGCATCATGGGGAAAGCCTACGCCCGGGTGCGGCGGGGTGGTCCGCGTGCGCCGGGGAAGTCGGGTCGGAAAGTCGCGCTCCCCAACGTAACTTGCGCGGATGACGTAACCCACCGCCCAGCGAAAGCCGCGCTCCCCAAACTAAGTTGCGCTGCTTAACGCAAAAGGTCCGCCCCGGCGAACCGGAGCGGACCTAATTGGTGCGCCCAAAGGGATTCGAACCCCTGACCTTCTGTTCCGTAGACAGACGCTCTATCCAGCTGAGCTATGGGCGCATCTCGTGTTCCTGGAGAAGAACCGCTCTCCCTGAACCTCGAATTACTTTACGCGAGGGGTGGCTGCCATGACAAATCGGGAGGCATGTAATCTCCGCAACTAGACCGGTATAGGTGACCTTCGTCACTTAAATCCCAATTTTGACATCGAAATTCCTTGATTTCCCGCGGAATTCCATTTTTGTGGCCTCAAAAGATCAGCCTACGTCCCAAAAACGGCAGTGGTCCGGACCATAGCATTTAGCTCACACCGATGTACCCCAAGAAAGGGAACCGAAATGGGCGATCTGGCGCAGAAGCCGTTGCTTGAGAAAGCACCCACCACACATGCCGGCCTGCTGGCGTGGGTCGAAGAGGTTGCAGAGCTAACGCAGCCGGACCGCATCTACTGGGTGGACGGGTCCGAAGAGGAAAACACCCGGCTGACTGACGAGCTCGTGGCAGCAGGGACACTGACCCGGCTGAACCCCGAACTGTTCCCCAACTCTTTTGCGGCCTTCTCCGATCCCGCCGATGTGGCCCGCGTTGAAGAGCAGACCTTCATCTGCTCGGAGAACAAGCGCGACGCCGGGTTCACCAACAACTGGATGGCGCCCGCCGAAATGAAGGAAAAGCTGCGCGGCCTGTTCTCCGGGTCCATGCGCGGCCGCACCATGTACGTCATCCCGTTCGTCATGGGCCACCTGGACGCCGAGGATCCCAAGTACGGCGTGGAGATCACGGACAGCGCCTACGTTGTGGCCTCCATGCGGATCATGGCCAACATCGGCACCGCCGTGCTGGACAAGATGACCGAGACCAACGCGTTCTTCGTCCCCGCGCTGCACTCCCTGGGTGCGCCGCTCGAAGCCGGCCAGGCGGATGTTCCGTGGCCGTGCAACCCGGACAAGTGGATTGTCCATTTCCCCGAGGAACGCTCCATCTGGTCCTTCGGCTCCGGTTACGGCGGCAACGCCCTGCTGGGCAAGAAGTGCTACGCCCTGCGCATCGCCTCGGTCATGGCCCGCGACGAAGGCTGGCTGGCCGAGCACATGCTCATCCTCAAGCTGACCTCGCCGGAGAAGAAGAAGTACTACATCTCCGCTGCCTTCCCGTCAGCCTGCGGCAAGACCAACCTGGCCCTGCTGGATCCCACCATTAAGGGCTGGGAGGTCGAGACCCTCGGTGACGACATCACCTGGATGCGGATCGGCAAGGAAGGCGAACTGCGTGCCACCAACCCGGAGGCCGGCCTGTTCGGCGTGGCCCCCGGCACCGGCTGGGGCACCAACCCGAACGCCATGCGTGCCATCGCCAAGGGCCACAGCATCTTCACCAACGTGGCACTGACCGACGACGGCGGCGTGTGGTGGGAGGGCATGACGGACGAGGTGCCCGCGCACCTGACCGACTGGCAGGGCAATTCCTGGACGCCCGACTCCGACAAGCCGGCAGCCCACCCGAACTCCCGGTTCTGCACGCCGATCTCGCAGATCGACATGCTGGCCGAGGAATACTACAGCCCAGAGGGTGTTGAGCTCTCCGCGATCCTCTTCGGCGGCCGCCGCAAGACCACGGTTCCCCTGGTCACCCAGGCCCGCAGCTGGACCAACGGCATCTTCATGGGTTCCACGCTCTCCTCGGAAACCACGGCCGCCGCTGCAGGCCAGGTTGGCGTGCTCCGGCGCGACCCCATGGCCATGCTGCCGTTCATCGGCTACGACGCGGGTGACTACCTCAAGCACTGGATCAGCGTCTCGGGCAAGGCCAACCCGGAGCGGCTGCCGCACATCTTCCTGGTGAACTGGTTCCGCCGCACTGCCGACGGCGGGTTCGCCTGGCCGGGCTTCGGCGACAACGCACGCGTCCTGAAGTGGGCCATCGAGCGCATCGAGGGCAAGGCTGACGCTATCGAGACCCCCATCGGCTTCGTACCGGCGGGCCACTCGCTGGACCTCACAGGCCTGGACCTCACCCACGCCCACGTGGAAGACGCCGTCCGCGTCGACCGCGAGGAATGGGATGCCGAGCTGGCCTCCATCGAGGAATGGTACGCAAAGTTCGGCGACTCGCTCCCGGAGGCCCTGCGCTCCGAACTTGACGCCCTCAAGGAGCGGATGGCTGACCACAGCTGACCCTCCGGGGACAAACATAACGACGGCGGCGCCGCACCTTTCAAGTAAAAGGTGCGGCGCCGCCGTCGTTTCCCCATCGACTGCAATGGATCAGCTGGCCAGCCAGATGTCCGGGCCGAAGACCTCATAGTGGATCCGCGTGGCTGGGATGCCCGCGTTGATGGCCTCGTTGCGGATGTTCTTCATGAACGGCAGCGGTCCGCACAGGTACAGCGACGCGTCGGCGGGAAGGTCCACCTCGCGCAGGGACATGAAGCCTTCCTTTGCGCCGGCCACCGGCTGCTCGAGCCACAGCTGCAGCTCGGCACCACCAAGCCGTTCGACGTCGTCCGTCATCTGGCTGCGCAGCGCCCAGCTGTCCAGGGTGCTTTCCGCGTGGAGCACCAGCACCTGCCGCTCGGACCCGGCCTCCGCCAGTGAACGAAGGATGGACGCGGTGGGGGTGCAGCCAATCCCTGCGGACGCCAGGACCACCGGGCCGTCGCCGTCCTTGAGGGTGATCTCACCGTAGGGGTTGGAGATCTCCAGGACGTCGCCCACCTGCACGCTGTTGTGGAGCACGGGGGAGACCTCGCCGCCGTCGTCGAGTTTGGTGGTGAAGCTGCGGCTGGTGCCGGCCTCGCCGGACAGTGAGTACTGGCGGACCTGGCGGAGGCCGTCCGGCAGGGTTACCTTGACGCTGATGTACTGGCCGGGCAGCGCGTCGGTGACGGGGGTGTCATCCGCCGGCTCAAGGGTGAAAGTCATGGAGCCCGCACCGGCGGGGGTCTTGGCTGCCACCCGCCACGGCATCCACATCCTGTCATTGGCCTGCGCGGCGTAGAGGCCCTTCTCGAGCTTGATCAGGGCGTCGGCCATCAGCCAATACACCTCTGTCCAGGCGTCGGCGATCTCCGGCGTGATGACCTCGGCCAGGTCCTCTGCTATGGCGGCGAACAGGTGCTCGTAGACCACCTGATACTGCGGCTCGGTGATTCCCAGGGACGCGTGCCGGTGGGCGATACGGGACAGGACGGTTTCGGGAAGGGTGCCCGGGTTGTTCACAAGGTGGGTGGCGAAGGCGGCAATGCTGCCCGCCAGCGCCTGCTGCTGGTTGCCGGAGCGCTGGTTGGAACGGCTGAAGAGGCCGTCCAGGAGTTCGGGGTGGGCAGCGAAGAGTCGGGCGTAGAACTTGGGCGTGATGGCACCAATCCGTGAACCCACAAGCGGCAGGGTTGCTTCAATGACGGGGCGGGATTTTTCCGAGAGCATGGGAACTCCTGAGGGTAGTGACCGGGGCCTTCGTCCGGCCTTAGCGAATACCCGCATTCAAAATGCAAGTTTTCATACCCAAGTTCTACAGCTTGTAGAAAATTGACGCAAATCGGGTAGTAACAGAGTCTTCTGAAGGGGCGCCGCAGGGGCAGTCCGCGCAGCTGCGGGCGGGTTCAGAGCCCCGGGCGCAGTCCGATCATGTTGAAGACCGGAGCCATCTGGCGGGAACCCGGGAGGTCCGCAATCACCACGGAATCGAGTTCCCGGTAAAAGGCTTCGCGGGCCCGGGCCAGCGCGGCGCGGAGCCTGCACTCAGTGATCAGCGGGCAGTTGCCTCCGGGGGCAACGCAGTCCGCTGCGTCGGTCCTGGTGTCGAGCTGGCGCAGGACCTGCCCCACAGTGGCGGTGCGGCCGGCATGGCTGAGCCGGGAGCCGCCTGTCCGGCCGCGGACCACCTCAATCAGCCCCAGGCCGCGGAGCTTCGTCATCGCTTTGCTGACGTGGTTGTAGGGGGTCCCCACCGAGTCGGCAACGTTCTGTGTTGTCAGCAACGCGCCGCCTGGAGCCGCCGCAAGCACCATCAAAGCCCGGAGGCTCACGTCCGCGAAGGCATTGATCTTCATGGTGGCCTGGCCGGTCTAGTCCACCCAGATGGCGGGCTCGCTGGCATCGGCGGCCAGTTCGCCGAATTCCCACGTCTGCGTTCCGGCATTGGCCGCGTAGGGCAGCACGGCTGCGAAGACAGATCCGTCGCGGTGCTCGGCTGCCACGTGGATGGCGTCGGAGTCCTCCTCAACCAGCAGGATGTCGCACACGATGGCGGCAGCCCGGAAGTCCTCCCGGTTCTGCTGCAGCAGGGCGGTGAGGTCGCTGATCATGGCCTCGGCGTCGAAGTCCCCGTCCGAACCTTCGCCGGCATCTGCCGGGGAGACCGCCACCAGCCGCACCTCGCCGTCGTTCTGTACGGTCAGCGCGAAGGGGAGGAAGCCGCCGTTGCGCTGGAGTTGTTCCTGGGCAGCGCTGACACCCGTCCCCAGAAGGTTCTCCAGGTCCGTTGCCGTGCCCTCGGGTACTGAGTCCCGCCAGGATTCCCGGTGGCCGGAACCCTGTTCTTCAGTGGCGGGCCCCGTGCTTTCCGTCATGCTGCCCTATGCCCGGACAAGCGCCAGGACACGGTCCCGGATGCGTTCCATGGTGGCCTGGTCCGTGGCTTCCGCGTTGAGCCGGAGGAAGGGTTCGGTGTTGGACGGCCGCAGGTTGAACCAGTAGCTGCCGTCGTTGGCCGTGAACGTGCTGCCGTCCAGGGTGTCGATGGTGACGTCCTCGCCGGCGAAATCCGCGCGGACGCGCTCCACGGCGGCAGGCTTGTCATCCACTTCGGAGTTGATTTCACCGGAGCTGACGTAGGGCTCGTATTCCCGGCCCAGCTCGGACAGGGGGCCGTCCTGTTCGCCCAGGGCTGCCAGGACGTGCATGGCGGCCAGCATGCCCGTGTCAGCGTTCCAGAAGTCGCGGAAGTAGAAGTGGGCCGAGTGTTCGCCGCCGAAGACCGCCCCTTCCTCCGCCATGACGGCCTTGATGAAGGAATGGCCCACGCGTGTACGGACGGCTCGGCCGCCGTCGTGCTCTACGAGCTCTGATACGGCGCGTGAGGTGAGCAGGTTGTGGATGATCGTGGGTGTCGCTTCACCCTGTGCCTTCGCACGGGCGATTTCGCGGCGCGCCACCATTCCGGTGATGGCCGACGGCGACACAGGGTTGCCCTTTTCGTCCACCACGAAGCAGCGGTCGGCGTCGCCGTCGAAAGCGAGTCCGATGTCGGCGCCGTGCTCAACCACTGCCGCCTGCAGGTCGCGGAGGTTTTCCGGCTCCAGCGGGTTTGCGGGGTGGTTGGGGAAGGATCCGTCCAGCTCGAAGTACAAGGGAACGATGTCAAGGGGAAGCTTGGGGAGCAGGGTGTCGCCCAGCACGGCGGGGGTGGTGAGGCCGGCCATGCCGTTGCCCGCGTCCACGACCACCTTCAGCGGCCGGGAACCGGAAAGGTCCACCAGCTTGCGGAGGTACTCGGAGTAGTCCTTGAGCACGTCCCTGACGCCGATCTGCCCGCGCTTTTCGGCAGCCGGCATGGACCCTGCGTTGAGGTACTGCTCGGCCAGCGCCTGGATGTCCTTGAGCCCGGACTCGGAGGAGATGGGCACTGCGCCGGCCTTGGACATCTTGATGCCGTTGTAGCCGGCGGGGTTGTGGCTGGCGGTGAAGGTGGCGCCGGCACGGTTCAGGTAACCGCAGGCAAAGTAGAGCTCATCAGTGGAGATCAGGTCCAGCAGCTCAACGTTGGCGCCACGGGTGGCCGCGCCGTTGGCGAAAGCCTTGCTGAAGTCCGGGGAGGACGGGCGCATGTCGCCGCCCACCAGGATGGTCTGGCCTTCGAGCTTGAGGACATCCACGAAAGCGGCCCCCACGGCTTCGACGATTTCGGCGGTGATGGACTCGCCTACGATGCCCCGGACGTCGTACGCCTTGAAGGATGCCGAAAGGTCAAAAGCCGTTGTCTGTTCGCTAGTCACGGGCTTTATCTTACGGTGCAGCCGGTGCTCGGCAATTGAGGGAGGGCTATGTTTGTGGATAAACACATCTGGAGTAATGGGCCTTCCGCCCCCTGTCGTCGCATATCCACATAGCAGCGGCCGTGCTCCTGGGTGTCGGACGTGGCTGGGATACTGAATCAATGGTCGATAACCAGCACGCCAGATTTCCTGAACCAGCTCTTAGCGAAACCGCACATTCCGAACCGGCATTTCCTGGGACCGGGCTTTCTGGACCTGCAACCACAGATGTCCCTTCTTCGACAGCTACGCACGCACAGGCCCTCGAGGTCCTCCGCGAGCTGGTCGGCAACCCGACGGCAGGCTTCCACGAGGGCCAGTTCGAAGCAATCGAGGCGTTGGTCGACGGCGGCCGGAGAGCCCTGGTGGTCCAGCGCACCGGCTGGGGAAAATCGGCAGTGTACTTCGTGGCTTCCCTGCTGTTGCGGCGCAGGGGCGCCGGGCCCACCCTGATCGTATCGCCCCTCCTGGCCTTGATGCGGGACCAGGTGGCTGCCGCGGCCCGCGCCGGGGTGCGCGCTGTGGCCATCAACTCCGCCAACCAGCTGGAATGGGACACCGTCCGCGAACAGCTCGCCGCTGACCAGGTGGACGTCCTGCTGGTGTCGCCGGAAAGGCTGACCAACCCCTCCTTCCGCGAAAACCAGCTACCGGAACTGATCCGCCGGACCGGCCTGCTGGTGATTGACGAGGCCCACTGCATTTCCGACTGGGGCCACGATTTCCGCCCCGACTACCGCCGGATCGCGGACCTGATCACCCAGTTGCCGGACACCGTCCCGGTGCTCGCTACCACCGCCACGGCCAACTCGCGGGTGGTGCATGACATCGAAGAGCAGCTCGGGGCCGGCGTCCTGACTATCCGCGGCGCCCTTGGCCGGGACTCCCTGCGGCTGGGTGTCCTGTCCCTTCCCGACGCCAAACAGCGCCTTGGCTGGCTGCTGACGCATCTGGCGGACCTGCCGGGCAGCGGAATCATCTATACCCTGACGGTGTCCGCAGCGGAGGACACGGCCCGGCTGCTGGCCGAGGCCGGCCATGAAGTGCTCGCCTATACGGGCCGCACCGACCCCGCCGACAGGGAGCGGGCGGAACGGCTCCTCAAGGACAACCAGGTCAAGGCCCTCGTGGCCACCTCAGCCCTGGGGATGGGCTTCGACAAACCAGACCTGGGCTTCGTGGTCCACCTCGGCGCGCCTTCTTCCCCCGTTGCGTACTACCAGCAGGTGGGGCGTGCCGGCCGTGGAGCGGCGAACGCCGACGTCCTGTTGCTTCCGGGCGCGGAGGACCGCGACATTTGGCAGTACTTTGCCACCGCCTCCATGCCCTCTGAAGAGAAGGCGGCGGCCGTCCTTACCGCCCTGGCAGAAGCGGGCACCGCACTTTCCACAGTTGCACTGGAAGCACGGGTAGACCTTCGCCGAACTCCGCTGGAACTGCTGCTCAAGGTGCTGTCAGTAGACGGGGCCGTGGAACGGGTGGGCGGCGGGTGGCGGTCCACCGGCCAGCCCTGGATATACGACGCCGAGCGGTACCAGCGCATTTCTGAAGCCCGCGTGGACGAGCAGGACTCCATGGTGATCTACCAGGACACGGCCGGATGCCGGATGGAGTACATCACCTCAGTCCTGGACGACGAGACCGCGCACGCCTGTGGCCGGTGCGACAACTGCGCCGGTCAGTGGTTCCGGGCAGACATCGCTGAACAGGCCACGGCGGCGGCCAGCCAGACCCTCAGCAGGGCGGGCGGCGTGCTGGAGGCGCGGCTGCAGTGGCCCAGCGGAATGGACCGCCTCGGAGTTCCGGTGAAGGGAAAGCTCAAGCCCGGTGAGGGGCTCGCCGAGGGGCGCGTCCTGGCAAGGCTTACCGATCTTGGCTGGGGCGGTGCACTGCGGGAGCTGTTCGCGGCCGGTGCCGCAGACCGGCAGGTCGATCAGGGCATGCTGCAAGCCTGCGTCCAGGTTCTGCGCGAGTGGGGCGCCGGAGACTCACGCAATCCCGGCTGGAGCGGGGCGGGACGGCCTGCAGCCATCGTCAGCGTCCCCTCGCGAGGAAAACCGGAACTGGTGGGCTCCCTTGCCAGGGGCATTTCCGAGATCGGGCGCATCCCGTACCTGGGAGAGCTGCAGCTGGCCCACGGTGGTCCCACCGGGAGCCGCGGCGGCAACAGTGCCTACCGCCTGGCAGGGGTATGGGACCGCCTGGTGGTGGGGCCCGAACTTGAGGCGGCGCTGGGCTCCGTGCAGGGCGGCAGCGTGATGCTGATAGACGACATCGTGGACAGCCGGTGGACGCTCACGGTTGCCGGCCGGGCGCTTCGCGAGGCAGGTGCGGGAGCTGTCCTTCCGCTGGTGCTGGCGCAGGCCGGCTGACGCGGGGGATGCCTGGTCCAGCGGGCTGACGCCGGACCGGACCACCCGTGGGCCGCTGTGACGCACACCGGCCAAGGCAGGGCTGGTTCAAACCTGTTGGGCTCTGCGCTGGCTGACTTCTGCGCCGGCGTGCCGCGGCAGGAACAGGCTGTCCGCGGTGCTCGCCAGCATCAGCACCGCCATCGCGAGGAATGCTCCGCGGAAGGGGCCGGCGGCGTCGGACGGGAAAGTGCCGAGTCCGTCGAACAGCCGGATGAGCAGGGCTCCAACGGCGATGCCGGCGGTAGCGGCGAGCTGCACCAGTGTTGCTGAGACGACGTTCGCCGAGGTGAGCTGCGCAGGGGCGATGTCCGCGTACTGGACCGAGGCGTAGGCGGAGAAACCGATGGAGCGGAAGGCCCCGCTGCAGACCAGCAGCGCAAAGGTCAACGGCTCAGGGGTGTCCGCCGTCAGCAGGGCGCAGAGGGCGAAGGTCGCTGCAGAAGCCAACGAGGCAAACACGAGCATGGCCTTGAAGCCAAAACGCCGGATCAGGGGAGTCGTGGCCGGCTTGATGCCGATGTTGCCGATAAAGACCGCAGCCACCATGGCACCGGCGTGCAGGGGGGACCAGCCGAACCCGGCCTGGAACATCAGCGGCAGCAGGAAGGGAACGGAACTGATGGTCAGCCGGTAGGCGAACCCACCGGTGGCCATCGCCCTGAATGTTCGGGTGCTGAAAACCCCCAGGTCAAAGAGCGGATTGCGGGCCCTGCGCATCCAGAGCACGGCGCACGCCAGGGCAGCCGCTCCTGATCCGGCACTCAAGGCAGCCCAGGGAGCGTCCGGATGCGTGCTCGCCAGTTCAAGGCCCACTACCAGTGCCCCCACGCCGAGCGTGGTGAGGGCCAGCCCCAGCCAGTCCAGCCGCCGCCCGCCATCGCCCGCTCCTGCGGGCACCAGCCGGAGAGCCGCCAGGAATGCGGCCGCACCCAGGGGAAGGTTGATCAGGAAAATCCAGTGCCAGGACAGGTATGTCGTCAGCGCCCCGCCAACCAGCGGAGCCAGGACGGGCGCCAGCAGTCCGGGCCACACCAGGAATGCGGTGGCGCGCAGCAGTTCGGCCTTGGGCGTCCCGCGAAGGACCACGAGGGTTCCGACGGGAACCATCATGGCGCCCCCGAAACCTTGGGCGATCCTGCTGAGGGTGAGGGCGGCGAGGTCCTGGCTCAGCGAACACGCCAGTGATGCGATGGTGAAGATGGCAATGGCAAGGCAAAAGATCCGGCGGGCACCGAACCGTTCCGCCAGCCAGCCGCTGAGCGGAATGCCCATGGCCACGGTCAGCAGGTACGCCGTCATGGTGATGTTGACGTCCGGAGCCGGCACCCGGAAGTCGGCAGCGATATTGGGGATGGCCGTTGTGAGGACGGTGCCGTCGAGGAATTCCATAAAGAAGGTGGCGGCCACCAGGAGGGCCAGGCGGGGACTCCATGCCTGGGCGGTCCCGGGTGTCCCATCCACCGCGTTGCTTGCTGCCATCCGTTCATCCTGCCACCGGCAGAACGTGCCGGGCCCCCGGTGTCCGCACCCCGGACGCAGGAACCGGACATTAAATCCCGGGTCCAAAGGCCCGGGTGCCCAAAGGCCCGGGATCCCAAAGAGCCCGGAAACGCAAAAAGGCCCCGGTCCAGGACCGGGGCCAAAACGCGGAGACGGGGGGATTTGAACCCCCGGTGGAGTTGTGCCCCACACTTCATTAGCAGTGAAGCCCATTCGGCCGCTCTGGCACGTCTCCAATTGCTATTCCTAGCCCACCAAGGATACGCAGAACGGGCCATGCAGTGCAAAACGGATCACCTGCCCGCCCGCAGCACTCCTCAAAGCACCCCGCAGCTGCCTGGGGCCCGCGTCACTGCCGGGGCTGCCCGGCCCGGACCATCCTGATTTCGCGGAGGTGTTCCCAGTCCGGAATCGTGTCCGCGGCCCCGTCCGGTTCGAAGCCGAAGTGCCGGTAGAAGCCGATGGCGCGCCCGTTGTCCGCGGCCACCCACAGGCTCGCCGCGCTGGTGCCCAGGGCGGCCTCGAGGAGGCGGCGTCCCAGGCCAAGCCCCTGGTGGGACGCCAACAGGTACAGTCCCCAAAGTTCCAGGTCCCCTGACGACGGCGGCGCGGCAGCATGCGTCGTATCCCCGGCAGGCACGTGGTGGACGCCCGCAAACCCAACCAAAGTTCCGCCGTCGGACGCCACCCACACGACTCCCGGTTCTGCTGACTCCAGCAGGTGCCGCCAGAGAGGCAGCCGGTCGGCCGGGACCCGGGAGTCGAGAAACCCGTCGGACAGCATCCCGCGGTAGGTCTCCTGCCAGCAGCGGACGTGGACCGCCGCCAGCCGTTCAACGTTGGCAGGCTCCGCCCGCCGCAGGTCCAGGCCCACCGCTACGCCAGTCCGCCTGCCAGGGCCTTCCACAGGAAGTGCTGGCTCCGTGCCTGCAGTGCCGCCGCCTGCCGGTTGTCTGATGCTCCGGCATGCCCGCCCTCCAGCGCCTCATGGAACCAGACATTCGGAATGCCCATGGCCAGCATCCGGGCGGCCATCTTGCGCGCCTGGACCGGACCAACCCGGTCATCGGAGGTTGCGGTCCAGATGAACGTTTCCGGGTATTCCACCCCGTCCTTGAGCAGGTGGTAGGGGGAGAAAGTCCTGATGTATTCCCACTGTTCGGGGACGTCCGGGTCGCCGTACTCGGCAATCCATGAGTGGCCGGCGGAAAGCCTGGTGTAGCGGCGCATGTCCAGCAGCGGCACCCCGCAGGACACGGCGCCGAACAGTTCCGGGTAAAGGGTGAGCATGTTGCCCACCAGCAGCCCGCCGTTGGAGCCGCCCACGCAGCCCAGCCGTTCGCGGGAGGTGACCCCGCGGGAGATGAGGTCCCGGGCGACGGCGGCGAAGTCCTGGTAGGCCTTGTGCCGGTTCTCCTGGAGGGCTGCGCGGTGCCACGCCGGCCCGTACTCGCCGCCGCCGCGGATGTTCGCCACCACGTAGACGCCGCCGCGGGAGTGGGGAGCATCCCCGTCAGCACCGGCAGACAGCGAGGTGCGGCGCTCCAGCCACGCCCTGCCCACCGTGCCGCTGTAAGCCGGCGTGCGGGACACCTCAAACCCGCCGTAGCCGGAAAGCTGCGTGGGATTCTGCCCGTCCAGCGCCAGGTTCCGCGGGGCCACCTGGAAATAGGGAACGCGGGTGCCGTCCTCGGACACGGCAAAATGCTGCTGCACTTCGTAATCGGCGTCTGCAAAGAACGACGGCGACGCCTTCACCACGGCGTGCCGGCTCACCACGCCGGGCGTTCCGTCTGAGGTCCGCTCCAGGGTGCCGCGCATCAGCGTGGTGGGAGTGGTGAACCCGGTGGCGACGAGCCAGAAGTCGTCACCCGCACCGCCGTCGGACGCTTCCGCGTCTTCATCGTCGACAGCGTAGGCGTTGACATCGTGCAGGGGCGGGCAGGCGTCGAGGAGCGTGGCGGCCCAGGCGCCACCCGGACCGTCAGACGGGCGGGAAGGATCAAGGACCCGGATTTCGGACGAAACATCCTTGAGGAGGTTGAGCAGCAGGAAGTTCCGGGTCCAGCTCCAGGACTGCAGCGACGTGCGGGCGTCGGGCGCGAACAGCACCGCCAGCTCCCGTGCGCCGGCGAGGTAGTCCTCGAACCCGCAGGCAAGCAGTGAACCGGCCGGGTAGGTGGTTCCGTCGATTGCCCAGTCCTGCTGGGGCCGGAACAGGAGCCATTCCCGGTGCGCGCTGACGTTTACGTCGGTGGGCACGTCGATCTGCATCCATTCACCGTCCCGCAGCACCAGGTTCCTGCGGTTGAAGAAGTCGATGTAGTCAACGGCGAAGGTCCGCTCGAATCCGGGCGTGGAGTCGTGCGCCACCACTGCCATCATGTGGTGCTCGGGGACCTCGAACAGCAGGGGCGCGCCGGCCAGCTCAGCGCCGCGCTTCAGGGTGACCGCCGTGCGGGCGTAGGACGAAGCAGTCTTCGGCAGCCCGTCCGCGGTGGAGGCGACCAGCAGCGTGTCCGCGTCCAGCCACGAAACGTTGCCCTTCGCCGTCGGCAGGTCAAAACCGCCCCGGGCCGGATCCACGAAGGACCGGCTCTCCACGTCGAACTCCCGGTACCTGTTCGCGTCGCCGCCATCCGGTGAGAGCGCCAGCAGCGCCAGCCGGTAGGGCTCCCCGGCACCGGGGCGCAGGAATGTAGCGCCGTGGAAAACCCACTCCTGGCCCTCCGCCGCAGCCAGCTCATCGACGTCGAGCAGCACGTCCCATTCCGGGGAATCCGTGCAGTAGCTCTCCCACGTTGTGCGCCGCCACAGGCCCTTGGGGTTGTGGCGGTCCTTCCAGAAGTTGTAGTACCAGTCCCCGCGCTTGCCCACCATGGCGATCCGGTCCGTGGAGTCCAGCACCTCCAGGATGCTTCCTTCCAGGCCGGCGTAGTCCGCGTCCTCCAGGAGGTCTTCGGTGCGCGAGTTCTGTTCCTTGACCCAGGCAAGCTGCTCTTCGCCGTAGATCTCCTCCAGCCAGACGTTCTCGTCGACGGGCTCGGGCGCTGAGTCAGCTGCAGTGGTGGTCATTGGGCCATCCAAACAACTTAGCTGCCGGCGGGCAAGTCACGCGTTCAGCCCGTACGCTGGATGCCGTGGAAAAAACGCAGAGCATCCGGACCTCCATCATCGGTGCAGGTCCCCGGGGCACCAGCGTTCTGGAACGCCTGCTCGCGCACGCGGCTGCCCTTGCCACGGACGGTACCGGCGCCGTGCAGCTCCACATCGACGTCATCGACCCCTACCCGGCAGGGCCCGGGCACGTGTGGCAGCCGCAGCAGTCACGGCTGTACCTGATGAACACGCAGTCCTTCTATCCCACGCTGGTTCCGCAGGACCCTGCCCTGGCAGCGCCCGTCGCCGGGACCACCTTTGACCAGTGGCGGGCGGAGCAGCAGGCACATTCGTCGCCGTCCCTCACCCCGGATGAGCGGGCGGAGCTGGCGGTGCTTGGATCCAGTGACTTTCCCAGCCGGGCCCTGTACGGCCGGTACCTCCGCTGCACACTGGACGAGCTGACGGAAAAGGCTCCCGACGGCGTCACCATCCAGTTCCATGAAACGTCCGCTGAGTCGGTGCGTCCGGCCGCGGACGGAACGTTCGACGTCGGCCTGGCAGGGGGATCGACGCTTCGCACCGGCGCCGTGGTGCTGGCCCTGGGGCACGTCCCTTCCCGGCTGAACCCGGAACAACGGGAACTGCAGGGCGCGGCGGAGCAGCTGGGCCTGCGGTACCTGCCGCCCGCGGTGCCTGCAGACGTCGACTGGGCGGCCATTCCCGCCGGCCAGCCCGTCCTGGTCCGCGGCATGGGCCTGAACTTCTTTGACGCCATGGGCCAGCTCACCGAGGGCCGCGGCGGGAAGTTCGTCAGCAACGGCGGGAAGCTGGACTACGAACCGTCCGGCCAGGAGCCGCTGATCATCGCCGCCTCACGCCGGGGGACGCCCTACCGGGCCAAAGCGGCGCTCGCCGGCTACTACCCTGCTTCGGTCACCCTGCGGTACCTCACTGACGCCGCCCTGGAACGCTTCCGCACCGCCGGGATCCGGCCGGGTTTCGACCACGACCTTTGGCCGCTGCTGCACCGCGACACGCTTTGGGCGTACTACTCAACCCTGGTGCGCTCGCAGCCCGGCGCGGTTCCCGATACCGCCGCTTTCCTTACCGCGCTTGAAGAGGCGCTGCACCCGCATGCCCACAGCGCTGCCAAGTGGGAGGACAGTGTCGAGAGCGTCCTGGCCGTGCACGTGGGCCCGCGGCACCGGCTCGACCTTCCCGGGCTGGCCGCGCCGCTGGCGGGGCGTTCCTTCGCGTCGCGCACCCAGCTTGACGCCGCCGTCGTCGAATACCTGCTCGACGACGCCCGCCGCTCGGCCCTTGGCGAGGATGATCCGGTGAAGATGGCCATCGGCGCCCTGCACCGCGGCCGGGCGGTCCTGAAAACAGCAGTGGCCGACGGCGGCATCACCGACGAATCATGGGTCGCCGGGCTGCGGGGCTGGTTCGAGTCCTTTGTGGAAGGGCTGGCCAGCGGGCCGCCGGCGCTCCGTTCGGAGCAGCTGGCTGCGCTGGCAAGGGCCGGGATTGTCAGCTTCGTCGGGCCCGACCCGAAGTTCGGCGTGGACCGCAGGAACGCTGTGTTCACCGCCTCGTCCCCCTGGGTGGACGGACCGCCCGTGACGGCAAGGACCATGGTGGAGGCGCTCGCTCCGGGCAACAGGGTGTCCGCAAACGATTCGCCGGTGCTTGAGCAGCTGCTCGCGGACGGGCTGGTCAGGCCGAGGCTGATGATGACGGCGGAGGGCGCGCCCGTGCAGTCCACGGGCCTGGATGTTGTGCCCCACCCCTACCGGCCGCTGGCAGCGAACGGGTCCGTGACGGAGAACCTCTACGTGCTGGGCCTGCAGCTTTCGTCCTCGCAATGGGGGACAGCCATCGCCGCGGAGGCCGTGCAGCCCGGCCAGCCCGCCTACCGGAGCGGCCAGCGGACGCTCCGGGACGCCGACGAAATCGCGCGAGCCATCCTGGGGCTGTAAACCCCCGGGACGCTCTCTCACTTAATGCGCTTAAAACCCACATGCTCTCTCACGAGTGAGAGAGCATGTGGGGAAATGGCGCTTTAGGTGAGAGAGCGTCAGTGGTTTTCCGGACCTTTCACGCTTCCAGACGGGGCGTCAGCCGCGCAGACAGGCCCGGTAGGCAGCCATGGCCTGGCCGTAGTTCAGCTGGCCGGTCAGGTCCGCAGGCCGTGCGGGCTTGACCGGGGCCGTGCACACCGGCCCGGCAGGATCGGCTGCCGCCACCTTGACCCCCACCGTGACCCTCGTGCCCGATTCCGCGGCGGTGAGGACCAGGGTTCCCGGCCCGGCCGCGGCACCGGACGGGACCGGCAGGTTGACCGTTGCGGAACCGGCCGTGACCGGCACGGACCCGAGCTCGGCCACAACCCCGGCGGTGTCCGTAAACACTGCCGTGAGGGTCTTGTTGACCGGGCTGCCCAGTGAGGTCAGGTCCAGTTTGGAGACCGTGAGGCTGACCTGTTCGCCGGGCTTGACCTCCGTGGCGGTGGTGTTGGTAACGGCCACTGAGCGGCGCGCGAAATCGGGCGAAACCGGGCTGCTGTCCTGCAGGTAGCCGATCCAGGCGTCACGGTCCACCAGCCCCGAGTCCTTGGTGTTGGATCCTTCCGTGAAGACGCGGAAGTTGTCGCCCCCGGTTGCCAGGAAGCTGAACGTACCCACCCGGTAGGACCTTGCCGGATCGAGCGCAGCCCCGTTCACCCGGACCGAGGTGATGCGGTCACCGGCCGGCCGTGCGGCGTCGTACGTGTAGTTCACGTTCTTGGACAGACCCAGCTGGATGTAGGCGCGGCTGGGAACCGTGCCGTCCGGGTTGGTCTGCCACTGCTGCTCCAGCAGCGTCTTGAACTGCGCACCCGTCAGGGACGTGGTCCACAGGTTGTTGACGAACGGAAGTACCGCGTTGGCCTCGGCATAGGTGATGGTGCCGTCCGGGGCGTAGTAGAGCTCGTTCCGCAAACCGCCGGCATTGACCACACCGATCTCGGCGCCGCCCAGCTCGGCGGGCTGCAGCGAGTTGAGCAGGGAATCTGCCACCAGGTTGCCCAGGGTGGACTCGCTGCCGCGGTCATCGCGTTTGGCCACACCGGCGGCATCCGTGGTGAAGGCCGTGGTGATGTCCGCCGTGACGGTACCAACGGGCTGGTTGCCGACGACGGCGGCGTCCGCGAGTGCCTTCCTGACGATCGCGTCGACGGCGGCCACGCGCGGGTAGGCTGCGATGAGATCCGCGGCAGGATCCGTGGTGCGCTTCACGTTTCCGGCCTTGTACGCGGTCACCTGCCGGGTGGCGGTGTCCACGGTGAGCTGGATCTGCCCCACGTTCTCGCCGTAATTGCCCGTCTGGACGATCGGGCGGGTCTTGCCCTCGGCGCCCGGGACGGGCGCGTCCCAGGCGTACTCCTTGTGCGTGTGGCCGGTGAAGATGGCATCAACATCCGCGGAGGTTTCGGTGACCAGCTTCGCGAACGGACCGCCGGCAGCCACCTCCTCTTCCAAGGTGGAGCCTTCCACCGTTCCCGAACCGGCGCCGTCGTGGTTTTCCACGATGATGACGTCGGCCAGCTTCTCCGCGGTGATCCGTGCAGCTGCACGGTTGATGGCGTCCACAGGATCGCCGAACTCAAGGTCGGCGATGCCGGCGGGGGTCACCAGGGCGGGTACTTCCTGGGTGACCGTGCCGATGACGGCAACCTTGATGCCGTTCATGTCCAGGACGGTGAACTCGGGCAGGGCCGGCTCGGTGGTGCCCTTCCTGTAGACGTTCGCACCCAGGTAGGGGAACCGGGCGTTGGTGCCGCCGGCGATGACGCGGTCCTGCAGGTCGGCCCAACCGCCGTCGAACTCGTGGTTGCCGACGGCAGAGGCCCTCAGGTCCAGGGCGTTCATGATGTCGATGGTGGGCTGGTCCTTGGCGACGGCGGAGGCAAACAGCGACGCGCCGATGTTGTCGCCGGCTGAGAGGAAGGCGGTGGCGCCGGGGGCGGCCGCCGCACGGAGTTTCTCGATGGTGCCGGCGAACAGGACCGTGTTGGTGTCGATCCTGCCGTGGAAGTCGTTGATGCCCAGGAAGTTCAGGTCAACGGCGGCGGGAGCGGACTGCAGGTCCAGGCCCACCACCACGGGATCGTGGTCGCTGGCGCGGAACTGGTCCGGTGCGTAGTAGTTGGTGACGTTGTTGTTGTAGCGGCTGTACTCCAGGGCAACGGACTCAACCGAGTTGATGTTCCAGATGTCAGCCCCGGTGACCACCGCATTGGCGGCAGGGGAAGCCAGGATGTGGTCCAGCGAGCCCACCATGCCGCCGAAGAGGTAGGAGTGCTTGGCGGAGCCGTCGGCGTTGCGGGCCTTCTCGTCCTGGTTGACGTAGCCCTCAGCCGTGAAGACATTGATGGGGTCTTCCTTGGCATAAGCGTTGAAGTCGCCGATCAGGAACACCTTGTCCGTGCCCTTGGACTGCTGCAGGGACTTGGTGAACTCCAGCAGGGACTTCGCCTGGGCTGTGCGCGCCAGGTTTGATGCGCCCTGCCCCTGGTCCGTGTCCTCGGGCGTGGCAGCGGAGCCTTTGGACTTGAAGTGGTTTGCGATGGCGATGAACTCTGTCCCCGCACCGCCACCCACGGGCTTGAACACCTGGGCCAGCGGCTTGCGGGCGTTGGAGAACGCCACGGTGTCGTTGTGGATGATGGATTCACCCACGGGCTCCGCCACGGCTTTTTTGTAGATGAACGCGGTGCGGATCATGTCCTCGTCGCTCAGCGGCGGCGCGTTGGCAGGTGAGCGGACGTAGTCCCAGATGCCCGGCGTCTCGATGTTCAGGGCGTCCACCAGCTTGGCCAGGGCGTCGTCCCGGTTCTTGCCGAACTGTGCCGAGTTTTCGATCTCCATCAGCGTGACAACATCCGCGCCGGCCTTGGAGATGGCGGAAACGATCTTGTCCTGCTGCCGGTTGAAGTTCTCCGCGTTGGCAGCCCCGCGGGCATCGCACCCGCCGCGGACCGTGATCGGGTTGCCGGCCCTGTCCTCGTAGTAGGTGCAGCCGGTCAGGGTGTCCCCTGTGGTGGGGAAGTAGTTGAGCACGTTGAAGGAGGCGATCTTGAGGTTGCCGCCCACCGCTGCGGGAGCTTCCGTCCTGGTGGCCCCAAAGGTTGCGGGCTGGACAGAGGCCTTGTTCGTATCCGTGAGGTGGGTCAGCGGCTGGAGTTTCCAGGCATTGTTGCCGTAGCCCAGCACCACATTGGTGGTGAAGGTGGCAGGGGAGCCTACCCGTACCGGGTCGGCCGTGGTCAGGTAGGGAAGGACCTGCGCCTTCGTGGTGGGGTCCTTGAGGAAGTTGGTGCTGGAGCCGTCGTCGAGCTTGATTCCGCGGGCGGCGTTGTCCGCCACCGTCGCGGTGTACCCGGCGGAGCCGTAGGGAGCGACGGCGGTGGGCTGGACCAGCGGCGTTGTTCCGCCGGCGAGGCCGATCTCGCCGTACTGGTTCAGGGAGTAGTTGTCCGTGACGGTCAGCGGCCCCTGGGGTGCCAGGAGCATGCCTTCCAGGGATTCGCGGAAGGCCTCGCCGGCGGGCAGTGTGAAGGGCGTGGCCTTGACCTCCGGCGCGGCCTCGGCCAGCTTGGTGAGTCCGGCGGCCGCGGTGACGTTCAGCTGGGTCATCCCGTAGTACTCCGCCACGGCACCTGTCACCTGCACGTGGTCTCCGGCCTGGACCGATGCCACCGTGGCGGGGGAGTAGACGAAGATTCCGTCCGACGCGGCATGGTTGGTTGCCGTCAGGTCGCCGCCGGTTCCCGGTGTCTGCAGGTAGTAGCCGTTAAGGCCGCCGGTGGGGAAGACTGCGGTGACCTTTCCGGTGGTGGTCACTGTTGAGCCGGTGAGGGGGCTTTGCGCACCCGTGCCCTGGATCTCGGCAATCGACGTGCTGGACGGCACGGGGGCCGGATCCGGGGTGGGGTCCGGACTGGGATCGGGCCCGGGGGCAGTGGAGCCGCTTGGGGTTGGACTGATTGTGGTGCTGAGGCTGAAGTCGGCGGCGTTGCTGTTGCTGTCCGCACCTCCGCTGCGGTTCAGGCTCCTGGCGTCGCCCGTACCCGCAGGGCCTGCAGCTGCTGCGGTCTCGAAGGTGTTGGAGGAGCCGTAGCCCAGCAGGTCCGCAACGCCTGCGGGCTCCACCTGGGAACCTGTGGAAAGCGCGACGGCGGTGGGCTGCTTGGCGAGCACGATGGTGCCGGATGTGCCGCTGAAGTTCAGGCCGCCCGCCACGAGGTCCGGGGTGGGGAGGGCGGCGCCGTTGGTTCCGTTGCTGGCACCCTGGATCAGGTAATGACCCTTTGCCGCGATGGTGCCGGTGAGGGGTGCCACGGTGGTGGGGGCTGCGAGCCCGGTTGCGGAACGGTACTGGACTGACCAGCCGTCCAGCCGCACCGGGGCGTCCGAGGAGTTGTAAAGCTCCAGGAACCGGTTCTTGTAGGCGGCGCCCGTGCTGCCGCCGCTGAGGTAGGCCTCGTTGATGACAACGGGGGATGTGCCTGCCGCGGGTGAGACCTCCGCGGCTGTAGTGTCCGCAACTGCGGGAAATGCTGCCAGGGGAGCCAGCAGCCCCGCCGACAACGCTGTCCCCAGCGCTAGTTTCCAAGGTGTGTGATGCATCCGCTCTTACTTTCATAGGGGTGTCCCGGTGGGGACCCAATGGAAGATGTCCGGGTTGTACCGACGGACAGGGGCCCGGATCCTGCTCCTGGTCAAGTGGTATCCGGCACATCACAACAGCGCTGAATGAACGCAGGGTTGATAGCGCGTGCATTCGGCGGGACGCTCCCCAGCGGAACGGGCCACCTTCCGGCCGGGAGCCCCAGTAGCCCCGGTTCCGGTGATGCTGTTGGCGGTATGTGGTGGCCGGCATCTGCCCCAGTGTGCCGACTATCACAAAGGATACCGGCCAGTAGCTTTGCTGGAAGGGGACGGCGGAAATTTGCCAGGACGATTTACGTGGCGGCACCGGTTCCCGTCATGGCGGCCACGTCAGGGCCGGCGGTGCCCGCCGCAGGTTAAACGAAGGACCCCTGTCTGCCAGGCGTGCTGGCGGACAGGGGTCCTTTTTCGCGGAAGGTAAGAGATTCGAACTCTTGGTACGGGGTTACCGCACACTAGTTTTCAAGACTAGCTCCTTCGGCCGCTCGGACAACCTTCCTCAACAAGTAGTGTTTCATAGGCACTTGCCTGCAACAAAACAGAGTCCGGAAGGTGTCCGGTGCACACTGGTTGCACGCAGTATTCAGTCAGAAACGGGAGTGTTCCATGAAAGCCGTCTACATTTCGGAGCCGGGCGGCCCGGAAGTGCTGGAGGTCCGCGAGGTCGAGGCCCCGGTACCCGGTAACGGAGAGGTGCTGATCGATGTCGTCGCGGCCGGCCTCAACCGGGCGGACGTGCAGCAGCGCAGGGGTTTCTACCCGCCCCCGCCCGGCGCATCGGACATCCCCGGCCTTGAGGTATCCGGCCGGATCGCCGGGTTCGGTCCCGGTGTCACGAAGGCGTTTTCCCTCGGGGACAAAGTGGTGGCGCTGCTGGCCGGGGGCGGCTACGCCCAGCAGGTGGCCGTCCGTGCCGAACAGGTCCTGCGGGTGCCCGACGGCGTGGACCTGGTGACCGCAGCAGCCCTTCCCGAAGTTGCCGCCACCGTCTACTCCAACCTGGTCATGACCGCCCAGCTTCAGGAGGGTGAAACTGTCCTGATCCACGGAGCCACCGGCGGGATCGGCACCATGGCCATCCAGCTGGCCAAGGCGCTCGGCGCCAGGGTTGCCACTACCGCGGGCTCTGATGAAAAAGTGAGCACGGCGAAGGCCTTCCTGGGTGCGGACATTGCCATCAACTACGCCGAAGAGGATTTTCCCGAGAGCCTCCGCCGCCAGAACGGAGGCAAAGGCGCAGACGTCATCCTCGACGTCGTCGGAGCCAAATACCTCAAACAGAACGTGGACGCGCTCGCTGACTATGGACGCCTGGTGGTGATCGGACTGCAGGGCGGCACCAAGGGGGAGCTCGATCTGGGGCAGCTGCTGCAAAAGCGGGCCGCCGTGGTGGCTACGGCCCTGCGCCCGCGGCCCGTGGAGGAAAAGGGTGCCATTATGAACGCCGTCCGCGAGGCCGTCTGGCCGCTGGTCAGTGACGGTCGGGTGCGGCCGCTGGTGGCAAAGACCTTTCCGCTCGACCAGGTTCGTGCGGCCCACCGGTACTTCGACACGGGTGACCACGTAGGAAAGATCCTGCTGCTCATGTGAGTGCTCCGCCCCGCAGACCGTTGCCCGCCGAGCACAAGGAACAGCATGTCCATCCGCCATAGCCTCCTCGCCCTGCTGCAGGACCAGCCGCGCTACGGCTACCAGCTGCGGGCCGAGTTCGAGAACCGCACCGGCAACACCTGGCCGTTGAACATTGGACAGGTGTACACCACCCTGGACCGCCTGGAACGCGACGCTTTGGTGGCCAGGGACGGCGACGACGGGAACGGGCACGTGGTGTACAGCATTACGGCGGCCGGAAGGGCGGAGATCCGGGAGTGGTTCGCGGCCCCCGTGGAGCGGAACAACCCGCCGCGCAATGAGCTGGCCATCAAGCTGGCCCTCGCTGTCACCGTGCCCGGCGTCGATATCCAGGCCATCATCCAGGGCCAGCGGATGGCCTCCGTCCGGGCGCTGCAGGACTACACCAAAGCCCGCCGGGAGACGGCTTCGAGCCAGCGGAGCGTTGATACGGCGTGGCTTCTGGTCTTGGACTCCCTGATTTTCCAGACCGAGGCGGAGGTCCGCTGGCTGGATCTGTGCGAGGCGAGGATGATCCAGCAGGCGCAGGGGAAATAGGCAACACAATTGGGTCTTTTTGATTGCAGTGGACAGGTTTAGCGTGGGGCTCAGGAGCCGCCCGGCCGGGCGGTGGAACTTGGAGGAAGCTCATGGCAACCCACGTGGCCGACTGCAGCGTAACGAACTGTTCCTTTAACGATCACACCAACTGCAATGCTGCCGCCATCACGGTCGGCGGCGCCGAAAACCACGCGCACTGCGCCACCTTTATCGACACGGGCATGCACGGCGGACTGCCCAAAGTCCTTGCCGACGTCGGAGCCTGCCAGCGCTCTGAATGTGTCCACAACGACCACCTGATGTGCAAGGCCGCAGAGGTGCATGTCGGCCCCGGGGCGGACAACGCTGACTGCCTCACCTACTCACACGCCTGAGGAGCAGCTTTACGCTTTTCCCACGAGCCAAGGCCTCCGCCCGAAGTGTTCGGACGGGGGCCTTCGCTGCGTTGGTCCGGCTGCGACCCCAAGCTGATCCGTCGTTCGTCGCCGCTTCCCCTCCGCTCAGCGCAGGTTTCTGCGCCATCTGGCAGAACGCCCCTGGAATGGGGCTGCGGGTTGGTAGGGTGCGTCACAGCAGAAGCGAAACAATCTCAAGGAGGAGACATGGCCGAAACGCCTGATCAACGGAGGAACGCATCCGGGGAAAGGGGCGTGGTGGCCACTGACCCGGCCCTGCCCCCGACAGCCATCGATGAGGAGGTCCGCGAGGCAGAAGACCGGAAATGGACGCCGGGGAAGATCGCGCTGTGGGCAGGCATCGCCCTGCTGGGCGGTTTGGCCTGGTTCATGCTGGCCATCATCCGCGGAGAGACCGTCAACGCCATCTGGTTCGTCTTTGCCTCGGTGTGCACCTACCTCATCGGCTACCGCTTCTACTCCAAGGTTATTGAGCGCTACATCACCCGGCCTGACGACCGCCGTGCGACGCCGGCCGAGTACAAGGCCGATGGCAAGGACTACGTCCGGACTGACCGCAATGTCCTGTTCGGCCACCACTTCGCCGCCATCGCCGGCGCCGGACCGCTGGTGGGTCCTGTCATTGCAGCCCAGATGGGCTACCTGCCCGGCACTATCTGGATCATTATCGGCGTCGTCCTTGCCGGCGCTGTCCAGGACTACCTGGTGATGTTCTTCTCCATGCGGCGCGGTGGAAGGTCCCTGGGCCAGATGGCACGCGAGGAGCTTGGCGTGATCGGCGGCACGGCGGCCCTCATTGCCACCCTGCTGATCATGGTGATCATCGTGGCCATCCTCGCGCTCGTCGTTGTCAATGCCCTGGGCGAAAGCCCGTGGGGTGTCTTCTCCGTGGGTTTGACCATCCCCATCGCCCTGTTCATGGGCGTCTACCTCCGCTACCTCCGGCCCGGCAAGGTCATGGAAGTGTCGCTGATCGGCTTCGTCCTGCTGATGGCGGCTATTGTCGGCGGCGGCATCGTGGCCGAAACCCCGTGGGGCGCTGACATCTTCAGCCTGGACAAGGTCACCATCGCGTGGGGGCTCATCGTCTACGGCTTCATTGCCGCCATCCTGCCCGTGTGGCTGCTCCTGGCACCCCGGGACTACCTCTCAACGTTCATGAAGATCGGCGTCATCGTGATGCTCGCGCTGGCCATCATCGTGGTCCGCCCGGAGATCACCGTCCCCGCCTTCAGTGAATTTGCCAGCAGGGACAACGGACCCGTGTTCCCGGGGGCCCTGTTCCCGTTCCTGTTCGTCACCATCGCCTGCGGTGCCCTGTCCGGCTTCCACGCCCTGATCTCGTCCGGCACCACCCCGAAGCTCGTCGAAAAGGAACGCCAGACCCGGTTCATTGGCTACGGCGGCATGCTGATGGAGTCATTCGTGGCCATCATGGCCCTGGTGGCCGCGATTTCCATCGACCGCGGACTCTACTTCGCCATGAACTCACCGGCCGCGCTGACCGGCGGGACGGTGGAAACAGCAGCCACCTGGGTCAACAGCCTGGGCCTCGCCGGGGTAAACATCACCCCGGAGTTCCTGTCCCAGACAGCAGCCAATGTGGGTGAGGAAAGCATCGTGTCCCGCACCGGCGGTGCTCCCACCCTGGCTGTGGGCCTCGCGCACATCATGCAGCAGTTCGTTGGCGGTACCGCCATGATGGCCTTCTGGTACCACTTCGCCATCATGTTCGAAGCCCTCTTCATCCTCACCGCCGTGGACGCCGGCACCCGCGTTGCCCGCTTCATGCTGCAGGACTCGATCGGAAACTTTGTCCCCAAGTTCAAGGAGCACTCCTGGCGGCCCGGCGCCTGGCTCTGCACCGCCATCATGGTGGGGGCCTGGGGCGCGGTGCTGCTGATGGGCGTCACCGACCCGCTGGGCGGCATCAACACGCTGTTCCCGCTGTTCGGCATTGCCAACCAACTGCTCGCGGCAATCGCGTTGTCCGTGTGCCTTGCCATCGTGGCGAAGCGCGGCACGTTCAAGTACCTGTGGATCGTTGCCCTGCCGCTCAGCTTCGCTGCCGTGGTGACCATCACCGCGAGCTACCAGAAGATCTTCTCGTCCACGCCCGCGGTGGGCTACTTCGCCAACAACGCGGCGTTCAGCAAGGCCCTCGCAGAAGGGAAGACGGAGTTTGGGACGGCGAAATCCGTGGCGGCCATGGAGGCCGTCGTGCGGAACACGGCCATCCAGGGCTGGCTCTCCGTGATCTTCGTGGTGCTCAGCATTATCGTGATCGCGACGGCGTTGCTCGCCACGGCCAGGGCCTTCCGCAACCGCGCGGACGGCACCGCCGTCCAGGACAACGAGGACCCTGCCCTCCCGTCGCGGGTCTTCGCCCCTGCCGGAATTATCCCCACACCCGCCGAGCGCGAGCTGATGGCGGAGTGGGACAAGGTGCCGGCTGAGCTGAGGTTCGAAAGGGGTGGCCACCACTGATGGCAGCGGGACTGGCTGTGCTGACGCGGGGAGTCCGGGGCGTTGCCCGGTATTTCGGCGGCGTCCTGGGCGCGGATGCGTACGCCAAGTATCTGGAGCACCACAGGGCGGCCGGCCACGTGGATGCGCCACTCACGGAGAGGGAGTTTTGGCGTGACCGGACAGACCGCCAGGACAGCAATCCGCAGGGCCGGTGCTGCTGATTGAGCTTGCAGCGGACAAACCGTCAGGTGGGTTCGTCCGGTGGGTCGCGGGTGGATCGCTCATGAGAGTATGAACGCATGAGCGATCCACAAGACACTCAGCCAGCTGAGGACCTCCCGGTAGAAGGCACTCCCATTGACGACCGGCAGCCGCCGGTGCACGCCCACCCCGGCCCTCCTGAGGGCATGAGGCCCAAGGGGAGCAACCTTCAGGACCTGGTGGATGAGCCGGCCAAAGTGATGCGGATCGGAACCATGATCAGGCAGCTCCTGGAGGAAGTGAAGTCCGCACCCCTGGATGAGGCTGCCCGGGGCAGGCTGGCCGAAATCCACGAGCGCTCGATCAAAGAGCTGGAAGACGGACTTGCGCCGGAGCTGGTGGAAGAGCTGGACAGGATCAGCCTTCCCTTCTCCGACGACGGCACTCCCTCGGACGCTGAACTGCGCATAGCCCAGGCCCAGCTCGTGGGGTGGCTTGAGGGGTTGTTCCACGGGATCCAGACGGCCATTGCCGCCCAGCACGCGGCCCGTGAGCACGCGGCCGCGCAGATGCAGCTGCGCCAGCTGCCGCCGGGAACCATGATTGCCCCCGGCGTGGTGATTGGGGAAAACGGTGAGCCTCAAAGGGCCGCCGCAGGTTCGCGCTCCGGCAATTCCGCGCGGCCAGGCCAGCGGGAAGACCCGGACCACGGTCCCGGACAATACCTGTAAGGGTGCGCTTGGGCTTTTTCAGCGCCGCCAGGCAGGGGCGCAAGGATGATGCGGAACTGGGGAAGGGACTGTGGCGCCGGGCCCACGACCGCTTCCAGCGGGGACTGGACCGCTTCCACCAGGTCCTCGAAGGCGTCGAGGACGACCAGCTCTACGGCGAGCTGCTTGAGATCGCCAACGAGCTTGCTGCCCTCCTCGAAAGGGTACGGCTGGTCTGCATGGAAGCGCAGCGGCGTTCACC
This sequence comes from Pseudarthrobacter oxydans, assembly GCF_013314975.1. Classification (GTDB taxonomy): domain Bacteria; phylum Actinomycetota; class Actinomycetes; order Actinomycetales; family Micrococcaceae; genus Arthrobacter; species Arthrobacter oxydans. Next base: position 210 of record NZ_JABTYH010000038.1, on the reverse strand, counting down.
GAATGAAGGCCTGGATATTCCCGTTGGCCTGGCCGGCGTGCACCGTGCCCTGTCCAAAGCCGGCAACTCGCTGGCCACCACGGCCGAGGCGGCCGCCATGCTCCGGCTCGCCGTGGGCCCGGTCCCGGTAGGTGCGGCGTCCGTCCGCAGGCGCGCCGAGTCCGTCTTCCAGCAAGTGGCCGACGCCGAGCGCCACCTGAGCGAGGAGGG
>NZ_JABTYH010000037.1 GCF_013314975.1 Pseudarthrobacter oxydans | reverse complement strand
CTTCCCTCCCCGGCGGCAGGGTCAATGACCCGGCAGGAGCCAAAAACTACGCCTCCACCAGGTTGGGCGCCCACGGCTGGGGGCAGGACCAGTTCCTCTGCCTGGCCCAGCTGTGGACCAAGGAATCGAACTGGCTGACCACCGCCACCAACCCCTCTTCCGGCGCCTACGGAATCGCGCAGGCCCTGCCGCCGGGCAAGTATTCAAGTGCCGGTGCCGACTGGCTTACCAGCTACCGGACGCAGGTCGACTGGGGGCTGGGCTACATCAGGGAGCGTTACGGCTCGCCGTGCGCCGCCTGGAACCACTCTGTGGCCAGGAACTGGTACTGACGCCGCGCTAGGCTTTTCCCATGCCCGACTATGAACGGTTCCGGATCCTGCTTGAGGAGGAACGGGAGCGGAAGGTGGCCCTCCTGCCGGCCCTGCGCGCAGACATCGCCTCCGCCAACTCGGCGCGCCAGGATTCGAATGTGGACGACGAGCATGACCCGGAAGGCTCCACCATCGCTTTCGAGCTGTCCCAGGCGTCTGCCCTGCTGAAGCAGAGCAGCGCAGGGCTCGACCAGGTGGAGGCCGCGCTGGCGAGGATCGCCGCCGGCACGTACGGGATCTGTGCCGTGTGCGGGGAGGCCATCGCCGAGGGCAGGCTGGAGGCGCGGCCGTGGACCCCGTTCTGTATCCGCCACGCCTCTGCGGGCCGCAGCCAGTGAGCGGCACCCTGGACCAGGTGGCCGCGGCTGCAGGCTTCGTTGACCGGACCCTGCAGAATGAGGGCGCCTGGTACCGGGCGGACGACGTCGAGGCGAGGCTGGGCGGGCAACTGGCCTCCTACGGCTCCTCGGTGGGCGCAGTCCGGGGAACCGTCCGTGACGCCCTCCGGAAGTACAAGGAACTCGACCACGACGCCGTTGTCCACCTGGCGTCCGCCCTGTGGGGCCAGCCCGGCCCCGGTTCGAGGGCCGTTTTTGAGCGCCGGCTCGCTGCTGTTGTCCTGCTGCAATCCACCAGGACACTCCTGCGCCATTCGGACCTGACCCGCATTGAGGGCTTCCTCCGGTCTGCCGGGACCCGGGAATTGACGGAACCGCTGCTGGCCGACGTCGTGGCGCCGCTCGTGGCGAGGCTCTGCGGGCGGGACAGGCAGCGCGCAGCCGTGGTCCTGGCACGGTGGCGGACGGACTCCGACAGCCAATTGCGCTCCGCCGCCGCCTTCATTGACCAACAAGCCCCACTACAAGGAGACACCCATGAACGATCCCTATAACCTCGACAGGTTCGTCGCCGCCCAGGACAGCGGCGGCACGTACAGCCAGGCGCTGGCGGAACTGCAGCTGGGACGGAAGACCGGCCACTGGATGTGGTTCGTCTTTCCGCAGTTCGCGGGCCTGGGCCACAGCGACATGTCGCGACGGTACGCCATCAGCTCCCTTGATGAAGCACGGGAGTACCTGGCCCATCCGGTGCTGGGTCCACGGCTGCTCGAGTCCGCCCTGGCCGTTACCAACCACTCAGGCAGCCCGGCCGGGGACATCTTCGGGAGCATCGACGCCCGCAAGCTGCACTCCTCCATGACGCTGTTCCTCCGGGCGGCTCCGGGGGAAACCGTGTTCAAAACGGTCCTGGCCCAGTTTTTTGATGGACAGCCCGACGCCGCCACTGACGAACTGCTGGCAGGCGAGGACGAGAAGTAGGGGCCAGGAGCTAAAATGCCGACGGCGGTGCCCCGCGCATCAGGCGCGGGGCACCGCCGTCGGGATTTCGGGACAGCCCGGGGCTACGGCGTGGGGCTGCCGCCGTTGACGTTCAGCGTCTCGCCCACAACATAGCTGGATTCCGGTGAGGCGAGGAAGACGTAGGCGGGGGCGAGCTCCGCCGGCTGGCCGGCCCGGCCCAGCGGCGTCGACTGCCCGAACTCCGGCAGTTCCTCCTTCGGCTGGCCGCTGCTGACCTGCAGCGGGGTCCAGATGGGGCCCGGCGCCACCGCATTAACGCGGATGCCCTTGGGCGCCAGCTGTTGTGCCAGGCCCTTCGTGAAGTTGTTGATGCTGGCCTTGGTGGTGGCGTAATCCACCAGGGTCGGGGACGGGCTGTAGGCCTGGATGGACGTGGTGTTGATGATGGTGGATCCGGCCGGCATATGGGGGAGTGCTGCCTTGGTCAGCCAGAACATTGCGTACACATTGGTCTTCAGTGTGTGGTCGAACTGTTCATCCGTGATGTCGGCGAGGTCCTCCTGCGCCACCTGTTTCCCGGCGTTGTTGACCAGGATGTCGATGCTGCCCAGCACCGCCACGGCTGTGTCCACCACATCGCGGCACACGGAGGCGTCCTTGAGGTCGCCGGGGACCTTGATGGCCTTGCGCCCGGCGGCCTCGATGAGGCCCGCAATGCGGGCGGCATCCTCTTCCTCCTCCGGAAGGTAGGAGAGAACGACGTCGGCCCCCTCACGGGCGAAGGCAATGGCCGTTGCTGCACCGATGCCGGAATCCGCGCCGGTGACGATCGCCTTGCGCCCTTCCAGCCTGCCGGTACCTCGGTAGGTCTCTTCGCCAAGATCGGCCTTGGGTGCCAGCTCCGCGTCCAGTCCCGGCTCGGGCTGGTGCTGCTTCGGCGGGGAGATCTTTTCGTAGGCGGTGACCGGATTGCGGAAGGTGTACTGGTCTGTCATGGTGGTCCTCCTGGTGCTCGGATGACAAAAAGCTAAGCATGCTTACCGTTCAAAGCCTAGGCACCTGGGGCCTGCCTTGCCAAACCCGGTCAATCCCGGAGGACCTCGTGCAGCCGGACGTCCCCCAGCTTTTCGGAATCCACCGTGGCGGTCATGAACGTGCAGGCCGGCTGCCGGCGGCGGTCAGTGGGCGATCCCGGGTTCAGCAGCCGCAGCCCGCGCGGGGTGGTGGTGTCCCACGGGATGTGGCTGTGGCCGAAAACCAGCACGTCCGCCTCCAGGTGCCGGGCCTCGCACCTGGCTTCTCGCCCCTTGGCCTGGCCGGTCTCGTGCACCATGGCAAACCGGACGCCTTCCAGCGTGATCTCCGCCGTTTCCGGAAGGCTCCGGCGCAGTTCCGGTCCGTCATTGTTTCCATAGACGCCCACCAGCAGGCGGCTCCGCCGCCGGAACTCCTCCAGATGGGTTGCCGACACCCAGTCGCCGGCGTGGAAGACCACGTCGGCGCTTTCGACGGCGGACCACACCTGTGCAGGAAGGTCACGCGCGCGCCTGGGGACGTGGGTATCGGCGACCAGGACAAGATTCAGCGGCATGGGAAAGATCCTGCCATGCCCGCCGGGTTCCCGGGGACCGGTCTCTCGCCCCCTCCTGCGGACCCTTCCGGCGTTCTTTCGATTCGCCCTTTTCCCGGCGGGCAGCCGGTCGTACTCTGGGCTCGGAGGTGATTGCCATGGAGGCAACGCAGGGCGACCGCATCATCGTGCACGGCAGGACTGTGGGGGCGGCGGACCGGCATGGGGTGATTCTTGAGGTGCGCGGCCAGGGCGGAGCGCCGCCCTACCGTGTCCGCTTTGATGACGGACACGAGACGATCATGTACCCCGGCGGTGATTTCGCCGTCGAGCGCGGTACAGCAAACCAGGCCTGACCGGCGCAGCGGACTGGCGGGTGCAGCCCACCCGCCCCACCTGTCAGACTGGAACGATGGATCACTTTCCGGCGTCCACCGCGTCCTCCGTCCCTCCCGTCCGTACCGGTCCCAGGGACCCCGGCGACGCCTGGGTCGAGGGAAGCCGCGGGCGCTTCTGGGGGCGTTTCGGCGCGGCGGGGGTGCTGGCCCACGATCCCGGCAAGGGGGTGCTGCTGCAGCACCGGGCCGTGTGGAGCCACAACGGTGGAACCTGGGGGCTGCCCGGCGGCGCACTCCATGAGGGCGAGGAGGCCGTGACCGGCGCGCTCCGGGAAGCCTATGAGGAAGCCGCCGTGCCCGCGGACAATGTGGACGTGCTCTTCACGTCCCGGCTGGACGTGGGGTACTGGAGCTACACCACGGTTGTGGTGCTGGTGCGGGAGGCGTTTGACCCCGTCATCAGCGATCCCGAAAGCCTGGAGCTCCGGTGGGTCCCGCTGCCCGAGGTGGGTGCCCTGGAACTGCACCCGGGATTCGAAGCGTCCTGGCCGGACCTCCGTGCAAGGCTCGAGTCCTAGTAGTCCGGGCCGTACTCGGCCGTGACCAGGATGGGGAGGTGGTCTGAGTTGCCGCGCGGCAGCGTCTCCACGCTTTCGATATCCAGGCCCAGCGACGTCGCGAAATCGAAGTGGCCCTTGAACACCTTGTACCGGGTGTAGGTGCGCCGGTTGCTCAGGGACAGTGCATAGCCCGAGTTTTTCATGTGCAGGTCAAGGTTCTTGGTGAAGAACGGGTAGTTGAAATCGCCCACCATCAGGGTCATCAGGCCCTTGCCCATGCTCAGCAGCTCCGCGTGGGCCGCGTGGATCTGCTTGCGCCGCAGCGAGTTGGAGGCGGTAAGCGGGGCTGCGTGGAACGAGCCGATCACCAGTTCATGCTGCGTTTCATTGTCCATGACACGGGTGCCGATCAGCCGCTCATGGGCCGGGGCCAGGACGCGGTCATGCATCGACTTCTTCAGGGCGAAGGACTGGGTGTCCAGGGCGGTGAAGCGGCTGGTGCGGTAGTAGATGGCCAGCCCCAGCCGGTTGCCCTTCGTGGCGTCCGCCAGATGCAGCGGGCCCAGGGTTTCCGGAAGATCGCTGGAATCCACCTCCTGGAGGCAGAGCGCATCAATGTCATGGTTCCGCGCCAGGGCGAGGAGTTCGCCGCTCGCCTTGTGCTTGCGGAGGTTGTAGCTGATGACGCGCATGGAACACCTCTTCAGAGGGTTGCTGACAGGACCAGTTCCTGAGTCTAGTCGGATGGATCCCGCCAGCGGCCAACATTTCGCCGCGTCCCTTTGGGCGAAATGCCGTGCCCGGGTCCGGCGCAGGCGGGGCACCCGTCCCGGATAGAGTTAAGGCCGATTCACTGGAACTCCAAAGGGGCCAACGTTGACCGCAGAGCTGCCTGAACTGGCTGAAGGAAACTTCTACTACCTGAACCTGGGCGGTGGGCGTTTCCGTTCCACCATCCATGCCCAGGGTGCCTGGAACGTCCACGAGCAGCATATGGCGCCGGCGTCCGGCCTGCTGGCGGACAGCCTGGAACGCCATAACCCGCGGCCAGACATGCGGATGGCGCGGATCAGCTACGAGATCCTCGGCCTCATCCCGGGCGGCGAGTTCAAGATCGCAGCCACCACCCTCCGGCCCGGAAAAACCATCGAACTCCTGCAGGCCGAGCTGGTGGCGGGCGGCCGGACCGCCATCCGTGCCACCGCCTGGCGGCTGGCAACCAGCGATACAACGCCGGTGGCCGCCATCGAGGACACGACCATTCCCGGTCCGGAAGACTGCAAGCCGTACGACGGCGCGTCCGTGTGGCCCGGCGGCTACATCCGCTCGCTGGAAATGCGCGTGGCGGAAGGGCACCGGCCCGGGGCCGGAAAGGTCTGGCTCCGTACGGAACACCCCCTGACGGACCGCGCGGACAGCGGTGCCCTGGCCAGGCTCATGGGCATGGTGGACACGGCCAACGGCATCGCGGCCAGGGTGCCGCCCGGGAAGGACAGTTACTCCTTTCCCAACCTTGACCTGCAGATCCACATGTACCGCCGGCCCGAGGGGGAGTGGCTGGGCCTGGACAACGCGGTCTCGTTCGGTGGGGACGGAATAGGCCTGACCTCCACCGTCCTGCACGACCTCCAGGGGCCGTTCGGGCGCGCGGAGCAGATCCTCACACTCCGAAAAACCTGACGGGACCGCCGGGCGTGGAGCGCGGCAGTGGATGGCGGTCATTTGGGAGCGTTACTTCGCCTGTTCAGGGTTGCTGGTACCGCCTGAAGGAGGGAGCTTGGGACACTCCGGGATCGCGGGCAACCGGCGGTTCGGGATCGTTGCCTTCGGTGCGAAGTTCGTCGGCGAAGACAGGAATGTACTGGGTGGATTGCCAGAGCCTGTCCAGCGTGGTGGTCGCAAGAGTGTCCCATCGATCAGCGCCTCGAATGCCTGATCACGTGAGGTCGTAAAGCTCCCGCTCAGATATTCCGTGAGCAACGTGGTGGACGTCGCGGCGGACGCCGGCGGCCAGAAGATCCGCCTGTTTTCGATGAGTGGACCGATGCCGGTTGAGCTGCCGGGTAGCCAATAAGTTCCGTCGTGGGCTGCTTCGAGGTGTCCCATAACTAATGATTGGTATGCCGAATAAGCCCGCAGGTTTTGAGGCATAGTTATAAGAATCGCCGACCGGGAGGAAGCCGCGGGATATCGCCCGAATTAGGGTCTTGCCGGCTTGGCCTTTTCGACGGGCGTGAGCCGCCACGTAAGACAAGGGTCACGAGACGATGTGATGTGCTGTGTGTGGATTATTCTCCTATGGCACTTACTTGGGGGGTGAGTATCTACTTCTCGAGGACGGGGATACCGAGTCGGGAGCAGACATCCGCAGGACCCGGTATCACTGCGACTGTGTTGTCGACTACGCAGGCCCTGAGTTCAGGCACAAAGTGCCCAGGGCCAAAGGTGTTGGGGAAAGCCGTGCCGGGGTTGCCTTGAGCATCCGTTACGGTCCCTGTCGGGGCGGGAGCCGGGGCAGGCTCTTGGTAATCCGGAGGAATAAGGTCATCGGTGATCCCTCCCGGGTTCATCAGTCCCTGGTCCCAGTTGAAAGCGCAAAGGCCGATCGGATCGCTAATCTGCTTCTTTCCTGCGTTTGGGTCCCCCTGCAGGGCTTCGGCGTCATAATTGAAACCCTCATCCATAGCCCCGGCAAGGAGATAGGGTTCCATCCTGTTTCCGGGGGAATGAGGAGATGGGTAGGTGGCGGTGAGGTCTGCGCGGTAGTAGCACCGGATGTCCCGTTTGTCCTCAACCGGAGCGAAGGCCACGTACGCCACTGCCGCCGTCGAGCCCGCCAACGCGAGGCCGGCCAGGGACAACGCCATCGGTCGGCGCCACCACGGCCTGCGACGGGACTGCGCAGCCGCTTCCCTAACCACCGCGTCCCGCACAGCCTGCCGTGTTTCGGCCGGATAGTGGATGTCTGAAAGTTTCATGACTGCCTCGATTCCACAGGATTGTTCTGCTCGGCCAAGAGCAAGGGTGAGGCCACCGCGGCGGCCCGCAACTTTGTTTTCGCACGGTTCACACGGGACCGGATAGTGCCAACGCGGACCTGAAGGGCCTCCGCCGCCTCAAGGTAGGAGTAGCCGTTGACAGTGCACAGCAACAACGCGTCCCGTTCACCGCGTGTGAGGTTCCCGGCGCCGTCCAGCAGTTCCTTCACGAGGTTTTCGGCGTCGACCCGGTCTGCGATTGAAGACGAATGATCGGGTTCCACAGCAGCGTGCGGCAGCTGCCTGAGGAACTGCTCGTGGCGGCGCACAGACCGGGCTCGGTTCCGTACTGAGTTGGTAGCCACGCCCAGAAGCCAAGGAAGGATTGACTTCCGTTCCAGCGTGAGCCGGGTGCGCTGCCGCCACGCCTCGAGGAACGTGACAGAGACGATGTCTTCGGCATCCTGCCATGACCCGGTCCGGCTCAGGCAGTACCGGAAGACAGCATCTGCATGGCGGTCAAACAGCCCGCCTAGCGCGTCTGCGTCTCCCTGTCTGCACCTATCCCACAGTTCCGCATCTGTTTCCCCCAGCTGTTCCATACCTAATAGTGTCCGGGAGTCCCCAGAAAGTTCCCCGCCCACCACGACGGAGTCCTCCTCTGCCAGATCGTCACAAGGGAGTCAGTCCGAATGTCGCTGACGAACTATGAGAGTTATCTCCCATCCATCCGAGGTGTCCCTCAACCCATATGCCTCGAAACACTAGGGTCTCGAGACTCTGAGGCTAGGAGACACCCAGATGGGCTTAGAGAAGGAGTCGGCGCCAGCGGGCGGATCGAGTACCGTATCAGCCGGTTACTTGTCGGACCTGAACACGATCGAGTCGAAGACGGCGCCTGCCTCCCTCGTCAGCTCCGGATTGATCGACTCGTGGAACTGGACCACCCAGATCACGCCGCGCTGGCCGTTCATGTCGACCACCCGGTAGGTTTCGCGTTCAGCGGCGCTGGAGTACCAGCGTGTGCATTCGTTTGAGAGTGATGAGTGGACACAGAACTTGTCGCGGTCGCAGGCTGTTATGTCCACGTCGCCCTCGACCGAGCGGTCGAACTCGAAGCCGGAGTAATCGCCCAGCAAGACCTCGACGGGAGGAGTACTCACCGTTGACGTTTGAGCCCTTACCGCGTCGACGAAGGCCTGAGCCGACGGATCGACTTTGACGAGCGCGTCCTGCCAGGCGCATGCGTCTGTCGGCACATAATGGGCGGGCCACCAACCTACGAAGACCCCCCATTTATCCGGGTGATCCGGGTCGTCCTTGGCCAGGCCTTCGCCGTCGGTAACCGACCAGCCGTCTGGGACGGTGATCTGGAAAGGCGCCGTGAAGCCGGTGGCGAGGACGAGGTATGTGCCGGCAGCGATGTCACCATTCTCCGGCAGCGGTGAGACCCTACGAGTGTCGTCACTCTCTGGCGTCGGCGGAACGGTGCGAGACTCCGTAGTCGAAGTACTGGCGGACGGGAGGGAGACGCCGTCGGACTCATACTGGCACCCGCCGAGGAATCCAATCAGTGCGATAGCCACCAGGGGCAGGAGATGGCACGGCCGCTGAGCGGCCTTTGGGAGGGGTGCCATGGAGCTCATCGATCCACCAAGCCGCTGCAGGGTAACTGTGAGGCCCCGCAGCCGGGTGGCCCCGCGGGCGGTCCGGGATGGGATGCCGTCGCCCCAAGTCTCCTCCGGCGCAGAACCCGTGACAATGAAGGGTTGTACGGAAATCAGTTTCGATTAATGCAATTACCAGACATGGCAGGCGCGTGCACCCGGTCACCGATCCGAAGCACCTCTCAGCGTTCCCAGAACGCCGCCATATGGCGGCAACTCCTGCGGGCCCGATGGATGTATCGTTGAGTATCGTTGTATATCGTTGGCGGTTTACAGAGGAGATCATCATGCGTGGTTCATACCCGGCAGCCGGATTCGGCGGGAGCAACATCGACGGCATGTGGCAGGCCGTCGAGGAGCTGCGTTCCCGGTTTGAAAAACGCGCCGGAACCCGTGCCGGCAAGGGCGAGGTGAGGTCGGCAGTGCTGGCGCTTCTTGCCGAGCGGCCTATGCACGGCTACCAGATCATCCGCGAGATCGAGGAGCGCAGCGGCGGCAGCTGGAAGCCGAGCGCCGGTTCCGTCTACCCCACCCTGCAACTGCTCGCGGACGAGGGCAGCATCAGCGCCGAGGAGTCCAACGGCCGCAAGATCTATTCGCTGACCGAGGCCGGCCGGGAGGAAGTCGCGCAGGACCGCGGGGCAACGCCCTGGGACACGCCGGGCTCGCACGCCGGCAGCTTTGGATCCCTGCCCAAAGCGGGGGTGGAGCTCGCGCAGGCTGCAGCCCAGGTGGGCCGCACGGGCTCGCCTGACCAGGTGCAGCAGGCCGTGGCAGTGCTCGACGACGCACGGCGCCGGCTCTACGCGATCCTCGCCCAGGATTGACCCGGGTGGCGTCTGTCCGCCTGCATCGTGCCGCTCCGGCCGCGGGCGCCGGGGACACCCGTGCCCGCTACCGCCGGATCCTGCGCTTTGCGGCCTGGAACCTGGCGGTGACGTGGTGGTTTGAACTGTTCCTTCCGCGGATCGGACTTGCCCGGGTCGCGGAGCGTACGCGGCCGCGGAGGATGCAGCGCTTCGCCCGGCGCTTCCATGGACTGGCCGTGGAGCTGGGCGGCTTGATGATCAAGGTGGGGCAGTTCCTTTCCTCCAGGCTCGATATCCTGCCGCCGGAGATCACCAGGGAGCTTGAGGGCCTCCAGGACGAGGTGCCGCCCGTTCCGTTTCCTTCGATCCGCGCTTTGGCCGAGGAGGAGTTGGGCGCTCCGCTGGACCAGGTATTCGCTTTCGTGGAGGAGGTACCGATCGCTGCCGCGTCGCTGGGGCAGGCGCACCGGGCACGCCTTCGTTCAACGGATGCGGCCGACACCGGGTTCACCGATGTGGTGCTCAAGGTGCAGCGTCCGGGCATCGACGCGATTGTCGACGTCGACCTTGCAGCCCTGCGCAAGGTGGGCGGCTGGCTCAGCCGCATTCGCCTGGTGTCCAGCCGCGCCAATATGCCGGCCCTGGTGGAGGAGTTTGCGCAGACCAGTTTCGAGGAGATCGACTACCTGCACGAGGCGGCGAATTCCGAACGCTTTGCCGCCGATTTTTCCGACGACGGCAGGGTCTGCGTGCCCGGCATTGCCTGGGAGCGGAGCACCCGCCGCGTGCTCACCCTTGAAGACGTCACGGCCATCAAGATCACGGAGGCAGGGGCGCTCAGGGCGGCGGGCATCGACCCGGCCGAGGTGGCTCCTGTGTTCGCCGCCGTTATGTTCGACCAGATGTTCACCAATGGCTTCTTCCACGCCGACCCACACCCCGGGAATATCTTCGTCACCCCCGTCGCGGCAGCGGCCGGCGACCGCCCGTGGAAGCTGACGTTCATCGATTTCGGCATGATGGGAGAAATAACCGCCTCCACCCGCAGCGGACTCCGGAAATTGCTGATTGCGGCCGCCGCGCGTGACGGCAGTGGGCTGGTGGCGGCGATCAACGACGTCGGCGTGCTGGCGCCGTCAGCCGACACAGTGGAGATGGAACGCGCCATGACGCACCTCTTCGCCCGCTTCGGCGGGATGGGCTTCGCCGAGCTCCGGGAAGTGGATCCGAGGGAGTTCCGTGACTTCGCGGTGGAATTCGGCGACGTTGTCCGCTCGCTGCCGTTCCAGCTCCCGGAAAACTTCCTGCTCATCATCCGGGCGATGTCGCTGACCTCGGGGGTGTGCTCCTCGCTCGATGAGCGCTTCAACCTCTGGGATTCCGTGGAACCGTATGCTGCCCGGCTCCTGCGCGACGAGCGCGGCAACATCGTGGAGGACGTGGCACAGCAGGCCCTCGATGCCGCGGCAACCGCGCTCCGCCTGCCCAAACGCCTGGATGCGCTGGCCGGCCGGCTCGAGGAAGGTTCGCTCGCCGTCGCAAATCCGCGCCTTGAACGGCGCATCGCCCGGCTGGACCGCTCCACCCGGCGCTCTGCTTCCACCCTGGTGTTTGCCGCCCTCCTCATCGCCGGCGCCATCGTGCGGTCCGACGACGCCGTCCTGGGCGGCATCCTTATGGCCGGTTCGGTGGTTCCGTTGCTGCATGGCCTCTGGGCAGGCCGGCGCGGCCTCTGACAGCGAAGTGCCCAGGCTGCAGCCGTTTCGGGCGCGGGCGTCAGGTGCGGGCGTGGAAAACCAGCCAGCCCGCGAGCGTTGACAGGCCAGTCAGCACGGCTCCCCACAGCATGTCCACGACAATGAGCTGCAGCGGCCACACTTTGAGGGTGGCTGCGTTCGTGAGGTCGTAGGTGGCGTAGGCGAAGGCGCCCAGCGCCGCGCCGTAACCCAGGGCCGCCAGCCAGCTGCCGCCGTCGAGCGCCGGCCGGAGGGCAAAGAACACAATTCCGGCGATGTAAATGACGTAGAACGCCACGGCGTAACCTAGGTGTGGTTTGTCCGCCAGCAGTTCGCCGATGTGGCTGCGGTAAAAGGGGTTCATCAGCTTGAGCCAGATGGCGTCGATCGCTGCGAAGGCGGCGGCGACAACGAGGAATTGCAGAATGACCATAAGGGAGCTTAGCAATATGAACGACGGCGGTCCGGGGCCCCGCACCCTGACAGTGGTGCGGCAGGAAAAGACGCTGGGCGCCGGCCGGGACCTGGAGTTCGGCCTGGAATTGCTGGCCAAGGCCAAAAGCGGGGACATCGGTCCCACGCTGCGGCTGTACCGGCCCGCCCCCACGGTCGCGTTCGGCCAGCGTGACACCCGACTGCCAGGGTTCGACGCCGCTGCGAAGGCGTGCCGTGCCAACGGCTTCGAACCCCTGGTCCGCCGGGCAGGGGGACGGGCGGCCGCCTATCACGAGGGAACCCTGGTGGTGGACCACATTGAACCCGATCCGGACGCCATCGCCGGTTCCAAGACAAGGTTTGGGTACTTCGGGGAGCTTTTTGCGGACGCCCTCCGCCGTGTCGGCGTGCAGGCGGCCGTGGGCGAGATTCCGGGGGAATACTGCCCCGGGGAGTTCAGCGTGCACGGCACGGACCCGGCTGACGGCGCACACCGGGTGAAACTGGTGGGCACCGCCCAGCGGGTGGTGGCCGGCGGGTGGCTGTTCAGTTCGGTGATCGTGGTGGAAAACTCGGCGCCGATCCGCAAAGTGCTGACCGACAGCTACGCCGCCCTGGGGCTGGACTGGGACCCTGCCACGGCAGGGGCGGTGGACGACCTTGTGCCTGGTGTGGACGTCGCAGCGGTGGAGGATGCCCTTCTGTCCGTGTACGCGGACCATGCCACCCTCAAAACCGCTGTGTTCAGCAGCCTTGGGGCATAACCGGCCCATTGACTGCCAGGCAGCACAACGGGACCAACATTGGAAATGCCGGTCCCGTTGTGAAAGGGCTAGGCTGCGAGGCGCTGCTTGACCTCGGCGGCTGACGGGTTGGTGGCAGCAGTGCCGTCCGGGAAGAGGACGGTGGGCACGGTCTGGTTTCCACCGTTCAGCTGCTCCACGAGTTCGGCGGTGCCTTCCACTTCCTCGATGTTGATCTCGGTGTAGCCGATGCCCTGGGCGTCAAGCTGCTTCTTCAGCCGGTTGCAGTAGCCGCACCAGGTGGTGGAAAACATGGTGATAGTGCCGGATTCGGGAGTGAAGTCCACGGAGCTCTCCTCTGTGCTTGATAACGGTTTCGTTCCTGTAACGGTAGCGTGCAGTCCGGTATTCCCCCGCTTCCGGGCCGGCCGCACCCCCGCGGATGACAGCTCCTGCCGCCGATGGCATGCTGGAGCCATGTGTGGACGTTACGTGATGGCACGCGCCGTGGGGGACCTCCTTGCCGAGTTCGACGCCGAACTTGAGGACGAGGTCAACATCCCGCCGTCGTGGAATGTGGCGCCGACGGACCCGGTCCCCATCGTCCTGGAACGCCTGGTGGACGGCGAGGCCGGGAACAGGCACGTCCGCCAGCTCCACGCCGCCCGCTGGGGGCTGGTCCCGTCCTGGGCCAAGGACCCTGGCATCGGCTCGAGGATGATCAACGCCCGCAGCGAGTCCGTCCTTGAGAAACCGGCGTTCCGTAAAGCCATGCAGTCCCGCCGTTGCGCTGTCCCGGCAGACGGCTACTACGAGTGGAAGCAGGGGCCCGGAAAGTCCAAGCAGCCGTACTACGTGCACCCGGGCGTTGGCCATGGCCTGGTGTTCGCGGGCCTCTATGAGTGGTGGAAGGATCCCTCCTGGCCAGCAGGGGAGCCGGGCGGGTGGCTGCTCTCAACGTCCATCCTGACCACGGACACGCCCCCGCCGGGCAGTGAGTCCACGGTGTTCGGCAAACTCACGGCACTCCATGACCGGGTACCCCTTCCCATGGACAAAGCCACGATGCAGGCCTGGCTGGACCCTCAGACCGACGATCCGGCCGGACTCGTGGACCTGGTACGGGCAGGGGTCAAGGACGTAGCCGCCGACTGGCAGGTGGAATCCGTAGGGAAAGAGGTCGGCAACGTCAGGAACAACGGGCCGGAACTGATCCGGCCCGTTGAAGCGCTCTTCTAGCAGCCGGCCCTGTGAGCAGCCCGGGCCAAACCCTGGGGGAGGCTAAACGGTGACCGCGCCGTCGTCGTCCACTGCCCAGGTGGGGTTGTACGCCACCTCCCAGCGGAAACCGTCCGGGTCCGCGAAGTAGCCGCTGTAGCCGCCCCACGGCTGGGTGATGGGCTCGGCAATGATCTCCGCTCCCGCGGCGGCGGCCTCCTCCATCACGCGGTCCACGTCCTCCGTGCCGGGAAGGTTGTGGCTCAGCGTGATGCAGGGGACAGCTCCGGACGCGGTGACGCCGGCGTCGGCCTGCATCTGGCGCACGTCCCACAGGGACAGCACCAGCCCGTGGTTCACCTGGATGAACACCACGTCGCCGGGAACTTCCCGGTGGACAGGCCAGCCAAGCCCGTCAACATAGAAAGCCCGGGACGCGGCAACACTGCGGACGCCCAGCGAAATGAAGTCGACTCTTGGCTGCATGCTTCGATACTGTCAGACGATGGCGACAATTCAAGGAAACGATAGAGATGCTTTGGCCGACAAGGAACAGCTCGCTGCCGTCCGTGTTGCTGTTGACGAGGTGGATGAACAGATTGTCACCCTCATCGCCCGCCGCGAACGGCTGATCCGCATCGCCGGAACACTCAAGGGTGACGACGCCGAAGTCCGCGCCCCTGGCCGGGTGGAGCGGATCATTGAACACGTCCGCTCAGCCGCGGAAAAGAAGGACATCGACCCGGACATCGTCGAGTCCACGTACAGGGCCATGATCTCCGGGTTCATCGAACTGGAACTGAAGGTCCACAAAGAGAACAGCTGACCTCCCGCCCTGCGGGCCTGGTTACAGGTGTTCCTCCACGGGAACGCCGTGCTGGTATTCCCTGCCCTCCGCCTCGCTGAAGGCTGACATGAGGTGTCCCTTGCCCAGGCCGTTCAGGGCGGCAAGGGGAAAGCTGCCGGTGATGGTGTTCTCGGAATGGGTTACCCCGGACAGGTCGTAGTCCTCCTCGACTCCCTGTTCGCGGTTAAAGGAATAGAAGGCAATGGCCTTCCCGTTCATGAACTCAATACACAGCCTCCGCTGCGAGGAATAGTCGGGGGTGGCCCCCATCAGCCCCACCACGTAGGCACCGGAATCCGGGATGGTGCCGTCTATATCGAACGTGGCCACCACGGTGGAATCCTGGGCTGTGATGCTTGCCTGCTTCAGAAGTGCGTCTTGGGTTTTCATGGCACAATCCTGCTCCCTGCCGATCGGTCCGTCCACCCTTCCCGGCCAATCTCTTTGTCCCTCCCGCAGCCCATCTATGCTCCCGTTCAGGGCAGGGGTAGACTGGTTCTATTCGAATATGTGTTCGAATACTTTCAGCTACATCCACTCGGGGAGGGTCCATGGGTATGTTCAGCGAATCCGTGGACGTCGACTGCACTGCGGGCGGCGAACCCATCGGCCTGCTGTGGGCTGGACGGTCCTATGCAGTCTGCGCGGAACCGGTGCGCTGGTACGAGCGCCGGCAATGGTGGGCTGAAGAAACCCGCGCACCGCTGGGCAGTGGCCCCGGAGTGGTGGACCATGAGATCTGGCGGGTCCAGGTGTTGCCTTCCGCACCGGTGCGGGGTGCCCAAGCCGCTGAGCCGCTGACCCTCGACCTCACCCGGCATATCCGCAGCGGCAGGTGGCGGCTCCTGCGCATCCATGACGCACTCCGGCCCAGGACAGCATGAGTTTCACCCATCTTCACGTTGCCACAGCATTCAGCGCCCACTACGGCGTTTCCTGGCCCGAGGAACTGGCGCAGGCAGCAGCCGCTGACGGCGCAACCGCGCTCGCCTGTACGGACAGGGACGGGTTGTACGGGACCATCAAGCACCTCAAGGCGTGCATGGCAGCAGGCATCGATCCCATCGTTGGGGTTGACCTTGCGGTATTCGACGACGACGGCGACTACCGCACGCAGCTGGCGGGCAGGGTGGTGGTACTGGCCCGGGGCCACAACAACGGGTCAGGCTACCGCGCCCTGTGCAGGCTGATTTCCGATGCCCACGCCCGCACCACGGGAAAAGCCGGTGGAACTGTCCCGGTGGCCGTCACCCGGGCCGAGCTGGCGTCCCGCACCCTCGATCCGCAAACCCTAAAACCGGTATTGACTGTCCTGCTGGGGCCTGATTCCGACGTCGGACGGGCCATGGGAGGGCGCCGTTACCTTCGCCCCCGCACACTATTCAAGCAATGGCTGGATGCAATGCCCCCAGGCACGCTGGTGGCCGAGATCGTGACGCAGCTCAGCGCTCCGGGAAAGCCGTTGAGTACCGCCCACGCGGTCCGGATGCTCAAGCTTGCCGAAGAGCATCAGGTTCCGGCTGTCCTGACCAACGCCGTCAGGTACTGCGCCGCAGACGGTGCTCCCACCGCCGATGTGCTCGACTCAGCCCGCACCCTGAAATCCCTTCCCGAACTTGCGGATGAACCGCTGCTGCAGCCAACCGGGCAGGGGTGGCTGAAATCCTCCCCGGAAATGCTCCGGCTGGGCAAGGAGATCATTTCAGCGGCAGGATATGGTGCCGCGGACCTGAAACAGCTGATGGCGCAGACCGAGGCGCTCGCGGACCGCTGCAGGATTGATCCGGAAACGGACATGGGCTGGAAGCAGCCGGTTGTGCCCGAAGCCTCAGTCCTGGGGATCAGCCAGGATCCACACGTTGAACTGGTGCAACGGTGCCAGGCCGGTATCAGCCGCCGCTTTCCGGGGATCAACGGTGCTGCCGGAGAGAAGATGCGATCCCGGCTGGACCATGAACTGGGCATCATCCGCAACCTCGGTTTTTCCTCCTATTTCCTGACAGTTGCAGAAGTGTCACGAATGATCCAGGAGATGGGGGTGCGTGCAGCAGCCAGGGGATCAGGCGCCTCCAGCCTGGTCAATTACCTGATTGATGTCAGCCAGGTGAACCCCCTGCAGCACGACCTCATCTTTGAACGGTTCCTGTCGCGGGACCGGGCCACCCTTCCGGACATCGATATTGACGTTGAAAGCGCTGAGCGGCACAACGTCTACCACCGCATTTTCAAGCGTTTCGGGTCCGAACGGGTCACCCTGATGAGCATGCAGAACGGTTACCGGGCCAGGGGTGCCGTGCGGGATGCCGGCATGGCGCTGGGCATGGACGGCGACGAGGTGGGGGAGATCGCCAAGCAGCTGTGGCGTTTCTCTGCCCGGAAATTCCGTGATGCCCTGCAGGAAAAGCCTGAACTCCGGGAATTTGCCGGCCGGGTGGAACAACGGGAAGTGGACGGCAACCAACAGCTTGACCTGCTGGTTGACCTGACGGAACGGCTTGACCGGCTGCCCCGCCATATTTCCATGCATCCGTGTGGCGTCATCCTCGGTGACGCCACCCTCCTGGACCGCACCCCGGTGCAGCCCAGCGGGCTGGGCCTGCCCATGAGCCAGTTCGATAAGCACGACATGGATCCCATGGGCATGCTCAAACTGGACGTCCTGGGAGTCCGCATGCAGAGCGCCATGGCGTTTGCCGTCCGTGAGGTCATCCGCATCCACCCGTCCAAGGAGGAGGTGGTGGCCGCCGGCCGGCATCCGTCAGGTCCGGGCGGAAGCGGTCCTGACTACATTGCGGAGAACGGCCATATCGACCTGAACGCCGTTCCCCTTGATGACAAGGCCACATTTGAACTCATCAGAAGCACCCACACCCTGGGCTGTTTCCAGATTGAATCACCCGGCCAGCGGGAACTGATCGGCAAGATGGCCCCCCGTGAGTTCAACGACCTCATCATCGACATCTCCCTGTTCCGCCCGGGCCCCATGAAGTCGGACATGGTCCGGCCCTTCCTGGAACACCGTCACGGCTTCGCGCCCGAGGTCTATCCTCATCCTGACCTGAAACCGGTGCTGGCGGAAACCCATGGCGTCACCGTCTTCCACGAACAGATACTGCGGACCTTTGATGTCATGACCGGCTGCGGCCTGGCACGGGCCGACGAATTCCGCCGCGCCCTGGGAAACGAGGCACTCGAACTGGGAGTGGAGGAATTCTTCCGCACAGCGGCCAGGAAAAAGGGGTACCAGCCGGAGGTAGTGGACAACGTCTGGGGAACGCTGAAGGCCTTCGGAAGCTTCGGATTCTGCAAAGCCCACGGCGCCGCCTTTGCCGTGCCCACCTACCAGTCTGCCTGGCTGAAGGCCCATCATCCTGAAGCATTCCTTGCCGGGCTGTGGGAGCACGATCCTGGCATGTACCCCAAGCGGCTGCTGGTGGCGGAAGCCCGGCGGCTTGGCATCCCCATCCTTCCCCTGGACATCAATCGCAGCAAGGGCGAATACCGGGTGGAAAGGATTGAAGCCGGCAAGGACGCAGGAAAACTGGGTATCAGGCTGAGCCTCAACGGCATCTACGGGCTGTCCGCAACGGAGCTCAAGCGGATCGTTGCGGGCCAGCCCTACGACTCGCTGGCGGACCTGAGGGCACGGTCCCGGGTCAGCAAGCCCAACATCAAGAGATTGGCCCAGCTGGGGGCATTTGATTCGCTTCACCGTGAGGCGGGCGGCACGGCCAACCGCGCCGATCTTGTCCACCACCTGCAGCAGCTCCAGGGTTCCGGCAGCGGGCGGAAAGGCGTGGAAGTCCTTGAGGGGCAGCTGTCCCTTCCCCTGGGTGATGTTGAGCTTCGCAATGTTAAGCCGGGACTGCCGGTGCCTTCCCTGGTGGAAAACGTCCGTGCCGAACTGGACCTGATGGCAGTTGATGTCAGCAGCCACCTGATGGACAGCCACCGGCCAATGCTGGACAGGCTGGGCGTCATCACGGCGGACAAACTCCTTGGCCTGCGCAACGGGACGGAAGTCCTGGTAGCCGGGGTGCGGGTGGCAACCCAGACGCCGCCCATGCGGGGCGGGAGGCGGGTGGTCTTCATCAGTATCGACGACGGCACCGGCTGCATAGATTCGGTCTTTTTCCACGAGGCCCAGGAAAAAGCAGGAATGCTCCTGTTCGGCACCAGGCTGCTGCTGATCCGAGGGACCACCAGGCGGACCGGACCGCGGGGAATCAGCCTGAGCGCCAGCATGGCCTGGGACCTTGGCAGGACAGAGACACTGCCGTTCCCGGATTCCCGTCCGCAGGAACCAGAGGTCCGGCACCCGCTGGATGGAGTTACCAGGAGCCTCGCCATCACGGGATTCAGCGGCTGACCCTTCCGTGCGCCGCGTTGGTCGGGCCCCAACGGAACCGATAGCATTGACGATGGCTGGCTGTGGTCCCCGTATGCCACAAGCTATGAAGCCTCAACTTTGAATAGGAGACACCCGTGTCAGATGCCCAGCAGATCACCCTTCTCGTCGATGGCGAAGAGACCAAGGTGACTACCGGGACAACCGGTGCGGAACTCTTCTTTGAGCGCCGTGATGTTGTTGTAGCCCGCGTCAACGGAGAACTGAAGGACCTTGACCAGGAGCTCCCGGAAGGCGCCGACGTCGAAGGCGTCACCATTGACTCGCCTGACGGCCTCAACGTCCTCCGCCACTCCACTGCCCACGTCATGGCCCAGGCTGTCCAGCAGCTGCGTCCCGACGCCAAGCTGGGCATCGGCCCGTACATCACTGACGGGTTCTACTTCGACTTCGATGTCGCCGAACCGTTCACTCCCGAGGACCTCAAGACCCTCGAGAAGATGATGCAAAAAATCATCAACCAGAACCAGAAGTTCGTCCGCCGCGTGGTCAACGAGGACGAAGCCCGCGAAGCCATGAAGAACGAGCCCTACAAGCTTGAACTGCTGGGCAAGAAAAACGAGGCCGCAGAGGCCGGCGAAGGCGTGAACGTCGAGGTCGGCGCGGGCGATATCACCATCTACGACAACGTTGAGCGCAAGGAAGGGACCACCGTCTGGTGCGATCTCTGCCGCGGCCCGCACCTGCCCAACACCAAGCTCATCTCCAACGCCTTTGCCCTCACCCGCTCGTCCTCCGCGTACTGGCTGGGCAACCAGAAAAACCAGCAGCTGCAGCGCATCTATGGCACGGCCTGGCCCACCAAGGACGCCCTCAAGGCCTACCAGGAACGCATCGCGGAGGCCGAACGCCGCGACCACCGCAAGCTCGGCTCGGAACTGGACCTCTTCTCCTTCCCGGATGAACTCGGCTCAGGCCTCCCCGTCTTCCACCCCAAGGGCGGCATCATCCGCAAGGAGATGGAGGATTACTCCCGCCAGCGCCACGTCGAGGCCGGCTACGAGTTCGTCTACACCCCTCACATCACCAAGGGGCATCTGTACGAGGTCTCAGGGCACCTGGACTGGTACAAGGACGGCATGTTCCCGGCCATGCGCGTGGATGAGGAACTCAACGCAGACGGTACAGTCCGGAAGCCTGCCCAGGACTACTACCTGAAGCCGATGAACTGCCCCATGCACAACCTGATCTTCCGTTCCCGCGGACGGTCCTACCGTGAGCTGCCGCTGCGGCTCTTCGAATTCGGCGCTGTCTACCGCTACGAAAAGTCCGGCGTGGTGCACGGCCTGACCCGCGTGCGTGGCATGACACAGGACGACGCCCACATCTACTGCACCCGCGAGCAGATGAAGGACGAACTGACCAAGACGCTGACGTTCGTCCTCGACCTGCTCAAGGACTACGGCCTGAACGACTTCTACCTGGAGCTCTCCACCAAGGACCCGGAGAAGTTCGTCGGCGAGGACGCGGCCTGGGAAGAAGCTACACGTACCCTCGCCGAGGTTGCTGAGGAATCCGGCCTGGAACTGGTCGCGGATCCGGGCGGGGCCGCCTTCTACGGCCCCAAGATCTCCGTGCAGGCGAAGGACGCCCTTGGCCGCACCTGGCAGATGTCCACCATCCAGCTGGACTTCAACCTGCCCGAACGGTTCGAACTCGAATTCCAGGCCGCTGACGGCAGCCGCCAGCGGCCCGTGATGATCCACCGTGCCCTGTTCGGATCGATCGAGCGCTTCATGGGCGTGCTCACCGAGCACTACGCCGGCGCCTTCCCCGCATGGCTGGCACCGGTCCAGGTGGTGGGCATTCCGGTGGCGGAGACCTTCAACGAGTACATGTTCGACGTCGTGGACCAGCTGAAGGCGGCAGGCATCCGCGCGGAAGTGGACACCTCCTCGGACCGGTTCCCCAAGAAGATCCGCACGGCCAGCAAGGACAAGATTCCGTTCGTGCTGATTGCCGGCGGCGACGATGCCGAAGCAGGCGCCGTCTCGTTCCGCTTCCGCGATGGAAGCCAGGACAACGGCGTGCCTGTGGCCGAGGCCGTCAAGCGGATCACGGAAGCCGTCCGTAACCGGACCAGCTAGCGGAACGGAACAGCACCGTGCAGGAGAACACAGGCGCAGGGTATCCAGGAGATGCCGGCGTTACCGACGACTTTGACCTCGCCGGTGTCCCGGACGCCTTCCAGCGCCTGTGGACTCCGCACCGCATGGCGTACATCAAGGGCGGGCAGCACCAGTTCAAGAACGAGAACGACTGCCCGTTCTGCATCGGTCCCGGACGTACTGATGAGGAAGCCCTCATCGTCCACCGTGGAAAGACCTGCTACGTGGTGCTCAACCTGTTTCCCTACAACCCCGGGCATCTCCTGGTTTGCCCCTACCGGCACATCCCCGACTACACCGACCTGACACTCGATGAGACGGCGGAGTTTGCGGACCTCACGCAGACAGCCATGCGGGTGCTGCGGAAGGTGGCCAATCCGGGCGGCTTCAATCTGGGCATGAACCAGGGGGTTGTCGGCGGTGCCGGTATTGCCGCGCACCTGCACCAGCACATCGTTCCCCGGTGGGGCGGCGACGGGAACTTCTTCCCCATCATCGCCCAGACCAAGGCCATCACGCAGACCCTTGACGAGGTCCGCCAGCAGGTGGCCGACGCCTGGCCCGGGGAGACGGATGCTGAATAGGCACGCGCGCGGGTTTTTCACCGCCTTGTTCAGCCCCCTTGCCCGCTGGCTCCTCAAAATCGGGATTTCGCCGGATGCGGTAACGGTCATCGGCACCGCCGGAGTGGTGGTGGGCGCGCTGGTGTTCTACCCGCTCGGCCAGCTGTGGTGGGGAACCCTGTTCATCACGGCGTTCATCTTTTCCGACGTCCTGGACGGAATCATGGCCAGGATGCGGGAGGTGGGAAGCCGCTGGGGGAACTTCCTTGACTCCACCCTCGACCGGATTGCCGACGGCGCGCTGTTCGCCGGCCTGGCCGTCTGGTTCTTCACCGGCGGGGCCAATGTCCCCATCGCCGTGGCTGCCATGGTGTGCCTTGTCCTGGGCATGGTGGTTTCCTACGCCCGCGCCAAGGCGGAGTCGTTGGGCTTCACCGCCAATACCGGCATCGCCGAGAGGGCGGAGCGCCTCGTTTCGGTGCTGGTTGTCACCGGTTTCACCGGCCTGGGACTTCCGGAGGTGGTCCTGCTGGTGACGCTCCTGCTCCTCGCCGTGGCCAGCTTCATCACGGTGGTCCAGCGTGTGGTCTCCGTACGCCGCCAGGCCCTTGCGGAACCCTCGCCGGCCGATTAACGCGAATTAAGCCGGCCGGCCGCGGTGAGACTAGTATTAGGATTGCCCGGTCAATGGATCCGGCAACCCGGTGTGTGTACACGTGGCATCTCCGTGCCGCCCTGCACGACCGGCGAAGGTCATCTATCTACCCATAGGGGTTTTTGTGTCTACACCTGATGTAAGCAGCGAGGCCGGTACGTCCGCGAACAGCGTCACGGGCAGCAACCGCGTAAAGCGGGGCATGGCTGAGATGCTCAAGGGCGGCGTCATCATGGACGTCGTCAACGTCGAGCAGGCCCGCATCGCCGAAGACGCCGGTGCCGTTGCTGTGATGGCGCTGGAACGCGTTCCGGCCGATATCCGCGCCCAGGGCGGCGTATCCCGCATGTCCGACCCCGACATGATCGACAAGATCATCGACGCCGTGTCCGTGCCGGTCATGGCGAAGGCCCGGATCGGCCACTTCGTCGAGGCCCAGGTCCTGCAGTCCCTCGGCGTGGACTACATTGACGAGTCCGAGGTCCTCACCCCGGCCGACTACACCAACCACATCGACAAGTGGAACTTCACCGTTCCCTTCGTCTGCGGTGCCACCAACCTCGGTGAGGCGCTGCGCCGCATCAACGAAGGCGCGGCCATGATCCGCTCCAAGGGCGAGGCCGGCACCGGCGACGTCTCCAACGCCACCACGCACATGCGCCAGATCCGTGCGGAACTGCTCAAGCTCGCGGCCCTGCCCGAGGACGAGCTCTACGTGGCAGCCAAGGAACTGCAGGCCCCGTACGAACTGGTCAAGGAAGTAGCCTCCACCGGCAAGCTTCCCGTGGTCCTGTTCACCGCCGGCGGCATCGCCACCCCCGCCGACGCCGCCATGATGATGCAGCTCGGCGCCGACGGCGTGTTCGTCGGCTCCGGCATCTTCAAGTCCGGCAACCCCGCCCAGCGCGCGGCCGCCGTCGTCAAGGCCACCACCTTCTACGACGACCCCGACGTCATCGCCAAGGCCTCCCGCGGCCTGGGCGAAGCCATGGTGGGCATCAACGTCGACGAGATCCCCCAGCCGCACCGCCTTGCCGAGCGCGGCTGGTAACTTGCTGCCTGGGGTGAGGGACGGCGCCATCCTCGGCGCGCTATTCCCCGCGCGTTCTGGGCAGCTTAGTAGCGGCTTCCGGCGCGGGGCCCCTTTTACGCGCGCTGCCGGATAACGCCGGCCCTCGCCTTGCGCATGTGAGGTACGACGGCGGCGGGTCACCTTGTGGGTGACCCGCCGCCGTCGTTTTAAGGTGTGTTGGGGGTGTGGGTTACTCCAGGCCGCGGCGCTTCAGGAGGGGCTCCAGCGTGGCTTCGCGGCCCCGAAGGATGCGGAACGATTCCAGCGGGTCGCGGCTGTTGCCCCGTGAGAGGAGCTCCAGGCGGAAACGGTTGCCGTTGGCCCGGGTGAGTCCGCCGTTCTCGGTGAACCAGTCCACCGTCTCCGCATCCAGGACCTCGCTCCAAATGTAGGAGTAGTAGCCGGCCGCATACCCTGCACCGGCAAAAACATGCTGGAAATAGCCCGTCCGGTAGCGCGGCGGAATCAAGGCGTGGGCGATGCCCGCGGCGGCCAGGGCTTTGTCTTCAAACGCAACAGCATCCTCTGGAACCCCGTTGCCGTCCAGGACGTGCCAGGCCAGGTCCAGCAGCGCTGCTCCCAGGTACTCGGTGGTGGCAAACCCTTCGCCCCACAGCCGTGACGCGTCCAGTTTCGAAACGACCTCCTGCGGAAGCGGTTCGCCCGTCACATGATGGCGCGCATAATTGTGCAACACGTCGGGCCACATGATCCACATCTCGTTGACCTGGGACGGGTATTCCACGAAGTCCCTGGGGACGGAAGTTCCGGAAAACCGGGGATAGGTCACATTGGACAACAACCCGTGCAGCGCGTGGCCGAACTCATGGAAGGTGGTCCGCAGCTCGTCCAGCGTCAGGAGCGTCGGTTCGCCCGCAGTCGGCTTGGAGATGTTGAGATTGTTGATGACCACCGGCTTTGTTCCCAGCAGCGCAGACTGTTCCACCAGCGAGTTCATCCAGGCGCCACCCCGCTTGGACTCACGGGTGTAGTAGTCACCCAGGAACAGCCCGAGCCCCATGCCGTCCTCGTCGCGGACCTCCCAGATACGGACGTCGGGGTGGTAGCCGGCAAGGTCCTTCCGCTCGTGGAATGTGATGCCGAAGAGCGATGTTGCGGCAAAGAAGACCCCGTCCGCCAGCACCCGGTCCAGCTCGAAATAGGGACCGAGTGCCTGTTCGTCAATGTCGTAGCGTTCCCGCCGGACCTTGGCGGAGTAGAAGGCCCAGTCCCAGGCCTCCAGCGGATGGCCCGCGGCCTCGGCCAGTGCCGAGGCCTCGGCGTCGGCGTTCCGCACCGCCGCCGGAGCCATGCGGTTCAGCATGGACTGGACGGCCCCGAAGTCCGGGGCTGTCTGCCGGTCCACCACCAGTTCGGCGTAGTTGGCAAAGCCCAGAAGCGCCGCCTTTTCCGCGCGGAGCCGGGCCATTGACGTGGCTAAATCCAGCACGTCGAGGCTGCCGCCCCCGCTGCCCCGGGCCACGGATGCTTCAAACAGCCGACGGCGGACTCCGCGGTTCTCGAGGGCGGACAGGGCAGGCTGGTTGGTCGGCTGGATCAGTGTCAGCAGGAATTTGCCGTCATGTCCGGCGGCGCGGGCGGCCTCCGCGGCAGCGGCAACGTCGTCGGCCGGCAGTCCTGCCAGCTCGCCTGCGTGGTCCAGCAGCAGGGCAGCGGATTTCATTCCTTCCTTGACGCGCTGTCCGAATTCGGTGCCCAGGCGGGAGAGCTCGGCGTTAACCTCCTTGAGCCTTTCCCGGGCAGGGCCTTCCAGCTGGATGCCGGACTGCCGGAATTCCTTCAGGTACTCATCAACAAGCCGCGCGGACTCGGCATCACAGCCGGCGGTGTCGATGGCGGCGAAGCGCTCGTACAGTGCCCGGTTGAGGAAAACGTCGTCCTGGTGCGCAGAGAGCAGCGGCGACAGCGCCGTTTCCAGGTCCCGGATCTCCGGGGATGCATCGGCCGAAACGAGCGTGAAGAAGGACGCAGCGGCCCGGTCCAGAAGCCTGCCGGAGCGTTCCATCGCCACTGCCGTGTTCTCGAACGTGGCAGGGGCCGTGTCATCAACGATGGCCTGGAGCTCAGCCAGGTGCTCGTGGAGACCTGCCCGGACGGCGTCGTCATAATCGGCGGTGCTGATCTCCGCGAAGGGCGGAAGTCCGTAGGGCAGGGGACTGGGTGCCAAAAGGGGGTTGGTCATGAAGTAAAACCTTTCACAGCAGGCCACGCTTCTCAATGTGAGCCACGCCATGGTCCCCTCCCTAGAATGCTTCTATGGGGAACACAACCGGCAGGGGGCCGGTGCACTTTCGCCGCGTCATCACTGGCCTTGCACTGGCAGCCGCGATGCTCATGACTGCAGCGCTTGGAGGCTGCGGCCTGGCCGCCGAACAGGCCGGGCCCGCGGCTCCGGCAGGAGGGCCCGGTTCGGTTGGCGCCGGTCCCGGCAACCAGGACAGCGCCAGCCCCGCTCCCGCCGCCCCGTCAACTCCGGCACCGACTCCCACGCCCGGCGAAGGGCCGGCCTGCCCGGTGCTCCGATGCACGTCCGTACTGGTGACCGGCGACATGCTTGTCCACGCAGAGCTGTGGCAGCAGGCGCAGCAGGACGCCGCGGCGTCCGGCAAGCCCGGACTGGACTTCGTGCCGCTGCTGGAGGGGCAGCGGCGGTACATCCGGAACAGCGACCTGGCCATCTGCCATCTGGAAACGCCGGTGGCCGGCCCGGAAGGCCCGTTCTCGGCCTATCCCTCGTTCAACGTCCCGCCGCAGATCATCGCAGCAACAAAAGAGGTGGGGTACGGGGCCTGCACAACGGCCAGCAACCACACCATCGACCGCGGGACGGATGGGCTCCTGCGAACCCTGGACCAGCTGGACGCCGCCGGCCTGAAACACACGGGTTCGTACCGGACTGAAAGGGAGTCGCAGGGGATCCTGGTCATGCAGACCGCCGCCGCGAAGATCGCGGTGATCCAGGCCACCTATGGGCTGAACGGACTGCTTCCCGAGTATCCGTGGCAAGTAGACATGCTGGATGCGCCTGCCATGATCGCCAAGGCGGAGAAGGCCAGGGCGCTGGGGGCGGACATCGTGCTGGCGGCCATGCACGCAGGCGACGAATACGCCAGCGAACCCAACGCCCGGCAGCAGGAGGTGGCGCACGCCCTGGTGGACAGCGGCCAGTTCAACCTGGTCTACGGCCACCACACGCATTCCGTGCTCCCCATTGAGAACTACAAGGGCACGTGGATCGCCTACGGCCTGGGCAACGGTGTCACCGAGCTCTCGCCCTGGTACGTGGTCAACAACGAGGGCCTGCTGGTGCGGGTGCAGTTCGGCCAGGACGCCTCCGGCAGGTGGAGCGCAACGGACCTGGCCTGGGCCCCCTCCGTTATTGTCCGGGATCCCTACCGCTGGTGTTCGGTGGCGTCGGACGCGCCGCAGGGGCCCTGCGCCGGGCCGGAAGCCGACGCCGCCACCTGGCAACGAACCGCGGGCGTGGTGGAGTCTATGGGCGCAGCGGCGGGCGGCGCGCACGAACTCCTGGTCACCCGCGAACCGTGACCTGCCGGCGGGGGCATGTGCCCCGCCCGGGAACCCTGCTTGCCGGTGTGGTCAGCGCGGTCGGCGTGCGGCGTGTTCGCGTGCGAGTTCCGCGTAGCTGTCGTCGGGGTGGCCGGGAACAAAGCTGCCGTACTTGCGCTCAGCTGCCGTGCGGATCAGGAAGTCCGCGATGGCCGGGTTCTTGGGCAGGAGCGAGCCGTGCAAGTAGCTGGCCACGATGTTGCGGTAGCGGGCACCCTCGTGGCCGTCACTGCTGTTGTTGCCCATACCCTTCGGAGTGGAGCCCAAAGGCCGCACGCCGCTGCCCAGGGTTGTCTGCCCGCTGTGGTTCTCGTAGCCGAGCACTTCCCCGAACTCCGGTGTGGCAACCTTGACGTTGCCAATCAGCCTCTCCTCGGTGCCGTGCGTCTCGACGTCGAGGATGCCGATACCCGGGATGACGGCGCCGGTGCGGGTCTTGAAGAAATGCCCGAAGAGCTGGTACAGCCCGCAGATGACGAGCATCGGCGCGCCGTCCTCGGCAAGGTCCTTGAGTACCCCGGCCCGGGCCTGGAGGTCGTCCTGGATGACCAGCTGGCCGCTGTCCTGGCCGCCGCCGCCCACAATGATGTCCACATCGTCCGGGAACGGATCACCCACGTTGTACTCGAGCAGCTCCGGGGTGTAGCCATGCCAGCGGATGCGCTGCTGCAGGACCAGGGCGTTGCCCCAGTCGCCGTAGATGTTCATGTCGCGGGGGTACAGCTGCACCACCCGCAGGGTGCCCTTGCCCGCGGAGTTTTCCGTTGCGGAATCCGTGCCTGCCTGGCTCAAGAGACAACCTCCACGGTGGTGATTTTGGACAGTTCGCGGCGGATCGCCAGCATGGCCGTGTATGTGCAGAAGATACGCTTGGGCTTTCCCTGGGCCTCCCTGATGAAGGCCGCAAGCGCCGGCGTGATGTCCGGCTCCACGTTGCCGATGGGCACGTCGTCATACTGCAGCCGCAGTGCCATGTCGTAGGCCCGTGAGCCGGTGAGCTGGTCCACTCCGCCTTCCCGCAGGGACTCGAATTCCACGTCCCACAGCCAGGACATGTCCCGGCCGTCCGCGTAGTTGTCGTTGATGGCGATCATGGTGGCGTAGCCGCCCGCGGGGAACGACTTCAGGCCGAGCCGGAAGCCGCTGGGATTCTTGACCAAAACCAGGTCCAGGGGCTGGCCGTCAACGGTGAGGCTTTCCCCTCGTCCGAATGCGGGAGCCACACGGGACAGCGCCTCGAGGAGGGCGTCGTGGTTGGCCGTGGCGGCGCCGCTGCCGCAGATGCTGCGCGCCAGCGTCAGCGCCGCGGCCGCATTGAAAATGTTGTAGACACCCCGCAGCTTCATGCCCGTGGTGACCGTGGCGCCGTCGTACTCAAACTCAGCGGTGTCCGCGCCAACCTTGCGGAGTACGACGTCGGCGGCAGGCTTCTCCGGCAGTCCCGCCGGAGCGGGACTTCCTGGAGCGGTCCGCATGTCGTCGTCGTTGGGGAAAGTGCTCAGGAGCGAATCGTCCAGGCCAAAGTATTTGACGTCCTGTCCGGTGAGCGATTCGGCAATCCGGGCAACCCTGGGGTCTTCGCGGTTCAGCACCACCGTTCCGGTGGTTTTCGCCGCGATGTGCTGGAGGAGCTGGGCTGTCTTGTCGATTTCGCCGAAACGGTCGAGCTGGTCGCGGAGGACGTTCAGCAGGAGGCAGTAGCGCGGGGGAACGCTGTTGACGAAGTGCACGGCGTGGGCCTCGTCCAGTTCAAGCACCGCGACGTCCGCATCCAGCCGGCCGCGCCAGTCCACCTCGCCGAGCAGGGCGGCAGCCACGCCGCGGGTGAAGTTGCTCCCAGTGCGGTTGGTAAAGACCTTCAAGCCCTGGCTTTCCAGCAGTTCCACCACCATTTTGGTGGTGGTGGTTTTGCCGTTGGTGCCGCTGACCACCGCGACGCCGTGAGGGAGGGTGCTGAGTGTCCGCCGCATAAAGCCCGGGTCGATTTTTTCAACCACCAGACCGGGCAGGGCGGAGCCGCCACCCCGAAGCCGGGATACCCGGCGGACCAGTTTGCCGAGCGGAACACTGAAGTAGAGCATGTTTTGAATATATCCCAGCAACGGCATGCAACTGCCGCGGACACCGCCACTGCCGGAGCCCGCGGAGGGCGAACCCGTATGCTGGATGGATGACAAATTCCCTTTCGGCTGCTTCCGCGCGCCCGGGTTCAGGCCTTCGGATCGGCGTGCTGGCGCTCCAGGGCGATTTCCGCGAGCACCTGCGGGCCATCGAAGCCGCCGGTGCCGAGGCCGTGGGCATCCGCCGGCCCAAGGAACTCGACGGCCTGGACGGGCTCATCATCCCCGGCGGGGAATCCACCGCCATCGACAAACTTGCACGGGCCTTTGAACTGGCCGGACCGCTGCGGGAGCGCATCGCCGAGGGCCTGCCGGTCTACGGCTCATGCGCAGGGATGATCCTGCTTGCCAACGACATCGCCGATCCCGCGACGGACCTCTCCGGGGCTCCGCAGCAGACCTTCGGGGGACTGGATATCACCGTCCGCCGCAACGCCTTCGGCCGGCAGCGCGAGTCCTTTGAAACAGACCTTGACTTCAAGGGACTGGACTTCAGCGCCACCGCCTCCGGTGTTGCACCTGTCCACGCCGTCTTCATCCGCGGGCCGTGGGTGGAACGCGTTGGTCCCGGCGTCGAAGTCCTCGCCCAGGTTGAGCCCGCCGACCCGGAGCACGCGTCCCACGCCGCACCGCTGCCGGGGACGGCTAGAATTGTTGCAGTGCGTTCCGGCCACCTGCTGGCCACCTCCTTCCACCCGGAAGTGACTGGGGAGAAACGCGTACACGAACTTTTTATCCGCATGATCAGAGGAGAAGCGTAAAGCATGTCAGGCCACTCCAAATGGGCAACGACCAAGCACAAGAAGGCCATCCTCGACAGCCGCCGCGCCAAGTCGTTTGCCAAGCTGATCAAGAACATCGAAGTTGCTGCGCGCATGGGCGGACCGGACCTGCAGGGCAACCCGGGCCTGGAGCTCGCCGTCACCAAGGCCAAGAAGACCTCCGTCCCGGCAGACAACATCGACCGTGCCATCAAGCGCGGCGCCGGGCTCACCGGTGAAGTGGTCGACTACACCGAGATCATGTACGAATGCCGCGGCCCGCAGGGTTCAGCGCTGCTCATCGAGTGCCTTACGGACAACAAGAACCGCGCTGCCTCGGAGGTGCGCCTTGCCATTTCCCGCAACGGCGGCACCATCGCCGATCCCGGTTCGGTGAGCTACCTGTTCAGCCGCAAGGGTGTGGTGACCCTGCCCAAGAAGGACCTGACCGAGGACGACGTCCTGATGGCTGTCCTGGACGCCGGTGCCGAGGAAGTCAAGGACAACGGCGACACCTTTGAGATCCACTCGGACCCCAAGGACCTCCAGGCCGTCCGTGACGCCCTGAAGGACGCAGGCATCGAGTACGACACCGACGAGGCGGAATTCGTTCCGTCCATGGAAGTGCCGCTGGACCTGGAAGCCGCAAAGAAGTTCATGAAGCTCGTTGACGCCCTTGAGGACCTCGACGACGTCCAGAACGTCTACAGCAACGCCGACCTCAGCGACGACGTCCAGGCCGCCCTGGACTCTGAGTGACGCTCCGCCTGCCTGCCGGGCGCTTGCACCTGTGACGCTGCGCGTCCTGGGCGTGGATCCCGGACTGACCCGTTGCGGGATCGGCGTTGTCGACGTCGAGCGGAACAGGCAGGCCACCATGGTTGCCTATGGTGTGGTGGGAACGTCGCCCGAGGACAGCCTGGACCAGCGGCTCCTGGTGATCGCCCTCGCCATCGACGAATGGCTTGACCGCCACGAGCCGCACGTCCTCGCGGTCGAGCGGGTCTTTTCCCAGCTCAACGTCAGTACCGTGATGGGCGTGGCCCAGGCATCCGGGGTGGTAATCGCCGCAGCGGCCCGGCGGGGGATCCCGGTGGCGCTGCACACGCCGTCGGAAGTCAAGGCCGCAGTCACCGGCAGCGGGTCCTCGAACAAGGACGCGGTGACCAAGCTCGTCACCAAGATCCTGCGACTGGATGCACCGCCGCGGCCTGCGGACGCCGCAGACGCCCTGGCGCTGGCCATTACCCACGCCTGGCGGGCCGGGAGCGGGGCGGCCGTCGCCACTACCGGCCCTGGCAGCTCTTCCCTGACCCCGGCCCAGCGGGCATGGGCGGAAGCCGAAGCAAAGGCGCGCCGCGCCCGGTGAATGTCCTGCCGGCTTGCTAGGGTATTCGTAGATATGTTCGGATAGCCGGTCCTGCTCCCTGGAGCCCGGCAAGACACCAGGAGCCAGGCCTTGATCAGTTTCCTTCGCGGAACGGTAGCGCATGTGGGTCTTTCCACTGCCGTGATTGACCTTAACGGGGCGGGCATGAGCGTCAACGCCACGCCCCAGACCCTCAGCAGGCTGCGCACCGGCGAGGAAGGCCAGCTTTTCACGTCCCTGATCGTCCGGGAGGATTCGCTCACGCTCTTTGGCTTCGCGTCCGACGACGAACGGGAGGTTTTCGATGTCCTCCTCAGTGTGAGCGGGGTAGGGCCGCGCCTGGCGCTGGCAGTCCTGGCGGTCCACGAACCGGAGGCGATCCGCGTGGCCGCGCACACCGGGGACAGCAAGACGTTCACCAAAGTTCCCGGCATCGGTCCCAAAGTCGCAGGGCGGATCGTGCTGGAGTTGGCAGGAAAGCTGGTTCCGCACGGCACGGCGGGCACGGCCGCGGCGTCCACTCCGGCCGAGGCCGCCTGGAAACCGCAGGTGGTGGCCGCCATGACGAGCCTCGGCTGGTCCGAAAAGGACGCTTCCTCCAGCATCGACAAAGCACTGGCAGATGATCCCGAGGTCTCGTTCCGCGGCAATGTGCCGGAGATCCTGCGGACCACGCTCCGGTGGCTGGGGCAGGACGGAGCCCGGGCCGGCAACCGCGTAGGCAGCCGTGGCTGAACCGTCACTGGTGGCCGCGGGGGAGGAGCCTGAGGAACGGGCCATCGAGGCGGCCCTCCGGCCCAAGAACCTGGACGACTTCGTCGGCCAGCACCGGGTGCGGAAACAGCTGTCCCTGGTGCTCCAGGCTTCCCGGATGCGCGGGCGCAGCGCGGACCACGTACTCTTCTCCGGCCCGCCGGGTCTGGGCAAGACAACCCTCGCCATGATCGTTGCGTCCGAAATGAACGCGCCCCTGCGGATCAGCAGCGGCCCTGCCATCCAGCACGCGGGGGACCTCGCTGCCATCCTTTCCTCCCTTTCCGAGGGCGAAGTCCTGTTCCTTGACGAAATCCACCGGATGTCCAGGCCGGCCGAAGAGATGCTGTACATGGCCATGGAGGATTTCCGGGTGGACATCGTGGTGGGCAAGGGCGCAGGTGCCACCGCAATCCCGCTCGAGCTGCCGCCTTTCACCCTGGTGGGCGCCACCACCCGCGCGGGCCTGCTGCCGGGACCCCTCCGGGACAGGTTCGGGTTTACCGGCCACCTCGAGTTCTACTCCGTGCCGGAGCTGGAACTTGTGCTGCGCCGCTCCGCCGGCCTGCTGGACCTCAAGGTCAACTCGGCAGGGTTCTCCGAAATCGCGGGGCGCTCCCGCGGCACTCCCCGTATTGCCAACCGGCTGCTGCGGCGTGTCCGGGACTGGGCCCTGGTTCATGGAATCGACCAGATCGACGCCCGGGCGGCGTCCGCCGCGCTGGACATGTATGAGGTGGACAAGAAAGGCCTGGACCGCCTTGACCGCGCAGTCCTCGAAGCCCTGATCACCAAGTTCGGCGGCGGGCCGGTGGGGCTCTCCACGCTCGCCATCGCCGTCGGTGAGGAGACCGAAACCGTGGAAACCGTGGCGGAGCCGTTCCTGGTCAGGGAGGGACTGCTGGGCCGCACCCCGCGTGGCCGGATTGCCATGGCTCCGGCCTGGACCCACCTCGGCTATGCCATTCCGTCGGGTGTCTTTGCCCAGGAGCAACTGGACCTGTTTGAACCGGCTGAAGAGGACGCCTGAGCCCGGGCTGACTGGCCCCTAAAGCCAATAGCAGGCTCCGTTCAGCTTTTCCCTTTAGACTGGTATGACGCTCGGCACGTTCGGGTCTTTGTTCCCGCGGGCAGCACCACCGGCAGCCCGCGGATGGATGGCAAGCAGCTTCGCCAGGCCACTCGTTCAAAGCGGACGGCGCTGTCAACCGGCTCAATGCAAGTACAGCTCAATGCACGTACAGAATGGAACTTCCCCGTGTTCGGACACATCACTGCCCAGACCACCACTACCCAGCCCGGCGGCGGCATCGACATCATGTCGATCCTGCTGTTCGTGATGCTCGGCATCTTCATCTTCATGATGTTCCGCCGCAACAAGAAGACCCAGCAGCAGCAGGCAACGCTTCAGTCGCAGTTCGCCCCCGGCGTTGAGGTCATGACCAGCTTTGGCCTGTTCGGCCGCATCGTCGACATCGACGACGAGGAAAACAAGGTCACCCTGGAACTCTCCCCGGGCAACCTGGCCACCGTGCACCGCCAGGCTGTCACCAAGATCATCGAACCCGCAGCAGGGGTACCCGCTGCGACTGAGGTGCCGGATGATGCCTCTTCCCTGACGGCCGCGGACAACGGAAACACCCCCGCTGCAGCCGAGACCCCGGACGAAACCCTGAAGCGCCTCAATGACGAGGGCAAGAAGGACAACTAGTCCCCGCTGCTTCCACAACACCTCTACCGCTGCGGACCACCGCCGGTGCAAGCGTCAGCAGGCACCGGCGGTTCCTCCGTGAATAAGAGAAAGATCGACAATGGCACGAACTGGCCCCAAGAAACCAGGCCTCAGGGTCCTGGTCTGGCTCGGTGTACTCCTCGCCACACTCACTGCCGTCCTGGCCGGCGGCACCCTTGCCGGGCAGGCAAGCTGGGCGCCCAAGCTGGCGCTCGACCTCGAAGGCGGCACCCAGATGATCCTGGCGCCGAAGGTCGAGGGCGGTTCGGACATCAACGAGGAACAGCTGAACCAGGCCGTGGCGATCATCCGCCAGCGCGTTGACGGTTCGGGTGTTGCCGAAGCAGAGATCAGCACCCAGTCCGGTCGCAATGTGGTGGTCAGCCTTCCCGGCACCCCCTCCAGCCAGACGCGCGACCTGATCCAGGCCTCCGCCGACATGAACTTCCGGCCGGTGCTGCTCGCCGGTGCCGGCGCTCCCGTCCCGGAAGAGCAGCGGGCGCCTGAAGACCAGCTGCCCAAGCCGACGGCGGAACCCGCCAACAGCAGCGACATCAACTGGATCACTCCGGAGATCTACCGCGAGTTTGAGACCCTGGACTGCGACAACCCGGCCCAGGACAAGCGGGAACGCTCCGATCCGGCCAAGCCGCTGGTGACCTGCGAGCCCGCTTCCGACACGAACCCTGCGATCAAGTACATCCTTGGTCCCGTGGAGGTGAAGGGCAGCAACATTGTCACGTCCTCCTTCCAGCTCCAGCAGGGCGCACAGGGTGCCGTTACCAATGACTGGGCAGTCAACATCCAGTTCGACGATGAAGGCACGGCAAGGTTCAAAGAGGTCACCGAACGCCTGAACCAGTTCTACGTTGCCGCCGGCGGCGACGCGGGCAACGATCCGAAGGCCCAGTTCGCCATTGTGCTGGATGACCAGGTCATTTCCGCGCCCCGCTCCCTCGCCGTCATCACCGACGGCCGCCCGCAGATCACCGGCGGGTTCACCGAGCAAAGCGCCAAGGCCCTGTCCGACCAGCTCCGCTTCGGTGCCCTGCCCATCAGCTTCGAGATCCAGAGCGAGCAGCAGATTTCGGCCACCCTCGGCGGTGAACAGCTGCGCATGGGCCTCCTGGCGGGCATCATCGGCCTCCTGCTGGTGGTGGTGTACTCGCTGTTCCAGTACCGGGCGCTCGGTTTCGTGACCATCGCGTCACTGGTGGTCGCCGGCATCCTGACGTACCTCGCCATCGCCATCCTGGGCTGGACGGAAAACTACCGGTTGTCCCTGGCCGGCGTGGCGGGCCTCATCGTGGCAATCGGCCAGACAGCGGACTCCTTTATCGTCTACTTCGAGCGGATCCGGGACGAGCTCCGTGAGGGCCGCGGCCTGGTCTCCGCCGTCGAAAACGGCTGGAAGCGGGCCAAGCGCACCGTGCTGGCGTCCAAGGCCGTCAACCTGCTTGCCGCGCTGGTTCTCTATTTTGTGGCCGTGGGCAACGTCCGCGGATTTGCGTTCACGCTGGGCCTGACCGCCATTGCCGACCTCATTGTGGTGTTCATGTTCACGCACCCGACGCTGCAGATGCTGGCGCGCACCCGGTTCTTCGGTGAGGGCCACCGGCTGTCCGGCCTTGATCCGAAGCGGCTCGGAGCCGTTCCGCTGTACCGCGGTGCCGGCCGCGTCCGGACCCCGGCAGACAAGCCCGCCGCGGTCCGGACCAAGAACGCCGGTGCGGCCGCCGAGGCGGAACGCAGAATGACCATCGCCGAACGCCGCCTGGCGGAGAAGCAGGAACAGCTCGCGGGTTCCTCGAAGTCCTCAGCGAAGGAGAACAAGTAATGTCAGGCTTCGCCAACTTCGGCAACGAGCTCTACACCGGAAAGCGCTCCTACAACTTTGTGGGAGCCAAGAAACTCTGGTTCATCATCGCGGCGGTGGCTGTTGTCCTGTCCATCATCATTCCGCTGGCCAAGGGCGGCTTCAACCTCGGCATCGAGTTCCGCGGCGGCTCCGAATTCACCGTCTCCAACGTGCAGACCACGGATGCGGCCCTGGGGGAGAAAGCCGTAACCGACGTGGTCCAGGGCAGCGTGCCGCGCGTGGCGAACGTTGCCGGCACCACCATGCGGATCCAGACGGACAAACTGACCGACGACGAGACGCTCCGCATCAAGGAGGGACTCACAAGCGCGTACGGCGTCACTGACAATGAGGTGACCTCGACGTTTGTTGGACCCACCTGGGGCGCCGACGTCACCAGGCAGGCCCTGATCGGCCTGGTGGTGTTCGTCCTCCTCGCCGCAGTGCTGATGGCGCTCTACTTCCGCACGTGGAAGATGTCCCTCTCTGCCATTGCGGGCATGGCGGTGACGATGTTCATCACCGCAGGCGTTTACGCCCTCAGCGACTTTGAGGTCACTCCGTCGGCAATCATCGGGTTCCTGACCGTGCTCAGCTACTCCCTTTACGACACGGTGGTGGTCTTCGACAAGATCCGCGAGAACACCGCCGACCTGGACGCGTCCACGCGCCGCACGTTCGCAGAAGAGGTCAACCTCGCCGTGAACCAGACCCTCGTCAGGTCGATCAACACCATGATGGTGGCGATCCTCCCCGTGGGAGCCATTCTGTTCATCGGCGCCGGGCTGCTGGGGGCAGGTACCCTGCGCGACCTTTCGCTGGCACTGTTTGTCGGGATCCTGATCGGCACGGCGGCCACCATCTTCGTGGCAGCCCCGCTGTATGCCTGGCTGCGCCAGAACGAGCCCGACCTCGTGAGGCAGGCGAAGCGTGTTGAGCACCGGCGCTCCGGTGCCGGCGCAGGGTCCGCTTCCGGCTCCTCAGCCGTGGAAACAGCCTCCGCATAACCCGTGCACCGACGGGCCGGCCGGCGTCAGAAGCCTGACGCCGGCCGGCCCGTCCGCGTTTAAGGCCCTGGTTATAATTCTCACCGCCGCGGGGAATAGACTGAAGTAATTAAAACGGTGGTGAGGGGTACTTCATTGGAAGAGCGTTCGGCGTCAGCGCCAGCGGCACAGGGTGACAAGGGTGCTGCCAACGGTACGCAGGCCGGGGTGGCCTCGTCCGCGCGCCCTGGCCCGCTGGTTCCGGTCGACAACTCCGGCTCCCGGCCCACCTTTCCCGGCCGCAGGGAACGCACGCGTTCCAGGCTCGCCCGGCTGACAGGGCGCAGCACGGCGACGTACTCACCCATCCTCGAGCCCCTGCTGAGGACGGTCCGGGCCAACAACCCCAAAGAGGACTTCGACCTCATCCAGCGGG
The DNA here is from genome assembly GCF_013314975.1 of Pseudarthrobacter oxydans. GTDB lineage: Bacteria > Actinomycetota > Actinomycetes > Actinomycetales > Micrococcaceae > Arthrobacter > Arthrobacter oxydans. The sequence continues at coordinate 6,940 of NZ_JABTYH010000037.1, read as the reverse complement.
CTTTCGACGTTGCGGAACAAAGCCACCGCGGGCAGAAGCGCAAGAGCGGCGATCCGTACATCACGCATCCCGTGGCCGTGGCCACCATCCTCGCTGAACTTGGACTGAGTGGAACCACCCTGGCCGCGGCTTTGCTGCACGACACGGTGGAGGACACGCCCTACACCCTCGCTGACTTGAAGCGTGATTTCGGGCCCGAAGTTGCCATGCTTGTTGACGGCGTGACCAAGCTGGACAAGGTCAGCTTCGGTGAGGCGGCACAGTCCGAGACTGTCCGCAAAATGGTTGTTGCCATGGCCAAGGACATCCGTGTCCTGATGATCAAACTCGCGGACCGGCTGCATAACGCCCGGACCTGGCGGTTCGTTTCCGCTGAATCGTCCGCCCGGAAGGCACGGGAGACGCTGGAGATCTTTGCCCCCCTGGCGCACAGGCTGGGCATGAACACCATCAAGTGGGAGCTTGAGGATCTCTCCTTCGCTGCGCTCTACCCGAAGGTCTACGAAGAGATCGTCCGGATGGTGGGGGACAGGACCCCCGAGCGGGAGAAGAGCCTGAGCGTCATCCGCGACCAGATCACCGAAGACCTCCGTACCGCCAAAATCAAGGCCACCATCACCGGCCGCCCCAAGCACTACTACTCCATCTACCAGAAGATGATCGTCCGCGATAAGGACTTTGACGACATCAACGACCTCATGGGCGTGCGTGTCCTCGTGGACTCCGTCCGTGACTGCTACGCTGCCCTCGGCACCATGCACTCGCGCTGGAACCCGCTGCCCGGCAGGTTCAAGGATTACATCGCGATGCCCAAGTTCAACATGTACCAGTCACTGCACACCACGGTGATCGGGCCCGGCGGCAAGCCGGTGGAAATCCAGATCCGGACCCATGAGATGCACCGCCGCGCCGAGTACGGCGTGGCTGCGCACTGGAAGTACAAGGACCAGCCCAACCGGACCGCGGTTGGTCCCGGAAGCCCCCGCGACGGAGACATGGGCTGGCTGCGGTCCCTGGTGGACTGGCAGCAGGAAACCTCGGATCCGGGTGAATTCCTGGACTCCCTCCGCTTCGAGATCAACGCTCGGGAAGTGTTCGTCTTCACCCCCAAGGGCGAAGTCATGGCGCTGCCCGCCGGGTCCACTCCGGTGGACTTCGCGTACGCTGTCCACACCGAGGTCGGCCACCGGACCATCGGTGCCCGGGTCAACGGAAAACTGGTACCGCTCAACAGCGAACTGAACCACGGCGACTGGGTGGAGATCTTCACCTCCAAGGCCGAGGGCGCCGGGCCCAGCCAGGACTGGCAACACTTCGTCAAGAGCGCCCGGGCACGGAACAAGATCCGCCAGTGGTTCAGCAAGGAACGCCGGGAAGAGGCGATTGACCGCGGCAAGGAACTGCTGACCCGTGCCATGCGGAAGCAGAACCTTCCGCTGCAGAGGCTGATGACCCACGAGGCCCTCGCCGCCGTGGCAGAAGAGTTCAAGTACGTTGACATTTCGGGACTCTACGCCGGAGTGGGCGACGGACATACGTCCGCCCAGTCGGTCATGGAAAAGCTGGTCGAAAGTCTTGGCGGCAATGAGAGCGCCGACGACGACATCGCCGAAGTCAGCATCCCCACCCAGGTCACCAAAGCCCGTTTCTCGGACTCGGGCGTGGTGGTGCGAGGTGTCGGCGACGTCTGGGTCAAACTGGCCCGCTGCTGCACGCCCGTCCCCCCGGATCCCATCCTCGGTTTTGTGACCAGGGGCTCGGGAGTCTCCGTGCACAGGACGGACTGCACCAACATCTCGGACCTGAAGGACCAGCCCGACCGGATCGTGGACGTGGAGTGGGCGCCAACGCAATCCAGCGTCTTCCTGGTTGAAATCCAGGTGGAGGCGCTGGACCGCAAGTCACTGCTCTCGGACGTCACCCGCGTGTTGTCCGAGAACCATGTGAACATTCTGGCAGCCAGCGTGCACACCTCCACGGACCGGGTGGCGATTTCAAAGTTTGCCTTCGAAATGGGCGACCCCAAGTACCTGAGCCACGTCCTCAGCGCTGTCCGCAGGATCGACGGCGTGTTCGACGTCTACCGGACCACGGGCAACAAGCGCCGGAGCTAGGGCGGCGAGCTTTTCCAGGGCGGCCCGTTTGTGGGGCACGCGGGGTGTCGCTTCGATGGCCAGGATGAGCAGGCGCAGGCGCACGTCCTTTTGGGGGCGCGCCAGCAAACCCTCCAGTGCGGGGATGGCCCTGCCGGCGTCCACGTGCAGGGCAATGTCCAGGGCGGTCCGCAGCGGGCTGGAGACCATCAGGCCGCCAAGGCTGACAACGTCGAACGGGCCAAGCTTCACCTCGTGCAGTGTGCAGCCACGGGTGTTCCGGAGGCTTGAAACCCTTCGTTTGGCGTCCACCAGCAGCGCGAGCCTGTCCGGCTCTGCCGCGCAACCGTAGATCCAGGCTGCTGTCATGCGGCCGGCAACTACCCTCTGCCTGACTGACGGCGGCACAGCGCCCGCCGCAGCCCGTGCACGCAGCTGCGGGGAAGCGGCAACTCCGGGCAGTGTGTAGCCGCGGTGGTGCAGCCTGGCCAGGAGTCCGTCCGCGGCGAGGGCCTGCAGTTCGGGCATGGCGAAGGGCATCTCCGGGACATAGAGCTCCGGGAAACGTTGTGTTGCCGCCTCTGCTGCGGCTGGATGGTCATTGCCCGGAGAAGCCGATGGAGTCGCCATTCGTCCATCCTGCCGCGCGGAGCCTTAACGGGGACAGGCCCGGTCCGGTTATGTGGATAACCGGGCCGGGCCTGCACCGGACGGCGGCCTGCGGAGCAGGCGGACGAGCCGGAGGGTGGCTTAGGAAAGTTCGCTGGCCGAGCGCTGGATCTGGTCGAGCCAGGCCTGGCGGGCCTCGAGGGCCTCCTGGGCCGCTTTGATCTTGCGCTGGTCACCGGTCTTCTCCGCCTTGGCAAGGTCGTCCTGGAGGCTTGCGATCGCGGATTCCAGCTGGGACAGGGCACTGTTGGTGCGCGCCTTGCGCTCCGGGTTGGAGCGCTGCCACTGCTCTTCCTCGGCGTTCCTGACTGCATCCTCAACCTTGCGCAGCCCGGCTTCGATGCGGCCCATGTCGCCGCGCGGGACCTTGCCTGCTTCTTCCCAGCGGTCACGGACGGACTGCAGCGCCTTCTTGGCCGCGGCCAGGTCCTTCACGGGAAGGATGGCGTTGGCCTCCTGCAGGAGGGCTTCCTTGACGGTGAGGTTGGCAGCGTATTCCTGGTCGATCTCCTCGTTGGCGGCCTGCCGGTTCGTGAAGAACACATCCTGCGCCGCGCGGAAACGGGCCCAGAGTGCGTCGTCGTCCTTGCGGCTGGCGCGCGGTGACGCCTTCCACTGGTCCATCAGCCTGCGGTACTCGCCGGCGGCAAAACCCCAGTCGGTGGACGTGGACAGTGCTTCAGCCTCGGCGATCAGCTTTTCCTTGGCGGACTTGGCCGCGGAGTTGTTGCTGTCCAGCTGGGAGAAGTAGGCGCGGCGGTGGCGGTCAAAGACGGTCCGGGCCGCCCGGAACCTCTTCCACAGGGCGTCCTCGTTGCTGCGGCCCAGGCGCACGCCGCTCTTCTGCGCTGCTTTCCAGCTCTCGAAGAGTTCGTTCATGCGGGCGCTGGAGGTCTTCCACTGTGTTTGAGCGGGGTCCTGGCCGGAGATCTGCTCGGCTTCGGCAACAATCGCCTCGCGGGCCGCCAGTTCGGACGCACGGACGGCGTCGTGCTCGGCTTTTTCGGCCTTCTCCAGCTCGCTGATCTGCTCTGAAAGCCTGTGCAGCCGCGCCTCGGCTGCGCGCAGGTCGCCCACCATGTTCCGCTCCGCAAGCTGCTCGCGCAGGTGGGTGACGGTTTTCTGCATGTCCGTGCTGGGCGCTTTGGAGCTGACGCGCTGTTCGAGCAGCACAATCTGTGCCACGACGTCGTCATATTTGCGCGCAAAGTAGGCGAGGGCTTCGTCGTCGCTCACGCCCGGGTACTGCCCTACGGCGTGCTCGCTGCCGTCAATGGTGAGGAACACATGCCCGTCGCCTTCAACCCGGCCCCACTTCGAGGCTTCGGCCAGGGAGGTGGCAGGTGCTGCCGGAACAGCCGCTGCCGCCGGAGCGGCAGCTGCAGGCTTGGGGCGGGAAGCGAAGGCGGCCGGCGACGGAGCTGCTGACCGGGGGGAAGGAGCCGGTGAGGGTGCTGGTGCAGTTGCCGGTGCTGGGGCAGGTGAAGGATCGGAAGCCTCTTCAGCGGGAGTGTCCTCCGCGGGAGCAGAAGGATCAGCCTCGCTTGCCGCGGGTTCTTCTGCGGCTGCCCCGGCTTCAGGAGCTTCCACTGCTGGGGTGCCGGGTGCCTCAGTCCCTGCGACGTCAGCCGCGGGGGCCGCCGCTTCGGTCAGGTCTGTTGCTGTTTCGTCGGATTTCTGACTGTCTGTCACCGCTAAAAGTCTTTCGCTTGGAGGGAAATACTCACGTACTGCACCGCGGCCGTGCCGGCCGGGCTTCCTACTTCAGAGAAAACGAGTCTATCGTGACTGGTTCAACGGGCGCGCCGTCCGTGTCGCTGCTGCCCGGCGTGATTCCGGCGGCAGCCAGGTTGGCCACCACGTCCAGCCCCGATGTCACCTTGCCAACCACGGTGTAGCCGCCGGCGCTGTCCGACGGGATGACCGTGTCTTTGTAGACAATGAAGAACTGGGTGCCGTTTCCGTACGCGTTGTTACCCGTCCGGGCCACCGCGATGGTTCCGGCCGGATAGGTGCCGTCCGCGGGCGTGTTCTCCAGCGGCCCCCAGGTGTAGTCGGGGTCCCCCTGGCCGTCACCGGTGGGGGAGCCGCACTGCAGGACGCCGAAGGTCTCTCCGGTGGTCAGGCGGTGGCAGGTCTTGCCGCTGAAATAACCCTCGTCGCTGAGCGATTTGAAGACCGCGGTTGCCTGCGGGGCGTCCGTCCCGTTCAGCTCCACGCCGAGCGGGCTGCCGTTCAGGACGAGTTCGCCGGTGAAGGTCTGGCCTGCGGCGGTGTCCGCGGCGGGGATGTTGGGGCCGTTTGTTGCCTGGGCGGACGGGCTTGCGGACGGCTCGGCCGACGCGGACGGGCTGCTCAGCCCTGCCTCTGCAGCAGCAAATTCGTCCTCGGAGGGATTGCCGGAAAAGGCAGTGAGCTGGAGGACGACGGCGAGGACAACGGCGGCCGCCCCGGCACCGGCGGCGATGAGATTGTCGCGCTTGCGCCGGGCTTCCTGGTCCCGCCGCATCTCCCGCTTGGCTTCCATCTGCTGGATGCGCCGTTTCGTTTCGCGGGCACTGCGTGAACTGGCCGCCAAGGGTCCTCCTCATAGTCGGGCTGCTGCACGGCACGGCTGTGGGCCGCATGCGCAGGTGCGTGGCCGCCGGGCCTGCCGATCCGCCGCATTGGAGATGCCGGCGGACGACGACATAAACTGACTGCCGCACATAGTTTATGCATGACCGGCTGGACTGCCGCCGTCGTACGCCCGTTTCGGGCCGGATAGCCGCGCACGTCCCTGCCGCCGTTCACCAAGAGGAGAAACTCCACCATGGCACGCACCGCCTCCCTGTCCGGATTCCCCGAGTGGCTTCCCGAGGAGCGGCTGGTGGAGCTCCATGTGCTGGATACCCTGCGCCGGGTGTTCGAGCTGCACGGATTCTCCTCCATCGAAACGCGGGCCGTGGAAACGGTCGGCCAGCTGCTGCGCAAGGGGGAAATCGACAAAGAGGTGTACGGCCTCAGCCGCCTCCAGGAGGACGAAGGCGAGGCAAAGGGCAAATCCGACCCGCACGCACTTGCCCTGCACTTCGACCTGACTGTTCCCTTTGCCCGCTACGTCGTCGAAAACGCCGGCTACCTGGCGTTCCCCTTCCGGCGCTACCAGATCCAGAAGGTGTGGCGCGGCGAACGCCCGCAGGAAGGCCGGGCCCGCGAATTCACCCAGGCGGACATCGATGTGGTGGGTGACAGCGACCTGCCGTTCCGCTACGACGTCGAGATCGCGCTGGTGATCGCCGAGGCGCTCAGCGCCCTTCCCATTCCGGACTTCCGCCTCCGCATCAACAACCGGAAGCTCGCCGAGGGCTTCTACCGCGGCATTGGCCTGGATGACACAGCCGGCGTGCTGCGGAGCATCGACAAACTCGAAAAGATCGGCCCCGCGAAAGTCGCGGAACTGTTGAAGTCTGAACTGGGCGCCACCGACGACCAGGCACAGAAAGCCCTGCAACTGGCGGGAATCCGTACCGAGGACACCTCGTTCGTGGCCCAGGTCCGGGCGCTGGACGTCAGCAACGATCTGCTTGACGAGGGCCTCAGCGAGCTTGAACAGGTCATTGACGCGGCCGTCCAGCGTGCCCCGGGCAAGGTGGTGGCTGACCTCAGCATTGCCCGCGGCCTTGACTACTACACCGGAACAGTGGTGGAAACCGTCCTGGTTGGCCACGAACAGCTTGGTTCCATCTGCTCCGGCGGCCGGTATGACGCGCTGGCGTCGAAGGGCAACCGGAAGTTCCCGGGTGTGGGACTGTCCATCGGCGTCACCCGGCTGGTGTCCCGCATCCTGAGCCAGGACCTGGCCAGGGCTTCACGGTCGGTTCCCACTGCCGTGCTTGTGGCCCTGACGCACGATGACAGCTGGAACGCCGCGCAGGACGTCGCCGCCCAGCTGCGCAGCCGCGGCATCCCCACCGAGGTGGCCGCGAAGGCGGAAAAGTTCGGCAAGCAGATCAAGTTCGCGGACCGGCGCGGCATCCCGTTTGTCTGGTTCACGGACGACGACGGCACGCACCAGGTCAAGGACATCCGCACCGGCGAGCAGGTAGTCGCAGCCCCGGAGACCTGGACGCCGCCGGCCGAAGATCTGGCAGTGCAGGTGTCCACGGCGGCGGAGCCGGCTGCGGCAGCCGTCTAGC
>NZ_JABTYH010000036.1 GCF_013314975.1 Pseudarthrobacter oxydans | reverse complement strand
ATGATTGCAGCACCCACGCTGGAAATGCTTGACCCGGCAACCCTGACCGTGGACATCAACGTCCGGAAAGACGCCGCCCTGACCACAGATTTCGTCGCCAGCATCAAGGAACACGGCGTGATGGAACCGGTGGTCGCCCACCGCAAGGACGACGGAACCGTGCACGTCCTGATGGGCCAGCGCCGCACCCGCGCCGCCGTCGAAGCCGGACGGCCCCTGATCCCCGTAATGATCATCGAGTCCCCCGAGGAAGCCGAACGCATCGTCACGCAGGTGGTGGAGAACATCCAGCGCGCCGAACTGACCGAGGCCGACGAGGCCGACGCCTACCACCAGCTGTCCCTGATCGGCGTCTCGGCGGCCGCGATCGCCAAGAAGACCGGACGGACCAAGACCACCGTCGAGTCCGCCCTCAAAGCCAAGTCCACCGAGACCGGAGCCGCCGCCCTGGGCAAGGGATACACCATCGAAGAAGCCCTCATTCTCGCCGAGTTTGAGGACGACGAGGAAGCAACGGCCGAACTCGAGTCCGTCATCATGGACGAACCCGACATGCTCCTGCACGTCACCCAGCAGCTGCGCGACAAGCGCGACCGCGCCGCCGCGCTGGCAGCCCTCACCGCAGAACTGGAAGCAGCCGGAACCATCGTTGTTCCCGAATGCGGGTACGGCGAGGACAGCGAAACCCTCCGGGTCACGTCCCTGAAAAGGGCCGACGGGGAACCGGCCACCGACGAAGACGGAAACGCCGTCTACATCGAGACGGACTATCGCGGGCAGCACTCCGCCGTCGCCGTCGTGACCGGCTGGAAAGAGCTGGGCTTCACGCTCCGCTACTACAGCGGCTACGGCACGTCCTCAGCCCCGAAAGGCCCCATGACCGACGAGCAGAAAGCCGAACGGAAAACCCTGATCGAGAACAACAAGCTGATGCAGTCAGCGACCACCGTCCGCCGTGAATGGGTCAAAAGCCTGCTGGCCAAGAAGCAGGCACCCAAGGGCTGGCAGTACTTCACCCTCCACGCGATCACCCACCACCCCGAAACCGCCAGCGGCTACGAGGGCAAAGTGGCCGCTGAAATGGTCGGAGCCAAGGTCGAAGAATCCAACCAGTGGGCGTGGAACCCGCTCCGGGATCACGTCGCCAAAACAACGGCCCGCCCGGAGTTCGGACTGCTTGCGCTGGTCTGCGCCGGGTATGAAAAGACCATCCAAAAAGACTCGTGGCGCTCACCCAGCCAATCCCACCGGGACTACCTGAACCAGCTAGTCCTCTGGGGATACACGGCAAGTGAGACTGAGCAGATCATCATCGACAGCGGCAAGCCCGCCGAGGACGAACCAGCGGCATAAGGACCCCTTGCCGGGCGGACCCCCACCGCCCGGCAAGGCCCCAGCCAATCACCACAGGCAGGGACGGAACCTTCCAGAAGTCGGGCGGTCCGCCGCCCAGGACGAACCACAGCAACCACTCACCAGCGGCGGACCGCCGATCAACGCACCCATTCCCCATACCACCACGGTGCCGCGCCCCCAGGGAACAACGACGTCCGCCAGGACAGCTGCAGGCACCATCCACAACATTCAGCTAGGCTGAATCCGTAGATTTCCTTTGCCGAGGAGAACGCAGAAGGGCCGGCTCGTTGTGAGCCGGCCCTTCTTGTATCTCCAGGCCACCGAGGCCTATTGACGGGTAGCAATCAGCCCGGGACATTCCGGGGATCGTTGCCGTAGCTGTTCTTGGAACTGATCTGGCCGTCCTGGTTCTTGATCACGTGCTCCACCTTGTCAGCCTGGGCCGCCTCCCGGCCCGCAGCTACCGCTTCGTCTTTGGTGCCGTAGCCGGCACCGAACGCGCGGTCAGTGCCCTCGCGCTTGTTCTTCCATGAACCGTCTTCGTAGTACGTCTCGATATCGCCCTGAGCCAATGCACACTCCTTCTGCCGTTCCGTACACCGACATTTGCTGCGCAAATGCGGATAGCGAAAGGCCCCGCCGCACGCAGAACGTGAGCAGGGCCTTCCAGGTCGCGCTCCGCCTGATGGGGGCCAGGCGGAGAACTGACACCAACCTAATAACAAGCATGCTTACTTTTCAAGTTCACGTGCCCGGACGGCGGCCGGCAACCATACCCATGGTCTAAGCCTGGGAGGCCGGGGCACCTTTCACTCTGGGTCGATCTTCTTTCAGCAGGGACGACACACACCAACTCTCACATTTCGCCCCCGGCCGCACGTCACTGAACCAGGCGGGAGCCCTCTAAGGCACAGGGGGGCTGCCGCTGGGGGAGCCGGCGGGGATGACCACGGTCGCCGGCGGCGTCACCAGCCTTCCTTCCGTGATTCTGGAGGACATGGCCTGCAGCTATGGCGGGGTCAATAATGGAGGAAAAAACCGCGATAATACGCGGTAAAACCCCTAGTCATTCAGTTGAATGATTGCTAAAATTGAGGTAGCAAGTCAGCCAGACGAACGAAACTTATTTGATACGAAACCAGGTGCTGAAAATGACTGCTTCACCGACCGCTTACACGGTCTACACCAAGCCCGACTGTCCGAACTGTGAGAAGACGAAGGACTACTTCGACTCCAGAGGCATCACCTACACGGCCGTTGATATCACCGAAGTGCCGGCGGCGCTGGAGTACATCACCGCCGAACTCGGCTACTCCCAGGCACCGGTGGTTGTGAACAACGCCGATGACCAGGACCACTGGTCCGGCCTGCGCCGCGACAAGCTCGTCCAAGCGGCCATGAGCCACAGGGCGGCGTGAGGACCGTGGAGAGAATGCGCCCGGTCGTCGGGTTCAACCTCAGCCCGCGGATCCCGTTGGAGGTGGACCTGTTCCGGCAGGTTAACCCCAGCGGCAGGATTCCCGCCGACATTGTGGATCCCTACGTTGTGGAACCCGCCATTGTGGAACCTCTCAGTGAGGACCTGTACGAGGGCTACGCCGTTCCGGGCAGGGGAGGGGATGACGGGTTCCTTGACGCGATCAGTCGCACCCCGCTCGGGGAGGGCGGACTGTGGGACGAACATACTGCGAACCAGTACCAACCCAACGACCTCACCCACGACGAACCGGGTGGGAACGAACCTCAGAACGAACCCACAACAGACACCGAGAACATCACCAGCACACGAGGAAAAGGAACCATCATGGCCGGCGAAACCACCATTACCGTCATAGGAAACCTGACATCAGATCCAGAGCTGAGATTCACTCCGTCGGGATCCGCGGTCGCGAACTTCACCATCGCATCCACGCCCAGGACCTTCGACCGGCAGTCCAATGAATGGAAGGACGGCGAGACGCTTTTCCTCCGGGCGTCTGTGTGGCGGGAAGCGGCTGAGAACGTTGCCGAGTCCCTGACCAAGGGCATGCGCGTCATCGTCACCGGGCGGCTGAAGTCCCGGTCCTATGAAACCAAGGAAGGCGAGAAGCGCACCGTGATCGAGCTCGAGGTGGACGAGATTGGCCCCTCACTGCGCTACGCCAACGTCCCCCGTGGGTTCACTAAAAGTGAAGCGTCTTCCGGCGCGAACCCAAGTCCAGAAAGTGCGGTAAATGATGGTGCCCCGGTGGACGGGTTCACTATCAGCGACCGGGAGTTCGCCGACGACGACCCGTGGTTCGGCACGGAGGCGAACCCGGCCGGCAGGATCAACGTTACCGGCCCGCCGGTGAGCCGGCATGGTGGTGAGTAGTGGGGGCTAAGAAGGTCGCAGCCTTCACGCCGTACTTCACGGAAGATGAGGCTGGCCAGGTCCGCGCGGCGTTCCTGGCCGGCGGCGCCCCGGAGGGGTACGCCTCCGTGTCGGACCTCATTGTGGCAGCAACCATGCGCGAAGTCAGGCGCCTGCAGCGCAAGCACAACGCCGGCAAGAAATGGCCTGGCCTCCCCGCTGGAGCGCTGCGTCGCGGCCGCCGGACCCGCGAAGAAATCCGCCAGCAGAACGCGGAGCGCACGTAGGGTAGGCCTCTTCCCAGCTGCCTCTTATGCCGAACCCTCTACGGTTCTTGCCTGACGAGTTCGAGGACGTGGGCATAGTTTTGTTCGAGGGTGGGCTTCGGGGTGGCCAGGCGCCGTAACGCGACTCGGACGACGTCGACAGCAGTTTTCCTGGTGATCCGAACCAGGGGGTATCCCTCCTCGACTACTTCCCAGTGGGCGCCGGGAACAGTGTGCGTGAGGAGATCTCCGTAGAACATCCCGATAGGGCGGACAAGCTCGGCCGGCAAACCATCATTGATGGCTTGATCAAGAGTGGCGAGGCTTTCTGCTTTGCGTGGCAGCGTTTCACCTCGCTCTTGGAAATAGCTGAGGAGTTCGTTGTATCCGCCGACGTTAGTTGGCGGAGGTACCAGAGCATCCGAAGTGACTCGCTTATATTCTGCGTACCTTCTTGGCATTCCCGCTGGCAGTTTCTGCAGAGGTTCGTCGGTATCTTCCGGGATGCTCATGTGGTCATCCTAGGCACACCCATTTGGCGTCGGTCGGATTACCGGGAACCGAACCTCGACAGCAAATCCTCAGCCGGGAGCGAGCACTTCAAGGCTATCTGCTCCCAAGGATGCGACGTTTGGCAGCGCTAAATTCCTCGTCAGAAAGTGCGCCACTTCTATGGAGTTCTGCAAGGAGGGCAAGTTCCGCCGCCAGGGACTTCTTGCCCGTTACCTTGCCGAATATCACTCGGCGATCCCTGGTGCGTTCAGTAAGAGGCACCGGATTCAGCTCGTGCGCCCGCGATGAACTGCTGACGGCGTAGGCGATTAGCAGGGTGATCGCGAGGACTCCCAGGGCAATTCCCAGGGGGACGCGGAACGGTTCCGTGGCGTTTATCAGGACAGCAAGGGTTGTTCCGGCAACGACTGCACATAGCCCAGCTATCCGAAGTGTCGTTCGGCTAATGCCGAACGTAAATGTATATCCCTCGGCCTCGGCCGAAACCAAGTGTTCGTTCATCTGCCGAGAATAGCCCTGCGAACGCTTCTTGAACATCCTGCCGACCGTGGTCAGGGGCATGCGTTCGCAACTGCAACTTTTATCGGCACACTCAGCCGCGTCGCGTCTCCGATCTGGTAGGCGGCGGCAATTTGATGGTTAGTTTGTTCGATTCCCTGGTTAGGGAGTGCTGGGCATTGGTGCAGGCGAAGCGCTCCTCATTCTTTCGGAGGTCCATTCACGCTGCTCTCCATTGAAGCTCTGGGCCTGTGAGTCCGCTGAATCCCCTTCTGCATGGGGCTGGGGTTGAGGGGGCATCGGGGCGGGTGTGGCTCCGCGCATTTGTTCTTCGGTCAGTGGGGCGGGTTCGGGCCCGCAGCTGGCGGCAGTTGCAGAAGTAGCCGGAAGCGCAGGCAGCTGTGTTGAAGAACTTGGCCAAGTGAACGATTCGCGGCAATCACTGCGCTCGGCTGCGCCGGCCCCATCATCGGCTTCAGGGGAAGGCGGAGTTGATGGCAAAGCTGGATCTTGGCTGACTTCTTCTGGGGAAAGAATCGTGACCTTCCCGCTGCTTAGGGCTTGATCAACGCAATATGCGACTCGCACGGCGTCGACCTCTGCCGATCCTGCATTCAGTCGTATACCCAGGCGGGAAGTAGGCATGTCGGCGGTTATGAGGGACTTCTCGACACTCGGGTCATCGTCGCAGTGGTCCAAGGATTCATAGACGGGGAAGCTGACACCGACACCCCAGCGGTCATCGGCAGAGGCGGCACGCGGGTAGTCTGCTGGAGCGGACGGCGCGCAAGCGGCCAGCAGCACCACGAGAAATAGGGTTAGTCCCGATTTCCGCATGTAGTCCTCCTGACGTCAATTGCCAGCATGTCTGTCTCTATGATTGCCGCTATTGCTGCGTCCTGATAGTCAACCCTTTACGGGGCAGTTGGTCTTGCTGGCATTCAGATCGAGCTGGCAACGAGGCTTGGGCGTCGTGTGGGTCTTAGCGGTCGTGTACGTGCTGCCCTTTATGATGCTGCAGTGGGGGGAAAAATGCGCCGGACAGCTGCTGTGTCACGCAGGCCGATTTACGTTGAGATTGGTATTCGGGCGGCAATGGACCGGGTGTGGAAGCTAAGCCAAGACCCGTCTTTGCACCCTCGATGGGATTTGCGGTTCTCCCGAATTACCCCGATTGAGCAAGACGGCCAGGGGCCTCTTCATTTTCGTTATGAGTTCCGCCTTCCGCTCTATGTCATCCGGGGAACGGGTACGTCGCTGGGGCACCGGTTTAGGCATGACGGGCAGGCCACCTCGGTTTTGAAATTCGACACCGCTGACCCTGTGTCACCCATCGGGCAAGGCTCCGGTTATTGGCGTTACATCCCAACAGAGGACGGCCTGCGGTTCATCACGGGGTACAACTATCAGCCGGGAATGGGTGCTCTCGGAAGGGCCTTGGACTCATGGGTATTCCGCCCAGCCTTGGGGTGGGCGACAGCAATAAGCTTTGACCGCCTGAGAATGTGGGCCGAGTCTGACCTCGATCCCAGGGACTCCCGAAACCACTGGCTGATCGATGCCGCAGCCAGGACATGCGGCGTTCTGTCCGCCTGCGTCATGCTCCGCCGAGCCCTGGCAGGACGAACCGCCGGCCCCGCAGCACTGGGCCTGACAATCGCGGTAGCTTCGTTGATGCTGACGCCCCACCGGACCGTACCCAGGGCAGGACGATGCCTGCGAAAGGCACCGGACTCACGGTCCGGGCGTTCCCCGTCGGCACTTGCTGATCTGCCTGAACCAGCCACACCTGGTCTGGCGCCAACTCGGGAGGGCAGGGATAAACGTGGCGTCAATCTTTGAATTAGCACTCGGCAATGACTTCCACCGACTGCACCCTATGCTGCAGAAACGCTTCGGCGTTGACACTGAAGCAGGCTACGCGTGCGTGGGACGCGGGACCTTCTCAGAGGTCCGCCGCGGGGCGTGGTGGACAGTCCCGTTTCTGCAGTTGGGGGCCTACCGCAACATCCTGTTTCCCGACCAGGGAAAGAACATTCCTTTCACGATCGAGAACTACCCATACATCGATGGCTTCGGCCGTCCTACAGTTACCTTCGTCAGGACTCTGGAACTAACCAACTCCAAACGCCGGCGCTTCGACGCCACCATGGTGCACAGCAAACATACTGGCGGCATCGTTGACTACCTCGGCACCCACCAGCACCTTGCTACTGACCTTGCTTTAGAGGTGATGCCCGATGGATCACTACATCTGCAATCAGGGGCACAAAGGTTCTACGAAGGCTTCGCGGCGTTCGAATTTCCCGCCGTTTGCACAGGCACGGCAGACCTCTTCGAGAGCTTTGATGATGCCCGAGGCGTGTTCACGATCCAGATGCAGGTCCGGAACCCCATCCTCGGGTTTCTCTTCGGATATCGAGGCGAGTTCACATGCACCTATCCAGCCCTCCAAAACGGTGGCGTCCCCGAGCACCTCAAACCTGTGAGGCAAGAGCGCCGCGAATAGGAGACCGCCACCGGAACGTCTATGGGACGGTCAACCACCAGTTGCCCATGCGGAGGAGGACGTTGAACCGGATGTAGTCTGATTCGAAGTTCGGCTCAATTACGAGCCGTGTCATGAGACTTGGGGGCCTCTTGTATAAGACTCGAAGCAACTTCTGGACACTTGCCTTTGCCGTGAGCGTCACGCTGCTCATTTGCGGAACCGTGGCGCTGACCAACGCCGGGATTGTGGCGGACGAAAATAACCTAAACGGGAATTTTTACCCGGCCCTTTGGTTGATGTTCGCGTCAGGGCTCATCGGAGTGCTTGGTTCATTGCCCGCAATGGTGGCAACCAAACGAATCGAAAAGCTGCGAAAGAGCAGCCCGGAAGTGTCCTGACAAGACTTCGTCTGTCTGCGCAAGCCTGCACCGTGTACGGCCCCGGAACCGTGTGCGGGACAGGACCGGCTCGCATACAGCTCCGTCTGATGCTAGGTCCCAGATCTCCTATCTCTTTTGGCCACGGCGTGCTTTGCTGAATGTTCAAAGTGTCTGAAGAACCATCATCGGGGGAAATTATGGAACTTTGGCAATGGGTTTTAGCACTGCTCGGTGGGGCGTTCGTGGTCTTCATCTTGGGTGCCATCATCTGGGGCATTTTTGATGTAATAGGGAACGCTCGGTTAGACCCAGCTGTCAGAATCGGTTGGGTGCTCGTGATGGTTTTCGTGCCCATCTTCGGGATAGTTGCCTGGCTCTATGCAAAGCCAAAGCTATACCGCTCCTTCTGACGAACCCCATACGGTCTCTTTCCTTCCCTCAACGGAATTAGGCTTCCCGGTATGAGACCTCGCGGAATTCTTATCGCGGCCCTGCTGCTGCTAGTCATCGTGGCCGCGAATATCGTGGTCTGGGCGATGGTCGGTGACCGCCCAGGTCCCCTGAATGCTCGCGCCTTCTCTCACGCCGTAGACGTGAGGGCTGGAACCTCTAAGTAGGTTCTGGGTGGGATTGTTCCAGCTATACGCCGACGATTGCGTATTCGCCGTTCAGTTCCGTCGCCAGGCGTTCGATGCTCCGCGTCGGCGGTTGGCCAGTTGCCATTTGACTGAAGTCCACAACCATCCGGTTCTTTCCGTGTACGAGATGGACTTTGCCCTGATTCGTATCAGACAAGATCTGGTAGCTCTCTTGAAGAGCCTTCTGATCCGTGTAGAGGTCTATCTGGACGTTTTCAAAGCACAGCTTCTGCGCCGACGTCAGTCGAACGCCATCTCCCATCGGAACAGTTGGCTCACCAATGGGGTCAGGTTCACAACCCAGGATCTTATCGACAGCGGTGTAGGCCTCATCTATGGAGCCGAACTCAGGTAGATTTTGGCCGCTAGGTTGGTTTTGCGCCCCACATCCTGTCAGCGGGACTGCTGCAATAAAAGTAGCTACAGCGATGACTCGAAAACGTCTGCGTTTTGTCACTTCTAAACCCCAATTCCTAATGGCACTATTCCACATGCGCGCAGGCAGGTGAAGCCTAAACTTCACGAGTGCCTATTGCTGTCCCGCCAGGCGTAATCTCGGACCCGTCCCCGGCCTGCCCAGCCGGCGAACCTTGACTGCAGCAGTTTAGAGAGGGTTGCGGCACGGAATCTGGCGCCCGCTCTACCCGCTAACTCGATAGATTGCGGAGGCGAGAACCAGAGTCCCTGCGCCCGACCAAGAACCAGAGAATCGAACCAAGTACTGGTATCGAAAGGACAATGAGAGCCCAGACGATCGTGCCGCCGGTGGTATGAGTTCTATTACGCGCAATGCTCACTAGCGCGGCAATGAACAGGACTGCATTCAGCACCAGCATGAATCTCAAGATGCCCCAGGACGGCATCAGTGGATTTACTTCCGCTGTCGAGAGTGCCATTATCATCGCTTCCCCCAAGATTTTGCGGCTAATGATGCTCAACCATATCGTCAGGCGTCTGCTCCTTATCGAAGCACGAACAAACGAAGCATCCAGGGTGATCGCGCAAGCCATGATTTTCTCGGCCTCGTCCCGCAAGGGTTCGGTTTCGAACCTGTCCCGTTAGCCGGTCCTTCAAAGGAGAGACCCTCACCACCTGCGCTGTTGATTTGCCCTGATTGTCGAAGGATCCCGTAGGACCCGTCCGGTGCATCGTCCGCTGGGGTAACCCATGCGCGGCACGATTCAACTTGTCGAGAGGATCAGGACGTGGCCCCTGTTGACGCTTTGTGCTGGTGATGGTGGCCCGAAGGTGTGGCGTTAACCGTTTGGAGGCCTGGGTGGGCCAGGACGGTGGAGTAGCGGTTCGCTCCGGCGATGCTCAGGCCGAACATGTCGCAGATACGGCGGAGGTCGCCGCCGCTGGCGTGCAGTTCGTACAGGATCCGGTCCTCGCGGGCTTGTTGGACGGTCATCCCCATGGAGGTGGTGATCCATTGGACGCCGACAGGGGCGCTGTCCAGGGCGGTGCGCCTGCTGATGAAGACGTGCGGGTTCCTCGTCGATGGCCAGTGCCGTTCCCGGTAGGCCAGCCAGACGGAAAGCCGGTCCCGGACCGGTTGGGCCAGCGGGATGGTGCGCTGGTCCAGATGGAGGCGCCCGTCGTGGATATCGGTCAGTTGCAGCTTGCGTAGTTGTCCGGATCTCAGTCCGTGAAAGGCCACGATCGCTGTGAGTGCTGCCCCTGCCGGGTTTGTGGAGTTGATCGCGTCGCGCAGCTGGGCGGAGGCCAGAGGCATCGGGTGGCGGGTTTCATGGGTGCCGGTTCGCATCGGGCCGATTGGGTTGAAAAATATGACGCGGTGGCCCTTGAGGACACGGAACAGACAACGTAGTCCTTGCCCCATAGCAGCCCGCGGGTTACCGGACGGGGGAAGGACGTCCTTGACGTGTTCCGGCGTGATTTCCCGAAGGGAGGTTTGTCCGGAAGCGGCCCAGGAGTGCAGGGCGGGCAGTGACCAGCGCAGGTAGAGGCGGGTTGTTGTTTCCGAGCGGGGTTTGCTGCGGGGTGGGGTGCTGCTGCCGTTGAGCATGATGGTGTACCAGCTGTCGAGTTCGTTCCTCATCTGCTCCGGCAGCTCAGCTGTCGCGGTCTTGAACCATTTGTCCACGGCGGGTTCCCGGTCGTCTTCGAGCAGGCCTGCGGCCGCGCAGACTTCCAGGAGCCGAAGGGTTGTGATTCCTATGCCCTGCAGACCGAGGATGTCCGTCGCGCGTAGTGGTGCCCCGGGAGTGTCCTGCAGGCCGAGCGCGATGGCCAGTCCGCGGCGTGTCCTTTTGGTGTGTGTCAGGCTCCACCCGTGTTTGCGGGCGTGCTCGGTCAGGAGTTGATCCAGGAAGGCAGCCATTCTCGGTTCGGCCGGCGGGGGGAAGCCGTGGGCGAGGCCGTTGGCAAGGTCGCGGGCCGCCGGGAACAGGGTGAGCTGGCGATGGGTGACGGGCGTGAACGCTGGCGCGTGGACCGCGTTGGGCGGTTCTTCGCGCTTCCGGCGCGTGCCGCGGTGTTGGCCCACGCTGGCATGTCGGAGGTTGGCCAGGGAGAGTTGCTGCCCGAACCGGTTGGCCTTCAGCAGATCAATGCCGCCTTTCCTGCCTCCGCTGGTGATGAACTGGCTCCAGCAGAGCCGACACGCCTGGTCGTCATTGATGGCGGTGTCCGCGGAGCAGGCTGTGCATTTCCCTCGTGGGTGCTTCTTCCGCCAGTGCCGGCACGCTTCGCAGAGCCATTGATGGGTGCGTGTCACGCCCCAGGCGTGGCAGTCCCTGCAAGCACCCACCTGTTGAGGTGCACTGCGGTGGCATCGGTCGCACAGGCCGGCGGAGTAGTAGCTGTCAGTGCGTCCGCAGCGCTGGCATGGCGGCGGGGTGTAGGGTCCTCCTGGCATACAGCCGTAGCAGAACTTTGTGCGCCGCGGGGCGCTCCACGCGACCGGCCGCTGACCGCAGATCGTGCATGTGGGAGGTGGATGGGATCCGCTCATGCCGGGGGCTTGGACCGGTTTCGCCCGAGCCGGGGAACCACGGATGGCACCGAACCGGCTGCTGCGGCGTGCGCTTTTGGTGGGCGTGCAGCGGCGACCTTCTCCGGTTCACGGATCAGCAGTTCAGTTGGCGAGCAGTTGAGCACGGAGCAGATGATGTCGAGGTCTTCAAGGCGGATCGTGGTAGGGGTACCGGTCCAGAGACCTGACATTTTGCCCGCACTGATTTCAAGGCCGGCATCGGCAAGCTGGCGGCGCAGCTCGGTCGACTTCCAGATTCCGCGCTCCGCGGCGACCATCCGTAGATTCCAACGCATCCTGTCACTCTCCTGTCAGCCGGGCGGCCACTCGTTCATTAGCGACGGCCCATGCATGGTTAATGTGGTTCTCATGGACATGGATATACCGGGTTGTGGTCGACAGCCATTCGTGTCCCAGCAGTTCCTGCACTGCCTTCAGGTCAAGGCCGCGAGCATAGAGGGAAGACGCGCAGTAGTGGCGCAGCCCGTGCGGACTCAGCCGCCCCTTCCAAGAAGGTAGCCAGCGTTCCACGGCCCCGGCCAGCCCGGCACGGAGAGCATCGTCACCGGCCCGGGCACAGCCACCCGTGTGACGGTCGCGCCGCTCGCTCGGAAGCAGCGGAGCATCAGGGTCCAGGTAGTCGTCGCCAAATTGGTGACGAACATCCGTGAACCACCAGTCCAGCAGCCCATCGACGGAATTGATCGCGGGAACAAGCCGGGGTTTCGGGCCGCGGCCGCGGCTGCCTTTCCCGAAACGGACGTGGAGCTTGCCGTGGTCTCCGAGGTCCGGCCGCCAGTCCTTGACGTCGAGCATCACAGTCTCGTTGATCCGCAGTCCGGCCCGGCGCCAGAGGGAGGCGGCCAGATAGTCACGGGCAGCGGGCAGGTACTTTCGTGCGGTGGGCAACGCATCACGCCACTGCGCGAAGAGAGCTTCAACTTCAGGGTCGCTGGGCGGGACCCGGGCGGACGTTGAGGAGGAACTTGAGGGACGGTTGAACTCGTCGATCGGCTGCGTGAGCACATAACCGGTCAGGGCATGGACATCGCCCTGATATCTCGCGATCAGGAAATCGAAGAACCGGGCAAGAGTTCCTGCCTTGCTTTCCCGCGTGCCCCGCGCCTGTCGCCGCTCGTGCCGCAGATACGCCAGGAACCGGTCGGCATCGGACGGCGAGGCCGTCCAGACAGGCTGCCCTAGAAATCGGGCGAACTCGAAGATCACCGAACGCTCTGTCCGGACGAACTGGTCAGTGAGACCCGCACCAACCTGGGCCAGCGCAAACTGATCCACAAGTTCCTGCTCGAAGTCCTCCTCGTCCTGTGAAGATTGAAGTGCCCGGCTGAACCCGATGGAGCGGACAGCGGCAAGCACCATCATGCACCCCTAGGTTCGGCAATACATCGCACCGATCATGAATATCACAGAAGCTTCAGGAATCATGAAAATATTTCAAACATCACGCAGCGAGGCAAAATGAGTGGTTTCGGCGAATATCCGCGCGGATCAGGGGATCCCGCACTCCGGCATAAACTCACGGGATTCGGGACAGCCAAGGTCAACCGCACCCAGCGCAGCGGCGGCCAGGCCGAACAGGGGAATGGTGGTTTCGGCAACCAGGGCAACACCAGCCAGCCCGGCAGGGCAACCCACCGCGCAGGACGATGCGTGGGCGACTCCCGCGACCAGCACCGCCGGCGGCTGGGGCGCCGGCCCCGACTCCGAACCGCCGTTCTAAGCGTTGAAAAGTAGTAGTAGGAGTAGTAGCGTTACTACTGCTACTACTTTTACTGGAGAAGCCGCCATGACCACGAGCGTGAAAGACCGCGTGTTTGCCGCCGCCGAGCAGATCAGCGCCGAGCGCCGCCCGACTGTCTCCACGGTCCGTGCGGCTGCGGGTGTCAGTAACGCGGACGCTACCCGGTACCTGAAGGAATGGAACGAGGAGAAGCTCGCCGCCGGGGGACAGGTGGCCGCGACGCCGCCCGCCCTGCTCGAACAGGCGACCCGGCTCGCCGCAGCCGTCTGGGCCGAGGCTTCCACCCAGGCCGCCGAACGGCACACCGCCGTCGAGACGGCCTGGGCGCAGGAACGCAAGGACAAAGACCAGGAAATCGCCGAACTGGTGGCGGACCTGGACAAGGCGGCCGTAGAGAAGGAATCCGCGGCCGCCGAATTTCAAGCCCGAATCACCGCCGTGGAGTCGGAGGTGAAGGCTTTGGAGCAGCGGCTGGCCGCCCTGGGCTCGGAGCTCGAAGAAGCACGTGCGGCAGAACGCGCTGCCGCCGGCGCGGCAGCGGAAGCGGAGAAGAAGCTCGCCAGCGCCGAGGCGCGCAGCACCACCTTGGAGAAGGTACACAACGCGTTGTTGCAACGCGTTGCCCCGGAGACCAAGGCTCCCGGTGCCTAAGAAGAACAAATCCTTTTCGCCCTACTTCACTGAATCCGACGCCGACCAGGTGCGCGCGGCCGTCCAGGAAGCCGGCCACCTCGAGGGGTACGCGTCCATCACCGACCTGATCGAGGCGGCGACGCTGCGGGAAGTGAAGCGGCTGCAGCGCAAGTACAACGGCGGCAGGAAATGGCCGGGAGTCCCCGCGGGGGAACTCCGCCCCGGGCAGCGCACCCGCGAAGAAATTCGACAACGGAACGAGGACAAATAAGCATGCCGAAGTGGAGCAAGGACATCGAGCAGATACCAGCACTTGAACCGGAGAAGCCGAGGTTCCCGCGGCTGCTGACTCTCGCCCAGGTCAGGGAGATCCTGAACGTGGGCATGCCAGCCGTATACGCCTTGGTTTCATCGGGGGAACTGCGCGCCCTGCAACTCAGTGGAGGCCGCCGCATGTGGCGTGTCAGTGAGGATGACCTGGAAACCTACCTGGAGCGCTGCTACCAGGAGACCCAGGAACGTATCGCCGCCGGAACCATCAAGGCTGAAGCCCTCGACGGCGAGGACTGACGCGGTGGTCATCGCCCTTTTGTCAGTGCCAGGTGAAAGGATCTGACAATGGACTTCGAACACGCCGCTCACGCCTGGACGGTAGGGCAGTTGCGTGAGGCCCTCGCTGGGCTGCCCGATGACCTGCCAATCATCGTCGACGTCGCCGAGGAACCGGGTGGCGATACCGTTCAGGAGCAGGTTGTCGTCCATGCTGGCTTTGGTCACGGAGTCGATGGCCGGGGGGAGCCGTTCGTTGGAAGGGATTTTCGGATCGGCTGTGAGTTCCCATCGGGAACCTATCTGCAACGCGACCGATAACGGCCACTATCTGGCAACAGAGTCTTCCCGGGCCTAACAACAACGGATTGGAGCAGCGGCAAGCCATGAGCGACAACGAGACGAACTACGTAGCTGGCCTTGCAACGCGCTGGGCTAGAACCGACCCCATGGAGCAGTGGGTGAATGCGGCCCCCGAGGGTGGGCGAACACCTCTTGACGAAACCATTCGCGAGTACCTGGGTAGCCACAACCCGTTCCCTGACGAGAGCGCCGTTGAGGTTTTGCGGGGCGATGGGTCCAGCTGGGAGCAGGCTGTCATCGTTGAACGCGTTGGCGTGGACGAGTGGACCGTGGAGTACAAAGACGGCGAGCAGGCATGGCGCGACCATCACGAGCTGCGGCCGGCGGCCGGGTAGGATCAGGCCATTCCGGACGCCGATGTCTCTGCCGACGTTAGAGGATCCAGGCCCAAAGCAGCATGAAGGCCGGCACCTATGGGTGTCGGCCTTCGTCGTCTAAGTGGTTGTTTGTGATGCCTGTCTACGCGGTTGGTGCCATTGCTTGGATCACGCGGGCCTGCGGTACTTGGTGGTGATGAGCTCCGCCCTGCAGCTTGTGGTTGTCACCGCCGGTGACCGGGCTGGAAGCCCACCGAGCGCCTTAGAAGCCGGTCACTGATCATGGTTCCGTCCCTGCCCAACTTCGCCCCGCGTGGACGGTGTGTGTCGTCCCTGCTGAAAGAAACCTGACCCCCGGGTCGGGTTGGCCGGCGGCGCCGGTCTTGGTCCATGGGAAAGGGCTCCGTTGGTGACTTCAGCGTTCCCAGGCTGTGCACATTCGCCGGTCCCGCTGGTGAGGTTCCCACCTTGGTGTCCTGGCGTTTGTGTGCAGCCGGTCAGGTGGGTCCCGTCGTCCACCTGGGTGCGGGAAAAGCCCGAAGGTTTTTAGCTTTTGCCGTGCCCCTGTGGACGAGGGGCTTTAGTGATCCTGCGCGGTTTCCCCATCGGCTGAATCAGCGTCTGTCGCGGTGTCGTTGGGGGTGCGGGCGGTCTTGGCCTGGGCTTTGCGGCGGCGGCCTGCGGCCGCCGGTTCGAGACCGAGTTTTTTGAGTTCGTCGGGGCTCCAGCCGTCGCGGGTGGCTTTGACGTAGGCGCGTTTGTCGTCGCGTTCAGCCGCGGCGAGCTGGTCTTTGAGGTCGGTCACGCGTTGGCGTGCCTGGACGAGTTCTTCGACGGATTTGATGCGTGAGTTGAGCAGGGCTCGGGCCTGGTTTTTGGTTTCTTCGATGTTGATTGAATATGTCAACGTGATTCGGGACCACTAGGACGGCTTGATTCAGGGCCACCAAGGTTCCAGCATTAGCACCCCCCGCTATGCCAAGCTCCGGCGAAACCTGTGTCGCTGATAGTTCGCGGACCGGCTGCTTCCAGTCAATTCGATTGGGGTTTAGAGTCGGAGGACAACTAGTTGGGGGACAAAATTGGAAAAGACATCTAGCCCGGATAAAACTACAACCAGCTCGCAGGGGCGCAGCCCGACTATTTCTATCGTCGCCGCCTTGGCCAGCCCTTTGCTGTTTACTCTCTTGGCGGGTTACCTGACCCTGCAGCTGCAATTATCGGAAATCTACGCTGTCATAGGTTTTGATTCACGCCCTGTTGCTGTCTCCGGCGACTGGCTGCCTTATGTGTGGCAGCTTAGCCTCGTCGTCCTCGCCCTGGCCGCGGTGATGGTCTACAGCCTCATAATTCGGGGCACAGTCGCGAGGCTGATCGCGTTGGCCACTCTGGCTGTCGTCGCCATCCTTGGCAGCCCGGTCGCATCCGGCACCTTTGTAGCCAATGAACAATATCCACTGGGCCTGGCAATCGCATGGACGGGTGCTAAGTCTCATATGATCCTCGCCCTCATAGGAGCGGGTGTCGTCAGCCTAATCCTTGACGGCCGCAAGACACGAGCGCGCTAACCCCATCATCCAGAAGAGAAACTTGCCCGGTAGGTGCTTTGCTTCGGACAACTAGGCGTTTTGTTGGGCTATGGTGTGGGCAAGTCGGTAGGAGTCAGTGCCGGTTTCGATGATGGTGCCGTTGAAGGTAAGGCGGTCCACGATCGCGGCGCACAGGCGCGGGTCGGTGAACGTCTTCGTCCAGCCGGAGAAGGATTCGTTGGACGCGATGGCGATGGAGTTCTTCTCCTCGCGTTCAGTGAGGACTTGGAAGAGGAGTTCTGCGCCACGCCGGTCCAGTTCCATGTAGCCCAACTCGTCGATGCAGAGTAGGTCGACGCGGCCGTAGCGGGCGATGGTTTTGGCCAGCATCTTTTCGTCGGCGGCTTCAACAAGTTCGTTCACAAGCCGGGTCGCAAGGGTGTATTTGACCCGGTAGCCCTTCTCCGCAGCCGCGGTGCCGAGGCCGATCAGGAGGTGGGATTTCCCTGTTCCGGAGTCTCCAATGAGGCAGAGGGGTGACCCTTTGCGGATCCAGTCCCCGGTAGCCAGGGTGTGGATGGTTGCGGGGTTGATGTTCTGGTTCGCGTCGAAATCGAAGTCCCCAAGCCACTTGTCCCGGGGGAAGTTCGCGGCCTTGACGCGGCGGATCGACGAGCGACGGTCCCGGTCGTCGCATTCGGCCAGCAGCAGCTCGGCCAGGAACCCCTGGTACGAGAGCTGCTCTTTCCCGGCCACGCTCAATGCTTCGTCCAGGACCGCCCTAACGGTGGGCAGGCGCAGTCGGCGGCAGGCCTGATCCACGGCTGCGACCGCGGCCTGCTCGGTCAGGCCGCGGCGTCGGCGCAGGGTCGGAGTGATTGTGGTGGCCGGTGCGGTGGGGCTCATGAGATGTTCTCCTTCGACGGTTTTCCTGCGGAATGCTCGTTGCGTTTGGCCAGCAGCTCGTCATAGGCACCGATCGACGGAAGCGGGCGGGTGTCGGGTGGGAGCCCCGCGATGACCGCTGCTGGTTCCATGAGCCGGCGTTGGGTCAGACTGACAACCCGTTGCACATTCACTTCAGCAAGAGCACCCTGATGACGGTTTGAACCGGAGCCACCCCCGGTAGATGCCGTTGCGTGTCTGCGGGCCTCGACCGCGACGACATCTGCACTGACTGCTCCCACGCTCAGTGCTGCTGTGATCCCCGCCCGGATGTCTGCGGCGTCCATGGAGCGGTGGAGCAGCAGGACGTCGATGAGTTCACGGGTCCCTTCGGCATCGCCGTTGACGCGGCGGGAGGCTGCCCAGAAGGCCTCGTGGGCACTGGTGAACGCACCGGACTGCCGGGCCCGGGCCAGTGCGGTGGAACCGGGCAAGGCCCCAGGCTTGGTTTTGAGGACTTCAAGGTAGTGGTCCAGCTGGACCGACTGCCCGGACCGGGCGGCTACGCGCTGATGCCTGGCGACCACGGCCCGGCCTTCGAAAACCACGACCTCGGATGCCCGCAAGGACACCCGGACCTTCCGGCCGATGAACCGCGCCGGGACGGAATATTTCACCATCCGCACAGTAATCAGCGATGACCTGTCCACCGTCGGGTTGAGCATCAGGCCCGGATCGAATTCCTCCGTTGGCAACGGTGCCAGGAACGGCTGTTCGGCGGCGAAGTCCTGGCCGACCGTGTGGATTCGGTCCATGATCCGCCGCCGCTCGTCCTGGGCTTCCCAGGCACGGATGCGGTCGTTGAGTTCGTCCAGCGACTCCACGACCGGCATCGGGGAGAGCCGATTGCGGCGGAACCAGCCGACCTCGCCCTCGACTCCGCCCTTTTCGTGCGCCCCGCCGATGCCGGGCTGGCAGTAAAAGGCATCGAAGCCGTAGTGCGAGCGGAACAGCACCCACCGGTCGTTCTCCTGCCGCTGCCGGCCCTGCCCGAACACCACGGAAGTGACCGCGCTGGTGAGGTTGTCGTAGCGGATGTGCCGGACCGGCACGCCCCCGATTTCGTTGAACGCCTCGATGTGGCCTTCCAGAAAAGCTTCCTGAGCTTGGGTGGGGTAGATGCGGTGGATGGCCTTGCCGGAATGGGAGAGCCGGAAGACGAACATGTGGCACTTCGTCTTCACGCCGTTGAGCACCACCCAGAGTTCGCCGAAATCCACCTCGGCCTCAGCACCGGGTGCGTGTTCCTGCGGCACGAACACCTCAACTCGGCGGCCGGCTGTGAGATCGATCTGGGCCCGGCGGACCCGCACGTAGTCCCGGACTGTCGAATACGAGAGCTCCTCCGCTCCATGCTCCTCAATCAGTCGGGCAAGAATCCTTCGAGCCGTATGACGCTGCTTCCGCGGCGCTGTGGTGTCCTCGGTCAACATCACATCAACCGCCGGTTTGAACGGATCCAGCCTTGGCGATGACCGCACCGGCTTCTTCCGCGCTGGTGGGACAGGATCCGACAGAGCCTGCCGGACTGTGTCCCTGCCGACCTGATACCGCTTTGCCAACCCGCGGATCGACACGCCCTCCACACGGGCATCTCGGCGGATCCTGGCAAACAGCTCCATGCGCACCCTCATCCGGGACCTCCAAAGCTCGCTTTCACAGATGAAAGCAACACTGAGGTGGTCCTGACTCAAACCGTCACAAGCAACCGGCGAGTCGTGGGTGGTCCTGATTCGAACCGTCATACCGGTCCTGAATCAAACTGCCATACTCAGTTGATGGAGGCCATGGTGTTCGGGTGCCTTTCGGTGTTGCGGTTCAGCGTTCGAGGTCGGGGGAGGTGCGGTGTGAGCCTGCGGCACCTGCCGATGCCGCTGGAGCGGTTCCGGCGTTGTGCAGTGATGCGCCTGGGTGTTGCGGGAAGGAGAGCCCGGCGAGTCTTATGGACGCTGGCACGGGCACCTCATCGATTCCCAACCTGCGTTCGTGATGCTCGATGACTTCTGTGAGTGTTACCCGGTCGATGGAGCGGATCACGTCTGCCGTAGGCGGGATCTCCTTGGCGGCCATCAGCGCGAGCGTTTCGGCTTTGTGGCGTTCGAGCGGGGGCAGGGCGGCTTCGATGCTTCGGGTCAGTTCTGGAAGCGCCAATTCCTGACCGGCGGTCAGCACCGGGCCGGCATGTTTGCTGGCACCAAATGCGTTGTCGTGCTGGAGATATTCCGGAGTCACGGAGGTGTCCATCTCGATGGTAAGGGCGTAGCCCTCATCGACGATGCGTGCCTTTGTTCCGGTCAGTTCCTGCAAGTGACGGGTGGCGACATTGTTGATGCTTCCGCAGACCTGGTCGGTGCCACCGATGAGACGTTCTTCGGCGGCACGCTGGCGTGCCAGGTTTGCCGGGCTGAAGTTCTTCTCAACCTCGAGTTCGAGAAGAATGTGCGCCGGACGTGAAGCGGTCGGCTGCAAGTAGGTGGACGTCCCGACACGGGGCATAGGCTCGCCCGGCTGGTTGTGTTCTGTGAGCATGTTTCCCCCAGGGTTGGCTGTACAGATGGTGCCAGCCTACTCGGCGCCGGCGTGCGGCCCCGAGGACATCGCACGGCGAGCCGCGAAAATCAGTCCGGCGGAGCAAGCTATACATTTACACGGGTGTAAATGGCGTGTCGCTCACGGCCCTGTGGTTGTTTGCTTGGCACACTGGCTTGTGTGGTCCCCGGTTTCGGGGTCGCTGCGCTGGGCCGTTGGGGGGATTGGGGGAGTGCGTGTCTGAAGAGAATGAGAAGCCACGCTCCCCGCTGTCCAGGCGGCGCCGTGCGAATGCTCCGGCAGGGACGAAGAAGCGCCGCGATGTCTGGGTGACTGCGGAGGAGGAGGCGGCCCTGATCGCGAAGGCTGCCCGTCAGAAGGTCACGGTCCCGAACCTGCTGCTGACCGCTGCGTTGTCGGAAGGCTCGGAGATGCCGACGGAGCGCAGGGCGGCGATGGCCGAACTGATGGCAATCCATACGTTGCTCGCGCGGGTGTCGAACAACGTGAACCAGATCGCCCGGCACGCGAACGCCGGCGATGAGTTCCCCCAGGACGCGAAGGCAGCACTGGCGTATGTGCGCGAGGTTGCGATGCGGATCGACCGGACGATCGAGGAGCTGATGTAGGGCATGATTCCGAACATCACCCGCGGCTCCCGGATGTCAGGGCTCATGCTCTATCTGGCGTCCACGGACACGGATAAGACGAAGAACGCGCACACCGACCCGCACCTGGTGGCCGGGGACGCGGCGATCATGGCCTGGTACGACGACGGCGTCCTGGACAGGGACGACGCGGTCGCGATCGCGAATCATTTGGACCAGCCCCGCAAGGCCTTCGGCGTCGAGGTCTTGCAGAAGGATTTCCGCTGGGACCCGGCCAAAAAAGAACGCGTACCGAACGGGCACAAGCACGCCGATGTGTGGCATTGTTCCCTGAGCCTCCGCGCCGAAGAAGGTGCCCTGACGGACCAGCAGTGGGGCGACATCGCGAACGACTTCGTCGACACCATGGGGTTCACCGAGGCCAGCGGAAAAGCGCAGTGCCGATGGGTCGCGATCAACCACGGCACCAGTGAGAACGGCAACCACCACATCCACATCGCCGTGTCCCTCGTCCGCGAAGACGGCACCAAAGCCTCCACCCACGGGGACTACAAACGCGCACAACAGACCTGCCGTGAACTGGAGACCAAGTACGGCCTCGAAGAACTCTCCAGTGTGCACGCCACCCGCGGCTACGACCGGGCCGAGAAGGCCACCGCCGTCCGGGACGAACGCGAAATGCACCGCGCCTCCCTAGCCAGGAAGGTGCGCGCCTGCGCCAGCGCCTCCGCTACAGAAGCGGAGTTCGTCCGCCGCGCCCGGGACACCGGAATACTGGTCCGGCCGCGCTACGCGAAGAACACCACCGACGTCATCGTTGGCTACTCCGTTGCGGAACGCCCCAAGCCGGGGGAGCGGCCTATTTGGTTCGGTGGCGGAACGCTCGCGTCGGACCTGAAGCTCGGTGCGTTGCGTGAGGACTGGATGGACTCCCCGCACCTGGCGACCGAGGCCGCGGCGGAATGGAACGCCGCCGCGCGCAACAAGCGCAAGGTCTCCAGGACCGGCCCCGAGAATGCAACCCCGTCAGCAGATGTGTGGGTGGAATACACCCGCAACGCCACAGCGCTGGCCGACCAGCTACGCATTATTCCGCGTGACGATCACGCAACCTGGGCCAAAGCAGCGCGTGAAGTGTCCGGTGCCTTCGCGGCATGGTCATGCCGGCTTGAGGCCACGCCAGGGCCGCTGGCGGCCACAGCTGCCGAACTGTCCCGCACAGCCCAACTGCGGGCACCCCGGCAGCACGGCAAACCCGTCACCCTGCCCTCCATTGCCGGCACCGCCATGTTATTCATGGCAGCGTCGAGCAAGGACAAAACAGCCGCGCAAACAGCACTCATGGTGCAGCTGATCAACACCGCCTTCGCGGTGTACGAAATGCACGCCCAGTCCGGCCGTACCCGCGAAGCTCAACGCATCCGATCAGTGGTCGAAAACCAGCTCGCCCCGTTCACTGCGACGATGCCCAAGGCCGTCCTTGTAGGAGCAGAACGGCAGCCGGCCGAAGCGGCTGCGGTGCCGCCGAGGGCTGTTGATATTGCCCGCCGCGGCATGGCCCCGATCCGTCCCGGTTCGGTGGTTCCCACGACACCAACACCCGGAACACCAGCGAAAACCTATCAGCCCAGCCGCAATACCGGGCCGGGACTCGACCGATAAGAATCACACCACTAGTGCAAGGGGAACACCATGAGTGAATCAGACGGCATCGACGACTTTTTCGACAACGGAATGCGGCAATCCCTGATGATCGCCTCACGCATCGCAGAGACGCTGGCCCGCCGCCGGCAGGAATCCCGGCGGCAGCAGGAACACCTGGACTCCCAGGCTGCACACGAAGCCCAGACCCGCCTTAGTGCTGAAAGGAGTTCAGCCCTCGCCGTCCTCGCACCCGTACAGAAGGATGAGTGGTGGGACAAGGCCCAGCCGGTCGACATCGCCACGGCACACGCCGTCGCTGAAGGCTGGAAAGACCACGACCCTGCCGCCCTTGAAGCCTCCGCGAAGATCCGCGAAGAAGTCCTCGCCCGGTACGGTATCGACACCCACGACGTCGGCACGGACACCGCCTACCTTGAATCGGGAATCGCGACTATCGCAACCGGGAAGGCCCGGCTGGACGAGCTGGCACGCAGCCAGGAAGAAGCACGGAAAGCCGCTGCCGAACATGAGAAGGCAATGCAGCTGATCGCGGCTGCGCAGGCAGAAGAACTTCGAGCCCAGGCGACGAAGCTGGCACCCGAAATGGAGCGCCACCAGGTACCCGTCGAGTACCTGGCAAACCCCGAACTGGCACAGGCCCTTCAGCGCGCCCACAACGCGAAAACACCAAAAGCTGCTGCGGCGGCAGATTCTGAGATCAAAGAACGGCTGTTCCTTATTGGCAAGGATGGCATCAGCGGCCCCGACATTGAGCAGCTGCGCAAAGAAACCACCGCGAACCTCAGCGGTGCCGGCGACATGCACTTCCGGGACCCCGTGTTCGTGAAAGCAGCCAAGGAGATGCACGAAGCCAAGCTCCTGGCCGAAGGCGGCTTCATAGGCTCTCCATCTGCATCAATGGAGCAGCGGTATGAACGGGCCGAAAAGGAACTCTTCGCCCGTCTTGAAGGCGTCGGCCGCGAAATAGAAGAGCGCGTCACAGGGAACGACAGCAGCCAACTTAAAGATCAGGCACTCAAAACAGAAACCGCATCAGCTACCGGCTATGGCTCAGCCGAACACCACGCAAAGTTCGCGGAGTCCCTGGAGGACACCGGCGCCAGCGAAGCCCAGATCCGCGGGCGGCTCACTGCGGCACGCAGTGAAGGTACCCATCCCAGCGCAGCAGTCACCATGGGCAAAGGCGCAGCCAAGGCCAGGAAGAGCCGTGCGGGGGCAGCCGTGGGAGCCGAAAGGTCCAAGGGCGGACCCAGCCGATAAAACAGGAAGGCAGGCGAGGCGGGGCCTCAGCGCCTCCGTTTCGCATGGTCTACCTGTCGCCAGGGCTTTGCGGTGTTCGTCGTGGTCGCCGGCCACGCGGCCGGCCCTCGCGCCAACCTGGCAGGACCTCATTCAGCAGAGACTCCTTCTCCGGGGCCAGCTTTCCTTGGTTGTAGTTGATCCGCTGGGCGTGCAGCCACACGCCCAGGACGCGTTCGTCCGCATCCGGGGTCTTCTGATGACGCGGCCACTCGCCGCCGGCATCCCGGACTTCCTTCACCTGCTGCAAGCGCTTCTGCCACCTGGCCTCGTCCTCGGCCTTCCGCTTCGACGCCAGGCCCCAACCGGGAATCACATCCAGCCTGTCCCGGACAGCGGGGGAGAGGGTACCCGCCTGCGCTTCCCGGCGCCGGAGGTACAGCCACCTGCCCAGCGTCGCCTCATGGGGTGATTTCGCATGGGCCGATGGCAGCCTGCCGCAGGTGCCGTAGAAGTCGACAACGTCTTGCATCATCGTCAAAAATGCAGTGGACGGTCCCTCAGACCTCGGCAGCGCAGCCGCATGCTCGGTTTCGAGCTCCGGTTCGAGCTTCTTCGCGACCTGCAGGTGATAGCGCACGGTGGTGGCGGGAGCTGAGTCCAGCGCCGCGATCCTCGAAGGAGGGATACCCCTCCGGTACATCTCCACCCATTCCTCGTGCGGGGCCGTGCGCCGTACCTTTCCCATAGCTACCGACGATATCCTCATCATCCAAGCCTTCGTCAGTTGAGACCCTAACCAATAATAAGCCGTAATAACAGATGACGTTATAAGTCCCTATATCTTGCTATTGTTGGTGTATGGATCCTGCTCTCAACCCGTTCAACCCAGGTTCTGGCGTCCAGCCACCGGCTCTTGTGGGACGCGGTGCCGAAATTGATGCTTTTGATCTGTTGGTCGCCCGCGCCAAGTCAAACACAGTGGGGGACAGGGGAATGGTCCTGTCGGGCCTCCGGGGAGTCGGCAAGACAGTATTACTCAACGTCTTCGCCAACCATGCTCGCCGTAACGACTGGCTCGTGATCCAAATTGAGGCCCAGCCGGGGGAAGCCGGCAAGATTGCCACACGCGCAAAGCTCGCCCGCGAACTCGAAGTAGGTGCCCGCAGGCTCCGTGGCAAGCCCGCCTGGAGCTTCATGCAGGACGCCATGACCAGTATCGGCAACATCTCGGCCAGCCTGGGAGCAACGGGCGTATCTGCCTCAGTCACGACAAAACAAGGACGCGCGGACTCCGGCCATCTGGACATCGATATCGAGGAGCTCGTCGAAGATGTATCCCAGGCGATGAGGAAATCCAGAGCAGGATTTGGCCTGTTCATCGACGAGATGCAGGACCTGGACGAGGAACTTTTGACCGTGCTGTTATCTGTCCAGCACACCGCCGGGCAGCGCGGGTGGCCCTTCTACATCATCGGTGCCGGCCTGCCCAACCTCCCCGGCAAAATATCCGAAGCCAGAACGTACGGCGAGAGGCTCTTCCTCTACAGGACCATTGGCCAGGTCAACGAAGCGGCCGCTTCGGAAGCGCTGACCCTGCCTATCACCAGGCTCGGTGCCTCGCTGGCGCCGGACGCACTGACTTTGCTGCTGTCCGCCGCGAACGGTTACCCGTTCTTCCTTCAGGTCTACGGGCGTTCGGCCTGGGAAGCTGCTTCAGACAAAGTCATCAGTGCCGAGGATGCCAATATCGCCGTCCGATACGGCACGAGCGACCTGGACCACGGATTTTTCGAGGCACGATGGCAGCGCGCCACCAACGCCGAACGACAATATCTGAAAGCCATGGCAGAGGACGGGGACGTACCGTCGTCGACAGGAAAAATCGCCGAACGCCTCGGCAAATCAACTAACAAACTCGCCGTCATCCGTGCCCGCCTCATCGCTAAGGGCGTCATCTACGCACCCGAATACGGTTCCATCCAGTTCACGGTCCCCGGGATGGCCGCCTTCATCGCTCGCCAGACAGAGGAATGACAGGCAGCCCGCACGGGGAGGGGTCAATCTAAAAAGGCTCCGGGGCGCATCCGCTCCACATCGAGCTCCAAAGCCAACTTCTCCTCCATGGTCAGGGGCCGCACCGCCTTTTCGAACAGTGACAGGCCAGCGGCCCAGTCATCCCATCGGCCGTCGCTCATAACGACACCGGTTCTCTCACCGAGTGCACGCACGGCGGCAGCTATCAGTATGGCTGTGACAACCTGGTCGTACGGCTGGTTCCCCGTCTTGCAGAACTCGGCCATCCCTGGAAACCTGGGTGCAGCGTTACCTCGAAGGTGAAACGTCTCGCAGGACTCGCCAGCACCGTCACAGCCGTTCAACCTGATGCCCTCAGGTTCAGACATGATGGGCTGGCCCTGGCCGTTGGGACCACAAATACTCACCCCGGAGGCGGCCACAATTCTCACGGCATCAGCGATCACTTCGGCACTGGCCCTCAACCCGGGAAAGTAGTGGCTATAGCCCATGTTGCTCCTCGTGTTCGTTCCAGGGCCCGTAGGCCCCAGTGCATAGCCCCCAATATCCAATTTTCCGGCACACAGACACTCTGGCCCGCAAGACAGGGTGGATGCTAGCTTCATAAACCTTTCCAAGGGGGAAGAATTCGTCATGGCTGACGTAAGCGCCAACCAGTCGAAGTTGCTGGTCGTTGTTCCGAGCAGGATTCACCGGGGTGACGTCGGTTGGCATGTGGCCAGATCGGGCTATCGGGCAACGCATCTGTCAGATTGACTTCTTAGGCTCTTGGTGAGAGGTGTACCGAAGGGTGCCAGCTGACTCTAACCTGACGGTATTTGAGTGACCGTCTGGCGTCAGGTTTGGGTGTGCCCTAACTGGAGAGGAGACTGCACGCGAGTCAGGTTTTTGGGCAAGACCACTCCGCCTACCCACGATGCCGCGTTCCCCACAACTTCGATCAGGCTGATCCTACAGCGTCATTAAAAGGCTCCAATAGTTCGAATTGATGTGCACGCGTACCAGTAACCAGACTCGGGTATTTGGCACCATGAGCTCTGGCTGAGGGCGCCAATTCAAACACAAGAGTCCAGAGAGTTTTTCTTCCGTGCAGTAGTGGCATGGTCTCGCCTTGCTCTAGATAGCGAAACGGCGCTGGGTCCCCGTCCGGCCTCCACCAACCACTCAGCGGTGCCAGGTCACCGGTTGTCGCAGTGGAGCACACGTCCTGGTGCTGTTGCACTTGATGTTCATTAGTTGGCGTCATGGTCCTTGATGTTCCTAAACATGAGCTCACTTATTTAAAGGTCCGTGATAGTCCCAAGACCCCATACCCCTGGTTTTAGTGATCCTAGGGGGACCTATTGGCGCTAGGCATGCACCAACAGGGTCTTTCCCTCGAGCACGATTCCGAGGCTAGCTGCGCAGAAGTTTCCCAAACGAGTCCCTTCTCAATGCCGCTAACCAAGCCGCAGTGCGCAGAGCTGAAACCATGAACTGCGGTCGTTTTTTCTCAACCGACAGCGGGGGTCCCTGCTGCTGCACCCTTTGTCCACGCAACCTGCACCTCGGCTAGGTCAAGTAACCGGCGCCCCCCATTCAGATCGTCCATGATCCAGAACATCCCATGGTCCGGTGCTATATCCGTCACCCGCCCGCGGTGCACGAGCGCCCCTCTGCGAGTCGCGGCGATCTCATCTCCAGGCGATAGATCAACGCAGGAGTTGACCGGAACTTCTTCCGTTTCTCGCACCAGTTTCTCCTTTGGCATGTATTCATTGACTAAGGACGGTGAAAGACACCGTCCTGTAGGGACAGATGCTTCTTTACGCCAGATATTCCCGTAGCGGGACGCATCGTGGTGTAAGGGATTGCAGACCCAGCGCATTGATCCCAATCGACAGCCAACAGCTGTTCCGTGTGTGGCTCAGGCGGGAATAATAACCACAGCGACACGGGCCTTCCCGGGAGCTCGCTGATCCGGGAATCAGGCCAGCATTCTTTAAACCCTTGATGATTCCTGTGGTTGGCCACTCTCTTGTCATCAACGCCGGCGTCCTGCTACAGCACTCTGAGCGTCCACTGCCGATGGCCGGTTCCGCTGGCGCCAAAGTCAGATGGTATCGAGGGAAGTTCCCCTGGACGGAAGATCATGGCGCGTTATCTGGGATTGCTGCTGATTGCTCATAACCAGTTTCCAGTTACTAGGCCCACCGTTGGCTGATGGCATGATGCTCCCCTCAGTGATGAAGTATGGGTTTTCAACGTCATTGAACGGCGCCCACCATCCGTTGGCCGGGCAGTGGTCACCGGTCCGCGCGCTGTGAGACATTCGAACGTTACGCATCAGGGGGGCCGTCAGTTGGGTTCGCTTTTTCATATTCTTTCCTATGATCTTTGCCTGTTAGCGAGTTTGCGGGGTAGTGGGGGCTAGGCCGGAACCAGTTCGCGCCAGTCCTTCACGAGGGGCAGGTTGTGTGCCCCGGACACCGATCGGTGGGCAACGTGGCCTGCGGCGATGTTCAGGCCCGCAGCGAGGGCGGGGTCGCGATCGAACGCTGCTTTGACGCCTAGGTTGGCGAGGGCCACGGCGTAGCGCAGGGTGACATTGGTGAGGGCGTATGTTGAGGTGTTGGGCACGGCACCGGGCATGTTGGCCACGCAGTAGAAGATGGTGTTGTGCACCTTATACGTGGGCTCCTGGTGCGTGGTGGGCCGGGTGTCCTCGAAGCAGCCGCCCTGATCCACGGCGATATCCACCAAAACCGAGCCCGGCTTC
The DNA here is from genome assembly GCF_013314975.1 of Pseudarthrobacter oxydans. Taxonomy (GTDB): domain Bacteria; phylum Actinomycetota; class Actinomycetes; order Actinomycetales; family Micrococcaceae; genus Arthrobacter; species Arthrobacter oxydans. Next base: position 16,174 of record NZ_JABTYH010000036.1, on the reverse strand, counting down.
ATGCGGGCCACCAGGTCGTTTGTGACGAGCTTCGGGGCCTTTGCACCGGGGATCAGGACTGAGCCGATCACCAGGTCAGCATCCACCACGGACTTTTCGATCTCGTAGGAGTTCGATGCCACCGTCTTGAGCCGGCCCTGGTACTGGGCATCCAGTTCCCGGAGGCGGTGGATGTTGATGTCCATGATGGTGACGTCCGCCCCCAGGCCCAGGGCCATGGCCGCTGCATTGGTGCCTGCAACACCCGCGCCGAGGACAACCACCTTGGCGGGCCGGACGCCGGGAACGCCGCCCAGCAGGACGCCCTTTCCGCCGGCGGGGGCCATGAGTGAGGAGGCGCCTACCTGGACGGAGAGCCGGCCAGCCACCTCGGACATGGGGGCCAGGAGTGGCAGGCTGCGGCCCTCCTGGACAGTTTCGTAAGCGATGGCGGTGACGCCGGAGTTGATGAGCTCGCGGGTGAGTTCAGACTCGGCCGCGAGGTGCAGGTAGGTGAAGAGGACCAGGCCCTTGCGGAACCGGTGGTACTCGGCCTTGATGGGTTCCTTGACCTTCATCACCATGTCCGCGCGGGCCCAGACGTCGTCTGCCTCGTTAACGATCTCGGCACCGGCAATGGAGTATTCCTCATCCGTGATGCCCGAACCGAGTCCCGCCCCGCGCTCCACCAGGACCGTGTGTCCATGGGTGCGGAACTCGTGGACGCCGGCAGCGGTGATGGCCACCCGGAACTCGTTGTTCTTAATTTCTGCGGGAACACCAATGATCATTTCGTAACTCCAATCCAAAGTCTGCTTAGGGCCCGAGCCTGTCCCTTTGACGGCTCCTCGATGCAGAATCGTACATTCGTATTGTTGACAATGCTACATGATTATCTTAGGTTGTGTAACACAGCTCACAGGGCGCTTGTCCTGATTTAGTGCCGGCGAGGCCGGGCGAATGGAGAAGAAATGAGAAGCAACATCACACGGCGGAACCTCCTTCGAGGTGCTGGCACAGCCGCTCTCGGAGTGACGGTAGCTGGTTGGATAACCAGCTGCTCCAGTGTTCCCGCTGGTAACCCGGCAACGGGTGCGACGAGCAACCTGCTGGAAACTGCAAAGGCGCAGGGATTCATCCGAGTAGGCATCGCCAATGAGCCGCCTTATACGCAGGTCAGCCCGGACGGTCAGGTCACAGGATGCGAACCCGACGTCTTGAGGGCAGTCTGTAAGCGCTTGGGAATCGATGAGGTTCAGGGCATCATCACACCGTATGAGTCCATGATCCCCGGACTGAATGCCAACCGCTGGGACGTGATCGCAGCCGGCCTGTTCATGAAGCAGTCACGATGCTCGCAGATTCTTTACTCCGAGCCAGTCATTGTTTCTACCGAATCCTTCGCCACGCCCAAGGGCAATCCGAAAAGCATCCTAACGGTGGCCGACATCATTGCAGATCCCGCTTTGCGTATCGCCGTTCTCCCCGGTGGATTTGAAGAAGGAGTGCTCAAGGCGGCTAATGTTCCTGCCAACCAGCAGCTTAAGGTCAATGACGGTCGAAGCGGCCTCGAAGCGCTGAAGGCAAACCGCGCGGACGCTTTCATGCTGCCCACCCTGTCGCTGAAGTCTCTGGCAGAGAGCGACAATAGCTTCGACATCACAGCACCGGTTGAAGACGCGCCACGCACTGGCTCGGGAGCAGCTTTCCGCCAGGGAGACACGTCCTTCCATGAGGCGTACAACAAGGAGCTTGCGGCGTTCAAGGCCACGCCGGAATTCAGCGAGATCCTCACCAAATGGGGCTTCGATTCAACCGTCGTCGAAGGCGTAACTGCCGAGGAACTATGCAAGACCGAAGGCTGAACACCCCTAAACAGGGAGGTGGCACAGGATGAATGCCGTTATCGAATATGCGCCCCTGCTGTGGCAGGGCCTGCTGACTACCTTGACGGTGACGGTGCTTGGGGGTGCACTGTGCTTGGTAGTAGCCTTCGCCGCAGGTCTGGCCCGTCTGTCCCGGCACCGAATCCTCCGGTGGCCTGCCGGCGTCTTCATCGAGGTGTTCCGCGGAACGTCCCTGCTGGTGCAGATGTTTTGGTTGTTTTTCGCACTGCCGTTTTTCGGAATTCAGCTCCACCCGCTGACAGCTGCAGTCCTGGCACTAGGCCTCAACGAGGGGGCCTATGCCGCCGAAGTGGTCCGCGGTGCCATCGCCAGCCGAGCCAAGGGGCAGACAGAAGCCTGCATCGCCCTGGGCATGGAACCCGCGTTAAGGCTTCGCAGAATCATCATCCCGCAGTCCATCCCCGCCATGCTCCCACCGTTTGGCAATGTAATGGTGGACCTGTTGAAGAACACGTCGCTCGTTTCACTGGTCACGGTAGCGGATCTGACCTTTAGCGCCCAGATGATTCGAAGCACGACTGGGCAGACGACTGCAATCTTCACCACAATCCTGGTGATGTACTTTGTTTTGTCCTACCTGCTGACTCTGCTCACAGCTTGGCTGGAGAAGCGTTTCGCGCTTGACCGCAAAGCCCTGACTCTGCAGAGAAAGGAAAACATTCTCATGAAGGTGGGTGCAGCATGATTTGGGATAATGCGTTTGCGATATCAATACTCCCGATCCTGTTGCAGGGGCTGTGGACCACGGTCCATATAACTGTCGTGGGAACTCTGCTCGCAGCCGGGCTCGGTCTTGTCTTCGCTGTTCTCCGACGGCTTGCCATTCCCGTGCTGTCAAAGGTCATTGCCTTCCTGGTCGTGTTTGTCCGCGGTACTCCGCTGTTGGTGCAGGCCTACGTTGCCTTCTTCGTGCTCCCTTCCTATGGCATAAGCTTCGATGCACTCACAACCGGCATCGTGGTGATCGGCGTGAACTACAGCGCCTATATGGCCGAGGTCTACCGCAGCGGCATCCAAGGTGTCTCCAAGGGGCAGTGGGAAGCGGCGACAGCATTAAGCCTTCCCGGGACCCGCACCTGGGGCCGAATTGTCCTGCCGCAGGCAATCCGCACCGTCGTCCCGATGCTTGGCAACTACCTCATCCAGATGTTCAAGGATTCAGCAGTCCTATCCGCAATTACAGTGGTTGAACTTATGGCCACCGCCCAGGCAATTGGAAGCTCCAACTTCCGTTATCTGGAGCCACTCACCCTCGCAGCTCTGCTGTTCCTGGCAGTAAGCTACCCAGCCTCCCGGCTCGTCAATAGATTGGAGCGGCGCTATGCGCCCCAGCACTGAACCCCAACCCCGGACTTCGGGCGTTGCTCTGCCTCCGGATCCCATCATTCGGTTCGAAAACGTCAGCAAGAACTGGGGAACGAACCATGTCCTGAAATCACTCAACTTCGATGTCGCACCCGGAGAGAAAGTGTCCATCATCGGCCCTTCCGGTTCGGGAAAAACCACCATCCTTCGTATCTTGATGACACTCGAAACCCCCAGCGAAGGAAAAGTGACTGTGGATGGGGACACCCTCTGGGACGTCAGCCTCGGCCAAAAAGTCAGGGAAACCAGACAATTGCGCGAGACCCGCAAGAAAATTGGCATGGTCTTCCAGCAGTTCAACCTGTTCCCGCATATGACTGCAATGGAAAACATCATCGAAGCACCTATCCACGTTCTCGGCATGAACAAAGCCGAGGCACGCGAACGCGCTGCGGAGCTGCTAAACCTGGTGGGCCTGGGCAAGCACATGAACCACACCCCACCGCAGATGTCCGGCGGCCAGCAGCAACGCGTAGCCATTGCCCGGGCATTGGCGATGCGGCCCAAAGTACTGCTCTTTGACGAGCCCACATCAGCGCTGGACCCCGAACTCATCGGTGAAGTCCTGAACGTGATCCGGAACCTGGCCCACACCACGGACATGACCATGCTTATGGTCACGCATGAAATGCGCTTCGCGGAGGAAATCTCTGATCGGGTTGTGATGTTCGATAACGGCGCCGCCGTGGAGAGCGGTCCGCCGGCCCAGATCTTCAAGGACCCACAGCAGGAGCGGACCCGGAGCTTCCTCCGGGCGGTACTGCAGCACTGAGTCAGCCGTCGCGGCGGCTGGCAATCAACGATATCTCTACGGGTGCGCCGTCGGGAAGGCTGGCCACACCGACAGCTGCCCGGACGGGACGACCTCGCTCTCCGAAGTAGGAAACCAATACCTCAGACGCCCCGTTCATCACCAGCGGATGATCGGTGAAGTTGCTGCCGGCCGACACATAGCCGGTCATGGAGACAATTTCCCCAACCCGGTCCAGCCCCCCGGTATGAGCGGCAAGCGACGCCAGGCAGTTCAGCACCGCCGTGGCGGCCGCGCGCTGCCCTTGCTCAACGGTGAGCTCCTCGCCGATGCGACCGCTGTATTCCAGATGGTTTTGTACAGCCGAGGTGTGGCCGGCTGTGTAGAGTACGCCCCCCAACTCGCGCACGGGCACGTAGTTTCCGGCCGGAATTGGGGTGGGAGGCAGCGGAAGGGGTGTGTTCTGTTTTTTATCCATAAGCAGATATTGTAGACAATAGAACAAACGTGAGAAAGTGGTGTATGACACTCGAACCCAACTCAACTTTGGCGCCCGTTGCCGACCCTCCGGGCCCGCAGGCCTGGCACGACATCGGCGTCGTATGCCCCTTTGACATGGCGCTCGACCATGAACTGTGGCGCTGGATGCCAGAGGGGGTGAACCTCGTTTTTACCCGCACCCCGTACTACGATGAGCCCGTAGGCTTGGACATGGCAGAAGAAATCAGCGACCTGGCTGAAATTCAGGACGCGGTCCGCAGCGTGATGGCTATAAGCCCGGCTGTAGTTACTTACGCCTGCACCTCCGGAAGCTTCGTCCACGGGGTGGAGGGCGCCCGCAACCTTTCCAGCGCCATTGTCGCCGCCGGCGCCCCCGCGGCAATCACCACGTCCGAAGGCCTACTAATGGCTCTGGGTGCATTGGGCGTATCAAAGGTGGCTGTGGCTACGCCCTACCTTGCGGAGCTCACCACTCGCCTCTCATCCTTTCTCGAACAAGGCGGGAAGTCCGTAGTCTCGCAAAAGGGGCTGGGGCTGGACCGGAATATATGGAAGGTCCCATACGCCGCCACCTGCGACCTGATCCGCAAGGCGGATGCACCGGATGCCGAGGCTATTTTTGTCAGCTGCACAAACTTGCCCACCTACGACGTCATCGCATACATGGAGCGGGAACTTGGAAAGCCCGTGATCACCGCTAACCAGGTCACGGCGTGGAGCGCGCTGCGGCTGCTGGGCCGTGACGCCGTCGGGCCAGACCAGGCCCTCCTGGCCGCGGCCAGAGAATAATCCTGTATCCGCCCTAGCAAAGAAGGCCTCCGGACCGTTGAACTGACGGTCAGGAGGCCTTCTGCTTGCCGGAATCAACTGCTGCGGAACAGTCTGCCCAATTGGTCGGAGTGCACAGACCGGCCAGCGAGCTGCAGTCCATACCAAGCAGTCACTTGATTGGCAGTCAGAACGGTCTTTCCAAGGACTGACTCCAGCTCGTTGAGCCAGCGAACGGTATGAAGGGCTGTGTCCGGGATCAGGACCGCTTCGGCGTCAGGGGCGTTCGCGCTCCGGGCGAGCTCGATCACTCCGTCATGGTCAAGCTCGCCGGCGTCCTCGCCGGAGGCGATGTCATGAGAGGCAAGGTCCAGGACCTGGATGTCCTGATGACCGAGAAGCTCTACGAAGTGGCGGGAAACGTCGTCGGGATAGGTCGCCGAAATGGAGACCCTGGAGATGCCCATGTGCTTCAATGCCGCCGCAAAGGCCAGCGAAGTGGAGGACGTCGGAACATTGATGACGTCCTGAATCGTGCGCACCTGCTGATGTGCGCCCTCCCAGCCGAAAACGAAGCTGCCAGAGGTGCATGCCCACATAACAGCATCGGGAGTGTACTTGCGCGAGATCTCACTGGCGCCCTCCAGCAGCCGTTCAGGCTTGCCAAGGTCCAGCAGGGCCTGCACCTCATGGGTGGTAATTTCATCGGGTCCGCCCACAGAGGTATGGACCACAGGAAGACGGACGTCCTTACCGAGGACCGATTCAAGGTAGGGATATTCATCTTCGGCGCTGTGACCCGGGTAAAGCATTCCAACGGTTGTCATGTGTCTCCTCGTAGCGCATCAGGGGCAGAAGGTGTGTCCATCACTGCACGAATAGCATACGTTCGATTGTCTACAATCGGAAGATGTTGCGCTATGGTATGAACCAAGCGCCCCTTACTTCGCTGCATGCGGAGTAAAATGTTAAATTGTCAACTATAAGACATGGGTACGCATAGCGAATCTACTGATGACTCTAGCCAGAAGACTGGTGGAGTTCACTGCAGCAAGGATGGAGAGCCGAATGAAAAGGGGAGCCCTGGACCCGGTCGTACAGGAGTCCACGCCGGCCATTATTGCCCGCCGGATCCGTGATGCAATTGCCCGTGGCGATTTCGCTCCCGGCATTCAACTTGGCGAAGCGGAGCTCGCCAAAGAACTGGGAGTCAGCCGGGGCCCCCTGCGGGAGGCCATGCAGCGCCTCACGCAGGAAGGACTGCTGGTCAGCCACCGGAACAGGGGTCTCTTCGTCGTTACCATGGATGAGGACGATTTCCGGGATGTGTACTTGGCCCGGACCGCGGTTGAGGCCGCCGCCATCAGCCGCGTGGCCAGCACGAACCCCGAGGGCAATGCGGCCAAGCTAATGGAAGCCGTGCACGCAATGGAGGACACAGCGGATTCCCCCAACAGCGAAGCCATGACCGAAGCGGACATGAGCTTCCATGCCCTCCTGGTTGAACTTGCCGGCAGTCCCCGCCTCAAGAGGATGCACGACACTCTCCTGACTGAGACACGGATGTGCCTTAATGCCCTGAAAAGTACCTACCGTACGGCGGATCGGCGCATCGCTGAGCATAAGGGCATCGCGGAGGCCATCTCCCGGGGGGATGCAGACCTTGCCGAAAAGCTCATGGCGGAACACATGGACGACGCGCTGATGCGGCTGATCCCCTAGAGTCGTTCTCCCGGCTTCCCGACGTTTCCCTGAAAGAACCCGCCGCCTCTTGGACTGAGCAAAGATCTGGGGTCTGTGCTTTTTATTCGCACCGGCGTTAGACGTTTGGCAGGCACACCTTCTGGGGCCAATACTGCAGCAGTGAGTGGGTTCGACTGTTGTTTGCCGGACAGCTGTTCGATGAGCCCGGCGGCGGTTACGTCAGGCAGTTTGCTGTTGCGGTTACTGGAGACACTGTAAAGGAATGTTCATGGTTTCTGCCTGCGGAGCGGGCAAGGCCTGAGGCTTTCAGCAGAGCTCGGAAGGGGAAGCCAGCCTTGAAAGCGACCAGGGCCCGTGCCTTCACCGTGGCTTTGTGCCCTCTAGCCCGTAATGTCCAAGCCGCAGCCCCTTCCGCCCACAATGGTCCTGTCTCCCGATGCAGACGTTACAGCTCGGGGCTCCTCAGGGTGGCGGGCGGCGCGCTTCTTGGATCTGCCTCTTGGTTGGTCCGCAACACGTCCCCGTCGCCCAGCGAACGAATACTCGGATCCCTCGTCATGAACAGGGCGAGGATAAGCCGGCTTCGCCGGCGATATCCGGGGCAAGTTGCCCGGCGAGAACCGTCATAACCAGTGCGAGCTTGAGCTCGAGTGAGTACGACAAACTTGTCCGCTTGCTCGCACTGGCCTCGCTACCGTCCTCATCCGCGCCCTTTTGAAAATACGCCGCGTTTCCGTTGCACCGTCGCGACCGCGAATACGTCCTCGAAGTCTCCTATTGTCAACAATGGGACATTACGGGTAGTGTGATGAGCGATACATTTGCTCTCTATCGAGGATTGTCATGTCTAACGCACAACCACACGGCGCCGGCACCGGCGCCGGCGCGGGGTTCACAGGTCCAGACGAAACGTCCCGGGAAGGCAAGAAGGTACTTCACCGGGCCATCGGGGCCTCAGCTATGGGCAACGCCACCGAATGGTTTGATTACGGCGTCTATGCAGTAGCAGCAACCTACATAACTGCCAATTTTTTCCCGGGCGAAGGCGCTATGGGAACAGTATGGACGCTGGCCACCTTCGCACTGTCGTTCCTGGTACGTCCCCTTGGCGGGCTGTTCTGGGGACCCTTGGGAGACCGAATCGGGCGTAAGCGGGTCCTGGCGCTGACCATCATCCTGATGGCAGGTTCAACGTTCGCGATCGGACTTCTGCCGACTCATTCGATGGCTGGCTGGGTGGCCCCGGCGCTGTTGATTTTGTTGCGCATGCTCCAAGGCTTTTCCACCGGCGGTGAATACGGCGGCGCTGCTACATTTATGGCCGAATACGCACCGGACAAGAAGCGCGGCTTCTACGGAAGCTTCCTCGAGTTCGGCACTTTGGGCGGTTTCGCCCTCGGCTCTCTTATTGTCCTGCTCTGCAGCCTCATCCTGGGCAACGACGCCATGACCGAATGGGGCTGGCGGCTGCCGTTCCTTATTGCAGGCCCAATGGGAATCATCGGCATGTACCTGAGGAACAAGCTTGAAGACACTCCAGTCTTCCGTGAACTAGAGGCCAGCGGTGAGCTGGAACCGGCCACCAGCACTGCCCTGAAAGACCTGATCCGCAACTACTGGCGTCCAATGCTGATCATGGCCGGCCTTGTCATTCCGCTGAACTTGGTCAACTACACCCTGCTCACGTATATGCCGACCTACCTTGAGGGAACGGTGGGTATGGATGCCAATACTGTGCTGACCCTGATGTTTGTCGGTCAGTTCGCCATGATGCTTATGATCCCCCTGGCCGGTGCCCGCTCAGACAAGATCGGGCGTAAGCCGATGTGGTTCTTCTCGCTGACAGGACTGTTCGTCCTAGCCATCCCCATGTACATGATCATGGCAAAGGGCTTCTGGTTTGCGATGCTTGGCTTCGCCGTCCTGGGCCTGTTGTATCTTCCGCAGCTGGCCACCATCTCGGCCACCTTCCCGGCAATGTTCCCCACCCAGGTGCGCTACGCCGGCTTCGCCATCACCTACAACGTCAGCACGGCCCTCTTTGGTGGAACTGCCCCCATGGTGAACGAACTCCTGATCAATGCCACAGGGAACGTTCTGATGCCAGCGTTCTACATGATGGCCGCCTGCCTGGTTGGCCTCGTGGCCGTCTGGAAGATGCCGGAGACCGCCGGAGCATCTTTGCGGAACATGAAAATTCCCGGGATCAAGAAGGTGCACATCCCGCGCCGGCTGGAAGGGTAGTCCACCTGACGATCGGGCAGGCTTTTAGAAAGCCCCCGTTGTTCCTTAACCAGGAGCCAACGGGGGCTTTCGTCTGGGTGCCTGTACCTGCTGACAACTTCCGGGCTATGGGCCCAACCCGGGTGCTACGCCGGCTTCGCTCGTCCTGAAGCCGTCGAGGACATAACGCTGTCTTCCTGGTGGGCCTCGTCGCGGTCTGGAAGACGCCAAGGATCGCCGTAGCATCGCTGCGGAACATGAAAGCTCTCGCTCTCGGAAACATGAAGGGGAACCCACCCGCATCTGCTGGAAGGGTACCCACATCGCGATGGGCCGGACTGCAGAAAGCCCCCTTGATTCCTGAACGACGAGCCGGCGGTGGCATTTGTCCCTGTGCTGGAACCTGCTGAAAGCTACCTCCCCTGTATGCGCCACCGTGTATCGGCTCGGCCGTCACAACAGTTGGCGCGGCGCTCTTGGTGGAACGGGCCAGATGGCAATGGTCTCCTGATCATTGCCACAGGGAACGTCCTGAGGCCGCCGTACTATGTAGTGGCTGCCTGTCTGGGGGGCTTGTCGCCGTCGGGAAGGTGCCGGAGACCGTCTGAGACCATTGCCGTACATGCAAATTTCGCGCGATTACGAAGGCAACCTATCCCGCTTCGGCTGGAAGGGTAGTTCACGGCTTGATGATCGGACTGCAGAAAGCCCCCGTTGGTTCCTGAAGCAGGAACCAACGGGGGCTTTCGTGGGTGAGTTTACTTCGTGCTGTGAGCTCGGAGGCGTGCGGGGCGCTCCGTACCCCAAGGGGCTGCCTTCTCGTACGCTTGGGCGGCGCGGAGCACTTTGCGGTCGGCGTGGCGTGGGCCGACGATTTGCAGCCCCGCGGGCAATCCTGCTTCCGTGAAGCCGCAGGGGACGCTGATGGCGGGCTGCTGAGTCATATTGAACGGGTACGTGTACGGCGTCCAGCTGGTCCAGTTCGGAGAATGCCAGGCTTCAGGTGCATCCCTATCCCGGGGAAAGGCCGTTATGGGCAGTGTCGGGGTCAGCAGGAGATCGTAGGTCTCGTGAAACAAACCCATCTTCACTCCCAAATCCATCCGCACGGCGGTGGCGTCCAGGAAGTCCGAGGCAGTCAGATCGCCCTGTTCCTCAATGGAGCGGCGCAGCCCGGGATCCACCTTGGTGATGGCGTCCGGGCCGTAAGCCTCCAGGACCTTCGCCGCCCCGGCGAACCAAAGGACATGGAAGGCCTCAACGGGATCGTAAATACCCGGATCCACTTCCTCGATGATCGCGCCGGCGTTGGCCAGTACGTCAACTGCAGCCCTGACCAGCCGCTCGACTTCCGGATCGTTGGTGCCAAATCCCAACGTGGGTGAAAACGCGATCCGCATGCCCTTCACGCCGTCATTAAGGCCCTCAAGGAAGGACCTGGCAGGCGTGGGAAGGGCTGACCAGTCACGTGCATCAAAGCCCGTAATGACGTCAAGCAGCAATGCCGTGTCTTCCACGGTGCGGGTCATGGGGCCTGCATGTGCCAAGGTGCCAAACGGACTGGCCGGGAACATGGGAACGAGGCCATATGTCGGCTTGATGGCAACCGTCCCGGTGAACGCGGCCGGGATGCGGACAGAGCCCCCGCCATCAGTCCCGACGGACCAGGGGCCCATGCCCAGGCCAACGGCAGTGGCGCTGCCGCCGCTCGAGCCGCCCGATGTGAGGCCTGCCGCCCGGGGGTTCCCGGTGGATCCGTGCCGCAACGAATCGGTGACGCCTTTCCACGCGAACTCCGGGGTAGTGGTCTTGCCGATCAGCACGGCACCGGTCTCCCGCAGCCTGGCAACGCAAGGCGCATCCTGGTCCCACGCTGCGTCGGCGTTAATGAGGTTGGTACCGCGGAGCGTGGGCCGGCCGCGTGTGTAGAAGATGTCTTTGATGGAGGTCGGGACGCCGTCACCGGGTCCCAGGGGCTGGTCCTTGCGCCACCTCCCTTCCGATTCGCGTGCTTCCTGCAATGCCGTCTCGGCTTCAACCGAGACAAAAGCATTGACGTCCTTGTTGGCCGCTTCAATGGCATCAAGGGCAGCCTGGGTGGCATCCACAGGGGAGATCGTGCCCTCGCGGTAGCCCGCCAACAGCTCAGCCGCTGTCAGATCGGTCAGATCACTCATTTCGTTTCCTCCTGCTGGCCACTGCGTCTATGCGTAGTAGGTGCGTGGAACCAGAATCGACGTATTAACCCTCTCGCACCTTTCGACCCAAAGCTCCCTCACCTTTCCATTGTGAGGAGGAAAGGTGAGAGAGCCGTCAGGTGGGGCTGCGGATGAAGAGAGGGTTGGAATTTTTATTTGAAAGGTCTTAGAGGCTGCGGTCAGACGCGCGGGATGGCCATGTATTTGATCTCCAGGAACTCATCCAGGCCGACCTTGCCGCCTTCGCGGCCCAGGCCGGAGGCCTTAATACCGCCGAACGGAGCTGCCGGGTTGGACACGATACCGGTGTTCAGACCCACCATGCCCACCTCAAGTTCATCGCCGACGCGGAAGGCGCGGTCCAGGTCTTGGGTGAATACGTAGCTGGCAAGGCCCCACGGGGTGTCGTTGGCCAGCCGGACCACTTCCTCTTCCGTGTCGAAGGGGATGACCGGAGCCACCGGGCCGAAGATTTCTTCGCTCATCAGAGCCGCGTCGGAACTGACATCGGACAGTACTGTGGGGGAGTAGAAGTAGCCGTTGCCCTCGGGACGGGAACCGCCGCAGACCACGGTGGCGCCCTTGGAAACGGCATCATCGACCAGCTCCTGGACCTTGTTCAGCGCCTTCTCCTCAACCAGGGGTCCGACGTCCGTGCCTTCCACTGCGCCGTCGCCCACCTTCAGATCCCCCAGGCGCTTGGCGAGGCGGGCGGAGAAGTCGGCTGCAACGGAGCGCTGGACAAAGATCCGGTTGGCGGCGGTGCAAGCCTCACCCATGTTCCGCATCTTGGCAGCGAACGCACCTTCCACCGCGCGGTCCAGGTCGGCGTCTTCGAACACGATGAGGGGTGCGTTCCCGCCCAGCTCCATTGAGGAGCGCATGACGTTTTTGGCAGCCTGTTCCAGAAGACGAATGCCCACGCCGGTGGATCCGGTGAAGCTGACCTTGCGGGCAATGCCGCTTTCCATCCATGGTGTCACCACGTCAGAGGCCTTAGTGGTGGTTACCACGTTCAGCACGCCCTTGGGCAGGCCGGCCTCTATCAGAATGTCCGCCAGCGCCAGCGATGACAGCGGCGTGAGATTGGCCGGTTTGAAGACCATGGTGCAGCCCGCGGCGATTGCGGGGCCGATCTTTCGGGTGCCCATAGCCAACGGGAAGTTCCATGGCGTCACCAAGACGCAAGGTCCGACCGGTTCCTTCGAGACGAGGATACGGTTCTTGCCGTCGCCGGTGGTGGTCAGATCTCCGCCGATACGGACAGCTTCCTCTGAAAACCAGCGGAAGAACTCAGCGGCGTAGGCCACCTCGCCTTTGGCCTCAGCAAAGGGCTTGCCCATTTCCGTGGTCATGATTAAAGCAAGTTCGTCCTGGCGGGCCATGATCAGGTCGAAGGCACGGCGCAGGATCTCGCTGCGCTCCCGGGGCGGGGTTTTGGCCCACTGTTTCTGTGCACGTCCGGCGGTTTCAATGGCACGGCGTGCGTCTTCGGGGCCCCCGTCAGCGACACTGGCGATGACTTCCTCGGTGGCGGGATTGATGACATTGAACCGGGCACCGGAAGCTGCTTCGGCCCATTCTCCGTCAATGTAGAGGTTCGTGCTGACCTTGGCGACGGCGTCGAGCGCCTTTTGCGAGGTCCGGGAGGCGGCTGCCTGGATGCTCATGATGGATCCTTTTCTAGGTTGGAAGGGAGTGGCTGGTGGCTGTGCTCGGAGTTCACTGCCGATTTTTCGGCGGGGTCCAGTAGTTGGGCAAGGTGACGGCCCGGCCTGGAGTTATCAATCTGCTTTACCTGCATGGCGCAGGAGAATCCGTCCGTGAGGATCACGGTATTGGAGCCGGTCTGGCGCAAGGCCGGGGCCAGCGCCTGCTCTGCCACCAGCATGCTGACGTCGTAGTGCTCCTTTTCGAAGCCGAAGTTGCCGGCCACGCCGCAGCAGCCGGTGGCATCCACTACGCTGTCCACACCCACGGCTTTGAGTGCAGCGCGCTGAACGCCGGCTCCGAACACGGAGTATTCATGGCAGTGCGTTTGCAGCACCACTTGCTCCGGAAGGGGTTGGGTCGGCGCCGGTTTCCAACCTGCCTGGGCGAGCTCTTCGATGTGTGTCGCAAAGCTCCGCACCCGGGCAGCAACCCGGCGGGCCTGGTCCGTGTGGACCAGTTCGGGAAGGTCCTTGCGCAGCGCCGCCGCGCAGCTGGGTTCCACCACCACGATGGGCCGATCGGTCCCGTCATCCAATGCCACCGCTGCCTCGGCCATCAGCTTTTTGGCGGTGTCCAGCTGACCGGTGGATATCCAGGTCAGGCCGCAGCAGGCGTCAGCTGAGCATTCCACAGAACCTGCACCGGCCAGGACGCGAGCAGCGGAACCGGCCACCTCCGGACGGAACCCGCGGGTAAACGTGTCCACAAACAGCACAACACCGTTGACGGCCGGAGCAATGCCGCCGTTGGAGTTTGTTACTGGTCCGATGCCGGCAGCAGCTACTTCGCGGCGCCATTCGCCTGCTCCGGCGAAGCGTGGCATTGCCCGCCGGGTGGTGAGTCCGCCCAGGGCGGATGCGACCTTGGCCAGTGGGGTGGACATCACAGCGTTGACAAGTGGCGCGGTGCGGCCCGTGATCTTAAGCCACCGGGGAAGCCAGCCCAGTGAGAAGTGGGACATCGGGCGGAGTTTGCCCTTGTAGTAATGGGAGAAGAACTCGGACTTATAGGTGGCCATGTCAACGCCCGTGGGACAGTCGCTGGAGCAGGCCTTGCAGGACAAACATAGGTCAAGGGCCTCGCGGACCTCCTCGGACTTCCAACCTTCCTCCATGGTGCGGGCGCCGCGGACCATTTCCTGGAGCACCCGGGACCGGCCACGGGTGGAGTCCTTCTCATCCTTCGTGGCGCGGTAGCTGGGGCACATCACGCCGCCCGCGTCCGTGCGGCAGCGGCCTACGCCTATGCAGCTTTGAACCGCGTGGACCCACGGATCCGTCCCGCTGCCGGTAGAGGTTTCGGGCGTGTCGGTCTCGGTGGTCGAGCCGCCACCGGCTGTGATTGGGCGAAGGTCGAAGGTGGTGCGCCACTGCCGCTCGGGGATGCCTTGGAGCGCCAGGTTGGCGTCCATGGGGTCAGGTTCGGTGAGGGACCCGGGATTAAGGATTTGTGCCGGGTCCCAGGTGCGCCGGTATGTGGCGAAGGCTGCCAGCATACGCGGCGAGTACATCAGCGGAAGCAATTCCGAGCGTGCCCTGCCGTCGCCGTGCTCGCCGGAGAGCGAGCCGCCGTGGCGGACCACCAGTTGGGCAGCTTCCTTGGTGAAGCCGCGGAATACGGCGCGGCCGGCCTGCGTGCGCAGGTCGTAGGTGATGCGGATATGCATGCAACCGGCACCGAAGTGGCCGTACATAACGCCCGTCAGATCATGGCGGGCCAGGAGTTCGCGGAAGTCCGAAAGATAGTCCGCGAGGTTCTCAGGGGCGACCGCCGAGTCCTCCCACCCTGGCCAGGACTCACCACCCGTGGAGAGGCGAGCGGAGAGCCCGGCGCCGTCCTCGCGGACCCGCCACAGAGCCGCTCGTTCCTGGAGGTCCGGCACCATGCGCCCATCCACCAGGCGGCCGTTTTCCCTGAGCCGTGCCAACAACCGGTCAGCTTCTGCCCGGACCTGGCCCGGGTTCTCGCCGTCCAGGTCCACGTACAGCCAGGCCTTCCCTTCGGGCAAGCCCGTTACTGAGCCCTTGCCGCGGCGGAAACGCATAGTGTCCACAATCGCCTCGTCGATACCTTCGACGGCGGCCGGGGAAAACTCCAGAATAGTCATGATGTCACGGGCAGCGTCGACGACGTCCGCATAACCCAAACACACCAGCAGGGCGCTGGCTGGTTTTGGGACGAGCTTCATCCGCGCGCCCACAATGATGGCGCAGGTTCCCTCGGAACCTGCGAGGGCGCGAGCGATGTTGAACCCGTTTTCCGGGAGCAGGTTGGCCAGATGGTAGCCGGAGACTTGCCGCTGGATCCGTTCGAGTTCCAGGCGGAACTCGGACAAGTGGCTGTGGGCCAGTTGCTTAAAGGAGGCGGTCAATGCACCGGCACGTGCTGCCGAGGCATTGTCCTCAGGATCGGTTGCACGCAACCCCGTGGCGGTGGCGGTCAGGCGGGCGCCGTCGGAGGTGACGACGTCGATCTCCGCTACGTGGTCAGATATCCGGCCGTAGCGGACGGAGTGGTTGCCGCACGCATCATTGCCCAGAGAGCCGCCCACGGTGGCGCGGTTCTTGGAGGACGGGTCCGGGGCGAAGGTGTACCGGTTGCCCGTGGCCTTTTCCACCTCCCGGGAGAGGACGGCGAGCACCACCCCGGGGTCGACGCTTACGGTCCCGGTAGCTTCGTCGATCTCGTGGACAGCGTTCATGTGCCGGGAGAAGTCCAGTATCACGCCTGGTCCCATGGCGTTGCCGGCCATGGAGGTCCCGCCGCCGCGCCCAATTAGCGGCGTTGCGGTTTCACGGCAGGCAGCAACAACCGCGACGACGTCCTCAACCGTCCGTGGAAACACTACGGCAAGTGGTGCTACCCGGTAGTTGGAAGCGTCATAGGAGTATTCCGCGAGGCGGCGCGGCGAGCTGTCGGCGGCCACGCCTGCCGATGCCAGACGTGCTAGCACAGCAGGGGAACCGGCAACCGGTGCACCGGTCCGGCGGGTACCCGTTGCCGGTCCTGCGGGGGAGCGAACAGCATCAATCATGGCGGGGCTCAGGATCCAGTGGAAACGGTTA
>NZ_JABTYH010000035.1 GCF_013314975.1 Pseudarthrobacter oxydans | reverse complement strand
CCGGTTCCCCGGCCCCGGGCATCCTGCCCGAAACCTGCTGTTTAGGCCGCCCGGCTATCATGCAGGTAGGAACGCATACTTTGACGAGCACGGAGACGACCATTACAGAAGCACCGGTTCAAGACGAGGTCTACTACGGAGGCCAGGCCTCCGTAGAGGAACAATTCCACGCGGAGATCACTTCCCCCGAAGCTGAGCAGCGGCTTAACCCCCGCCCTGATGTCATCACGCATAAGGGCCGCATCGCGCTGATCAACCAGACCAGGACCCCTTACCAGGCCATGGTGGAGGACCTCCTGTTCGTGCGCAACGTGCTAGCCAACGCGGACCTGGCGTACCTGCTGGTCAGGGGCAACAACGACCGGCCGGTCATTGCCCTGGACTGGAAAGACCGGAAGAAACTGCGGGCGGCCCTGGTGGAAGCCTGCCGGGACGAGCCTTTCTACTCCATGACGGTGGATGCCAAGAAGAAGACCTCGCTGCTGGTTGCGGACGGCGAGCTTTCCACCAACCGCCAGGCGCGCATCTTCCGCCTGTACCGGCCCCGCGTGGAACCCAACGGCGGCTTCGAGTTCGGCTCGTCAGCAGGTGTGCAGATTGAGCTGTGGTCCTTCAAGGCCAATGAAATCACCCTGCCGATCGAGAACTCCCTCACGCGCAGGACCCTGCTCCGCCAGGATGCCGTCCGCGGCACCGTGGAGCGTTACGGCCACACCTGGCCCACCATCGAGAACATGTTCGCCGACCACGCCAGCGACATCAGCTTCGACATCGATCTGGTGTTCTCCTGGGTGGACGGAAGCTCCCCCGAGTACATTGCCGCCCGGCGCGCCCAGCAGAAGGACGTTGTCCTGGGCGAGGGCGACGACCACGAGGCCCGTTTCCGGCAGATCAACGAACTCAAATACGCACTCCGGTCCGTGTACATGTTCGCCCCGTGGATCCGCCGCATCTTCATCGCCACGGACTCACCGGCCCCTGAGTGGCTGGCGGACCATCCCTCGGTGACCATTGTCCGCAGTGAAGAGTTCTTCTCGGACCCCTCGGTGCTTCCCACGCATAATTCGCAGGCGGTGGAGTGCCAGCTCCACAACATCGAAGGCCTCTCGGAGCACTTCCTGTACTCGAACGACGACATGTTCTTCGGCCGGCCGGTCAGCCCGGACCTGTTTTTCACGCCCGGCGGCATCACGAAGTTTGTCGAGGCGGAAACCCGGATCGGCCTGGGTGAGAACGCCGTTGAGCGGAGCGGGTTCGAGAACGCAGCCCGCGTCAACCGGAAGCTGCTGTGGAACCGGTTCGGGCGGATCACCACCCGACACCTGGAGCACTGTGCTGCACCGTTGCGCCGCAGCGTTGTGTCGAAGATGGAGCGGGAGTTCCCGGAGGAGTTCCGGAAAACGGCTGCCAGCCGTTTCCGGGCAGCGGACAACATTTCCGTTACCAACTCGTTCTACCACTACTACGCACTGCTCACCGGCCGGGCAGTAACCCAGACGGCGGCGAAGGTCCGCTACGTTGATACCACCATGAAGTCGGGACTGAAGTACCTGCCCAAGCTCCTGGCCAAGCGGAACATGGACTTCTTCTGCCTGAACGACGGCAGTTTCCCGGAAGTGCCTGCCGACGAGCGCGCTGCACAGGTCACCGATTTCCTGGACAAGTACTTCCCTATCAAGGCGCCCTGGGAAAAATAGCCGGAAGACAAAGGTCCGTGCCGCTGGCGGCACGGACCTTTGTCTTTACTCCTAGCGGCTGCTGGGCAGCCCGAGCTTTGGGCTGCTCCGTTGCTTGGCGCTTTCCGGAATCCGGACCCCGGCGGCGTCCAGGCGCCGCTTTGTCTCTTCCGGGGAGACGTACTCGCCTACCGTCGTCGAACGTCCCATGGGAACCACGGAGTGAACGATCGTGTGCTCGTAGACGTGGACCAGGTTGAAGGACTGGCCGCTGTCCTGGCCCCTGGTGCCCCCAGCGGGGACGTTCAGGTCCTGGGTGTAGCAGCTGGCTGAGGCCACGGAGACGGGGATGCCGGCAAAGCTTGCCGTGGTCGAATAGTGCAGGTGCCCGGCAAGGATGGTGCGGACGTCCGAGTTCCGGACCACAGCCTCCAGCGAGGCCTGGTCCCGCAGCTCCACCAGGACGGAGAGATCCAGGACTGATGGAACAGGCGGGTGGTGCAGCGCCAGGATGGTGCCGTCGGGGGCCGGAGTGTCCAGTTGCCGTGTGAGCCACTCAAGCTGGGAGGCGCTCAGTTCACCATGGTGGCATCCGGGCACGGTGGTATCCATGGTGATGACGCGGAGCCCGTTGATGAAGTAGCTCTTGTCCACGGGCCCGTCATGGGCGGGTTCGTCCAGCAGGCCCGTCCTGAAGTTGGCGCGGTTGTCGTGGTTGCCCATCGCCCAGATGACCTTGGCGCCAAGCTCTTCGCAGGCGGGGTCGACGATCGCCCGGAGTTTGACGTAGGCCTCAGGATCGCCTTTGTCGGCGAGGTCTCCCGTGAAGATGACGGCCTCGGGCCGTGCACCGGAGGCCTTGACCTCTTCAAAGAGCTGAATGAGCCTGGCTTCGCTGTCAACGACGCCGTAAAGGGGGTCCGGACCTCCCATCAAGTGGGGATCGCTCAGGTGGAGAAGGAAGTGGCGTGGCCGGGGATGTTCGGCCTCGATGTGCTCCATTGCTGCCTCTGTGGTCGGTGGGAAACGGCGCTTCCCTTGTACCCTTCAGTAAGGTTTATCCAATCAGACATTTGGCAAACTTTGGGTAAATCGCCGTGGCTGATGTGGAAAAAGATGAAAGAACTGCGCTTTTGCGTGGCTGCGTTCGGCGCAGCGGCGGTTTTTTAACCAAGGGCGCCCTCGATGGCGTCGATCACCTCTGCCGAGTCGGGTTCCACTGTGGGCGCAAAGCGTCCCACTACTTCCCCTTCCCGGTTGACGAGGAACTTCTCGAAGTTCCACTTCACCAGTCCGGGCAGAAGTCCTGTCTTGAAGTTGGTGAGTTCCGCGTACAGCGGGTGCTGGCTCCTGCCGCGGACGTCCGCCTTAACGGTCAAGGGGAATGTCACCCCGAAGTTCCGCTGGCAGAACTCGGCGATCTCGCTGTCACTGCCAGGTTCCTGCCCGGCGAACTGGTTGCACGGGACGCCAAGGATCTCGAACCCGCGGTCCCTGAACTTTTCGTAGAGCGTCTCCAGACCGGCGTACTGGGGCGTGAACCCGCAGTTGGAGGCGACGTTCACCACCATCACCACTTTTCCCTTGAACATGCCAAAGTCAGTGGTGGTGCCGTCGTTCAGGGTCAGGGGGATCGGGTACAGGGATGTCACAGGTTGCGTCCTCGGAGAATTGTTCATGCCTGGAATTCGTTACCGGCGAACCAGTGTACTGGTCCGGGCTTGGAGTTTCCTGGGTGAACCTCCGGGTGGGTCCTAGGGCTCCTGGGTCGCGGTCGTGCCGGTTGGCAGCGGCACCGGTTCGGTGGTCTCACTCGGTGCCGGAACCGGTTCGACGGAAAAAGTCGCTGTGGGTGCCGGCGCGGGTTCGACCGGGACGGGCTCAACCGGCGTGGGTGCGGGTTCGACCGGTACAGGGTCGACCGGCGTGGGTGCAGGCTCGACCGGTACAGGCTCAACCGGCGTGGGTGCAGGCTCGACCGGTACAGGCTCAACCGGCACGGGTACAGGCTCGACGGGCGCGGGCTCAACCGGCGCGGGCTCAACCGGCGCGGGTGCCGGCTCAACCGGTGTCGGTGTTCCCGTTCCCGGATCCGTCGGGGTCGGTGTGCCCGTCTCCGTCGGCGTCGGGGTCGGTGTGCCCGTCTCCGTCGGGGACGGGGTCGGTGTGCCCGTCTCCGTCGGGGACGGCGACGGCGTGCCAGTCTCACTCTCCGTCGGGGACGGCGACGGCGTACCAGTCCCAGTCTCCGTCGGGGACGGCGACGGCGTACCAGTCCCAGTCTCCGTCGCGGATGGCGTCGGCGTGCCATACCCGGCCCATGCAGTCGGTGACGGCGTTCCGGAGTCCGCGGGCCTCAGAGTCGACAGCCAGGACGCTGGCGAAGACGGAGACCCGGCCGTCGTCGTCGTCGCTTTGACCCAGCGGGGAGCCGGCGGAGGCTCGCTGCCCTGGCCCACGGGGATGGTCCAGCGTATGGGCCCGGTGGACGGAGCGTCAGTGCCCGGCAGGTAGGACCGCAGGTCAGCAGGTCCACCGCCGAAGGGCCTAAGCGCGATCAGGCGCCACTTCTGTGGGCTCACGTGGTGCCCGTCGAGGATCGTTTCGAAGTGCAGGTGGCATCCCGTCGACCATCCGGTGGAGCCCACCCGCGCAATGGCCTGCCCGGCGCTGACGGAATCCCCGCTGCGGACGGCGATGGACTCCAGGTGGTTGTACGTGGTGATCAGCCCGTTGCCGTGGTCAATCTCAACCCGGTTGCCGCCGCCCCAGGGATGCCAGCCCGCCGCGCGGACCTCTCCCGCGTCAGCCGCATGGACCTGGGTGCCGCAGGGAGCCGCATAGTCCTGGCCGAGGTGGAAATCGCCTGCTGCTCCGGACAACGGACTGACTCGGAAACCGAAGGGCGACGACGGAGCCAGCTGCTTGAGGGGAGCCATCAGATACCCCGCCGGCGGCCTGCCCACCGCTGTCAGCTCCACGGCGAGGGCAGACGGGGTCTCCTCCCCGTGGCCACTCACCAGCGGACGGGGAAAGGCGATCTCCACCTGGGGGTCGCTCAGGATGGCCGCGGTCAGGGGCCCGGCAACGAGACCGTCCAGCGTCGGTGCGCCCGACTCCCTGCTGCCGTGCCGGTCTGAACTGGTGCCGGTACTGGAACCAGCCGGAATCCCCACGGCACCCATGCCTGCGCCGGGGCGGATAACGGAGGCCGTCAAGGTCCCCGCTTCAGGTGCACTGCCGGAGGGGTTCACCGCCCAGACGGCCATGGCCAGCACCCCGCTGGCCGCCACGGCACGCACAGCGGTCAGGCACAAACTTTTGGGGCCTGTGGCGTCCTTCCCGGATACCGCGTGATTGCCCATGAGACTGACTCCAGGACGTGGCTGGCCGCCCCTGTCATGACGGTATCTCCCATGGGAACATACGGGCGGGGACCCTGGGAACCCTGCAGCGGGACACTGCGGTTTTTTTGTGGTTGCCCGCTGTCCGGTGGCTGAAACCAGGTTGTCCGGGCAGGCACCTCGAGAGCCCGGGTTGTGCTTACGATTAGCCCAACAGCGGGGTATGCCGCAGGAGGGCGTGCACAATGAAGAACATCCTGAGTCCTATCAAGAAACGCCTTGTCCACACGTTTAGTAACGGCTCCGACGGTGTTCCGCAGTGGCAGCTCGATCTCGCGAAGGGGGACGACCCTGGCTACCACCTGCCCGGTTCGGCGGTGTGGGCGGTGCATGGTTCCATGTCGCCCATCGTGGCCGGGATCCGCACACTGTTGATGCAGGCCCTTCACCCCGGCGCGCTTGCGGGCGTCCACGAACATTCAAACTTCCGCGAGGATCCGCTGGGCAGGCTGGCCAACACGATCCGCTGGATTTTCACCGTGACCTACGGTTCCACCGAAGCCGCGGAGAATGCCTCACGCCGGGTGCGCCGGCTGCACGAGGCCGTCCAGGGCAGTTACAGCGACAACCTCGGAACGCAGCGCGGCTACAGTGCGAACGACCCGGAACTGGCCGGCTGGATCCACCTTGCGTTCACGGACGCGTTCCTGACAGCCCACAAAATCTGGGGCGGCGCCATACCCGGCGGCCCCGACGCCTATGTCCGGGAATGGGCACAGGCGGGGCGGCTGATGGGAGTGGAGGACCCACCGCTGAGCGAAGCGGACATGCACAGGCAACTGGACCGCTGGTACCAGAGCGGTGAGCTTCGCGTCGACGCCCGGGTGGCGGAGACGGTGGAGTTCATCCGGAACCCGCCGTTGAACCGGGTGCTCCGGCCGGGCTATCGGATCCTGTTTGCCGGTGCGGTGTACAGCCTGGAGCCAAGGTACCGCCAGATGCTCGGACTGGCTGTACCACGGCTGGGTCCTGTGACGCTGCCGGTGAGGCTCGCTACCAAGCTGGTTCTCGGCGTCGTACGCCTGGCGTTGGGACGCAGGGGCCCCAGCGAACTCGCCGCCAGGGAACGACTCAGCAGGCTGGGCGTGCCGGGCGCAGACGCGTGACCGGCGTCCGCAACCCTAACAAACAAAAGAACCCGGCCCCGGCAGGTGCCGGAGCCGGGTTCTTAACCGGCGGAGAATGGGGGATTTGAACCCCCGAGGGCGTTAACCCAACACGCGTTCCAGGCGTGCGCCATAGGCCGCTAGGCGAATTCTCCAGCTGCTTCTGAATCAAAAGCAGATACTAGATTACCTGATCTTTTCCGCATCGCCCAATTGACCCCCGGCTGCACGGCCGTAAGGTCCGGACGGAGGACTCCCGGCCGGCCGGGTTCACGCCGGCCCGGACGATTTTAACCACGAAATGGACGCCCCCAACGCGTCCATTCCCCGGACACCGTTGAGCTGCCGGGTCCGGCCCCGTTCAGCCAGGCCACGCAGCTCACAACCTTGAGATTGCCCCAATCGGTGTATATACCCATGATCAAGGGCGCCGGCGGGATAAGCAACGATTTTCGTCCACCACCCCCGCCCGGTTCCGGCAGGATGAAGCCATGAACGAGCTGCATGCACTGGTGGTTTACGTCCCCCGTACTCACACTGAGGCGCTCCTCGCGGCCATCGGCGATGCCGGAGCAGGCAGAATCGGCAAGTACTCGCACTGTTCCTTCGTCACGGCGGGGACAGGCCGCTTTACTCCCCTGGACGGCGCGGAGCCGTACCTGGGACGGGTCGGCATGCCGGAAGAAGCCGCCGAGGACAGGATCGAATGCGTGGTTGAAGCGCCTCTGCTGGAAGGGGTCATCGCCGCCGTGCGGGCAACGCATCCGTATGAGGAGCCTGCCTTCATGAGCTGGCCGGTGGAAGGCTGGCGCCGGACGGAAGGCCGATTCGAGTCGGGCAGCAAGTTCGGGTAAAGTGTCTGACGGCCCCTCATGTGGCGTCATCCTGTTGAACTCCCCCAGGACCGGAAGGTAGCAAGGGTAAATGGGCTCTGGCGGGTGCATGGGGGGTCTTTACTATTCCCCCACAGGGCGGCAGGATGTCGGCCCGGATTGGTAGGGTTTTCTCTGTGACAGTTACTACCGCCCTCTACCGCAGGTACCGTCCGGACTCCTTTGCAGACGTTATCGGGCAGGAACATGTCACCGAGCCGTTGATGACCGCTTTGCGGAAAAACCGGGTCAACCACGCCTACCTTTTCTCGGGGCCAAGGGGCTGCGGCAAAACCACGTCCGCACGGATCCTGGCGCGCTGCCTCAACTGCGCCCAGGGCCCCACGGACACCCCCTGCGGCACGTGCCCCAGCTGCGTTGAGCTGGCCCGCGGCGGCTCAGGCTCCCTGGACGTCATCGAGATCGACGCCGCAAGCCACGGTGGTGTGGACGATGCCCGGGACCTCCGCGAGCGCGCCACCTACGCCCCGGTGCGTGACCGCTACAAGATCTTCATCATCGACGAGGCCCACATGGTCACGTCAGCCGGCTTCAACGCCCTGCTGAAGATCGTTGAAGAACCACCGGAACACATCAAGTTCATCTTCGCCACCACGGAACCGGACAAGGTCATCGGGACCATCCGCTCCCGCACGCACCACTACCCCTTCCGGCTTGTGCCGCCGGAGCCGCTGATGGCCTACCTTGAGCTGCTGTGTAACCAGGAGAATGTTCCGGTGGCCCCGGGCGTCCTGTCACTGGTGATCCGCGCCGGCGGCGGTTCCGTCCGCGACTCACTTTCCGTCCTGGACCAGCTGATGGCGGGTGCAGGCCCGAACGGCCTGGACTACGAACTCGCGGTCGCCCTCCTGGGCTACACCCACGCTTCGCTGCTCGATGACGTGGTTGAAGCCGTGGCCGCTTCCGACGCCGCCACCGTTTTCCGGGCCGTAGACCGGGTCATCCAAACCGGCCACGATCCCCGCCGGTTCGTGGAGGACCTCCTGGAGCGCTTCCGCGACCTCATCATTGTCCAGGCCATGCCCGAAAGCGCCCAGACCATACTTCGCGGCATGCCCGCGGACCAGATTGCCCGGCTGAAGAACCAGGCCCACAACCTGGGCGCGGCCGAGCTGTCGCGGGCAGCAGATGTCACCAACACGGCGCTGACCGAGATGACCGGCGCCACCTCCCCGCGGCTGCACCTTGAGCTGCTGTGCGCCAGGATCCTGCTGCCCAGCTCCGAGCAGAACGAGCGCGGCATGGCCGCCCGGATAGACCGTGTGGAACGCCGGCTGAACTACGCCGGGAACGACGTCGGCGCTCCCGCCGCCCCAGGTGCGCCCCGCACCGCGGCGGATGTTTCCCCTGCGCCTCAAGCGGGGGCACTTCCGGCTCCCGCCGCTGCAGTTCCTGAATCTCCTGCTGCCCCGGCGGTTTCTGGCGGCGGCCAAGCTGTTCCTGCCGCTCCGCCAGCTGCTGCGGCGCCTGTCGCGCCCGCCGCCTCGCAACCGCCTGCAGTGTCAGGGGCTTCGAGCACGCCTGCGGGCGCGTCAGCGGCTTCGCCTTCCGCGCCGGCTCCTGATTCGGCGTCGGCAGCACCAGCCGCTCCGGCAACGCATGCTGCCAGCCGGGCAGAGGATGTTTCCTCCCCTGCTGGTGCACCCCGCGGCCCGCTGACCGCACCGCGCGTCAGCACCAATGACTGGCCCGTAGAGGATCCGGCGGCGAACAGGTCCTCATCCACCCCTCCCGCCGGCCGCGGCGGCGACGTGCCCCGCCCCGCCACGGCGGAGCCGGCGTCCGCTGCTCCCGGCCAGGCACAGGGTGGCCCTTCCGGGGCAGCCCCGGGCCCGGTACAGGGTACAAGGCAGGAGCCGGCGGACCGGCCGGCGCCGGTTTCCACGCCACAGCCCTCCCCTGCCCAGCAGGATAGGCCTGCCCCGGCGGCTGCCGCAGCGGCTGGATCCATGGGCGATGTTGAGGTCCTGCGCCGTGCCTGGCCGGATGTCCTGCAAACGCTGTCCAAAATCAAGCGCAGCACATGGGCGCTCGTCGAACCCAACGCGCAGGTTGCCGCGTTCGACGGCCACCTCCTGACCCTCGCCTTCACCACGCCCGGGCTTGCCGGCGCCTTCGGCCGGGCAGACCATTCAGACAATTTGCGGCAGGCCATCCACAAAACCGTGGGCATCGACTGCCAGATCACTGCGTCGGCCGGTGGCGGCGCGCAGGCGAGCTCTGACCCAAACCCAAAAGTGCCCGCCACCCGGGTGGCCCAGGCAACGTCGGCTGACGTCGCGTGGGGCCTGGCCCCCGCGCCGTCATCGTCACCCGACGACTCAGTCCAGCAGCCCGGCACCCCTGGCCGCGCCAGTGGTGGGAACCAGCAGGGCGGATTGCCGGGTCGGGACGGCGCGGACAGTGCGGCCCTGCACACCCCTGGGCGGGACGCACAACAGCGCACGGAAGGCGCGGCTGCAAGGGACAACGCCGGCCGTACCGGGGCCGCCACACCGGAGCCCGCTGCGGATCAGGCGGCCGTCTCGGCCAACCCTGCCAGCCCGTTTGCGGAGGGCGGTGCCGGGTCCGCCCCCGGGCAGGCGCCCGGACGCGTCCCCACCCCTGCACATGCCTCCCCGGCTCCCGTTGCGGCTGCCCCGGCAGGCGACTACTCATATTCTGATGACGACTGGGGACCGGCCAGGGACGAGGACGCTCCCCCGCTGGACGAAGAACCTCCCATGGACTGGGACCCTTCTGCCCACTCCCGGCCGCCGGCAACGGCCGGCACCACTTCGAACAGCACCGGTTCAGGAAGTGCGGTATCAGGCAGTGCAGCATCAGGCAGTGCGGTATCAGGCAGTGCGGTATCAGGCAGTGCGGGTACGGGTGGTGTTCCAAGCAGGTCCGGTTCCTCAGTGGTCGGTTCCGCTCCGGCGGGTTCCGCTTCCGGCACCACCGCCCAGGGCAATGGCCGGCCTGGCGCTGATCCGGCGTCGGCCTCCGGAAGTCCCCACGATCCCTGGACCCGCGCAGTCGAACAGGCACCCGGTGTCTGGGTGGTCGGCGAGGAAAGCAACGTGGGCAGGAGTGCCTCAGCGGATGGGCCCGAAGAGGCGGCAAACCCGCCTGCTCCAACGCCGCACTACGAACCAGCTGCCGCCCAGGTGCCGCCCTCCATCCCGGTCACTCAGGCCGGCTCCAGTCCTGAACCCGACTGGGGCCTGGCACCTGCCCCGTCTCCCGGCAGCGGACAACCCGGAGCCGACCCTTACGGACAGGCGCCTTCATCACCGGAGCACATGCGCGCGCCCGAGTACGCCATGGCATCAGCCTCCCCCGCTGCTGCCACGCCGGCACACGCCACTCATGCCCCGGCGGCACCATCTCCAGCAGCACCGTCGCCGGCAGTGTCGTCCCCGGCACCATCTGCCCCGGCGGCTTCGGTGACCGCTGCTGCTGCGCCGGCCGCTCCGGCGAAGGCGGCCCCGGCAAAGTCTCCGCAGGCGTCGTCTGCTGCCGCAGCAGAAGCACGGCAGAGCCTGTACCAGCGCCTGTCCAACAGCCCCGAAGCAGAGGCCGGGCGGGCCAAGGCTCCGGCCAGGGCGGTGGCAGCCGCCGCCACCTACGTCCAGGACATCCCCAGCGCCGACGATGAGACGATCGAAGAGTCGGGAGTGTTCGGACGTGCCGCCGTGGAGCGTATTCTGGGCGGGAAGCTGATTGAGGAGCGTTCCCCGGACGGAAGCCCCATCGCGCCGCGGTACTGACCGCGGCCCCGGCATGCCGGGGGCGCACCTGCAAGTCATGGCTTTACCCGCAAACCACACCAAGCTGAAGAGGGAAACGTGTACGAAGGTGCTGTCCAGGAGCTGATCGACGAGCTCGGACGCCTTCCGGGGGTGGGCCCCAAGTCCGCCCAACGGCTCGCGTTCCACATCCTCGAGGCGGACCCGCAGGACATGAAGCGGCTGGTTGAGGCGATCACCACTGTCAAGGAACGGGTCAAATTCTGCTCGGTCTGCGGCAACGTCACCGAGCAGGAACTCTGCAATATTTGCCGGGATCCCCGCCGGGATCCGGCCGTGATCTGCGTGGTCGAGGAATCGAAGGATGTTCTGGCCGTGGAGCGGACACGGTCGTTCCGGGGCCGCTACCACGTGCTGGGCGGCGCCATCAATCCCATCGCGGGAGTGGGACCAGAACAGCTCCGGATCCGCGAGCTGCTGACCCGGCTTAACGACGGCGCCATCCAGGAAGTCATCATCGCCACGGACCCCAATCTTGAGGGTGAGGCCACCGCCACGTACCTGGCACGCATGCTGAAGACGATCGGGATCACGGTGACCCGCCTCGCCTCCGGGCTTCCGGTGGGCGGAGACCTGGAATACGCGGACGAGGTCACCCTGGGACGCGCCTTCGAGGGCCGCCGCAACGCCCTGACCTGACCGGGCGCCACCTGACACGGCGCAACAAACCGGCATACCACAACACAACAGGTTCCGGCGCCCTGCCAGGGGACTCCTGGCTGCACCTGTCGCAAGCAAACACGCCCCGCAACGGCGCATCGCGGGCCTGAAAATGGTCACAATTCAACCCCGGGCTGCGGGCGGCGATAAACTGGGAAAAGAAGTCGCGCCATGGATGGCGTTAGTTCCCAGCGTCAGGGCCAGCACAGCGTTACGGCTGTCTGGCCGGACTCCAATTGATTCAGTGAAGGTACGCGCATGAGTACGCCCACTACCGAAGTGCACAACGCAACGCAGCAGCAGGAGCCGCCCGCCGGCCGTGCGGTGACAAAGCAGCTCATCGTGCAGAAGTTCGGCGGATCCTCCGTGGCGGACGCGGACGGCATCAAGCGGGTAGCCAAACGCGTGGTGGACGCACAGATTGCCGGCAACGAAGTTGTGGTGGTCGTCTCGGCCATGGGCGATACCACTGACGAGCTCCTCGACCTTGCCGCGCAGGTGACGGATTCCGCGCCGGCCCGCGAGATGGACATGCTGCTGTCCGCGGGTGAGCGCATCTCCATGGCACTTCTGGCCATGGCCATCAACAAACTGGGCGCCTCCGCCCAGTCCTTCACCGGTTCCCAGGCCGGCATGATCACCGATGGCATCCACGGCAAGGCCCGGATCATCGACGTCGACCCCCACCGGATCCGCACCGCCCTGGACAAGGGCAATATCGCAATCGTGGCCGGCTTCCAGGGCATGAGCCGGGCCACCAACGAGATCACCACCCTGGGCCGGGGCGGTTCAGACACCACTGCCGTGGCACTGGCTGCCGCACTGGAAGCGGACGTCTGCGAGATCTACACGGACGTGGACGGCATATACACGGCTGATCCCCGCGTTGCTCCCTCCGCCCAGAAGATCGAGCGGATTTCCAGCGAGGAAATGCTCGAGCTCGCGGCGTCCGGAGCCAAGATCCTGCACCTGCGCTGCGTGGAATACGCCCGCAGGTTCGGCGTCCCCCTGCATGTCCGTTCCTCATTCAGCCAGCACGAAGGCACGTGGGTCATCCCCAGCGCCGAAGACAAGATCACCACACAAGAGGGAGTTGCCTTGGAGCAGCCAATCATCTCCGGCGTTGCGCACGACCGTTCCGAAGCCAAGGTCACCGTTGTTGGCGTTCCGGACATCCCCGGCAAGGCCGCAGCGATCTTCCAGGTCATCGCCGACGCCCACTCGAACATCGACATGATCGTGCAGAACGTCTCCACCCACGGCACGGGGCGGACGGACATTTCCTTCACGCTTCCCATCGTGGAGGGCGCCGACGCGCTGGCAGCCCTTCATGCGGCGCAGGACCAGATCGGGTTCGAGAGCATCGAGTACAACGAGCAGATCGGCAAGCTGTCCCTGATCGGGGCGGGCATGCGCTCCCACCCGGGCGTGTCAGCAACGTTCTTCAAAGCGCTGTCCGACGCCGGCATCAACATCAACATGATCTCCACCTCCGAGATCCGCATCTCCGTGGTGACGCACGCGGACCTGCTGGATGAGGCTGTCCGTGTCATCCACAAGGCCTTTGACCTGGACAGCGAAAGCGAAGCCACCGTGTACGGCGGCACCGGCCGCTAGCCGGCAACGAAAAGCCGGGCTCCTTTTTCCGTCGATTCGGAAAGGGGCCCGGCTTTTTTATGTCCTGCTGTCGGGGGTGGCCGGAGCGACCGGGACCGGTTCAGCCCTGCTTC
Organism: Pseudarthrobacter oxydans; assembly: GCF_013314975.1. GTDB lineage: Bacteria > Actinomycetota > Actinomycetes > Actinomycetales > Micrococcaceae > Arthrobacter > Arthrobacter oxydans. The sequence goes on along the minus strand of NZ_JABTYH010000035.1, from coordinate 32,079 downwards.
TCGAGGTCTTCGCGGCGTACGGCGTAGTGATGGCCGGCAGCATCGGTCTCCACAACAAAGTGCGAGAGTTCCTCTTCCGAGGCCTGTTCGAAGGCATCGTGCCTGTGCACCACCGGCGTATCGGGGTCCAGCCGCGCGGCCGGCCCAAAGAAGAACCGGAGCCTGTCGGTCAGGCCCATGAACCTGTTGACTACATGTGCCACTGTTTCCACCCCCTTCCCGACTATCCGGGGGAAAGAGTCCATGCCTCCATGCTGGAGCCAGTGCCCTTATTTTATGCCTGCGGACCGGAAAAGGCTCCCGCCCGGACCCCAAATTGGCACGCTCAGCGGAGTGACTTGTCTTCCGGGTTCCTGGGTACAACGTAGGTGCTGCCATCGGGCCTGGTGACGGTCTCCCACTGCTGGGTCTCCGCCTCACGCTGGGCCAGCAGCCTCCGGTTTTCCTCCGTCATGTCGTGGACAAGGGATGAACGGTTGGCCGGACCAAAGATGGCCCGCAGCCTTCCTGTGGCCCGCATGAAACGCTGCGACGCGTTTTCCTTGCCTTCAGAGTTGCCCTTGCCCATGAACCCGGCTCCTTACCTGACATGATAGCTACTGGAAGTGTACGCTAACAGTTAGTGCACTAACAATTGGAGGAGCATGGAGACGGCGACCGGCACCGAACCGGGGCAGGACGAGGACCTGCTCCTGGAGCACCAGTTGTGCTTCGCCCTGACGGTGGCTGCGCGCAGCGTTGTGGGTGCCTACAAGCCCGTCCTCGAAAGGCTGAACCTGACCCACCCGCAGTACCTGGTGATGCTCTGCCTGTGGGAGGCGAGTCCGCGCACTGTCCGGAACATCAGCGACGCCCTTGCCCAGGAACCGGCCACCATCTCACCCCTGCTCCGCCGGCTTGAGGCTGCGGGACTGATCACGCGACGGCGGGTGGACGGCAACGAGCGCGCCCTCGCCGTCGAACTGACCACGAAGGGCGCCGCGCTGCGCCAGGAGGCCCTCAAGGTCCCGGGAACAATGATGGAACGCCTGGGATTGACCCGAGCCCAGGTCACGGAACTGCACACCTCCATGATGGGGCTGATTGCGGCTACCTCCGGCCAGGAGACAGAACCAGAACCGGCAGTAGAATAAGGGGATGACGGACAGGCCACGGTCCATGAGGAAAACGGCGCTCGCCCTGCTGCTGGCAGCAACGCTGCTCCCGGCGTGCTCCCCGGACCAGGGGGGCGGCAGCCCTTCCGGCGAACCTTCCGCAACTCCCACGGCCTCCGCCACCGCGTCGGAGAGCCCATCCGCCAGCCCGTCCGCCGACACTGAGACCTCCGTCCCCGCCCCCGCCCCGGTACCTTCAGCGGCGCCTTCCGGACCCGGGCAGGGCAATGCCGAACTGTCCATCATCGTGACCACCGCAGAGGGAGAACCCGAGACCAGCTACACCCTGGTGTGCACAGACGGAGTCCCCGCTGCCGAGAGCGTGCATCCCGCCGCGGATGCAGCCTGCTCCGCCTTGAAAGAAAACGCGGGGCTGCTGAGCCCCAGCGTCCCGGGAACCGCGCAGGCCTGCACGCAGCAGTGGGGCGGCCCCCAGAAAGCCACCGTGACGGGAGTTGTGGACGGTGTCCCCGTAGACACTGCCTTCTCGCGCACCAATGGCTGTGAGATCGGCAGCTGGGATGCTGCAAGGGATGTCCTTGGTGTTGCCGGTGGAGCCTAGGCTCCTCGCGGCGGACGAATGGCAGGCGCTGGAGAAGGCACACCAACTGCGCGTCAGCCGCTACGCGGACCCCTACCTGGCCCGCAGGTCGGCAGGCAAAAAGCACCCGGTGGAAGACTTCCTCTTCACCTACTACACCCAGAAACCCGGCCAGCTGCGCCGCTGGCACCCCGGCGCAGGGCACGTCCTGCTGGGCCGGGAAGCGGCTGGGCGCCTTGACTGGAAGCACTACCGCCGGCTCGACGACGGCGAGCTTGCCTTCCTGGGGCTGCCGGAAGGGAGTACCGCGGTCACCTTTGACCGGGACGCCTTTCTTGCCGACCGCAGCGAGGCAATCGCCTTTGCGGGCGTCATCCTGCGCGGAACCGCAGCACGCCCCGCCCAGTTCGGCTGCTTCGGGCTGCACGAATGGGCCATGGTGTACCACCAGGACAGGTTCGACCTGCGCCACGAGTACCTGCAGCTGCGGTTGGGGCCGGCCGGCACGGACAAGGTGGTGGAGGACAACCGGATCCGCTGCACCCACTTCGACGCGTTCCGCTTCTACACTCCGGACGCCGTCCCGCTGAATGAGTTGGCGCCGAGCCGCGAGACCCAGCGCCACCTCGAACAGCCCGGCTGCCTCCACGCCAACATGGATCTGTACAAGTGGGCGTACAAGCTGCTGCCGGCCCTGCCCAGCGAGCTGGTGATGGACTGTTTTGAGTTGTCCTGGCGGATCCGCGCCATGGACATGCAGGCTTCCCCTTACGATCTTGCGGAGTGGGGCTACCCCGCAATTCCCATCGAGACGCCGCAGGGCAAGGCCGAGTACGTGGAGCACCAGCGCTCCTTCGCTGCGGAAGCGGCTGCCCTCCGGGAGAAGCTGGCCGTGGAACTGGAGGCACTGTCCAGGACGGTTCCGGCGTGATCGACCTGACCGTCAGGCTCCGGGAAGATCCTGCCGCCGTCGAACATGTCTTCCGGCTGGTGGCCGACGGCGGCCGCGCCCAGCCGGCCACCACCCTGCCGGACCCTGATGCGGCCCTGGCAGCGGTGGAAAAGTACGGCGAGGGCATCTTCTTTCCCAAGCCCGGCCCACCCCGGCTGTGCACCCAGCAGTACGGCGGGCCCCAGGTAGCCGTGGTCACGGGCATCTTTCATGGGCGCACCGTTGATTCTGTGTTCACGCGCACGGATGGCTGCGAAATCTCGCGCTGGAATGCCATGGCGGCGTTGCTTGGGAGCGCGGGCGGAGCCTAAGGGCCCTGCTAAGGCCGGATAAACAAAAGACAGGATCCCGGGCGGTTGAGCGCCCGGGATCCTGTCTTCTTCTCTAGCGTCAGGCCGCTACACCGCTGGTACGGCGTCTGCGAACGCCACCTGCGGAGCCCCGGCAGGGGCAACAGGCGCAGCTCCCACCTGGACGTTGACCCAGGTCCTGATGCCGTTGCCGCCCAGGCTGAGCCGGGACAGGTAGGCACCTTCGGAGAGGCCCGTCCAGGACACAGTGGCCGAGGTGGCAGTTCCGTTGGGAGCCACGATCGGGTTCGGTTCCACAGTGAGGTTGCCGGCGTCACCCGCGAAGGTAACAGCCTGGACGGAGGCGCTGGCCGGTCCGTTGTCCGGAGTGGAGTACAGGTTGACTGCCAGGTAGTACGTTCCCGCGCGCGGAGACTCCAGGTCCAGGAACTCACTGGCGGAAGCCGTCGCCACCTGGGTGGCTGTCAGTCCACCCGAGCCATTGGGTGCGTAGACCACCATGTCCCAGTCGACGTCGTCCGATTGCGCCTGGACACCGAGGCGGGCGAAGGATGCTCCTTGCGGTACCGTCACCCGGAGGAGCGCGTTGTGGTCGTCGTTCCGGGGAGCGTATTCACCGGGTGTCTTGGTGATGGCGGTCTGGCTCAGGGGTGCCAGGCCCTCCACGCCCACGTTGATGGGGTTGTCCGAACCTGACACCAGTTCCATCGTGCCGCTCCCGCTGCCCGTGGCCGAGCTGAAGGAGAAGGACGGAGCGATCTGTGCATCAACGGGCCGGATGGCGATGGGCGAACTGACCGTGCGGGGGCCTTTCCAGGTAAGGGTGCCCGTGCTGAACTTGCCCACCGGAGCGCTGGCGTTCCTGATGGTCAGGGTGACCTCGCGGGTCTGTCCTGCCTTGGCGAAGTTCAGCGATTTCGGCTCCACCTGGATGTTGAAGCCGGGCATGTTGACCTCCGGCCGGTACATACCCGGAACGAGCGCGGTCAGCTGGCGCTTGACCTGCACTTCCCCCACCAGGCTGCCGAGCGCAACGGACGGCAGGTTCAGGTCCCGGGCGGCGATGGTGCCGGCCTGCGGTGCGCCGGTGTCCACGCCCTGCCCATTGAGGTAGCCGAGCCAATCCTTGATGCCCGAGTTGTAGACAAGGCCCGGATCCAGGACGCGGGTTGAGTCGATGTGGCCTGCGCCGCCATGGAAGGGATCAGCGTTCGGCGAACCATCGGCGTTGACCAGCGGGTAGGCCGTGGTCATCATGGCCGACTTGACCGTGGCGGGAGACCAGGTGGGCTGCTTGCTGAGCACCAGAGCGCCAAACCCTGCGATGTGCGGGGCAGCCATGGAGGTGCCTGACATGAAGCCGAACTGGTCGCCGTCGTTACCGATGGTGGAGACGCCCGCCAGGACGTTCACGCCCGGAGCCGCAATGTCCGGCTTCAGCAGGTCGCCGCCGGCGGCGAGGGTGGGTCCGCGGGAGGAGAAACCGGCGATCTGGGGCGCAGGCGCCGGCGGCAGGCCCGTGAGGTCGCCCTTGACAAGGCTGACTGTCAACGCGGGGTTTGCCTCCAGCTTTGATTTCAGTTCAAGGCTCTTGGGCGCGTTGACGTGGACGGTGGGCAGCACGTGGTTATCGGCATCTTCGGAGCTGCTGGTGAGGTTCACCAGGATCATGCCCACGCCCCCCTTGTCCTGCACCTCCTGGCTCTTGGCAGTCCTGTCCACCACGCCGCGGTCGCAGACAACAACCTTGCCTGCCACCTTGGCCGCATCCAGGCTGCCGGGGCCGCAAAGGTTGGCGTTGGCCACCCCGGCCGCTGCCGCTGACGCCGCAACAATCACGGGCTTGTCAGCCACTTCCGACTTCATGATGGAGGCTCCGCGGTACAGCGATCCGTCCGAGACCTTGACGGTGCCCAGCAGGTCGCTGGGGAACGTCGACGCGGCGACCGTGGTCAGCCACGGCGAGGCGTGGTTGACGGTGGACGCCGTGGGACCGGAGTTGCCGGCTGAAGCGGAGACGAAGACGCCTGCGGCGGCGGCGTTGAGGAACGCCAGGGCCACGGGGTCGGTGGTGTTGTTGTTATTGCCCGAGATGGAGTAGTTCAGGACGTCCACGCCGTCCTTGATGGCGGCTTCCACTGCCTCGACGGAGGCGGAGGAGTAGCAGCCGCCGGTGTCAGGGTTGGTGTCTTCCCAGCAGACTTTGTACACCGAGACCTTGGCTGCGGGGGCAACGCCGGAGCTCTTGCCGAAGCTTGCGCCGTCGATCACCTGTTCCACGTTGGCGTTGCCGGCGGCCGTGGTGGCGGTATGGGTTCCGTGGCTTCCGACGTCGACCGGCGAGATGAGTTCCTCGGGCGCCCGGTTCTCCGGGGCTACGTACTGCATGAAGGTGTCGGCGAAGTACCTGGCCCCGACGACCTTGGAGTTGCACAGGGAGCCGTCGAAGGAGGCTCCCGTCCCCTCGCCTTTCTGGCATTCTCCTTCGAAGGTGGTGCCGTCAGCCTTGAGCATGGCGATCCGGCCCTCAGCAGTGCGGTAGGGCACGCCCACCTGGGCAGGTCCGGTCAGCGGCTGGACCGGTTCCCCCTGCAGGAAGGGGTTGTCCGGGGCGTAGCCGGAGTCGATGACGCCCACAACCACTCCCTTGCCGGCGTTCGCTTCGCCGCCGAACTGGGTTGCCCAGGCCCCATCGGGGCCGGTCAGCTTGAGGAAGTCGGTGGTGGTGTAGTCCGGGGCGTTCTCCACGTCCGGGGCCACAACCAGCACGCGGTCGTCTTTGGACAGCTCCATGGCCTGGGCGGCGGTCAGTTCTGCCGTGAAACCATTGAGGGCAGCGGTGAACTGCTTTCCCGGGGTTACCCCCTGGCTGGCAGCGACCTCCCGCTGCTGCTTCCGGAGGTGTGCGTCGTAGGCCCGGTAGTTGGGTCCGCCTGCGTCCAGCTTCCGCCCCTTCTCGGGCTTGGTTGCACCAAGTCCGGGCGTCTCCCCCTCATACGCGGCCGCTGCGGCGCCTGCCAGGACAACGATGTAGCGTCCGTCCTTGAAGTCGGCGGGTGCATTCTCCTTGGCTGTTACTGCGTTGTCCTGCCCGGCCGGCGCCGCGGTGGCGGGAGTGATGGCCATCGAGGTGAGGAGTAGCGGCAAGCCCACGGCAAGCGCCGCTGCCTTCCGGAATCCCCCGCCCCGCATGGGGCTCTTTCCAGTAGATCTCACGTGCAAACCTTTCACGATGTACCGGCCCAGCCATGGTTGGGGGCCCGAAACGACACGGCATGGCACGCGAAGTTACAGATCTTGTCATTTCGTGAGACCCGCCGATCACAGAGTACAGACTGATAGCTGAATATGACATAGGACACAAAACTGAATTTTCCGCCAGTCATACGCCCGCCCGCCGGATTCCTGCCGCAGGGGGAAAGGGCACGAAAAAGGGCGCCCTGAAGGACGCCCTTGAACCCAGCGGAATACGCTCCGCCGCTACTGGCGCGGCGTACGGACCACGTCGCTGATCCACTGCCGGGTCTTCTCATCCACCGGCCCCGCCACCCGGTTCTCCCGGGCAAAACGGTCGGCCTTAATCTTCTGGAACACCATCCGGCCCAGCCCTGCAAACACTGCTGCGGCGACCACGGGCAACAGCACGGATTTCGAATTTTCAGCCATCCAACAATCCTAGTGATGCCGCCCGTCCAACTCCACAGCACGGGGGCCGGAAACCGCCGCCGCCACCCGTCCGGCAGGCAGGCTGTCCGCCGTCTTCCTGCCGCAACCGGCCGAATACAGGCTGTGGCCCTTCGGCCGGTAGAATGAACGAGCAAGCTCGCGGAGCGCCCGTCCTCATTGTCTGAACTCACGGCCTGACGTCACTGTCTAACACAACGTGCCCCGGACCCGGAACGGCGTGAGACGGCACCACTCCGCTGCGCCCTTACCCAAGCTCACGCACAGGAGTTACCGGATGCCCCGGATCGTTGTTGACGTCATGCCCAAGCCCGAGATTCTGGACCCGCAGGGGAAGGCGATCGTCGGCGCTCTCCCCCGCCTGGGCTTCACCAGCTTCAGCTCTGTCCGCCAGGGCAAGCGTTTCGAACTGACGGTCGACGGCGAGGTGACCGAGGAAATCCTGGCCCAGGCCCGCGACGCCGCGGAAACCCTCCTGTCCAACCCCGTGATCGAGGACGTCGTCAACGTCGAGGTCGTCGAGGCCTGACATGACTGAACTCCCCCTGATCGGAGACGCCCCCGGCGACGCTGCAGTGGCCAGCAGGCTCGCCGGCGCCCGGATCGGCGTCGTCACGTTCCCCGGCACCCTTGATGACCGCGACGCCGCCCGCGCCGTCCGCCTAGCCGGCGGCACCGCCGTCGAACTCTGGCACGCCGACACCGAACTCGGTGACGTGGACGCCGTGGTTATTCCCGGCGGGTTCTCCTACGGTGACTACCTCCGTGCCGGAGCCATTGCACGCTTTGCGCCGCTGATGTCCAGGATCATCGACGCCGCCAACTCCGACGCCAAGCTGCCGGTGCTCGGTATCTGCAACGGCTTCCAGATCCTCACCGAATCCCACCTGCTGCCCGGCTCGATGATCAAGAACGACCACTTGAAGTTCATGTGCCGCGACCAGGTCCTGCGCGTCGAGAACAGCAACACCGCCTGGACCCTGGACTACATAGCGGGCCAGGAGATCACCATCCCGCTGAAGAACCAGGACGGCCAGTACATCGCCGACGACAAGACCCTGGACGCCCTTGAGGCCGAGGGCCGCGTGGTGTTCCGCTACGTTGGCTTCAACCCGAACGGCTCCCGCCGGGATATCGCGGGCATTTCCAACGCAGCCGGCAACGTGGTGGGCCTCATGCCGCACCCCGAGCACGCCGTGGAGGTCGGCTTCGGCCCCGAGACTGTTGTGTCCCGTGAGACGGGTATCGCCGGGTCCGACACCGACGGCCTCGGTTTCTTCACCTCCGTCCTGAACAAGATTGTGGGAGGCGCCAAGTGACCACGGAAACCACCAAGAAGTTCAACATCGACACGGTCGAAAACGCGGCCAAGACCCCGGACGTCGAGCTCCCCTGGGCCGAACTGGGCCTGAAGCAGAATGAGTTCGACGAGGTCGTCAAGGTCCTGGGCCGCCGCCCCACCGGCGCCGAGCTAGCAATGTACTCCGTGATGTGGAGCGAGCACTGCTCCTACAAGTCCTCCAAGAACCACCTGCGCCAGTTCGGCCAGAAGGTCACGGAGGAAATGAAGAAGGACATGCTGGTGGGCATCGGCGAAAACGCCGGCGTGACCAACCTTGGGGACGGCTGGGCCGTAACCTTCAAGATCGAGTCGCACAACTCGCCGTCGTTCGTTGAGCCCTACCAGGGCGCGGCCACCGGCATCGGCGGCATTGTCCGCGACATCATCTCCATGGGCGCCCGCCCCGTTGCCGTGATGGACCCGCTGCGCTTCGGCGCCATCGACCACCCGGACACTGCACGCGTCATGCACGGCGCCGTCGCAGGCATCGGCGGGTACGGCAACTCCCTGGGCCTGCCCAACATCGGCGGCGAAATGGTCTTCGACTCCGTGTACCAGGGCAACCCGCTGGTGAACGCACTGGCTGTCGGCGTCATGCGGCACGAGGATATCCGCCTGGCCAACGCCTCCGGCAAGGGCAACAAGGTGGTCCTGTTTGGTGCCCGCACCGGCGGCGACGGGATCGGCGGCGCCTCCGTGCTGGCCTCCGAGTCCTTCGACGACACCAAGCCGTCCAAGCGCCCCGCGGTACAGGTGGGCGACCCCTTCGCCGAGAAGGTCCTCATCGAATGCTGCCTTGAACTGTTCAAGGGTTCCCTCGTTGAAGGCATCCAGGACCTCGGCGCTGCAGGTATCTCCTGCGCCACGTCGGAGCTGGCCTCCAACGGCGACGGCGGCATGCAGGTTGAGCTGACTTCCGTCCTGCTCCGCGACCCCACCCTGACCCCGGGCGAGATCCTGATGTCCGAGTCGCAGGAACGCATGATGGCCGTGGTAACCCCGGAGAACGTGGAAGCGTTCGAGGCCGTCATGGACAAGTGGGCCGTGGAGTACTCCTGGCTCGGTGAAGTGACCGATACCGGCCGCCTCATCATCACATGGGAAGGCGAGGTGATCGTCGACGTCGATCCCCGCACCGTGGCACACGACGGACCGGTCTACGACCGCCCGTACGCCCGCCCCGAGTGGCAGGACCGCGTGCAGGCTGACACCTTCACCGGCTCTGTCCAGGACGCCGGCCGGCCCGCTGCCCCCGCAGAACTGGCCAAGGCCGTCACCGAGCTGGTGGCATCGCCGAACATGTGCTCCAAGGACTGGATCACCAACCAGTACGACCGCTACGTGGGCGGCAACACCGCCATGGCATTCCCCGATGACGCCGGCGTGGTCCGCGTCGACGAGGAAACCGGCCTGGGCGTGGCCCTCGCCACCGACGCCAACGGCCGCTACACCTACCTCGACCCGTACCACGGCGCGCAGCTGGCCCTGGCCGAGGCGTACCGCAACGTGGCCACCGCGGGTGCCGTACCCATGGCCGTCAGCGACTGCCTGAACTTCGGTTCCCCCGAGGACCCGGACGTCATGTGGCAGCTCGCCGAGGCCATCCGCGGCCTGTCCGACGCCTGCATGGTGCTGGGCATCCCGGTCACCGGCGGCAACGTGTCCCTGTACAACCAGACGGGCACCACGCCCATCCACCCCTCCCCCGTGGTGGCGGTCCTGGGCAAGCTCGACGACGTTGCCCGCCGTACGCCGTCGGGCTGGCGTGAAGACGGCCAGGCCATCTACCTGCTGGGCACCACGGGCGCCGAGCTGGACGGCTCCGAGTGGGCGAACATGCGCGGCCACCTGGGCGGGCAGCCGCCCAAGGTTGACCTTGAGGCCGAACGCGCGCTGGGCGAGATCCTGATCAACGCATCACGCGACGGCATGATCGACTCGGCCCACGACCTGTCCGAAGGCGGCCTTGCGGCAGCCCTGGTGGAGTCCTCGCTGCGCTACGGCGTCGGCGCCCGGATTGCCCTGCAGGACGTCCTGGACCGCGACGGTGTGGACCTGTTCACGGCGCTGTTCTCCGAATCCCAGGGCCGCGCCATTGTTGGGGTCCCCCGTTCGGAGGAAGTCCGCTTCACGGACATGTGCACCGCCCGCGGCTTCGCCCACACGCGTATCGGCGTGGTGGATGCGGCCAGCGGCACCCTGGAGATCAACGGCGTGGAGTCCCTGTCCCTGGACGCCCTCCGCGAAGCCCACGAAGGGACCCTGCCAAAGTACTTCGGCTAGGCACCCCACCCATCGATTGCTCCGTACCTGTCGTTTTGAACCCTCAGAACGGCAGGTGCGGGGGCCCACACCGGCGAGGGACCCGGCCTGAGCTTGCGAAGGCCGGGTCCCGGTGGGGAGCAATCGATGCTTAACGACCCGGTCGCCAGCCGGCCTGCACCAGCGCTGTGCGGACCTTGGAGACGGCCTGTTTCCCGTCGTCCATCATGTGGCGCTTGGAGATCCTGATTTCAGTCCATCCCAGGGCTGTGTAGCGCTCCGAGCGGGCAATGTCCCGCACGATCTGTCCTTCCTCGCCGTGGTGTTCACCCTCGTATTCGATCCCGATCCGGTATGTGCGGTAGCTCAGATCCGGTTCATGGTGCCGTTGGCCGGTGTTGTCGGTGATGGCGACGTTCAGCTCAGGTTCGGGCATGCCTGCCCGGATCAGCGCCAGCCGAAGCAGGGTTTCCTGGGGCGAATCCGAGCCCGCCCGGATGAGCTCTATGGCTTCTTTGGCCTTGCGGAGTCCAACATCTCCACCATGTCCAGCCAGGTGCGCGCAGGGGTGGTGACGGGGAGTCCGTCCACCATCATCACCTCGTCCTCAAAGAGCTTCATCCGGTGGACGATGACGTGCGGGCGCGCCAGATGCGCTGCGCCTTCGGGCCGGATGAGGTGGTAGACCTCGAGCCCTTCGTTCTGCCGCCGCTGCGGCAGACCATGGAGCTCCGCGGCGGTTGCATGCGATGCGGCGCATCGCGGGTTGACTTCGATGAAAGGCCGCACCCGGACGCTCAAGGGGAGTGCCGCCGTCGCGATTTCCATCCGGATGCCCCGGCCGAGACGCTCCATCGAACTGTGCCGCCAGCGGCGTGAGGACACTCCGGCCAGCGAGGCATCGACGAGGGTGAACGGGCGGCCGCGGAGCTCCTCCGGCAGGGGGCGTGGGGTCTTCATCGGTCCATGACACCAGAATGGACCGGAACACGCAGAAGTTATCCACATCCCCCATCGATTGCTGAGCAGGTGTCGTTTTGACGCCTGAAAACGACAATTACTCAGCAATCGATGGGTGGGGGCGGGGATTAGTCCTCGCTATGGTGGTCACGCTGCCGCGCACTGAGCAGTTCGAACTCCGGCCGGGCTGCCACAAAGCGTTCGACGGCGTCCAGCACCTCAATGAGATGGGCGCGGTCAGCCGCCACCAGCCCGGCGCCCACCTGCGAACGCCGGTACTGGTCTTGGTCCCCCACCTCGGCGACGGAGACATCGAAGCGCCGCCTGAGCTCTGCGAGCAGCGGCCTGATGACCGAGCGCTTTTCCTTGAGGCTTTGGACGTCGCCCAAGAGGATGTCGAATTCGATCCAGCCGATCCACATGCCTTCATGCTATCGACTGCTCCCTAACTGCCGTTTAGGAGGGCCAAAACGCCAGATACGGAGCAGTCGATGGGCTCAGATGGTGAGTTCGCCCATCCGGTCCCAGCCTTCGCCGTCGAACTGGCGGCTGATGATCCTGGGGGTTTCTGCCAGGGCCTGCGGCATGTCTGCCATGGCCTGCTTGAAGTGGGGGCTGTTGACGTGGTCGCCGGCGGCGTCGTCCTTGAAAGCTTCCACCAGGACGAACTCGTTGGGGTCGTCCACGCTGCGGGACCAGTCGAACCACAGGTTTCCCGGTTCCTGCCGCGTGGCCTGGGTAAAGCCGGCCACCAGGTCGAGCCAGCGCTCCGACCAGTCGGGCTTGACCTTGAACTTGACGACAATGAAGATCACGGGGGCATTCCTTCCGAGGCGAGAGTGCGTGCCCCTTCAATGTACCGGGACGTCACGTGGCGCTGTGCAGCACGGGTGACCAGTCCGCCGGCAGCGTAGAACCAGTTGGCTGGTTTGCTGAAGGCCCGGATCCGCAGGAACACCTCCCCGCGCCCGTTGATCTCCACTTCGAAGGATTCCTCGCCCCGGGCGGGATGCCCGGGCAACGTTCCGTAGCCAAATCCGGCTGACTGCGGAATCCGCTCCTGCGCAGGTTTCCTAACCCACACCACCTGGCATGGTGCGTTCAGCCGGAAAGGCCCGGCACCGAAGCCGCTGACCACCCGCACCCCCGGTGCCGCCACGGGTGAATCGGCACGGAAGCGGAGCCCCGCCCGACGCTGCAGTTCCCAGCCCAGGATGCCGGCGGCTACCCGCTGGTACACCGCCATCCCGCAACCCAGGAAGGCTTCCTCCAGGACCTCCGGGTAGCCCGCAGGGGCGGTGGCGCGCTGGGTGCTGCCGATCCCGGGATAGTTGAGCCCGCCCCGGGCCGGCCTTTTCTCAGCCACGTTCCGTACCAGCCGCTCCGCTCAGCCGGGCCCATCCCAGCTGCTCCTGCTGCCTCCGGCTCAGGCCTGCCACCACAAGGTCGTAGGAGTCCTCCACCATGTCCCTGACCATGTCGTCAGGCAGCGCCCCATCCAGCCGCACACCGTTCCAGTGGGTTTTGTTCATGTGCCAGGCCCCCGTGATTTCAGGATGCGCGGCACGGAGCTGTACCGCGAGGCCCGGCTCGCACTTGAGGTTCACGTAGCCGTCCGGGCTCATCGACGACAAGGCAAAGACCTTGCCCTGGGTCGGGGAACCGCCGGCACTGGAGGCGCGCACCTTGAAGACAGCGGTCTCCGGCCCGAAGGGGTAATCCTCGTAGGCGCCCGGGAATGAGAGGCAAACTTTCCGCAGTGCGTCGGGGTCCATCCAGGAAGCCTATAAAGCCAACGCGTCCGGTGCTAGTCTGCGAGGATGGCACGCGATCAGGGGCTGATACCTGTTCTGGACCTGGGCACGGCGCGGCAGGCCGACGGGTCCTTCAGCGCGGATTTCATCGAGCAGCTGCGGTACGCCACCCACAATGTGGGCTTCTTCCAGATCACGGGCTATGGCGCGGCCCCCGGCCAACCGGAACAGCTTCTGGACACCATCAGGCGCTTCTTCAGCCTTCCGCTCGAGGAGCGCCTGAAACTGGACAACCGGCTTTCACCACACTTCCGCGGCTACACCCGCATGGGCACCGAGGTCACCCAGGGAAAGGCAGACGCGCGGGAGCAGATCGACTACTCGCCCGAGCGGCAGCCCGTTAGGGACTATCCGGAGGACCAGCCGTTCTGGCTGCTGCAGGGCCCCAACCTCTGGCCCGATGAATCGTTCCCCGAGCTTCGCCCCGTGGCCATGGCCTGGGCTGAACTGATGTCATTGGTGGGGATGGAGCTGCTCAGGGGGATCGCCGTTTCCCTGCAGCTTCCTGAGGACTACTTCGACGAACCGTTCCAGGGGTCGCCGGCGTGGATGGGCAAGCTGGTGCACTATGTGGGCGGCGTGGTGGAGGCCGCTGGAGACCAGGGCGTGGGATCGCACGCAGACTACGGATTCGTCACGCTGCTGCTCCAGGACGACGTGGGCGGGCTGGAAGTCCTGCCGCCAGGTGCGGCAGCATGGGTTCCGGTGGAACCCCTCCCGGGGGCGCTGGTGGTGAACCTCGGCGAAATGCTTGAGGTGGCCACGGAAGGCTACCTGGCGGCCACCATCCACCGGGTACAGGCACCGCCGCCGGGGGTGGACCGGTACTCCGTTCCGTTTTTCTGGTCTCCGCGGCTCGACGCGGTAATCCACCCTGTGCCGCTGCCGCCGGAGCTGAAGGCGGCAGCGAGGGGAATCACGGATGATCCGGCGAACCCCCTGCTGGCCTCGTTTGGAATGAACATGTTGAAAGGCAGGATGCGGGCGCACCCGGATGTCACGGAGCGGCACTATCCGGAGCTGCTGAAGAGCTAAGGCTGAAAGCCTGTCAGAGATTGAACTTCCATGCCTGCTGCGCCGGACAGCTGTCCATCACAACGTCCAGCCCCGCGTCCTTGGCCCGTTTGGCTGCCGCCTCATCGACGACCCCCAGCTGCATCCATACCGCCTTCGCGCCTACCGCGATCGCCTGGTCCACGACGGCACCAACTTTCTGGGAATTCACAAAGCAGTCCACGACGTCGATGGGCAGCTTGGCGGCCGGGATGTCCAGGAGGCTGCGGTACCCGGGTTCGCCGTGGACAGGGTTGCCGGGCAGGTTGACGGGGATGATTTCCATGCCCAGCCGGTCGCGGATGAACAGCGAAGTATCGAACGCGGCCCGCCATTCGTTGGTGCTCAGGCCGACAATGGCCCAGCGTCCTTTGGTGCGCATCAGGCGTTCTATGACTGCAGGATCGTTCGTGTGGCCCATGGGTTCAGCCTACGCGGAGGCAGCGGCGGCAAGCGTGCACCCCGCTGCGCAGCGTCCCCAACCTCTCACGTCAGTAAAGCTAGCGGACGAACTTGTCCCGCCACTTGGCCCCGGGGACAGGGTTATCTGCGGCGGCTGCGCCGGCTCCCTGGCCTGATGGTCCCTGTCCGGCTGTTCCCGGCACACCGGGAGCATCCACTGGCGGTTGTCCTGGGTTGTCCGGATGGCTCCCGTTGCGGTGCCCGGCATCAGGCCCACGGGTGTGTTCCGGCGCTGCTGCCGCGTCGGCTTCTGCGGCCTCTTTCCGTTCCGTGGTCCCGTCCTGTCCGTCGGCCGCGGGACCTTCGCCGGGTTCCTGCCCGCCCTGGCCGGGCAAAGGGACAGCTGTGGCCTGCCCGGACTCCTCCGCAGGCTGCGTCTCCACCGGCGGTTCACTGCCAGGGGCGGTGCCGCCCGCCGGCCCGCCGTTATCCTGCGCAGCGTCGTTGCTGCCATCCTGGAGCGGTCCGGGCGCGGCGGCCTGGGGTGTCCGGATAGTCCAGGAGGGGGACCAGTCCTCAAGCAGCTGCTGGACTGAGGGGCTGCCGGTATGGGCAGGATTGGCGGAGCTGGCTGCCACGGTGCCAACTCCCATCCCCATGCCCGCCACCAGTGCCAGCCCGACGACGGTGGGCCGGTGCGCGCGCAGCCGGCGGCGCCGCCCGGGTTCGTCGTTCGGGGTGCCTTCCGCCGTATCGCTGCCTTGCGCGTCCGTCCCGGGTGCGCAGAGACCGGCGGCCAGCAGGGCAGCCAGCTGTCCCGTGGGAGCCGGCACGGGAAGGTCCGCCAGGGAACCGACTGCCAGGAGGGTCCGGCGCAGGCCTGCGTCCTGCCCAAAGCCCGCCTCAAGGAGCAGTTCCTCCACAGTGTCCGCTGTGTGGGGCGCCTGTGGTGTCATGGCTTAAGGTATTCCTTCACATCCGCAAGTTCCCGGAGCTTGAGGAGCGCCCGGCGCTGTAGCTGTTTGACGGCGCCCTCGCTCTTGCCCATGGCTTCCGCGGACTGCTCCACGGTAAGTCCAGCCACGAGGCGGAGGGCCAGTACCTCGCGCTGGTCCTGCGGCAGCGCATCCAGCAGGCCAAGGACCTCCTGCGGTGCTATCCGCTCCAGCGCTTCCGTTTCCGCCGACGAATCCTCGCGCCTGTCCAGCTCAGGTTCGAACGGGAGCTTGGCGGGAGTACGGCTCTGGCGCCGGTAGTCGTCCACCATGCGGGCATGGGCCACCGAAAAGATGAATGTGCGCAGCCCGGCGGCTCCCCCGTGCACCGAGCCAAGGCGCGGCAGGACGGAGAGGAACACTTCCTGCATGGCCGCCTCCGGATCCTCGACTCCCCGGGCCGTCAGATAGCCCAGGACCTGTGATGCATACGTCCGGTAGACAACGCTGAACACCGCTGTCCCGGCGGGGCCGTCCAGGGCCTCGTCTGTCAGGGCATCAGTCACGGACGCGGAGCTTTCGGTCAAAGATGGGGTGTGATTGCGCGGAGAGGCCGTCCGGCATGCGGAACGCCTTTTCCCCGCCCCACTTTACCGCCGAGTAACCACCGCCGAGGACCGCCACGCGTATGCTGCCGGTCCGACAAGGCAGCTGCCCCTGCCGTCGGAAAGTGAAAGAGCCGGCCTGGAACGTGATGGGGGACAAGTTCCAGGCCGGCGCTACATAGGGGTAATCGCCGCAGGCACGTAAAGGGTTACGCGCCACCGAAAAAACTTTGAAAACTTTTTCGGGTCAGCGGACCGAGGCGGTCCAGCGGGGCCGGGTGCCCTGCCGCCGCGGGCCCTTGGCGAGAACAAAGGTGTGCCCTCCGGCGGGGACGCGCTGGTCGTCGCACTCGGTCCGTGGTGCAGCCGTGGCCGGTTCCTCCGCCGGAGCAGGGACGCGGGCGGGTGCCTGGCGGGTTGCGGCCCCGGGGGTGGAACAAAGATCGGTGACCAGACCTGTACCGGCGCACTCCCGGACGGCGGCGATGCCGGCAGCGAGGGCGGCCTTGTCCTGGTACGGGCCGGATACGGCCATGACTGCGCCGTCAGGGGCCAGGAGCCGGAACCTGAAAGACGAATCAGAGTCCACAAATGCCTCGAATTTCCCGGCCATGGCAAGTCCTTCCTCGCAGTCACAGGGTGTACAAACGAGTCTCGCGGGCTTCCCGGCAGCCTCACAAGACCAACCACGTTAACCCTGTGTAAATTGCCGCAGGACCCTCCCGCCGGGCGGACGCAAGCGGCGGGACACCCTTGCAAAGGTGCCCCGCCGCCGTCGTAATTTCCTGCTTCTACCCGATCACGGACCGGTCAGTCGTTGATGAGGTCGTTCACCACGATGGTCTGGTCCCGGTCTGGGCCCACGCCGATGGCGGAGAAGCGCGTCCCGGACAGCTTCTCGAGCGCCAGGACGTAGTTGCGCGCGTTTTCCGGGAGGTCCGCGAGGGTGCGGGCGCCGGTGATGTCCTCGGTCCAGCCCTCGAAGTACTCGAAAATCGGTACGGCGTGGTGGAACTCGGTCTGCGTCATGGGCATTTCATCGTGCCGGACGCCGTCGACGTCGTAGGCCACGCAGACAGGGATCTGCTCGATGCCGGTGAGCACGTCCAGCTTGGTGACGAAGTAGTCCGTGAAGCCGTTGACCCGCGATGCGTGGCGGGCCAGGACGGCGTCATACCAGCCGCAGCGGCGGGGGCGTCCGGTGTTGACGCCGAACTCTCCGCCGGTCTTCTGGAGGTACATGCCCATCTCGTCAAAGAGTTCCGTGGGGAACGGCCCGGCACCAACGCGGGTGGTGTAGGCCTTGATGATGCCGATGGAGCGTGAAATGCGGGTAGGCCCGATCCCCGACCCAACGGACGCGCCGCCGGCGGTAGGGTTGGAAGAGGTCACGAACGGGTAGGTGCCGTGGTCCACGTCCAGGAACGTTGCCTGGCCGCCCTCCATCAGGACCACCTTGCCCTCGTCCAGGGCGGTGTTCAGGACAAGCGTGCTGTCGATGACCAGCGGGCGGAGCCGTTCGGCGAAGGACAGGAAGTACTCCACGATCTCATCCACCACGACGCTGCGGCGGTTGTAGACCTTGACCAGGAGTTCGTTCTTTTGGCGGAGGGAGCCTTCCACCTTCTGCCGGAGGATGGATTCGTCAAAGACGTCCTGCACGCGGATGCCCAGCCTGGCCACTTTGTCCATGTAGGCCGGACCGATGCCGCGGCCGGTGGTGCCGATGGCGCGGCTGCCGAGGAAGCGCTCGGTGACCTTGTCCAGGACCTGGTGGTAGGGGGCCACCAGGTGGGCGTTGGCGGAAACGCGGAGCTTTGAAGTGTCGGCGCCGCGTGCCTGCAGGCCGTCGATTTCCTGGAAGAGGGCCTCGAGGTTGACCACGCAGCCGTTGCCGATGATGGGGACCGCGTTGGGGCTGAGAATGCCTGCCGGCAGCAGTTTGAGTTCGTACTTTTCACCGCCTACGACGACGGTGTGCCCGGCGTTGTTGCCGCCGTTCGGCTTGACGACGTAGTCAACACGGCCGCCGAGCAGGTCGGTGGCCTTGCCTTTTCCTTCGTCGCCCCACTGGGCTCCTACGATCACAATTGCTGGCATGGGATCCTCCCCCATTCGTTCGGGCTGCCAGGTTCCGGCCACACTGTGGCGGTCCTGCGCAGCGCCGTTCATGAGAATGCCCCGAATGTACCGGCTGTCACTGGTCCGATGGCGGCACAGCGACGCAAGAGTTCCGGGGCCCTTACCACCCAAGTTTAGCCGATGGGCGACTTTGTCCACTCGTTGGTCCGCCGCGGCCCTTCCCGCAGCGCGGGCTGCTGCAGGAAGGGACCGCGGCGGAGCGTCAGCGTGGGCCGCTATTCGTCGTCGGCTTCCTCACCCGGGCGGGAGGTCTGGGTGGCGAGGCTGTCCCAGAAGGAGGTGTCGGCGTCGGCGATTGAACCGTCAGCGATGGCGGCGGCGGTGGCGGTCAGCGTGGTGACGGTCTGCTTGATCAGGTAGCCGTTACTGCGCAGCCCCAGGGCGTAGCCGTCCAGGTAGTGGTCGGACATGCCGCGCATCTCGAAGAGCAGCGTCGCAATGCCGTACTCCACGGCGATGCCGTTGCGGCTGATGGTCTCGGCGCTGCCGCCCACGTACTTGCCCAGGTGGCCCCAGCCGGTGGAGTCGACATTGTCGAAGACCACCGCGCCCAGCTGCTTGGACTTCTGCACCACTGCCGGATCGGCGTTGGGCGTGGTGGGGTACAGGATCGAGCCGGACACCAGCTTTCCGTCACGTTCACTGCGCGTGCCCTGGTGGTGGAGGTCGATCATGTAGTCCACCTGGTACTTGCGCATCACGTTGTTGTGCAGCGCCTGCGTTTCAGGCTGGACCTTGGCCACGTGGTCCCTGTTGAGGTCCACTTCCTCGGCGTTGTAGCGGGTCATGTTGCGGTCGCCCTTGGCCAGGTAGTCGTCCAGGGAGAAATTCACGTCCCCCATCGCACCGTCGGCGTTAAGCATGGGAACAACGAGGATGTTCACGCCGTCAAGGATGTCCCCTGACTTGCCGGTGCCCAGGTGCTTGACGAATTCCAGGGCGCCCTCGGTGGTGAGCTGTTCGTTGCCGTGCTGCTGAGTCAGGTAGAGGATGGTGGGGTTGGCGGGGTCCGAAATGTACTTGACCAGGTGGATGTCCCGGCCCTTGACCGTTTGGCCAATGACTTCCAGCTCCATGGCGGGCTGGCGGGCGTCCTGGTCTTTGAGGAACGCAACCATCTGGTCGTAGGTGGCAAGCTTCGATGTGGTGATCTGGCCGTTGCCGTCGTAATTGGGGCCTTCGCCGACGGCAAGGGCCGGCGCCGGGACGGTCACTGCCGCCAAAGCCAGCGCTCCGGTTAGTGCCAGGGTCCTGAAGGTTGCCAGGGTTTTTCTCACGGTGCGGTACCTCTTTCGAGTGCATAGGGTGTGTCCAGCCAGCGGTGATCCCCCATATGCCGGCTGTGACAAAAGCCAACCAACCTGAACGAATGCTGTCAATGGACGTGACAGGAATCTGCAGTCAGTTATTACGTTGCGAAACCCTGCCGACCGCGTTTATTGGTTGCCCTGGACCGGCGTTTCGTTTCGCGGGGCTTGCTAAACTGGGAAAGGCCGACCAGGAATCGGCCCACCCCAACTAACCGCCGTTGATGAGCTGTGCCGTCGTGCGCCCATTTTCACCGGCGGAAGCAACAACAATCCCCGCAGGAGATCAAGCACTACATGACAGCCCTGGCACCCGAATCTTTCCATGAGCAACTCCTGAGCCGCCGCTACGAACCCAACGTCGCGGCCGTCAATGAACTGTGCGATTCCCTGCAGGACGCCAAGCCCGGCACCGTAGTGCCCTACGTTGACCCCATGCACGATGTGGACGAGTGCCGCATCATCAGCCTGTACTCGAACATCGGCGAGGCTGACAAGTCCGGGTTCATCACCCCCGGGGACCACGATGCCGTGACCCGGATGCTCGGCATCCAGTGGAAGCTGGGCCTGCGTCCCGAATTCGTGATGCCGTGGAACGTCCACCCGTGGCACCTCCCGGGAGAGCCCAACGGAAAGTTCACCCCGGACCAGATCTCCGCCGGCCTCAAGCCGCTCCTGAAGTTCCTGGCGCTGGTTCCCCGCGCGTCGGTGATCGTTGCGCACGGCACCGAGGCCAACCGCCTCGCCAACCTGCTGCTGAAGACCGAAGTTCCGCTGCTGTGGCGCCGCGGCCTGAAGACCTACAAGGTGCGTTCCCTCAGCGGCCGTGCGTTCGCCGGTTCGCCCGCCCGCCAGGAGGAGTACCTCGAGGACATGCGCGTGGCCTACACCGACGCCATGGCACGTACGGGCCTGCAGAAATCCCCATCCGCGCCCTAACCCCGCAAGTCAGCGCCGGCCCCCTGCGGACGTGGGCCCATGCCACCAGAATCACCGCTTACGACGGCGGCAGGTCACCCTTTCTCCAAAAGGTGACCTGCCGCCGTCGTACTTTATTCAGTGCTTGCTATTTCGCCTCGATGGCAGCCTTCGCCGACGGGTCGGAGTCGTTCAGGAACTTCTCGATCCGCTCAGGCTCCTCCGCCTCGCCGATGGCGGCGGAGGCCCGGCCCAGCGAGTACAGGGCCCGCAGGAACCCCCGGTTGGGCTCGTGCTCCCACGGGATGGGCCCCACGCCCCGCCAGCCGTTGCGGCGCAGCGAGTCCAGTCCCCGGTGGTAGCCCACCCGGGAGTAAGCGTAGGAATCGATGGTGCGCCCTTCCGCCCAGGCCTCCTCGGCCAGCACGGCCCACAACAGCGAGGATGTGGGGTGCTTGGCCACGAGGTCCAGGGCCTCCTGGCCCGCGTCAAGCTGCTCGTAGACCTCGGTCTCGGCAGGCAGGAGCGTAGGTTCCGGGCCCATCAGGTTCCGGCGGAACTCGTCCGACATCTAGAAGGTCTTTCCGGCCGAACCGAGCTGCTTGGTGGCTTCCACCACGCGGGCTGCCAGGCCGGCTTCGGCGGAGGCGCCCCAGACGCGCGGGTCGTAGGTCTTCTTGTTGCCGACCTCGCCGTCGACCTTCAGGACGCCGTCGTAGTTCTTGAACATGTGGTCGGCCACCGGACGCGTGTAGGCGTACTGGGTGTCGGTGTCGATGTTCATCTTGATGGTGCCGTAGGAGACTGCGTCGGCGATCTCCTGGTCCGAAGAGCCGGAGCCGCCGTGGAAGACGAGGTCGAACGGGCTGTCCTTGCCGATCTTGGCACCCACCTGGGCCTGGATGTCCTTCAGGATCTCCGGACGGAGCTTGACGCCGCCGGGCTTGTAGACGCCGTGGACGTTGCCGAAGGTGAGGGCCGTGATGTAGCGGCCGTTCTCGCCGGCGCCCAGTGCCTCGATGGTGGCCAGGGCGTCTTCCACCGTGGTGTAGAGCTTCTCGTTGATCTCGTTCTCAACGCCGTCTTCCTCGCCGCCCACGGTGCCGATTTCGACCTCAAGGATCATCTTGGCGGCAGCGGTGCGCTCCAGCAGTTCACGGGCGATGCGCAGGTTTTCCTGCAGGGTCTCGGCGGAGCCGTCCCACATGTGCGAGTTGAAGATCGGGTTGCGGCCGGCCTTGACCTCAGCCTCGGAGGCAGCGAGCAGGGGCAGGACAAAGCCGTCCAGCTTGTCCTTGGGGCAGTGGTCCGTGTGCAGGGCGATGTTGACGCCGTAGTTCTTGGCGACTTCGCGGGCGAACGCCGCGAAGCCCAGGGAACCGGCAACCATATCCTTGGTGGAGGCGCCGGACCAGTAGGCCGCACCGCCGGTGGAGACCTGGACGATGCCGTCGGACTCGGCTTCGGCGAAGCCGCGCAGGGCCGCGTTCAGCGTCTGCGAGGACGTCACATTCACGGCCGGGAATGCGAAGCCGCCCGCCTTTGCGCGGTCGATCATCTCGGAGTAGATCTCTGGGGTTGCAATGGGCATGCTGACTCCTATGCTGAGGTTCGTCTGTGGGCTGGTAACCCTGGAGTACCGCTTACGGCTAGCACCATCCTAGTCATTTACGCCCAAAGAGTGTTCCGGATTACGCCCCACGTGCTGGTTGAACACGTGCCGGCGCACCCAGGCGTGCATGGCGATGGCCGCGGCGGAAGCAGCGTTGATGGACCGGGTGGAGCCGAACTGCTCGATGGACAGGGTGGCTTCGGCGGCCTCGTGGACCTCCGGCGTCAGCCCGGGTCCTTCCTGGCCGAACACCAGGACGCAGTCCCGGGGCAGTTCGTAGGTCTCGAGCGGAACCGAATCGGGGAAGATGTCGATCCCGATGATCGCCAGCCCTTCCGCCTGCGCCCAGGCCACAAAGTCCTCCACCGTGGGGTGGTGGCGGACGTGCTGGTAGCGGTCGGTGACCATGGCGCCCCGCCGGTTCCACCGCCGTCGTCCGATGATGTGCACTTCCTTCGCGAGGAACGCGTTGGCGGTGCGCACCACCGTGCCGATGTTCAGGTCGTGCTGCCAGTTCTCGATGGCGACGTGGAAGTTGTGGCGCCGCGAGTCCAGTTCCGCCACGATCGCCTCGTGCTTCCAGTACCGGTACTTGTCCAGCACGTTGCGGCGGTCGCCGTCGGCAAGGAGATCGGGATCCCAGTGGTCCCCTTCCGGCAATTCACCCTCCCAGGGCCCGACGCCGACCTCCGCCTTTTCAGCGTGCGTCTCCGCGGGCCCGGGCTCCGCGGGAGTCTCCCCGGGTTCTGCCTGCGGTTCGGATGTCATGCCGGGCGTCTGGTTCACCCCTCAACACTAGACTGGACCACTGGAGCATTCATCACCCGTGGAGGTAGACGTGGCAGAAGCAGACCAGGTAGCAGGAAACCCGGCGGTATACCGCAGCGGCCAGGAGATCGAGTGCTGGCTCACGGACATGGACGGTGTCCTGGTCCACGAGAACCAGGCAGTGCCCGGCGCCGCCGAGCTCATCCAGCGCTGGGTGGACACGTCCAAGCGCTTCCTGGTGCTCACCAACAACTCCATTTTCACCCCCCGCGACCTGGCCGCCAGGCTGCGCGCGTCCGGCCTGGAGGTCCCGGAAGAGAACATCTGGACCTCGGCCCTGGCCACCGCCCAGTTCCTGAAGAACCAGGTGGAGGGTTCCGGATCAGGGAACCGCGCCTACACCATCGGTGAGGCAGGACTTACGACGGCGCTGCACGAGGCAGGCTTCATCCTCACCGACCAGGACCCGGACTTCGTCGTGCTCGGGGAAACCCGCACGTATTCCTTTGAGGCAATCACCATGGCCATCCGCCTCATCCTGGCCGGGGCCCGCTTCATTGCCACCAACCCGGACGCCACCGGGCCGTCCAAGGACGGCCCCATGCCGGCCACCGGAGCCATCGCGGCGCTGATCACCAAGGCAACCGGACGCGAGCCTTACATTGTGGGCAAGCCCAACCCGATGATGTTCCGCTCGGCCATGAACCAGATCGATGCCCACTCTGAAACCACGGCGATGATCGGGGACCGGATGGACACGGACATCATCGCGGGCATGGAAGCCGGCCTGCACACCGTCCTGGTCCTGACCGGCATCACCCAGCGCGACGACATCGGTTCATACCCGTTCCGGCCCAACCAGGTCCTGAACTCCGTGGCCGACCTGAAGAACCAGATCTAGCAGGGGCGCTAGAAGACTGTCACCCGGGATCCGCCGCGGGGCAGCGGGAAGTGCTCGTCCAGCAGCTGTTCAAGGACCGGCCGGTACACGTTGGGGTTCCATCCGGGGCTTGCGTGGGCCGGCCTGGCGCCTTCGGTATGAAGGCTGCTCGAGACCATGTTCGCCTTGAACGCCACGGCCCAGGCCTCCACCGCTGTCTGGTAGCGGACTGTGCGGTCCCGGGGGTTGCCGATGTACGCCATCTTGGCACTGCCCAGCTTGCCGGCGAACCTGCTGCCGTCGAAGTGGTAGATGTAGGCCGATTCGGACTGGATCAGCAGGCTTGAGGGGGCAATCGGGGACAGCTGTTCGAGGGTCTGGTCCAGGATCTGCCGCCAGCTCCGCTCGTCCTTGTGGATGACCCGCTCCCCAAGCTCATACCCTCCACGAAGGGTCGACGGGAACCGGAAGCCCCGCTCGTACAGGAACACCACGCCGTCGAACCAGCTCTGGTCCAGGACATCGTGCTTGCTGTAGGGACTTGAGTCCAGCACGATGAACTGAACCTCCACACCGTGGATTTCCAGGAGCCGTGCAGCAACCTGGGTGGCCACCATCCCGCCGAAACTGTGGCCGTAGAAGAACAGCTTCGTGAGTTTCCGCGCCCGGACATGCTCGATGACGGCAATGACGATGTCGTCAATATCCAGGCCCTGGTTGGAGTAACCCACCGCAGCCAGCTGTGCCCGCTTGTTCAGGGCCCCGCGGAGCGAGTTGAGGATCCACTGCGATTCCTCCCAGCTGGTCTTGTATCCGGGGAACAGGAACCAGCTGGCGTCCGGGTAGTAGGTGTCGGCGAAGTCGTCAGCAACAGTGAGGATCCGGTCCGTGCGGCGCTGTGCCTGCACCTGCCGGGTCAGCAGCATGTCTGCCGCGAGCAGTCCGGCAGCACCCGTGCCCGCCAGGAATCCGCGCCGTGAGAACTGTTTAAGGGCAGCACCTTCTGCCAGCAGCCTGGCCCCAGGGATCCCGGGCCGGCCCTGCGGACTTACCTCCCCCTCATACGGCACGCCTCTACCGTAGGCATACCCGAAGACGCTGCCGCAAGAATCCGGGTGTAACCATTGAGTGACGCCCGGTCAGCCGGCACCCCTCAACTGGCCGCCTGGCCCTCCGAGGCAGTCAGGGGAACCGAGTCCTCCTGCCGGCGCCGCCGGAACTCCAGGCCGATGTCGTTATACCGGCCCAGCAGGTCCGGCCCGGCAAAGGCTCCGGGAGTGTCCAACAGGGCGAAAATCCAGTCGCTGGCAGTCAGCAGTTCCGCATCCGAGTACTCCTCCAGCGGCCGGCCGCACAACTCTTCCAGGCGGCCGGTGGGCACCAGTGGATACCCGTCGGCGAAGTCCTCTCCGTCCTCCGTTATGTCGGTGAGGATGTCGATGAGTGCCAGCGGCTGCTGCGGGTCCGGCTGGGCGGCCCATTCTTCCGGGCCCGGGGAAAAAGCCAATGAAACCCCGCTGCCGTATATCCCCGGCAGCGTATCGCTATCGATGGCGTTCAGGTCGCTCCGGAGGCCGGCAAGGGCGGAGGACTCAACCTTCTCGGCCGCGGAGAGGTCAACGCGGACGTGGGAGCGGATTCCCATCCGGCGGACGCGACGGATGATGTGCACGAGTTCAGGGCGGGAGCTTTGGTTCAGGCTGCCCCTGATATCGATACGGACGACGTCGGCGGGGACATCAAGGTTAACGAATGCATTTAATGCGCGGTCCATAGGTACTCCAAAAGAGGGTGTCTATGGCCGACGGCTCAACCTCGGTAAGCGTAACCCCCCGCAGAAGCCCGGCACAACCCGTCAGTAACAAGGAAGTGGGCTGGTTGCCGGCTATGCGCTTTGGTCGGCCTGCCGCTTTCCGGGCTCCTGGAAGTGGGTGCGGCTTCCAACGCCTCCCACCGAGTCAACCAGGGACTTGGCAATGTCCCTGAGTTTGGTGTTGGTGTTGCTGGAGGCTTCGGTGAGGATGGCCACTGCGGCTTCCTGGCTGCACCTGTTCTGGGCCATCACGATGCCAATGGCGAGGTCGATGATGGTCCGGGACTCCAGGGTGGCGCGGAGGTTGGCGGCGCTGTCGGTGTGAAGGGAGAACCGCACAGCCAGGCGGAGCGCCTGGGAGATCTCGCGGGTGAACTCGCGCGCCCTCTTAACGGCACGTTCATCGAATTTGTGCGGGGCGTCCGAGTACAGGTTGAGCGCCGCCTTCGCCTCCCCGTGGAGGTTGAAAGGGAGGGACAGCACGGAGCGCAGCCCGTGGGAGGCAACGGCTGCAGCGTAGTCGGGGCCCCAGCGGTTCTCTTCAAACAGGTCCGGAACGTTGACTTCGCGTTCCTCCTTGGCCGCCGTGAGGCAGGGGCCCTGAGCGAGGGAGTACTGGATCTCATCCACTTCCCTGGCCGAATCGCTGCTCCAGCCGATGGTGGCGGCCTTCCGGTCGCGAAGGAGCGTGATGCCGCACAGTGCGTCGTCGCCGTCGCCGGCCATCTGGTGGGCGGAAAAACGCGCCAGTTCGTTGAGGAAGTCCTCGAAGTCGGCACTTTCCAAAATGAGGTTCTGGACCTGGTCGGTGGTGCTCAGGGGCTGTTCAGGGGGGAGCATGGTGCACGTTCTCCGTACGGGAAGAGGGGTTATCGCAAATGATAGAACAGCCCCGCGTTGCGGTCCAACGGGCCGGCGGCCGCCGCAGC
The DNA here is from genome assembly GCF_013314975.1 of Pseudarthrobacter oxydans. Lineage (GTDB taxonomy): Bacteria > Actinomycetota > Actinomycetes > Actinomycetales > Micrococcaceae > Arthrobacter > Arthrobacter oxydans. The sequence goes on along the minus strand of NZ_JABTYH010000035.1, from coordinate 5,695 downwards.
CGGCCCGTCGGACCTAAGCACCGTGGTGACGAACGCGGCTCAGGACAGGCCGAGCTCGTCCTTGCCGAACGCGAACAGGTAGGGCACGCCGGCCTCGGCCTCGATCTTTTCCTTGGCTCCGGTGTCCCGGTCCACAATGACGGCCACGGCCACCACGTTGCCTCCGGCCTTCCGGACGCCTTCCACCGCCGTCAGCGCGGAGCCGCCTGTGGTGGACGTGTCCTCCAGCACCAGGACGTTGCGGCCCTCCACGGACGGGCCCTCCACCTGGCGGCCCATGCCGTAGGACTTCTGGGCCTTGCGGACCACAAACGCATCGACAGTCCGCCCGGCGTCCACGGCGGCATGCATCACCGCGGTACCAACCGGGTCCGCGCCCATGGTGAGCCCGCCGGCGCACTCAAAGTCGATGCCGGCGTCGTCCGCCAGGGCAAGCATCACGCGGCCCACCAGCCTGGAGGCCTCGTGGTGCAGCGTGATCCGGCGGAGGTCGATGTAGTAGTCAGCCTCGGCTCCGCTGGACAGGATTACCTTGCCGCGGACCACGGCGAGTTCCTTGATCAGTTCCAGCAGTCGGGCGCGGGCGGCTGCAGTATCCACTGCAGTGTCACTGGGGGAAGTCATGGTCTCCAGTTTAGTGCGGGCAAGCCGGTGTGGATGCTTGAGGCCCGTCGCCGCTGCTGGCTAGTCTGGACCATATGCGCGAACTCCAGGCAAAGATCATTGAGGAAATGGGCGTCCAGCCCCGGATCGACCCCGCCGGGGAGGTGCGCAAACGCGTCACATTCCTGAAGGACTACCTTAAGGCCACCCACACCAGGGGCTTCGTCCTGGGCATTTCCGGCGGACTTGACTCATCCTTGGCCGGGAAGCTGGCCCAGCTGGCGGTGGAAGAGCTCGAGGCCGAAGGGGTGGAGGCAAACTTCGTGGCGGTACGGCTGCCATATGGCGTCCAGCACGACGAGGAGGATGCCCAGGCCGCCCTGGATTTCATCCAGCCCAAGACCCAGTGGACGTTCAACATCTCGGCTGCCGTGGACGGGTTCGAGGATGAGTTCGAGAAGACCGTGGGCTCGGAAATCTCCGACTTCCACAAGGGGAACACCAAGGCACGCACCCGCATGATCGCCCAGTATGCCCTGGCGGGAGAGCATAACTACCTGGTCATCGGCACGGACCACGGCGCAGAGTCCGTGACAGGCTTCTTCACCAAGTACGGCGACGGCGGCGCGGACATCCTTCCCCTGTTCGGCCTTAACAAGCGGCAGAACCGTGCCCTGCTGGCCGAGCTCGGCGCCCCCGCCCGGGTCTGGGAAAAGGTGCCCACGGCGGACCTGCTGGACGACAGGCCGGGCCGCACCGACGAGGACGAACTCGGCCTGAGCTACGACCAGATCGACGACTACCTCGAAGGCCGGGACGTGCCTGAATCCGCGGCTGCGTCCATCGAGGAAAAGTACCTGCGCACGCGGCACAAGCGCACTGTTCCGGTCACCATCTTTGATACCTGGTGGAAGCACCAGGGTTCCACGGAGCCCCGCGCCGGGCTGTAGGGTTCAGCGGGCCGGGCGCCGCTTCTCCCCCGCTCCGCCCAGCTGCTGGGTGATGCGGTGCGCCTCGGCCATCAGGAGGCTGCCCAGTTCCGCCTGCCGCTCGGGCTTGAAGCGCGGCTCGATGCCTGTCAGCGAGAGCGCCCAGGCGGGCCTGCCGGAGGTATCGAACACCGCTGCGCCCATTCCCCAGCTCCCTTCCAGGACGAGGCCCGGATTAACCGAGTAGCCCGCCAGCCGGGCCTGGGCAAGGTTGGCCCGGACCCGCTCCACAGTGTGGGAGACGGCGAGGGAACCGGCATGCTCCGCCCAGCGGGCGAGCAGCTCTTCCTGCTCGGCTTCCGGTAGGAAGGCCATGATCGCCGCGCCCGCCGAGGCAATGCCGAGCGGGAAGCGCACCCCCTCGTGCAGGACGAAGGACCGCACCGGGAAACTGCCCTCCTCCCGCAGCAGGCACACGGTTTCGGAGCCGCGGCGGATGGAAAAGAAGGCGCTCTCGCCGGTGGCTTCGGCAAGCCGGCGGAGGCTGGGCCGGGCGATGTCCTCGAGGGGAAACCGCGCTGATGCCACCGATCCCATCAAAAGGATCTCCGGACCCAGCACCCAGTTGCCGGAGACGGCGTCGTGGTCCAGGAGCCCCTCCGAGGCTAGCGAGGAGAGGAGGCGGTGCACGGTGGGCCGGGTGAGGCCGGATTCCTTGACCAGGCCGGCGAGCGCCATGCCTTCCGCGCTCCGGCCCACGAGCCGTAACAACGCTGCAATCCGGCTCACCACCTGGGCTCCCTGCACTGGCATAGAGTTCATTTTTCCCCTTTAATGTCCACAATATGGATGGGCCCTATCGTACCGTCCACAGTGTGAAAGGGCCCCTATTTGGGTCATTTGATGCGTCTTGACACCCCGTTCAATCCCTCATAGTGTCCACTTCCAGACTCCTTGTCCACAAAGTGGATAAGGCCGGATGCTCGATGAGGAGAGTCATGACAAAGCTTCAGTCCACTGCCGCTACTGCCTTGGAGGACGTCCTGCGGGACGGCATGACACTCGCTGTGGGCGGGTTCGGCCTCAGCGGGATCCCCGCGGATCTGATAGAGGCCGTCCGGGACTCCGGAGCGAAGGACCTGACGGTGGTCTCGAACAACATGGGCGTGGACGGCAAAGGCCTGGGCATCCTCATCGATGCGGGCCAGGTGCGCAAGGTCATCGCCAGCTATGTTGGGGAGAACAAACTGTTTGCCGAACAGTACCTGGCCGGCCGGCTGGAGGTGGAGTTCACCCCGCAGGGCACCCTGGCAGAACGGCTCCGCGCCGGCGGAGCCGGCATCCCCGCTTTCTACACCAGGACCGGAGTGGGCACCCTCGTTGCCGAAGGCAAGCCGCACGAGGTGTTCGACGGCGAAACGTACGTCCGCGAGCGCGCCATCCGCGCCGACGTCGCGCTTGTCCATGCGCACACCGCAGACACGGACGGAAACCTTATCTACCGCTACACCGCCCGGAACTTCAATCCCGTCGTTGCCACCGCCGGTCTCCTGACCATCGCCGAAGCCGAAGTGATTGTGGAACCGGGCAACCTGGATCCCAACCACATCGTCACCCCCGGCGTGTATGTGCAGCGACTGGTGCAGGCCCGGGACCGGGTCAAGGACATTGAGCAGCGTACGGTGCGTCCGGCTTCACGCCGTACAGCGGCTGAAGCCGTGCCGGCCTGACCCTCCCCCCTACTTACCGACAAAGGAGAACCCCATGGCCTGGACCAGGGATGAAATGGCCGCGATTGCGGCCGAGGAACTGAACGACGGCGACTACGTGAACCTGGGCATCGGCATCCCAACGCTGGTGGCCAACAACCTGCCGGACGGCGTCCGCGTGGTCCTGCAAAGCGAGAACGGGCTGCTGGGTATGGGCCCCTTCCCTTACGAGGGCGAGGAGGACGCGGACCTGATCAACGCCGGCAAGCAGACGGTCACCGTACTCCCGGGCGGCAGCATCTTCGACTCCGCCACCTCGTTCGGCATGATCCGCGGCGGCCACGTGAAGGTTGCCATCCTGGGCGCCATGCAGGTGTCCGGAGCGGGCGACCTGGCCAACTGGACCATCCCCGGCAAGATGGTCAAGGGCATGGGCGGGGCCATGGACCTGGTGGCCGGAACCCCGCGCGTGGTGGTCCTTACCGAGCACAATGCCAAGGACGGCACGGCCAAGATCGTGACGGAGTGCACCCTGCCGCTCACCGGGCTGAACTGCGTGGACCGGATCATCAGCGACCTCGCGGTGTTTGACCTGGTCAAGGACGACGACGGCAGGCGGCAACTCACCCTCACCCGCCTGGCACCCGGGGTCACCGTGGAGGAGATCCGGGAGAAGACCGGAACAGGGTTCACCGTGGAACTGGACAACAAGGAAGTGGCGGCATGAGCCTGCAGGAACAGTTCGGAAAGGACGTCCTGCTCACCGGCTGGGGGCACAGCCGCTTCGGCAAGCTGGCGGACGAGACCCTGGAGTCACTGATCGTCCAGGTGGCCACCGAGGCCATTGCCGGCGCGGGTATTGAGCCCGGGCAGATCGATGAAATCTACGTGGGCCAGTTCAACTCCGGCATGATGCCCCTCGCCTTCCCGTCCTCGCTGGCGCTGCAGGTCTCGCCGGACCTGGCCAACGTTCCCGCCACGCGGGTGGAGAATGCCTGCGCCTCAGGGTCCGCCGCGTTCCAGCAGGGCACGAAATCGCTGCTCGCGGGCACGGCGAGGACGGTGCTGGTGATCGGCGCCGAGAAGATGACGCATGCCGGGGCCGACGTCGTAGGGGCCGGGCTGCTGGGTGCGGACTACGACATGGCCGGCAAAGCATCCACCACCGGCTTCACCGGGCTCTTCGCCGAGGTGGCCAAGCACTACGGGAAGCGGTACGGCGACGGGAACCTGGGTGACGTCCTGGGCTCCATCGCCGCGAAGAACCACCGTAACGGCGTGGACAACCCCTATGCCCAGCTCCGCAAGGACCTCGGCGAGGAGTTCTGCCGCACCGTGTCGGACAAGAACCCCATGGTTGCCGATCCCCTGCGCCGCACCGACTGCTCCCCCGTGTCCGACGGCGCCGCCGCCGTCGTGCTGTCCGTGTCCCCTACGGGAGGCGCCACTGCCCCGGTCCGCCTCGCCGGGTTCGGCCAGGCCAACGACTTCTTTCCGGCGGCCCGCCGGGACCCGACCGCTTTCGCCGCCACCCGCGTGTCCTGGCAGCGCGCGCTGGGGATGGCCGGCGTCGAACTGGCGGACCTGGACTTCGCCGAAGTGCACGACTGCTTCACCATCGCCGAACTGCTCATGTACGAGGCCATGGGCCTGACCGCGCCGGGCCAGGGAGCCCGGGCCATCGACGAAGGCTGGGTCTTCAAGGACGGCAAGCTGCCCATCAATGTCTCGGGCGGGCTGAAGGCCAAGGGCCACCCGGTGGGCGCTACAGGAGTGTCACAGCACGTCATCTCGGCGATGCAGCTCACCGGAACCGCCGGCGGCATGCAGCTTGCCACCCCCCGCCGGGCCGCAGTCCAGAACATGGGCGGAGTGGGCATCGCCAACTACGTGAGCATCCTCGAGGCCGTCTAGACCGGGCAGTTTTAGCTGCGGGACCGGATCAGGGCCGCGATCTCCGCGAAACCCAGCCGCTCCGAATTCTGGAGGGCGGTTCGGCCCTTCGGATCGCGGATGTCCGGGTCGGCACCGGCCTCCAGGAGCAGGCGCACCACCTCCAGCTGCCGCGGGCCGCCGTTGTTGAGCAGGATGGCCTCCTGCATTGCCGTCCAGCCCAGGTTGTTGACGTGGTTCACGGGCACCCCGGCCGCGATCAGGATCTGCACCGTCTCCACGTGGCCGTGCTCGCTGGCGGGAATCAGGGCCGTCCCGCCGTAGCGGTTGGTGCTGGCAACATCCGCACCCGCCGCCAGTGTCAACCGGAGTACCTCATTGAAGCCTTCGGCTCCGGCAAAGAGATACGCGGAGTCCTGGATGGCGTCCCTGGCGTTGACGTTGCCGCCCCGCCCGATCAGCCCGGCAACCAGTGGCGCGTTGTTTGCCTTGGCGGCGGCAATAAGTTCCCGGTCAAGCTGCGCCTGTTCCGTGGCGGACAGTGCCGGTGGAGGTGCCGGG
>NZ_JABTYH010000034.1 GCF_013314975.1 Pseudarthrobacter oxydans | reverse complement strand
GCCGAGGCTCTTGGTCTTGACTTCCTTGCAGGACGGGTCTAGGACTCAACCTCACAGGCAAAGGGCTGTGAGGAAGCAGTGACCGGACAACGAATCGGGTACGTGCGTGTGAGCACTCTCGACCAGAACGAGAAGCGCCAACTCGAAGGTCAGGTTCTGGACCGGGTCTTCACGGATAAAGCCTCGGGCAGGGACACTGGTAGGCCGCAACTCACGGGACTGCTGCGGTTCGCCCGCGACGGTGACACCGTTGTGGTCCACAGCATGGACAGGCTCGCCCGAAACCTCGATGACCTGCGTGCTCTCGTCCAGGGCCTCACCCGCAAAGGGGTGCGCGTGGAGTTCGTGAAAGAAAGCCTGGTCTTCACCGGCGAGGACTCCCCCATGGCCAACCTCATGCTCTCCGTCATGGGCGCCTTCGCCGAATTCGAACGCTCCCTCATCAGGGAACGCCAACGGGAAGGCATCGCTTTGGCTAAACAGCGCGGCGCCTACAAAGGTCGGAAAAAGACCCTCACACCGGAACGAGCCGCCGAACTGGTTCAGCGCGCCAGTGACGGGGCTCCGAAAGCCGTTCTTGCTCATGATTACGGGATCAGCAGGGAGACTGTCTACCAGTACCTGCGCCAACCCAAGCAGGCGGGGAGCCCTCATCCTGCAGAGTAGCCCGCCGTTCTGTAGCTTGAAGGCATATGAGGGCACTCCTGCTGCGCCAGCGCTCCGCGCGTATGTTCTCCGCTTTCAAACGGAGGCTCATACAGCCCCTTTGCGGTGAATGTGTTAGATTCTATTTATCAGACATCGCCCCCCTCTGAGCCTCGGCTCAAGGGGGCGATTTTCATTGTGCGACAAACGGTGAAGCGTGGAGTATACGAAGGAATTTAAAGAGCGCGACGAGCTGCTTCAACAACTCGAAGTCCGTGGCCTCGCGATTCCTGACCGCGGTGAGGCGCTCAACTTCCTGACACGTGTCGGCTACTTCCGCTCCGGCGCGTACCGATACGTCTTCCGGAGGCTACTCCCGGCGGACAAGATCGATGCTCGCCTGCACCAGTACCGGTCAGACGACTACATACCTGGTGCGAGCATCGAGCACGTCATGAAGCTGGAAGCATTCGACTTCAAGTTGGCCCGGGTCTGTCAGGAAGCCTTGCTTGAATTCGAGGTGCGCCTAAGGGCAGCCATCGCCCACACGCTCGCCTCGAGGAACGTCGCAGCTCATGCATCCAAAGAGTATTTGGATGCGCAAAGTTGCGATAAAGCAGCCGGCGAGCACACAAAGTTTGACGCATGGACGAAGACCTGGCGGGACGCTGTTTCTTCCGGCGCGGAAGACGAAGACTTCCTCAAGCACCACCTGTTAAAGTACCCGGAACAAGATGTACCCATCTGGGCTGTCACTGAAGTATTGAGCTTCGGAAATCTGCCATTCCTATACGACCTCATGCAGACCCAGGACGCGCGCTTGGTCGCACGCATGTTTGGATTCGCCCACCCCAGCCGCTTCGGTGCCGTGCTGCGTATGATGGTGGACTTTCGAAACACGTGCGCCCACGGCTCGCGTCTTTTCAACCGCGCGTTCAAAAGACCACTTTCACTTCGCGAACATGACACAGACAGCGATCTCCTAGCCCACTTGCTCGAACCCGACTTCACGGTCACGCCCAAAGCACATCAGAGGCTCTATATCTACGCCGCCGTCATGGCCTTCATGCTCAAATCTCACACGAGTGGCACAAACTGGCACCTGACCTTCAAGACGCAAATCAGAAAACTGGACATCAAGCTTCAAGCACCGGACGGTTCCGACCTCATCTCACCGGAGGTGAGTATGGGCTTTCCCGCCAGTTGGTTGGACTTGGACCTATGGAAGCCCAAGCCCTGAAACTGGTTCACGTTGTTGGTGCCCCGTGCGAATAATGCTGGCACCAGGGTGATCTCAGGTTGACGGAATATCCGTTATCGGCGTTTGAGTGGGACGAATAGAAGTAGATGAGAGAACTCGTCTCTCGGTGTTTTTGGCTGTATTCGCAGGTCGGACGGTTGTAGTGAGGCCTTGCCGCCGATCGGCATGAACGAGTCCCTGGGTCCGTGACGAATAGGAAACCCCGTAGCCGGAATTGGCTGTACGTGGTCCGGCGGGGCGTCGCCGTGCAGCCCGAGACCACGCAGGGCCTCCCTGGCTAAAGCGATCGCCCGTCGGCGGAGCGCTGGCCTGCTTGTCAAACACTCATAGGGCCGCGAGAGGGGACGGGGCTTGGTTCCTGCCCGTGGGTGATCTCTGTCCAGCCCGGGTTTTCGGCCAGGGCGCCGATCCTTTCCGAGGGGCCGGCCCCAGCTTCCTGCCTCTCGGACTGTCAGCAGGAAGAGGGCGACTCTGGGTGGAAATTTCCCGCCGAGCATCCCAGGAAGCTGTGATGGCGGCAACAATTTTTTAGAAAAATCTATTGACCGGTCAATTACTTAATTGTACGGTCATTACATGAGCACGCCACTCCATGTGAAGATCCGCACGGGCCTCGAAGCGAGGATTCAGTCCGGTGAACTGCCCCCCGGGGCGAGGATGCCAACTGAGGCCGAACTGCAGGCCAAGCATGGCGTTAGCCGTTCAGTCGCTCAGCGTGTTCTTAATGATCTCGCCCAGGCCGGATTGGTCGTGCGTCAAAAGCGGTTGGGCACCCATGTCGCCGAAGGTGCCCGCCAAGTGAATCTGCTTCGTTCTCTGGATCCGCGGATCGAGAGTGCGGGTCTTCCCGGCCATATGGCTGTGATTTCGGCTGAAATCATGCCCGCCGGCAAAGCCGAGGTTGACGTACCTGGCGTTGATGACGATGACCCTGTCACACAGTTGGTCCGAGTCAGGCACGACCAAGATGAGACCCCAATCGTCATCGAGGTCGTGGCCATTCCCTTCTCCTTGGCACCCAGGCTGCTTGAAGAACAACTCGAAAGCCTGTCAGTCCGAGCTCATTTCGCTAAGAACAAAGTGTCAATCGCAAGATCGCGAATGTACTTCGACCCAATTCTGCTGGAACAACGCCACGCAGATCTTCTCGGCATCGAACCAGGGGTCGCCGTATTACGGCGGCGCCGACTTATGTGGCAGCCCAACGGGCAAATCGCGGAATCAGCTGCGTACTACCTACGCCCGGACGCCCTTGAGTTCTACGTCGAATACTCCGAATCAAGCCACTAGGAAGCCCAAGAACCTCATTCCTGGGCCGAAGATCAAAATTTTCAGGAGCACACCCCAATGAAACGACGACTTACCATACTGGCCCTCGCATCTGTGGTGGGCATTTTCGGGATGAGCGCTTGCGCCAATCCCACCGATAACGTTGGCGCCCAGCAATCAGGCAGCACCGACATCCTGGCAGCTGTCCAAAAGGACGACACCATCGCCGCGATGCTGCCAGAAGAGATCCGCCAAAAGGGCGGTTTCACAATTTCTATCAATGCCGACGTGGCCCCCGTGAAGTTCGTCGATGGAGACGGCAAGATCACGGGCCTGAACCCCGAGCTCCTCAGGGCAGCAGCGAAAGTTCTCGGCACCGAAGCCGAGTTCCAGGAGGGCACCTTCGATGCCATGGTTCCCGGGCTGGAAGCGAAACGCTATGACGCCATTGCTTCAGTCGCTGACTTCGTCGAGAGGCAAACCCGGATTGACTTTATCGACTACCTGAAAAACGGTACGGCGATCATCGCTGGCAAGAACTTCGAGAAGGACCAGATCACGCCCGAGCAGTTTTGCGGCATGAGCATCGGGTTCGCCCGCGGTACATCGCAGCAGGGCAACCTGGAGAAGTACGCCCAGGCCTGTGCAGAAAAAGGAGCACCCAAGCTGGAAGTCAATGGGTATCAGAACTCTGGCGCCGGGATCCTGTCAGTGAAGAGCGGGGCCGCGACCGCCTACTGGGGTGACCTCCCGCAGATGTCCTACAACGTCAAGACCGATCCCGATTCTTTCAAGATCGTCTACCAGGAACAAAAAAGCGTCCTTGGAATCGGCATCAACAAGGACAACCCGAAGCTCCGGGACGCGCTCCGTGCCGCCCTGCTCAAACTGGTCGAAAATGGCACCTACGACGCTCTCCTGGACAAATGGGGTCTCAACGACTTCGGAATCCCGGACATGCATGTGAACAGCACCAACAAGCTTGGAGGCAAGTAACATGTCCAGCCTCCTAGCGAAGCGACGGACAACCCAAGCGTCCACAGCATCAAGGACGCCGACCGACCTGGCTGGCCTCAAAATCAGGCCCAGAATCGGCGTAGCCCAGTGGCTAAGCATCGCCCTGGCCGTATATCTGGGACTGGCAAGCATCCAGTTCTTCGTCTTCAACGACAACTGGAAATGGGATGTCGTCTTCTCCTATCTGTTTAGCCAAATCATCATAAACGGCCTGCTGAACACGATCTACCTCACACTTCTCACGACCTTCTTCGGGCTGATTCTGGGTGTGTTCACGGCCTGGGCACGCATGTCCCCCCTGGTTGTACTGCGAACAATCGCCATCCTCTACATCTGGTTGATGAGAGCCATGCCCCCGCTGGTCATGCTGCTGTTCGTGTTTTTCTTCGGCGCACTGGCTCCGACGTTGGGCATCGGGATTCCTTTCGGGCCGACCTTCGCCTCGGTTCCCGCTAACGAGGTTATATCCCGCTTCAGCGCCGCAATCATCGGCTTGTCAATCTACCTTGGCGCCTACTCAGCAGAAATCTTCCGTGGGGGCATACTGGCCCTGCCCTCAGGACAGTTCGAGGCCTGCAAATCCCTCGGGCTTCCACCTTTCAAGGCCTATCAGAAAATCCTCGGCCCTCAGCTGATCCGCGTCATCATTCCCTCGCTGGCCAATGACGTCATCACGATCTTCAAGAGCACATCGCTGGTCTCGGTTATCGGCTACACCGAACTTCTGACCACGGTTCAAACCATTTACGCACGGAACTTTGAAACCATTCCCCTTCTCGTCGTTGCGGTCATCTGGTACTTGGTGCTGACAAGCATCGCGATGTTCGGCCAAGCACGGCTGGAAAAGCGGTTCGGACGCGGATTTGCGCGCCGGAACCCTAGCGACCCAAAGCCAGCAGCTCTTGAGAACGCAGGCAAGGAAAACCTCTGAGATGACAACCAACCTGAAATCAGAAACACCGTTGCTTCAACTCGTTGGAGTGAGTAAACACTTTGGCGCCCTCAAAGCCGTGGACGACGTCAGCCTCGACATCCGCAGCGGTTCAGTAACCTGCCTTGTCGGCCCATCCGGTTCCGGTAAGAGCACCCTGCTCCGCACGGTCAACATGATGGAAGAGATCAATGAGGGCGCCATCTTCTTCGAGGGCAAGATGATAGGACACGAGGTCCACAATGGTCACCGCGTGCCGGTGTCCAAGAGCGTCGCGCGTAAACAGACCCTGAACTTTGGCATGGTGTTCCAACACTTCAATCTCTTCCCGCACTACACGGCGCTGGAAAACGTAACGGCTGCACCGATGATCGTAAAGGGCCTCCGGAAGAAGGACGCCGAAGCTATCGGGCGGCGGGTACTGGAACGAGTTGGTCTGGGCAGCCGAATGGATCACTACCCCAGCGAGCTCTCGGGCGGCCAGCAACAGCGCGTTGCCATCGCCCGTGCTCTCGCTATGGAACCTAAAGTCCTGCTCTTTGACGAACCCACCAGCGCCCTAGATCCCGAACTTGTCGCAGAAGTCCTGGCAGTAATGAAGGGCCTCGCGGAACAGGGATCAACCATGATGATCGTCACCCACGAAATGCGGTTCGCAGAAGATGTCGCCGACGAGGTCGTCATGATGGACGCGGGCCGCATCATTGAGCGCGGAGTGCCCCAAGAGATACTTCACAACCCCACAACACCCCGAGCAAAGAAGTTCTTCGCATCCGTCGGGGCACTCTAAGACCCAGAAAGGCTGATATCAGTCGTGCAACATAAAGTAATCGTCATCGGGGCCGGAGTCATAGGCTGCTGCCTCGCAGATGAACTAACACGCCGGGGCGCGTCAGTCACCGTCATTGATGCAGCCGAAGTCGGATCTGCCACCAGCGCTGCCACTTTCGCCTGGGTGAATTCCAACAACAAAACCCCCGAGGAGTACAGCAACCTCAATCTCCTCGGCCTTCAAGCCCACGAGCGCTCAGCCTCCCGAGGCGGCGGCCGATGGTTCCACCAAACCGGAAACGTCCAGATCGCACAAAGCAACGACGAACTCGAAGCCCTCCAGCACAAAGTGGAAAAGCTCGCATCCAACGGCTACGAGGTGCGCCTTCTAACTCCTGCCCAAGTACGGGAACTCGAACCCTCACTTGAAGCCCCACGCCTTACCGGCGGCGCTTTCTACCCTGAAGAAGGCTGGATCGACACGCTCACCATGTGCACCAGCCTCCTGAACCGTGCTATTACGGGCGGGGCCACCTTCGCCCCCTATGAAACGGTCACAGGCATCCAACCCAATCAGGTAACGACACGGACGACTGACGGGACTACCCGCAAACACCAGGCCGACACGATCATCCTTGCCGCCGGAAACGGAACCCGCAAGATTCTTGCCACGGCAGGGATCGACTTTCCGACATTGGAGCCATCAGGAACCGGGGCCGGGAAGGATGCGAAGAACGCCGGCATCGGGATCATCAGCACCACCGGCCCCATCGCCTCCGGGATGCGCCATATCGTCAGGGCGACAGGTATCGCCATGCGCCCGGCCCGCAATGGAGGAATCACCTTCGCAGACCACCCTACAGGCGGGAAATGGGACATAGACGACCCCCGGATCTGGACCGTCCCGGCGCTACTTCTTGAACGCGCCCGTGAACTCTATCCGACCCTGAAGAACGTATCTACAGAAAACGTGAGCCTTGGCATCCGTGTGCTGCCGGAGGACGGCCTGACCATCGCGGACCGCCTCGCCGACTACCCGTCCATATATGCGGTCGCCACGCACAGCGGGGTGACGCTCTCGGCGCATCTGGCCGAGGCAGTGGCGGATGAAGTCCTGGATGGCCGCCGCCACCATTCGCTTGAGGCCTTTGGCCTGGCACGATTTGAAACCGCCAACCTCTAGTCCTTCAACTCGCTAGCAAACTCGATGCAGATCGGAGATAGCGGCGAATCCATTCAGCCGGCCTGTCACTCCGGTGACAGGCCGGCCCTGCCCTGCACGTGAAAAGAGAAATGGATGACGAACGTTGTTATCAGGTCGCAGGAGAACAATGCGGCCGCCACCTCCTTGGCCCTCGCCCTGGCGGGCCACGAGGTCGCGCTCCTGGGCGCGGGACTAGCTCCCGGAGAGCACTCATTTCAGTACCTCGGTCAGCAGAAGACAGTACGTTTATCGACGATCCAAGCGCTTAATCCAACCACCCCGACGGCTGGAGTCGTGTTCGCTGAAGGAGAGAGTGTACGTGACGGTATAGAGCACATAATCCGCAACTACGGCACCCCAGATTTTTTTGCAATCATCGGTGGCGGTATCAGTGGGATTGCGGAAGCTCTGAACACCGCGAAGGCTTACAACATCAGTGCCGCCCATATCCTGCACGTTGGAAGCTTCATCGTCAACGGCACTGGCTCGGACGTTAAGGCCGAAAAGCGAAACGTCCTGGCTGGCTTTCTTGACGATGAAACCCCGTCCACTCTCATCGATTTGGCAGAGGCAACGTTCCCCCAAATAGCCATTGGTGACGGCCCTACCGTAGCCCTCTCGAGTGTTAATGCGTTCGTGCACCTCCCGCCCATGCTGCTTAACGCTATGAACGTTGAGCGGGGTGAAAACCTGCGGCTATACGTTGAAGGGTTCGGTGACAGCGTGTGCAGACTCCTCGAAGCCCTCGATGAAGACCGCCTTCGTCTGGGTAATGCGCTTGGCTGCCGCCTCACACCTATCCCGGTACTCCTGGAAGAAAGCAGGGGACCCGAGGGCCTGCCGGGAAAGACCCTTAGAGAAAAGATCAACTCATTCCCGGCCTATCAGCACATCAAACTTCCCTCAAGCCTTCACCACCGCTACCTCTCCCATGAACTTCGCTCCACTTTCAGCCCTATGAACGAGATTGCCAAGGCTATTGGCATTCAACTTCCTTCAATCCATTCGGTCGTCCGCTTGGGCGAGATCCTCCTAGCCACAGACCTGAGCAACGAGGCCAAACCAGTTGCGCGGCAGTTCCTCAAATACCTCCCCACCCCGATAGGCCAACACAGGACATGACAGCAGAACGAGTTCAGAAACACTCCCCTGGCACCGTGTCATGGGCACCGCGAAGGGAAGAGCCCGGCCTAGCCTTGTAGAAGACGCCACCCGCTTGGAATCGTTTCACCTGTAATGACGATCCTTGCCATTTCTGTCAGGGTCCGGAAACCGATTAGACATGCGGCTCGCCCCGAATACGGTGCCCTAAGGCCCGAAACTTGCGAGGGGATGTCGGTCGTGATGGCGGGCGGCCGCTCAGTCTCCTCATCGACTGCCCCGGGCAACAGCTAACAGGAACGCGCGAAGCTACACCCAACCTGGCCGCACGGCCTGGCGCAAGCCCTGGCCAGAGGAACGGCTGGGCTGGGTGCGTTGCCTTCGTTCCCTGACACAACCCCGATTTAAGGACTACTAATGTGCCCTCGTAAGAAATTAGGCGCCCACAGGGGACGTGTCGGCGCACAGGCCGGCTACCAGATTCCCTTTGAAGAATTTGCCGCCGTCTTGCGCCAGCTGCGCAAGAACGAGCAAGTGATTGTGCAGCTTCTCAACGGCCGAAGCACCACTGGGTCTGTTGATCTGGTGTCACTCAACGCGGACCTACTGTGGCTCCATACTCATCATGGCCGCCAAATGTTTCTCCATGAAGATGTCCGGGACATTACGAAATCTGCCCCCGACACTCCAAAAAAAGCAGAGACCCTGAGGTTAGGGCGGGCAGAGAAATCATAAGACCACAAGAAGCTGGCTCCATAAAGAAGGGGACGGATCGAATTCAGCGATGAAAGAAGTCGATCCCGCGAAAACGCAGAGCAGGATTAAGTAGCCGGGATAGTGACTTCGCTCTCCCAACTGGTTGGAATTAGCAACGGCCGACTGCTCGTCGTAATTCGGGGTATCGCTGGGCCGGCCTGCTTGAGGGCGGCAGCAGTCTGACCTTGTACGTAGACCAAAACCGATCTCATGATTCCTTCAAGGAAGTCCTATAGTGCGGATGTACTACACCCCAACCTGACGTCAGCAGCAAGAAAAAAGGGCGTCAGAATAGGGTCTTCAGAGCGGTTCTTACACTCCCCACTCTTCTGTCTTAGATTCAAATCTGACAGCCAGCCCCGCTGAGGAGCTTGCGCGGGGCAGGGACGCAATTGGGCAACAGCCTGTTGCCCAATTGTCCAGAAACCGTCTGGACAATTGGTTCCGCTGCCCACACTCGGGGACAATCCTGATGGGTTATCCACCGCTACTGCTGCGAAGGGAGCTATCCTCAGGGCTCCCAATTCCAGCTGTGGATAACCCGGATTGACCACAACTATGGACAGCTTCTAGTCCCACCTTTGTGCCTTGGACTCCTGGCGTCAGGGCAATTCGTCGAGTTTGGTTCGGAGGTTCCTAAACACTGCGTCGCGCTGCTCTTGGGAGAGCTGCATTAGCGGCACATCACGCAGCTCGTCGAGGTTGAAATCGGTGTCCTCCCGGTCCTCGTCCTCGAGCATGGCGAGCATGTCCTCGTAGGTCAGGACCATTATGTTGCCGTCCAGTGGCCGGAATCCGAGTTCGCCCCAGTACTTGGCAAGGGCGCGGCATTCTCTCCGGTGTTTCAGGGATCCTTCATCCGTATCGTCCTTGAGCCCGGGTGCCGCGTGCAGGACGGTGACGACGGTACCGCGGCCGATTGCTCCGAGGATAGCCTTAAATATTTGGTGCCCGGCCCGGTGCCCACGGAACCGCGGCTGGACGCTCACCCAGGACACGATCATCAGATCGCCTTCTAGGACCGGTTCGCTCTCGACGCTGAGCTGACTGGGCTCGGATCCGGCGACGATGAACGCTTCGGCGAATCGGGACAGGTCAGCGCTGTGGGCGTCCAAGGTGTCGAAGAGATTGACGCTGCCAACGTCCGGGACGAGGTGGACGCTGGCTTCGGCGACGGTGACCCGGCCTTGGGCGTCGGCGTCGAAGGTGTCGTAGTCGGGTTCGAGGATGTCAGCGTCGATGTAGGCGCGAATGCTCCATGACTGCGGGTAGTCTTCGGGCCGTTCCCAGGAGTCGGGGCGGGCGGCGTAATCGAGGGCATACGTCAGGCGCATCCACTCAAGGGCGTCGCTGATCTCGTCGTGCTCCTCTGGCCGCGTGCCACCATCCACTTCTTTGCCGCGGGTGTGCTCGTTACCGGCCATGAGATTCCTTGCCCGCTCCCCGACCAAGGGGTGCTCTGAATGTTGTCCAGTGTGCCGGGTTCACCGTACCCGACACTGGCCCTGGCGTGACAGTAAACCTCTCCCGAATTTCCAGTGGCCATTCAGGCGGGGTAGGTCCGCACGTCGAAGGAACCAGCCGGCCGAGCCCGGGTCAGCCCACGTGGATGCCGTTGTCGGCGAGGTATTCGCGGGCGCGGCCCATCTGCCGGTCGGTCGAGAAGGCGTACCAGTGTTCGCTGAGGTTCTCGTTGTGGACGATTTCCCGGAACCGGGAGAAGGCGCCTTTTCCCTCGATCGCCCGCTCCAGGCGCTCCCGGAGGGCTTCATCGTGCTGCCGTGCGGCGAAAGCTGCCATGTCCTGCCAGCCGTTCCCGGAACTTGTGCGGTTCAGCCGAAGCCATCGGTCCGGTTCATCCTCTACGTCGATCGCGGTGTCCTGCCCGACGATCATCGGGTCAGTGGCGGCCTCGTCGTACGCCTGCCCGGTGTGAAGGTCGAGGTAGCCGCCGGTGGACAGATCGGGGTCCCCTTCCAAGATGATGCTAAGCATATCGAGGTCCACGGGAACAACCCGGCCTGGCAGCGGCAAGCGGCGCAGGGATGCCAGCAGGTCCTCGGCCAGCACCTGGTCACCGGCGCAGCCGCGCCGGGTCAGCCGGTTGATGACCGACAGTGCCACCGGCTCGGCTTCCTGGCGCCTGTGCTTCAGGGCGATCGGTATGCCGGCCCCCACCTGCTGGAGGGTGTCATTGATGTCGCGTCCGGTCAGGGCTGCGAGGAAGCGGGCCGCGTCTGCTGCCGCGATGGCTTCACGCATCTCGGACAGGTCGAGCATCGGCACCGAGACCTGTGCGGGCCACGCGTGCAGCAGCATCGGATGCGGTTCGCCCGGTTTCGCCGGGACCCGGCTCTCCCCGTCATCAGTGGCCCACCGGCGCCCGTACTGGTCCGGGATGCTGCCCCAGCCCCAGTACGGCAGGGGGACATCAGGACGGACACCTAATACCTCCAGCGGGTCGACCTTTGCCTCCCCAACCACGCACCGGTGCGTCCACGCGTCACCAAGGTCAAACATGAACTGGAACTCAGACCCCGGCCCCAAGGTCCGGGCGACCTTGGTAACTGCGATGTCGATAGCTGTGATGACCGGCCCACCGCCGGATCCGGCCAACTCGGCTCCCGTCTCTTCATCCGTGATTACCCGGCCGTCGCCCAGGGTGAACATTGACAGGTGCGCCCGGTCCCAACGGGCGAAGGCATCGTTGATGGCGTTGGCGAGATCCAAGAAGGTGTGCGAGGGTCCGACCGCGAAGATGCGCCCCGGCCAAGGCCACAGCTCCTCACCACGACCACCGAGCAGTTCCACCGTCACCGATAACCAGGTTCGCGCCATACCCCCAAGGATGGCACGAACCGCGGCGGCGCCTTCGTCGCGTTACTGCACGACGCCGGACACCAGCATCCCGAAGGACGGCGGTGCCGCGAGGAGGGAAGGCACGGGAAGCGATTTCAGGCGAGCAGGTCCAGGTACTGGGTTCGCGCTTTCATTGCATGGATCAGCAGCTCATTGCCGCTGTCGAACCGAAGGACGACGAGTTCGATCAGCCGGCCTGCGGGGTCGAATCCGAGCCTCAGCTGCCGGGCCGGGCTGTCCTCGTCGAGGTCCGCAAAGTACACCGCGTGATCTGCCGCGTAGATCCCATCCTCCGCGCTGATCCCATGTTTAAGAGCAGATGAATGCGCCTGCACTACGCGGCGCTGATCCACGCCCGGACAGCCGCGCGGATAGCTTCCGAACGGCTCAGGTGATCATGCTCGGCTCGAGCAGAGAGCTCCTGCAACAGGGAGGCATCCATGCGCACCGGTACCACTTCGCCGGGGCCCTCACCGACCGGACGGCGGCCCCGCTTGCGCAGTTGCTCGACGGGATAGCCCCGCTCAGCCTCATCGGCCCACGCTTGGATCACCTCGTCAGTGACCGGCACTCCGTTGATCTTCTCATCACTCACATTCAAATCGTAATACGAAATTGACATTGGTGGAAGGTCCAAAAGAAAACTCGATGTTCGCCGTCCCTGTGAACGCCCTTTAGCGTGTCCTCATAACAGCCAACGGACGGCTTCATGGACCCGCCCATGTGGGCTTCCTCATCAGGTAGACCTGTGGCGTGTCAGCTCTGACAGGCAGCTCACTTCCAAGGATCTGCAAAGCATGGTCGCCTGCCTGAACGAAGCAGTGCTTCCAGGCGCGCAGTGGAGGGCAGTCGCTGCTAGTCAAAGATTCCTGCTTCGGGGGTCTTGTGGGGAAGGGCAGTTCTGTCCGGGGTGGGGGTTTTGTGTCCGTCGTAGGCGCATTTTTTGAAGGGGCCTTCTTTGTCCATGAGGATGCGCATGTGTGGGTCTGCGTGGTTCAGCCACCAGGTGCTGACGCCGAGGGCAGGTTCGAGCCGTAGGTGTTCCCACGCCCGCCAGATGGCTTCCATCCGGATGAGGGCTTCGGGGTGTTTGTACCACTCGGGGCACCACGCGTTGGCTGCGCCTTCGTTGACTTCGCGGACGTAGGACTGGGCCAGGAGGTCAGCGAAGAATTCCACGGCGCTGGAGTACACCAGTTCCGGTTCGGGCTCAGCGTGGCTGTGCCCGCCGGGCGGGGACTGCTCCTCTTCGTCCCCGAAGGCGTCCCCGAACTCTTCACTCACGCCTTGTCCCCGTCCGTCCACGGGTTGTGGGCGGCAACGGCCACCGGCTCGTGCTCAGTTGTTTCCTTGGCTGCGAGGGAGTCCCTAACCTTCTGGGCGTGCGGTCCGTTCATCCAGGGAATCGTTTCGATCATGGTGGCCGGGGCCCCGGATGCGAGCAGGATGGCCCGGAACCGTGGCAGCGCTGTCAGGTCGGCGACGGACAGGATTTCGTCCTTGCTTTCCTGGCGTGAGGAGGAGGACCCGTTCTTGCTGTGGCTGCGGGAGACGTTGATGTAGCTGTATTGGCCGATGAGGCGTGAGAGCTCGTCGAGGTAACCGACTTCGGAGACGCCGCCGCCGTAGATTTTGACGTTGGATGCTGACCAGAGCTTCCGCATTCCTTCGAGGTTCCACACTTCCACGCCCTGGGACCACGACTGCAGGATGGTCATGAGAATGATGCCGCGGGAGCCGTAGTGGCTGTACTGGTCCGGCAAGGCTTTCCACCGGCAGACGTTCGCGGCTTCATCGAGGATGCCCAGCAGTGGGGTTGCGAGGCGCCCGCCGGGTTGGGAGGTGGCGTACTTTTCGGCAGCTTCGACGACGGCGACGGTCAGCGCCGTGACGAGCGGGCCTGCGGTGCCGACGCCTTCGCGGGAGAGGCTGTAGAGCGTGCCTTTGCCGCGGACGAAGTCTTCAGGGACGAACTGCGGCCGGGGGTCGGTGTCGACGGTTGTGCCCGGTGTGGGGGTGACCCACTGGCTGACGTCCCGGTCGGTGAGGCAGGAAACCATTTGCCGGGCGGTGCCGTAGACGCCGGCCCGCTGCTTTTCCGGTTCCCGGATGTGGCCAATAACCATGTCTGCCAGCAGGTCAAAGCCGGCGGCGCGGAGGATGTCAGCCGGTGCTTCGTCGTGCGGCCGGGTCAGCCAGGTGTACACCTGCGCGATCGGGGCGGCGCTGAGCGAGGCGGCGAGCAGGAGGGCTTTGAGCAGGTTTTGCCCGGCCGGGTCAAAGTAGGCGTCGGGTTTTGTTCCGGGTTCCCGGGAGCCTGCGGCGAAGTGCTGGGCCATGTTCCCTGCCGTGGCTTCGTTCTTCACGTAGGAGAGCGGGTTCCACCACCAGGATGGTTCTTCCTCGGCCACGGCTTGCGGGTCAAAGACCCACACCTGACCGGCCTCGGAACGGATGGGGCGGGTGACGTCGACGATGTCGCGTTTGTTGGATGTGGCGATCACTGCGCCGGGTGCGTCCAGGATGGCGGGAACGGCGTAAGAGGTGGTCTTCATCGTGCGCGGCCCGGCGATGAGGATGAGCATGTCTTCCCACGATGCCCAGAGCGGGCGCTTTCCGGCAACGCTGCGGCCAAGGCGGACACCGGTGGAGTTTTCCACGCCGAGGCGCACGGCAGTTGCCGTGGCACCCTTGGTCGAGAGGTGGTTCAGGTCCTTGCCCCGGCCCATGTACACCGCTGCCTTGTCCACCCGGGTGCGTTTGCTCGCGGTCCGGGACCGGACCACCAGCACCGTCACCAGCAGTGCGATCAGGACACCGGCCAGCACGCACGCCACCACCGTGGACTGGTCCGGCCAGGGCACCCGTCCCTTGGCCAGCCCGGCGATCAGGTCAATCGGGTGCGCCGGCGGGGCGCCGAGGCCGGCCATCCACGACCCGAGGTGGGCCGCGGCCCAGGTGCCGCCGCCGAAGATGGTGGCGGCGCCGATGGCGAGCCAAATCCCCAGGGCGTCGCCGAGGCCGGTTCCCTTGCGGTTTGGAGCACTCATGCCGCACCTTCTTCCCGGATGGGAGCTGCTGCATCCAGCAGGGTTTCTGCCGGTGCATGCCAGAGGCGGTTTGTGTCGTTCAGGGAGGCTTCGATGGAGGTCAAACCGATGGTGACGGGGATGCCTGGGCGGCCGCCGACCTTGATCAGGAACTTTCCCCGGCCCGGGGGTTCGACGTCACCGCCGCGGGAATCCCATGCGGGCGGGTCCTGCCAGGAGATGAGCTTCTGCTGTTCCTGCCTGGAGAGCGGGATCGCAGCCGTCAGCAGCGGCATCTCCGAAGCGGGGAGGCCTGCGCAGATGACCATGCCGGAACGTTCAACGAACCCGCGGGCTTTCATCCGGTCTTCCTCGGCCGGGAGGGCCAGCAGGTCGGACATGGTGTGGGAGATCATGACCTGCCCGACACCAACACTCCTGTTGAGCCGGGTGAGCGCGTCGACGCGGTCGACCATGCCCTTGCCGGAGCGCAGCGCCCGCCACAGCTCATCCAGGACGACGAAGTAGTTCCGGCGTGGTTCCAGTCCGGCGTCGGCGAGGGCGTTGGCGACGTTGACGGTCCCGAATCCGTAGGACCAGCACGCCAGGAGGACCGCTGCCTGCAGGTCGGTTTCGGTTTCGTCGATGCTGGAGACATCGAAGACCACGGCACGGTCCCGCCGCATGGGGTTAGTGGTCTGCCGGGAGAAGATTTCGCCGAGCTTCCCGCCACCGGTCAAGCCCAGCAGGGTCGCTTCCAGCGCCCGGGTTTCCTGCAGGTAGACGGTCATGTCGCCGCGGTCCAGGGCGACCTGGCGCAGCTCGGCCGGGGCCGCGGTGATGACGTCGAGAAGGTCTTTAAGGACCGGAATGCCGTCGAACGTGTCATCGAGCACCCGCAGGGCCCGGTCAAGGATGGTTTGTTCCTGATCTGTCGGGGGTGAGTTCCGGCTGATCGTGATGAGGGAGACGACCATATTCAGCCGCCGGCCGTGGGCGTCGGCCCGGACACGGACGGCCGCGTCGTGGTGCCCTTCTTCTTCCAGCCGCTGGGCGACCTCGACGGCCTGGCCGGGATCAAGGATGTTCAGGTAGCCCCGTCCCCGGCCGAGCCGGATGACCTGACCGCCCAAAGCCTCCACCGCGTCGACGTGTTCTGCCTTCAGGTCCCCCAGCACGAGGGGGTGCACGCCCTGGCCGGAGAGGCCCAGGAGCATCCGTCGCACCAGCGTGGATTTTCCCAGCCCGGGTTTTCCGAGAACGAACGCGGACGGGTTGGAGATCAGATGGGCGCGCTGGAACCAGCTGATCGGGTCGCAACAGACCGTTGCCTGGGTTTCCTCATGCCGGCCCAGCGGCACACCAATCATCGGCGACGACGTCCCGGAGCTGAACGGCCACAACCCGCACACCTGCACCGTCGTGCCCCGGTACTCCCGCACCGCAGGAACCAGGGCAGCTGCTCCCCCACCACGGCCGCTCCAGCCGCGTGAGCCGGGACCCCGGACACGGCCAGGACGCGAGGTCACCTCATGGTCACCGGCGGAAGCCTTTTTCGCTGGGTTTACTGTTTTCACTTTTTTCGCTTGCAGGATCGTGTTGCGGGCCATTTAGAGGGCCTCCCTGATCTCGCTGGGCAGCAGGATGTGTCTGGGCAGCACCAGGCCCAGCGGCAAGGACGCGGCGAAAGCGGTGTCCTGCGAGCCGTAGGCGCGGCGAAGCAGGACCCGGGCAGTCCCGGAGGTCTGCTCGATCGCGGCCACCGCATCCGGAAGCCGGGCATTGTCGGTCACCGTGGCAGTGACGACCATGCCGAAGTTCACGAGCCCGGCACCCTGGGCTTCTTCCTGGGCAGTCTGCGCCGCGGACCGGGCATCAACCAGGGCACGGGCACTGGGACGGTTTCCGGAGGTGATCCGGACATTCGCATTGTTCTGGTCCCGCTCCACCACTGCCGCGGCACGGGCCGAATCCATCGGACGGTAGAGCAGGGAGACGCGTTTGCGGTCAACGTCCCCGTGCGGGGCCAGCAGCCGGGACAAGACCGAAGAGTTCACCGAACCCCGCGGCGCACCCGTCATCGTCCAGGAGACAGAGAACGCGGAATCGTGTCGGTACTCGTCCCAACCGGCCTGGGTTGCGGTAGGGCCCACCTCGCCCCAGGTCAGGGCGACCGGAGAACCGGCCGCATGGGCCTCATCGATAATCAGCGCCGCGGGCGGGTCATAGGCAATCCGGACGACCTCGCATAGTTCCTGCGCTGACATCGGCCGGGCGATCCCGGCACCGGTGGACTGCAACCGGGCACCGAGCCCAGGGATGCGCGAGGCGATGTCGCGGGCGACGTCTTCCGGTTCCCGCTTCCGGGACCCTGCACGAAGGGAGGCGTTGAAGGTCAGGGACACCCAGGCCCGCACGGTCGCAGAACCTTCCGGGTAGGTCCGGATAACCTCCCGGAGGATGGCCTTGGCCGCTTCGGGGGCGTTCTCGTCAATGTTCATCTCGACTTCGTTGCGCAACCGGTAGCCGGAGTCCGGGGCTGTCTCCACGGTCACTGCGGCGGCTTCCAGCCCTGCCTCATCGCCTAGTCCGGCGAGCCAACCGCCCCAGTTCGCCACCCACGCATCGACCTGCTCGGGATCCACGAGTGAGGCGCCGTCGGGTTCGGTGGAGAAGATGACGGTGAAGTGGTTGGTGGTCGGCACGTGGAGCATGGCGAACGGGCGGTTGTAGGAGTCGTTGAACTCATACAGGCGCGACTTCGCCCCCAACCCCGGGAGCTGGTACATGCCCCACTCCGTCACCCCCAGCGGACCCGAGCGGTACAAGTTCGCACCCGAGGAACGGGCGAGCCGGAAGTTCATCCGTGTCGCGAAACGATCAACCACGGACTGGCCGTGCTTATCCTTGACGGTCAGCAACAGGACCAGCACCCCAGCAACGGCCAGGACGCCGAGCCCTGCAAAGAGACCCCAGATGGCAAAACTGATGATGCCCAGCAACAGCCCTGCCATGACA
Source organism: Pseudarthrobacter oxydans (assembly GCF_013314975.1). Classification (GTDB taxonomy): domain Bacteria; phylum Actinomycetota; class Actinomycetes; order Actinomycetales; family Micrococcaceae; genus Arthrobacter; species Arthrobacter oxydans. The sequence continues at coordinate 29,713 of NZ_JABTYH010000034.1, read as the reverse complement.
ATGCCGGTACCGATAGCGCCAAGGTCCCCCAGACCTGCGGATCTTGGGACTCGCCAGTTTCCGTATGACGGTTCCTTGTATTCGGTATTAATTGCTGCCACTGGGGCCCTCCCCCGTTGAATCTTGCGCTGTCTGTTGTGCGGCCGAAGAGGCCCGTGAAGCTACCTGCGCGCCGACGGCGACAGCGACACCGGCCGGACCTGCAGCCTTCGCCGCTCCCGACGCCGCCCCGGTACCAGCTGTGCCGGCCCCCGTCCCTGGTGTCGCCGCCCCGGGGCTTCCTGTGGTGCCCTTACCGGGGACTCCCCCGGCTCCGGATGCTCCGGCGGATCCCGGTGAAGGTTTAGCGTTGCCGCCGTTGGTCCCGCCGGGACCTTGGCTGCCGGCAGGAGACGCACCGTTCTTGGACGGCTGGCTGGGCGGGGTCGGGGACGCGTTGCCGCGGCCGCTTCCGCTGCGGCCCAGCGATACGGCACCAGTGGCCATGGCCCCTGCAGCAGCAGCGGCTCCCCCTCCTGAGCCTGATGCGACCGCACCAACCATCGGGGTGACAAACCGCATCAAAGCCGGCAAGGCCAACAGGGCGACGATCATCAAGGCAAAGCCCGTGATGGAACCAATCAAAGCGTTCGTGCCGGAAAACGAGCCCATGAGCTGAAACGCCACCGCGTACACGATCGCGGCCGCCGGCTTATAGAGAATGAACGCGATCGTCCAGCCAATAGCTTTCTGGAACCACTGCCGGCCCATCTCGGTATTGGTGAAAGCTGCTGTGGTGGGCAAAATGCCGGCAAGTATCACCAACATGCCGCTGCGGATGACCATAAGGACGATCTGGACCAGCGACGCGAGCAGGCCCACCAGGCCCAGGATGATCAGGATGAAAACCCCAATGCCGGGCTGGTTCACCATGATCAGGACGCTCATGGCGTCGGCGAAGCCCTTGCCATCCGTGGAGCGTTCGATGATGGCTGCTGAAAACTCATCGGCTGCGATCACCAGGATGGAGATCACTCCCAAGCCAAGACCCGCAACCAGAGTAAGGGTTAGGAGAGACCGGAGCAGGTCTTTCAAAGGTGCGCCCCGCTGCTCCCAAATCATCCGAGTACCGCCAAGAATGACGGAAAGAACGGCCAGCGTCAGCGTCCAGTAAGACAGTTGCGAATCAAGGAAGCCCACTACGGGGCTGGCCGTTACACCATCCTCCGTTGTGAGATTTGTGGTCGGCATACTTATCCAAAACGTGGAGAGCGTTGTTACGAATTGGCTCATTCCCTCCAAAATCGCCTTAGCGAGGTTTCCGATGGCGTCGTCGGCTATACCGGCGGCTACGTTTCCGGCTTCGCATCTCCAGTCCCCAAATCCGCACTCGGCCATGTCAGACCCCAGACCAAGGAATGAAACCGCTTAAGTCTCTGACTTGTGAAAAGTCATTGACCATTTCTCCGGAGTCAGCAACGGCCAATTTCCAGTCGCCGTCTATCCACTCCATCGGCAACACCGCATGTCCAAGGACTCCGTTAGAAGCCTCCATGGCCAAGTCAACGTTGGCCTTCTCGGGCGAGTAGCTTTTCAAGACAAAGCCTCGGAATTGAACGGAAGTCGCCGCACCATTGCTGGAACTGGATGCAGTGGCGGCGTCCTTCATAGCGGCGTCTCTGCCGGGGCCGGGAACCAGGAGCTTCTCTGTGACTTTGACTGTCAGTTCGGGGTTACCTGCAGACGTCATGGCTATTAGGTTTGCGGCAGCATAGAGGGCGCCCGTTGGGGACTGGGCATAGCAATAACGGAACCCGTCTTGCTCCTCTACCCCAGGGCCGTAACTCTGAGGCTCGTTTGGTGCAGCGATTTTTCCGACGAGTGCCCATTCCGTTTGAGGGGCGCGTCCCAACGCCGTCTCAGAGCTTGCTTTTAGCCCGCATACGCTTTCGCTTCCAGCCCTAGTGGGGTCGGAAGCAGAGCTGTTCACTGAGGGTGCCGAACCGGAGTGTGCGTCACCGTCCCCTTTCGGAATGAGGAAGAGGACGATGACGGCTGCTATCAGTGCGACCACGAGGGCGGCCGAAATGATGAATCCGGGTTTGGTGAATGGATTCTGTTCGGTGGTGTTCTGTGTGGATTCGCTCATGATGAACCTCCGGGGGTCGGGTTTAGACGAATGCGCGGACAATGCCGGAGGCGCCGGTGATGATGATGCAGCCGGCGAGGACCCAGCCGAGCTTGGCGATGGATTCGCCGCCTTCGCCGCGTCGGAGCTGGATGACCATGCCGATGCCAACGATGATCACGCCCAAAACGCCGAGGACCAGGCCGATGCCGGAGGCCCAGTTCAGTACGGTGAGCAGGCCCTGTGCCTGGGGAGGCACAACAGGGGTCGGGTTCGGGATGACGCTGGCGGGAAGAGCTGCGATCAAGTTCATGGTGAGACCTTTCGAGGTATGGCGCTGTAAAGCTGTTGATTGATTAGTTGGTGAGTGCTGTGAGATCGGTGATCAGGCGTTGATACTCCCGGCCGAGTGTCCCGGTGTTGGTGTCCCCAAGCCGCCAGGATTCGACCCAAGGGAGCATCCAGAGCCGGGGGGCTCCCCCGCCGATGAGAGCTGCGAACTCCCGCAGAGCTTTGGGTAGTTTTCCCGGTGCATCGGCCAGGACCGCGAGGCCCAGCAGGTTGACGTCTGGAGCTGCGCCGGAGGCCCATTGGATGAGAGCTCTTTGCGCGGCTTTCAGGCCGTGCATGTCTGAGCGGCACACCAGCAGGACCGCCGGTTTGCTGAAGCCGTCTTCAAGGATGGGCCAGGCACGTTCTGTCGGGCGGGCGCCCTCCACGAGGTGGCTGAGCCGGGTCTCGCCCGCTCCTCCATGAACACCGGTAACCCAGACCGTTGCCGTGCCGGTGACCGCGCGCCGGGCGAGGCGGTCAGCTGTGTCCGGTTCCACCATCCCCAGGACCGGGCCGTTGATGATCGCCGGCGGAGAAACGTATTCATCTGCAGTGGCCACTTCGGGCTCTGCCGTTTCTGGACTGGTAACCCAGGGGTTCAATTGCTGGTTCATCTGCATCCTCCTTCCAGGACTGAGATGTGGCGGTCAAGGGGTACTTAGAAGCCCTTGGCGACGGCGGCCGCGGCAGCCAGCCATGCCCGCTGGGTGGCGGGCTGGAGGGCTTCGTAGCGGATGGGGCCGTTGACCAGCGCCGGATCGTAGGGAATCCGGACGACGGCCCGGACAAATGGCTCGAAGCCGTCGGCGATCCGCTGGGCCTCGTCCTTGGCCCTCTTTAAGGCATCTCCTGACATGGCGCGCTTGGCGTCGGTGGATTCGGAGACGATGACAACGGCGTTGCGGGCCAGTTCGGCGTCGTGGCCCCCACGGGATTCGAGGGTCTGCAGCGTCAGCCGGGCGGCTTCTGCGCGGTCCTCAATGGCCGTCACCGGCACGACAAGCTGGTTGGTGTGGTGAATCATCCGGCGCCAGTTCGCCGCCCGGGCGGTGTTGCCCGAGTCCATGACCACCAGCCGGTAATAGCGGGTGAGGACCTGGTGGGCGATGTCGACTTCCTCAGCAGTGACTTCGTGGTCGCCTTCCTCGTTCTCATCCGAGCGCAGGACATCGAACTTGTCCGCAGTCTGGTGGTGAACGAACTTGGCAATCTCGGCAGCGTTCGTTGACGGGGAAAGCAGTTCGGTCGAGGAATCGATCAGGTCCAGGACGCTCCGGTCATGGCCGCCCTTTTCGGTCCGCCACCCCAGCGTGCCTTGGGACTCGTTGTTGTCCCAGGCGACGGTCGCGGCCCCGCTGTAGCGGGCGAGGATGGCCGAGAGCATGACCACCGTGGGGGTCTTGTTCGCACCTCCCTTTCGGTTGACCACGGCAATGGTCCGGGGACCTGGCCAGTGCTGGCTGACCGTGCGGATATCCTCCCGCTCGGAGAGTTCTTCGGCGGACGGGTCCATCCGGAAGCCAAGGCGCGTGAGCGCACCCCGCCAGCCCTTCGTGGCAGGTTCCAGGACCGGTGCGCTGACCAGGAAGGAGGTTTCCTTCAGACTGCGCCGGGTCGGTGCCTCCTGCGCTTCCGGGGCCGGCGTTGATGTGGTTGCGGGTGTCAGGGTCATGAATGTTCCTGTCGCTAATGGGACGGTTCCCGGTACGTCACTGATCGGCTCGTCATTGATGGGCGCTGGGATGGGGGTTTCTGCAGCCGCAGGAGCGGGAGGTGCTGCGGCGGGGTCGGGAGCTTCTGCCACGCGGCGGCGTGAGGCCTTGGCCACGTAGCTGACCGACTCCTTAGTGCCGTCCGGGTTCACGATCAGCTCACCCTGGCCTTCCGGGTCATTGACCTGGACACGGACCGGACGGTTCAGTGTCTTGGCTTCCCTAACGACGAGGGACAAGGCGTTGTCGCGGAGTTGCTGCAGGGACTCCGCTGCTTTCACGTTCCGGGAGTTGCCGGCGACAACGACCTCGGCCGTGCCGTTGGCACGCACGATGGCGTTGATCTTCGGGAAAGCCGGGACATCTGTCTGATTCAGGACCATAGCGTTCTACCTTTCTGAAACGTGGAGGGTGGGGATCAGGAAGCCGGGGGCGTGAGCCAATTGACCTTCCACGGGGCTTCCTGACCCGTGCGAAGCAGCTGCACCGTATAGGTCCCGGCGTCGGTCGGAACCGCCGCCATGACCCCGTAGCCGTTGGCTTCATCGACGCTCAGCCTGGCCGGGCCGGTGACGCGGCTGGCGGGAATGTTGGCCGGGTCCACAGCCGAGTAATCAGCGGTCGCCTGTGGCGTCAACCATCGGGCAAGATCATTGGCCCACTGCTTTTCCTCCACACCAGGGCGGGCAAAATCCGCCATGGCCTTCTCAGCGACATCCACGGCCGCGTCCTTGCTGGCCTGATCCCAAGTAATGCCGATCGTGGCCGGAACCGTGCCCCCGGGAGCCTGCGGGCCGCTGCTGGCGCTCAGCGAAACCGGCGCGGAAGGCGTTGCTGTCATGGGCTCAGCCGGTGCCGGCGTGGTGTTCGCTGCCGGTGCGCACGCGGCGCAGAGCAGAGCCACGGCGATGAGGGCCAGGGGCTTCTTCATTTCTTCTCCTCTTGGGTGGGCAGGTACAGGAACGCGGAAGGGATCTCGTTGCTGACGGTCCGGGTGTAGTAGTTGTGATCGTCCGGGGGCGGGTTGCCGTTGTAGCCCTCTTCGACGTAGGTCCCGTCGTCTTTGACTTCCTTGACCACGGCGACGTGACCGAATGTGGGGTCCGCTCCCCCGGTTCCGGGTGCGTACCAGACGACCGCCCCGACCCGAGGTGTGGCGCCGGTGGGCCAGCCTTTGGCGTCCCAGCCGGCCTTCCACGTCAGTGCCGAGCCCAAGGCCTGCCCGTCGGGGCGGAAGGTGCCGTTGAGGAACTTGAATGGTTCGCCGGTGGACCCCATTTGCTGGTTCACGCGCCACAGGGCGAAGTCCACGCATTCGCGGTAGAACATGCCCAGCGGGGATGCGGCGGCTGTGCTGGCTCCGACCTGCATCCAGGTGGGAGAGTCTTTCCAGGGGTAGTCATCCCCGGCACCGGACTGGCCCGGGATGGCGCAGTCGTTGCCTTCGAGGGTGAACTTCCCGTCCGAGAGTGCCTGGACGAGCTTGACGGCCTCGGGCCAGTACTTCTGGTAGTGGTACGGGTCGGCGTTGCGCTGGACCTTGTTGCCGGCGATGGTCGGTTCCAGCAGCTCCCAGCCCTCGACCTTCTGCAGGGCTTTGATGAAGTTCGTGGCGCTGGTGGTTGGGTCCATACGGTCTGCATAGGAGCCCCACGCACCGTTGTCGCGCTGCTGGAACAACCCACGGGAGTCAGGGCCCGGTCCGTCGCCGTAGTCCAGAACGCGCAGGCCCGACTCCCCGAGGGACACCATCACGCTGATCATCTGTCCCTTCACGGACAGGTTCAGTGCGTTACCGGCACCCATGATCGCCGCGGCGTTTTTCAACTGCTCTTCGGTGTAACCCTCGACCTTGGTATCGCCGTCGATAGCAACGGAGACGGCCGGACCGCAGGTGGCGGCAGCAGGCTTCGCGGGGGCGAGCAGCAGGAGCATGGTGAAGATCAGGCCAAAGAAGAGACCGGGGATGGCAATGACTGCCACTACGCCAAGCGACTTGCGCTGCATTAGGACAGTCCCCCGTCCCGCTTGCGTACCCAGGACTCTTGGCACCGCAGGGCAACAACCCCGAAATAGAAGGCTTCAAGTTCTTGGGATGCACGCTCACGAAGCTCTCCGTGCATCGGCCACGGTGTGCCGCACGCCAACAAGTCGGTCACTGCCTGCACTCCCCCAAAAAAATACATCGTTTCCACAACTACCAGCCCGCGCGGACATTTCTCCACCGAGTGGACACAGCCCGCCATTCTCCACAAATTCAGAGCAAAACGCTTGTCAAAAGAGCTCTTTGAGACGGAACTAACTCCAAGACATCACTGGGCTCACTAGGTCGCCTGCCCCTTTCCTATTGCCAACGCGCACCTTCTAAGAAGCCAGTCTAGTGCATTTAATGCATTAGCTGTAGCTGGTAGTGCATTAAATGCACTAGCATGATCCGGAGGGCAGGTAAGACAAAATAGGAGGATGCCGCGCTATGTCAGTCCCAGCTCACCGATGCCAAAGAAGCTCGCGACGTTGACCGAAATCCTTGGCATTCCCCAGCTGCGGGCAGAAATCCTGCGCTTCCTCTCGCAACACCCGGACGGGGCAACGTCCGGTGAAATAGCGGCCGCTATCGGCACCCGCTACCAAACAGTTCAACGACACTTGGAACAGTTGGAAGAGTTGAAGGCGGTAAAAGCCAGTGTGAAACCGCCGCGCCAGGGCCATCATGTGGTCTTTAAGATCAAGCCCAACGTCTTGGCGGAAGCGGTCGAAAAAAACGCTTCCTACATACAAGGCTCATAACGACACGCCGGGGTACAGCGTCCCACTTAAGGCAATCGGATTGCTATTGGCTAGTGCTCAGTACCCCGAACTAGGAGGACCCATGGCACGGATGCATAAAGGCGATCGTCAGACCGTCACATCTAAGATTCCGCGGGCGGACGCCGAAAAGCTCAACAGGGTTGTTGAGATCACGTCCGAAAGCCGCTCCGAACTTCTTGCGCGGCTGCTGCATGACCACCTAAAGACCATTGATCTTGATGCCCTAGACGGCCAGGAGGCTTTGCCTATCGCAAAGGCCAGTTAAAAACTGAAGGCCCGCACTAAGGCGGGCCTTCAAAGCGTATGTAGTTCAGATCCGAAATCTTGGCGGACCACGATCTGAACTTTATCCAACACCCACCCAGTGGGTGGATCTTGTCGTACCCCCCGAGGAAGGAACTGGTCCTATCGTACCGCTTTTGGCATCCGCGTCAACGCACCCCAACAGCAGTGTCGACTGCCAAGTCGCGCCTGCTGACGCCTGGGTCCTTGCTCCACTTATCGCAGGCCATGCGTCATACCGTCTTGGCCGGTGGATAGGTGACCGTTTCCAGTACCCCCGACCCAAAGCTGTAGCCAACATCACTGCTGCGCTGCCGGCGCGTCCGGCAGCTGTTATGGTCCACGGGTCAGATGGCAGCGTTGCCACACTCTGCCTTGACCTGGACACGTCGAAAGCCGTCAAAGCAGTCGTTGACGCAGACGCAGAACGCCTGCGCACCATGCTCACCACCTGTGGTGTCGTCTTTGTGGAGGACTTCTCCCCCAGCGGCGGTCGGCACCTGTACATCCCGCTCCGGCAACGCCTAGATGCGGCCGAGGCGCGCGAACTTGTAGAAGCGTTGGCCCTGACAGCAGCGAGCCTAGATCCGAGCCCCCACCAGAACGTCACCGACGGATGTATCCGCGTCCCTGGCTCGGCTCACAAAACCGGTGGCCACCAGGTACTCATCACCCCCCTGTCCCAGGCATACGACGTCCTGCGGCGTAGAAACGCACCTGCAGCTATCGCTGCCCTCCGGACCGCGCTAGGTCCTGAACTGGCCCGCAACCGTGCCCTGAAATCGCATCAGGCCAACACTGCTGCCGCACAGCGCACAGCGGCCCACCATCTGCTGCGGCTGCATAGTGGCAGCGAGACCGCGCTGCGCCGAACCGCTCGCACCGGCAACTACGACACAACTCGCTACAAGAGCCCCTCTGAGGCCCGCATGGCCGTTCTCAACCACTTCAACGCCTGCGGCTGGACCCTCGCCCAGGTAGAGAACGAACTGAACGGCCAGTTCCCCGGCCTCGCCGCGCTCTACGGCACGCCTGCGAAGCAAAATCGACTTATCAAGCAGGAATGGGCCAACGCCGAAGCTTGGACAAAAACTGAACCCCGCAGAGGAAGGGGAAAAGATGCACTTATTAACAACACAAGCCCCACAAAACCCACAGGGGGGGCATCCAACCGCAGCACAGCTTCAATCCACCAACTCGTGAACGACCTGGAAAATGTGCTCTACGCGGTACTCGACCACAGACTCAAAGAACGCGGCCGCGAAGGGCTCAGCCTCCGCTTCCTCATCCGTGCGCTCCTCGCCTACATGAGGACGAAGGAAACCGATCTTCTGGACATTGGATGCCGCACTCTGGCTGCAGCTACGGGAAAGCACCACGTCACGATTGCGAGGCTCCTGCCAGCCTTGGTCCAAGCCTCAGATGGCATTCTCACCAAAGTCGCTGACGCCCGCCACAAAGCAGCAGATGTATACCTCATTCAGCTACCCGAGCAGTATCAACAACTAGCCCGTGAACTCAGCTGGCGAAAAGGTAAGATCCACTCCATTCGGCCCGTGTTCCGCGCCCTCGGCGACGCAGCAGCCCTTGTCTACGAGGCAATCGAACGCGGCCGCCACTCCCCCACTAGCGCAGAACTCATACGAAGCAGCGGAATCAGCCGCACGACCGTTGAGAAGGCCCTCATCGCAATGAAAGGGCTGGGCATGATCCACCGGGACGGCCGGCACTGGAAGATCACCGCTACAGCTAATCTTCGCGCCCTCGCGGAACGGCTGGGCGTAATGGAGGACTACCAAGCCCAGATAAGCCGCAACCGGCGGGAACGTGCTGCCTGGCATGCTTACTTGGATCGATTTTTAGACGGTCGAGTAAACGAAGGTGACCTTTACGATCCCGAGCGTGAAGAACATTGGATGCCACCCGATGACGCGGCGTTGTGGCTGGCGGCGTAGACGATACTCGGTAGCTGTTGGGTTCGCCGGTGTCGCAAGTGAAAAAAGCATAGACAGGGAAGCCAGCTTTTCAAGTAAAGCCACTGTTGCCGCCTACGTCCTGGGTCACGTTCTGGGCGGGAAATGACTACCCGGTAACGAGTCCCCGGTAGATGTTGGGCTCGCATGTCCACCAGGCGTGGTTCGTCGGTTTTCCAAGTGAAGAAAGGATAGTCAGGGAAGACGGGTTGGCAACGAAGCCTTCTGGTTTCACCGGGTTTGCAGGGTTCGCCGGTTTCACAAGTGAAAAAAGTATAGACAGGGAAGCCAGCTTTTCAAGTAAAGCCACTGTTGCCGCCTACGTCCTGGGTCACGTTCTGGGCGGGAAATGACTACCCGGTAACGAGTCCCCGGTAGATGTTGGGCTCGCATGTCCACCAGGCGTGGTTCGTCGGTTTTCCAAGTGAAGAAAGGATAGTCAGGGAAGACGGGTTGGCAACGAAGCCTTCTGGTTTCACCGGGTTTGCAGGGTTCGCCGGTTTCACAAGTGAAAAAAGTATAGACAGGGAAGCCAGCTTTTCAAGTAAAGCCACTGTTGCCGCCTACGTCCTGGGTCACGTTCTGGGCGGGAAATGACTACCCGGTAACGAGTCCCCGGTAGATGTTGGGCTCGCATGTCCACCAGGCGTGGTTCGTCGGTTTTCCAAGTGAAGAAAGGATAGTCAGGGAAGACGGGTTGGCAACGAAGCCTTCTGGTTTCACCGGGTTTGCAGGGTTCGCCGGTTTCACAAGTGAAAAAAGCATAGACAGGGAATACGGGTTGGCAAATCGATCCCCCACTGGTTTCACATGGTTCACAAGTGAAAAAAGTAAAGACACGGAAACCAGCTTCCCAAGTAGAGCCACTGTTGCTGGTTACGCTGGAATCACTTTGGAAGGGGAAGATATGAAACTCGATGTGGACCGCGGTGCCCTCAGCCGCGTGATTGCGGTAATAAACGGGAAGGGCGGGGTTTTTAAGACCAGCCTGGTTGCAAACGTTGGGGGACTTCTTGCCGAGGGCGGGTCACGAGTGCTCCTCGTGGACCTTGATCCCCAGGGAAACCTTGCCGAAGACCTTGGCTATGCCGATCAAGGCGATGGAGGTAGAAGCCTGGCAGCCTCGCTGTGCTTTGGGGGAGAACCAGATCTGCTCTTGAGCGTGCGTCCTAATTTGGACGTCATCGCCGGAGGTCCTCAACTTGATGATGCTGCCGCTTTCCTTGGAGCCAAGGCCCAGAAGGACCGTGACGCTGCACAGCTAGCTCTGGCTAAACTACTTGCCAGGGTGGCGGGGGAGTACGACCTTGTTCTGCTCGATTGTCCTCCAGGGAACGAGCCGTTGCAGGCCGCAGCTGTGGCTGCCGCCCGGTACGCGCTGGTGCCGCTCAAGACCGACATGTCCAGTCGTAAGGGCGTCGCCGCAGTCGCAGCGCGCATGGACAGCGTTGTTGGACTCAACCCGGCATTGGATCTGTTGGGCGTCGTCCTGGTCGGGACCGGTACGAATTCTAAGCAGGTACACAAGGTCACCCGGGACCACCTCACAGCAGATTTTGGTACTGACGAAGTGCTGTTTCCGATGTCCATTCGGCATGCCGAGGCAACCGCCCAGGCGTGTCGGGAACGCGGATTGCTGGCCCACGAACTGGAACGTGAACTTAGCAAAGGACCGAAATGGTGGGAGGTCCTCCGCGGGGAAGCGAAAGCCGGGAATGCGGGGCCGAAGTCGGCTTCCAGCGTTGCCGAGGACCTCCATGCAGTTGCTATGGAAGTAACGCGGCGCATCGCTGTTGCAGAATCCCAGGAGGTCAACGCGTGAGCGCCGAAGCAGCAACACCCGGCCGGCCCGCACTTGGCTTGCCTCCGAAACGCAATGCCGCACCCTCCACAGATGCCCCCCTGGCACGAATGCTCCCCGGACACCGACCCGATGCGCCAAAAAAGGAGGAACCCAAGGATTCCGAAACAGCCAACATGACGGTGAGTATCCCCGCTGCGCTCCGCAACCGGGCGAGGGCCGCGTACAAGGCGACCAGTTACGCCGAAGGAGACAACACCTGGAGCCATTTCGTGACCAAGGCCATCGAAGCAGAAACCGCGCGCCGCGAAGCTGAACACAACCAGGGCGAGATGTATCCATCCTGGGGAGAAAAACTTCCCGGCGGCCGACGTCTCAAAGACAGCTGAACAGCACCGCTAGGTCCGTAGATCGACATTGGGGTATTGCGGGCTGAAGGAAAAGCAGGGGGCAGGTTTATTCGTAGAACCTGGACAGGGGCTGGGGGGCATCAGTGACGCTGCCAGAGGTTCGTCATGGGGTGAACTGGGCGGACGTGTGGCAAAGCCGATCTGCTAGCTGCACCGCGACTTATCAGGCTCGCCCCGCCGGAGTGGAGACCACGCTGTCCTGCGCCAGGAAGCAGCTAGTTCTGGCCGCCGTCGATCACGCGCAGGGCAGGGGCGTCTTTCGGCCACGGATACAAGGTGTCGACCCGCTCAAATCCCAGGACGCCTTCAGGCTTTTCGAGGATAACAGAGTCCTGGTGGGAACCCGCAGCATGGGCAAGTGCCGCCAGCACAAGATCCAGCAACGCCCGGTCGAGCCCCGGTACAACGTCGGAGAGGGCAACCTGCTCATCGCCTCCAAGCGATGCCGCGATCATCAGGAATCGGCGCTCACCACCGGAAAGCCCGTCTATGTTCTCGGGGATGGCCTCGAAATCGACCCAGCTCCGGCCTTGCTCATCGCTGTGCATCCATGGCCAGCCCGCCTGGGCGAAGCGCCCATTGAAAGCACGGAGAAGAAGTTCTGTGGCGGCTTCGCAGGGGAGGGAGCCTCGTGCCCATTCACGTAGCGCCTGAGGAGTGAACGTCATACGTGCATCATGTCACGGCTGACCCGGCCCGCGGCGGGGGCCGGCAGGTCTCCGAGCTTAGGTCCGGTCAGATCTACTGAATGCCCGCGCGATCGCCTTGATGGGGTAAGCAGTCAGCCAGGTAATCCCAGCAAGAATCAGAAGAATCCCCACAGCGGTCAGCTGCCCGATGAACATCAGGAGCGCCACGAGCAGCGTTCCACCATAGGTCAGGACAAAACTAAACGTGTCCGTGTCAAAGGGCATTAGCGGTCAACAAGTCAGGGGAGGGGGAGCGAGGTGGCAGGTGCCGGTACAAGGTGGTGCGTTTCAGCCCAGTCTTGGCGGTGATCTCCTTCATGGAGAGGCCCTTGTCTCGCAGCAGGGCGGCGTGTTCGAGCTTGTCGGCATCGATCACGGAAGGCCGTCCAGTGCGGCGCCCGTTGGCAGATGCCACTGCGCGGGCATGTGAGGCGCGTTCTGCTGCATAGGTTCGTTCCATCTCTGCGAAGAGTGCCAGCATGACAACGGCCAGTTGCGCCAGGGGACTGTTCGGGTTCGAAGTGTCGATGGGCAGGGGATCAGCCAGCGTCCGGACACCGACGCCGCGTTCCTTGAGGTCGTGGACCAGGTTTAGGGTGTCCCGCACTGTCCGCCCCAGCCGGTCCAACGTGTGGACCACAAGCACGTCGCCGGCTCTGGCGTGACGTAACGCGTCCTGGAGCCCCGCGCGATCGGTGGTGGCCCCGGACTTCTTGTCCGAGAAGACCGTTTCGATGCCGGCGGCCGCCAAGGCGTCCAGTTGCCGGGCCAGATCTTGTTTCACCGTTGACACACGCGCATACCCAATCTCCATGCCTAAAACCGTACCGAAAGTTGCCCCTGTGACGGGCCATTGTGGCGGGGGTTTTGGAACAACAAACGGGACAGTCAGATTAAGCGGCATCTAGACGATCCGGATCCGCGGAAGAGTGTCCCGCCAAGGTGTCCCAGTTCTAAGGAACTGGGACGGCCTAGCGTCCCCGAGAATATGCCAGCCCAAATATAGGGTTCGACTGTGACTGAATCACCCGATAACGTGCCGAATCCGATAAAAACCCGTCCTGACTACGTTTTCTGGTTGGTGACCATTGGCGCGCTCATCAGCTTTGCGGCCTACATGGTTAGAACCCTGTGGCCAGGAGTAGACCCTGATCAACTCGCGGCAACTCAATCCATCCTGGCCAGTATGGGTGTCGCTTTCGTTTCTGCCGGAGTTCTCACTTGGCTAGGTCCAAAGTTTCGTATGGAGGTCAAGGCAGACGTTGAGACGGCGGTTGGCCAAGCAACGGCCACTGTGGCGAGCAATGTCCGTCGGGAGGTAGACGAAGAGGTCGCCAAAAAATTCGACTCCATGAGAGAAGAAATATACGCATCCCTGCAGTCGAGGATGGATGAACAGGACTCTGTGGTAGCCGACTTCCGGGACTCCCTTTCCCGAAAGTCAGCTAGAAGGGCTATGGAGTGCTTGTCGGAAATCGGTGCCTTGGAAGACGACAAATTGACTGTTCAGGCAGGCGAGCATCCGGGTTCGTTGAGCGTCTTTCTCTCTTTGCAATACGTGTCGGATGAACCCGGATATGGGGAGCCGCTCTACACAACTGTGGCAGACTACAGCCTTTGCTTAGGAGCAGACACAGGGGAAAAAGAATCGTTCGTGGTTTGGGCACCTTCCAAGACGTACGCGGATGTGGTTCAAGACCTGGCCTACGAAATCCAGGCAACTGCTGATGTCGGCCTTGCTCAATTCCAAAGTTACGACTGGGATGCCATAGGAAAACGCCTCGCTACCAATCTTCAAGTGGCCTTGGACTCACGCCGGAAAAATCCCGGGAAGATTCACCTTGCTGGACCGCTGTCAGAAGTAGTCGGCATCAATGAACCGTGGTACATCACTGCCAACTCGCTTGAATGTCCCAGCCACGGCTTCCGTGCTCTGGCTAGCGAGTTTCCTCCAAGACAAGTAGGAATGCACGGCAATGGCGTGATATTTCCCGATGCTGTTCCCCAGCCTGAATTCGCAGAAGGCGATGAGTGGAAGTACGTACTTGCGGTGGCCACTGACAAATTCAGCCCACTCAGAGTTGGTTCCCGGTATTGACGAGAGGCGAGGGCGGTGAGGACCGGCGACGACGTGCGGGAGGTCGAAATGGTCCGAGCGCCTAGTCAGTAGTTACTTTGAAGCGGCAATCGTTAGCACTGGTAGGACCGCCAATGGAGCCGGAGTGCATTCCGGCGGCGTACTCGATCAAAGCTGTCGTCCCGGCCCATTAGTGTTGACTCCGAACGCAGGGAATACATTGGAGGACACTTGTCATCAAACGAGGTTGCACTCGTCAACGCAGCATTCAGTGAGTGGATGAGCGCAAACGGACAGAACTTGCATCGTTCTGAGGCCTTCGAGCTCTTTGCGGCAGAAAAAGTCCTGCACTCACTGGAACTGTCATCCGAGGAGATCGAAGCTGGCAGGATCGGCGGCGCCCTCGATGGTGGCATCGACGCCGTTTACACCGTGTTGGGCGAACAGGTCATCGATGAAGATGATGAGTTGCTTTCCGAAGACACAAAACCGGGAGAATTTCCCCGCGATCAATCTCTGACGCTGTACATCGTGCAGGCAAAGGAAGAGTCTTCCTTTGGTGAGACGGCTATCGATAAGCTCTCGTCCTCTTTGGATCGTCTGCTGAAGCTCGACCCTGACGTGGAACTGCTGGACACCCTTTATGCTCCCGAACTACTTGCTCGCTTCGACATTTTTCGAAGGGCGTGGAAAAAACTGGTCACGCGACGCGTCAAGCTAAGGGCCGTGGTGGCCTACGCAACCCTTGGTGATGTGGCCTTGGTGAATCCGCGAGTGACCAGCAAAGGAATCGAGCTTTGCGGTCTCATAGAGCGACACCTGGTAGGCGGCACAGTCTCCTTCGATTTCTTTGGCGCAAAGGAACTTTGGGCCGCCCATGAAACCGTCCCTTCCTATGCGCTCAGGCTCCGCTTCGAGAAGCATGAAAATGATGGAGATAGTCATTTGGCTCTGGTCAAGGTGGCTGATTACTTCAAGTTCATCAGCGACGAATCTGATGGAAGCCTTCTCCGACACATCTTCGATTGGAACGTGCGTGACTATCAGAAGGGCGTGAAGGTCAACAGGGAGATAGCTCAATCCCTAGGAGATCCTGATGCCCCTGACTTTTGGTGGTTGAACAACGGGGTAACCATACTTTGCTCAGGTCAAGTGACCACCGCTGGCAACGAATTCATCCTGGATGACGTTCAGATTGTCAACGGTCTCCAGACCTCCCACACTATTCACCACGAAATGCAGAAAACTGCCGTCGCGGAAGTCTCCGCCGGCAGAAAGCTGCTTGTACGCATCCTCTCCACAGACGATCCTGAGGTTCGGGATCAAGTCATTCGGGCCACCAATAGCCAGACCCAGGTTTCCGACGCATCGCTGCGGGCTACCGACAAAATACAACGACAGCTTGAGAGCTACTTCCTCGCTCATGGTTGGTATTACGACCGAAGGAAAAACTTTTACAAGAACTCTGGGAAAAATGTCGAACGGATCGTCAGCATCGCATATCTTGCTCAGTCGGTCATGGCCATCGGATTGTCACAGCCTCACAGTTCCCGCGCCAGGCCCTCGACCCTCATCCGTAAGAACGAGGACTACCAGACCATTTTTTCGGAGAACTTCGACCTAAGCACGTATCTATGGTTGGCGCGGACCCAAAAGTCGGTCGATGCCTACTTGAAACAGCGGGACGACGTTTCCACTAGTGAACGTAGCAATGTGCGCTTCTACGTCTCAATGGTAGCTATCGCAAGGGCAAACCGGCGCCAGGTGCATAGTCCCTCCATGATTCAGTACCTGGCCCGAAACGAATTCATCCTTGGGGAACCCGCGCTAAATGATGCACTTTCATACGTGCGCGATTGCGTTAAGCGGGTTCGTGAGGAACATCGCATTTCTGAGGACAGGGCGGCAAAGACGGCTGAATTGACCGAAGAGGTGATCTCGATGCTTATCCCGGTGGAGGCCTCGGCGGGAGTCGAAGGGTAACGTCCTCTGCGCGGGACCTGAGCGATGACGAAGGATTGGAGAACTGCCGCCTGAGGGAGAATTTTTCAAAGAGCAGGGGCCTCAGTCGGAGCACCCTCAGCATGTGAGCCCGGATGGATCCTATGCGGCAATGGAAAGCAGCTCACGGCTGGGAGGTAGGTCTGCGAGTCGAATGGCTTCCTCCGTTGAACCTCGTCTGAAGCTCAACGCATACGGCGTCCTAATAGCGACCGCTATTACGTTCCGGGGGCTGACGTGCTTTGTTTGCGGCTTGCAAGCACTGCGATTTGAGCCATCGTCTCTTTGTATTGATCCAGGCCGCCAGGGTAGGGAACGGGTAGCCAGAGGATGCCTTCCCTGTCCGCGACGCGCTGGGCCACAGTTTCGGCATCCCAGGTTCTGTACTGCCTTGGCGGTGACCCAATCTCTCTGATGAGAAAAACGGTCGGGCTGTCTTCCGTGGCCCTTTCCCAAACCAACCAACCCTGCGCCTGCAACACGTCGAGAAAGTCACCCAAGTGTTGTTGACGATGTGTTTTGTAAGGCCGACGCGCTGCCATTGGTTGTTCTTCCTGGTCTCGGTGCCGTCCTAGCGCTTACTAGTCCAGTGTCCTCATTATCTCGCCAGGACCGTAGCAAGGGTCCAGCACATGGAATCACAGTTTGACTTTGAACAGGGTCATTTCGATCTGGTCCGCCCTCACCGGAGGATCGACATCTAGACGCTGTGTGGCCTCGGCCGCCCATTGCTTTAGTAGTTGGCAGTAGCTCTCATACGTTCCGGGTGCCCAAGTGTCTGTGCGGGCGTCAGGCCAGACTTCGAGCTTCTTCAGTTTTCCTGCCACGACGCGATCAAGGATCAGGTGTTTGGGCATGGGTGAGGTGCCTTCGGCGAAGTACATGAATTTAGTCCCGAAGGCCGGCCCTAGTTGCTGGATGCGGCCGCCGCCTCTTTCTGTTGTGAGTGTTCTGTAGACCGAACTGGGGGACGCTCCGGAACGGGCGGCCGTCCAGGATGCTTCCAATGTTGCTGCGGCGTGGTCGGGATTTTTTGCTAGTCCGTTGAGCCGGAGGTGCAGCCATGAGGCCCGCATTCCTAGTCCCCACGCAAGAGCGTGGTAGAGCAGTTGCATCGAGCCTTCTCGGGTCGGGATCTGTTGGCCGATTGTGAAAATCTCTGCGCGGGAGATGGTGATTTTGCCTCCGGTCGCGAATTTGCCTCGGGCAGTTGGAAGCCCGCGTTCGTGGAGTGCTTTTTGCCAGCGGTCGCTGTCCACGTGGACCGAGTGGTTCTGAACAGCTGAGGGGGCAACAAGGGAATTGAGAATGACTTCAGGCAGGGGACTGTTCAGATTGATCATGGCGTGACTCTACCCAGCCTGCGGACGTAACCGCGGGTGCTCAGAAAGCGCGTCCTGTGCTGACGGGATCACGTCTTGCTGTCGTGTCTCCTGCGGGAATGGACGTCGATCACGTGGATTATGATTTCGGCGTCCTTGCTCCGGGTTCCGAGCAGGGTTTTCCACCATGACGACCACGGCTTCCTACCCAGCCATTCGAGGAGTTCCGTAGCGGTCGCCTCGTCCAATTGCCCCTTGACGGTCCGCCTGTAGATCGCGTTGATTACCCTCAGCCGAATAGCGGCGTTGTCGGGGAAAAGGGTGTGCTGAAAGCGACTTTTCAGGCTCGTATGTAGAGCTTCGTAGGCGGGCACGGTGGGGGCAGCTGGTTTGGGTGGCCGCGGAGGTTTCGCGGCGTGCAGGCGCTCGGCCTGCTCCCGGGCTTCCTCGAGAACGGTCTTGATGCTGGGGGAGAACAGTCCGTTTGGCCGGATGATCCAGTCAGCAAGGGGACGCCATGTCGTTTGGATTGAGCCGGCGTCGTGTGCGCCGTGGAACCCGTAATAGCCGAGGTCGCAATCTAGAGTCTGCATATTGATCCTCACACGGAGTGCATACCGTCGTCTTTCAACCTCGCCCCAGCAGGCCTGGTTGTCCTCGTTCCCGTAGAGCCACTGGACGTGGTCTACAGCTTTCAGATAGATGGCAGAGCGGCGCTGCATCTCGTCGTGGGTGAGAGGCGATAGTTGGACTTCCAGGCCAAGACGCCGGCTGTCGTTTGCGCTTCCTATGACAAGGTCGCTTCGCCCCTTCTGATCAAGCGTTGTCACCTCCAAGTCGCACCGAAGCTGCGGGCTGCGTTCTACCCACAGCTTCAACGCTTTCTGGATGGCGAGGTGCGTGTACCCGTCTCTGGCGGAGGAGTCGGTGAGGGAGCATGCAGCTTCCGGCGCATGACTGAAGTACGGCAGGCGAACGTCCCCTGCCGCAAGTTTCAATTTGCCGCCGCACCCGCCTACCGCCACAGAGCAATAGAACGATGTGCCGGATGCCTTGGCATCTGATCGCATGGTTCTCGCTTCATATTTATCAGCGGGAGCGATCACTACTTCACGGGAGTCCGCCGCACCCACGACGGCGTAGATGTTGTCGTGGCGCTTCATTTCTGATGACTGTCAGCTCGAGCCGGCGTAGCCCCGGAATGCAGGCATCCGCAGCCCGGCTTGGGCGAGAGCGGCGCGCAGATGGTCCGGCCGACTACGGCGCACGAATTCGCTCTAACAGCGGGTGGTGATTCGTGCTCGATCATCAGGAGCCTCCCGTTCTGCAAGAGCCGTTGAGGAATGGCGGTTTGCCGGTCACCCTAGCAGGGGCCTCTGACGAACAAGCAGCTACCTGTCGGTACGGGATATTCCGGTTCAGAAAGGGCAGGTAAGGTAAGTGCACGCCCCCCTGGGTATGAAGGAAGGGGGGACGTGCACGTTCTGTGGTCGTTGCTACAGGTCGTTGTAGAGCTTTAGGAGCTCGCGGGCGAAGGCTAGGACACAAAAGATGCTGGCCAGCTGATTGTTGTGTCCTACCTTCTTCCGTTTTCGTGGTTTTTCTCGTGGGCTGGGCTTTGGTTTAGCCACGGTTCCCCTTTCATGATGGCCCCACGGAGGGAGCTGTCCCGACGGTCGGGAAATTTGGAGAGGGCACTATTTGGTGCCTGTTGATGCTTTCTGCGCTTCATCTCGAAGGAACTCGCGGTAGTCGGTGCTGTAGTGCCCCGCCAGTGCGCGGTGGTGAACTTCCTTTCGGCCTGCAGGGTGGCGGGCGTCTGGGATCTTTTGGACGTGTTGCCGGATGATGAGGCGTTTCGAGAGCTCCAAGTAGCCGCGTTCGGCCGTGCGTTCGCTTATGCCGTACCACTCGCTGGCCCGTTCTACGGGCATGGTGAAGGTGAGGGGCCCGGCGGGATCTTGTGTCTCTTTCAGCAGAATGAGAAACATGGCCTTGCCGGGGAGCCGGAGACGATCGATGGTTCCCTCTGTCCAGTAGTGGAAGGGCACGGTGAAGAAGCCCCTGCCCGGATCTGCTGCTGCGGCGTCTGGGCGTTCCTTTGTCCAAAGAGTTCCGTCGCCGTTCTCGCGATGGAGAACGATCTCCGGGGCGGTTTTCGGACCCTCGGTGTGCAATAGGTCCATCTCTTCAAGGACGCGCAAAGCGGACGCAATGGCCCGGGTAGTGCAGGGACGCTTTTCTGAATCGAGGAGCCGAGCCCAGGTGGCGAGGGCCAGGGGTGTCCCGTCAAGGATTGGTTGGAGTGCGTGGATCGTGAGTAAGAGGTCGAGGGCCCGTTCCTTCCGCCCTGTTACGAAGTCGGCGAGGATTGAGGGGCGGGGTTTGGAGGGTCGCTGGACGAAATCTTTGCGGATGCGCACGAAGCCGCGCTTCGCGTCCGTGAAGAGCTGGCTCCGGGTTTCCGCCGTGTCTAGCTCCGGCTTGTCGTCCAGGCCATCGAAGGGGTTCCGTTCGGTTGTCATGGGTACACCCTACGGGCTCAGCGGTCCTAAACGCCCAGGCTGGTACGGCCGGAAGGACTCTCTCAGGTGCCAGTTTGTTAGTCCATGTCGATACCCGTTGCGATCCATATGCGATACCAATGCGATACACGTTAAGGATGGGGGTGTGGGGGTGCCAGGTTTGGGGGGAAACTGCGCCGGCGGCAGCGATTCGGAAGGTGGGCGCTTTGTTCTTGCTTTTTCCGGCGGCAGCGCGCCTCAGAGAAGCAGAACGGCAGTCAAGACCGGTTCTAAGAAATGTCTGACCCTCGCGGCATCATGGCACTGACATGATCGTGCTTTCAGAGGGGTAAGAGTATGCACAAGGTTCCGGAATTCGCGCCGGTGTATTTTTTGGAGTGGCAGGAAGGTCTGGACCAGGAAATGCTGGTTTCGGAAGGGCTCAAATGGTTGTCAGCGCATCCGAACGGGGGGCGCGGGATTCTTGCCACCGAGGCCTCCCACGGACTGGAGCTGGTGCCTAAAGCCCTGGCGAAAGCCTTGGACTCTATCCATACCAAGAACAGGGGTGCCACTCCGAGTGCCGCGGGCCGACCTATTCTGGTGATGTTCCCCCTTCGGGAACTCCTTTTGAAGTTGACTTCCCGCCAGCTGCAGCGAGCTGCCGCGGTGTGCGTGCTGACCTATGGGGCAACCGATGTTCCGTTCCTCAATCATTGGCTTGACCGGATGGGAGCTGAGAACCTGGCGACTGGCGACAAGCGGACAGTTACTGAGAGGAGCGCCCTGGATCCGGTCGTTGAGGCCGCGTTCATCAGTCTGCGCGACAGTCTTCTCGGCCACCTGACGGGACCACAACACGACTATGACCCGAATGGGATCACGACGATGCTGGAACTCCAACGGCGGGGACATGAGCTGGACGCGGACAAGTTGGCCGCGTGGGCCAGCGTTCAGGGCTACAGCGAACACGAGATCACCGACTTCATCGACCATGTCGCTAAAGTCCGGCGCGGGCACCGCTACACCAAAAAGACAATCGGCACCTGGACGCCAAACTATGCCCGCTGGGTCGAACTCGCGGGCTCGCGCGAGGGGCAGGAAGTGGTGACGCCTTAGTGGAAGCTGCGCCACTTGGAACCTTCCGGGCTGTCAAGACACGGGACGCGGTCGCACGGACCCGCGACGGGTGGCCCTACTTCGAGGTGAATTTCCAAGGCATGAGCCCAGTCGGGGAGCCGCTGTATGAGATCCGCTTCGGCGACGGGGAATGGATGTTGGCCGTCGCCGATGACTTGGTCCCTGGCCAGTTATAGGGCGTCGTCTTCTTCGCCCGTGTCCGGTGCCTCGGCGAGCACAGAACCGACCAGTTGGCTGACGTTGATGGAATCGGGCGTTGGCATAGGACGCCCTTCAGCGACGGCCAGGCGTTGTGCGGATAGGAAGGCGAGGCGGACGGCCTGCACGACAAGGACCCGTCGGAGCCCGACAGTGACCTGTCCACGCTCTCGGACGACGTCGGCCAACCGTGAGACCGTTTCGGCTCTACGAGCGATGCGGATGTCCGCGTGACCTCTTTCGACCCGATGCAGCTCAGTGACCAGAGACGCCTTGAACGACGGAGGAAGGGGCACCGGATCGGACACAGGAGGGATCTTTTCGTTGAGAATCGCCTTGAATCGGCTTTCCTCGATGGCCCTCAGGTAGGCGGAGTACTCGTAGGCGTCGAGAAGGCGCGCCAGCTCCTTTTTCTCTTCCTTCGTCGTCGCATGGCGGGCCATCTCATCAAATTCCCAAAGAGGCCACACTTCTACTGCCGCGACTTCCAGCGGATCCAGGACGCGCATGGCAACGGCATCGGTCCTTTGGTTGGTCAGATGCCGGCCGACCCGCCCTGACAGCTTTTCACGTGTCTGACCCACATAGATTGGCTCTCCGTCATAGTCGTAGAACGCATAGATCCCGTATTTGGCTGTGCCTATTTTGCGGCCCTGTCCGTCCAGGCTTTCCATGAAGGTCTTGAGTTCAGCGCGGAACTGGCGGACGTCTTCTGCCGGGAGGGACTCGATAGGGTTCGCGGGCCCGGTTCCGGGCAGTGTTGCTTCACCGCGGGAGGACACTAACCAGCCACCCGTTCCAGGAGGGCAGGCTGAGCGAGCTCTCCTCGGATCAGAGGAGCCAGGTAGTTGTCCCCGACCCATTGAACGGCCGGTACTACGACGGCGTCTCCGAAGCCGAAGAGTATCTGGCTGTCACGCAGACCCTTCAGGTTGTATTCGGGGGCTCCCATGAGGCGGGCGTATTCGAGCGGTGTCATCCAGCGGACAGCGATCCTTCCCTGGCCGGCCATCACGACAGCCTGCTTGGAAGAACCACCGCGGGCGGTGCGCAGGCACCCGGAAATCTCATCGGCGCGGATTTCCCAAACAGGCACACCAGCCCGCGTTCGCCGGTACGCCGTCCGGTAGGTCACTAGCTCAGAAGATTTCATAGCTTCCAGACGTCCGCGCTGGACGGGGGAGAGGGAGTCGAGGAACCTCTTTTTGCGTTCGGCCTCCCACCAACGGCTGTCACGGGGCCCCATTGCCTCGATAACGTCCGCCAACCCCACGGTCATCATGGCCGGCGGCTCGGGGAGCGCCGCGCGGTGAGTCACCAACGTGTCATCCTGAAACACTCCTTGCAGCCATTCGGGACGCAAAGTGGATACTTCTTCGGTGTCTTCTTCTGGAACGTCCATGCTGCCGACAACAAAGATCCGGGGCCTTGACTGCGCGACGAACCGGCGGCCGTCCAGGGCCATGACGTCCACGCTGTAGCCGAGGCCGTTGAGTTCCCTGACAAGGGCTGCCATGTCGTCGCCGCCGTGGGATGTCGCCAAGCCGTTGACGTTCTCCAACGCGATCACTCGAGGCTTTTTATCCCCAAGCTCAGCCAGAATGCGGGTGAAGTGGAAGAAGGTGCCTGACTGCTTCCCCGCGAGTCCTCGGCGGTCTCCGGCGAGGGACAAATCGGTGCACGGGAAGCTCGCCCAGGCCAGATCCAGGTCCTCCGGGAGGTGAGAGCTGTTGACCTCAGCGACGTCTCCCAGGGCGAAATCGTGGTCAGTCCCGAAGTTTCCCTCGTACATCTCCTTCTTCGCGGGCTCGAAGTCGTTGGCCCAGACGATTTCAAAGCCTGCCGGTTCCAAGCCTGCGCGTACCAGCCCGATGCCGGCGAAAAACTCTGCCGCGCGCAACGGCGCGAGCGAGAGAGGAGGGAGGGAATGGACGTGATTCATGGGCCTAACGCTACTTCCGCGGGGAGTCCAAGTGCGAATTTCATCCGCGCCCGATCCCCGTGTCTTTGCTTACTTGGAGCTGGATCAGAACCCAGAGGCGGCATAGGTTGGCAAAGTGGAGAACTCCTTGGCGACCACACCTGCCACGAGGAAGGCGATGCAGGGCAACCGTTCCCGGGACACCAAACCCGAGTTGGCTGTTCGGTGCCTTCTTCATGCCAAGGGCTTGCGTTACAGAGTGAATTTTCGGCCGCTGCCCACCTTTCGCCGAACCGCTGATGTGGTCTTCACCCGGGCACGTGTCGCCGTCTTCATCGATGGTTGCTTCTGGCACGGTTGCCCGACCCACTACCGCGCCCCCGGGTCCAACGTCACCTATTGGAGCGCGAAGGTGTCCCGGAATCGCAACCGAGATATCGAAACGACAGAACATCTTGAAGCCGCCGGATGGACTGTTCTTCGCTTCTGGGCCCACGAGGACCCGGCGACGGTCGCACATGAAATCGCTGAGGCTATCCGCTTACACCGCACCGCCGGCGGGTCAGCAATCTGTTATTGATTCAAGCAGCCACTGCCGCGACAGAGGATCGCGGCGCAGCTCGAAGGTCCGCAGAGCTGAGGTCGATGACCCGAGACGGACCTGAACCCGCCAATGTTCGATGTCTACGACGTTTCCCACGCCAACCGGTACGGTGCGCTGTGTCTCCCACCAGGAGTCCCGGGCGAACCAGTGCAGGGGCTCCGCTGCTACCGCCCATATCCGGCCGTCGTAGCGGACGGCGAGGGGAGTGCCGGCAGCCGTGAACCGGACGTCTACGGGGGCGTTGAGGGTTGTTTCACTTGCTGTTGCTGTCACGGCTGGTCCGCTCTCCCAAATTCCTGTTCATCATTTTTTCCCGGCGGGTGACCGCTGAGCTCCACACCCAGGTGCGGTACGTCACCGGCCCGTCCTTCCACGTCACTTCGGCTGCCTTCGCTGTCCAGGCGAATACTTCGCCGTCCACCAGTTCGGCACAGTTCGGGAACCGAATCCACGCCTTCACCGGAATCCCCGGATACCCGTTCTTGACCGGGAAGTGCTCGAAATCGAGCTCTTCCATGGTCAGCCCGATTGGGCAGGCCCGCCGCGCGTACTGCGCCTGAAGCGCAGCAGCTTGCTCCGGTCCCATAACACAACCTTAGAACATATATTCGAATAGACACGCCAACAAAAAGCGGCCGTCGAAGCCGCAGGTTTCATTGTGGGGGAGGGGTACGACAAAGAACGGGTTGCACGGCCAATGGGGACAGCCTGAGCTGTGCGGAGGGCTCCACCTGCCCCCAGTGGGCACAACCCGTTCCCTCAAGCCCTGGGTTCCGCTGCGCTCCACCCAGGAACCGGTCCTGCGCTGCGCTCCGGCCTGTAAAAGCGTTGTTTTTGCTTTACATGTGGCTGGGTTGTTCTCCGTACAAGGCCACTGATCGTAGCCGTCCGGGTGCCCGGCCCGTCAACCCACGCTCCCGTCCAGGTCCACGCGGTCGCTGCGCTCCCTTACTTCGCGGCCCTGCCCGTGCGCTCTGCGGGGTTGACGGCTCACCCTCGACCGGCTGTGACAGTGGGGGCCTCGCACGGCGGGGCAGGAAGGAGGTGGCTACATGAGCATCGACGAACTGATCAAGCTCGCGACTTCGGTCGTGAGCCTGCTGACAGCGGTCATCGCTCTGCTTTCCACGCGGAACGCGCTCATAACGAGCAAACGCTCCCGAGCTGGCACTCGGAAGCGTAGGCGTAAAGCAAGGAAGGTGTAGCTACTCAAAGTCCGGTTGTCGTAACCGTGAATGGTTGCGGCCACCGGGCTCCTTCTTAAGCCTAGGTTCAACTCAACGATAAGGAAACCCTCATGGAACCACTGACCATTGTGAACTTCGTGCTCTCGCTGGCAGCGCTTGGCGCTTCCATCACCGCCTACCGAGCCATCTCCAGGCTCCGGAAGGACCAGGAAAGCTAAACCGGCGCAGGCCGGGCCACCCGACCAGGGCCGGCCCGGTCCTACCTGTCCGGTTCGGTGCCGGGCGTTGTGTCCTCATCCCGTACGCGGCGCAGCAACGCCGCCATACTTCGCACAGACGCGGCGTCTTCCTGCCAGGGCTTGCCGTTACGGGTACAGGCGTGGACGCTTTTCGCCCCGGAATCTTTAGCCGCTTCGGCGAATTCTGCCCAGGCCTCCTGCAGCTCTGACAGCTCCTCAGGGGTTAGCGGCTCTTCCGCCGCCGGCTCACTCACCGCAAACGGGGCAGCAACCGTTCTGGCCGTTGCTTTCTGGCGTCTGCCGAACAAGCTCCTCAGACCCACGGCTAACCCCCTTCTGGAATGAATGAATGTCCCGCCAGGGTGGGTCGCATTGGGGGGACGGCCTGCCCTGGCGGGACCCTTCCACCGTATCAACGCCAGTGAGTTCTTTTGACCAAGACAGAGGGCCAGCATTCCAAGGAATGCTGGCCCTCTGCTGTGTAAACATCCTGCTGCTTACGTCTTCGAGCATGCCACATCGACTGGCTTGTGTGGGAGTTTCAGGCCCTGCCGTCACCGGCCAACTGGGGGGAACAGCCGGTGACGGAGGACTCTCTCACTTTACGCCTGCGGGGACTGGTTTGCGCTGCGCTTCAACCAGAGAATGGGCGTCCGCTGGCGCGGCCGGCTGTTGGGTCCAGGGTGCGCCGTCGCAGAGCTCCGGACACCCTGGCCCTGTCTTGTCTACGACGTTTTCTGGTTGCTGTCCTGCGGATTCTAGGCGTCCGCTCCAGCCCGTCTAGCCCCGGTTCCGCAAGCTCCACCGGAGCCTGTGGCGCAGGAAATTCCCGCAGGCGCTCCTTCGTCGCTTACTTCCTGCGGGAATTTCCGGCACCTTGCCCTCACGGGTAGACAGGCCTCCGTCGGCCGCCGAGCAAGCAAGCTTGCCAGCAACCAAAAAACAACGGGGTGAGCAGGGGAGCTGGCCGGTCACCACGAGCCGCCCCACCCACCCCCACTTCTCGGACAAGAAGGAAACACCACATGAACGCAATCACCACCCAGACCGTGACCACCGCCGACACCGGAGAAACCATCGACGGTGTCACCGTCCTCGGGGATTACCACATGAACGGCGGCTACGACTGGATGGAACTCATCGGCGAACACGGCTGGGCCGTGATCCCCAGTTGGGGCCACGAGGGCTGGGACCTGGGCCAGTGGCCCTACGTCATGGTCGCCGGAATCCGCACCGCCGATGCCATCGGCAACCTGTTCGGCATGGCCACGTACTGCGAGGGCGACGTGACCTGCACGTACTACCGGACCAAGGCCCGGTTCTGGGACGCGATCAGCGAACAGGCGTTCTTCCACTGGAAGAACGGACAGGCCCACGGCCCGGACGACCTGCCCGAAGCCGCCGCCGAACTTCCCAGCCGGTACCGCATGCCCTACACCGTCCACGCCGCCTAACCACCGGAACCCCTTGCCGGGCGGAAACCCCGCCCGGCCAGGCCCCGGCCATCTTCACCAAAGGACAAGCACCATGATCGAATCCAGCCGCATCACCGAAAACACCGCGCAGACCGTTGTGTTCCTCGAAACCCTCGCCGCCCTCGTCGAGAAATCACCCGTGACCTACAGCGCGGCCGCCGCGAAAGACCTCGCCGCGCAGGTACGCGGCATGGCAGACGCGGTGACCAGAGATGCCCGCGTAGATCCTGGGCTGCTGGACGTGACCCGGCAGTACTCCACGCTGGACTGGCACAACGAACTCGTGGCCGTCCTGTTCTCACCGGAGCACCGGCCCACAATGACCTAATGCCGCACGGGGACTCATTTGCTCAAATACTCCAATGAGTAAGTGAGTCCTCGGCATTGCTGCCTGTACCTGCCCAAGGTGCGCGGGCGGTCCGCCGCCCCTGGCTGGCTTTGGTTGGTGGTCGCCGGCGGCGGACCGCCGTTCCCGCCAACAGCCCCGCGCGGATCACCTGGTGTCGGCGGCAAGCCCTGGGGGAGTGGCCGGCCCGGGCGGATCGGTGGCCCGGGGAAGGGCATGCTCGCAGGGCTCGCACTGGTTTGCGCTGCGCTTCAACCAGTTGATGGGCGTCCGCTGGCGCGGCCGGCTGTTGGGCGCTGTCGGTCCGTCGCAGAGCTCCGGCCCGTCATCACCTGGTTGTTTAGAAGCGTTTTCTGGTTGCTGTCCTGCGGATTTTAGGCGTCCGCTCCAGCCTGTCTAGCCCCGGTTCCGCAGGCTCCACCGGGGCCTGCGTGCCGAAAATTCTTTAGCCAGGGATCCTCGCACGCTCGGATCCCGCAAGATTTTTCTGCCCTTGCCCTGACGGGTAGACAGGCCTCCGTCGGCCGCCGAGCAAGCAAGCTTGCCAGCAACCAAAAAACAACGGGGGAGCAGGGAAGCTGGCCGGTCACCACGAGCCGCCCCACCCACCCCACTTCTCGGACAAGAAGGAACACCACCATGACTGAAAAACTGACCATCAGCGGTCCCGCTGACCTGATCGCCATCGTCCCGCACCTGCTGGGCAACCGCCCGAAGGAATCCTTCGTGGTGCTCACGGCACGCCGGAACACCCTGGGCGCAACGTTGCGGATGGACGCCCCGGCCGCGGCCGCGCCGCTGGACTACGCGCAGATGATGACCACCTACGCCGCCAATGATGAGAAGGCTACGGCCAGCTACGTCATCCTCTACACCGACGAAACCGGCGGGGACGGCCCGTTCCCCTACGCGGAGCACGTCGCGGCACTGAGCATCGAGCTCGCGACGGCCCGGATGCCTGTGCGGCAGGTCCTGCTGGTCACCAGCGCCCACTGGGGAACCTACGGCACCGCCGAAAGGAACCCGCTGGACGCTATCAAGGACAGCCAGGCCAACGCGACGCTGACCTACTTCGGCTCAGCGACGGACATCGACGTGTACAACCCGGCGTTGCTGGGCAGGTGGGCACTTCCGGTGGAAGCACCGGAGGGAACCGACGAGGACCTCGAAATGGCCTGCTTGACGTGGCAGGCTGTCCTGGACGCAGATGGAACGCCTGACACCGAAACCGCCCGTGCACTGGCGGCAGCATTCCAGCACCGGCACCTCCGTGACTATCTGTTCCGGGACACCATCACCACCCACAACGGCAGCTTCGGAGACGTGCTGACCGGAAAATTCACCGGGCGCCCCAACTGGGCACGCGTTGACCGCGCCGAAGCCATCGCCTTCGAGCTGATGAAGGTCGTACCGGCCGGACAGCGGGCACCCATGCTGAGCCTGATGGGCTGGCTGGAATGGCTCAAAGGCCACGGAAGCCAGGCCGACCGCTACCTGAAACTCGCAGCCGAGGACGTATCCGGATTCCGGCTCGCGGTGCTGCTGCGGGAACTGATCAACAACGGCCACATCGCCGACGTCGCCCGCAACGAAAACATGTCCTACAACCGCCGCCTGATCTAAGAACCACCAGAGGCCGGGACGGATCACCTTTGAGGGATCCGGCCCGGCCTTTCCGGTGGCGGGGCGGCCTCCCCCGCATTCGCTCCTCCGGCCGCCGATCACGCTGACGCGGGCGGAGCCCCGCATCCAGTTAACTTGCAGGATCCCGGACTACAGTGGGCATGAAGCATCACAAACGGGAGGGCACGCACTGTGGGACACGGATACATCCTGACCGAGGACGACCAGCCGGCTGCCGACGCCAGCCTGGCCGAGGACATTCTCGAGCTGCAGCTGCTCACCGCCGGCGACAAGACAGGGCCCGTCGACGTTGGCCACGCCCGGGAACACCACAACTTCTAGCACCCAGGCAGCAACGGCGCTGCACCACAGATTTCCTTTGTCCGAGGAAAAACCGCGAAAGGTCGGCCTACGTGCCGGCCTTTCGTCATGTCCGCTCGTTTTCAGATCTCCATCGCCACAACGTCACGGCCGCCACACTGTTGAGGAACGCGATGAAAACATCGCCCGAAGCAGGCCGACCGATGGCCAGGTCCACGGCCACCAGCACCAGCGATCCGGCTGCAGCAACCGTGAAGACCACAGCCAGGAGCCGCAGAACACCGTGAGGGCGGTTCGGGCGCGGCGCCGGATCAGTCATGCCCCACCCTAAGCAGGGCAGGAAAGCGTAAGCGATAGGGGAGTGGCCGGCCCGGGCGAATCCGGTGGCAAGTGGAAGGGCATGCTCGCTGCGGCTCGCACTGGTTTACGCTGCGCTTCAACCAGAGAATGGGCGTCCGCTGGCGCGGCCGGCTGTTGGGTGCTGCCGGTCCGTCGCAGAGCTCCGGCCCGTCATCACCTGTTGTTACAAGCGTTTTCTGGTTGCTGTCCTGCGGATTCTAGGCGTCCGCTCCAGCCTGTCTAGCCCCGGTTCCGCAGGCTCCACCGGTGCCTGCGTGCCGAAATCCTCGCACGCTCGGAT
>NZ_JABTYH010000033.1 GCF_013314975.1 Pseudarthrobacter oxydans | reverse complement strand
GAGCGCGGCCCCAAGCGTGTGGCCAGCAGTGTGCGCGGACGGGCTTAACCGTCCGTCCGCGCACCCCGCCTACGGGAAGCTGGGGACGTAGCTGGGCACACCGACGGCGTCCGTTGACACGGGAGCGCCGGTGTCATTGATGACGTGGTCCAGGGTGCCGGCGCCCAGGTTGACCGTGAGCAGGCTGTGCAGCTTCACGCCCGGCGTCACCGGCACCTCAAAGCCCCGGGTGGCGTGGATGGTGGGGTCCACGTTGTTGTAGACGTAGCTGCCGCCGCCCCAGAGTTCGTGGGTTGTGACGGAGTCTGCGATTTTGTAGCCGGCCCAGCCAAGGACCCCGTCGTGCTGCCAGGCGGCCTGGTTGGGCGCGTCGTAGGGCAGCTCATTCTGGAAGAAGACCGTCCTGCCGTTCTCGCCGTTCCAGATGACGTTGTACTCCTGGTAGTGCTCCACGAAAAGGCCCGTGGCGGTGACGTTGTCGCCGTTGATGATTACGCCGTTGCGGCCGGTGTTGGTGGTCCAGCCCACCCCGTTGCCGTGGTCGGCGCGCCAGGCCCAAATGTGGTCCAGGAGGACGTTGTCGCTGTTGACCTCCAGGCTGACCGAGGCTTTGCCCACGTGCGGTCCGCCGATGCGGAAGAACACGTCATGGAGCGTGGTGGGATTGGCAGGATCAGTGTGGACAGCCGAGCTGGCAGGCCCGCTGCCCTCGCCCTGCCGCGGCTTGCCGATCCGCATGAGCGCGGGTGAATTCACGTCGCCGGCGTCGATCGTAACGGCTGCGATGTCCACGCCGGGCACATCCGCAACGGTCAGCGGGACGGCGCCGTTGACGGCGGTGAGGGTGGCAATGCCCAGTCCCAGGACGATGGTGTTGGCCCTCTTGACCTCGATGCTCTCATCAATGCCGTAGACCCCGGGGGTGAGCAGCAGGTTCTTGCCGCGTGCCAGCTGGGAGTTGATGGTCTTGACCGAATCCGAGGGGCGGGCCACATAGAAGTCCGACAGCGGGATGCTGCGCCCCGCCGTCGGGCCGTTTTCCCAGGTGGTCCCGGAGGATTCCATGCGGACGGCGGGAACGAACACACTGTACTCACCCGAAGAATCCAGGGTGAGGTAGGGCTTCTCCCGGCTGATCGGTGTGCCGGCGAGTGTGGTGTACGGCGGGTTGGGGAAGGACTGCGCCGGCGCTCCGTCCACCCCGGAGAAGACCTGGTTCCAGACGCCGTTGGACCAGTTGCCAATGCTGCTGTCACGCACGAAGTACTGCTGCTGCGAGCCGTTGATGACATCGCCCGTCTTCGAATCGGAGATGAAGCCGCCGCTGGCGTACTGCGGCCCGGCGGTGCAGTAGTCCATGAGGGAGAGGTTGCCGCCAGTGATGTTGATCCGCCGCATGGGCGACGCCTGCGAGGCCGCCCAGAAATTCGCGGAGCTGCGGCAGCCCTCGAGGCCGGTGACGTTGATGGTGAGGTTGGACAGGGACCGCCAGAAGTTGTTCAGGGCGATGCAGTTATCCGCAGTAAGGCACCGGTTGTAGACGTCCACATGCCCGTTGATGGTGACATCCGTGGGGGAAGCGCCCAGCCCCGCCACCTCGGTGGAGTAGCCCACCTGGACGATGAGCGGCTCCTCGGCGGTGCCGTAGGTTCCCGGCTTGAACAGCAGTGAGTAGCGTTTGGATCCCATCTCATCGTCCACCTGTTCGGCAGCAATGGAATCTACGGTTGCCTGGATCTCGGCCACCGGCATGCTGGGGTCGAAGATCCGGACATTGGGGCCAAAGTCCGGCTCGGCAGCCTGGGGAAGGGCAGGGGGAGCCTTCGGTACGGGAGCCTGTTGCACCGATGCCTGCGCAACGGGGGGAGTGCCCGGCGCGGCGGCGGCCACGGTCCCTCCGCTGGCGACCAGGCCGGCCAGGAGTGCGACGGTGCCGGCGACGTGCCGGCGACGGCCATGGTTGCGAGGGTGCGGGCCGTGCGGCCTGTCGGCGCGCGGAGAAAGGGGGACGTGGGCTAGCGGCATTGCTGGTCCTGTTCGTTGGTGGGATTCGTCGAGCCTGGGCGGCAGGAAAAAGCTGCGGCGGTGGGAGCGCTCTCGTCGGGGAAGCGTAACACCGCTGAAGGGCACCGGCAAGGGTGGGGTGGAAGCGCTCCTACGGCGTCTTGACAAGGAGTTGTGAGGTGGGACACCATGTGGTGAGAGCGCTCCCACATTCGGATCACGGTCCGGCCCAGTTCTACCGCTCACCACCTTTTCGCCTTCGACCGTTGCGCCGGTCGGCAGGGCATTTTTACCTGACGAAGGAGTCTTTCCTGTGAAAAACCCAACCAAGTTCTCCGTGCTGTCCGCTGCGGCCGCGTGCCTGGCCCTGTCGCTGTCCGCCTGCGGATCCTCCGCTCCGGAAAAGGGTGGCGTGAACGACGCCACCGGCTCCGGCCCCGTAACTCTCACGGTGGGCACCTTCAACGAGTTCGGCTACGAGGAGCTTTTCGAAGAATACGAAGAGCTGAACCCCAACGTGACCATCGAGCACAAGAAGGCGGCAACCACCAACGAAGCCCGGGACAACCTCACCACCCGGCTGGCCGCCGGCTCGGGACTGTCCGATATCGAGGCCGTAGAGGTGGACTGGCTTCCGGAACTCCTGCAGTATCCGGACCGCTTTGCAGATCTCTCCGACCCCGCCGTCGAGGGACGCTGGCTGGACTGGAAGGCCGAGGCCGCCACCACCGCTGATGGCAAGCTGCTTGGCTACGGCACCGACTCCGGCCCTGAGGCCGTCTGCTACAACGCCGAGCTGCTCAAGAAGGCCGGCATGCCCACCGAACGTGGGGAAGTTGCCGCGATGCTGGGAACCACCTGGGACAGCTACTTCGAAGCGGGCAAGGCCTACAAGGCCGCAAGCCCCGATTCCGCCTGGTTCGACTCGGCAGGGGCGATCTACCAGGGCATGAGCAACCAGCTGGAAAAGGTGTACGAGGAGGAGGACGGCACCGTCATCGCGACGGAGAACCAGAAGGTCAAGGACACCTACAACCAGGTCCTCAAGGCCTCCACCGAGGACGGACTGTCCGCCCACCTCAGCCAGTGGAGCGACGACTGGGCCTCCGGATTCCAGACCGGCGCCTTCGCAACAACCCTCTGCCCGGGCTGGATGCTCGGCGTCATCGAAGGCAACGCAGCCGGGGTCACCGGCTGGGACGTTGCCAACGTCTTCCCCGGCGGCGGCGGAAACTGGGGCGGGTCCTACCTGACGGTTCCCACCCAGAGCGAGAACCAGGCCGAGGCCAAGAAGCTGGCAGGCTGGCTGACCGCGCCTGAGCAGCAGATCAAGGCATTCACCGCCAAGGGCACCTTCCCCAGCCAGAAGGAGGCACTGGAAAGCCCGGAACTGCTGGGCCAGACCAACGAGTTCTTCAACGGCGCCCCTACCGGCCAGATCTTCGCCGAACGCGCCAAGGCTGTTGACGTGACCCCGTTCAAGGGAACCAAGTACTTCGCCATCAATGACGCCATGCAGCAGGCCCTCACCCGCGTGGACGTCGACAAGTCGGACGACGCCGCCTCCTCCTGGGAGAAGTTCGTCACCGCAGTGAAGTCCCTCTAGGCATGGCTGTCACCGACCGGGTCAAGCCCCGGAGGGCAGGGGGACCGTCCCTGCCTCCGGAAGGGACGAAGGGTGTCCGGCGCCTGGCCTTCTCCCAGCAGGTCTCCAAGTGGGACGTCAAGCTCTCCCCCTACCTCTACATCTCGCCATTCTTCATCCTGTTTGCCGTCACCGGGCTTTTCCCGCTGGTGTACACAGCCTGGGTTTCCCTGCACAACTGGAACCTCATCGGCGGGCAGGGGAAGTTCACGGGCCTGGAGAACTACGCCTTCGTTGTATCCCAGCCCTACTTCTGGAACGCAGTGGGCAACACCTTCAGCATCTTCATCCTGTCCTCCGTTCCCCAGGTTGTCATCGCCCTGGTGATCGCGGCGGTGCTGGACGCGAACCTGAGGGCCAGGACGTTCTGGCGGATGGGGGTCCTGGTGCCGTTCGTGGTGGCGCCAGTGGCGGTAGGCCTGATCTTCAACAACCTCTTCGCGGACCAGTTTGGGCTGATCAACGAGATGCTGAAGGCGGCAGGGCTGGACCCGGTCCGGTGGCATTCCGACTCCGTTGCGAGCCACCTGGCCATCGCCACCATGGTGAACTTCCGCTGGACCGGCTACAACGCGCTGATCTTCCTCGCCGCCATGCAGGCCATTCCAAGGGACGTGTTCGAGGCGGCGACGATCGACGGTGCCGGCCGGCTGCGGCAGTTCTTCTCCGTCACTGTTCCCATGCTGCGGCCCACGGTGATCTTCGTGGTGATCACCTCCACCATCGGCGGCCTGCAGATTTTCGATGAGCCGCGGGTCTTTGACCAGTCCGGCCTGGGCGGAGCGGACCGGCAGTGGCAGACGCTGACCATGTACATCTGGGAACTCGGCTGGGGCCAGCGCAACTTCGGCAGGGCTTCTGCCGTGGCGTGGCTGCTCTTCCTGATCATTGTGGTGATCGCCCTGCTCAACTTCCTCATCACCAAGCGCATCGCAAGCCAGGGAGGCCGCAAGTGAGCTCCATCCCCATGATCGAACAGACCGCCGGGAAAGGGGCAGCCAAGGCAGCAGCGAGGCGCGGGCCAGGTGCCAGGAAACCAAGGTCCGGCCACGGAAGTGACCGCCGGCCCGGCTTCCTCACCTACGGCTTCCTGGGTGCAGTCCTGCTGGCGTCCCTCTTTCCGCTCTATTGGTCATTCCTGGTGGGAAGCCATGACAACACGGTCCTGAGCCGCGGCATCCCGCTGCTGCCCGGCGGGAACTTCCTGGCCAATGCCGCGAAAGTCTTTGACAGCATCCCGTTCTGGAAGGCGATGGGCAACAGCCTGATCGTCTCGTGCGTGACCGCGGCGTCCGTCGTCGTGTTTTCCACCCTTGCCGGATTCGCCTTCGCGAAGCTCCGCTTCCGCGGCAGCAAGGGGCTGCTGGTGTTCGTCATCGCTACCATGGCGGTTCCCACCCAGCTGGGCGTCGTCCCGCTGTTTATCGTGATGTCTAAGCTGGGGTGGACCGGCTCGCTGTGGGCGGTCATCATCCCCGGCGTCGTGACCGCCTTCGGCGTGTTTTGGATGACCCAATACCTGCGTGACGCCCTCCCGGATGAACTCATCGAGGCCGTGCGGATGGACGGGGCGTCCATGATCCAGGCCTTCTGGTACATCGGGTTCCCGGCCGCGCGCCCTGCGGCCGCCATGCTCGCCCTGTTCACCTTCGTGGCCACCTGGACGAACTTCTTCTGGCCGTTCATTGTCCTCGACCCGTCAAACCCCACCCTTCCAGTGGCTCTGCAGCTGCTGCAGGCCGCGCACTTCGTGGACTACTCCGTGGTCCTGGCGGGTGCCGTCCTGGCCACCGTCCCACTCCTGCTCCTGTTCATAGCGGCGGGACGCCAACTCGTATCCGGAATTATGCAAGGAGCAGTCAAAGGATGAGTTCCACCCAACTTCCGTTCCCGAAGGGTTTTCTTTGGGGCGCGGCAACAGCTGCCTACCAGATTGAAGGCGCAGCACACACCGGCGGCCGGCAGGACTCCATCTGGGATGTGTTCGCCCGGCTGCCCGGTGCCGTGGCCGACGGCCACAACGGTGACGTGGCCTGCGACCACTACCGGCGCTACAAGCAGGACGTGGCGCTCATGGGCCAGCTGCACATAAAGGCCTACCGGTTCTCCACGTCCTGGGCCCGCTGCATGCCCGACGGCGTCACGCCCAATCCGGAAGGGATCGCCTTCTACTCGCGCCTGGTGGATGAACTGCTGGCCGCCGGGATCACACCGTGGCTGACCCTCTACCACTGGGACCTGCCGCAGGCGCTTGAGGACAAGGGCGGCTGGGCCAACCGGGGCACGGCCTACCGTTTCGCCGAGTACGCGGCGCTCATGCACGGCGTCCTGGGCGACAGGGTCCGGATCTGGACCACCCTCAACGAACCGTGGTGCTCGGCGTTCCTGGGCTATGCGGCCGGCGTCCATGCGCCGGGACGGCAGGACCCGCGGGCAGCACTTGCCGCCGCCCACCACCTGCTGCTCGGCCACGGCCTGGCAGCCCGTGCGCTGCGCCGCGAGGATCCGGACGCCTCAGTGGGCATCACCCTGAACCTGACGGTCCCGGATCCGCGGGATCCCGGCAGCGAGGGCGACAGGGACGCGGCCAGGCGGATCGACGGCCAGTTCAACAGGATCTTCCTGGACCCGCTGTTCAGGGGGGAATACCCGGCCGACCTGCTGGCAGACGTGGCGCACCTTGGAATGGCTGACCTGGTGCAGGACGGGGACCTCGAGATCATATCCACGCCGCTGGACCTGCTGGGCGTCAACTACTACCACGGTGAATCCCTCACGAAGGACCCGGCGGGACCCGGGGAACAGGCGGGGCAGGAGACGACGTCGGCTCCGGGGCAGGCAGCCCGCCCGGTGTCCTCCCCGTTCGTGGCAGCCGACGGCGCCCGCTCGGCACCACGGGGCCTGCCGGTGACGGGAATGGGCTGGGAGGTCCAGCCGGAGGGGCTGCGGCGCCTGCTCAACAGGCTGCAGGGGGAGTACACGGGTCCGGCCGGGATCCCCATCTACATCACCGAAAACGGTGCAGCGTACGATGACGTCCCCGACGAGGCGGGCTTCGTGGACGACCAGGACCGGCTGGGGTTCTTCGCGGCCCACCTCCAGGCAGTGCATGGCGCCATCGCGGACGGCGTGGACGTCCGGGGGTACCTGGCCTGGTCCCTGCTGGACAATTTCGAATGGTCCTTCGGCTACCACCAGCGCTTTGGCCTGGTGCGGGTGGACTATGCAACCCAGGAACGCATCCCGAAAGCCAGCGCCTGGTGGTACTCGGCGGTGGCGGCGGCCAACGCGATTCCGGCCGGCACCCACCCCGTGCTGCCTTCGGAGCCGGGTGTCGTATTGTCTGTGTAATGAACGAAAAGTCCCGCCGGTCCGGCCTCCTGCACGCCGGGCGGCCCAGCCCGACGCTCGAGGACCTCGCCACGGCGGCCGGAGTGTCCCGCTCCACCGCGTCCCGGGCAATCAACGGCGGGCTGAAGGTCAGCCCGGAGGCGCAGGCCGCCGTCGACGCCGCAATCGTGGCCCTCGGATATACACCAAACCGTGCTGCCCGGAGCCTGGTGACCAGGCGTACCGGATCCATTGCGCTGGTCATTCCGGAGCCGGACGCCCGCGTGATGATGGACCCCTTCTTCGCCGCTGTCATCACCGGCGTCAACGAGGCACTCCGGGGCACCGACATGCAGCTGGTGCTGCTGATGTCCCGGGCGGGGGATGACTCCGCCCGGACCATGCGGTACCTGCGGGGCGGGCACGTCGACGGCGCGATCGTGGTCTCGTTCCACGAGGCGGACGACTGGGCGGAGACCCTTGGCACAACGGGCCTGCCCACCGTCTTCATCGGCCGGCCCTGGGCCACGGGCTTCGGGGTCCCTTATGTGGACCTGGACAACTTTGAGGGCGGCCGGCTTGCCGCCCGCCACCTGGCCGGCACCGGGCGCACCCGGCTCGGAACGGTGGCAGGACCCGCAGACATGACAGCGGCAGTTGACCGCCTGGAGGGGTGGATGCAGGGTATCCGGGAGGCCGGGCTGCAGCCCGGGCCCGTGGTCCACGGGGACTTTACGACGGCGGGCGGCGCCGACGCTGCACGGACCCTTTTCTCCGAAGCGCCGGAGCTTGACGGTGTTTTTGCGGCCTCCGACCTGATGGCGCTGGGGGTCATTGACACAGTGCGGGGCAGGGGCCACAAGGTTCCGGAGGACGTTGCCGTTGTGGGGTTCGACAACCATTCCCTCCTTGCCGCCAACGGCCTGGGCCTGACCACGGTGACCCAGCCCATGGTGGACATGGCCGTGACAGCCGGTCAGCTCCTGATCCGCGCGATCGAAAACCCGGAAGAGCAGCTGGAACCTGTCATCTACCCGGCCGAGCTGGTTGTCCGCGGCAGCACCGCGGGACACAGCCGCTAGAACCACCCCGGCGGACGGCGGTGCCCCGCACCTGCAGGGCACCGCCCGTCAGGTCGAGGCCGTGGTTCAGCGCCGCTTGCGCCCCGGCCGGTCCTGCCGTCCACGCTGTTCAGAGAGGTCGCGTTCCGCGGAACGCTGGGACTTTCCGGCCATGACCACTTTCTGGTGCCATTCCCGCTGGTAGGCCCGCTGCGCTGCGGCGTCGCTCCGGCGGGCAAGGGCGGCAAGCTCCCGCTGCAGCTTCAGGTAGTTGTGCCAGCGGCGTTCCTCCAGCACGCCCTCCGCTATTGCCTCCTGCACGGCACAGCCCGGCTCGCTCTGGTGGGCGCAGTCCGTGAACCTGCACTGGCCTGCCAGCGCTTCGATGTCGCCGAACATTCCGCCGATGCCGTCCTCGGCGTCGAACAATCCGAAACCCCGCACGCCGGGTGTGTCCATCAGGACCGTCCCGTTGGGGAGGGGCACGAGTTCGCGGGATGTGGTGGTGTGTTTACCCCTGAAGTCGCCGGACCGCACCTCCCCGGTGTGCTGGACATCGCGGCCCACCAGGGCGTTGATGAGCGTGGACTTCCCGGCGCCGGACGGCCCCTGGAGGACGATGGTGCCGCCCGCCGGAATGTGCGCCAGCAGTTCGGGGATGCCGTCACCGGTTTCCGCTGAGGTGGTGACCACCTCCACGCCCGCCGCCTGCAGGATGACCTTCCCGACGACGTCGTCCGCAACCCCCGCGAGGTCCGCCTTGGTGACGATCACCAGGGGAGTGGCGCCGGAATCCCAGGCGGCCACGAGCGTGCGCTCCAGCCGGTTGTGCGTCAACGGCCGGTCCACGGGGACCACCACGCCCACCATGTCCATGTTGGCCGCCAGGACCTGCGCCTCGGAGGAATCCTCGAAGGCGCGCTTCCGGCTGAGCTCCGAGAGCCGCGGAAGGACGCCGAGGACCTGGCGGTCCCCGGCCCTGTTGGGCCCCATCCACACCCAGTCGCCGGTGACTGCCGCGTCACCGGTCAGCGGATACGGAAGGTGGAGCAGGTCTGTTCCCGCGGCCACCAGGAGCAGTGAACGGTCCACGCGGACCACCCGGCCCCGCTCCGTTGCCCCGGGCAAGGGGTGGATGTCGAAGTGCCGGGCGACCGCCGGCGTGTAGCCGTAGGCACGCGGGCCGATTGGAGTTGCGTTGTGTGGGGTTGTGACGTTTGTGGTGGTGATGCTGTCCAGGGCACGGCCTGATGATGTGTTCACTGTGATACCTCAGGGAAAGCCCCTGCGCACCGGCCGCAGTGGGCCCGGGTGTTGTGGCGCTCCGCGGAAGGGTCAGGCGGGGCCGGTGCAGTACAGGGAAGGAGTCTGGAAGAGGGGTGCGGAGCGCTCAGGGCGCGGGGCTGCAACAGTCATCAAAACCACCTCCCTCTCCTGCCGTGGGTGACCGGTATCAGGTCCCCGGGTTCCGCCGGCGTCATCCGGCGGATCCCACTTTAGCCCCGGCCGGCGGAATCCACCAGAGCCCGGAAGCGGCCATCGGGTTCCCGTAAAGTGCCCCGCACCCGCCAGTTGTCCTTGGATGGGGCAATGGTTCCGGCATAGGTTGGCTGCAGTTGTGTTTTCCACGCTGCAGGACAATCGAGGAGGAACCGTGGGCGAAGACGCCATGGGCAAGGCCGCTGCAAGGAACGACGCTGTGTTGAACGCGGGCAGGGAGAGCCAGCCCGGAGTCAGCCATGCGGACAGGATTGATGACGACGGCGGCCGCCCGGCGAAGTGGCGCATCGTCGGTCCCGGACTGGTGGTGGCGGCCACAGGTGTGGGCGCCGCTGACATGGTTGCCACCCTGGTGGCGGGCTCCCGCTACGGCTACGGCCTGTTCTGGGCAGTCATTGTGGGGGTGGTCCTGAAGATCATCCTCGTCGAGGGGGCCGGCAGGTACACGCTGGCAACCGGAAAAACGATCTTTGAGGGCTGGCGTTCCCTGGGCAAATGGACCACCTGGTACTTCGGCCCGTACATCATGATCTGGGGATTCGTGTACGGGGCCACGGCCATGTCCTCCGCGGCGCTGCCGCTGGCTGCCGTGTTCCCTTTCCTGCCGCTGTGGGGGTGGGCCATCCTGATGGGCCTCGCCGGCTTCGCGATGGTGTGGTGGGGCAAATACGCCACCTTCGAGAAGATCACCGCCGTGCTGGTGGGCATGATGTTCGTGACCGTGGTGGGACTGGCCGTGATTGCCGCCCCGAACATTCCGGAGATGCTCGCCGGGCTCATCCCGATGATCCCCTCGACGGACGGCGGCATCTTCTACACGCTGGCGCTGGCCGGTGGCGTGGGCGGCACCATCACCCTCGCCGCCTACGGCTACTGGCTTCGCGAAAAGGGCTGGTACACGCCCAAGTGGATGAAGGTCATGCGGATCGACAACTCCATGGCCTACGTTATGACCGGCATCTTCGTCATCGCCATGCTCATTGTGGGTGCGGAGGTTGTGCGTTCCGCGGGTGTGTCCCTCAGCGCCAGCGACGAAGGGCTGCTGGACCTCTATGGTGTGCTGAAAGCGGAATACGGGGACGTTGTGGGAACCGGGTTCCTGGTGGGTTTCTGGGCCGCGTCCTTCTCCTCCATCATCGGCGTATGGAACGGGGTCTCCCTGATGTTCGCCGACTTCTGGGGCAACATGCGGGGCAAGGAGTCCGGCCACCCGGATACCCGGGTGGGCGGTAAATACTTCAGGTTCTACATCCTGTGGCTGACGTTCCCGCCCATGGTCCTGTTCGCGCTGGGCCAGCCGATCGGCCTGATCCTGCTGTACGGGGCACTGGGTTCGCTGTTCATGCCGTTCCTGGCACTGACCCTGCTGGGGCTGCTC
The DNA here is from genome assembly GCF_013314975.1 of Pseudarthrobacter oxydans. Taxonomy (GTDB): domain Bacteria; phylum Actinomycetota; class Actinomycetes; order Actinomycetales; family Micrococcaceae; genus Arthrobacter; species Arthrobacter oxydans. Next base: position 46,604 of record NZ_JABTYH010000033.1, on the reverse strand, counting down.
AACGGCCGGCGGATCCCCAAGGCGTGGGCCAACAAGCTCCACTCCAACATCGCACTGGGGATCTGCGCCCTGCTGTTCATCGTCCTGGGCATCCGGCAGTTCTGGACGTCCCTCTCGCCGCTGTTCGGCGGTTAGGAGTCCGGCTGCGGCCCCTCACGGGGACCCGGCCTACCGCTGTAGTTCCAGGGCCCGCTTCTGCCGCGCCGAGATGCTCGAAACGTACCCGCAGTTGGTGCAGGTGATGTTGTATTTCCGCGACGTGGTGAACACGGGGATGAAGAAGAGCGTGAACTTGGTGGCCCGCTCCTCCAGACGGTGGTGGACGAACGAGCGGCAGTACTGGCAGGTGGCCGGTTTGCCGGGCAGCGCGTTCAGCACTGTTTTCAAACCAAAGAGAAGGAACATGGGTCTGGCCTTTCGAGGCAGTCCTGCTGGCTGTTCTGACAACCTTAGGCCCTCGGGTTGCCGATAACGCCATCCTGACAGCCTCCCCGACCGGTGCGATACTGGGGGTCTGCGCACTGTTCGTTATCAGGGGGATTTCGGCAATCATGGTTCTGGATACCGCGACCCTCCGGATTGCGTTCGGTCTGATGGCGCTGGTGCTGGTGTTTCTTTTCTATTTCTCGGCCTACCGGGTGACGCGCTCGCCGTACAGCGGCTGGTGGTGCCTGGCGCTGCTGTTTTTCCTGGCAGGATCGGCGTGCTTCCTGCTGGACGGCACGGCCCACCAGGTCTGGGCCAACCCGCTGGGGAACGTGCTGCTGGTGCACGGCGGGGTGGCCGTGTGGGCGGGTGCACGGTCGCTGCGGACCGTGCCCCCGCCCACATGGGCCTTCACCGGTATCCCCCTGGCCACCCTGGTGGCCTCGGTCCTCGATAACCCGGCCACCAATACCTGGTCCGGCGGACCTGTTTTCCTGGCGGCCATGAGCCTTACCATCGGACTGGCATCCCGTGAACTGTGGCGCCTGGAACCGGGCTACTCCCGGGTGCGGATCCCCATGGCCGTGGCCGCGGGCGGACTGTCCGTGTTCTACCTCCTGCGCTGGGGTGCCTTCATGCTGGAAGGCCAGGACGGGCCTGTTTTCCAGAGCGTCTTCGGTTCCGCGGTGACCACGCTGGTGACCATGGTCCTGCTGGTGGTGGTCTCGTTCAGCATGGCGGCCCTCAGCAGCGAGCAGCAGACCAGGGCCCTGCGCGTGGTGGCTTCCCGCGACGATCTCACGGGGCTGCTGAACCGCAAGGCCTTCCTGGAAATGGCGGCGGAGCAGCTGGCGGACCTGTCCATCGCCAGGGGATCAGGCGCCCTGGTCCTGGCAGACCTGGACCACTTCAAGTCCGTCAACGACACGTACGGGCATGCCGCCGGGGACCTCGCCCTGCAGACCTTCGCCGATGCGTGCACTGCCACAGTACGGCCCACCGACCTGGTAGGCCGCTACGGCGGGGAGGAATTCGTCATCCTCGTCCCGGGCGCCAGCGCCGAACGGGCGGAACTCATCGCCGAGTCGATCAGCAACCGCCTGGCCGCGGCGACCACGGCGGACGGGATGGAGATGCCCACCGCCAGCTACGGGATTGCCACCTACGACGGCGCCTCAACGGACGTTGAGCGCCTGATCGCCTCAGCAGACGCCGCACTCTACATGGCCAAGTCGCTGGGCCGGAACCAGACTGCCCGCAGCGACAGGATGTCCTAGCCGGGGCCGCGCACCGGGCCTGTTGCCAAACTGTGGCTTCCGGGCGGTCCGTCACCCAGGGGCAGTGTGAAGCCCTGCTGATAAAATGGCGGGGTTGCAGGGCGGCCTTATTGCTGGTCCAACCAGCGCCGTAACCAAGTTAGGGACCAGACACTCATGACGGCAGGCGGGTCACACCCCGGGACTTCGGAGACTCAGCCGGGCGCCCCGGCTAAAGCCTCCGGCCCGGCCACCGGCCGCGCCTATCTCGCCACCCTTGAGGGCTTCATCGGAGCCCTCATGATGTTTACCGGCTCCATCGGCACGGGCTGGATCGCCAACGGCTCCCCCATGATCCGCCAGCCGGTGGTCATTGCCCTCCGCACGGAAGGCTGGGGAGTGACGGTGTCCACCGTGCTGCTCACCGTGGGCGCCATGGTGCTGATCCGTTCCTGGCTTCGGCTGGGCCAGCGGCTGGCGGACTGGGGACAGTCGGCGCTGCGGTCCGTGGTGGTGGCCATCTCCGCCTGGTCACTGCCGCTGCTCTTCTGCGTTCCGGTGTTTTCACGGGACGTCTACGCCTACACCGGCCAGGGCAGGCTGGTGATGGAGGGCCAAAACCCGTACGAGGTGGGCATCTCAAGCCTCAGCAACTGGTTCTCGTTGGGGGCCGACCCTGCGTGGGCTGAAAACCGGACACCGTACGGCCCCTACTTCCTCTGGCTGGCACGCGGGGTGGTCGGGCTGACAGGTGCCCAGCCTGACGTGTCCGTGCTGCTCTTCCGCCTCCTGGCCGGCGCCGGCGTCCTGCTCTGCGTTATCTATGTCCCCAAGCTGGCGGAACTGCACGGCATCAACGGGGCCCGGGCGCTCTGGATTTCGGTGGCCAACCCGCTGTTCCTGATCAGCTTTATTGCCAGCGCCCACAACGACGCCCTCATGGTGGGGCTCGCCGTCGCCGGCGTCTACTTCGCAGCCACGCGCCGCTACCTGGTGGGCATCCTCCTGGTCACCGCCTCCATCGGCATCAAGCCGATCACCGTGCTCCTGCTGCCGTTCATCGGTGTGATGTGGGCGGGCCCGTCCGCGTCGTGGCCGCGCAAGTTCCTGATCTGGGCTGCGACGGCGGGCATCAGCTTCGGCGTGCTGGTCCTGAGCGGCATCCCCTACAACCTTGGCATCGGCTGGACCTGGGCCATCATGGACCCCACCCCGGGGTACACAGGCTACTCGCCGTCCGGCTTCCTGGGCCAGCAGGTGGAGTTCCTCGCCAACGTCCTGGGACTCCCCGGCGGAACCTTCGCCACCCTGTTGCGGACGGGCATGAAATGGGCCGCGATCGGGCTGGTCCTGCTGCTGATGTTCCGGGGTGACTACTCGCTGGCGGTACGCCGGATGGCGCTGGCGTTCACCGCCGTCGTGATGCTGTCCCCCATCATCCAGCCGTGGTACATCCTCTGGTTCCTGCCGTTCCTGGCCGTCACGGGAATCCGCGACGACTGGCAGATCAGGTCGCTGTACGTCGGCGTCACGTTCTTTGTGGTGTTCGGGGCGCAGGACCAGCTCTCCGTCTGGTCCTTCGTGGAACTGCCCATCGATGCGTCCTCACTGGCGTTCATCACGGCCTTGGCATTTACGTTCTACCTTTTATTCCTTGACGTGCATACACGGAAGCTGCTGATCGAAGGCAAGCCACTGGACCTGGCCAAACGGGGCTGGACGTGGCTGATGGCGCTGCGCGAGGCCAGGCGGAGCCGGGCGGAAGAGCCTGGCCGCGAGAAGCTGGGAAGCCGCTGATCCAGGCGGTCAGCCGTGCGCAGTGACGTAGTCGATGAGCCCGCCAACGGTTGAAACCTGCGGATAGTCGCGCTCCGGAATATTTACGCCGGTGGAGGTGTCGATCGTTTCCACCAGCCGCAGGAAATCCAGCGAGTCCAGCTCCAGGTCCTGGCGCAGCCGGGCGCCCGCTTCCAGGTCCTCCGGCCCGACGTCCGGCGCCACCTGGTTAATGGCCCGGTGCACGGCAGCGCGGGCATCCTGTCCGTTCATAATTCCTCCGGTTTCTGCAGCAGCTCGTCCAGCCGGGCAAGGAACCGGGCTCCGCGCAGACCGTCGCTGACACGATGGTCGGCGGACAGTGTTGCCGTCACCACGGGGCGTATGCCCAGCATCCCGTTGTGGGCCCACGGCTGTTCCATCACCCTGCCCAGCCCCACCATGGCCACCTGGGGCGGATAGATGACACCGAAGACGCTGTCCACGCCAAGATCGCCCAGGTTGGTCACGGTGATGGTGGGATCTGCCATCTCCGCCCGTTGCAGCCTCCCTGCCCGGGCCCGGCCCACGAGGTCGCGGAGCCCTTCCATGAGCTCGTCCACGGACAGGGTGTCCGCGTTATGGATGGCGGGGGCAACAATGCCACCCTTCCGCAGGGCGACGGCCACACCCAGGTGCACGGAGGAGCTCGGCCGGAACCCGTCGTCCAGATAGAAGCCGTTGACCTCCGGCACCGTCTTGGCAGCGAGGGCAGTTGCCTTCAGCAGCAGGGCAGACGCCACCAGCCGGGAGGACACCACTCTCCCGGCATGTTGTACAGGGTCCCGTGTTCAAAGATCAGTACCGGATCCGGATCCTGCAGGGCGGTCCAGAGCATGCCGCGGGCGTCCTCCAGCGTGGCGGGCGCGAGGATGCGCAGGCCCGGAATGTGGGCGTACCAGCCTTCCAGGCTGTGGGAGTGCTGGGCGCCCAGCTGCCGGCCCGCCCCGGTGGTCATCCTGATCACCAGGGGGACGTTGAACTGCCCGCCGGACATGTGCAGGAGGGTAGCCGCGTTGTTCACGATCTGGTCCAGGGCCAGCAGGCTGAAGTTGACCGTCATGATTTCCACGATGGGCCGCATGCCGCCGAGCGCCGCGCCAATGCCCGCCCCCACAAAGCCGGATTCGGACAAGGGCGTGTCGCGGATGCGTTCCGGCCCGAATTCCTCGAAAAGTCCCAGGCTGACAGCGAAGCAGCCCCCGTACGCCCCCACGTCCTCACCCATGAGGAACACGCGTTCGTCGCGCTTCATGGCGTCCCGGATGCCGGCCCTGATGGCTTCCCGGTAGGTGGTTTTCATTGCGGGCCCCGCTCGCTGTAGACAAACCGGGTGAGTTCCTCCACCGGCTCCGGTGTCCCGGCCTCGGCGAATTCGACGGCCGCGGCCACCTCGGCGTCGGCCTCCCGCTGCAGCTCCGTCCACTGCGCTTCGGCCAGCTGGTCCGCGTCCCCCAGGGCGTTGCGGAGCAGGGTGATGGGGTCCCGCTCCAGCCAGTGCGCCACCTCCGCCTTCTCCCGGTAGCGTTCGGGATCGAACATGGAATGGGCCCGGAATCGGTACGTCCGCAGTTCCAGGAAGTGCGGCCCGGCGCCGGAACGAACCGCGTCCACGGCGCGGCGGGCAGCCTCATGGACGGCGAGCACGTCCATGCCGTCCACCGCCCAGGCCGCCAGTTCGTAGCCTGCCGCCTTCAGTGCAATGTCCGTCTGGGATTCGGAGCGCCCCAACGCCGTGCCCATCGCATACAGGTTGTTTTCGCAGCAGAAGAGCACCGGCAACTGCCACAGGGCGGCCAGGTTGAGGCTCTCGTGGAACTCACCTTCCGCTACGGCGCCCTCGCCAAAGAAGCAGACGGTCACCCTGGAGCGGCCGGCCATTTTGTCTGCCAGGGCAAGGCCGACGGCGATGGGCAGCCCGCCCGCGACGATGGCGTTGCCGCCGAAAAAGCGGGTCCCGGCGTCGAAAAGGTGCATTGAGCCGCCGCGGCCGCGGCAGCATCCCTGGACGTGCCCGTACATCTCGGCGAGGATGGCGCCCGCGGGGACGCCCCGCAACAGTGCGTGCCCGTGTTCCCGGTAGGTCGCGACGACGGCGTCCTCCCCCTGGAGGTTGTCCAGGACGCCTGCGGCAACGGCTTCTTCGCCGATATAGACGTGCAGGAAGCCACGGATTTTTGCCTCACTGTAGAGTTCGACGCATTTTTCCTCGAGCCGCCTGACGCGCAGCATCTGCAAAAGGAGGTGCCGCGCCAGGGCGGCCTGGTCCGCGCTGATGCGCCCTGCCACGGCGGTCACGGTGCCTCCTGCGGGGTTTCAATCGTGGAGGTGTCCCCTTCGGGAAGCCCCAGTTCACGCGCCTTCAGGAGCCGGCGCAGGATCTTCCCGCTGCGCGTCCTCGGGAGCGCCGTGGTGAACTCGACCATCCGCGGGGCCACAGCAGCACCGAGCCGTTTGCGGGCGAAGCCGATGATGTCCAGGCGAAGCTCCTCCGATGGCTCCCACCCGTTCCGCAGCTCCACGAACGCCTTGACCACTTCCCCTGCCACGGGATCGGGGACACCAATGACACCGGCCTGGGCCACAGCCTGGTGCTCCATGAGCGAGCTCTCCACCTCGAAGGGACCGATGAGGTGGCCGGAGGATTTAATGACATCGTCACCGCGGCCCACGAACTAGTAATATCCGTCCGCATCACGTTTAGCGATGTCCCCGGTGAGGTACCACCCTCCGGCGAAGCAGCGGCGGTACCGCTCCTCTTCATGCAGGTAGCCCCTGAACATCGAGGGCCAGCCGGCCCGCAAGGCCAGTTCCCCCATCGCGTCCGGCTCCGTGACCAGCACGGGAAGACCGTCCACAATCACCGGTTTGCCGTTCTCATCCCGTTGGACCAGGGCTGCCTCCACGCCGGGCAGCGGCCGGCCCATGGAGCCGGGCCGGATCTCGGTGGCCGCGAAGTTGGCAATCATGATGCCGCCGGTTTCGGTCTGCCACCAGTTGTCGTGCACGGGCTGTCCGAAGGCTTCCCGCCCCCAGACCACCACCTCAGGGTTGAGGGGCTCGCCCACGCTCGCCACGAACCGGAGCGCGGACAGGTCGTGGCCCGAGGCGCGGTCGGCGCCGGCCTTCATCAGCATCCGCAGGGCGGTGGGGGCGGTGTACCAGACCGTAACGCGCTGCTCTGCCAGGATCCGGTACCACCGCTCCGCGTCCATCTCCTCCTGGTCCACCACCGTGGTGACGCCGTGCACCAAAGGGGCGATGACGCCATAGGAGGTTCCGGTCACCCAGCCCGGGTCTGCGGTACACCAGTAGACGTCGTCCGGATGCAGGTCCAAAGCGTACAGGCCGGTGGCGTAATGGGCGGTGACGGCCTCGTGCACATGGATGGCACCTTTCGGGGTGCCGGTGGTTCCGCTGGTGAAATGGAGGAGGGCCATGTCCTCGCCCTGGGTGGAGGCAATCCCGGCGTCGCCAGGTGCGGCCTCCATGAGCATGGCCAGGTCAAGGGTTCCGGTTCGGGCTCCCCGCCGGCGTCAATCAGCAGGACGTGTGTGAGGTCCGGAAGCGCGCCCCGGATCCTGGCCACTTTCTTGCGGTAGAGGGCCCTCGTGGTGACCAGCACGCGCCCGGTCCCCAGCTGCAGGCGTTGCCTCACGGGTTCCGGCCCGAAGGCAGAAAACAGGGGGCAAAACACGCTTCCGTTCTTGAGGGTTCCCAGCACCGCAACATACAGCTCCGGGCTCCGGCCCATGAGGGAAAAGACGCGTTCCGTCCGGCCTATCCCGAGCTGCGCCAGGACTGCGGCAAACCGGCTGGTCTGCTCGGCAAGTTCGCGGTAGCTGAGGGAATGGGTGGACCCGTCAGCCCGGACAAACCGCAGGGCCTCGTGGCCTGCCCGGGGGCCTGCGGCATGGCGGTCCACGGCCTCGTGCGCGATGTTGAGGCCCCCGCCGGGAAGCCCGGACAGCGCCCGGCGGGCACCGTCCCATGAAAACGCACGGCACACGGCGTCGTAATCCGCCAGGTTGGGCACCACGGGAAAGTCCTGAAGATCCTTGGAGATCCGTGGCCAGCGCGTGGGTTGGGTTGTGCCTGCGGTCATGCTCCAATCCGACTCCTGCAGGCAGGGAGTGGCAAGGGTAGAAAGTCCCCCGGGGTGGGCAGGGACGCTCGTGATGGCGGGGCGCAGCGGGCCCTTTGACCCTGTTGCGCTGCCCGGGGCAGGTGTCTAGTGGGAGGGTATTAGCCCCGCGCCCGTGGCTCTTGCCCGCCCCGACCGGAGCAGAGGAGAAGGGTGCTTGGCATGACTGAGGTAGTCCGGTACGAGGTGGGCTCCGGGACTGTTCTGGTGGAAGTGGCGGACAACAGCTACGGCGTGGAACACCCCGCAAGGAACGAACAGGGGATTTTGGATGCCGGCCGGCGCCTGGAGGATGCCCTGGCCGCCGTCCGCCCCGCCGCGGCGGCCGCCGTCGACGCCATGCGGGAAATCGCACCCGAGCACATGGAAGTGGAATTCGGGGTGAAACTGGCGGGCACTGCGGGGGCGGTCATCGCCCGGAACACCGCTGACGGGCACTTCATCCTGAGGATGTCGTGGTCCGCCTCCCCGGATGTCCTGTCCGAGGAAGAGTAAACCGGCCTGCGGGGCCGGGGTTTCCGGGATGCAGCAGCACTTGAAGGGTCTCCACGCGAGGAGGTGTCCGGATGTATGAGTTCCGGGACCGGGTGGAAGCGGGCCGGAAGCTCGGGCTCGCCCTGGCCGGCCTGCGCGGGAAGGACGCGGTGGTCCTGGGCCTGCCCCGGGGCGGCGTTCCTGTGGCGGCCGAGGTTGCGAAAGCCCTGGACGCCCCCTTGGACGTGATTGTTGTGCGCAAACTGGGGGTGCCCTTCCAACCGGAAGTGGCGATGGGTGCCATCGGGGAGGGCGGTGCCCGGGTGCTGGACCGGCGGGTCGTTTCCGTTGCCAGGGTTACAGAGGATGATCTCAGGACAGTTGAGGCGCGCGAGCGTGCACTCCTGGAATCCAGGCTGGAACGGTACCGCCAGGGACGGCCCCCCAAGGACCTCAGCGGACGTACGGCCATCATTGTGGACGATGGCATCGCCACCGGATCAACGGCCCGGGTGGCGTGCAAGGTGGCGCGGCAGCTGGGCGCGGCAAGGGTCATCCTGGCCGTCCCGGTAGCCCCGGAACGGGCCATGGACTCCCTGCCGGAGGCGGACCAGGTCCTCTCCCTGATCTCACCCCGCAACTTCCAGGCCGTGGGCTACTACTACCGCGACTTTTCGCCCACCGCCGACGAGGAAGTGGTCCACCTGCTCGACGCCGCAGCGCGGCGCGACCAGAGTCAGCGCCCGGGACAGGTTTCCGGCGTCGACCAGGACGTCCACATCGCCGTGGACGGCGTGTCAATCAACGGTGACCTGCACCTTCCGGACCGGTGCCGGGCGTTGGTGGTCTTTGCCCACGGCAGCGGCAGCAGCCGGCACAGCCCCCGCAACCGTTACGTTGCTTCGGTCCTCCAGGGAGCAGGCCTGGGCACCCTGCTGCTGGATCTGCTGACTCCCGCAGAGGAAGTCAACCGCGAAAACGTCTTCGACATCCCGCTGCTCGCAGAGCGGCTCAGCGCAGCAACCCGGTGGCTGAACGGCAGGGCGGACACCGCTGCGTGCCGGGTGGGCTACTTCGGGGCCAGCACCGGGGCGGGCGCTGCGCTGTGGGCCGCGGCCGAACCGGGGGCCTCGGTGGACGCGGTCGTTTCCCGCGGCGGCAGGCCGGATCTCGCCGGGCCTCGCCTCGCAGCGGTGCGTGCGCCCACCCTGCTGCTGGTGGGGGGTGCCGACACCCAGGTCCTGGCCCTGAACCGGCAGGCCATGGACCTGATGCGGGCCCCGGTGCACCTGGAGACCATCCCGGGAGCCACCCACCTCTTCGAGGAGCCCGGCACGCTCGGCCAGGTGGCAGCTCTGGCCAGGGAATGGTTCTCGCGCTACTTGACGCCGGAGGGCGCTGCGGAAGGTGTCCAGGAGGCTCCACTGTGAACGGGGCGCCGGCGCCCGTGCGCCACAGGCAGGAGCTGGACGAGATCGGGCTCCTGGGACGCCCGCTCACTGCGGCGGAGGACCTGGACGCTTACCAGCTGCTCGCCGGCTTTGAACGATGGCCCACGTGCAGAACGCCCTGGTGGCAGCCAGCGCCGAATACTGGTGCAAGTGCGTTACTCGATCCGTGCGTTATTGGAATAGGTCTCGCTGCGTAGTTGGGGGTAGGCATTCCATGATCGGGTGGCGATGTCTGCCCAGCCCACTGCCGCTTGGGTCCCTAGACCCGTGAGGTCTGAGAGGAACCGGATGGGCAGCTGCCCGGCGAGATTGGTCAGGGCTGGTCCGCGTAATTGCCTGGAGTCGATTCCGACTGGGGCGAGTCCGAGACTGAGGGATGATGTGCTGATTCGGCAAGCAGGTGTGAGGACCCGAACCAAAGCCGCGTTTCGGTGCCCTCCGTGGTGATCTTGTCGTTGGTAAGGGTGGTGATGCGTGTGAGTCGTTGGGCGTAAAGCCCCACGAAAAGGCCTAATCGTCTTGAGTGGACAATCGCAGGCGCTCCCGTTTAACCGTCAGTAGCACCGAAGAACCCCGCACTGTTCCCGGCGCGGGGTTCTTCGTTACTGGAACAGTTCCGAGTTTTATCTGGCCCTACTTAACCACCGGGACAAATGACTTGCTGCCTCGATGGCCCGCCGCGTGGGCGGTGCAGTCCGTGGCTTAGATGCTCTACGAGATCTCCATAACTAGGACGCCGTACCAGGTCAATTCCATACCGTGATGACATAGTTCCAGCCCCAGTTAACGTTTGTTCTGAAGCAGCCGCTGGCACTGATCCGCTTGTTGGGCCATTGGCGCTGGGCCCAAAGGTAGCGGGTCCAGTGATCGTTCTTGCAGTTCTCCAGGCTGTACCGGTACGGGCCGCCAACCTCCTGGTAGCAGACGGAACCGGACCAGCACGAGGCTGCCGATGCCGCCGGGGCAGCAGCCACGCCGAACCCCGTTGTAACCATGGCGGTCGCGAGGAGCAACCCGACCTTCTTCTTGATGTTCACTACTGGTACCCCCAGGTCAGTGAGACTTCCGTCCGAGTCTCGTCTGACTGACCTTATCGCCTTTTATCTCACGAGGGTCGGAGGGAAGATCGATGCTCTGTAGGGCTCGCACCCCTTCGGGCGCCCGCTTCGCGGCCGGCTGTTGGGTCCAGTCCCCACGTCGCAGAGCTCCGCGATGCCTGGCCCTTTTTGTCTACGACGATGCTCCTATAGTCGTCAAACGACCATTGAGGTCTCCCATGGATCCCGGGCTAAAGAAACCGCCTTGACACAGGTTCCGGTCTGCAGGGTGGACATGTAGCGCTGAGAATCTTCGATGTCATCTTGGCACCGTTTCGGACCCTTCACCTGCAAGTGCTTGTTGCACTACAGCGAATCGGTGTCTCCGGCCTTTTTCCGGATAACAAGCTCACTCTGACCGGCTTCAGCTATTGAGTCGCGGATTACATTCCTTACTGCGCGATATATAACGCCATAAAGGCAGTATAGAAATATGGCAGTAAAAATTACAACCAAGAACGTCAGTAGGGTTTGATCCACTTTTAAAGTGCTCCATATATTGGTTGTGATGACTTCCTCAGCACGTCGCCTTGGTTTGAGTAACCAACGCTAAGTGCGCCGAAACCTGCCGAGACAGACACAACACTGCCGCCACGGTTGGCCTCATAAGCGAAGGCGATACCAACTTGAGCCGGACCGCCAACTGTGCAGTTCGCCGCGTTCAAAGTCGACGTTACGCACCCATTATCAGTCAGATTCGCGAATCCAGAGGTTCCATCGTGGATGTTCCAGATTGGCGCCTTTGATGAAACACCTGCATCTCTAAGGGTGGCGCGGTTGGTGACGGAACCATCCCACATGCCGGTGTTGGCCGCCAGGTTTCCGTGCCTAACGCAGTCGGGGTAGCTGAACTGATGTGACGCGATGTCTTCCGGAGCCGCTTGGCCCACGAAGTCGTCCCTCCAGTCCCACTGGCCATAGACCGTCAGCTGGCGGCTGCCTTGCGCCAGCGGCACGTATGTGACGTAGACATCAAAGGCATCTGAAGGAAAGGCGGCCCGAGTCAAGCCCGAGTGCTTGCCGTCCAGGACCGCTTGCGCGTGCTCCGGGGTCACTTCTCCATCACCGTTGATGGAGACACGCGTCCCCTGTCCTGTGAGCCTCTTCGAGAGACGATCAAGCCCCACGATATCGCGAGGTTTCTTTGCTACATACTGGTCAAAGTTGCGCTTCTATCTCAGCGTTAGAAAGCGTCTTTTTCGCATCTGCGCTAGCGGGTTGAGCTGAAAGTCCCGCAAGAAGAGCGGCGCATGCGGCAATAGCGAACTTTTTACTTAGTTTCCCCAATTTTCCCCCATATAAAAAATACTTAAACGCAACAAGCGTAAACGGCATATGTGACAGTTTGCAAGCTGAATCGGCCAGCCGAATTTGAGGTCTATTAATTGCAGATAAAAACCCGGATAAAGAAAATCAATGATCCTAACCGGAAGTGTTGCAAAATTGCCAGTCAAAGCTAGCTGACCATATCGGTCGTCCCACCGTTCGTGCAGGTTCCCCTACTGTTGAGGGGTGGGGGACGAACAATTGATGAGGAGAAACGGCCGGGTGGCGGTACCCAACGCCAAGATCTATTGGGAGGCCACCGGGGAACCGGGTGGCCTCCCAGCATCGCCGTCCATCACGGTCCGGGCTCAAAGGGCCCGGTGTGGGCGCACAACACGCACGTTGGCGACGCCCGAGCCACGGATATGGCCCAGGGCGGAATGGACAACATCGGGCTACTGATGCGCCAGCGTCTTCCGGGGAGGTCTTCGGCGATCGGCGTTGTCTATGATCCGGACCATGAGGGCGGCAACTACGTTCCCACCCGCATGGCGGGCCGCTACGACGCCCTGCTCTGGATCCCGGAGGCCACGGCCCTCCGTCCCCTCCACCACGAGCAGCGGCCGGGTGAGCCCGAGCTCGAGACCGAGCCCACGGGCTTCTGAGGGGAAGTTACGCCCCGGCAGGCACCGCTGCAGGTTTCCGGCCCAGCTCGGCGGTCCGCTTCACCGACCACCACAGCAGCACCACCAGGAGCACGTTGCGCGTGGTGAGGATGGCCGCCATGACCGGGTGCGCGTGGATCAGCGGGGTGTAGAACAGCGGGTAGATCACGAACGTGGTCATGGCGATGCCCATCAGCAGCGCCGCGGGGACCTTCCACCGTTCCCAGTCGTGGGTGAGCCCGGCGATGATCACCGGCGCCAGCCAGATGATGAACTGCGGGGAGCCCACCTTGTTGAACACAATGAACGCGGTGACCATCATCAGGGAGCCCTCGAGGAAGAGTTCCTCCCGTTCGGCGCCGCGGTTCAGGGCACGGACCAGCAGGACGGCGGCAATGACGGCCGCCAGGATCAGCAGCGGCTGCATCAGGAAAGCCGCCACGCCGGCACCGGGGCCGTAAACCTCGGTGGAGTTGATGGCGGTGTTGTCCGCCATCTTCGAGCCCGCAATGTTGAAGACGCTCAGCCATACCCACGGCGTGGAGAAGGTGGCTTCCAGCTGCATGCCGCGCTCGCCCTGGTTGGTGAGGAAGTCCATGATGTGCGGCAGCCCGCCGGACAGCCAGGTGCCCAGCGCCACAACCGCCGTCACCGCCACCCCGGAAAGGAGTATGTGGATCCGCTTCCGGCTGGCGATCACGATGGGCACGAGGACGGCCGCCGGCCACACCTTGATCCAGGTGGCAATGCTGAGCAGGACGCCGGCCACCACCGGCCGCTGAGCCGCATACAGCAGGGCGATGAGCACGATGGGGGCGGTGATGCCTTCAACGCGGGCGAAGCTGAGGTAACCCATGAAGACCGTGAAGAACAGCCACCACCAGGCCGGGGCGATGCCGCCCGCCTTGCGCGGTCCGCGGGTAAGGAAAGCGAGTCCGACGGCATTGAGGGCTGTGATGATCAGGAACCACACCAGGAGGTACAGGTCCGGCCCGGCGATGTTGGCCAGGAAAATGGGGATCTGCGCCAGCACGGGGTACACCCAGGGGCTGATCTTCCCGTCGAGATCCCCGGGGTTGTAGCCGTCCATGGCCCACTGGCGGTACTGCTCTGTGTCGCTGAACGTGTCGCCGTGCAGGAAGAAGGACGCCATCCAGCCCAGGAAGTACAGGTGGACGACGGCGAATCCCCACCACACGCTGGAAGGGCGGGCGAACCAGTCCACCACCTTGGCGGGCAGGACTTTGCTGCGGACGGTGACCAGGCGGTCGAAGAACCTCGTGGAAATCTCAGGACTCCTTGAGCGCGGGGGCGGCAGCGGGCGCCTTCTTGCCCAGCAGGTAGAGGCGCCGGACGCTCCAGAGGAACAGGATCACCAGGAGGACGTTCCGGATGGTCAGCACCAGGGCCATCCACGGGTTGTTGTGGCTGAGGGCGTCGTAGAACAGGGGGTAGATGAAGTAGGTTGCCACGGCAATGACGATCAGCATGGCGGCCGGGACCCGCCAATCACGCCAGCTGTGGGCGAGCCCTACGGCGACGGCCGGGGCGAGCCACACCATGAACTGCGGGGAGCCCACCTTATTGAACACGACGAACGCGGTGGCCAGGGTCAGGGCACCGGCGAGGAGCAGTTCGGTGCGGTCAACGCCGCCGTTGAGCCGGCCTTTGTGCTGTTTCCCGTTGTGGAGTGCCCAAAACGTTAGGCCGGCCACCAACAGTGCGGCCAGGATCAGGAGTGGCTGCATCAGCACCGACATCAGTGCGGTGCCGGGGCCGTCCACCTGCATGGAGTTGATATCCGTGTTCATGTACATGCGGGAGTCGCCGATGTTCAGGACGGACAGCCAGAGCCAGGGCGTGGTGAAGGTGGCCTCCAGTTGCATGCCGCGGTCACCCTGCTGGGTGAGGAAGTTCAAAAGCTTGGGGACGCTGCCCACCGCAGCGGCCAGCGCGACGACCCCCGCCGTCGTCGCAAGTCCGGCGAGCACCACCAGGACGCGGTTTTTTACGACGGCGAACAGGGCCAGCATGACGGCGGCGGGCCAGACCTTCACCCAGGTGCCGATGGCGAGCAGGACGGAGGCGATGAACGGCCGGCCGACGCCATAGGCCAGGGCCACCAGGACCAGCGGGGCGGTGAGGCCGTCCACGCGGGCGAATCCCAGCCAGCCCATGAGGAACGTGAACACCAGCCACCACCAGCCGGCGGGGATGGCCTGGCGGTCCCTGCCGCGGTTGGTGAGTTTCAGCAGGGCCCAGCCGTTCAGGACTGTGGTCATGAGGACCCACAGGAAGAAGAACGGACCGGGGCCGGCGATGCCTGCGATGGCCATGGGGATCAGCGCAAGGATCGGGTAGACCCAGGGGCTGGGCCCGCCGGTGAGGTTCGCGTCGTTGAACCCCGCCATGGCCCAGTCGCGGTAGATGAAGGTATCGCTGAAGGCCTCACCGCGAAGCGAGAGGGATGCGGCGAAGACCAGGAAAACCAGGTGCACCACGATGAAACCGGCCAGCAGCCCGCGGCCGGTGTTCAGCCGGGTCCGGGCAGGCGCAGGAAGGATGACGTTGCGGATCCGGGTGAGATTGCCGAAGATAGCGTCCGTGGAAATGGCAGGATCCTTGTCGGTTCGTGGCGCACGCAAGTTGCCGCACTGGCGGCGTGGGTTCTGCGGCGTGGCCGGTGTTCAGGGTTTCGGAGCCGTCCGGAAACAGCCCCCACTCTGTTCCAACTCTAATTCACGCCTCTGGGGGCCAGTAATTGGCAGGAGCGGGGAAAGCGGTATCCGCCCCTGACCTGCTGCGTTCATCTAAAGTTGCTGGCGTGTGAAGCGTAGGGGAGGATGGACCGCGGGGCACCGAGGTGCCTCACTTCACCTGTAGCCCTGGGGAGCGCAGGGTGCGAGTTCCCCCACCCACCGATCCACGAAGGCCTGCCCCAATGAACTTTCCGCTGACCGTTACTGTTGCCGACCGCGAAAGCATGGACAGTGAGCTCGACGCCGCTGTCACCGCCGCGAAAGCCCATGCCCTCGCCGGACAGCGGCACGGCATCCTGGTCACCCGTCTCGGTGTGGACAAGTTCACGGTGGACCTGAGCGAGGCCGTTCCTTTCGGCTTCACCCGCGAACACCAGGCCTGGTGACCCGGCCGGGCCGGTTTTCGTGACCGGCCCTGCAGAGGCCCGGCGTTGCCGGGATTGCTTCCGGCACCCTTTGTGCCCCGCTGCCGCCATGGCCCGGTTCCGGTGCGGCTTGAAGGGTTAGGCAACCGTGACCTTAAGGTCGTTCCTTCCCGGTGCAACGCCCACTACTGTCGACAGCACCATCGGGGACGACGGAAGAGGCACGATGAGCATCGACATCGAAATTGGTACAAGCCTCAGCAATGAGGACGCAGCGCACTTTGCGGCCACAACGGAAGCAATCACCTCAGCGATGCAGAGGGTGCGCGAAAGTCACGCGGCGTACAGCTGGGTGTGGACGGACGAGATCCGCTGCCGCGGCTGCAACGCGAGCCTGGACATCCCGCTGCTCGCCAGCACGAACCTGAGCGCCGACAAAGCCTTCGAGGCACATCAGTCCGCCCAGCTCGACGCCCTCCTGGCTGCCGGCGGACATCTGCGCGGGAATCATTAGAGGCTTCCTGAATCAGGGGTCGTTGCCGCCTGGCGGTGCTGCAGGTGCTTGAATGGCGGGATGGAAAAATGGGGAAGCGTCCTGCCGGCACCGAAACTCCGTGAAGGCGACCGGGTGGCGATTCTGTCGCCGTCATTCGCTGCGCCCGGCTTTGCTCCCGCGGTCCATGAGCAGGCCATGAAGCGGTTTGCCGATGTAACAGGCCTCGTGCCCGTCGAGTTCCCCACAACCCGTCAGCTCGGCGCTTCTGCTGAAGAACGTGCCGATGATCTCAACGCTGCCTTCGCTGACCCAACCATCCGGGCCGTCCTGGCCACCATAGGCGGTGATGACCAGATCACTGTGATTCCCCATTTGGACGCGGGGCTCGCCCGGGCCGACCCCAAGATTTTTCTCGGCTACAGCGACAATACCAACCTGCTGAACTGGCTCTGGTCCCAGAGTATGGGCGGTTACTACGGCGGTTCCACCCAGGTGCACCTCGGCCCCGGTCCCGGCATCGACGACATCCATCTGGCCTCCCTTCGGGCGGCCCTGATGACGGGCGGTGAGCTCACGATCACCGATCCCGGCGAATCCGAGGACTTCGGCCGGGACTGGCATGACCCCCAAGCCCTCGTCGAATACGGGGAACGTGAGCCCACCGAGCCCTGGACATGGGCCGGGCCGGAGCGGGTGGTATCGGGACGGACCTGGGGCGGATGCCTGGAGGTCATTGACCAGCTTGCATTGGCGGACCGCCTCCCGCGGTTAGAGGACCTGCGCGGGTGCATATTGTTACTGGAGACCAGTGAGCTGATTCCACCTGCCGACTGGGTGAAGCGGTGGGTCCGCTCGCTCGGAGAGCGGGGTGTGCTCGAGGTTGTCCACGGGGTTGTCGTCGCCCGGCCACCAACCAGCAACTTCGAGCACAGGCCGGAGCCCGGGGAACGCTCCCGCCTGCGGGCCGCCCAGCGGGACGCAGTGATTGAGGAGGTCGCCCGGTACAGCCCCGAAGCCGTTGTCTGCGTGGGGGTGCCCTTTGGCCATACCCGCCCTCAGTGGATCCTGCCGTACGGCGGCAGCATCACCATGAACGGAACAGCCCGGACCATCAGCGCTCTCTACAACTGAGCGTCCAGTTAGCGGTACCAGCCCACCGAACGGTCGTAGCTGGACACCAGTGCTCCCGTGCCCGGTGCGCCGTCTCCGCCCGCGGGGAAGTAGATGGCCCCAAACTCGGCGCCTTGGGATTCGATCCGTGTGCGTGCCCAGGCCTTGGCGTCGTCGATGTCCTTCTCCGGGATGCTTTCGCGGGTGCTGTTTCCGGCGCTCAGATGGATGTCCAGCTGGTACTGACCTGGCTGGGAGGCTCCAGCATGGTGGCCAGGATCCCGCTCATCGCGCCTGCTGACCATCACCTGCGCCAGGGCGTGGAGGACGGACGGGTCCCTGGCGGCACTGCCATGCTGCTGTTGCTCCATCCGCAGCGCGGAAACCACGCTCTCCACGGTGTCCCCGTCGCTGACCACGTATGAAGCTCCGGTGACGTCCGCCTCCGAGCCCCCAACGCTTTTCAAGTACTGCATAAATTGCTCGGAGCTGGACTGTCTGGAGTTCATGCACCCTCCCTGAGGGCTATTCGCGGCGAGTGCCGACCTTCCCCACACTAGACCCATACGGGTCGCCCAGGTCCGTGCCAGGGGCAATAGTTTGGCGGAACGAGAATTGAGCGGATCGCTCCTTCCATTTCCAATATATCTCCGGGTGCGGGGCTTGCGGCAAGGCCGGGCCGGGGGCGCACAATCGCAGTGCCCGCAACTTGGAGAACGGAGCCGGAGCAATGCGTGATCATGCAGCGGTAATAGTCGGCGGAGGCCCCACCGGGCTGATGCTGGCCGGCGAACTGGCGTTGGCGGGAGTTGACGCTGCCATCGTGGAGCGGCGTCCCAACCAGGAACTCGCGGGTGCACGTGCGGGCGGCCTGCACGCACGAACCCTTGAGGTCCTGGACCAGCGGGGCATCGCCGGCCGCTTCCTCGCCGAGGGTCACGTGGCGCAGGTGGCCGGCTTCGCGGGAACGCGCCTCGACATCAGCGATTTTCCCACCCGGCATCCCTACGGGCTGGGTTTGTGGCAGAACCATATCGAACGCATCCTTGCCGGCTGGGTGGCGGAGCTGGCCGTCACGTTCTACCGCGGACACGAGGTGACCGGACTCGTGGAGGAAGGCGCCGCCGTCGGCGTCCAACTCCAGGACGGCAGGAGGTTGCGTGGCGGCTACGTTGTGGGGTGCGACGGCGGCCGCAGCCTCGTGCGCAAAGCGGCGGGCATCGGGTTCCCCGGCTGGGATCCCACCACCAGCGCGCTGATCGCCGAGGTGGAGATGACGGACCAGCCGGAGTTTGGCGTGCACCAGAACGCTTTGGGCATCCACTCGTTTGGCCGCAGGGAGTACCAGGTTGTAGACGGCAGGGTGGTCTACGCGGACAGCGGGCCTGTGGCGGTGATGGTAACCGAGGGGCACGTGGGGCCTGCAACGGAACCATCACTGGATGATCTCAGAGCAGCACTGACGGCTGCGTGCGGAACGGATTATGGAGTCCACAGCCCCACCTGGATTTCGCGGTTCACGGACATGACCCGGCAGGCCAACGAGTACCGCAAGGGGCGAATCCTGCTGGCCGGCGACGCTGCCCACGTCCACTCTCCGGACGGCGGCCAGGGCCTGAACCTGGGTGTGCAGGACGCGGTGAATCTCGGCTGGAAGCTGGGGAAGGTAATCAACGGGACGGCCCCTGACGCGCTGCTGGATACCTACCGTTCCGAGCGCCACCCTGTGGCCGCCCGGGTGCTGCGCAACACCATGGCCCAGGTTGCGCTCCGCCGCCCGGACCCCCGCACCAGGGCGGCAGGTGAGGTGGTCTCCGAGCTCCTGGGCATGGAAGAACCCCGCCGGCGTTTCGCCGCGATGCAGTCCGGTCTTGACGTCCATTACGATCTCGGCGAGGGCCACCCGCTGCTGGGACGCCGGATGCCCGACGTCGACCTTGACACCCGGGAAGGACCCAGCACGGTCTATTCGCACCTCCATGATGCCCGGCCGGTGCTGATGAACTTCGGGGAGCGCGGGTCGCTCGGCAAGGTCCCGCGGCCGTCACAGGTGAAGTTGGTGGATGCGCGGTACAGCGGACCGTGGGAGTTGCCGGTGCTTGGGCACGTCCGTGCACCCGAGGCAGTCCTGGTCCGCCCCGACGGGTATGTGGCATGGGTGGGGGACGTTGGCGGCGACGGCCTTAAGGACGCGCTGGCCTGGTGGTCGGCCGGCCAGTAGTGGTGCCGGCGGCGCGGGCGGTCAGGTTGACTCCTGCCGCGTTGAGGTGCCGGGCTCGCCTGGTGACCCGTTCCCGCCCGCCTTCGCCAGCGTGAAAATCCCGTAGTGCATTGCGCCGGTGCGGTAGGCCAGGATCAGGCGGGGGATGCTCAAAACGAAAATGCGATTGCGTGCGCCAAGGGCGAGGCGGCGGGTCTCGCGGTCCACCAGCAGGGCCTTCACCAGGCGACGGGCGCAGATCGGCCAGGTGCGCGCGACGCGGCGGCTGGCATCCTCATAGCCAGTGATCACAAAGCCCGCCGCCGTGGCCATCGCCTCATACTCCTCGCGCGTGCCCATCGAGGGCAGGCGCCCTTCGCGGCAGATCGGCTCAAGCAGGTGGCGGACCTTCCAGCGGCCGGCATCAGTCCCGGCGAGCCACGCGCAGACGACGAAACGGCCGCCGGGGGACAGCACGCGGTGCGCCTCGGCGAAGAACCTGGGTTTGTCCACCATGTGCTCGCTCGACTCGATCGCCCACGCGGCACTGGCTGAGGCGTCGGGCAGCCCGTTGGCCAGCCAGTCGCGGAGACGGATGTCCACGTGGGGCACAGGACGCGCGGCGGCATAGTGGGCCTGCTCGGCGGACAGCGTGAAGCCGGTAACGCGCGCTCCGCGGGCCAGAGCCAGCCGCCTTGCGGTGGAGCCGTAGCCGCAGCCGATGTCGACGCACGCCTCGTCCGGCATAAGGCGCAGCCGGTCGCCGACGGTGTCCGCCAGCGCCTCGACGGCCTCGGCGGGCGTCTCGCGACCCGTTGCCCACAGGCCGTGATGGACATGCTCACCCCACACCCGGCGATAAATCGGATCGAGCTCGTCGTAGTGATCCGCCACCGCCGCGGCGTTCTGGGAAATTTCGGGGACGATCACGCCATCACAGTACAACGCCGGCGGATTCCGCCGCGGTTCCGGGCGCCTAGTACACGGAGCCCTCAAGCAGTTCGGACAGCCTGCGGGCGGCGCGCCGAAGCTCCGGCACATTGGCCTTGATTTTTTCTTCGGTCGTCGCCTCTGCCGGGCAGTTCAGCGCCATGGCCTCGTTGGCGCGGCCGGCCCTGTTGGTCAGGGCAACCCCGACGGAGAGGACGCCCACGACGCGCTCGTTCGCGGAGTACGCGTAGTCCAAGCCTGGCGCGGGCAGCCGCGACCGCAGCTCCTCAACCGTGAATCCCGGCTCCTCATGGCCGGCGGCGATCGCGGCTGCCACGACCTGTTCGAGCTCTGCGTCAGAGGCGTCCGCAATCAGGATCTTCCCTGCCGCGCCGCGGGTCAATGGCAGACGTTTACCCAGGGGAAGGTCGTACTGCATGGGCGCTTCTCCTTGAACCCGTGCCACCAGGATTCGCTCGTTCCCGAGCCGGGTATGGAGGGACACGGACATTCCGGTCTGCGTTGCCAGCTGTTGCAGGACCGGGCGACCCGCCACCGCCAGGGGATCGTTTTCCAGGAAGCTCTTTGCCGCCGGGAGCACTGCAGGCCCGATCCGGTAGGACTTGTCCGTCTGGCTCACCATGCCGAAATCCTGCAGCACCCGGAGGATCCTCAGTGTTGTGGGCAGGCTCATCCCGCAGTTCCGGGCCAGGTCGCTGAGCCGCTGGGGCCGTTCTGCGCGCTGCAGTTCCGCAAAGACCTCCAGCGCCCGGGACAGGGAGCGCATGTTTGACGCCTTGGGTCCCTCCTCAGCCGATGGGTGGGGGGAGGTGGAAGTCGTCGTCGCCATTCTTTCATTGTATGTAACTTCCTTGCGCTTGACAGGGCGTGTGTCTGGTGTCACTATTTCTCAGTACGCAATATAGTTTCATTCTGTGAAATGCAACGACGCAGCGTGAAAGTGAATTCGAGTGAGAAGGAACCATGACAACGGAGTCAGTCACAGCCACATCGAAGACCGCCGCCAGGGTGGCACCCTCCGTGCTGGCAGGCATCGGCGCGTTCGCGGCCGTCGGCGTGTACGTCCTCATCAGCTCGGTGGGCCTGGGCCTGTGGACCTCCCTTGGACCCGGCCCGGGACTCTTCCCCTTTGCCATGGGGGCAGTCCTCGCCGCGATGTCCGCCGTCTGGCTCCTCCAGGAACTCCGCCGCCCCAGCGAAACGGCAGAAGGCGTTGACCGCGCACTGGTGATCGCCGTCGTCGCCAGCCTGGTGGTCCTCGCCGCCGTCATGGACCTGCTCGGCTTCCAGCTGAGCATGTTCCTCTTCCTCATGTACCACCTGAAGCTGCGCGGCCGCAGGGCCTGGCCCTCCTCCCTGGTCACCGCCCTCGCCGGCAGCGTGGGCGCGTTCTACGCCTTCAACTACGGCCTCAACGTGGCACTGCCCGTCTCGGCCTTCCCCCTGCTGAACACGATCGGACTCTGAACGTGGATACCCTCAACGAACTTATGGGCGGCTTCGCGGCCGCCATGACCTGGCAAAACCTGCTGTTCGCCTTCCTGGGCTGCCTGCTGGGCACCATCATCGGCGTGCTGCCCGGCATCGGTCCGGTGGCCGGCGTCGCTCTCCTCATTCCCCTCACCCTGAACCTTGATGCCACCGGGGCGATCATCATGCTCTGCGCCATCTTCTACGGCACGGCCTACGGCGGAACCATCACCAGCGTCCTGCTGAACACCCCCGGCGAAGCCGCCTCCGCCATCACCACCATTGACGGCTACGCAATGACAAAGCTCGGCAAGGCCGGGGCAGCCCTGACCATTGCCGCCGTCGGATCGTTCGTGGGCGGCACCGTCGCCACCCTGGGCCTGGTGATGGCCGCCAAACCGCTGGGCGAGCTGGGGCTGCTGGTGGGTCCGCC
Organism: Pseudarthrobacter oxydans; assembly: GCF_013314975.1. Lineage (GTDB taxonomy): Bacteria > Actinomycetota > Actinomycetes > Actinomycetales > Micrococcaceae > Arthrobacter > Arthrobacter oxydans. The sequence continues at coordinate 24,226 of NZ_JABTYH010000033.1, read as the reverse complement.
GGAGTTCTTTGCGCTGATGGTGGTGGGCATCTCCCTGCTCGTGGCGCTCGCCGGCAAGTCCATGGTCAAGGCCGTCATCTCCGGCGCCCTGGGATTGCTGATCGCGATGGTCGGAATCGACCCCGTGGCCGGGGCGCCGCGCTTCACCTTCGGCATGGACCGCCTCCTGGACGGCGTCAGCTTTGTTGCCGTGATCGTGGGCGTCTTCGGCCTCTCCGAGCTGCTGTCCTACCGAAAGGGCACCACCACCCCCAACGTGCACGCCCCAAACCTGCGTTCCCTGCTTCCGACAGGGAGGGAATGGCGCCGGAGTGCGCCCGCCATGGCCCGCGGAACCGGAATCGGCTTCGGGCTCGGCCTTATTCCGGGAATGACCGGCTCCGTCTCATCCCTGCTGGCCTACGGCGCGGAAAAGAAGTTCTCCCGACACCGCAACGAACTGGGCAAAGGCGCCATTGAAGGCGTGGCCGGGCCCGAAACGGCCAACAACTCCCACGCCAACGCCGCCCTGATCCCGCTGTTCACCCTGGGCATCCCGGCATCACCCACCATCGCCGTCCTGATGGGCGCCTTCCTCCAGCAGGGCCTCACCCCGGGGCCCACCCTCTTCACCGAGCACTCCGAGATTGCCTGGGCCATCATCGCCAGCCTGTTCATCGGGAACCTGCTCCTGCTGGTGCTGAATGTTCCGCTGGTGGGACTGTGGACCTCCATCCTGAGGGTCCCCACCACCATCCTCACCGCCCTGATCCTGCTCTTTATGGTCATCGGCGCCTACACCATCAACTTCAGCGTTTTTGATGTCTTCGTCATGATCGGCTTCGGCCTCCTGGGCCTCGCGCTCCGGCACCTGGACATCCCGCTGGCACCCATGGTGCTGACCCTGGTGCTCGGCCCGCTGATGGAACGCTCCCTCCGCGAGTCCCTCGAAATCTCCCAGGGTGACTTCGGCATCTTCACCAGCCGTCCCATTTCGGCAGTCCTGATCGGCCTGGGACTGCTGATCATCTTCAGCCCGCTCCTGAAGCTCCGGAAGCCCAAAGCGCTCAACGAGGACCCGGAAACCTAAACCACACCCCAACCGCAACCCCCGAACACCCCCTTCAAAGGAGAAGAACACCATGAACACCCGTTCCCGCATCGCCGCCGCCCTCGCCGCGGCCTCCCTGATCGCACTCACCGGCTGCGGCGCCAACGCCGGAGCCACGAACGCCGCCGGCGGCGACTTCCCGAAGAAGGGCAAGACGATTGACCTCGTTGTGGCCTTCTCCTCCGGCGGCGCCGTGGACACGGCCGCCCGGCTCATCCAGCCCATCCTGGAAAAGGAACTCGGCACCAACGTCGAGGTCATCAACAAGCCCGGCGCAGGCGGCCAGATCGGCTACACCCAGCTGACCGGCGCCGCCCCCGACGGCTACACCATCGGCGCCACAGGCTCCCCGTCCGTCGTCGTCTCCCCGCTGGACCCCTCACGCGGGGCCAAGTACACGAGGGACAGCTTCCAGCCCCTGGGCCGCCAGGTCATCGACCCCACCGTCATCGCAGTGCAGCCGGACAGCCCCTACCAGACGCTGAAGGACCTCCTGGACGCCGCAAAGGCGAACCCGAAGTCCATGACTGCCAGCACCACCGGGCTCCAGACCGGTGAACACTTCGCCATGGCCCAGATCCAGGAAAGCACCGGCTCCGAATTCGCCCCCGTGCACTTCTCGGAGGGGGCTTCGCAGGCCACCACTGCATTCCTGGGCAAGCACGTGGACATTCTCGTGGCCAACGTCAGCGACGTTGTTGACCTGACCAAGCAGGGCAAGGCCCGCGTGCTGGGCGTCATGACCTCGGAGCGCGCGCCGGCACTGCCGGACGTTCCCACCTTCAAGGAATCCGGCTACGACCTCGAGGCGGGCACCACGCGCGGTTACTCGGCGCCTGCCGGGCTGCCGGATGAGGTGGCCAAAAAGCTCGAGGCGGCAATCCAGAAAGCCATCGAGGACCCCGCCGTGGTGCAGAAGATGCAGGACCTTGGCCTGCAGACCAGCTACCTCTCCGGCGAAGACTACAAGCAGTACTGGGCCGGGCAGGAAGAGGACTTCAAGAAGGTCCTGCCGCTCGTCCAGAAGACCGACTGACCCTCCCGCAATTACCGGACGGAAGAACCATCATGACCAGCCCAGCCATAGACACCCTCACCGCCGATTTCCCCCGCCCCGAGAGGGGCGTGGTGGAGCGCCTCGCCAAGCTGCCCGCCGCCAACATCGGCGACGCCATGGACCGGCTCGGCGTCGCCGACTCCGCGATCCAGGCCATCTGGCCGGGTGCCCTCCTGGCCGGCCCCGCCTTTACGGTGTGGACCAGGCCCGGGGACAACCAGGGAATCCACAGGGCCCTTGAGCTGGCCCGCCCCGGTGACGTGCTGGTTGTTGCCGGCGGAGGCGATTCGTCCCGCGCCCTGTTGGGGGAGCTCATCGGTGAGCGTGCCATCAACCTTGGCATCGCGGGCTTCGCGCTGGACGGGGCAGCGCGCGACGCCGACGCGCTGCGTGAGATAGGCATGCCCGTCTTCGCCCGGGCTACTTCCCCCGCCGGTCCCTACAAGAACGGTCCGTTCCGCCTGGGGACGCCCCTCGCCTTCGGCGGCGTCCCCGTCCTGCCCGGTGACGTGGTCATCGGCGACTCCGACGGCGTCGTGGTGGTCCCGCGGGAGCAGGCGGCCGCCGTCGCAGATGCCGCGGAAGCTGTTTTCGCCGATGAAACGAACCGTCGCCAGGCCATCGTCGCAGCCCGCGGCTAAACCAAGAGAGACAGAGAAAACCATGACAGCGGTAACCGTTATTGGCCTCGGCGAAGCCGGAGCCACCTATGCCGCGGCACTCCACGCCGCCGGCCACAAGGTCACGGGATTCGACCCCGTTGCCCCCGCCACTCCTGCCGGCATCACCCGGGCCGCCACCGCAGCAGAAGCCTGTGCCGGCGCGGACATCGTCCTGGTGATGACGGGCGCTGCCGCCGCACGCAGCGTTGCCGCGGAGTGCCTTCCGGTCCTCGGTCACGGCAGCTGCTACGCAGACTTCACCTCGTCCTCGCCCGGAACCATGCAGGAACTCGGGCGGCTGCCCGGCAACGCCGACTTCGCCGACGTCGCCATCCTGGGTCCCGTGTCGGCATTGGGGGAGAAAACGCCCCTCATGGCCAGCGGGCCAGGTGCCCGGGCTGTCGCCGACCTGCTCGGCCCGCTGGGCGTCGACGTCGAAATCGCCGAAGGGGAACCGGGGGCGGCCATGGCCCATAAGCTTCTTCGCAGCGTCCTGATGAAGGGCCTGGCTTCCGTGGTGGTGGAGGCCGTGACCGCGGGCCGCGCCGCCGGACTCGAGGATTGGATCCGGGCCCAGATCGCGAGCCAGTTGGCCGGCAACGGGCAGGCCGTGATTGACCGGTTCCTCACCGGCACTGCCAAGCACGCAGTACGCCGCTCGAAGGAGATGCAGGATACCGCCAGCTACCTGGGCGACCTCGGCGTACCGGCCGAGATGACGACCGCCTCTGCCGCTGCCCTGGCCCGGATGGCCCAGGAACCAGCGCCGGCCTTGCGCTGACCGCAGAGTCGGGGACAATCAGGAGCGGATATTTCGTGACCGACCACATCACCGGCGTCCCGCCGTCAGGAGCAGCAGCATGATCGGCATCTGGGCCCTCGCCGCCTACCTTGCCGTCATCCTGCTGTGGACCACCGTGTTCAGGCGCAGCGTGGGGGAGGCGATGATCCTCGGGTTCCTGGCCGTGCTTCCCTTCACGGGGGCGGCAGCGGCGCAGACCGGCTGGGATTCGCTGTACGCGGCAATCACCGATGACATTGTCTACGCCACCATGGCCTTCGTGTTCATGGGCTACCTGCTGGACAGAACCGGGGTCCTGGACCGGCTGATCGACCTGCTCAACTCCCTGATCGGCGGGGTCAAGGGCGGTCCGGCCTGGGTATCCACCGTGGCATCGGCGGGGCTGGGGAGCGTGGTCCACAACCAGGCCGCCATTGCCGCCACGGTGGGATCGGTGACCATCCCGTGGATGGAAAAGTCGCGGCTGGACAAGCCCTCGGCGGCGACGCTCGTGGCGGGCAACGCCGGCATGGGCATCACCTTTCCGTTCAGCGCCTCCATGTTCGTCCTGGTCGGTTCGGCCACCGTGGGGCCGCTGCTGGACATCAACGCCCTGGTCCTCCCGCTGCTGTTCGGCGGCCTCTGGTGCTTCCTGCACCGGCTGGTTGTCACCTGGCTGCTGGTCCGCAAGAGCGGCATGGCCCCGCTCAATGCCGCGCACCGGCTGCCCGTCCGGGCGGCGTTCGGCCGCGGCTGGGCCACGCTTCTGCTGTTTGTTGTGGTGGCCATCCCGCTGGTTGTCACCTCCGGCGCCATCGCCGAGGGGCTTTCGGGCTGGACCGGGGCGGATGTCACCAAGGCCGTCAGCGTCATCGTTTGGATTCCGGTGGTGCTGATCATCACCGGCCTCCTGCTGGGCCGGAAGAAGCTCCCCGCCGGCAGCCGGGAGTGGTGGGCGCTCCTGCAGGACTCCGCGCCCCGCTTCGGGGTCGTGGGCGTCACCGTGGTGTTCGCGTTTGCCGGCGCCAACGCCCTGGCTGCCACCGGACTTCCCCGGCAGATGACCGAACTGCTCAACGGGATGAACCTCCCGCTGTGGCTCCTGGCCATCCTGATCGGCCTGATTGTCATCGCCGTGGCTGCGCCGCTGTCCGCGACGGCCACCATGGCCGCCGTCGGAACCGTCGGCGTGGCTGCCCTGGTGGCGGCCGGCGTCCCCGCGACCACCGCAGCCGTGGCCGTCCTGGTCTTTTCCTCCTGCGAGGCGGCGGTCCCGCCGGGCGGCGCCCCGCTGTACGTGGCGTGCGGCATCGCGGACGTGGACCCGGTCACCACCTTCCTCCGGCTGTTCACCCACTATGCCCTGCCGCTGCTGGGCATCGGCGTCCTGATCATCCTCGGCATCCTCCCCATCTAAGGAATCCACCATGCACACCGTCCGAAGGGCCATCGAAGTCCTCTTCGTCCTGACCCTGGCAGCGCTGCTGGCCGGCGGCACGGTGTTCGTCGCCGGCCAGGCGATCGCCCTGGTGGCCGGCAAGGGCGATTGGCTCACATTGCTCAACGACACCATCAAGGCGCCCATGTGCATCGCGGCCTCCCTCTGCGCCGTGGCCGGGTTCCTGCTCAGCTACAAGCGCCGCCAGGACCAGGAACAGCCGCAGGAAGCGGAGGCGCGATGAATCCCGGAGAGGGGACCTACCCGTCCTTCGCGGATTTGCTCGAGCGTGAGGGGGCCTTGGCCGGAACCTCCTGGGGCCTCTTCCCGGACCCCACCCGGGGGACGCCGTCGTTCATTACTCCCCAGGCGGTGCTGGCGGCACGCACCTGCATCCGCACGGGCATGGCCTTTGGCCTGGACTATCCGGCGGATGCCTTTGATCCCGGCATGTCCCTCAAACGCGGCGCGCCCCGGCACACCATCTACTCCTCGCACCCGGCCCACCGCGACGACTTCCTGGACGGGTACTACCTGCAGGGATCCAGCCAGGTCGACGGGCTGCGGCACCGCCGGGCGGACGACGCCGGGTTCTACAACGGCACGCCGGACGAGCGAATCACCGAGGGCACCGCGGACCTGGGGATCCAGGAATGGGCGGACCATCCCATCGTGGGCAGGGGAGTCCTGGTGGACCTGGCCGGGTACCGGGCCGGGCAGGGCGCTCCAATTGACCATGCCTCCGGGGAACCCCTGGGCCTTGACCTGATCGAGGGGGCGATGGCCGCCCAGTCCGTGGACCTCCGGCAGGGCGACATCCTGATGCTGCATACGGGCTGGTGCGAATGGTTCCTTGGCCTGCAGCCGGAGGAGAAGCAGCGGATGCGGGACAGCAGGCGCGCCACGGGGATTGCACAGTCCGAGGAGTTCGTCGCCTGGGCCTGGGACCACCGGCTGGCGCTCCTCGCGGCGGACAACTTCGCCGTCGAATGCCTGCCCGCCGTGCCCGCAAGCCCTTACCGTGAGTCAGCGCCGAGCGACCACGGCATGATGCACCAGCAGCTCCTGGCCAAACTTGGCATGCCCCTGGGTGAACTGTGGCGGCTGGGTCCCCTGACCCGGCATATGAGGAGTGCCGGCCAATGGGACGCCTTCATCACCATCAAGCCGCTGAACATCACCGGCGGGACCGGGTCGCCTGCGAACGCCACAGCACTGGTGTAAGGCGGCCACTGGCGCGACGGCGGGCTCCCTCAGAACTCGGTCCTAATTTGTATACATGTATGCATCTACGGCTAAAGTGGCTGTGGAGGTAACAACATGCCTGGTGCAACCACCCGCAACACCGGAGCGGATTTCGTCTACGACGAGCTGAAGCGGCAGATCATCAGCCTGGAGCTGAAGCCCGGGGAACGGGTTTACGAACCAAAGATGGCGTCTGCACTGCAGGTGAGCCGGACGCCGCTGCGGGAAGCCATCCGGCGGCTGGTCTCGGAGAGCCTCCTGGAACAGCAGCCCACCGGCGGCGTGGTGGTGCCTGCGCTGGACGAGGCAGCAATTTCCGAGCTGTACGAAGTCCGCGCGGCCATGGAATCACTCATGGCGCGGAACGCCTGCCTCAAAGCGACGCCGGCGGACATCGAGGCACTCGAAGGCATCCTGGAACGCAACGCTGCGATGGTTGGTTTCGCGGATGAGGCAATGAAGCAGGGGATGTCGCTGCACGGGAGGATCGCCGAGATCGCCGGCAATTCGTGGGCCCGGCGGTTCCATGACCAGGTCTCAAACCAGATGGAGCGGTACCGGCACTTCACCAACAGCACCCAGGAGCGAAGGGACCAGGCCCTGGCCCAGCACCGGACCCTGGTTGCCGCCGTGGCCGCCGGCAACCCGGACCAGGCTGCCAGGACGGCTTTCGAGCATGTCATGGGTGCCCGCGACGCGGCGGTCCGGGCCATGTCCGGCACCCCTGCATGATCGGCGAACTGGGGCGCCGGTCGACGGCGGCACTCCTGGTCCATTCCATGCTGATCCAGGCCCTGACCTTCCTGCTGCGGCCGGCCGCCACGTACCGTGCGCTGGAGCTGGACGTTCCCGGCTTCGCCCTGGGGCTCCTGGCGGCCAGCTATGCCGTCTTCCCGCTGCTGCTCGCCGTCCCCACCGGTGGCCTGGTGGACCGCCTGGGTGAACGCCGCCTCATGGCGGCCGGAGCCGCCGTCGTCCTGGCCAGCGCGTCCTTCCTGCTGCTGTGGGGTACATCGATCGCCGCGCTGATCATCGGAACCGCCCTTCTTGGCGTCGGCCAGCTGGCCTGCGTGGTGGGGCAGCAGGCGGTGGTGGCGAACAACGCCGCCTCGTCCCGGATGGATTCGGCGTTCGGATACCTCACCTTCGCGGCATCCCTGGGACAGGCGCTGGGTCCCCTGGCAATCGCCCTGGTGGGAGGGGCCGCCATCCGCCCGGACACCCAGGCGATCTTCCTCCTTTCGGTGTGCATGGGCCTGGTGCTCCTGGTGGCCACCTTCGGTATCTCGGCAACGGTCAGCGGCAGGAAGGGAAGGGCGGCTGCGGCGGGCGGCGGCAAAGGCAACGTTGCCGCGCTGCTGAGGACGCCCGGCGTGGCGCGGGCGCTCGCCACGTCCGCCACCGTCCTTGCCGTGGTGGACCTGACCATGGTCTATCTCCCGGTGCTTGGATCCGAACGCGGGCTCACGGCGGCAACCGTTGGCGCCCTGCTCGCCGTCCGCGCGGTGTTTTCCATGGTGTCCCGGATCCTGTTGGGGCACGTCTCCCGGAAGCTGGGGCGCAAGCGGCTGCTCGTGGCCAGCCTGGTGCTGTCCACCATCGCTTTGGCCGCCACGGCGGTTCCCATGCCGGTGCTTCTGCTTTTCGCGGTCATGGCCGTGCTCGGACTGGGCCTTGGCATTGGCCAGCCCCTCACCATGTCGTGGCTTTCGGCGCAGGCCCCCGCAGGGCAGCGCGGGCGTGCCCTTGCCCTCCGGCTCGCCGGGAACCGGGTGGGCCAGGTGGTGCTTCCCAGCGTTATCGGTGTGGCGGCGGCAGGAGTTGGCGCTGTGGGGGTTTTCCTCGCGTCAGCCGCCGCGGTGGGCGGGACCCTCATGCTGCTCCGCGGCGTGCGCCTGGACTGACCGTGGTGCGTCCCCCGGGAGGTACCGCACGGTTACGGCAGCCGCGACGGGCGGAGCAGGCTGGCCTCACCCGCCTGGGACGGGTCCAACGGCACCGGGCTGACCAGCACGGCAGGGCCACGGCGCAGCAGCCCACTTGAGAGGGCGCGGCACCGGATACCGCCGCGGCCCCGCATGGCCGGGTGGGCGCCGGGCGCCAGCATCTCGTTCATCCAGGCGCAGGGCTGGGCATGCCGGCCGCCGTGGAAAGCCACAGACTGCCCGCCCGACTCCAGCACAAAGTCCTGCCCCAGCAGAGGCACCAGGTGTGCGCCGCGGAGCACCACGTTCCGCCGGGCCAGGAGGGGATTGAACGGCTCCGCGCCCAGTTCGGCCGCGATGGCCTCCAGGGATTCGACGGCGAACAGGGTCACCGCGGCATCCATGTGCGCGGCCTTGCCGAAGAACCTGTCACCCACAATGCCCTTGCCCGCCACCACCTCGGCAGCATCGGCATCCGTGGTGGGCACGTCTGCGGCGCCGTCCCGCGCCCGGCCGAAGTAGGCGTGGGAGGGGGATACCAGCAGGTGCAGGATTTCGACTCCGTACCTGTACTCCTCCGTCATGCCGCGGGGGCACCGACGTAGGCGGCCAGGTGCTTGCCGGTGAGCGTCGGGGATCCGGCCACCAGTTCAGCCGGCGTGCCCTCGAAAACGATCCGGCCGCCGTCGTGCCCTGCTCCCGGGCCAAGGTCGATGATCCAGTCCGCGTGGGCCATCACGGCCTGGTGGTGCTCGATCACGATCACGGACTTGCCCGACTCAACCAGCCGGTCCAGCAGGCCCAGCAGGTTCTCCACATCGGCCAGGTGCAGGCCGGTGGTGGGCTCGTCCAGGACGTACACGTCGCCCTTCTCGGCCATCTGGGTGGCGAGCTTGAGCCGCTGGCGCTCGCCGCCGGAAAGCGTGGTGAGCGGCTGGCCCAGGCTGAGGTAGCCCAGGCCAACATCCTCGAGCCGCGCCAGGATGGTCCGCGCGGCCGGCGTCTTGGCCTCACCTTCGGCAAAGAACGCTGCGGCTTCGGTCACGGACATGGCGAGGACCTCGGCGATGTTCCGCCCGCCCACGGTGTATTCCAGCACGGCGGCCTGGAAGCGGCGGCCCTCGCAGTCCTCGCAGGGTGACTCGACGGTGGCCATCACGCCGAGCTCGGTGAAAATGACGCCCGCGCCGTTGCAGGTGGGGCAGGCGCCCTCGGAGTTTGAGCTGAACAGTGCCGGCTTCACGCCGTTGACCTTGGCGAACGTCTTGCGGATGGGCTCCAGCAGCCCGGTGTAGGTGGCCGGGTTGCTGCGGCGCGAACCGCGGATGGCGCCCTGGTCGATCACCACCACGCCCTCGCGCTTGGCCACGGAACCGTGGATCAGGGAGCTCTTGCCCGAGCCGGCCACCCCGGTGACGACCGTCAGGACGCCCAGGGGAATATCGACGTCGACGTCCTGGAGGTTGTGCGTCGAGGCGCCGCGGACCTCCAGCACCCCGGACGCCTTCCGGGCGGCCTCCTTCAGGGCCGCGCGGTCCTCCAGATGATGCCCGGTGATGGTGTCGCTGCTCCGCAGGCCCTCCACGGTGCCCTCGAAGCAGACCTCGCCGCCGTTGGTCCCGGCCCCGGGACCAAGGTCGACGACGTGGTCTGCGATGGTGATCATCTCCGGCTTGTGCTCCACCACCAGGACGGTGTTGCCTTTGTCCCGGAGCTGGAGCAGGAGCTGGTTCATCCGTTCGATGTCGTGCGGATGGAGGCCGATGGACGGCTCGTCGAAGACGTAGGTAACGTCCGTGAGCGAGGAGCCGAGGTGGCGGATCATTTTGGTGCGCTGGGCCTCGCCGCCGGACAGGGTGCCGGCCGGCCGGTCCAGGCTGAGGTATCCGAGGCCGATCTCCGAAAAGGAGTCGAGCAGGTGCTGGAGGCCCTTGAGCAGGGGAGCCACCGAGGGGTCCTTCACGTCCCGGACCCACCCGGCAAGGTCGTTGATCTGCATCTGGCACAGCTCGGCGATGTTCCTGCCGTTGATCCTGGAGGAGAGGGCCTGCTGGGTCAGCCGGGTCCCCTTGCACTCGGGGCAGGTCTGGAACGTGACGGCCCGCTCCACGAACCGGCGGACGTGCGGCTGCATGGCCTCGGGGTCCTTGGACAGCATGGACTTCTGGATCTTGGGGATGATCCCCTCGAAGGTCAGGTTGACGCCTTCCACCTTGATCTTGGTGGGCTCCGCGTAGAGCATGGTGTCCAGCTGCTTGTTGGTGAATTTGGCGATGGGCTTGTCCATCGGCAGGCCCATGCCCTCGAACAATCGCCCGTACCACCCGTCCATGGAGTAGCCCGGAACTGTCAGCGCTCCCTCGTTCAGGGACTTGGCGTCGTCGTACAGTGCCGTGCGGTCAATGTCGCTGACGTTGCCCATGCCCTCGCAGCGCGGGCACATCCCGCCGAGGTAGACGGCATGGTTGACCACCGCCTTCTCCACCCGGCCGCCCTTGTCCGTGGACATGACGCCGCTGGCCTTCCGGGTGGGAACGTTAAAGGAGAACGCCGTGGGCGGGCCGGCGTACGGGGTGCCGAGCCGGCTGAAGAGGATGCGGAGCATGGCGTTGGCATCCGTGGCGGTGCCCACGGTGGACCGCGGGTTGGCGCCCATGCGCTCCTGGTCAACGATGATGGCGGTCGTCAGGCCTTCCAGGAAGTCCACCTCGGGGCGGGCCAGGTTCGGCATGAAGCCCTGGACAAACGCGCTGTAGGTCTCGTTGATCATGCGCTGCGATTCTGCGGCGATGGTGGCGAACACCAGGGAGCTCTTGCCCGAGCCGGACACCCCCGTAAACACTGTCAGCCGGCGCTTGGGCAGCTCAACGCTGATGTTCTTGAGGTTGTTCTCCCGCGCACCCTGCACCCGGATCAGGTCGTGGGTGTCGGCGACGTGCAGCCCGTTGGCCTGGGTAGTGGTGCCGGTGTCCGTGCTCATCGGGTCTCCATCTGTTGGGCTGCGCTGATGTCCCTGCCGGGGGAGACTGCGCCCGCAGCCTCCCCCGGCGTGGCTTTCTTCAATCCTTGCAGCCTACGGCTGCTGGTTGATCCGTACGGTATTCCCGGCCGGGTCGCGGAAGGCGCAGTCGCGGATGCCGTAGGACTGGTCCACCGGTTCCTGCACGACGTCGGCCCCGCTCGCCTCCACCCTGGCGAAGGCGGCGTCGACATCCGGGGCGGAGAGGATGACGGTGGCGTAGGTGCCCTTGGCCATCATTTCGGTGATGGTGCGGCGTTCGTCGTCGGTGATGCCCGGATCCACGGCCGGCGGGTGGAGGACGATGGAAACGCCGGGCTGCCCGGCGGGGCCCACGGTGATCCAGCGCATGGCGCCGCGGCCCACATCGTTGCGGACCTCGAAGCCCAGGGCGTCACGGTAGAACGCCAGGGAAGCGTCGGGATCGGTGTGCGGAAGGAACGTTGAGGAGATGGTGATGTTGTCCATGGCAGTCATGCTAGTTGCGGTTCCGGAGCCGGCGCTTCTCGATTCCTGACCGGTCTGGTGACCTGCTTCGCCACGCACGCGGGGATGCCCGCCGTCGTGCTTTTTGCCTCCTGCTTGTAGGCGCTGGGCGGCATGCCCACCAGCTCACTGAAGCGGGTGCTGAAGGTGCCCAGCGAGGAACAGCCGACGGCGAAGCACACCTCCGTCACGGAAAGGTCACCCCGGCGCAGCAGCGCCATGGCCCGTTCGATCCGGCGGGTCATCAGGTAGCTGTACGGCGATTCCTGGTACGCGGCCTTGAACCTGCGGCTGAGGTGGCCGGCGGACATGTGGACACCGCGGGCCAGGGCCTCGACGTCCAAGGGCTGCGCGTACTCCCGGTCGATCCGGTCCTTGACCCGGCGCAGGAGCATCAACTCGCGCAGGTGGGGGTCGGTGGTCACCCTTCAGATGGTGCTACCTGGCGGGGGAGTTGTCCAGACTTTTGAAGGCGCGGACGCTGCGTAAAACGCCCCCTTTTTGCAGGGTATGATTATGCCGCCAGCCGGCATGAGGTCCTCGCCCGAACAGGCTCGAGTCAACGCAGTGTTGGATGATGTCCGTTCAATGAGCAGTGGCATCCGGCGAAACCAAACCCCTTTTCATCACTGTCAAAGACCCTGCCCGGATACTGCGCGGGCAGCACCTGAAAGGACCCCATGGAACTGCTGTGGGAAATCGCCGGCTGGGCCGGCGCGGCTGCGATTCTCAGCGCGTACCTGGCCGTTTCCATGGGCTGGCTGAAGGCCGGCAAGGGATTCCAGACCGCGAACCTTGTTGGCGCGGTCGCCTTCATCATCAACGGCACCTTCCACGGCGCCTGGCCTTCCGTGGTGACGAATGTGGCCTGGTTCCTCATCTCCGCCGTGGCGCTTGTCCGGATGCGTCCCGAGAACAGCCCGGCGGCGGTGCCCGCGGATCCGCAGGTCCAGTTTCCGGGTGTCCCGGACACCACGGGCCAGATGGCCGTCGTCGAGGTCCTTACCGGTTCCATGCCAGTGGTCTCCATGCCCGCCGTCTCCATGCCTGCCATGGCTGACGGGCAGCGCCTGGCGCACTGACCGTCACATGATCCCGGTGGGCACCAGCAGTGCCCAGGCCAGCAGCGGCGCAGCCAGCACAACCCCGCCGGCGTAGATCATCAGCTGGCGGTAGACGCGCTGCCGGTCGTCCTCGCGGGCGTTGGCGACCACCAGCGCACCGTCGGTGGAGAACGGCGAAACATCCACCACGGTGGCCGCGATGGCCAGGGCGGCCACCGTTCCCGATGCGCTCAGCGTGCTGGTGGCCAGCAGCGGGCCGGCCATGGGAATGAACGCGGTCAGCAGCGCTGTGGAGGAGGCGAAGGCCGAGCCGACGCCGATGACGTAGCAAAGCACCAGGGCGATCAGAAGCGGGGCGCCCAGGGCAAGGGCCTGCTCGGCGAGGGTGTCGATGACGCCCACATGCTGGAGCAGCGAGACGTAGGTGATCATGCCCGCCACCAGCAGCACGGTGGACCAGGAGATGCCGCCGATGAAGGTCTGGTGTTCCTTGATATTGATCAGGGCCAGGAGGAGGCCGGCGGAGAGGGCCACGAAGCCGATCGGCATGTGGAAGCCCAGGGTGCACACCAGCATCACCACGATGAGCATCAGCGTGAGGATTTGCTGGCCGTGCGGACGGATGGTGCCGGGCGCAGGCATGCCGGTGTGGTGGCTGCCGGCGCCGTCGCGCAGTTTGCCCAGGAGTGCCAGCACCACGACGGTCAGGACCGAGAGGATGAGGTTGACGGCAAAGCTGGCAATGAACAGTGCACCCTGCGAAATGGGGAAGCCGTTTTCCTGGGCGATGTCGTGCACCAGCACCCCGGCCACGGACAACGGGGAAAAACCGCCCGCGTGGGCTCCGTTGATGATGAAGGCGCCCATCAGGACCGGGTGGATGCGCGATTCGTAGGCAAAGCCGATGGCCGCCGGCGCCAGGAGCGCGACGGCGGCCGGGGAGAAGGTTCCCAGCGCCGTGAGTGCGGCAGCCATGAGGAAGAACACCCAGGGAAGCATCAGCGTCCTGCCCCTGACGAGGCGCACGCAGGCCTGCACGATGACGTCGATGGTGCCGTTCCGCTGGGCCATGCTGAAGAAGTAGGTGACGCCGATAATCGTCAGCACGATGCTCGCGGGGAACTCCGCAAGGATCTCTTTGTCGGTCATGCCCAGCATGAAGTAGCCGACGCCAAAGGACGCAACCAGCCCCATCACCCCGATGTTCAGCGGCCACCGGGTCGCCACCACAAACATCACGACGAGGATGATGAGCGGGATGATCTGGATGGCGGTCATGGTCTGCTCCGGTTCCGTGGGGGCCGCCGGGCCGGGCAGGACCACCCCAAGTACGAAGGCAGCCAGACCCAGGACCGCGAGAGCGGCGAGTACCAGCAGAATACGGCGGCGGCGCCGGGGGCGCCCTGGCCGGTCTTCCGGGGTGTGCTCCACCGCGGGGGAAAGGGTTCGCTGCGGCGTGTTGCTCATGGTGGTTCTCCTCGGTGGTTGGCTCTACGTGTTCCTGGTTGCGGGCCGGCGGTAGACACGCAGGCCGTCACTGTGCAGGAACAGGGCGCGTCCTTTTCCTTCGTCCTGCTGGAGCCAGAGGAGGCTGCCGTCCAGGGCGAGCATGTCGATCCGTCCTGATGCGATGGGCCGCCCCTGGCGGTGGATTTCCACCTGGTCGCTTCGCGAAAGCTTGCACCAGTTGGGAACCGGTTCAGGAGAGAGGGGTGCGGCACCCCGTCCGACGGGCTGGGGACGGTTGTACAAGGTTTTCTCTTTCTCCTTGGTTGGGGGGTGTCCTTGCCGGACTGCCCTCGGAAAGTTCATGGGAGGAGGCAGGGTGACCGGTGGTCACCCTGCCTCCCTTGCGTGCTGTGGCGTCCCCGCGCCCGTCCTTCGGGCTACCTGTTGCGATGGAGTGCGGGAACGGCAGCACGCGGGCCGGACAAGAAGTCCGGCAGCCAGTGGGCTCCGGTCAGAGCTTGTCGGAGCGGACCGCCAGCACCGGGCAGGTGGCGTCGAGCAGGATCCTCTGGACGGTGCTTCCGAGGATGAGCTTTCCCACCATGGACCGGTGCCGAAGGCCGATCACGATCATGTCGACGTTGCGGTCCTGGGCGATCTGGATGACAGCATCCCCGGGATCAGACAGGACCGAGGACTCGATGGTCAGGCCCAGGCCGGCCTCGGCCAGCCGGGTTTCCAGCCCGCGCACTTCCTCCGGCTCCAGGTCGTGGTGGCCGCGGCCGATATTCACAATCAGCAGGTCCGACTTCCTGAGGTGCGCTTCCTTGATTCCTTCTGACAGGGCTTCCCTGCCTTCTGAAGCAGGTGCATAGGCGACGAGTACCGTCATTTCTTTTCTCCAATGGCCAATGTGTGTGGCGGACGTCTAAACAAGGGTGTTGAACCAGCCCTGCGGCAGGTCGATCGGCAGCAGCGAGGGGAGTGCGAGGAGCACGAGGTACAGGACGCCTGTGTAGATCACGGCGACTTTCAGCCGCGCCCTTGCCACGACCAGCAGGAAGGCGGGGATGAAGATCGTTACCGCGATCAGGTACCCAAAGACGGCGGTCAGTGCGAGGAATCCGGTCATCCATGCGAACGTCTTGAACGCGAACCCTGCGTCAAGGGTCCAGCCTGCACCTTCGGTCCGTGCCCGGAGCCGGGTGCGGATCTCGGTGAACAACAGGATCCCGGAGAATACCAGGCCGCCGATACTCACCAGCTGCGGCACCAGCCGGGCCTCCGGCGAGAATGACGTGGACGATATCAGTGCCGCGGCGAAGGCCGCGGTGAAGATGCCTGCCGCAACGAGGGACCAGTTGGAGTTCTTCAGCGGAGCCTCGTCATCTTCGGGCTGTTCGTCCCTGTGTCCGTCGTCGAAGTTGGTCTTGCGGCGGGCGCGGATGAACTTGATGAAGGCCCAGATGATGGGGAGGACCAGGATGGCCAGGAACACCAGGACACCGGGACGCAGCATCCAGTCGAATCCTTCGTAGAGGCTGTCCGTCAGGAAGTAGTACCGCTCCAGCGGGATGGCCAGGACGAACCCGATCAGGAACGGTGCCCGGGGGAAGCCGGTGGACTTCAGGAGCCAGCCAAAGACGCCCAGGATGATCATGATCCAGAGGTCGCCGAGCTGGCCGCCTTCCTGGAAGGAACCCAGGAGCATCACGGCCACCAGGCCTGCTGCCAGGACCGCGAAGGGAACCTTGGTGAGCTTGGCGAGCTGCTTGACGCTGAGGAAGCAGAACAGGGCGCCCAGGATCGAGGCGATCGCGAAGGACCACACGATCAGGTACATCAGGTCCAGGTGTTCGGTGATGATGGAGGGGCCCGGCTGGATGCCGTAGGTGAGGAGCATGCCCAGGAGCATCGCCGACGGGACACCGCCGGGGATACCAAACAGGAGGGTGGGGATCAGGTCTCCGGCTTCCACGGAGTTGTTGGCGCTTTCGGGGCCGACGATCCCGCGGGGGTCTCCCTTGCCGAACTTGCGCTTGTCCTTGGCAGTTGCGACGGCCTGGCCGTACGCCAGCCAGGTTCCGGCGGTGGCGCCGACGCCGGGCAGGACACCTGCCCAGATGCCGATGAGCGCTCCCCGGATCACCTGGGTCCAGTGGCTGAGCCATTCGCGGATGCCCCGGCCCCATCCCCCGCCCAGGCTGATGGTTTCCTTCTGTCCGCGGCGCTGGCTGGCACGTGAGGCGATTTCGGCCAGGCCGAAGATGCCCAGCGCTACGGCCACAAGTGACAGGCCGTCGCCCAGGAAGAGGCTGCCGAAGGTGAAACGCTCCTCGGCCGTGGTGGGCGAGGTTCCCACCATGCCCAGCACCAGGCCCAGGAGGCCTGCCGAGACGCCCTTGATGATGTTTCCCCGGGACAGTACGGCTGCCAGGGCGACGCCCAGGACGGTCAGCATAAAGAGCTCGGGGCTGGCAAAGGAGAGGACCAGCGGCCGGGCAAGGGGGATGGCCAGGGTCAGGCCGATGGCACCGATGATGCCGCCGGCCATGGAGGACAGGAACGCCAGGGTCAGGGCACGTGCGGCCTCGCCTTTCTTCGCCATCGAATAACCGTCGAGCATCGTGACGCTGGCGGAGGCGGAGCCTGGTGCCCCGAGCAGGACAGCGGAAACGGTGTCTGAGGTGTGCACGACGGCGAGGGCGCCGATGAGCAGGGCAAGCGCCTGGGGCGGTTCCATGCCGAACGTGATGGGCAGGAGGATGGCGACGGCGCCTGTTCCGCCGAGGCCCGGGATGAGTCCCATGACCAGGCCGGCGACGGTGCCGATCAGGAGCATGATGAGGAGGGAAGGATCAGCGAGGGATGCCAGCGCTGCCATTGCGGAGTCAAGCATGATGGTCCTTATTCAACGTGGATGTTGTATTTGTCCGCGAGCAGTCCCGTGACATAGGACCGGACGGAGCTGCTGACGGTGTAGGCCTCGCGGACCCGTTCGGCCACGCCGGAATCGGCCACCAGGGGATAGCCGCCGAGTACTTTGGCGGCCTTCTCCTGGAATGCCGGGTCCGTGCCGAGCTTTTCGCTGGACTCGCGCAGCAGCTGGTACGCCTTCTCGGGGGTCTCTTGCGGAACCCAGAGCCCTTTTTGGTAGGTGTAGGTGAGTCCAAGCAGGGTCTTGTAGGCCTCGTACTTTTCACCCGAGGGCTTTGATCCGTGCAGCGTCTCGTAAGCTTCTGCAACCGTGGGAACGTCCGGAAAGTTCGGGTCGCGGACTACTTCCCCGGCCTCGTCCAGCTGGCCGAAGGACATCAGGACAACGGCTTTGCCTTCCTTGGCGATGCCTTCGACCGCCGAGCCGTAGGCCGAGGTGGTCTGGTAGTCCAGATCGATTTCCCCGCGCTGGAGGGCCAGGTTGACGGGTCCGCGGCCTTCGAAGCCGAAGGTGCTGGTGACGTCCGCCTCGAGCAGGTCGAAAGCCACCAGGGTGGTGATGTCCAGGCCCGTGGCGCTGATGCCGCCGAATTCCAGCGGGGTGTCCCTGTTGATCAGGTCCTGCACGCCGGCCACCCCGGCTTCAGCCCGGGCGTAGATGACGCCGCCAGTTCCATTGACGACGACGGGCTTCAGGTCTTCGAACGAGTACTTCACCGCTGAGCGGCCCAGCACCCAGGGCACAACCGTCGATGCGGTGCCCACCAGGATCTCGGTCCCGTCAGTCTTGGCGGAGCGGGCGAACCGGTTGGTCCCGAGGATGCCTTCACCGCCGGCTTCATTCACGGGGGCAAAGCCGGGGCGGCCGGCCACATAGTTGGTGAGCTCTGTGCCGATGAAGCGCGCCCACGTGTCCGTGCCACCGCCGGATGCCAGCGGAATGAGGAATTCGAGGGTCTCGCCGCTGAAGTCGCCGTCTTCGGTGCTGGAGGGCGGGTTCAGCAGGCTTCCGCCCAGGACGGTGGTGGCAGTTCCAAGCAGTGCGAAGGCTCCTGCTGCGGCAAGGATCGTGCGCCGGGAGTGCTTCGGGGGATCTGGCAGCTCTGTGTGTTGGGTCTGCTCTGCAGGGTCGGCAGCGCCGTCCGGGGAGGTTCCGGGCGGCTCCAAGGATGACTTATTGCTCGTCATTGAGGAATCCTTTGGGGTTGGTGCCTTCCTTCCATGAAACACCAGTCCGGTGCAGCTGGGCGGGGAGGCTGTTGGGGGTTACCAGGTCTGTGGAAGCAGCAGTTCCGCGTCAGCGATGCGGCGGGCGCTTCGGAGGGTGCCGACGACGGGGACGCCGTCACGTACTTCCGCCCATGTCTGGACGATGCCGGCCGGTGTCCGCATGGTCAGGCCTGAGGAGGGATCTGTGGCGAGCAGGTCCCGGACCACCGTGCCCTCATGCTGCGCGGCCATGGTCAGGGCTACGCTTCCGGTGATCGCGAGGGCGGGGTGGAGTCTGCCCATGGACAGCATTCGGACAACAAGGTCAGCCTCGTCGTCAGGCGATGCCGTGGCCACGATCGCCAGCTTGGGGATGGCCCGCTCGGCCTCGGCCCGGCTGGCCGCAAGACCCATGCGGACGGCCGCGTCCCTGCGCACGTCATCGAGGTGCACCAGCAACGCCGCCTGGCTGTCGATGTCCGCCGCCGTTTCGTGGCCCGTGAGCCCGATGGACGCGGCGTCGAGGATGATCAGCGGTGCCCCGGCATCAATGAGCGTGGCGGGAACCTGCCGGCCGTCGAAGGTCACCTTGTCCAGGGGCTCGCCGGTGGGAAACAGCTTCCCGGTGGTGCGCCCTGCAGGGTCGAGGAAACCCATGCCCACCGGAAGCCCGGGGAAAGGAACGCCCGGGATCAGCTGGGTCCCGGGATCCTGGAGTGCGCCACCGGGGGTGGGGACTTTCTGCAGGATGAGCTGATCGGTGTTGGTGTTCAGCGTCCTGACCGAGGTGCTTTCCTGGCCGGGCTCCACCCAGCCGCGCTCTATGGCGTACGGTGCCACCACTGCCGAGCAGTTTCCGCAGTTGCTTCCCCAGTCCACCTTGTGTTCATCTATGGCCACCTGGGCGAACGTGTAGTCAACGTCAGCATCCTCGCCCAGGGAACGGGAGAGGATGACTGCCTTGCTCGTCGTGGATGTCCCGCCGCCCACTCCATCCACCTGCCGGTGGTCGGGGCTGCCAAAGAGGCGGAGGAGGACCTCGTCCACGCTTTTTCCGGGGACCTGGAGGTTGTCCCATTCGAAGACCCAGCACTTGCTGGTCCCGCCCCGCATCCACACTGCTGGGATCTTAAACATGATTGCCCTTCACATCCTTGTGGGCCCTTCAATGGGCCATCAAGCCTTACCGGCTTTCACCAGTGTGATCCGGGTCAATGATGAATTACAAACGCCAAATTTTGCATATCTATGCACTTTTTCTTCAATCACAAGCACAGCTGCCCGCGCACTTTTAGCCCTTCTGCAACGGAAGCGGCGGAGCCGGCATCGGCGGGGGCGCGATTTCTAGGTCTGCATGAAGCAGGGGCCTAGAATGGTGAGGGGTATGTAACAAACACTTCAATCGGAGGGCTGCCATGTTGAACGTCCGGAGGCTTGAACTGCTGCTTGATGTCGTTGAGCTCGGGTCGATCACCGCTGCGGCGGAAAAGCATGTGTACTCGCCCTCCGGGGTTTCCCAGCAGCTCCGGCGCCTGGAAGCCGAAATCGGGCAGCCCCTCCTGCAGAGGCAGACGCGGGGCATGGTCCCCACGGATGCCGGACACGTCCTTGCCTCCCATACGCGGCGCATCCTCCGGCAGATGGCAGCGGCCGAGGCCGACCTTGCGGAAATCGCAGGCCTTAACCGGGGCAGCCTCACCATGGGAACCTTCCCCACGCTCGGAGGCTCGTTCCTCCCCGTCGTCATCAGCCGATTCAAGAAGGAGTACCCGGCCATCGAGCTGCATGTCCGCAGCAGCCGGTTCGAGGACCTGATTGAGATGCTGGAGAACGGCCAGGTGGGAATGTCACTGCTGTGGGACTACGAATGGAACCGGATGAATCCGGAGGACTTCGCCCTGACCACGGTGTTCGAGGACGCCACAGCGCTGATTGTCGGCAAGGACCACCGCCTGGCCCGCCGGAAGCAGGTGGCCATGGCGGACCTGGCGGACGAGGAATGGATCGTCCGCGGCCAGGAACACCCTGTCGTGGAGGTCCTGCAGCGAAGTGCCAGCGCTGCCGGATTTACGCCCCGGATCGCCTTCCACGCCAATGACTACCAGGAGGCCCAGGCCATGGTCAGTGTTGGCCTGGGCATCGCGCTGGCGCCCCGGACCGCCGTCGTCAATAAACACCCCGGCGTGAGCATCGTTTCGCTGGGCTCATCGGCCCCGTCCCGGCGGGTCCTGCTGGCGCACCGCCATGACAGGGTCCGTGCCGCTGCCGAAATTGCCTTCCAGACAACGCTCCTGGAGGTCGCAAAGGACTCGACGGCCGACTTCCGGTGAGGACGTGCGGGGCGCCGGCGCAAAGAAGATCGTCCATATAGTTGCGTTTTTCTGCCATGGGCGGCCAGGAGTGATGGGCATAGTGTGAAGTAGTGATGAACCCCGAGACCTCCATGCCGATCGGGCTGGGGACCCTTGAGATGCCCAGCGCCGGGATGCTTAGCGCCGCGCACCGGCCGCACGAACGGGCGCTGCAGTTCCCGCCCATGAGCAACACCGAGGACCGCCACAAAAGGTGGAGGCTCACCAGCCAGTTCATAGAACACGACGGCGTCCCGGCGGTGCCGGTGTCAGGGGAACTTCACTTTAGCCGCCTGCTCCGGTCCCGCTGGGAAGAGCGCTTGCGGCTGATGAAGGCTGGAGGGATCACTGTGGTGGCGTGCTACATCTTCTGGATCCACCACGAGCCGGTCGAGGGCGAGGCACGCTTTGACGGCAACCTGGACGTGGCTGCGTTCGTCCGGCTCTGCGCTGACGTTGGCCTGGACGTGGTGCTGCGCCTGGGCCCCTGGTGCCACGGCGAGGTCCGCAACGGCGGCTTCCCGGACTGGGTGCAGGCCGCGCCGGTGGCACACCGGACCAACGACCCCGCGTACCTGGCCATGGTGGAGCGCTGGTTCAACCGCATCGGCAAGGAACTGCACGGCCTCACCGGCCCGGACAGCAATGTCATTGGCATCCAGCTGGAAAATGAGCTCTACGACCAGCCCCGGCACATCACGGAGCTCAAGAAACTGGCCAGAGCGGCCGGGCTGGGCGCACCCGTCTGGACGGCAACCGCCTGGGGCGCGGCTGACATCCCTGAGGTCGACGTCATGCCGGTCTTCGGTGGCTACGGGGACGGCTTTTGGGTTGACGCCGACGCCCCGTGGGACCCCACCTTCCGGGAGCACTACTTCTTCAGCCACGAGTGGGATGACCCGGGGATCGGTGCGGACCTGC
Source organism: Pseudarthrobacter oxydans (assembly GCF_013314975.1). Taxonomy (GTDB): domain Bacteria; phylum Actinomycetota; class Actinomycetes; order Actinomycetales; family Micrococcaceae; genus Arthrobacter; species Arthrobacter oxydans. Next base: position 2,592 of record NZ_JABTYH010000033.1, on the reverse strand, counting down.
GTGAGCACTTCTCGGGAAGCGGTGCTGCACCGGCCCGTTCCCAGTCCACGCTGTATCCGCCGGCAACCTGCGAACTCACCGGCGGCATGGCCACGGCCTACCAGCGGCGGCCGTGGCCCGGCGGCAAGGACGTTGCGGCGGTGGCCAACACCAAGATCGGCAGCGGCTCCGCGTGGCAGGGCTATTACATGTTCACCGGCGGAATTAATCCCCCGGGCGGAATGCAGGAGTCCCAGGCAACGGGCTACCCCAACGATCTTCCGGTGTTTGACTACGATTTCCACGCCCCCATCGGTGCGGCGGGACGGCTGGCGCAGAGCTTCGCCGAACTGCGGAAGCAGCACGCGTTCCTGGCAGCCTTTGGTGCCCGGCTCGCGCCGATGCCGTCCACCCTGCCGGACACACTTCCTGCAAGCATTGATGACGCGGCCACGCTCCGCTGGGCCATGCGCTCGGACGGCCGGTCCGGGTTCCTGTTTGTCACCTGGCACCAGCCGCACATTCCCCTGCCGGATTACCCGGGAGCCCAGTTCAGGCTCCTCCTGGACGGGGAAACACTTACCTTTCCGCGCGGGGGCCTCACCATTCCGGCCGGTACCATCGCGCGCTGGCCCGTCAATCTGGACGTGGCAGGTGTCCGCCTTCGCTGGGCAACGGCGTCTGCCTTCACACTGCTGGACCCGGAGGGTGCGCCCACGCTGGTACTCGATGCGGAGGAAGGGATAGTGCCGCAGCTGTGCGTGCCGGAAGGAACCGTTCTGGATGGGGCGGCAACCGCGCTGGGCGGGGGCGTGTACGCCGTTGACGCCGGCGGTCCGGTCACGTTGACGGCGAGCTCGGTCGTAGGCTCTTTGGCCATTCTTGTCCTGCCCTCCCGCCTGGCCGGCCAGGCGTGGGCTTTGGAAACACCGCAGGGCCGGCAGCTGGTCCTGTCCGCAGACCCGCTCTGGGTTGGTGCGGACGGCCGCCTGGCCGGCAGGTCGCAGGGAGAACCCGCCGTGCGGCGCTACTCCACCGCGGACGGCGGGTTCGAGGTCGTGCGGACAGGCACCTTGAAGCCTGAAATCTTTCGCCGGACGCTGCCTGCCGAGCGGATCCGCGCCGCGAAGTCCGTTCCGGCGTCGTTCGGCTCCCTAGCGGGCCGCGCTGCCGCACCTACGGAGGCAGACGTTGACGAGCTGGCAGCTGTTTATGCGGTGGATGTGGCGGGGGCGGACCTGGCCGGGGACCATACGGAACTGGAGGTTTCCTGGGCCGGGGATGTTGCCCGCCTGGTGGTTGACGGAACCGTGGTGGCGGACAGGTTCTGGGATGGTTCTCCATGGATTATCGAAACCGATGACGCCGGGATACGCCACGGCTCGGACGTAAGGCTCCAGATCCTGCCGCTCCCGAAAGATGCAGAGGTTGGGCTGCCGGCCGAGGCGCAGCGCCGGCGGGACGCGGTTGCCGGTGACCTGGTTTCCCTGGACAGCCTCGAGCTCCTCCACTGGATTGGGTGGACGGAGGAACCCGCCTGAGCTGCCGCCTTGTGCCATAGCATAGACACTTCGTGGCGGAAGGAGTGCGGGGTGGAGCGGGCAGCGGGGTTCCCCAACCAGCGCTTGGTGGTGGTTCCCCGGCCGCTGGTCCGGGAGGCGCTGGAGCGTCCCATCACGCGGCGTCTGGTGGTCACCGATGCCGGCGTTTTTCCTGCTGCCGAAGAGCACGGGCGGTACCGCCCCCAGGGCGCGGAGGAAACCATCGTCATCCTCTGCGTCGCGGGGGCGGGGTGGGTGGAATCCGGCGGTGCGCGGTACGACGTTGGCAAGGCGACCGCCGTCGTACTTCCCGGCAACACCGGTGAGGCTCATGCCTACGGTGCCTCTGCTGAGGACCCCTGGACCATCTGGTGGTGCCACGTCCGTGGCTCCGATGCCGCCGAACTCGTTGAAGAATCCGGGGTGCGCGCCGGCCGGCCCATCATTCCGCTGGTGGCGGTGGACCGGCTGACCGCCATGCTGGACGGGATCATTACTGCCCTGGAGCAGGACCAGTCGCCGGCCCGCCTGGTGGCCACAGCGGGGATGGCCTGGAAGCTGCTGGCTACCCTGGCGGTGGACCGCCGCCTCCCGGAACAGGGGACGCCGCTGCAGCAGGCGATGAAGTTCCTGGAGGACCGGGTGGACGGTGCCATCCGGCTGCCGGACCTGGCCAGGGTGGTGGGTGTTTCGCCGTCGCACTTGAGCAAGCTGTTCCGGGAGGCGACAGGCGGGGGAGTGCTGGCCCACCACACAGCTTTGAAGATGGCCCGGGCCAGGCTCCTGCTCGACACAACAGACCTGACAATTGCGGAGGTGGGGCGCGAAATCGGGCTGGCAGACCAGTTCTACTTCTCGCGCCAATTCCGCCGGCTGCACGGGGTAAGCCCCAGCGCGTACCGGGCGGACCGGAAGGGCTGAGGCGGTTGGGGCTTTCCAGGCCTGCTGTAGAGGACCGGCCGCTCCAGACCCGTTCGGATGAGTGTCAGTTTGGGGCCTGAGGCCTTCCACGGGGTGTGTCCGAAATGCTCGTTAGGGATCCCAATCTGACGCTTTTGTCGGGCAAATCTGA
>NZ_JABTYH010000032.1 GCF_013314975.1 Pseudarthrobacter oxydans | reverse complement strand
CTTTAAGACCTCGGCGCTGGTTCCCTTACACGGCTTCGTCAATGCGATCAGCCACGAGCTGCCCGAAGTCATCATCGTTCTGGACTCCCTCCAAGTTGTGACACGCGGCTCAGGCATGGCCGACGAGGTCCGCAGCCGGGTCCAGCGTGACACTCTCGGTGCAATATAGCTGCAAAGGAGATGCAATTTACTGGATTCTGTTTGAGCCCGCAGTTTGATCCGAAACATCTCACCGACAAATAATCCACCCGGCTCGATCCCCAACGCGCCCTGAGGCACCCCGACCACGGAATCGCCCTCAACTGCCCGTGCTGCCAGGGCTTCGTGACATCTACCGCGGCCGGCCAGAGTGCGGCAGGGAACCCACGAAAGAAGGCTCTGCGTTACTCCTAACCTGCCCGATCCCCGCAGTCGCGCGCCTCGGCTCGACACTCAAACAGGGGGGAGGCAGCGATCCTGGCCTGCTTCAACACGAACGGCGCCGCTAAGGATACTGCCGCCGAAGCGACCAATGACCTCATTAAAGCCATCCGCAAAATCGCCTTGATTTCCGCAACTTACCAATTGCAACCTCGGTACATAGTCGCGACGGGCGGCCACCGGCACCTCTGGATCAAATAGACCAACCACGCCTAACTGGGATGGGTTACTAACGCTTATCGAGACCGAGCAATAGGTAGAATTCATCGAGTGCGAACTTGGCAGGTCTCATCGCCCCGACGATGCAATGTAAGATATGCCGAGTCTCAGGTCAAAGAATATTGGGGGAACCATGGCCAGCACACTCAGTGCTCCCACGCAAATCAGCGCAAAGAAGCGAATGCAGTGGATGGACGTGATGAGGGGAGCGGCCGTACTGCTGGTGATCCTCTTTCACACTGAGAGTCAGATTAGCGGGAATCTGCCTGGGTACGAGCCTATATTCGCCATATTCAACGATGCGGTGGCGCCTTTCCGGATGCCAACTCTCATGCTTATGTCTGGCATGTTGTTACCACGTTCCCTTAGGAAGCCAGTAGGGGCCTACCTTCGAGGGAAGCTGTTTGTGATTGGGTGGCCCTACCTCCTTGGTCGACTGTCTTGCTGAGCCTTTTAGCGGCAACCGCCGGGCTAACGGGTAAGGCCACCGCCTTGGGAGATTCTAGCCGGATCTTTTACGACCCTCCGAGTTATCCCTGGTATCTCGCTTACCTTTTGATTTTCTATATTGTTGCGCTAATTGCCCCGCCAAGAGTTCGCCAGTGGGCGATTCCTGTCGCATTAGTCGGTGCCTTCTTTATACAGGACGGCAATTGGAGTCAGATGCTTTACCTGCTCGCATTCTTCTTCTTAGGAGATTTCGTAATGCGAAATTGGCAAACCCTCGAACACGTGGTATCCATGCCAGCCTTCATCTGGGCATCTGCCGCATTGGCAGTTGGAGCATCGTTAGCGTCTGCATTGGGAATTGAGGTTCGTCATCACGTTTGGTGGGCTCCCTGTGTAGCTGCTGCAGTCTTCGTCCTCCTACTACTTGCCAAGGCACTTTCCACGACTAAGCCAGGTGCCATAATCGGACTAGCTGGTCGCCAGTCCATAGTCTTCTACACGACCCATTACGTCTTCCTGATGGTGATCTTCAACGTCCTTGCTCGAATCGGTCTTGATAATTCACTGGTGCACAGCATTATTTTACCGATAACGGCTGTGGCTTTAGGTGTACTCTTTGTGAGGTTGCGGAGATTGCGATTTATCGATGTATTGTTCGTTTTCCCTTCCCGATAGATGTCGCGGAGGCGGCGACTTCAGCCGCCGATTATCATTGGCGCATGGGGAAATCACTTCTTGCAACCGGCTCCATCTGCTCCGCCATACTGAGAGGTATGCTGCGCATAGAGTGGGCTTCGTCTGAATACGTGGTGCTAGATGAGCGCCGCGTGCATCTTCTAGAGAACGGCGCCCTCGCACGGTGAAACTGCTGCACGCTTTGGTCGTAGTGATCTTTTTCCTGCTGCCCTTTTCAGAGGCGATGCCTGCATGGGCATCCGCGGCTTGGACCAGTCTTGTCTTCGCGATGATCCTCGGCTGCGCGGCTGCTGGACGGGGACGCAAACCTGTGGGCTACATTCTGTGGATCTTGGCGGCTTATCTTGCAGTCATAGGAGTGGTCACCTCGTCGGGGGCCGCTGACTCCATGCGAGGGCACCTGATTATCGGGGTGCAGGTCCTGATCTTCATAGCGGTTGCCCCGTTCGTAGCGCGGTGGCTGGCTGAAGTTGACGGGCTGTCAGGAAAAGCCGTGGGTGCTTTTCTAATAGGTCAGTCCGTTTCGGCGACGGCGGGCCTCGCACAGGCGGCAGGGGTGACCACCCTGGGCTTCAAGGCGGTCAACGGTAGAGCGTCCGGACTAGCCAGCCACCCGAATATACTCGGTCTACTTGCCGGCGTAGCGGTCGTGATCTTCCTCTATCTATTGTTCAAGACCGAAAGGCGGAACTTGCCGCTACTGACGGGCCTTGTCCTTAACATCGGGGCACTTTTTGCTTCCGGCAGTGTCAGCGCGCTCATCGCCTGCGGAGTGGGTGTAATCCTTTTCATGCTGGCGGCCCGGATTTCTCTCCGCGTTCCACTCCTCTTGGCCATTGTCGCCACCGCCGCACTTTGGCTCATGGACCAGCTCGATAGGGCTGGACTAATCCGGAGCCCAGCGAGACGATTCGCCCAGGTGACTGGGCAGACCAGTGACAAGAGCACCTTGGACATCCGTCAGAACACCTACGCCTACGCATGGGAGGGTATCCGAGCAGACCCAATCTTCGGGCGCGGCTTGGACTCCGCCTCGGGCGCTACTTACGATCACATCACTCTCACACACAACCTGCTGCTACGAACGTGGTTCCAAGGCGGGCTAGGCCTAGGCCTTGCTGCGATGCTAATCGTCGCCGCCATTGCGTCTGTAATCGTCCTTGCCGTGGTTCGCCGCCGAGACGCGGCCACTGTTGGAGTACTGGCTGTCCTCATCGGTTTCTCGATGACTTCCGCCGCACTCCAGCAGGGCTATTTCTGGCTTCTTCTCCTGGGAGCGTGGGGGCTGCTTAGTCAGCCAGTCGGCGATTCCCGGCATCGTCTTCTGGGCGGGGAGCGCCGTCTCCGCGCCACCACCTATGGAAGGCGCATGTAGATCTACCGTATCGGGCCCCGTCCGAGCGACGCGAAGGAAGTCATCGCATTGGGCAGACCGAAGTTGTTCGCGTGCATGGCGATCCAGCGTCCGGGGACGACTCATTTCGCCACGAAGTGCTCGCAACACTGGTGAAAGATCCTCACTCTGACTCGCTAGTCCCGGCCGGAAACATAACCGTTCCTATTGGCCCTGCAGGGGCCGATAGGATAAGGCTAGTCTCGGTCTCTAAATGGGGGAATTATGGTGCTCACCGCCCTGCGCAAGCGTGCGCTCAAAAAGTCCGGAAGTAAGGGATCGCTCCGGCCTGACATTCAGGGTCTCCGCGCTTTCGCCGTCGTTGTGGTGATTCTCGACCACATGCTGGGCTGGCCGTCTGGCGGGTTCGTAGGCGTGGACATCTTCTTCGTGATCTCCGGCTTCGTCATCACCGCAAGCCTTCTGCGTGAGCACGGCAAGACCGGGCACATTTCATTTGCCGGCTTCTACCGCCGACGCATCAAGCGCATCCTCCCCGCGTCCACGCTGACCCTCCTGGTTACCGTCGCGGCCGCATCCCTCTTCTTCGGCCAAGGGCGCTTCCTGTCCACGACTACAGACGCAATCTCTGCACTGTTCTTTTCAGCGAACTGGAACTTTGCGGCAGCCGGAACGGACTACTTCCAGTCCGCTGGGCCAGTGTCGCCATTGCAGCACTTCTGGTCTCTTGCAGTGGAAGAGCAGTTTTACTTCGTCTGGCCGTGGGTACTGCTCGGAACCTTGATGTTGGCCGTCAAGACAGGGCGGCAGGGCAGCGCCCGGACCCTGGGTGCGTTGGGCATTGCCATAATATGTGTCGCATCGTTTGCCTGGGCCATGCACGAATCCACCAGCTCGCCCACGCTGGCCTACTTCTCAACAGTTTCCCGCGCATGGGAACTGGGGGTCGGGGCGCTACTTGCGTTCCTGGCCCCCTGGGCAAGCCGGATACCATTCGCTGCGCGGCCCTTCCTGGCTTGGGCGGGGACGGCAGGCATGATTGCCTCGCTGTTCCTGATTACGAGCAGCTCAGTCTTCCCCGCGCCCACAGGTCTGCTGCCAGTTCTGTCCGCCGCACTCTTTATATTCGCCGGGACCGGAACGTCCGAGCATCCTGGGCTCCAACCATTTACCAACTCAGTCAGCCGCTACCTCGGAGACATCTCCTACTCGCTGTACTTATGGCATTTCCCGGTCATCATCTTCGCTGAATCACTTGCTTTAGACCGGGGAGTCGCGTTCTATGCGATCGTCAGCGTGGTCATATTTACCGTTTCGGCTTACGCATACCACTTGATCGAAGATCCCGTCAGGAAGTCTGAGTGGCTGACCGGCGGGGGCAGGCGAATGCAGAACAGGCAGCCGATAAACCAGAAGTACAAAATGACTGCTCTAAGCTTCCTTGCGGTTCTCACGCTAGCTACGACTTCAGCCGCGGTTGTCAGCAACCCATCGACCTCGGCCGTAACAGCCGCTCCGGCACCGCTAGCGGACACAAGCGCGGAAGATACGACTCCAACAGGACAACTCGCAGTGCGTATACAGGCCGCTCTTGCTGCAACGGATTGGCCTGATTTTGAACCTGCGATAGCGAATATGGCGGACCAGCGGGTCCCCCAATGGACGGAGAACGGGTGTCTTGATGTCACCCCCGGGAACATCGATAGCTGCGTTTACGGGGTGCTCGACTCACAAAAGACTGCCGTTGTCCTTGGGGATTCGATAGCCACGAGCTGGCTGCCAGCAGTTATAGGAGCGCTAGAGCCAAACGGGTATCGAGTTCAGGCGATCACGAAACAGGGCTGCCCGTTTGCGCGAACCGAAGTTTTTGCCAATATGAGCAGCACCACTCCATACGCCGCCTGCACTGCGCATAAGGAATGGGCTGCAGAGAGGGTCAACGAATTGAGCCCGGACCTAGTTATCATTTCTGACTCCGCCCTCTCGATAAGGCGCCTCGTGAGCAAGGCCAGCGGACCGGCCGCCCAGGCCGAGTGGACCGCGGCCTACTCCAGCGCTTTGGGCTCGTTGCCCGAGTCATCGAAGGTTGTTTCTCTGATGACGCCCCCGGGAGCAAAAAACTTGCAGGAATGCTTTACGCCGTTGTCGAAACCCTCAGATTGCTCGGCGCCAGTACCAGCTGACTGGGAGACGCTGAAAGCGGCGGAGTCAGCCGCAGCAGCTGACCACGACGCAGTCTTCATTGATACCAAGCCGTGGTTCTGCTTCCAAGACGTTTGCCCTGCCTTCGCTGGAAACAGGGCTATCTTCGCTGATGCTGGTCACCTTACTGGAGCGTTTAGTGAAGAACTGGGGCCTGTTCTAGCTCAAGCTTTCAGGCAATCTGGCATTTCAGGGTAGAAATTCAACAGCAGCGTTGACTCGCGTCTGATCCGACTGTACGGCGAGACGCCCTAGACTTGCTGTTTGAACCAGTGCTGCAAAAAAAGTTTGCCGAACGTTTTGGGGGACAGACATGCCCGATCCGGCGGATCAGAACGCACGCGCCCACGCAGAGGATGCAGGGCAGCCGCAGCGGCGCCGACGCCGTGACCTTCGTCGCGGTAACGATGAGCTGACGGATGCCCGGACAGGAACCATGCCAGTAGTTACGCCCAGCTCCTCCGGCCAATCTGAACCAGGCGCGTCCCTGACGCGACGGACATCTTGGGCGGAGGCTGCTGCGGCTGCCGACGCAGCAAGTCCGGTGACTCAAGTGCCCGCACCCACCCGGCTCCCGGCATCGGCGCAGCAGGCGGGCGCGGACACCATCAACGCCGTCACGGGTGCGACTGGTATTGAGATGCCGGCTTTCCGCCGGGCCCGGCCCACAGTTGCAGATACCATCGCTGAAAATCCTATGCCGGACTTCGTTAGTTCACCTGGACTGTTTGTGAAGGAACAGAAACCTCGGCCGAGAGGCGGCATCCGGGGTGCGGTATACAAGGTGACAGGCGGCGTCTGGAACCTCGGCCCAGGCCCGAAGCAGCGCCAGGAGGAAGAGCTGGGCCGCCGCATCTCTCGGCAGCTGCAGGGGAGTTACAACACCGCTGTTCTGAGCCTCAAAGGCGGTATCGGAAAGACGTCCACGACCGTGGGCGTAGGCCTGACGCTGGCCGAGTACCGCGGCGATGCGCCCTGCGCCATCGACGCTAACCCCGACTCCGGAGACCTGGTGGAACGCGCCCTAGGGGAGGGCATCTACCAGCAGTCCAGTCCGCGCACGATCACGGACTTGCTCCGGAACATTGAGTCGATTGACTCCCTCACCGCTCTGGCCCGCTACATGCACCACGCTGGCCGGTTGCACCTCATCGCGGGTGAGCAGGATCCGGAAGTTTCCGACTCGCTGACCGCGGAGGAATATCTGCGGATCCGCAAGCTTATCTCCGCTTATTACTCGGTAGCGCTCACCGACTGCGGCACCGGCGTCACCCACAACGCCATGAGCGGGATCCTGCAGTCAGCGGACAACCTAGTCATCGCCGCTGGCTACGCAGTCAGCGGAGCCAAGCGTGCCCGCAGCACCCTGCAGTGGCTCGCCAGCCATGGATACGAGGATCTGGCCCGAAACGCAATTGTGGTGATCACGGACAAAGACGAGGTTTCTTCGCGCGTTGACAAGGACGCTATTGAGGAGCACCTGGCCGGCATCTGCCGAGAGCTTATCGCTGTCCCGCACGACCGCGGTGTGGCCGACGGCGACCTAGTGACACTCGATGTACTAAAGCCTGAGACTCGCCGCGCCTACAAGGAGATTGCTGCTGCAATTGTGGACGGGTATCGGTAAGTCGTTCTTCGCTGTAGGTAGCCGGGTGCTCTCTATCCCAACTTCTGTGGCAGGAGTAAGTAGTCTCGGGGGAGATATTAGAGTAGTAAGCACTCGTGTGCCCGGGAGACTATGTTTCCTAGGCTCTGGGCATGGAGCGAGGAAACTATGGCCGACGGCTACAGCGCAAGCGTTCGCGGCCCACAGACGAAGATATTCAAGATCTCATCGCCCTGATCAACAAAGATGAGAGAGCAGTGAAGGTTACTGTCTTTGGACCCAGCCGCAGCCGCGCTATGGTTGTCGGCAGCCCTTTCGCCGCCATATATAAGTGGTCTGCCAGCTTCCTTCGTCACCGCACTGCCCGCTAGGTCCTGTACGAATTCGGGGTACCCGCTTTCGACCTTGGGTGTTCCTGCGCTGGCAATGGCAGCAGGACTCATTCGACAAAAGCCTGCCACTGACCTAGCGCGTATCCAGGTCTTCGAACACCAGGAACGTCTGGGTATCCAGCACGCCCGGCATGGTCTGCAGCTGGTCGAAGATCACCCGGCGCAGGTCGATGTTGTCCACGGCGCGGACCAGCAGGATCACGTCGAAGTCGCCGCCCACCAGGGCCACGTGGTGCACCTCGGGGATGGCGCCCAGCTGGTCCCGGAGCTCCCGCCAGGCGTCTTGCTTCAGCTTCAACGTCACGTAGGCGGAGGACCGCAGCCCTGCTTTGATCGGGTCCACCAATGCCGTGAACTTGGACAGCACGCCCTCGCCCGTCAGCCTCGCAATGCGCGTATAGGCATGCGCCCGGGAGATGTGGACGTTCTCCGCTACCTGCGTCACGGACATCCGGCCGTCCCGGGTCAGCTCCGCAATGATCCTGCGGTCGATCTCATCCAGCGGGACGGGTTCCGTCCCGGCATCCTTGGCTGCCACTGCGCCCACGGCCCCCGTCAGTAATCTGCCACACTTATAACTCGTCTTCAGTGTAGGCAGAACCGCCCAGTATCGTTGCCGTTTTAGAGGATGCCGGATGCGAAAGCCCGGCCGAAGCCGTAGTTACAGGGACTAGTGGCTGTTGGCCTCCTGAAGCCGAGAGGCGGTGCGGAGGAACTCGCAGTCGCTGGGGGAGAGGGCAGTTTCGCCGTGCCTGTCCTGCTCCAGTTCCTCTCCCGTGGCCTTCGCGATGGCTGTCACCACGGTCCGGGGAGGATCCTGCACCCGGGATTGTCCACCAGCCATTGCCGCGTTCCAGGCTCAAGCCGGTCCCACAACTTCTCAACGTTCAGACAGACGTCCCCACCTTTGAAATTTCGTTTTGTATGGAAAACCGCGGTGCCCGCTGCGGCCAGGAAGCGCAGGACTGCATGTGTGCCCTGCGCGTCCTCCGAGTGTGGTCCCCGCGCAAGGAAAGGGTCAAGGGTCTTTCGGCACGGGTGCCACCCTAGGTCACGCCAGAAACGCTGCGGAGATACTATGTGGGCGTGGCGGCTGCGGACGCGGGGCAGCCAGAAGGGGGTGTCCGGAGCATGAGGGGTAGGCAGCGCCGGGAGGGCGGTCCTCTGCGGCCGATGCTGTCCAAATGGGCGCGGAGCCACCGAAAGGCGCTCGGCCTGGCGGGGGCTGTGGCGGCAGCCGGCATGGCAGTCGTGTGGACTGTCATCGTGCCGGACAAGGCCGCGCAAACCTCCGGAGTGCAGGAACTTGCCATCCGCTGGGGGCATCCGGTCTGCTGGGCGCTCCTGGCCGTCGTGGGCGTCCTGGTTGCCCTGGATGCACCCAAGCGGACCCGTGACGGCATCGCGATCACGGCCGCTGCGTGCTACGTAGCCTTCCTCGCGGGAACGCTGCTCTAGCAGCGGGACGGAACTCTGGCGAACAGAACGCAGGCCCAGCACCGTGTCCTTACCACTGATGCGTAGGCTGACTTGGGCCGTGGTTACGGGGACTTGTGGCTGCTGGCGTCCTGAAGACGGGAGGCGGTGCGGATGAACTCGCAGTCGCTGGGGGAGAGGACAGTTTCACCGTGCCGGTCCTGCTCCAGCTCTTCCCCCGTGGCCTTCGCGATGGCGGCCACCACGGTCCGGGGAAGGATCCTGCACCCGGGATTGTCCACCAGCCATTGCCGCGTTCCAGGCTCAAGCCGGTCCCACAACTTCTCAATGTTCATTACAGACGCCCCACCTGTGTAATTTCGCTGTGTATGGAATATCGCCGGTGCCCGCTGCGGCCAGGAAGCCTCAGGACTGCATGCGTCCCCTCCGTGCCCTGCGGGTCCTCCGAGTGTGGTCCACGCACACAAGAGGGGTCTAGGGTCTTTCGGCACGTAGCGCGATCAGGGGTGTCTACCTCCGGTTCACGGATCCCGCCCGCGACCATTGATCCAGGATGTGCACCGTCTGGCTGCCACACCGGGCGATGGGACTTAAGAATGCCGCTGCCAGCTTGGGCAGTGCCATCGTGTCTGAGCGCGAAGCGCCACCGCGCATTTCCGCTTCCAGATCCATGACTAGGAGAGCCAGCCGCTCTGCACCCACCATCTGGCTGGACGTTTTCAGGCTTAACACTGCGTCCACGGCTGCTTCCAGATCTCCGGTTGTCAGCGCCAGCCGCAGCCGTTCGATCCTGCCAGGCAGGCACGTGATGAAGTTGGCGACAAAGGTCTTCGTGTACCCCTCGCCGTCGTCGTCCAGTTCTTTTCCCAGCCGGTCGAGGACTGACCGGTCAACGAGCCGGGCGGCGTCCGCGGGGCGGGCCGCGACGGCCCTCTTCATTGGGGCTCCCCGCTCATCCTGCCGGATTTGTTGATGGCTCATATTTCCTTCCCTTGGGCCGGGGCTGATCCGTGCCCCGAAATTCTGAAAAAAGATTTGTGCTTTCTTGAGGACATTCCTGTTTCAAGCCTTATGATCAGTCCCACGTGCTGAGGTTGCAGTGCCGCCAGGGGTGGTGGCGTGGTACGTCCTGGTCTCACCGGTGTTTGTCACTGCTTGGTCTCATTGGTGCTTGGCACCGTGTCTCAGGGGGAAGTGCAATTGAATACATTGAGGTATTGCCTGCTGGGGAGCAAGCGACGCGGACGGCTTTTTACTGACGCATTTGTCTCCTGCTTTGCAGCGGTGCTGTTGCTGATAGTCCCGTCCGCGTCCACCATTCCCGCAGCCGAAGCGGCGGACGCACCGGGGGAGTGGGTTTCCCTGGCGGCCGGTCCCGTTCCAGCGAGTAATCCCTTGGAGGGTTTCGTTCCGTACGCAGGCAGTTATACCAAGGTGCCGCACTCCATGGAGTGGTTCTACGTCCCGGTGAACTCTGTTGTGGTAGGCCCCGGAACGTATGACTGGGCCAGTTTTGACTCGCAGTTGAACGCCATCTCCGCACGCGGTCACCAGGCAGTTTTCAGGTTCTACCTTGATTACCCCGGCAAGGCCTCTGGCATTCCCGAGTACCTGCTGGCCTCGGGACTTGCCACCCGCACCTATACGGACCACGGCAACGGTGGTGCGAGTGTCTCCCCAAATTACGAGGACCCACGCCTGCTGGAAGCCCTGGATGGTTTCATTGCAGCCCTGGGGTCCCGCTACAACGGCGATCCGCGGATCGGGTTCATCCAGATGGGCCTCCTGGGCTTCTGGGGCGAATGGCATACCTACCCTCATGACGGGTGGGCGTCCGCCGAGAACTGGCTCGCATCGCCAGCCTCCCAGCAGCGCGTGTTGAAGGCCTACACGAAGGCCTTCACCAAAACCAAGCTCCAGGTCAGGTACCCGGACGCCGCCAACAGCAACCTGAACGTGGGCTACCACGACGACTCCTTCGCCGTGAGCACATTGGCGGGGACCGGGTGGCATTTCATGGACAAAATGGCGCAGGCCGGCGCCACCCAGAAATGGCTCACCCAGCCAGTGGGCGGAGAACTCAGGCCCGAAATCCAGCACTGCATTTTTGACACTCCCATGCTCTGCCCCGTGGTGGAAAGCGGTGCCGACAACAAATTCACGGACAGCGTGCAAGCCACCCACGCCTCTTGGCTCCTGAACCAGCACGGCTTCAGCCCCGGATACACGGGACAGTCGCTCAGCAACGCCACCGCGGCCGCCCAGTCCCTGGGCTACCGGTTCCACGCGACCTCCTTCGCCATCACCCGCGGAACCGTGGCCGGGCAGAGCGACGTCAGTGTGATGGTCAGCAACGTGGGGGTGGCTCCTTTCTATTACGACTGGCCTATACAGATCGCCGCTCTGGACAGTGCAGGAAACATGGTCCGGACATGGGGAACGTCGTGGAAGCTCACCGCCGTGAAGCCCGGGATGTCGGTCCAGTGGAAGTCCCCTGTGAGCGTCAGCGGGCTGGCCCCCGGCACCTACACCCTCGTGGTGCGCGCCGTTAACCCGCTCGCAAACGGAATGCCCCTGCGCTTCGCCAACGCATCCCAGGACCAGACCAAACCGGGCTGGCTGACCTTGGGGCGCAAGTACCTCCCCGCTCCCTGAAGGCCCGACGGCGGAACTCGCCGGCCGCCGTCGGGCCCCCTCATGCAGGTCGTGTGCTGGTCCGGTACCCGTCGGGGTTGTTGTGCTGCCAGCGCCAGGAGTCTGCGCACATGCTCTCCAGGGTCTCTGACGCTTTCCAGCCGAGATGGTGGAACGCCCTGGACGGGTCAGCCAGGCTGACGGGGGCGTCTCCCGGACGCCGGTCCACGACCTCGTAGGGGATGGTGGTGCCCGACGCAGTTTCAAAAGCATGGATGATGTCCAGGACCGAGTAGCCCTGGCCGGTTCCCAGGTTCCACGTGTGCAGCCCCCGGTGGTCGGCCAGGTAGTTCAACGCCGCGGCGTGGCCTGCGGCGAGGTCCATGACATGGATGTAGTCGCGCACTCCTGTTCCATCAGGAGTGGGATAGTCGTTGCCGAAAACACTGACTTTGTCCCGGCGGCCCACGGCTACCTGGGTGACGAAAGGGAAGAGATTGTTGGGCGGACCCTGCGGGTCTTCCCCGATGAGCCCGGAGGGGTGGGCCCCCACAGGGTTGAAGTAGCGCAGGAGCGCTATCCGCCACCGCTCGTCAGCGGCCTGCAGATCCGTCAGGATCTCTTCGATGTGCTGTTTGGTCCGGCCATAGGGATTCGTAGCCCTCAGCGGAAGGTCTTCCCTCAACGGCATGTCAGGGTTCGCCCCATAGACAGTGGCCGACGAGCTGAACACCAGGTTCCGGACGCCATGGGCGTCCATGGTCTCCAGGAGGTTCAGTGTTCCGGTGACGTTGTTGCGGAAGTAGCGCAGGGGCTGGCTGACTGACTCTCCCACGGCCTTGTAGCCGGCAAAGTGGATCACCGCCTCAATACCCCCCTGGCTGAAGATCTTCTCCAGGCAAGAGGTATCAGCGATGTCCCCCTCGACAAACGTAACGTCCCGTCCCGCGAGTCTCTCCACCCGCAGCAGTGACTCGGAGGAGGAGTTGCTGAGGTTATCAATGACCGTGATGTCGTGTCCGGCCTCGAGCAAACCGAGGATTGTGTGCGATCCGATGTACCCGCAGCCGCCGGTGATGAGTATCTTAATGGTTCTGCCCTCGCTGATAGATGACGCCCCGCTGTGCAGGCAGGACCAGGGATGATGGGGCCGGGTTTCCTGCTGCGTCCACCAGGCCGGACGGCACCTTGATCCGGCGCCTGCGGCGGCCGTCGTTGTTGAAATTCACAGCAGCCCATCCGTCGCTGAACTCCCTGGACCAGACGTGGTGGCGGCCCTTCGGTTGTTCTTTGGGGTTGCCCAGCGCCCAATCGAGTGCGGGGATGTGCTGCGTGCGGCTGTAGTCGTCGTGCGCGGTGGCCGAGAAGGAACCCCGGCCGCCGCTGAAGATCCAGAAAGCCGCCAGCCCGTACGTGAAGTTGGGATGGTTGTCATTCCCGTCGGTGGGTACGCGCAGGATGGACAGGCCCGGGCCTTCCGCTTGGGGAAGCTGTGCCTCGGCAGTGTTGGGATCAAAAAGGTTCTCCGGCCCGTAGCCCAGCCAGACTTCCTCGAACCCGCCCCCGTAGGCTGCGTGGGAGGCCCAGCGGCCGGGGAGCCGCCGTGATTCGGCGATGTTGGGCACCAGGATCTTGTGAACGTGGTTCAGGGACTGGCCGGCGGCGTGCACCAGGAGGTCAAGCCCGCCCCGCAGGTCAGCCATCGAGGAGGCTTCCCGGATGGGCAGGTTCAGCTGGTAGTAGTCCTCGAACACGTCGTTGTCAGCCATCACACCGTCAAAGGGCGAGTCCGCCAGTTCCGCAGTGACATTCTGGACCCAGCGTGCACGGTACCCGGGGTCCTGCACGTTCATCTGCCAGTGCCCGCCGTAGCCGTTCCACTCAATGCGGGAACCGTCCAGCCGGGCGGCGAACCAGTTCCCGCCCTGGTCCTCCGCCTCCTTGTATGACACCCCTGAGCTGAAGACCGGCCCGGGCTCATAATCCCGGGTTGAGGACAGGCACTTGTAGCAAAGGACTGTCATGTCCGGGCGGCGCCGCTTAAGCTCAGCTGCCGCGTCCAGTTCCCAGGGCTGCAGGATGGCGGCGCGGTAATGCTCGGCCGCGAACGCCGTCTGCTCCGGGGTGATTGGATCGCCGTATCGGATCCACGCGCCAACACCGCTCACAGCTCTGCCGGAGCCAGTTCATCTTCTGGGAACTGAACCATGTCCCCGACAATCGGAAGATCGCCCAGGGCACGGTAGATCTGGTTGTACGAGGACATGACCTCGTGCATCTGGAACAGTTCCTGGACCCGCTTGCGGGCGTTGGCAGCATAGGCGGCGTAGGAATCCAGGTTGCCGATGACGGCCTGGATGCCGTCAGCCATCTGTTGAACGTCGCCCGGGGTGACGGTTTCACCGCACGGACCTATGGTCCGTCCGTCCGTAGTGATGAGGTCATCGGCAATCTGCTGCGCCACGCCTCCCACGTCGGAGCCAACAGTGGGGATGCCGGCGGCCATGGCCTCGAGGATGACGATTGGCTGGCCTTCGTTGTAGCTGGGAAGGACCAGGAGGTCGAACTGGTCAAGCATCTCGCGGACGTGGACTGTCCCGTGGATGGTGACGTGGTCGTGGAGGCCCAGGGCGTCGATCTTCGCGAGGCAGGCTTCGAAGTATTCGGGGACGTGTTCGGTGGGGCCCAGGACGTCCAGGTGCAGGTTGGGGTACCCGCGGTCCCGCAAAATGTCCATGCTGGACAGCAGATCCAGGAGACCCTTGATGGGGACTACCCGGGCGATGTACACAAGGTGCCAGACGTAGTCCGCGCCTTCCTGCTCCATTGTGGCCAGGGCATGTTGGCGGGCGCGGTACTTTTCGTCGAACTCTTCAATGACCATGCCATTGGGCACCACAACTGACTTGTCGATGTCGGTCCCCAGCCGCGCTGCCTCAGTGATGGCACTCGGGTAGAGATAGGTGATGAGCCGTGCGCTGGGGTAGCAGAACCGGCCCATTTCCGTCCACCAGGCCATCCATGCACGCTGTTCAGCGGTCACGTCGAACGTCCGGTAATCGTCTGCGGTGATGGACAGCGCCATGTTGCGGTCCAGCAGGGTGTTGACGGTGTCGCGGACGTAGAGGTTGTGCTCGGTCAGCAGGAATGAGGTGTCATGGTCCCGTGCTGCTGCTGCCCCGAGCAACGAAGCATAGCCAGTGGTGTGGGCGTGGTAGACGCTGGCGCGGGGCATGGTTTCACCGAGAACGGCGAAGGCAAGGGAGAAGAAGTTGCGCAGTGTCCAGAACGAGTTCGCCAGGGAGAGGTTCAGCTGGGGCATGCGGTCCTGCAGGGTTTGCATGAATTCCCTTGACCCGAGCAGGGCCCACAGGGGGTACCGGCGGGTGCGCTCGTTCAGGCCTTCGTCGATCAGTTCCCACAGGCCGTCAACGTCACCGTGTTCGGACAGCGCGTAGAGGGCGTCAAAGAGCCGGTGGGAAAGTTCCTCACGCTGCAGTGGCGTCATGCCCAGGTCTTTGACCGATACGGCGAGGAAGTCCTCCCGGTGTTCTTCCATGCTGAGGAATACCGTGCGGACCCAGCGCACGTTGGAGGGCATCCCGTACAGGTCGGTCAGCGGTGCATCTGAATCCCAGGTGATGTGGATGATGCCGTAGCTCAGGTCAGGGTTGTGGGTGACGATGTCGTGAACTACTGCCGAGACCCCTCCCTTGAGGTACGGGTAGGTGGACTCCATCACGATGGCTACATCGACGTCGTCGTACACCGGCTTGGGAGCCGCCTCGGTGGGGGCAGCCGCCAATGGCGGCAGGGCCTTTGGCTGCTTGGTCCGGCTTCTTGCGATCGAGTACAAAGTTTTCCCCTTAGGCATTCTGAACGTTTAGGCGTATGGCGTTGATGGGGCGGAGAGTCTCCGCCGGGATAGGCAGGCGGCGGGTTACCAGGTGGTGGCGTGGCGCCAGAAGAGCGTGTATTCCGGCTGGCTCCAGTGATGCTTGTAAAGCATCCAGGCGACGGCGATCAGGACGGCGTCCACCGCCCCCAACAACAGGTAACTTCCGGCTGCACCGGTGAGGGGGCCAAACAGTCCGCCGGCCGCGAACGCGAGTACACAGACCGCCAGGTGAACTCCTCCGAGGATCTGGGGCGTGGCCTTTTCGCCGATGAAATCCAGTTCATAACTCAGCAGGGTCAGGACCATGAATCCCCACGATGCGGCGGCAGCCGCCACCGCCAGCAGCGTGTGCAGGGGATCAACACCTGCCATGACCAGGGACACCGACAGTGTCAGCAGGGCTGCAATCGCGCCGGTGAGCACTACCGATCGGTCCACAACGCGGGTCAGCCGCCGGGAACTTCCCTTGAGCGAGCTGATGGGCGCTTCGGCGATGTCCCGATGCAGGCCGTTGAGAGCCCTGTCCACGGACGGCGCAAGATGGACGAAGTAGAAGTTGTAGGCAATGACCGCCGGCAGCATGGCAGCGAACACTGCGACCACTTGGAAGTCGCCTTTGGTGACCAGGAACAGGGCGAACTTGTCAGCCCACAGGACTGCTCCCATGAGGAGCCCGCGGACCAGGTCAAGGCTGAACACCCGCATGCTGAGGCGCTGGGAAAAGCCCAGATGGCGAAGGCCCGAACGCATGGCTATGAGCTGTGTAACAGTTCCGACCAGGGGCGGAAGCCACCACACGGTAGGAGCGATGAAGAGCGCAGCTGCATAGCCTGACCAGGCGATGGCCCACAGGCCACGGCGGTTTGCCACGTTGGCCAGTACCAGTGACTGGACAAAGAGCAGATGCAGGACACAGAGGACTGCATAATCGAGCATCACCGTGGCGGACCATCCCGACGCCAACCACATGGGCACCGCGAACACCGCGATCAGGGGGAGGGTCTGCACAAAGATCATGGGCCAGAACTGGCAAAACCTCCGCGTAATGTCCTCGAGGTTCCGCTCTGCCATGAGGTCTCCGAGCACCCGGTAGATCGGCAGGCATGCTGCCTGGGCCATCCAGGGGACGGTGATGGAGGAGGCCAGCACCACCAGCGTCAGCGGCACTCCATCCACGTTCACGGCAGCCATGGAAGGGCTGACCAGTGGGTACACGATGTTCAGCAGGAGTACGGGGGAGAGGTACAGGAGAAGAGCGGCCCCCAGCCGCTCAGGTGCCTGGGCATCCCCGCTGCGGTTCGGCGCGGCGATGCCGGGCCTGACGATCAGGGCCAGGGCCAGCAGGAAGGGCAGCGCAGCTGCTGCAACCACGGGAAGGTCCGCGCCGTCGGGAAAGAGCTGAACGACACCGGGTACAAGAGCCGACAGCACAAGTCCTACGACAATGACCATGGACATCTGACGGGTGTACGAATCGTGCAACAAGGACTTCAAAAGATGTGTTCTTTCCTCTAGGACAAGCTGGTGCGCTCGGTGGAGCTGGGTTGAGAAGCCCGGCCAAGCCGCTGAGCGGGTTGCATGCGGGCATGAAGAAGCCCGCCGGTCCCTCTTCGATGATGAGGACGCGGCAGGCGGTGGACGGTGCTATTAAGGGCGGAACTCGATGGGCGGACGGGTAAAAGGAGTCGACGGCGGACTGGGGGACCAGCCTGGTCTCAGGGGGCTGGCTTCCGCCGTCGACTCCGGCTGGCGCCGGCCCCGCGAGGGACCGAAATCTAACAACCTAATTAGAAACGGGAAATCATGGCCAATACACGAGTAGCGGGTACTCTATTTCTCGCAGCAGCATTACCTGCCTTCCCGGTACAACCAATTGAACAGGTGAGTTCTCAGAATTTTCCTTCGATATACGCAAGGCTCCGTCAAATTAAGCGACTTTCTCAAGATTTCCTCAGATTTGTCGCGCTGCGCCTCGTGCTGAGCATCACCCCAGTTCAGGGGCTTGTGAGCGACGTCACCGCACAGCTCCAAAGCTTGGAAGCGAGAAATGAGTTCAGTCGAAGCGGTGGTTATGCAGCCACTTGGGTGATCGATGTCTCAGTGAGCAGGTAATTCACCTGAAGTCGTTAGTTAGGTGAATGGAGAATGTTACTGATGTGAAAGTTGTCAGTTCCTGATAAACGACGTTCGATTTCCCATTTTGATGCCACCATTTGTAAGGTTCAGCTATGACGACGGGGAAAGCAATAACCAAAGCCGTCATTCCTGCTGCCGGATTGGGGACTCGCTTCCTGCCCGCCACCAAGGCAATGCCGAAGGAAATGTTGCCGGTGGTAGACCGGCCGGCCATCCAGTACGTGGTGGAGGAAGCCGTCAAGTCCGGCCTCACGGACCTGCTGACGGGGCGGAACAAGCGTTCCCTGGAGGACCACTTTGACCGGGAGCCGGGCCTGGAGCGTGCGCTGGAGCTCAAGGGGGACAAGGACAGGCTGGAGTCGGTGCAGTACGCCTCGGAGCTGGGTCCCATCCACTATGTCCGCCAGGGTGAGGCCAAGGGCCTGGGCCATGCGGTGCTGTGCGCGGCGCAGCACGTGGGGGATGAGCCGTTTGCTGTGCTGTTGGGTGATGACCTCATTGATGAGGCCGAGGACCTGTTGACCACCATGATGGAGGTGCAGCAGAAGACCGGCGGTTCGGTGATCGCCCTGATTGAGGTGGATCCGGCGCAGATCAGCGCGTACGGCTGCGCGGACATCACAGCGGTGGAGGGTGAGGACTATGTCCGGGTCAACAGCCTGGTGGAGAAGCCCGCGGTGGGGGATGCGCCGTCCAACCTGGCCGTGATCGGCCGGTACGTGCTGCACCCGGCCGTGTTCGGGATCCTGGAGGAGACCGAGCCGGGCCGTGGCAATGAGATCCAGCTGACCGATGCGCTGCAGACCCTGGCCGCCGGGGAAGGTGAAGGTTCCGGCGTATACGGTGTGGTGTTCAAGGGCCGCCGGTTCGATACCGGTGACAAGCTCAGCTACCTCAAGGCCGTTATCACCCTCGCGTCAGAGCGGGTGGAGTTCGGCGAGGACCTGAAGACCTGGATGAAGGGCTTCGTCAACAGCTGACGCCGACGAAACCCAGCCGTGACACGCACTGCGCCGAATGCACAACGAAAGAGTTCAAAGTGCAGCCCCGGATTACTGCTGACCTTGATGCGCGGGCGGCCCCGGCCGCCGGCAGCAGCAACTTCCATCCGGCTCTTTAACCTGGGGCTTCTCGACAGAGGGAGAAGTGATGGTGGAGCGCCGGGTGGCGGTGGTGATCGAGGACGATGGCGATATCCGTTTGGCGCTGGCTGAGGCTCTCCGGCGGTCCGGCTTCTCCGTTCACGCAGCCGCATCAGGCTCCGACGGTCTGGAGAGCGTGCGGGAGCATACCCCGGACATTGTGGTGATTGACAGCGGGCTGCGGGATTTCGATGGCTTTGAAGCGTCCCGGCGGATCAGGACCTTTAGCGACGCCTACGTCATGATCGTGAGCGCCCGGGTAGACGAAGCGGATGCGCTCATGGCATTTGAAGCAGGGGCCGATGACTATCTCACTAAACCTGTCCGCCCCAGGGAACTCCGGGCGCGCGCCAGGGCAATGTTCCGCCGGCCGAGAAGCCTCCGTTATGACGGCGCTGGGCATCACTACGGTCCTGCCCCGTTGGGGGCGGGCGACGCGACGACTTTGCCGGCGGACCGTTTCGACTTTGCCCACCGGGGGCTGAACCTGCATGAGGGTACCCGCCGCGTAGTGATTGATGGTGCCCCCGTCGCCCTGACCCGCAGTCAGTTCGACATCCTCCTGGTCCTTATGGAGAACGGACGGACGGTCCAGACCAAGGCTGATCTGGTGAGGCGGCTCCGGAATGAGCCCTACAGCACTGACTCCTTTGTCAGCGCGGGGGAAGAGCGTGCGGTGGAGGTTCAGCTCAGCAGTCTCCGCAAGCGGCTCGGGGACAGCTCAAGGCGGCCCCGGTGGGTCGAAACGGTGCACGGCGTCGGTTACCGCATGACCCCCTAGTTGTCGACGCAAAACGGTTCCCTCCCCGCATCCGCGGCCGCCAATTTGTCTACGCGCCCGGTCAGTAATCCAGCTCACACTTACAATTTGTCTCCCATAAATGCGGATATCCAGCAGCTTCTCCACGATTCCGTCAGGTGGTGGATACGAAACCGGCCACAGGACGATACTGGGAAGGAATAGTGGCAACAGAAGGACGGAACAATGACGATCTCCGCAGACCACACCGCGCACCCGGACACAACCGGCCAGGCTCCCGCCGAGGACGCCCTCTCCGAGGCCGCCAAGAAGTTCGGCATCACCGCCGAGGACTACATGCTCCCCGCCCGGCACCAGATCGAGATGGTGGACCCGGACGGCCGGCTTAAGCCTGAAGGTGAGCAGGGCACCGAACCCGGCCACGAATACCCCCTGCCCGGCGATGAGGAACTGCTGGCAGCGTACGAGCAGCTCGTCGTCGGACGCCGCGTCAATGACCAGAACTCCGCCCTGGTCCGGCAGGGCCGCATGGCCGTGTACCCCTCCAGCCACGGCCAGGAGGCCTGCCAGGTGGCCGCCGCCCTGTGCCTCTCCCAAGGCGACTGGATGTTCCCCACCTACCGCGACGCCGTCGCCGTGATGACCCGCGGCGTGGACCCCGTGCAGGTGATGACCATCTTCCGCGGCGACTGGCACGGCGGGTTCGATCCCCTCCAGCACAAGGTGGGCATCCAGTGCACCCCGCTCACCACCCAGCTGCTGCACGCCGTGGGCGTGGCCCACGCCGCCAAGCTCCGCGGCGAGGACACCGTTGTGCTGGCCATGTGCGGCGACGGTGCCACGTCCGAGGGCGACTTCCACGAGGCCCTGAACTTTGCCGCCGTCTTCCATTTGCCCGTCATCTTCTTCGTCCAGAACAACAAGTACGCCATCTCGGTGCCGCTGGCGCACCAGTCCGTGGCGCCGTCGCTCGCGCACAAGGCGGTGGGCTACGGCATGGCCGGCGAACGCGTGGACGGCAACGACGTCGTCGCCCTCCTCGCCGTCCTGGACCGGGCCGTGAAACTCGCCAGGGAAGGCTCCGGCCCCCTGCTGGTGGAGGCCAACACCTACCGCATGCAGGCCCACACCAATGCCGACGACGACACGCGCTACCGCCAGAACAGCGAGGTTGCCGAGTGGCGGGCCAAGGACCCCGTGAACAGGATGCGGACCTACCTGACGGACCGCGGCCTGCTGGACGACGACGGCGAGGCGCGGATCCGCGAGAAGGCGGAGGCGGTTGCCACGCAGCTGCGCGACGGGCTCAGCGAGGACGTGCCCGTGGAGCCGCAGGAACTCTTCCGCCACGTGTTCGAAAAGACCACGCCCCAGCTGAAGGAACAGTCCGCCCTGCTCGCCGACGAACTCGCCCGCGACGCAGCAGCATCCCAGAACCCCGCATCACAGGAGGCCGCCAAGTGAGCCCCACCATCACCACTTCCTCCGAGGCCAACGGCAACGTTTCTGCCGCCACCGCCCGGGCAGCCGCCTCCGCCGCAGCCACCGCGGAAGCCACCGGTCCGCAGCCGGTCACCATGGCCAAAGCCCTGAACACCGCGCTGGCCGACGCCATGCACGCCGACCCCTCCGTCCTGGTGTTCGGCGAGGACGTGGGCCAGCTCGGCGGCGTCTTCCGCATCACCGACGGGCTCACCGCCACGTTCGGCGAGCAGCGCTGCTTCGACACCCCGCTGGCCGAGTCCGGCATTGTGGGCATGGCCGTGGGCATGGCCATCAACGGCATGCGCCCGGTGATCGAGATGCAGTTCGACGCGTTCGCCTACCCGGCGTTCGAGCAGATCGTCAGCCACGTGGCCAAGATGCACAACCGCACCAAGGGCGCCGTGAAGCTGCCCATGGTGATCCGGGTTCCCTACGGCGGCGGCATCGGGGGAGTGGAGCACCACTGCGATTCCTCCGAGTCCTACTACGCCCACACCGCCGGCCTGAAGGTGTTCACCCCCGCCACCGTGGCGGACGGGTACCGGATGCTCCGCGAGGCCATCGACTCGGACGATCCCGTGATGTTCATGGAACCCAAGAAGCTCTACTGGTCCAAGGACCAGGTGGACCTTGCCGAGTTGCGGAATGCCCACTCAGCTGCTGCTTCGGCGGGGCAGTCCTCCGAGGGGCGTGCCGCCGTCGCCCGCCCCGGCACCGACGCCACGCTGATCGCCTACGGCCCGTCCGTCCCCACCGCGCTCGCCGCCGCCGAGGCCGCCGCGCTGGAGGGGCGCTCGCTGGAAGTCATCGACGTGCGCACCCTTGTGCCGTTCGACGACGCGACGGTGAGCGAGTCCGTGCGGAAGACCGGCCGGGCCGTGGTGATCGCCGAGGCCCACGGCTTCGCGTCCGTGTCCTCCGAGATTGTGGCCCGGGTCCAGGAGCGCTGCTTCCACCACCTGGCCGCCCCCATCCGCCGCGTCACCGGGTTCGACATCCCCTACCCGGCGCCCAAGCTTGAGAAGTACTACCTGCCCGGCGTGGACCGCATCCTCGACGCCGTTGACGACCTTCAGTGGGAGAACTGACCATGAGTGAAACACGCGTGTTTTTGTTGCCGGACCTGGGCGAAGGCCTCACCGAAGCCGAACTGGTGTCCTGGCACGTTGCCGTGGGGGACACGATCTCCGTGGACCAGCCCATCGCCGAGGTGGAGACCGCCAAGTCTACCGTGGAGGTGCCGTCCCCCTACGCCGGGATCGTGGCGGAGCTGCACGGGCAGCCGGGCGAGACGCTGGATGTGGGGAAGCCGCTGATTTCGGTGACGCCTGTTTCTGTTGGCGGGCCTGCCGCGGATGCTGCCGCCCCCGCTGAGCCGGAGACCGAGCCTGCCGAAACCGAACTGTGTGAAGCCTTGGACGAGCCCGCCGGCACCCCTGCCCAGGCCGAGGCGGAGGCGTACCGGG
Organism: Pseudarthrobacter oxydans; assembly: GCF_013314975.1. Taxonomy (GTDB): domain Bacteria; phylum Actinomycetota; class Actinomycetes; order Actinomycetales; family Micrococcaceae; genus Arthrobacter; species Arthrobacter oxydans. Next base: position 35,269 of record NZ_JABTYH010000032.1, on the reverse strand, counting down.
AAGAGGAGAAGGCCGGGTCCGGAAACGTGCTCATCGGGTACGGGACTCCGGGCGGCCACGGTGTTGCCCGGCGCACCCGGGCACGGAAGGCCTCGTCGGCTGGCTCCGTCAGCACCCTCCCGCTGGAGGACGGGGCGGCCGACGGCGGCGCGGCGGCGAGTGCCGACGTGGACCTTTCGCTCCTGCGCACCCGGGTCCCCGGCCGGCTCGGCGCTGTCATCTCACCGCTGGTCCGGCGCATGGCCCGCGAGCACGGCGTGGACCTCGGCGGGATCCCCGGTTCCGGCGAGGGCGGCCTGATCATGCGGCGCGACGTGGAAGCCGCCATCAGCACCCCGGCGGTGGAGGAACGCGCCGTTGCTGAGCCCCGGCCGGTTGCTGAGCCTGCCCCTGTGGCTGCCCCCGTCGAACCGCGTCAGTCCGAAACCCAGGGTGTGGATGCCCGCACCGGTCTGGCGATCGCTGCCCGGACCCCGGTCAAGGGCGTGCGGAAGGTTGTTGCCACCAACATGGCCCGCAGTCGCTCGGAGATCCCCGAGGCGACAGTCTGGGTGGATGTGGACGCCACCGGGCTGATGGAGTTGCGTGAAGGGCTCAAGTCCGGCAGTGACCAGGTGCCCGGCCTGCTCGCGTTCATCGCGCGTTTTGTCACAGCCGGGCTAAAAAAGTACCCGGAACTGAACACGCGCATCGAAACCGCGGAGGACGGTTCGCAGGAGATCGTCTCGTTTGATGGGGTCAACCTCGGCATCGCCGCCCAGACCGACCGCGGCCTGGTGGTCCCGTCCGTCCGCGCCGCCGAAAAGCTGACCGCCCGCGAACTGGACGCCGAGATCCGCCGGCTCACCGACGTCGCACGCCAGGGCAAGGCGACCCCCACGGAACTGGGCAGCGGCACGTTCACGCTCAATAACTATGGGGTGTTCGGCGTGGACGGGTCCGCGGCGATCATCAACCACCCCGAGGTGGCCATCCTGGGCGTGGGCCGGATCATCGACAAGCCCTGGGTGGTCAACGGAGAGCTGGCCGTCCGAAAGGTCACCGAGCTCACCCTGACCTTCGACCACCGCGTCTGCGACGGCGGCACCGCAGCAGGCTTCCTCCGCTTCGTAGCCGACGCAATAGAAAACCCCACCGCCCTACTCGCCGACCTCTAGCCACCCCATCCGACGCTCTCTCACTTAACGTCGGTTTTCCCGAAACCCTCTCTCACTCGATGTCGGTTTAGCTGGGACCCCGTAGCATTCGTTTTCGAGGCGCATACGTTTTACCGACGAGCAGAGACGGTGGCGCTACCCGCATATGGGCCGCGCCATCCATTTTGCGCGTCGAGGGCGAGCATGTGCGTCGCTCCTCATCTGGAGTTTTTGTCCAGATACGCAGGGTTGCAGGCTTAAGAAGTCGGCATATCTGGACAAAAACTCACGCTGGGAATTGGAAGGTGATTAGTACGACGGCGGCCGCGCGCCGCCGTCGTAAGCTGTCCTTCGCTGCCGGGAGTCCGCCCACAAAGCCCTGCAGCGCCCCGTCTATCACCCCCAGATGACGGCCTGACGTCAACGATCCAAGTGAGGGTCGCTAAGCAGCTGCTCGTGGTCGCGCCCACCGTAGAAGATGCCGACGATCGCCACGGTTTCATTCAAAATGGCATAGGCGATCACGACGCGCTTCCTGAAGCCGATCGTCCTCAGCCCAGGACGGAGGTCTTCCCTCGCCAAACCACGGTAAGGAAAATCGGCAAGACCTTCACAGAAGGCGACTACCGATTCAGTGAAGCCGGCCGCGGTGGCGGGAGACCCGGCATCGGCGATGAAATCGTAAAGCTCCTCAAGCTGTAGCAGTGCTTCCTGCCGGAATACAAGCCGGTAGTGATTCACTGATGCTTGTCATGCTTCGCCGAAAGCCGCGCACGCACTTCGTCGGCGCTCACCACAGCGGAGGGATCGGCCGCAAGTGCGTCATAAGCACTGACAACCTCCTCGCGAAGCCACGACTCAAGCACCTGGTCACGCGCGAACAACGTGCGCAAACCATCACGGATAACTTCGCTCTCACTTGCGTAGGCGCCCGAAGTAACGCGCTGACGCAAGGCGTCGGCCATCTCGTTGGGAAGGGTGATGCTTAGTTGCCGTGTTGTTCGCATGATCGCTCCAATTGGGTGAGTAGGACTAAATCCTACTCGTCTTTGCCGGGTGTGAGAAGGGAGCCCCCGGCTCCCTAAAGTGCCTCCTCAACCGCCCTCAAAGCGTCCATGACCGGGTGTAGGACCGTGACATTCGGCAGGCAGATGAACCTGGGTCCGCAGCGCTGGATGGTTCGCACATCCCCTGAGGATGCCCAGGGCGGAGGACGACCGGCCATCGCAGCAGGCCAGCCATTTGCCAAATTTGCCAAAACGATTCTTCAAGCTGGTCCGAGCCTGACGCTAATGCCGGTATACGCGAGCCGTCAAGAGTAAAAACACTTCAAAGTGACGCTTGACACGTGCATGACGGCGGATCTAACGTATGTGCCAAGTCGTTTTGGCAAAACGATTTTTCACCCTGATCAGTCTCATCCTTTCCGTTCGAGAGAAAGTGAGTCGACAGAGATGTCCACTCGTAAATACATCAGCAGGCTCGCCATCGGCGGCATCTGCACCGCCGTCGCACTGGCCGCCTCCGCGTGCGGCGCCGGAGGCCCCGCCGCCAGCACGTCAGGAACGGCCGGCACCAACACAGTCAACGTCCTGGTGGAGGCCGGCGGCCACGCCGAGCTGACCGGCGTTGCCGAACAGTGCAAGAAGGACGCCGGCGTAGACGTCAACTTCGTGGAACTGCCCTACGACGGCATGTTCAACCGGCTCTCCAGCGAATTCTCCTCCGGCGCCGTCTCCTTCGATGTCGCAGCGCTGGACTCCGTCTGGCTGCCCAGCTTCAAGGACGCCCTCCAGCCCATCGACGAAATTTTCACCGACGAGGCCAAGAAGGACATCTTCCCCTCCCTCGTCAAGGAAGCGAACGTGGACGGGCACTTCATCGGCCTGCCCGCGTGGACCAACGCCGAGATCATCCTCTACCGCAAAGACCTCTTCGAAGACGCCAAGAACAAGGCCGATTTCCAGGCCAAGTACGGCTATGAACTCGCTGCCCCCACCACCTGGAAGCAGTACCAGGACATCTCCGAGTTCTTCACCAGGGACGGCATGTACGGCACGGACGTCAAGGGCGGCGTGGAAACCGAATGGCTCGCCCACGTTCTGCAGGCCGGCGGGCCGATGATCCTGGACGAGAACAACAACGTTGTCATCGACAACGACGCCCACAAGGAAGCGCTGGACTTCTACGTCAGCCTCACCAAGTCCGCACCCGCCGGCGCGGCGCAGGTGGATTGGGCCGCAGCCCAGAATCTTTTCAACCAGGGCCAGACCGCCATGACCCGCTTCTGGGCCCACGCCTACCGGCAGATCCCCAAGGATTCACCCGTTGCCGGAAAGGTGGGAACCGCCCCCATGATCGCCGGTTCCGCCGGCATCGGCGGCGTCCCCGGCCCCTGGTACCTTACGGTTCCCAAGGCCACCAAGAACACGGAGGCCGCCAAGAAGTTCGTCCAGTGCGCCTATGACCACAACAGCATGGGCATCGAATCCAGCCTGGGCCTGGCCTCGCGGATCTCCGCCTTTGAGGAGTACCAGGACAAGGAAGGCTACGAAAGCTTCGGTCCGCTGATCGAGACCCTGAACGGCGAGGCCACCGCCACCCGCCCGGCCACGGAGAAGTGGCAGCAGATCGTGGACACCGTCCTGGTCCCGATGCTGCAGAAGGCCGTGGCCGGCGGTGACTCCGCAACGCTGCTCGCAGACGCCAAGAAGCAGATCGAGGACCTCCTCAAGTAAGACCCCCGCGGCCGGTACCTGAACCACCGGTGCCGGCCGCGGCCCCAACCAGCGGAAGAGAAAACCGTGCGCATTTCCGATCGCCGCTTCGCATTGTTCCTGATGACCCCAGCGGCGCTGTTCCTGGCAGTATTCGTGGCCTTCCCGCTGTTCCGCCTGGTGGCGGACAGCTTCTTCAAAATCTCCCCGATCGCCGGCGGCCCCCGCGACTTCGTGGGCCTGGACAACTACGTCCGGGCCTTCGCCTCCGAAGCCTTCACCGGCGCAGGATGGCGGACGCTGGCCTACACGCTGGTGGTGGTCACGCTCGAGTTCGCGCTTGGCCTGGGCATGGCCCTGCTGTTCACCATGCTTGGCCGCAGTTCCCAGATCTGGCGGACCGTGTTCATGTACCCGCTGATGATCGCCCCGATCGTGGCAGGCCTGTTGTGGAAGTTCCTGATGATCGACAACTTCGGCCTCATCGGGACCCTCCTGCACCAGGCAGGCATCCTGTCCAACCCCAACCAGATCGGGTGGCTCTCGGACCCGAATATCGTGCTGTACTCCGTCGCCATCCCTGACATCTGGCTGACCACCTCCTTTATGTGCCTGGTCCTCTTCGCCGGGCTGCAGAACATCCCGGGGGACCTGATCGAAGCTGCGCGTCTTGACGGCGCGCGCGCCCCGGCCATGCTGTTCCGCATCATCCTGCCGCTGCTCCGCCCCGTCATCGCCGTGGCCCTGGTAGTGCGGGGCATTGATGCCGCTCGGGCCTTCGACACCATCCTGATCCAAACCAACGGCGGCCCGCAGTCCGCCTCGGAAACCATGAGCCTGCTGATCTACCGCACCATGATCCGCTTCGGCGATCCCGGCCTGGCAAGCGCCATGGGCACCATCTACCTGCTGGCCATGCTCGCCGTCGCATTCTTTGCGGTGGCCACCATCTGGCGGCCAGGAAAGGACACCTGATGCGCGTCGCAGAAAAAACAACGCACGACGCCGGGACCTCCGCTACGGCGGCCGCGGCACCTTCCGCACGTCCCGCCGTCGTCCGTCCCCGCAGGCGCCGCGGCGTGAACCGGGAAGGCCTGGAAGCAGGTCGGCGCGGCACCCGGACCCTGCTGTGGATCCTCCTCGCCGCGGCGATGGTGCTCTACGGTTTCCCGTTCCTGTACCTGCTGTTCACGTCCTTCAAGACGCCGATCGACACCATCGCCGTGCCGCCCACCATCCTTCCCCGGGAATGGACGCTGGAGAATTACACCAACGCGCTGGGCCGCAACGGGGTCCTGGCCTCCTTCATCAACAGCATCCAGACGGCCATCATCAGCACCCTGCTTTCGCTGTTGCTGGCGGTACCGGCGGCTTACGGCATCACCCGGTACAAAACCCTCAGCGGCAGGATCTTCATCATGGCCGCCCTGGTAACCCGCATGGTGCCCCCGGTGGCGATCGGCATTCCGCTGGCCTCGATGATGGCATCCATGGGACTCTCGGACACGCCCATCGCGCTGTCCATTGCCCACACCACCATCTCGCTGCCGCTCTCCATCTGGCTGATGGCCAGCTTCTTCGAGGCGGTGCCCAAAGACCTGGAGGAGGCTGCCACCGTGGATGGCTGCAGCAGGCTCGGGGCCCTGTGGCGGGTGGTGATCCCGGTGGTGTCCGGCGGCATCGCGGTCACCGCGATCTTCGCCTTCCTGGCCTCCTGGAACGAATTCCTCTTCGCGCTCCTGATGACGGCCATCCGCTCCCAGACAACGCCCGTGGTGATCGCCAACTTCCAGACCCAGTTCGGCCTGGACTGGGGATCGATGACGGCTCTGGCAGCCGTGTACTCCATCCCGGTCATTCTTCTTACCCTGCTCCTGCAGCGCAAGATCGTGGCCGGCATGACGCTCGGCGCGGTCAAGGGCTGAACCACCAACAACAGAACGAAGAAGATGAGCAACAGGAACATCGGCATCAAGGACGTGGCTGTGGCCGCGGGCGTCTCAGTAACAACTGTGTCCCACGTCCTGAATGAGGTTGCCTACGCCCGGGTCAGTCCCGAAACCCGGGACAAGGTCCGGTCCGCTGCCGAGGAGCTGGGTTATGGCCCCAACCGCCTGGCCCAGGCCTTGCGTACGCAACGGACCGGGATGCTGGGGCTGGTGAGCGAGGATATCGCCACCACGCCACACGCGGGCCGGATCATCCTCGGCGCCGACGAGGCCGCCAAAGCCCGCGGCTACAACCTCATGATCATCAACACCTCCGGCTCGGCCAGCCTCGAATCCCGGCAGGCAGACATCGAGGCCCTCCTGGAACGACGGGTGGACGGCATCCTCTACGCCACCATGTACCACCGCAACGTGGAGCTGCCGGCCAACCTCGGCAGCGTGCCCTCGGTCCTTGTGGACTCGGTGGCCACTGGAGGAAAGATCACAGCTGTGATCCCGGACGAGGAAGGCGGCGCGCGGGCAGCCGTGGGCGCGCTCCTCGAAGCGGGCCACACCCGGGTGGGCTTCCTCAACAACACCGATGACGTCCCCGCGACCCGCCAGCGGCTCCACGCTTTCCGGGCGGCGCTGACGGAAGCGGGGCTCGATGGCGACGCGGCACCGGTCGAGTCCGAGGCCTCCGAGGTGGACGGCGGCTACGCGGCGGCCCTGCGGATCCTGTCGCCCAGGGACCGTGCCGCTATGCCGACGGCATTGTTCTGCTACAACGACCGGATGGCCATGGGTGCGTACCGTGCCGCTGCGGAGCTGGGGCTCAGCATCCCGGGCGACCTTTCCGTGGTGGGCTTCGATGACCAGGAACTGATTGCCGCCAACCTGAACCCGGGCCTCACCACCGTTGCCCTGCCCCACTACGAGATGGGTGCCTGGGCCACCGAGCACCTGATTGACGCCGTCGAGGGAAAGACCGATCTTGCCCTCATGGCACTGCACCCGACCATCCTGGGCTGCCCCCTGGTGCGCCGCGATTCCATCGCGGCTCCACGGCACTAGCCAGCCAGCCCCTCCACGTCCGAAAAGGAACGCCAGACATGTCCAGTTGCCTTGACGCAGCAATCCCGGAAACAACCCGGCACGCAACCTCCAGGTTCCGGCCAGCCATCCACTTCACGGCAAGGGATACCTGGCTCAACGACCCCAACGGCCTGGTTTACTACGGCGGCCTGTACCACCTCTTCTTCCAGAACAACCCGTACGGCAGCGTCTGGGGCAACATGTCCTGGGGCCACGCCACCTCCCGCGACCTGCTGCACTGGACGGAACACCCTGTTGCCATTGCCTGCGACGAGGAGGAGGACATCTTCTCGGGGAGCGTGGTGGTGGACCACGGCAACACCTCCGGTTTCGGCACTGCGGACCACCCCGCACTGGTAGCCATCTACACCAGCGCCTACAAAGCGGCGTCCGAACACCACGGCACGCAGGCCCAGTCCCTGGCCTACAGCACGGACGCAGGAATGACCTGGCGGAAATACGACGGGAACCCCGTTCTCAGCAGGAACTCCGCGCACTTCCGCGATCCCAAAGTCTTCCGGTACCAGGGGGAGCGGGGCGCCGGCTGGATCATGGTCGCCGTCGAGGCGCAGCACCAAAAGGTGGTCCTCTACCGTTCAGATGACCTCAAATCCTGGGAATTCCTGAGCGACTTCGGACCGGCCAACGCGGACCAGGGCGAGTGGGAGTGCCCGGACCTCTTTCCCCTGATGGTGGACGGGGACCCGGACAACACCAAATGGGTGCTGATCGTCAACGTCAACCCGGGAGCCGTGGCCGGCGGTTCCGGCGGCCAGTACTTCGTAGGGACGTTCGACGGCGTCCGCTTCGTCCCGGACGCCGGCTCACTGGCGGCGCCGGCGGGGGTCAGCGCCCTGGATGATCCTGCCGCAGCCGCTGCGGCGCTGCAGCAATGCCTGTGGCTGGACTGGGGACGCGACTGTTATGCCTCGGTGTCCTTCAGCGACGCCCCCGACGGCCGGCGCATCATCATCGGCTGGATGAACAACTGGGACTACGCCAACCAGCTGCCCACCGCCCCGTGGCGGTCCTCAATGACCCTTGCCCGCGAACTGCGCCTCACAGAAATCAACGGCTCCGCCCGCCTGATCCAGCAACCGGTCCTTCCCCCTGCCCGCGCGGAAGAAGCTGTCCACGCGGTCATCGGGCAGATGGACGCAGTCGCCTTTGATCTGAGGGATTCAGCCTTCCGGCTGCCTGATGCGGTACCCGGCAGCGCCCACATCATCGAGGCGGAGATACTGACCGGAAGCGCCAGCCACGTGGCTTTCCACCTGTTCGGGGACAGTGAGGGAAGCGCTGGGACCCTGCTGACCTACCACGCGGCGGCCAATCAGCTCGTCCTGGACCGCCGGCTGTCGGGCAACACGGGCTTCCACGAGAAGTTTCCCTCCGTGGAAGCCGCCCCGCTGGTCCTGGAGGACGGCGCACTAAAGCTGCAGATCGTCGTCGACCATTGCTCGGTGGAGGTGTTCGCGCAGGACGGCAAGGTGGTCCTGACCGACCTTGTTTTTCCTGAAGAGGGACATACCGGGAACCGGCTGACGGTCAGCGGCGGGCAGGCAACCATCCGGACACTCACCGTCACGGCACTCAACTAAGCGCACCCACTCAGAGGAAGGCCCAACATGCCAGCAGCCCAGCAAACCCGCCATGACACCACAGCGCCCTTTGAGGTGGTTGTTGTCGGTGAAGCCCTCGTGGACATCGTCGTCTCGCCCCAAGGCACCAGGGAGTACCCCGGCGGATCTCCGGCCAACGTTGCCTACGGGCTCGGACGGCTGGGAGTGGACACAGGACTGTTGACCTCGATCGGCGACGACCACTATGCGGCCCTCATCAGGCAGCACCTGGGGAACGCCGGGGTGGGCTTTCTGCCCGGTTCCCTCCGCCGGGGCGGAACAGCCACGGCAACTGCGGTCCTGGCTACCGACGGTTCGGCGCAGTACGACTTCGACGTGCAGTGGGACCTACCGCGGATCGCTCCGGCTGCCCTGCCCAAAATCCTGCACACCGGCTCGATAGCTACGTTCCTGGCACCGGGGGCAGCGGTGGTAAGGGAGCTCCTGGAACAATCACACCAGCGCTGCGTGGTCACCTACGATCCCAATATCCGTCCTTCACTGCTTGGCAGCCACCTCGAGGCAAAAACCATCTTTGAGGAACTGGTGCAATTTACGGAGGTGGTGAAACTCAGCGACGAGGACGCACGGTGGCTGTATCCGCGGCTCTCCCTGGAAGACACCGCGCAACGCATCCTCGGACTCGGGCCACGGCTGGTCGCCGTCACCAGGGGAGCGGAGGGATCCCTGCTCACAACCAGGGACGCACGCGTGGACGTCCCCTCGGTTCCGTCAGCCGTCGCGGATACCATCGGGGCAGGGGACTCGTATATGTCCGCGCTGATCTACGGGCTCCTCATGCGTGGCGCAGAAGGTCTGGCGCCGGCAGTACTCGAATCGCTGGGACGGATGGCAGCGAAAGCGGCGGCAATCACCGTACGCCGCCCGGGCGCCCAACCGCCAACATCAGAGGAACTCCAACGGGACCTCCCGGAGCACCAGCCGGTGGCCCCATAAACCCTGCTATCAGGCTGACGAACCACAACATCAAGGGAAGAAAGCATGTCAAGCAACAACTACTACGACGTGACAGCGTGGCCAATCGGCAACCCGTCCAAGGACATCGGCGAAGTCATCAACAGCATCATCGCCGACATCAAGGGCCGGCAGGCCGCCACCGATGTGGACGACGGCGGGAAGCCCGGCGCTGTGATCTACCTTCCGCCGGGGGACTACCACCTCCGCACGCAGGTGGTCATCGACGTCAGCTTCCTTCGGATCCAGGGCTCGGGGCACGGCTTCACGTCATCGAGCATCCGCTTCAATGTTCCCGAAGACGAATGGCCTGATCTGCATGAGCTGTGGCCCGGCGGGAGCCGCATTATTGTTGACCTTCCCGCCGGCGGGGACGGGGAGGAATCCACGGGAGCCGCGTTCCATGTTGAGCGGAGCGGGAGCCCGCGGATCAGCTCCGTGGAGTTCTCCAACTTCTGCATCGACGGGCTGCACTTCATCCCGGACGGCTCAGGAATGCCCGCGGAGAACACCTACGTCAACGGCAAAACCGGCATCTACGTCGCAAGCGCCAACGACTCGTTCCGCGTGAACGGCATGGGGTTCATTTACCTCGAAAACGCCCTCACCATCCACAACGCGGACGCACTGTCCATCCACGACAACTTCATCGCCGAATGCGGAAGCTGCATCGAGCTGCGCGGCTGGGGACAGGCGTCAAAGATCACCGACAACCTGATCGGTGCAGGCTTCAAGGGCCGCTCCATCTATGCCCAGAACCACGGCGGGCTGCTGATCACCGCGAACAACGTCTTTCCGCGAGGTGCGAGCAGCGTCCACTTTGACGGCGTCACGCGGTCAAGCGTCACCAACAACCGGCTGCATTCGTTCTACCCGGGGATGGTGGTCCTCGAGGGCAACAGTTCGGAAAACCTGGTGGCCACGAACCACTTCCTGCGGGACCACGAGCCGTGGACGCCCTTCCTGGGAGTGGACAACGGGTTGGACGATCTCGCCGGGCTTCTGAGCGTCAGCGGCAACAACAACTCAGTGGTGGGCAACCACTTCTCGCAGATCATCGACTCGCAGACCATCCGTCCGGCGGGTGCGAGGCCTGTCATCATCCGGTTGACGGCGGGTACCGGCAACTTCGTCTCCAACAACCACGTGGTGGCACTGGACGTGGATTCCACGTCCAGTGATTCCTGCTTCGAAGCCCAGGTGGACGCCCTGCTCGCCACCAAGGCTTCGGAGGGCCTCGCCGTTACCGCTGTGATGGTCGATCCGGGGTCAGCACGGAACACCATCCTTGATTCGGGAAGTGATGCCCAGGTTCTGGCAGACAGGGCAGTAAATGCCGTCAGGCCGACACCCACGGTAGGTTTCTAAATGGCAGCTGCGCCTGTGGCACGGTAAGCAAGCTGCCATCACCGGCCATGAGGACGTGGGAGACAGATGAGCAACAAGAACATCGGCATCAAGGACGTGGCGCAAGCGGCCGGGGTGTCCGTGACCACTGTCTCCCACGTCCTCAACAACGTCAGTTACGCCCGCGTCAGCCCCGAGACCAAGGAAAAGGTCAGGGCCGTCGCTGAAGAGCTGGGCTACGAACCCAACCGGCTGGCCCAGGCGCTACGGACGCAGCGGACGGGCATGCTGGGGCTGCTGAGCGAGGATATTGCCACCACACCGCATGCCGGCCGAATCATCCTGGGCGCCGATGAGGCCGCCAAGCGGCGCGGTTACAACCTCATGATCCTTAACACGTCCGCTTCCGCCAGCCTGGAATCCAGGACGGCCGACGTGGAGGCGCTGCTGGAGCGCAGGGTGGACGGCATCCTCTACGCCACCATGTATCACCGCAACGTGGAGCTGCCCCCAAACCTGGACAGCATCCCATCGGTCCTGGTGGACTCCGTGTCTGCCAGCGGAAATATCTGTGCGGTGATTCCGGACGAGGAAGGCGGCGCCCGGACGGCCGTAACTGCCCTGCTGGACGCAGGCCACCGGCGGATCGGCTTCCTGAACAACACCGACGACGTCCCGGCAACACGCCTGCGCCTCCAGGGCTTCCGGAGGACACTGGAGGGGGCAGGGCTCGACGGCGGCAACGCGCCGGTGGAGTCTGCGCCGTCCGAGGTGCACGGCGGCTATGAGGCGGCCCGCCGGATGCTCGGCCGCAGCGACAGGCCCACAGCCCTGTTCTGCTACAACGACCGGATGGCCATGGGTGCCTACCGTGCGGCCGCTGAGCTGGGGCTGGCCATCCCGACCGAGCTTTCCATCGTGGGGTTCGATGACCAGCAACTCATCGCCGCCAACCTCCACCCGGGCCTGACCACGGTGGCCCTTCCGCACTACGAGATGGGTGCCTGGGCAACGGACCAGCTCATCGACGCCATCGAGGGCAAGAACGATCTTGCCAGCATGGCGCTCCGCCCGACCGTGCTGGACTGCCCGTTGGTCATCCGCGATTCCATCGCAGCTCCCGGGGCCTAGCCTGAAAACCCACCTTGGGGGAGCGGGACGTAGGGAGACGACGGCGGCCGCGTCCCGCCGTCGTGCGTGGGGCCTCCCGGGAACTCCAAGCAGTGCTGGGTACAATCGACCACTAAACGAACACTGCTTTGCCGGAGGTACGGAGAAACAATGTCGGAATGGCTCGAAGTCGGCGCGGACAACTATGTGCTGGTCACCGAAGGATCGCTTCTGAACACGGGACTGGTGGTGGGGTCCGAGCGGGCCATGGTGATTGATACGGGCTGTGGCCCCCGGCAGGGACGGGAGATCCTGGATGCCGTTCGGGAAAAGACCCAACTGCCGCTCGTGGTGGTGAACACCCACGCCCATTACGACCACTTCTTCGGCAACGCGGTGTTCGCCGAAGCCGGGGTCACCGAGTTCTGGGCGCACCAGAACTGCGCCACCGAAATCGAGGAGCGCGGGGACCTGCAGCGCCGTTTCGTGGGGACCCTGGAACCGGAAATGTCCACCGGCGAGGGCCAGAACGTGGAACTCGTGGTCCCCAACGCCATCGTCAAGGACCAGCCGGTGCTGGTGGACCTGGGCGGGCTGACCGCCACCCTGTTCTACCTGGGCCGCGGCCACACCGACGGCGACCTGGTGGTGGGCACCCCCACCACCCTGTTCGTGGGCGACCTCGTGGAGCAGGGTGCCCACCCGTCCTTCGAGGACTCCTACCCTGAAGAGTGGGCGGATGCCCTGCGGCACATCTCAGCGCTGCGCCACCGCTACGAGTTCCTGATTCCCGGGCATGGCAAGCCCTGCAGCGACCAGTTCGTCAAGACCATGGCCAACACTCTGAGCACTGCGGTCCGCCAGGCGCGCCAGTCCATCCGGGACACCCCGGATGACGCCACTAAGGCCATCCCCGTCCTGCCGTACGGGCCGGAACAGTCCCGCTGGTTCATCAAACGCCTGCAGGAAACCCGCCGGGAGCAGTAGTACGGGAGCCGGACTCAGTCGTCGAAGTGCGTGCGCACGTCCCGGCTCCCTGAGACGCCCGCCACCACTTCTTCGGCAACCGCAGCCAGTTTCTGGTTGCGGTTGCTGGAAACCGCCATCAGGATCTTCATGGCCTCATCCTGCGTGCACCGGTTTTGTCCCATGATGATGCCCGCGGCCAGGTCGATGATGGTCCGCTTCTCCATGGCAGCCCGCAAGTCTTTGGTGAGTTCATCCTTGGCTGCAATCCTGACCGCCAGGGCCATCGCCTGGCCCGCCGATTCGGCGAAGGCTGTGGCCCTGGCGATCATCGGCTCCGTGAGCGGACCGGCGGGGGAGGCAAAGAGATTCAGCGCCGCTGCCGCGTTTTCTCCCGGATCAAGCGGAACACCGAGGCAACTGCCGCATCCGGCCGCGGCCAGCGCCTCGCTGTACTTGGGCCAGCGGGAATCGGTAGAGACGTCCGCCAGCAGCACCGGCCTGCCGGTCTTCAGGGCCTCGGTACACGGCCCGCCGCCAACAGCCTGCTCAATCTCGTCCAGGCGCACAGCAACCTCGCTGCTGCCGGCGATCGTGACCGGACGCTTTTGCCGCCGCAACGTGACGGCACACTCAACTTTTGCCCCCGCCGTTTCCGTCATCACCTCGGACGCGAGGGCAGTCAAACGGTTGAGGAAACTCCTGAGGTCCTCAAACGTGGCCAGGAGGCCCTGGAGCTGATCGTAATCGCTCTGAACTTGATTGAAGGCCATGGGAACACCATAGGAAGCTGGCCCCCTGGAAGCAATGAGTGCTGCTGCGCTGGATAGGGCGCGTACGCGGCGCCCCAGTGGTGGGGATTAGTAAAACGAGTAGCGATTACTCGGGCCCCAGCACCCGCGGTTGCCTAGGTTCGATGCATGGCAGAAGTTATCAATCGCAAGCACGGTCGCCGCAGGATGGCCAAGGAGCCCAAGCGGGGCATCCAGCCGTACGTGATCGTCAACCTTGTCCTGGCGGTCGGCCTCGTCATCGCCGCCTTCGCCCTGGCCCGGTAGGCGGAGCGGGGCTTTGTGCCCATCCTTTGGCCGCGCCGGAGTGGCAGGATAACCCCAGGTGGATGGTACTGCGGCCGTCCTTCCGGGAGGCAGGACTTGATGGCGGCTGACAATCCCCGGAAATCGTCCGGCACACGCCGGCGTGGGTCAATCGCGCTGGCCTGCATCGCGGCAGCTGTCCTTGCCGGGTGCCAAACCGCGCCAAGCCCGGCGCCTGGTCCACCGTCCTCCGGGGGCGCGGACGGAAAACTGGGCCACGTGTTTGTGATCAACCTCGAGAACAAGTCGTACGACAAGGTGTGGGGCCCGGATTCGCCGGCCCCGTACCTCGCCAAGACCCTGCGGGAACAGGGCGTGCTGCTGACGGAGTACTATGCGATCGGCCATTCATCGCTGCCCAACTACATCGCGCAGCTCTCCGGGCAGGGCCCCAACCCGGCGACCAGCAGCGACTGCCACACCTACGAGGCCTTCACCGCCGCCGGGACGGCCGCCCCGGGCCAGGTGCAGGGCAGCGGCTGCGTCTACCCCGATTCGGTCCCCACCCTGGCCGGCCAGCTCAGCCAGGCAGGCAAGTCCTGGAAGGGCTACATGGAGGACATGGGAACACCGTGCCGCCACCCGGAGATCGGCGCGAAGGACCCCAACCAGAACGCCAGCGCCGAGACCCAGTACGCCACCCGGCACAATCCGTTTGTGTACTTCACCTCCATCACGTCCTCGCCCGAATGCCAGGAGAACGTGGTGGATTTCAGCAACCTGGCCGCTGACCTCACCTCCCTGGACACCACGCCCAACCTGTCCTACATCAGCCCCAACCTGTGCAACGACGGCCACGACGACCCCTGCCACGACGGCTCCAAGGGCGGCCTGCCCAGGGCCGACGCGTGGCTCAAGAAGCACGTCCCGGACATCCTGGCCTCCGCCGCGTTCCAGAAGGACGGGGTCCTGGTCATCACCTTCGACGAGGCCAAAGGCAAGGAAAGCGCCGCCTCCTCCCTGCCCGGAGGGGCCGGCGGCGGCCGCGTGGGTGCGCTGGTCCTGTCCCCGCAGGTCAAAGCCGGCACAACGTCACAGCGGGCCTACAACCACTACAGCCTGCTGGGCAGCATCGAGGACATCTTCGGCCTGCCCCACCTCGGCTACGCCGCCGCCCCGGGCCTGAACCGCTTCAGCAGCGACGTCTACACCAACCGCTCCTGACCGCCGCGGCACCAAGCATGCGCTGCACCCACCTGGCCAGTACGACGGCGGCCGCGCACCACCGTCGTACGCCTCCCGTCCCGCACGGCGCACCTTCCCGCCCCGCCCGTGCTGGGGGACCACTCAGGGCTTTCCCAGCCCGCCCGGCCTAGGATGTTCCCCATGATGCTTGCCCAAGAGGCGAAGTCCGCTGCCGTGGTGATCAACGCCGGGGCGCGCCTGGGATCGGCGGGGCCGGCGCCGGCGGTGGACATGCTCCGTAGTGCGGGCCTGCCCATCTCAGCTGTCCACCAGGTCCTGTCCGGCACCGAGCTGGCCGGAACCCTGGACCGGGTGGTTGCCGAGGGGCACGACCTCGTGGTCGTTGGCGGCGGTGACGGGACGGTGTCCTTCGCCGCCGGCCGGCTCGCCGGGACGGGGATTGTGCTGGGAGTCCTGCCGCTGGGGACGGCCAACGACCTTGCCCGCACCCTGGAAATCCCGGCCGATCTGCCCGGGGCGTGCGCTGCCCTGGCAGGCGGGAAGGTGGTGGACATCGACATGGGGCGGGTGAACGGCCACCCGTTCCTGAACGTTGCCTCCGTGGGCCTCTCGGTGGGTGTCACCGAAACCCTCAGCCCCCGCCTCAAGCGGTACCTCGGCCCGGTGGCCTACGGTGTTGCCGCCGTCCGCGCCTACGCCCGGCACCAGCCGTTCCGGGCCCGCCTCGAGTTCCCGGACGGGGACCATGAAACGCTGGAGATGGAGAACCTGCTGCAGGTGGCGGTTGGCAACGGCCGGCACTACGGCGGCGGCAACGCGGTCTCGCCCACGGCCGGCATCGACGACCACCTCCTGGACGTCTACGCCATCCCGGGGGCGCCGCTCCGGGAGCACATCAGGATTGCCCGGATGCTCAAGAGCGGCAGCTTCGTGGAGCGCGACGGCGTGCACCACCTGACCTGCCAGCGCGTCCGCCTGGTCACCGAGCCGCTGATGCCGGTGAACCTCGACGGCGAAATCGCCACCGCCACGCCCGCCGACTTCACCATCGAGCGCAACGCCGTGCACGTGGTGGTGCCGCAGGAAAGCACCAGCGCGCGGTTCGACGGGTAGTTCCCCTGGTGACGTACGACGGCGGGGGCGCGCCGTCGTCGTAGGCTTCAGTTGAGCAGCAGGTCAGGCGCCCATGCTTCCCGCCGGCATCTTCCCCTGCTCCTTGACGGTGCCGCCGCGGCCGCCCGCCGGCTCCTTTGTGCCGCCGTCCATGCTCCCGCCCGGCATGCCCGCGGGCTGCTGATGGCCGTTGGTGGTGACGCTCTCCTCCATGGTGCCGGCCGGCATCTCCACCGATTGTTCCAGGGCGCCGGCCGTGTCCCCGCCGCCCTCCCCGGTCATGGTGGCGGCGCCGGACGCCCCGGTGGACTCCTCGGTTAGGAACGGCCTGGTCTGCCACTTGTGCCAGAGGGCGTTGTCCGTGCCGCGGACGAAAACCTCCAGCCGGCCGTCGGCGTTGGTGCCCACAGCGATGTTGGACGTGAGGATGCCGCCCAGGGAGCGCCAGTCGGACCAGCCGCTGTTCGGTGCCGTCTGCCATTTGTGCCAGAGCGCGTTGTCGGTTCCGCGGACAAAGACCTCCAGGCGGCCGCTCGCGTTCCTGCCCGCGGCGATGTCCGACGTCAGCAGGCCGCCCCGGGAGCGCCAGTCGGACCAGCCGCTGTTCGGTGCCGTCTGCCATTTGTGCCAGAGGGCGTTGTCCGTGCCGCGGACAAAGACCTCCAGGCGGCCGTCGGCGTTGCTGGCGGCGGTGATGTTGGAGGTGAGAATGCCGCCGAGCGAGCGCCAGTCTGACCAGTTGCCGTTGGGTGCTGTCTGCCATTTGTGCCAGAGGGCGTTGTCCGTGCCCCGGGCGAAGATCTCCAGCCGGCCGTCCGCGTTCCTGCCCACCGCAATCTCTGAGGTGATCACCCCGCCCAGGGAGCGCCAGCCGGCCCAGTTGCCGTTCGGGGCGGTCTGCCAGCGGTGCCACACGGCGCCGTCGTTGCCGCGGGCGAAGACTTCAAGCCGTCCGTCCGCATTGCGCCCCACCGCCGCGGGTCCCGTGATGCCGCCGCCCAGGGAGTTCCAGCCGGCCCAGTTGCCGTTGGGGGTGGTTTGCCATTTGTGCCAGAGGGCGTTGTCCGTGCCCCGGGCGAAGATCTCCAGCCGGCCGTCCTGGTTGTTGGCTGCGGCTATCTCGGAGGTGATCACCCCGCCCAGGGAGTTCCAGCCGGACCAGTCGCCGCTGGGGGTGGTCTGCCAGCGGTGCCACACGGCGCCGTCGGTTCCCCGGGCGAAGGCCTCCATCCGGCCGTCCTTGTTGTTGGCCACGGTCACGTCCGAGGTAATGATGCCGCCCAGGGAGTTCCAGCCGGACCAGGCGGCAGGGGCAGCCGGGTACAGGGCCCGGAAACCGTCAATGTCGTCCTGGGTGAGGGCACGCTTGGTGAAGTTGGCGGAGACGGTGGGGGCCATCACGGCGTTCGCCACGCTGGTATGCGCGAGCCCCACAATGTGGCCGAACTCGTGAAGTGCCACCGTCTCGATATCGAAAGCGCTGGCCACGGCGCCGACGCTCCACACATGCTCGCTGTCATCGAAGTGGACCGGTTTGGGCAGCGTGGTGGTGATGACGCTGCAGCCCGGCGGGAAGTCGGCGTGGGCCAGGACGCCGCCCACCATGGAGTGGTCCGGGTCCGCAGCCGGCCGCCACCCGATGCGGATATCCGGGCTGGAGCCCACGGCCACCTCGGTGAACGTCAGCCCGCCCACGGCCCGCCAGGTCTGGAGGGCGCGCCGGATGGCGTCGAACTCGGCGTTCCCGGCGACGTCGTCCGTGCCGGTGTCGAACGCGTACGTCAGGGTCCGGTCCGCCCACGCACACGTGGTGGAAAAGGCGAGTTCGCCCGGCCGCACATCGGGAAGCCCGCAGCGCGGCCGCATCATGGCTTCGCGGGTGGCGTCGTCGAAAACGCCCGTGACCGGCAGGTGGAAGAACTCCTGGAAACTCCGCAGGGCCCCCTCGGTGGGGTGGTCCAGGACTCCGGGTTCCCTGGGCGTGGCCGGGCCCAGGTAGCCGAACCGCTCGAGGTAGGCCTGCACCTTGCTGAAGCCGGCATGGCGCTCGCCGGGGGCCGTGTTTTCGACGGCGGCGAGGTACGGGGCCCCGCGGTACTGCTCTTCAGGCATTGGATTCTCCTTGATCTGTTCTGATGCTTCGCAGGATCTGCAGGGCGACGTCCCGTTGGGCGCCGGCGGGCAGATGGACGACGGCGGTGGCGCGGCCGGGAATGGTGGCGGCAACCGTGCGGGTGCCGCCCTCCTCGAACACGACGAAGTCAGCGATGAGGCTGCCCACGGCTTCCCGCCAGTGTTCGTAGCCCGGCTTGGCTGCATAGCGGGTAAGGGGGTCGGCGAAGAGGCTCGCATCAACGGTCAGGCGGATGCCGGCACCCTCCAGGACAGCGGCGCTGCCTTCGATGCCGTGCTCAGGCGAGGGGGCCAGCGCGCTGGGAACGTCCAGCGCCAGGTCCGCCACCCGGAGGGAACTCCACCCCTGTTCCATTACCCCGTCCTCACATGCGAGGGAACACAGAATCGAGTTGACCAGACGCGCGTTACTGCGCCGTTACTGCTTATCGGAGGCAGCACACTCACTTAATGTGCGGGCCCCCTACTTCACAATTTGTGCTTCCCAGGCGCGAAATTGGGGGACTAGTATCCTCCCATCCGGTGATCGCAAACTAGCCGATACGGAAGCCGAACTTACTGCCAAGTGAGAAATGATGCGGGAGAAACGGGCGCTTGACGGCCCGGCCCGCAGTCCGTCCGCCGATTTACCTAACGCGGTAATGATGCCGACTGCTGAACATTCAATGCCGAGTATTTAGCAAGTTCCACAGCGCGCAGGCCCATTGACTATTTGTGCCCCTGCGCGCCCACATCAGTCTCTGATGAAGAAACTGATGGTCTTGTGCGCCCTGTTTTTGGCCTTCTTCGCCAGCGCCACACCCGCGATTGCTGCTCCACCCAGCGAGGATGTCCTCCTGGATATAACGTTCAAGCCGAAGCAGCTCTGCAGCTACCCGGTACAGCTTGTGGTCACTGGTAAATCAAAACTCATTGAGCTTCCCGGCGACCGGGTGTTTATTGCCTCTCCTGGCCAGGAAGTAACCATTACCAACCTCAAGACGGGGGAGGAAGCAACCTTCCTCATTACGGGCAGCACCCATGCCGAACTGCAGGCTGATGGCACCACGGAAGTAAAGGTGACCGGACTGAATGTTGTGCTCAATGCACGGGAAGCAAAATCAGAGAAACCGGGAATCTTCCTGCTCGAAGGCAACTTCACCTTTGCCCTCAAAGAAGATGGATCTGAAGAGAGGGTGTTCAGCGGAACCGGAGAGGTAACGGACATCTGCGCCCTGCTCGCCTAAAAAGCGCGCTGATCCTTCAGCCCAGCCGGACGACGGCGGCCCCGCGCCGCCGTCGTCCGTATTCCCTTGTACGCGCCCGCACCCCCTACAGCGCCGCTTCCACCGCCCCCAGCGCCTCCAGGACCGGGCGCAGCGCCGTGACCGAGTCGGCCGGCAGCTGGACCTGGGTCCGCAGGGGGATGTCCGCGGGCTCGCCGGGGAGGCTTGCCCCGGCGTAGGCGGGCTCGTCCGCAGGGACGGCGACCCGGCGGACGGCGTCGCCGTCGCGGACGGTGATGACAGCAACCATGCTGTCCGGCAGGACCTCGCCGTCCACCTGCTGCTGGGGCACCGCCGGGGCGCTGTCATTGAGCAGGCCCGCGTCCGCGGCGGCCTGGAACACCCGGCCCGCCAGCTGCCGGTCCACGGCGTGGGAGGTTTCGTCATCCCCGGCGTGCTGCAGCTCGTCCACCACGCTCCGTTGGGCGGCCCCGTCCCCATGGACGGCCAGCCGGTACACGTAGCGTTCACCCGGTGCACCGCCGCTGACCTCGAATGAGACTTCGGTGTCCGCCGCACGTTCCGGCGCCGCACCCACCCCGGCCATCCCGCGCAGCCGCTGCAGGACGGCGGCGCGCGGTTCCGGCCTGAGGTTGTCGATGTTCTTCAGCGTCATGGCGCCCTCCTCGGGGACCTCGGGCGGCTCCGATGCACCGGCAGCGGGGTTGTGGCCGGAACCGTGGAAACCGGTAATCCGGTTGTAGTGGCGGGCCACCGTCTCGGTGTTGTCCGCCATGACGGTGCCCGTGTCCACGGGACTCCTGGCGGGGCAGGCGGCGTCCGCGTATTCGTCCGGATGCCCCAGCATGTGCCCGAACTCGTGGGAGGCAACATCGCCGGTATCGCTGGTGTCCCACAGCCGCATGTTGGACCGGGCAGGCCCCGGCTGGACGCGGACCACGTGGTGGGCTCCTGAACTCACCCACTGGACGTCGAAGGTGATGGACTGGCGGCCGCCGTTCGGGGCCACGCAGCTGAACCGGTCCGACCATTTGTTGATGATGCCGTTCCGCCAGGTGGTCCGCAGGCTGTCCATCGTGGCGGTGCTGATGCCCGCGTCCGGGTTCAGCTGGATCCGCACCGTGACCCGGGTTCCGGACTGGTGGTAGCCCGCCGTCCAGCTGTAGACGCATTCGCTCACCCCGAAGGACACCTCGCCGGCCGGTTCCACCTCGTGGACCCAGTACTTCTGCCAGACGTTGCTGTCCGTCCCGCGCACGAAGACGTGTTCATGGTTCGGTCCCATGGAACCCAGCGCGGGCTCCGAAGCCAGGACACCGCCGTCGTTGTGCCGGCCCCAGGGGTGCCAGCTGTTGTTGTACCAGGCGCGCTGCCAGAGGGCGCCGTCGTTCCCGCGGACGTAGACGTTGCAGACGTCCTTGTTCCGGGAGATAGTGGCAGGCCCTCCGCTGAAGCCGCCGGCCGGGGCACCGATGTTGAACCAGCCCTTCCACCCGCCGGCCGCTGTCCAGTACTTCTGCCAGACGTTGTTGTCCGTTCCCCGGACGAAGATGTGTTCATGGTCCGGGCCCATGGAACCCAGCGCGGGCTCCGAAGCGAGGACGCCGCCGTCGTTGTGCCGCGCCCAGGGGTGCCAGCTGTTGGCGAACCAGGCGCGCTGCCACAGGGCGCCGTCGTTCCCGCGGACGTACACGTTGCAGACGTCCTTGTTCCGGGAGATGGTGGCCGGGCCGCCGCTGAAGCCGCCGGCCGGGGCGCCGATGTTGAACCAGCCGCTCCAGCCGCCGGTCCGCGTCCAGTACTTCTGCCAGACGTTGTTGTCCGTGCCGCGCACGAAGACGTGCTCATGGTCCGGGCCCATGGAACCCAGCGCAGGCCGCGAAGCCAGGACGCCGCCGTCGTTGTGCCGGCCCCAGGGGTGCCAGCTGTTGGAAAACCAGGCACGCTGCCACAGGGCGTTGTCGTTCCCGCGGACGTAGACGTTGCAGACGTCCTTGTTGCGGGAGATGGTGGCAGGGCCCCCGTTGAACCCGCCCGCAGGGCCACCCAGATTGAACCAGCCGCTCCATCCCATGTCTGCGCTCCGCTCCCTCGAAAGCTGTACCGGCAGACCCAGTGGACCCCGCTGCGCGTTACTGCGCCGTTACTGCACCCACGGTGCCGGGGACCAGAAGGTGCTGGCGGGCCAGCCGGAGCTTCGCGGCGCGTTCAACCAGGATGGGGATGTAGTCCCGGATGCGGCCTTCATCAAAAAGGCTGTGTTCGTGGGCAACCACGTCCTCGATGACGGAGCGCGGCTGGCCGGGGAAGTGTGCGGCGAGCCGGTCCACCACGTCCGTGAGTGCCTGCGTTTCGGTCTTCTTGAGCATCATCACCGTTCCTGCTGGAAGGAGAGCTGGGCTACCACCTGTACGTTCCTGAGCCGGACGTGCATGGATGAATCATACGAACGCCGCTCGCCGAGGGAAACCACTCATTGGAAGTCTGCGGGTATCCGCAGGCGGCCTTGGTGCCGGCCCGCGAAAGCCAGTAGTGGACTCTCAGGGGACAAGTAGGGAATACGCGGGTGCCTGCGTACGGGGCTCCGTAGAGTCGGCGCATGGCAGATGCAATGGACCGGAAGCATGGCCGCAGAAGAGGACCGGGGCCCGCGAAGGGCAGCCGGCGGCTGGCTGTCCTCGTGGTCTTCGTCCTGGTTGTCCTGGCGGTGGCCGCCTTCGCCCTGACGCGGTAGGCGGGTTCTGCGCGGACCAGCGGCTGGCCTCGGATGATGCTGCGGCTGCGGGGCCGGAGTGTTCCCTCGTTTAGGATGTTCTCATCCGTAAAGAATCCGGGCCGGGGGAAGCCAGGACAGAGCACACCGAATGGCCCGCAGTGACATCCAGCAATAACTCTCCCGCGCTTTCGTCAGCAAAAATCCCCCACGAAGACTTCCTGGACTGTCCCACGGGACTTGTCGAGTACTACTTCGCAGAGGGCATCTTCCACTGGTCGGACGGCTTGTACCGCATCTATGGATACGAACGCGGCGACGTTGTCCCTTCCATGGATATGGCTTTCGCCCACATCGAGCCTGAAGACCGGCCCGCGGTCCAGGCCTACTGGGACCGGGTTGCAGCGGTCGGCGGACCGTCGTCCATCTATGTGTCCGTCCGCGACCGCAAGGACCGCCAGCACAAACTGCTTTTCTCCGCGGACTACATCCTCGAGGGTGGTGCGCCTGTGGGCGTGTGGGGCGTGGTGGTTGACCTCACCCAGTCCATCCATTCCGACCGCCACCAGCTCGCAACCGAGGCCGTGGCTGCGTCCGCTCTCAACCGGGCCGTCATCGAACAGGCCACGGGAATCCTGATGGGACGCCTGGGCATCACCGCCGACGAGGCCTACGAACTGATGAGCCAGCAAAGCCAGGATACAAACAGGAAGGTCTACGCCATCGCCCACGAGATGGTGGAACGCATCACCCGCCGCTAGGCTGGCGGCCTTGCCATCTGGCGGGGCGCACTCCTGATGGCGCCCGGGGCCGCTGACCTCGGATGATGCCGCGGCTGCCCATTGACTGAAGGTGGCGTTCCGGCCACGATGATGTTCCCGTTGATATCCCGCAAACGGACGGCCGCACCCATCCCCTCCACGTGCTGGTCCATCAGGGCGTCCCGGGGGACAACCATGACATCTACGTGCTCGGCAGTGCCGCCGAAAGGGCCGCCTGCGACGGGGAGTATGTCAACCGGTAACTGGCCCCGGCCAGTCGCCACAGGTGAGGCGTACGACGGCGGCACGCGCCGCCGTCGTTCGCGTTTGCCGTGGGTGCATGGAGCCTGCGTCCAGCTTCCGCCCAGCGCAGTTACCGAAACGTTATATATGCTGGACGGGTGGTTTTTAGGTCAAGCAGTGGAAATTTGTCAGCTCCGGAACGCCCGTCCGCGCCCGGCGGCGGGCTCATCTCCGGGCGGAAGCACGCCCTGGACGGGCTCCGGACCATCGCCGTGGCGGGGGTCTTCTTCTTCCATACCGTCACCGAGCTGGTCCCGGGCGGATCCATCGGCGTGGACGTGTTCTTTACGCTCAGCGGCTTTGTGATCACCCTGCTGATCATGAAGGAGTACCTGGCCACGGGCCGGTTGCGGCTGGGCATCTTCTACGCCAAGCGGCTGGCCAGGCTGTGGCCCGCGCTGCTGGCCCTGTGCGGCGTGATCGTCACGGTGGGACTGGTGTTCCCGGCGTCCAAGTGGGCCGGCCAGGAAAGCTATGTCCTCCCGGCCGTCGGCTATGTGATGAACCTGGCGCGGATCGGGCTGTTCAGCGAGTCCATCGCCGGCGAAACCCTAGGCCCCGCCTGGACCCTCGCCGTGGAGGAGCAGTTCTACCTGGTGTGGCCGCTGCTCCTGCTGGTGCTGCTGCGGTTCTGGAAGGTGCGGACGGTCGCCCGGATCACGGCCGGGCTGGCCGCGGCATTCCTGCTGGAACGGTTCGTCCTGGTGCTGCTCGGGGCTCCGATGAACCGCCTCTACAACGGCCCGGACACCCGGGCCGACGAGCTGCTGATCGGATGCACCCTCGCCCTCGTCTTCACCACCGTCACCCACGGATCCCGCTCCCACGAATCCCTCCGGAACGCAGCGCGCTGGGCCGGGCCGCTGGCCGGAACCGCCCTGCTGGCCGCCGTGTTCCTGCTGAAGGAGCCGGACACCCCCGGCCTCTGGTTCAGCGCCTTCTGGACCGCCGGGCCCACGGTGCTGTCCCTGCTGTCCGCGGTGCTGATCGGATCGCTCGTCCTGCAGCCGGCCGGGTTTGCAGGCCGGGTGCTCAGCCACCCTTGGCTTGCCGGGCCTGGCCGGGACCTGTCCTACGCGATCTACCTCTGGCACCTGCCGATGTACCTGCTGCTCATGCCTCTCGTTCCCTCGCTGTGGCTCCGGGTGGCGCTGGCCGCGGCCCTGACCGTGCTGCTGGCCATCGCGTCCCACCGCCTGGTGGAAACGCCCGTCCGCCGCTGGGCCAACGCAAGGCTGGAGCCCGCCGTCGTGCCTTCTTCTCCCGGACGCTCCGCGGAACGCACCGCCGAACCCACCGCGGAACGAGGGCGTGAACTTGTGGCCGCCGGCCGCGTGCCCGCCGCTGACCAGGCATGACAGGACGGGTGGACGGGTTGGAAAATTTACTTGGCCCGGACCCCTTTACGTGACGGAATCCAGTTACTAAAGTCAGTTCTTGTCATAGTCCGGATGGGCGCCAGGGGGCGTCCGGGAAGGGGGAGTGCATCACCGCTGACCTAGACCGAAAGACAATTGACCACTACGTTGAAGGCCCCTCCTAGGAGGGGCTTTCCCTTTGCCCCGCGGAGAGCTGGCCGGCCAGTCCGGAGAGCAGGATGGCGAGCCCCTGGTCCAGCTCGGCCGCGCCGTCGTAGTCCGCCAGGACGGGGCCGAGCGCCCGGAGGTGCGGAAAGCTTTTCGCCGGCAGGCGGTGCAGGCCAAGGCGGAGGATGGCCTCATTCTCGTCCGGGTCAACGATGTACTCCTGGAGCTCGTTCAGGATATGGCCGTACAGGAAGCCGTAGTAGGCGCGGTAGACGTGCAGGGCCACAGCCGGAGTGAAGCCGGCCTCGATCAGCAGGGCGAGGATCTGCTCCAGCGGGCGGAGGGTTCCCAGCGGGCGCAGCCCCAAGGGAGTGGAAAGCGGCCGGGTGACCAGCAGCGGCACCACGTTGGGGTGCCGCAGCGCCAGCAGCCGCAGGTCATGGGCGATCTTGCGGAGCTGCGACTGCCAGTCGGGATCGTCGGGGAAGATCGCCAGCTCGTCCAGGACCAGTTCGGAAACACCGTCCAGCAGGGCTGCGCGGTTGGCCGCGTAGCGGTACAGGCTCATGGGGTCCCGGTCCAGCTCCTGACCCAGGCGCCGCATGGTCAGGGCATCGAGTCCTTCAGCGTCAACCAGTGCAAGGGCGGTGGAGAGGACAAGCTCCCTGCTCAGGGGCGCTTTCCGGGAACCCGCTTGACTGCCGGCACTGTCGGCCATGATAAATCCCTTCCATCGGCGCCGGGCGGTCCCTGGATGGACGATTCCTCAGCTTGCTTATTATCTAGTCTACGCATAAAGTCTACAGTGTAGAGAATTTGTCAACATGGTTTCAGTAGAGGGATCAGTGTTTGCGGGGCCGCCATGGCCGCTCACACCATCCCAGGAGAAACACATGTCTACCCACACCCAAAACACCCACGCCGCCCCGGTGCGCAACGCCAACGACATCAAGATCTCAACGCGGACCCTCGAGTTCGCCGTCTACGTTGCCGCGGTCATTGCCACCATCATCACCGCCGCAGTGGTGGGGGATGACGGCAGCGAGAACGGCGTCGACGTCTTCAACGCCAGCCAGGCCATGCAGTACATTACCTTCCTCACGGTTGGCCTGATGGTGGCCCGCGGCCTGGCGAAGGCCGGCAACCGGGTCCACAACACCCACGCGTAATACACACTCCCGGCCCTGAGCCGGGAACTGAGCATTCCTGGCGCGGCACCCCATCCGTGCCGCGCCAGGATTGTCCCCTTCCTTTTGTTGCACCTCGTTTGAGAAGAGCCACCATGGCGCCAGCACACGCCTGCCAGGTCCCCGGGGACGCCACCCACCAGGCCGTGGTCCGACCGCGTTGACCGTCATGACCACACACGCAGCCACCAGTTACGTGCCCAGGGATGTCCACCAGCCACGCGGCAAGCGCCCCTGGTGCGCAAACTGCGACACCGACCAGCACCTGATGGTTGAGTTCCCCGGCATCACCGGCGGGCAGGCAGGCTCCCTCGCCGTCGCCGTCCACTGCTCGCAGTGCAGCGTCTCCAGGGTCCTGGACACCACGCTGGACCACGTCGCAGCCCTTCCTTCCCGGCTCTCCCCGCACACCGGTGCACCGCCCCGCCCTCCCCGGCAGGCGGCACCACGAAAGACCCTCATGAAAACTGCACGCACGTTCGAATCAATCGCCATCATCTTCAACCCCAACAGCACCGGCGACGCTCCTGCGCTCGCCAAGCAGCTGCGCTCGGTACTGGAAGGCCGCCTTCCCTACGCCGCCAACATCAGCCTTCAGCCCACAGGACATGCTGGCCATGCCGTGGAACTGGCCCGTGATGCTGCCAGCGGCGGGGGCGACGTACTGGTCATCTCGGTAAGCGGGGACGGCGGCTACAACGAGGTTGTCAACGGCGTGATGCAGGCCGGCAACCCGGACGCCGTGTGTGCCGTCATGGCCGCGGGCAACGCCAACGACCACCGGCGCACCACCGGCACGCAGCCCCTGGAGGAAGCCATTGCCGGCGGCTCCGTCCGGCACATCGACCTCCTGCGCATCAGCAAAGGCGACGGGCCTGACGCGCTCTCTGAGTACGCGCACTCCTACATCGGCTTCGGCCTAACCCCGGTCATGGCGATCGACCTGGAAAAAGGCAGCAAAGGCGCGCTGAAGGAAATGGTTTCCGTGATGCGCACGTTCTCCAAGTTCAAACCGTTCGAGATCCGCCACGCAGAGGGAAGGCGCCGCAGGTTCGACAGCCTGGTCTTCGCCAACATCGCCCAGATGGCGAAATACGCCACCCTCAGCGAAGCTGACCACAGGCTCCAGGACGGCAAGTTTGAAGTGGTGACCTTCCCGCACCGCTCAAAGCTGCGGATCCTGCTGACGGCGCTGCGGGCAGCAACCCGGGGCCTGGGCGATCAGCCGAGCGTCAGCAGCTACGCGTTCACCACCCTCAAACCCATCCCGTACCAGATCGACGGCGAAGTAAAGTCCGTTGACGCGGACACCGCGGTGACCATCCGGTGCGCCCCCGCCGCCCTCGCCACCCTTGGCTGACCACCCGCCGGCACGGCCCCCAACGAAGGGAACATCGGTGCACACCGAGACCAACCACCAGCACAACACCACCGAACCGCCTCTGTCCCGCGGCCCGAAGCCCGGTGGAGCAACGTCCCGCGGACCTCTCGCCTGGATGCGCCAGCCCCTGACGCCGAGGGTTGTCACCACGGGCTCCCTGACCTCGCACGTGCACTCCCTGGCAGGGCCGCCGGAAGGCGGTCCTGTCTACGTGCTGCTCCACGGCATCGGGATGTCCCACCGCTACTTCCGCAGGCTCCAGCTTGTCCTGGCCGGGCACGGTGACACGCACTCCATCGACCTGCCCGGATTCGGTGCCACGCCGCGCCCGGACCGTCAGCTCAGCATCGCCGACTACGCCGACGTCGTCGCAGCAACCCTGCGGAAAATGGGCGCCGGCCGGGCGGTGGTGGTGGGGCATTCCATGGGCGCCCAGTTCGCCACGGAACTCGCGGTCCGGCACCCGGACGTGGTGTCCCACGTGGTGCTCCTGGGCCCGGTGGTGGACTCGGCACGCCGGACCGTCCGCCAGCAAACCCTGGCCCTGGGCCTTGATGCGCTGAGGGAAAGCCCCGTGGGCAATGCCATCGTGTTCACCGACTACGCCCGCTCCGGCATGCGCTGGTACCTCACCGAGCTTCCGGTCATGATGTCCTACGACCTCGAAGGAAGCCTGGCCCTGGTGGCACAGCCGGTCCTGGTGCTCCGCGGGTCCAAGGATCCCGTGGCGTCCCGGTCCTGGTGCGGGAAGCTCGCCGCCACCGCACCGGACGGGCGCTATCTCGAAATTCCCGGAAAGCCGCATATCGTCCAGCACGGCGCAGCGGAGGGCACGGCCGCGGCCATCATGGCACTCGCCGCCGGCTGAGCATATCGCGCTCAGCCGGGGGCAGCGGCCGCGCGATGAGGTACCCCTGGGCGGTGTCGCAGCCCAGCCCGCGCAGGACTGCCAGCTGCGTTTCCCGCTCCACGCCCTCGGCGGTGGTGCGGAGGCCCAGGGCCCTGGCGGACGCCATGACGTTGGCCACCAGCACGGCCGAGGTGGGATCGGTATCGATGGTGTCGATGAACGACTTGTCCAGCTTCAGCCCGGTGAGGGGAAGCTCCCGGAGCAGTGACAGGGACGAATACGCCGTTCCGTAGTCGTCCAGGGCCACTCCAATGCCCGCCCCGATCAGCGTGCGCAGCTGGGCCGCCGCGGACGAAAGATCCACGATGGCGGCGCTCTCCGTGAGCTCGACGTTCAACAGCGAAGGCGGCACCCCGTGCCGTTGCAGGGATCCGTGGATGACCGTGGCCAGGTTCCCGGCGGCCAGCTGCAGCGGCGAAATATTCACCGAAATGGCCCGCGGCGTTCCGGCGTCCGCCCAAAGCCGGGCCTGCGCGCAGGCCTGGTCGATGACCCACTGGCCCACCGCGTGGATCATGCCGGTGTGCTCGGCCACATGGATGAACTCGGTGGGGGAGACGGCGCCCAGTTCAGGGTCGTGCCAGCGCAGCAGCGCCTCCACAGCACGGCATTCTCCGGTGGAAATGTCCATCAGCGGCTGGTAGTGGAGGCTGAACGCTGCACTGCCGAGGGCGTGTGGCAGCCGACGGCGGATGAGGGCCTGGCGGGCGAAGCGGCTTTCCGGCCGGGAGGGGTCGATGCGGCCCAGCCTGCGCTTGCCTTCGTGTTTGGCCTGCAGCATCGCCGCGTCCGCCTGGCGCAGCAGGTCTTCGAGCTGTGCCCCGGGGTCGCCGCCGGCCCCCACCTGACCTTCCCCGCTGCTGCGAGCCCCAGAATCGCCTGCCCCAGGATCGCCTGCCGCGACGTCGCCGGCCATGGCCAGCCCCAGCGTGGCGGAGACCTGGAGTGCGTGGCCGTCATGGACGAACGGCTCATCCAGGACACGGAGAATCCGGTTCGCGAGGGCACGGGCGCCGGTTTCATCGACGTTGGCCAGCAGCACGGCGAACTCGTCCCCGCCCAGCCGGGCCACCCTGTCCGCCGGCCGGGTGCACGCCTGAAGCCGGGCCGCGAAGGCGGTGAGCACACTGTCACCGGCCCTGTGCCCGAACGTGTTATTGATGACCTTGAAATCGTCCAGGTCCACGTAGAGCGCCGCCGTCCGGGCAGAGCCGGAGCCGGCCAGCAGGGCCTGTCCGGACTCTTCCAGCCCCAGCCTGTTGGCCAGGCCGGTCAGCGGATCATGGAGCGCGGCATGCCGGAACTCATCCGAAAGGCCCTCCAGGACCTGCGAGACGGGCACCACGCGCGGGGTGCCCGAGGCGGGAACGACGAGCACATCCTGGTACCTGCTTTCCTCAGGCCGGTCCAGCAGCGCGGCGGCGGCCGCCCGGAGGTCCAGGGACGGCGGCAGGCTGAACGTGGTGCAGGGCACCAGCGCCTCCGCCGTCATGCGGGCGCTCAGCGCCCGCCCGTAGCCCAGCCGCCCGGTCATCTGGTGGTCAAGCTGGTCCCGCGTCAGCAGGATGAGGTTCCCCCGGACCTCGACCACCACGGCCCGGAGCCCGCGGTCCTCCCGGAACAGCGCCTCGATCTCTCCCGACGGCGTGTTGCCGCTCAGGACCACCGCCTCGAAACCGAGGTCACCCAGCGTGGGCGCGGACGGCTTCACAGCGGGGACGGGACGGAAGGGAGGAGGCCACGCGTCCTGCATATCAAGCGAAAGCCAACGGCAGGTGAACATCAGGTGAGAGGTACGACGGCGGCGCGCCCCGCCGTCGTGCATTCCGCCGGGTGTCCGTGGCAGGGAACTGCACAGATCTTGACCAAACACGCGGGCGATCCTTCGCCCAATCCTGAGCCTCCGGGCGTAGTTTTGGCACCCAGGCAGTAGGGAAGGGGAGTGGAGACAATGACCATCACCGAATACGTTGCAGCCCTTGGCGGGATGCTGGCCTCTCTTGGCGGAGTGGGCCTCCTGGCGGCGGGACTGATCCGGTTCAGGGCGCGCCACTAAGCGGAAGGCCGCAGGCGTCTGCTCAGTCCGCCTCTGCTCAGTCCGCGTCAGCGGGCCGGAAAGTCATGCCACCGTCCGTGGACACCATGACCCCGTCCGCCGTGGCGGCCCAGATCCAGGGGCGGCCGTCCTCGCCCTTGAGGGCGGCGATTGCCATGACTTCGGCGTCGATGCGGCCCTGTTCAGTCCACGTTTGGCCGGCGTCGGGGGAGTAGTGGACAGTGCCGTCCGGTTCTACACCCACGGCTTCCGCGGGGTGGGCGAACGCCGCGAACTGGATCGCCGGGCCGTTCTCCAGCGGCGTCCAGGTGCTGCCTGAGTCCGTTGAGCGCTGGATCCCGTCCTGGGTGGTGGCCAGGACGGTGGTGCTGTCCGGGTGGCCGGCGAGGACGGCCGGGGCGAAATCTGCGGCGACCGTACTCCAGGCCTTGCCGTCCGGGCTGGTCCTCAAGGCGCCGTCGAAGGCCACGATTCCCGCCTGGGTGGCGGTCAGCGCGTGGAAGTCGGATTCGCCCTGCCGTGAGAGCTGCTCCCAGGTCCTGCCGCCGTCGGACGATCTCAGCAGGCCCAGCGGGTTGGGCAGGTCCGACCCCGGGCCGGGGTGGCCGGAGGCGTAGAAGACGCCGTCGGAGGGGCCGGGGGTGAAGCCCATCAGGTCGTTGGTTCCGCCGATTTTGGCGGCCGGGGCGGTGGTGACGTCGAAAAGGCCGTCGTGCGTGGCCAGGAGCACCTGGCTGGTTTCGCCGCTGACGGCGATGCCGTGCACGTGGGAACCGGGCAGCGTACTGTGGGCGCTGCCAGTGCCAGTGCCGTCGGTCTCCGGTGCCGGACTCGAGGCGGGAGCGCAGCCTGCAAGGGCAAGCAGCGCGGCCGCCGCGGCGGAGAGCGCCGCAAAATGTCTGGTGCTGCTGGCGTGCTGGCGGGGCATTACTGGATCAGGTAGTGGCGTTCTTCAGCTTTGGGAGTCTTCGGGAAGAAGGACTGGCCCAGTGCCTTCAGGCCGATCGCGGGCAGCAGGACCAGGGCCACGCTGATGGAAAGAGCGGTCCAGCCCAGGTCCTCGAGCGGGCCAAGGGTGCTCCCCTGGGGAGAAGTAGTGTTCACGACTGCGCCTTATGTGAGACCGATGGGAAACGGATGCCTGCCCTGGTGCCCGGACAGAACCCTCCCAGGTGTGTGTCCGCCAGCGAAGCAGGAATCCCTTCAAGGTTACGGCACCCGTGCGGACCCGTGGAAATGGCGGGCGCCGCCGGCGTCGCCGGAGGACATCCCGCCGGGTCATCAACAGCCCGACTGCAGGCGTCCTGAATATTTGCAGCTGCCCCTTCTTCCGTCCCGTGCTTGTGGCTAGAATCGGGGCGGGGGTGAGTCTGTCCGCGCGCCGGCACCCAGCGCTAGGCGCCTGTCCTTGAAGGATGCCCGCCAATGACCCACCGCTCAAGCCCCCGCACCGCCGTCGCCATCGCTGTGGCTGCTGTCCTGGCCAACACCGCCCTGGCACTCCCTGCCCAGGCCGACGGCGAACTGGACAGCATCCGGCCAACCCCGACTCGGGCGGCGCCCGCTGCGTCCCCCGCTACGGACCAGTTCATTGTGGGGATCCAGGGCGGTCCCGGCATCGGGTCCGAGGCCGCGGCAACCTCAGAGGCCGCGCGGATGGCCGCGGGCCGGATGGGCATCGCCGCCCAAAACGTCAAGGGCATGTCCGCCGGTGCGCAGGTGGTGAAAACCAGCCGCCCCCTCCCTGGCGCTGAGGCCGAGGCCTTCCTGGCGGCACTGCGGTCGTCCCCGGGGGTGGCCTATGCCGAGCCGGACATCATCATGTACCCCACTGCCGAGGCCCCCAACGATCCCGGGTACCCGGTGCAGTGGAACCTCTGGGACGAGGCCGCCGGCATCCGGCTCCCCGGTGCCTGGGACGTGAACCGCGGCGAGGGGACGGTGGTGGCAGTCGTGGACACCGGAATCACCAGCCACTCCGAACTGAATTCCCGGGTGCTGCCCGGCTACGACATGATCGTTGACGCCCCCAACGCGCGGGACGGTGACGGGCGTGACGCCAACCCGCAGGACGAGGGCGACTGGTTCGCCGGGGAGCTGTGCGGCGTTGGCGGGGAGAGCGGCATGTCCTCCTGGCACGGGACCCACGTGGCGGGGACGATCGCCGCGGTGGCCAACAACAACGACGGCGTCGCAGGGGTTGCGCCCGAAGCCCGGCTGCTTCCCGTCCGCGCCCTCGGGGCCTGCGGCGGCTACGAGTCGGACGTGGCCGATTCCATCATCTGGGCCGCCGGCGGCCAGGTGCCCGGCCTGCCGGTCAACCCCAACCCCGCCCGCGTGATCAACCTCAGCGTGGGCGGCGACGGCCCCTGCTCACCCATGCTGCAGAACGCCATCAACCTCGCCCATGAGGCCGGCGCAGCCGTGGTGGTGGCCGCCGGTAACTCGAACCGCCCGGCCTCCGGCATGAGTCCGGCGAACTGCAAGAAGGTCATTACAGTGGCTGCCTCCGGACGCACCGGCGCCCGCGCGTCCTACTCCAACTACGGGGACGACGTCGACGTGACGGCTCCGGGCGGTGACATCACCAGCCAGTTCACTGAAGGCATCCTCTCCACCTCCAACTTTGGCGCCACCACCCCCGGGCCCGAGGCCTACGCCTTTATGCAGGGCACGTCCATGGCCGCCCCCCACGTTTCCGGGATCGCCGCCCTGCTGATGTCCGAGGTGGGCAGCAGCTACACGCCCGAGATGGTGGAAAAGCGGCTCGAAGCCACGGCCCGGCCCCTGGCCGGTGGCTGCCCCGAAGGCTGCGGCCATGGACTGGTGGACGCCGCCGAGGCCCTGGACCTCTCCACTGAAGATTTGCCGGCCGGCGTTGTGCTGCCCAAAGCGGTGACGTTCACGGACAAGGACGGCACCAGGAAGGACACCTTCACCGTTCCGGCCTCCAAGGGCGTGGAATACGTGCGGGACGGGGCAGTCGTGAAAGCCGGCGAGTATCCGGGCTCCGGCACCGTCACTGTTTCCGCGCGTGCCCTGCCCAAGTACTCGCTGGCGGCCGGGGCCACCACCCAGTGGGCCCACACGTTCTCACCGGACAGCGCGCCTACGGGGTAGGCTACGCCGGAGCCGGCGGATCGGGCCGGGCTGCCGGTGACCCGGCGGCCAGTGACTTCACCACATTCTCGGCAACGCTGCGTACTTTCAGGTTCCGCTGGCGTGAGGCGCCCGCCAGCCTGCTGAACGCCTCGGCATACGTGCAGCTGTTCTGGGCCATGATCACGCCGCACGCCACATCGATGGAGGTGCGGCTCTCCAGGACGGTCTTCAGGTTGTCCCCGGCGGACCGGACGCTGCGCACCTCGAGCGCCAGCTTCATGCTCTGGGCCGCCACTTCCGCGAACCACCGGGCCTCGGCCACCAGGTCCGGTGTCAGCCCGGTGGTGCCGCGGACAAGGAACAGCAGCGCGCAGGACGTGCGGTCCTCCAGGTCCAGCGGAAGAGCCAGCGCCGCGCCGAATCCGGAAGCCGAGAGCCGCCGTCGGTATGCCTGCCACCTGGTTGAGGTGGTGCGGTCCACCTTCACCAGCTCGGATGTGCTGACGGCGTGGGTCAGGGGCCCGTCGCCGTTCCGGTCCTCGGAGGTGGCCAGGGCCTCGGCGGCAGTGCTGTTGCCGGCAATGACGGGCGGGCCGCCGGGCCGGATCAGCAGGGCAGCGCAGTCCGCGGACCCTGCGAGGGCCAGTGCGCCGGCCTCCGCCAGCCGCTGCACCGAACCCAGGTCAGTGTCCGCACCCGTGATGAGGTCCAGCAGGAACCCCGGGCGTTCTGTCCGCATGGTTCCGTCCGCCGGTTGTACTGCCACGCTTCGTCCCCCGTAAGCTTCGGTCCCGTCCCGCACCCGCGCGGGCTTTCCCCGAATCTACGAGTACAGCCCGCGGAGGGCACGAGTAGCCGGTACTCTACTTTTCCGGCACGGCGGGGGGACCACTTGCTTTTGTGTTACCGGCGGGCAGCCAGTGCCTGTTTGAAGGCGTCGGCGGACGGCGTGCTGCTGTTGATCCGCCAGTCGGTCTCCTTGTTGTAATGGAACCAGGTCAGGGCGGTGATGTCCGGCTGGGCGGAAAGGTAGCTGACCAGGGCGGTGATCCAGTCTGCTTTGGAGCCGCCCTGCTCGGCCGAGGATGTTTCGGCGATCAGGATCTGCTTGCCGGGGGCCAGGGCCCGGAGCTGGGAGAGGCCGTCGCCGAAGAGCTGGGACGGGGACACCCACGAGCTCCATGAGGCGGAGGTGCCCCAGTTGTAGCCGTCCAGCGCCACCGCGTCCACGTACCCTGCGCCGGGGTACAGGCCGGCCAGCGGCACCGACCCCCAGTACGGCACGTTGGGGTTCCATACCCAGGTGATGTTGGTGGCACCCGCCGCCGTCACCACGCCGTGCACGTGCTGCCACGCGGCCACGTAGTCCCCGGAACCGTTGCCGTTGACCTGCTCCGACCACGGGTACCAGTTGCCGTTCATTTCGTGCCCGAACCGCAGCATCACCGGGTGGCCCCAGCCGGCCAGCGCCTGGCCCCACTGGCGCAGGTAGGGATCGAAGTCCCCGGCGGTGATCCGGTCCAGGGCGTACGCAGGCTGCGCTGTTCCGCCGCCCCACGCCCAGGGCTCCCAGGTCAGCAGGGTGAGGGCGCCGCGGGTGCGGACCGCCTCCAGTTCGGTGATGGGGGGAGCCTGGTTGAAGTCCTTGTAGGACAGGATGATGGACGGCGCCTCGCCTGCCAGGGCGGTGACCTCGTTCAGTTCGGCCGCTGCGAGCGG
>NZ_JABTYH010000031.1 GCF_013314975.1 Pseudarthrobacter oxydans | reverse complement strand
GCCGCCGGCGGCAGGCAGGGAGTTGGTGGTGAGTCCTGCTTTGACGGCGCCGATGATGCCGTCGAGTTGCTTTTGGGGACGGGTGCGACGTTCCAGGTCCGGACTCGCATCCTGGGGCGCGTCGTTCCAGACAGTGTCCTGCACGGTCGCACTGCCGTCTACGCTTGCGGCGGCCAGGACTCTGTTCATTGCGGCGCCGCTGCCTGTGTCGGTTTGGGGCTCGGTGCGTGTCCCGCTGCTTGCATCAGTTTCGGTGCCTGCTCCTGTCCCTGACCCTGACCCTGCTCCTGCCTCTGCCTCTGTCCCGGTCTCGGTGGAGACGGTGGTGCGGGGGTTCGTGGCGGCGTTCATGGCAGTGAGGAGGTGTTCGTACTGGTCTGTGGTGGCGAAGATCTCGAGTCGGTGCAGGCCATGGCAGGGTTTGCGGATGAACGCTCCCTGGGTGTGGCGGAGGGCTTCTTCGCTGGGTTCGGTGCCGTCGGCGTCGATGGTCTCGGCCCAGCGCTGCGCCAGGCGGGCCACGAAGTCTGGGTCGGCGGTGGCCGCGGCGTCGGTGAGGTCGTGTTCAATCCGGTCCAGTACATCCGGAGTGGTGTGGTGCCGGATGCGGTCCAGCGCAGCGGTGATGATTGTCCCGGCGTAAGAGGACACCACTGGCGCAGAAGCCCGGTCCGGTGAGACCCGCTCCGTACCCTCATCCGTCTCTTCGCCCGTGTCCGCAGCTGTTTCTTCGAAAGTCGTGGCTCCATCGGCTGACCCGGCCGTGGTTGGGTTGGGTGCAGGGGCAAGGGCGCTTGCGAGATGTGGCCGGGCCGGCGGGAGGGGCTCGCCCGTGAGGCTGGTCCCGGGCAGGGCCTGGTCAGCGAGTGCGAGGCGGCGGCGGGCCTCGCGCAGGGGGATTCGGAGCCTCAGACGGAGGAACTCCGCGGTGTTCCTGCACCCGTCGTCGGCCGGCGAAGTCACAACCGGCACTGCGCCCCACATCCCTGTTCCCGCCACGGGAGTGACCACGCCACCGGCAGCAGTGGCTGCGCTGGGTGCCGGTTCAGTGGGCATCGGGTCGCTGGGTCTCAGGTAGCTGTGGTCCGTGCCGCGCGTTGTGGTTTTGCCCGGCCAGTCGGCGTCTGTCTCGTTGAGTGTTTCGACGCCGCTTTCCCACCCGGTGACCCAGCCCCGGGACCGCGTGGACCGGGCGGCTGCCGCTGCGATGACTGCTTCGCTTCGGGTCCGGTCAACAGCGCCGGCAGCGAGTAGCTGCAGGCATTCAATACTCCGGGCGAGTTCCTCAACCTGGCCGGCGAAGTCGGCGGCCTGGACGTAGCCGGCCGCCGCAAGGGTATCCGGGGCAGTAAGCGCCGCAGCATTAAGCAGGTCTCCGATCCCTGACAACCCGGCCTGCGGCTGTCCAGCTGCTTCTTCAACACGTCCGGAGGCGCCGTCAGTAGCAGGTGCGGGGGGCGAACCGGGCCCGTCAGCAGGGGCCGGAGTACATTCGACAGCTACTGCAGTGAGGTGGCCTGGGATCACAGGCCGGGTGCCTGGCGGAGGTGGAAGGAGGAAACATGCATTGCGGAGTCCGGGGGTAAAACCGCCGGACTCCGCAAGCTGGTTCGCCATCACCTTCATGGGATAACTCTGCCAAAGGCCACTGGCAAAAGGGTCGGCTAAAGCGGCTGTGTGGATAACCCGGGAAACCGATACCAGTATGGGCAGGATATCCACATAGCCGCGGAGCCGTTTGGCAATTCGCTGCTGGGGTGGAAACCCGCTCCAGTGGTTAAGACGCCGCTGGCCGCCGCGTCCCCCAAGGATCGCGACGGCCAGCAAAGCCATTCAGTTGTAGCACAGGCAAGCGGTAATTGCGTTGTCAAGCGGAAACCGCTCTGCCGTATGCCGTCAGAGCCGCCTGTCAGGACTTCGAATCAGTTTCGTCCGAGGTGCCGAGGTTGTGGGTTTCCGGGTGCGTACTGTGCGCGGGGATGTGGCCTTCGCCAAGGTCGTCGCCGCCCGGGGTGCCGGCACTACGAATGCCCGTAGTTCCAGCAGTGCCGAAGCCGCCCGAAGTACCGGCAGCGCTGGTGCCGTTAGCGCCGGTCGTCGCGGCGTCGTCGGACGTTGGCGACTTCTTCTCACCCGAGGCGCCCTCGCGATGCATTGCCGAGCCGATGACCGTGCCTGCCCGGCGGGCGGCCTCACTCAACTGGTCCGCAACTTCGGGAGCTTTTTCCTTGATGGTCTCCGTCGCCACGGCAACCTTGTCCTGCACGGGCTTACTGTCCCAGATGCCGGCGGCCCTGGCCTTGAGCTTGTCGTACGCTGCCCGGCCCGACCGCGATCCAAGCACATATCCGGCGGCGATTCCTACGCCCAAAAGAAGTTTGTTTTTCATAATGAAATCCTGCTCCCTGAAAAGATTCAGTTCCGGCCAGAGAGGCCGGGAGATGGAAAAGCCGGCCTGGGGATGTTGTCCCCAGGCCGGCTTTCCTGGCTGGCGCGGCAGTTAGCTGCGTGCGCCACGCTTGGTGATCATGCCGTATACCAGCAGCACGATAAGTGCGCCGCCGATGGCCAGCAGCCAGGTCTGCAGCGAGAAGAACTCCTGCAGTCCGCTGCCGAAGATCATTCCGCCGATCCAGCCGCCGAGGAGTGCTCCAACGACGCCCAGGACCAGGGTGATGATCCAGCCGCCGCCCTGACGGCCCGGGAGGATCGCCTTAGCGATCGCGCCAGCAATAAGGCCGAGAATTAGAAATGCAATGAATCCCATTTTTTGTTCCTCTTCCTAAGTAAAGGAGGCCTCCGGATCCCGGGGGCACTTCATCCTTCTGCCTCAATAGTAATCATGCTTACTATCTATTTGCCAACCCCGGATTGAAGAAAAGCCCATTTCAGGGCCGTTTAGTGCCCCGTAACGTCGGAATCGTTGCCCGCGCCGGGCCCTTCGTCGAGGATAGCCAATTCCGCTAGATCCTGCGGATCCAGGGCGAAATCGAAGATATCCAGGTTTTCCCTCATACGCTCCGGATTGGCTGTTTTCGGAATCGTTACAATTCCGTGCTGAACGTGCCACCGAAGGACCAGTTGGCCGGGCGTTTTACCGTGCTTTTCGCCGAGCTGGGAGAGGATGGGCGCGCCGAGCAGGCCCGCCCCGGAGCCGCCCAACGGGCTGTAGGACTCCGTGACGATGCCGTGCTTTTCATGGAATTCCCGCTCGGCAGCGCGCGTTATTGCCGGGGACAGTTGGATCTGGTTGAGGGCGGGAACAATGTCCGTTTCAGCCATCAGCCGCTCCAGGTGGGAGGGCTTGAAGTTGGAGACCCCGATGGAGCGCACTTTCCCCTCCGATTGGAGGCGTTCAAAGGTCCTCCAGGTGGAGATGTACTCGTCCCGCGCCGGCAGGGGCCAGTGGATCAGCAGCAGGTCCACATACTCCAGCCCCAGCCGCTTTAGCGATCCCTCCAGTCCTTCCACCGCCCTGTCGTTGCCCTGGAACTGGCCGTCCAGCTTGGTAGTGATGAAGAGCTCATCACGGTCAACGCCGCTGGCCCGGATGCCGTTGCCCACGCCCTGCTCATTGCCATACTTCACGGCCGTGTCGATGTGCCGGTATCCGGCTTCAAGGGCTTGTACGACGGCGGTGGCCGCCTGGTCATCATCCAGCGGCCAGGTGCCAAGACCCACCTGCGGGATGGAGTGGCCATCATTGAGTGTGATCAGCGGTGCACGTGTCATTGGAACAGTCTCTCCCGGATTCGCCCGTCCCAGCCCCTGGACGCCCTAAGAATATTGTCGGCGTTGTACTGGAGGGACACGCCTGCAGGACGGTACGGCCTCAGGCGCCACTGCGCACCCACGCGATGAGCCGGTCGCTGAGTGCCATGTAGTCCTGGTCCACGGTCTGCAGCCGGGGGTTCGCGTCAAACCATTGAACGATTTGGCGGGCGCCGTCGGCGAACGGGATGGTGGCGTGGTAGCCGGGTACCAAGGACTTGATCTTGGTGTTGTCGAAGACCACGGAGTGTGAGCGGTCGCCCAGGAGGTTAGCGCCGAGTTCGGCGCTGTGGGCGGCGATGGTTTCCGAAGACACATGGACCAGCTCCGGCTCCGGAACGCCCGCGGCCCGCGCGAACAGCTGGTAGATCTGGTTCCACGGCAGGTACTCATCCGAGGTGATGGTGTAGCTTTCGCCCACCGCCTGCGGCCGGCCCAGCAGCCCCACGAAGGCTTTGGCAAAGTCCTGGCTGTGGGTCATGGTCCACAGGGATGTCCCGTCGCCGTGCACCATGACCGGCAGCCCCGAGCGCATCCGGTGGATATCAGTCCAGCCGCCCACCATGGCGATCTTGGTGCGGTCATAGGTGTGCGAAGGGCGGACCACGGTCAGCGGGAAGTCCTGCTCGCGATATGCCTTGTAGAACAGTTCCTCGCAGGCAATCTTGTCCCGGGAGTATTGCCAGAACGGATTCTTCAGCGGCGTGGACTCAAGAATCGGCAGCCTGGTGGGCGGCTTCTGGTAGGCGGACGCGGAGCTGATGAACACGTACTGCCCGGTGCGGCCGGAGAATAGATCCAGGCTGGCCTGCGCCTGGTCTGCCGTAAAGGTAATAAAGTCAGCGACGGCGTCGAACTCGCGCCCGGCGAGCACCGCACGGACCGCGGACGCGTCCCGGACATCGGCCGTGAGAATTTCCGCCCCATCCGGGACCGGCCTTGTGGACCGGCCCCGGTTGAGGATGGTGAGCCGGTGTCCCAGTGCGACGGCCCGTTCTGCCGCCGCCGCGCTGATGACTCCGGTGCCGCCGATGAAAAGGATGTTTCTCGGCGCCACAGTGTCGGCGTCAGGGGTGAGTGGGTTCACCACGCGTAGTCTTCCGGCGCCGTGCGGTGCCCCGGGAAGATGTCATCCAGCCGCTTGAGGGCGTCGGCGTCAAGGGTGACGTCGAGGGCGCGCACGGCAGCGTCGAGCTGTTCCTGGGTCCGCGGTCCCACGATGGGGGCCGTGACGGCAGGCTGGTGCAGGAGCCAGGCAAGGGCAACGTCGCCGGGCTCGTGGCCGAGCTCATCCGCGAAGTCCTCGTACTGGCGGATCTGGTCCTGGTGCTTCTTGAGGGTCTCCGCCGCACGGCCCTCGGTGCGCCGGACGCCGTCGCGCTCCTTCTTCAGTACCCCGCCCAGGAGCCCGCCCTGCAGAGGGGACCAGGGGATGAGGCCCAGCCCGTACTGCTGTGCGGCCGGAATGACCTCCAGCTCCACCTGGCGCATGAAGAGGTTGTAGATGGACTGCTCGCTGACCAGGCCGGTGTAGTTACGGCGGCGGGCCGCCTCCTGCGCCTGGGCGATGTGCCAGCCGGCGAAGTTGCTGCTGCCGGAGTACAGGATCTTGCCCTGCTGGACGGCGACCTCGATGGCCTGCCAGATTTCGTCCCACGGGGTGTCTCGGTCGATGTGGTGGAACTGGTAGACGTCGATGTAGTCGGTCTGCAGGCGCTTCAGGCTGGCGTCCAGGGCCCGGCGGATGTTCAGGGCGGAGAGCTTGGATTCGTTGGGGCGGTCCGTCATGGTGCCGTACAGCTTGGTGGCCAGCACCGTGTGTTCCCGGCGCTCGCCGCCCTTCGCGAACCAGCGGCCAATGATCTCTTCCGTCCAGCCGCGGTGGCCGGCGCCACCGTAGACGTTGGCGGTGTCGAAGAAGTTGATGCCCTGTTCATGTGCCGAATCCATGATGGAGTGGGCATCCGCTTCTTCCGTCTGCGGGCCGAAGTTCATGGTGCCGAGGCAGAGGCGGGAGACTGTGAGGCCGGAGCGGCCAAGATGGGTGTACTGCATGGGTTGTCCTTTCGGGGACGGGTCCGGGGCGCTGGTCTACAGCTGGGTGAAGGAGGCGACGGCGGGGTCTGACCCGATCCGGGCGCCGGACTCCAGGGCGGTGATGGCGGAAAGTTCGTCCTCCGTGAGCTTCAGGGGGCATGCGGCGAAGTTCTCCCGCATGCGTCCCGGGTCCACGGACTTGGGGATCACGATGTTGCCTGTTGCCAGGTGCCAGGCGAGCACCACCTGGGCCGTGGTGGCGTTGTGGGCGTCGGCGATGGACGTGACGGCGTTTCCGTTGAGGTCGCCGCCCTGGCCGAGAGGGCTGTAGGCCTCGACGCCGATGCCCAGGTCGCGGCACTTGGCTGCAAGGGCCGCCTGCTGGTAGCTGGGATGGAGCTCGATCTGGTTGACGGCGGGGACGATCTCCGCGGACTCCAGCAGGTTGTCCAGGTGTTCGGCCAGGAAGTTGGAGACGCCGATGGCGCGGATCTGCTTGTTCTCGTACAGCCACTCCATCTCTTTCCAGGCCTGGACGTAGAGCCCTTGGGAGGGGACCGGCCAATGGATCAGGTAGAGGTCAACGAAGTCCAGCCCCAGTGCTTTGCGGCTGTTCTGGAAGGCTTCCTGCGCCCGGCCCTGTTCGCCGTTCCGGAGCTTGGTGGTGACGAAGATGTCCTCGCGCGGAATCCCCGTGGCTGCAATCGCCGCGCCCACTCCGGCCTCGTTGCGGTACCCGGCGGCGGTGTCGATGTGGCGGTAGCCGGCCTCGAAGGCGTCCTCCACAATCCGCTGCGTGTCTTCGGGCGGGACCTGGAAAACGCCGAGGCCAAGCTGGGGGATAGTGACGTCGTTGTTCAGTGTCAGCTCTGACATGGGGGCTCCTTGATGCGCTGGTGCGGTAGAGGGGTGCCGCGGACTCGACAGGAAGAAAGCGGTTTCCGCTGGCTCCCTCCTGAGCCTATGCACTTTTGGCCGGTAAGTCAGCAGGACTGCCTGATTCTGTTTTTCCTAGGACTGCCAGTCCTACCTTCGTTGTAGAACAGAACCACCGTGCCGGGCACAATGGTCTGCATGGGTCAAAGCGCCGAGTTCGGAAAATTCCTCAAAGCCATGCGGTCCCGCCTGAGCCCCGAGGATGCTGGTGCGGGGCCGGCATCCGGCGCCCGCAGGGTTCCCGGCTTGCGCCGCGAGGAAGTCGCCCGCCTGGCCGGAGTCAGCACGGACTACTACGTCCGCCTTGAGCAGGGGCGGAACATCCACCCTTCACGCACTGTCCTGGATGCAGTGTCGCGCGCCCTCAGGCTGGATACCGGCGAGCACGCGCACATGCTGGACCTGCTGGAGAACTGCGCCGGGTCCGCCCGGTCCAGCGTCGCGGCCGCCCAGGGTGTCCGCCCCGCGCTCCGCCAGCTCCTGGAAGCGGTGGGGGACGTGCCGGCCATGGTGCTCGGGCGGCGCAGTGATGTCCTTGCCGGAAACCGGATGGCCTTCCTGCTGTTCACGGACTTTCCCGCTCTTCCAGCGGCGGAACGGAACCTGACCCGCTGGCTCATTCTTGATCCCGGGGCCCGGGAGCTTTTCCGGGACTGGAAAACTGTTGCGGCAGAGGCGGCAGGCGCCTTGCGGGTGGACGTCGGCCGGCATCCCAACGACGCCCAGGCCAACCAGCTGGTGGGCGAACTGGCGGTACACAGCGAGCACTTCCGGCAGTGGTGGGCAGGACACCGGGTGGCCACGAGGTCGGCGGGGAGCGTTCGGCTGCATCATACCGCCGTCGGGGACCTGGAACTGAACTTTGAGAACCTGGTCCTCCCGGACGATCCCGACCAGACGCTCCGGGTGTATTCCGCCAAGGCGGGCTCGCCGTCGGCCGATGCCCTTGCGTTGCTGGGGAGCCTGGGGGCCGCTGGACCGGAGGCAGCAGTCCGCGACGCCGCTC
Organism: Pseudarthrobacter oxydans; assembly: GCF_013314975.1. GTDB lineage: Bacteria > Actinomycetota > Actinomycetes > Actinomycetales > Micrococcaceae > Arthrobacter > Arthrobacter oxydans. The sequence goes on along the minus strand of NZ_JABTYH010000031.1, from coordinate 54,410 downwards.
CGGCGGTTGCCGAGAACCGGGAGTAGAGACCCGGGAACATTGTGCTTTTGGCCAGTTGAAGCGGGTGATTCTGGCCACGAGCCCATTGGGGAAGAACTGCGCGCTTCCTAGGCTGGAGCTACACGCTTTCTCCACCTAAGGATGGTCTCAACGATGAAACGCATCGCACTGCTCAAGGAACGCAGGAGCGCCACGGCCGGCGCCCCTTCCACGGCCACAGGCTCGCACTGCCCGGCGTCCGGTCTCTGGAGTCCGGACCATGATCCGCACACCGTCCTGTCCTTCTTCGAAGGCCACGTGTTCCCAGCGTTCGACGGCGTTCCAACAGTCTGGCGCCGGCGCTCAGCCGGTACCGTCTCGGCGAACTAGTTGAACCCAAACTGGCCCGCACCCGACGTCCCCGAATCGGGGTTTTTCGACGTTAGGTGCGGGCCAGTTTGGGTTCGGGCCGTTATTCTTCGAGGCGGAAGCCGATCTTCATGGTGACCTGCCAGTCAGCGATCTTGCCCTCTTCAAGGTGGCCCCGGATTTCCTTCACCTCGAACCAGTCCAGGTTGCGGAGGGTCTGTGAGGCCTTCGCGATGCCATTGCGGACGGCCTCGTCCACACCCTGGTCCGACGTGCCGACAATTTCAGAAATGCTGTACGTGTGGTTGGACAACTTCGCTCCTAGTGATCGCCTTGGGGCTCCCGGTTGCGGGCCGTTCTTGAAGAGTAGTAGGACTCCCGGAGCATTGGCCAGACTTTATCCGCCCGGCCTATACGGATGTGCCGTTGGGCCGTTCATCAGCTGGGCAACGCCTCAACGCACGATGGAAATGTTCAGCGTGCCTGCGCCTGCATCCCGTTCGACCCGTTTCTGTGCGGCCGGCGCAGGTTCAATGGGCAGATGGGGGCCGGGCAGGCCCGATACTCCCGGAGCCAGGGATGCGCCCGGATTAGCTGAATTGTAGGCGTCCAGGACATTGACCCGCCGCCCGTTGACCCAGGTGCCCTCTTCATCGATTCCGGTGCCACCAAAGTTTTGGACTATCTGCGCGGGAGAAATGCCCGGCGCCAGCTCAAAGGTGTTGTTCCTCGCGATGATGCTGGACTCCACACCGACGCCCCACGAGTATTGGTAATGGTCAGGGTTGCTGACCCTGTACACGTTGTTATAAACGTGCGCCTGCCCAAACCGGACACGGGGAGCTCGCTGCTCAAGATCCACCAAGTCATTGTGGTGGAGGGTGACGCGAAGCCGGCCACGATCCGCCGTGGCACCGTCGCCATTGCCCCACAGCAGGGATTTGTCATGCCCCAGCATCCTGCTCCACGAGATCGTCACCAGGTCTGACTGGCGGACCACGTCCAGGAGGCCGTCATGCCGCAGGAAAGGCTCACCGAAATGGTCGGGCTGTTCGGCGTCGACTGTCCCGCCGTCATCCAGCGACAGGTGGTCCAGCCATACGTGGGTGGATCCCGATACCACCACGTTGTCCCACTCTGTTTTCCAGGTGTCCCCGTTCCAACCTGGGAAGCAGTCGTAGGCGTCGGAGATGCGGAGATTACGGACAATCACGTTGTCCACACGATCAATGTTCAACGTAAAGCCCGTGAGCTGGACGTCGCCCACGCCAACGATGGTGGTGTTGGCGCCGACGTTGATCCGGATTTGCTCCCGCTGGTTTGCGCTGGACGCCTTGCGCGCATCCTCGAGTGGGCCGGATGCCTGCCCCGCCCAGTGTGCAGGGTCGAATGCTGCCAGGTATGCGTCCAGGGAGTAGCCGTCCTCCGCGTAGTCTTCGCAGGCGATCGGGGTCCCGTCTGGAGCGGTATTTGCGTCGATGTGCTTTTTTACGTACACAATCTTGGGATCGTTTCCGGCCACTGCAGCGGCGAATTCATCCCTCGTTGCAACCTCGTGCACGTCTTCCGGCGCTGCAGTGGCACCGCCGGTTGTTCCGCCGTTAGCAGACGCCCATCCGTCACCTGCGGCAAGAACCTGCCTCCCCAGGTCAGTGGATACCGGGACCGCTTTAGGATCATGCTGCGTTGGTGCGGGAACTGACGCCGTCAGGGCAAGACCAGTGGCCATCACGACAGCCAGGGGTGTGGAAATCATTCCAGTTTCTCCTTGGAGTGTTGTTTGCCGCCCATCTCAACCACGCCCCGCGGGGGTCCAGTCACCGAGGAAGGTTTCCTTGGTGAACTTCGCCGCCTCGTCCGGCGTGAGCTGGGGGTGGAACTCGTTGGTATAGGCGCCGGGTCCGCTGTTCCGGTACTCGGCAAACCGGCCTTCGGTCCATGCACGGCCGCTCATGTCCGCCCAGCCCTGGACAGCGATGTGGTCGTCCAGGACCGAATCGCGGATGACGGCCATGGGGTGTGCGTCCGGGTCGCTGCTGGCGAACCAGGGGCGGCCAAGGCTGACCGTGCCGGGAGCGGCGTCGGAGGTCAGCGTGCTGTTGACGATCAGGAAACCGTAGGGGTTGGAGTTCTTGGTGCTTGGAGCCACGACGTAGCCGTTGTTGGTTGCACTGCCGCGGTCGAGGGAGTGGATGGCGCAGCCGTCGAAGACGGCGGTGCCGCGGCCGTAGAGGAAGTCCACGTCGCCTTCGATGTAGCAGTTCTTGAGGTAGGTACGGGCGGTGGCGTCGCGGCCGGTGGTGTCCGCCAGGTACGTGTCCTGGTTGCCCAGGAAGCGGGTGCCGTCGAAGGTCACCCTGTCTCCCACGGACCGGACGGCGAGAGCCTGGCTGCCGCCGTTCGCTGCTTCGTCGTAAGCGTTCTCCACGGTGAGGTTCCGTACGGTGGTTCCCTCGGCCAGGACGTTGAGGGTGGCACTTCCACCCGCTCCCCAGGTTCCGCCGTAGAACTTTACGCCGTTGGCCGGCAGGTCATAGCTGATGACGACGTCGGACGGGTTGGCTGTTGCGCCCTGGATGGTGAGGTTCGGGCGGTCCGCCCAGACGTTTACCGATTCGCGGTAGGTACCGGGCTTGACGGTGATGGTTCGGGGCATGGTGCTGCCGCTGGGGATGGAACCGATTGCAGCCTGCAGGCTGCCGAAGTCGCCCGTTCCGTCGAGGGCCACGGTGATCCCGGTGGCGTTGTTGGGCGCGCTGTTCTCCCTGGGACCGGCCCCGGCGGCAACGATGTCCGGAACGCGGGCGGCCTCGTCTTTCTGGTAGGCGTAGTTCTGCACGGGGTCAAACGCGGCGCCCACGTTATCCCTGCGGCCGCGGGTGCCGGTGAAAATGTTGTCCCGGCTAACCACCTCGGTGCCGGGGTCTTTGGCGACAATAGGGTCCTGCACGGCTGTGAAGGTGTTGCCCTCCAGCACCACCTTGGCGGCGTTGCGGCCCATCATGCCGTACTGCCCCACGTCCTGCAGGTAGTTGTTGTAGACGTGTGCGGCTGCGGTGTTGTCCAGGCTGAAGTTTCGCTGGGTGGTGTTGCGGATCCAGTTGTGGTGGATGGTGATTCTGGTCACGGCGTTGGAGGTCCAGCCCACGCCCAGGGCCTTGTTGTTGTCCGCAAAGACATTCCAGGAGTAGGTAACGAGGTCTGAGTCCTTGCGGGTGTCTATCAGGCCGTCGCCCATGCGCTGGATCTTCATGTGGTCCACCCAGACGTGGTGCGTGGTATCCAGTTGGATGCCGTCGCGGTCGTTATCCGGGCGCTTTCCGTCCCAGTCGCCAGGAATGTAGGAGTCCCGGATGGTGAAGTTCCGGAAAATGACATTGGAGGTGTTGATGAGCTTGAAGCCTGCGTTCACCACCTCGGCACCCGCTCCCGTGCCAATGAAGCTCTTGTTGGCGGCGACGGGGATTTTGACATAGTCCGTGGCGGCCAGGCTGCCCCGGATAAAGATCACGAGCGGTTCCGTGGCTGCCGCATAGTCCCTAAGTTCCTCGAGGGTGGACGCGGTGACAATCCTGCCCGCCTGGCCGCCGGTGGTTCCGGCCAGACCGTACCCCGGGAGGGATGCGAAGCCGTCAGGCGTTTGCTTCCAGATCGATTCCGGGGTGCTGTCCGCTGTCGGTGCCAAGGAGGCAGGCGCGGCAGCGGCCTGCCCGGTGGTCCCGGTGGGGGCGGCGGTTGCGGCCGGGACTGCCGCCAGGCTTCCCAGCATGACGACGGCGGTGGCCGCGCCAAGTAGACGTCGCAAACTCATGCAAAACTCCTTTGTTGCGTGCCGGGCAGCCTCCAGCCGGGCACGGGCATTCTGGGTTGGGTTGAGTTGGTGATGCGTGACGGAGAGTGCGGGCCCTGTTGAGGGCTGGGCTATTTCAGCCCTGTTGTGGCGATGCCGTTGATGAGGTATTTCTGGCCAGCGATGAAGAAGCCGATGATGGGTGCAATGGACACGACGGACATGGCGAACATGGGGCCCCACATGCTTTGGCCTTCTGAATCCATGAAGGCCCGCAGCGCCAGGGGAACGGTGTAGAGGTCCTGGTTCTGGATGTAGAGCAGGGGACCGAAAAACTCATTCCAGGTGGAGATGAACGTGAAGATGGCGGTGGTGGCCATTGCCGGGACACAGAGGGGCATGATGACCCGCAGGAATGTGCGGAAGGGGCCGCAGCCGTCGATCTGGGCCGCATCGTCCAGCTCCTTGGGCAGCGCCTTCATGAACTGGACCATCAGGAAGATGAAGAACGCGTTGGTGGCCATGAAGTTGGGAACGATCAGCGGCAGGTAGGTGTCCAGCCAGCCCAGCTGCGAGAAGATGATGTACTGCGGCACCAAGAGCACATGGCCGGGGAGCATCAGTGTTCCCAGCATCAGGGCAAAGAACAGCTTCCGGCCCGTGAACTCCATCCGTGCGAAGGCATAGGCAGCCAGGGCACAGGAGAAGATGTTCCCCACGATGGAGAACACCACCACGATCAGGGAGTTGATGAGGTACACGTGGAAGGGCTGGTTGAGGGCGGTCCAGCCCTGGGCATAGTTGCTGAAGTCCCAGTTTTCGGGCCACAGCCCCAACTGCCGGAAAATGTCGTTGCTGGGCTTGAACGAGCTGGACACCAGCCAGAGCAGCGGATACAGCATCACCAGGCCCACCAGGCAGAGGACCAGGTGCCGTGAGAAGCGGGTGCCCGGTGTGCCCGTTAGGGCGTCCTCAGCGGGCGGAGCTTCCTTCTTTTGCTTGTTCTTCAGGGGCAGATCGAGGAGAGCCATAGCGGTGCCTTAATTGTCGTAGAAGACCCAGAACTTGGATGCGATGAAGTTGATGGCGGTGAAAATCGCAATGATCATCAGCAGCAGCCACGCCATGGCGGAGGCATAACCCATCTCGAACTCGGTGAAGCCCTTCTGGTAGAGGTACAGGTTGTAGAACAGCGTGGAATCAGCAGGCCCGCCGGTGCCGCCGCTCATCACATAGCCCTGGGTGAACGTCTGGAAGGACCCGATCAGCTGCATGATGAGGTTGAAGAAGATAATGGGGCTGATCAGCGGCAGGGTGATGCTGCGGAACTGCCGCCACCGGGAAGCGCCGTCGATGGACGCCGCCTCGTAATACATGGTGGGCACCTGCCGCAGGCCCGCAAGGAAGATCACCATGGGCGAGCCGAAGGTCCACACATTGAGGACGATCAGCGTGCTCAAAGCGAACTCCGGGTCCGTCACCCAGGCGGGACCCTGGATTCCCAACTGTCCCAGGGCGCCGTTGACAATGCCGTCGTTGCCGAAGATGTAGCGCCACAGCATCACGATCGCGACGCTGCCGCCCAGCAGGGAGGGAAGGTAGTACACGGACCGGTAGATTGCCAGGCCCTGAAGGCCGCGGTTCAGAACGATGGCGATCAGCAGTGCCACGGCAAGCGAGATCGGGACCGAGACAAAGGTGTAGATAAACGTGACCTTCAGGGACTGCAGGAGGCGTGGATCCTCAAACAACGCCTGGAAGTTCGTCAGGCCCACGAAGTTCGGTTCGGTAAAGAGGTTGTAGTCCGTAAACGCCAGGTAGAGGGAGGCGAAGAACGGGATGATGGTGAACAGCATTCCGACGAACCACGGCAGCAGGAACAGGTAACCCGAACGCTGGTTTTTGCGCTTGGGGCGGGTCCCGCCTGGTTTCCCGCCCGGCGCGGCCAGGGTGGCAGCCGCGCCGGGGGCTTGCTTGGTCAGCACTGACATGCGTCAGGCTCCTATCTGGGTGTGGGGGTAACTGGACGCAGGCCGGCTACTTGTTGATGGCGGCATTGCTCTTCTCGAGGAAGGTCCTGGCCGCATCGGCGGGCGTGACGCGGCCAAACTCGACTTCCGTTGCCAGTTGCTTGAGGGTGTCCGCCACCACGCTTGCCCCCTTGGGGTACACATACGCAGGGGCCAGGTCGTCTTCCTGGATGGCGGCCACCATGTCCACGAAGGCAATGTCGTCCTTGCCGAGTTTTGGCTTGATGGCGTCCGCAACTTCCGGATTAATCGGCACCCCGCGCTGCGTGAGCGTTTCCGCGGCTCCGTCCGCATCGTTGATCAGGAAGTTCAGCAGTTTTGCAGCTTCCCTGGGATGTTTCGACTTGGCTGCAATGGACCAGAGCATGCTGGGATCAGCTGAGTAGCCGCGCCGCTCTTCTGTGGTCTCACCGGGCATCCGGAGCAGGACCACGTTGCCGCCGGCGGCCTCGTTGTAGGCCTTGTAGTTATTGATCGGAATGATCTGTGAGGCTACGGTGCCCTTTGCCAGGTAGGACTGGGCGGCTGAGCCGCCGATCTGCTCGAAGAAGCCTGCAGGGGGATAGCCTCCGGCTGCACGCAGGTCGACGCTGTACTGGAACCACTCCCGGATGGTCTCCTCGCTGACTCCGAGCTTGTTGTCCTTGGTGTAGAAGTCCTCGCCGCGCTGCCTGGCGAACAGGATGGGACCGGTTTCGGTGGCAACGTCGTAACCGGCCCCGTATACCTTGCCCCCGGTCTTCTGCGTGACCTCGGTGGCGAACTTGGCGTAGTCCTCCCAGCTCCAGGTCTTGTCGTCCGGGATGATGACGCCGGCTTGGTCCGTAATTGCCTTGTTGACCACCATGCCGATAGTGGTCACGCCCGTGGCCAGGCCGTAGAGCTTGCCATCCACCTCACCCCGACTTTGGATGGTGTCCGGGATGTCCGCGAGGTCCAGTTCCTGCAAGGACCTGAGGTCTGCGAGGGTGCCGCGCTGCGCATATTCGAGCAGGCTCCGGTTTGCCATGTTCAGCACGTCCGGAGGATTGCCCCCGGCGAAGCGGGTAGCCAGCTTGTCGGCGTACGGGCCGCTGTCCTGGTATTCGCTCTTGACGGTGATGCCAGGGTTCTTTTCCTCGAAGATCTTGATTGCCGCGTCGGTCATCTTGGCCCTGGTGGCGTCGCCCCAATAGACGAAGTTCAGCTCCACGTTTCCGCCGCCGGCGGCAGGGGCTGACCCACCGCCGCCGCAGCCGCTCAGGGCCAGCCCCGCGGCGGTGACGGCTGCGCCCAGAACCAGCCTGCGGGATATGGGGGTACTGACTGTCTTCTTCATTGAATGACGCCTCTCGTGGTTGCGCACCACGGTCCGGTGCGGCGGATTTTTGAAATTTCAACAGAAAGTTTCTGAATGCTAAACCCTCATGGAGCCGCTCGTCGGTGCGTTAACGAAGCAGCAGGGCACAGAACTGAAAATCTCAGTAAACGATTTCTAGCAAACGCAGCTTGTGACTGTCAACACATATTTTCATGCTGAGTTGCTTATCTAAAAGAAAGTTTCCGTAGATATTGCCTAACTATTTCTGTTCTGGCTAAGCTGATCCCCACGTCGCGGAAGCGTCATCACCGGAGGTTTTGTTTGGCTACTCACACCACCCCTGCTGCCGGGGGGCGCGTTTCCAGCGGGAGGAATCCCCTCGCTGTCCACAACACGGATCTGCGGCAGTCCGCCGCTCTTGCGCCCCGCCCCTATTTCCACCCGGTCCGGTCGCTCGCCGGGACCGTGACCACGCAAGCACTGCCGGCCGACCATCCTCACCACCTGGGCCTGTCCATTGCATTCGCCGACGTCAACGGAACGAACTTCTGGGGCGGGTCCACCTACACGCCCGCCAATGGGCCTGTGCTCCTGGACAACCACGGGGTCCAGCGCCCGCACGGCTGGCAGTCAGCGCCGGATGCCGAATTTGGGGGTGTGTCCTGGTTCTCCAACTCCGGCGGGCAACTCGCGGCGGAGCAGCGTCGTATCGAATACCTTCACCACCCCGAACCTGCCTGCTGGTCCCTTTCGGTGTTCTCGGTGATAGTCCCGGCGGAGGGCATACAGCGGCTGGAGGTGTCGTCGTCGGCAGTCAAAGGCAGGAAAGGCGCCGGATACGGCGGCATATTCTGGCGCTTTCCCGACGTCACCGGCCGGCCGGTGGTTCTTTCCGAGGCTGGACGCGGCGCCGATGCCGCCCACGGCTCGGGGTCACCCTGGCTCTCGGTCAGCATGGTGATCGACGAGGCGCCGGTGTCTGTGCTCCTCGCCCAGGAACCGGACCAGCTGCTTCCCTGGTTCATCAGGGCCGGAGACTACCTTGGCGCAGGCCCGGCAGTTTCATGGACCCAACCGGCCGTGGTGGACCACAACAATCCGCTGAGGCTGGCCCTGCACGCAGTCGTCCATGACGGTGCAGTTACCACGCCCGCCCAGGCCCTCGAGCTTCTCCAGCAGCACCCTTTCGCCAGCCGCAATTCACCCGACAGGACATCATGACCACCCGCCTTCCCGCCCCCGTCTATCAGAACCCCATCCTCAATGCCGACTGGCCGGACCCTGACGCTATCCAGGTGGACGGCGTCTATTACCTCATTGCCTCAAGCTTCAACCGCGTCCCCGGACTGCCTATCCTTCGCTCCCGGAACCTGGTGGACTGGGAGCACGCCGGCCACGCGCTGTGTGCGCTGCCCCAGCGCAGCCACTACTCGCTGGTACGCCACGGCAGCGGCGTGTGGGCTCCTTCGCTGCGGCACCATGACGGGCGTTTCTGGATTTTCTATCCCGACCCTGACCACGGCATCTTTGTGCTGAGTGCCGAAAAGGCAGAGGGGCCGTGGACCGCTCCCCACCTCCTGTATCCCGGCCGCGGCCTCATCGACCCCTGCCCTTTGTGGGACGACGACGGCCAGGCTTACCTTGTGCACGGCTGGGCCAAGAGCAGGATCGGAGTGAAGAACCGGCTTACGGTCCACCGGATGAGCCTGGATGCAACCAGGCTCCTGGACCGCGGAACCCACGTAATCGACGGAGCGGACCTTCCGGGTTACACAACCCTGGAGGGTCCGAAGTTCTACAAAAGGGAGGGCTGGTACTGGATCTTCGCGCCCGCCGGCGGGGTGGCTACAGGCTGGCAGTCGGTGTTCCGGTCCAGGTCCCCGTTCGGGCCATATGAGGAGCGGCGCGTCCTGGACCAGGGGAACACCCAGGTCAATGGTCCGCACCAGGGCGCCTGGGTTACAAGCCCGCGCGGCGAGGACTGGTTCCTGCACTTCCAAGACCGCGGCCCCTATGGCCGGGTGGTCCACCTGCAGCCGATGGGCTGGGCCGCGGACGGCTGGCCCTGGATGGGGCACCAGTCCGACGGCGGGGGACCGGGAACGCCGGTGCCCACCCACCCCTACCCGGCGGGTACCTTCACAGACCAAGCGGTCCTGCCGGCCAGTGACGACTTCTCCTCGCACCGGCTGGGACCGCAGTGGCACTGGCAGGCGAATCCCCGGGATGACTGGGCGTACCAGTGCGGGGGAGGACACCTGGTCCTCAAACCTCAGGCCAATGATCCGGTCAACCTTCGTGAGCTCCCCAATGTGCTGGGACAGGTCCTGCCCGGTACCCCGTCAACCTTCACCACGTCGGTGGAGCTGCAGGATGTGCCGGTGGGGACGCGGGCAGGCGTGGTGGTATTAGGCCGGCAGTACGCGTGGCTGGGCATCGTCAGGACAGAAGATGGATATGTCCTGGGCGACGGGACCGGCGGGGATGTCCCTCACGAGCAGCGGCTGGGCCGGAAAATGGCGCTGCCGGGGCCGCGCATAGAACTGCAGATCCGTACCGACGGAACCCCCCGGTCCACCTTTGCGTGGCGTTCCGGGCCGGGGAAGCCCTGGGAGGTGCAGGGCTGGAACTTCGAGGTGGTCAAGGGGCAATGGATCGGAGCTGAGCTGGGGCTCTTTGCCACGTCACCGCTGGGTTCGGAGGAAGGAGGCAGTGTTATCGTGGGACCCGTGCGCGTGGATGTTGCGCCCGCGCGCCGCCCCACCGAACCGCTCCTCGCCGCCGCAACCACATGACCCCAAGGACCGCCCCGTGACCGCCACTCCGCGTCCCAAGATAGCTGACGTTGCGGCCGTGGCGGGTGTATCCGTGCCCACGGTGTCCAAAGTGCTCAACGGCCGGATCCACGTGTCCGACGCCACCCGCGCCAAGGTCCAGCAGGCGCTCGAAGAGCTTGATTATTCCAAACGGGCGGCTGCTGCCAGCCAGCCTGGCTTCCTGCAGCTGGTGGTCAACAACTTCGATTCACCATGGGTCCTGGAAACCATGTCAGGAGTTGAGGCGGCCGCGGACCGGCTGGGTTATGCCGTGGCCTATGCGCGCGCAGAACATGCCACCGTTGAACGTTGGCGAAAGCTGCGCGAACCTTCCGTGAACCGGCTGGACGGAGTGCTGCTGCTGGCTCCGCGGAAGGGCTCACGCCTGGTGACCACGTTACGGACCCTGAAAATCCCCGCCGTCGCAATCGACCCGGAAGGAACCGAAGGGCTGCCGATTCCCAGTGTGAGCCCGGCGTCGTTCTCCGGCGCCCTTGCCGCCGTCAGCCACCTGCTGGGCCAGGGCCACCGCCGGATCGGTATCATCACCGGCCGGAAGCACAGCCCCGGCCATGGACGTGCCCGGTACGCCGCCTATGCCGCTGCGCTGCACGAGGCCGGGCTGCCCGTCCTGCCCGATCTGGTCAAGGACGGCGATTTCAGTATCGAATCCGGCATGCGGCTGGGCGGGGAATTGCTGGACCTGCCAGAGCCGCCCACGGCGATCTTCACGGGCAGTGACCTGCAGGCCCTGGGCGTGATGAACGCGGCAGGGCAGCGCTCGCTGCATGTACCGGAGGATCTCAGCATCGTGGGGTTTGACGACATTGCCCAGTCGGCGTTGACGTCGCCGCCGCTTACCACGGTCCGCCAGCCCCTGGCCCAGCTGGCCTCCATGGCAGTGGGTATGCTCACGGAGCAGCAGGACCTGCCGGGTGCAGCCGTCCCCACGGCCCTGGAAGTTGCCACGGAACTGGTTGTCCGCGGAACCACCGCCCCGCCGGCGCGGTGACGCCCTGATCCCAGGGGAAAGCCGGCCTACTTCGCCTCGAGCACCAGGTTCTTGAGGTCGTCCAGCGTCTGCTGCATGTGGTTATCCATGGCCTCCCGGGACCGCGCAGGGTCACGGGATTCCAGCGCCTCGGCGATTTTCTGGTGGTGCCCGATTGCGTGCTCCTGGATTTCCCGGACCGCGGACGTCTGGGTGCGGCGCTTCTGCAGCACCTGGTGCAGCGGTTCGAACAGGACGGACACAAAAACGTTCTCGGAGGCATGCAGGATCAGGTCGTGGAATGCCAGGTCCGCTTCCACAAAGGCGGCAACATCGTTGACCTCGTGGGCGGCGCGCATGCTGTCCACGTGGCTGTAGAGAGCCTGGATATCCTCATCGCGGATCCGCCCGGCAGCCAATTCGCAGGCACCTGTTTCCAGCATCCGCCGGAGCTCGATGAGCTGGACTGAGGTCTCTGCCTCGTTCTTTCCCTCCGACGCAGCACGCAACACCGCCTCAAGCGACGCCCAGCGGTTCAGGGGGTTAACGAACGTGCCGCGGCCGCGTTCAACACTGAGGATCCGCTGGGCCTGCAGTGTTTTCATGGCCTCGCGCACCGTCATCCTGCTGACCTCGTGCCTGGCACTCAGTTCGTGTTCACCCGGCACCGTGGCGCCGGGCGGGAACTCACCGGTGATGATGCGGTCCAGTAGCTCATCCGCCACCTGTCCCACCAGTGATTGCCTCGCCATTGTGCCCCCGTTGATCCTTCACTGCATATGTCGGACAAGTCTACTTGCGCGTCTGTATGTCGTGTGCCACACTAAACGAAATGCAAGATGTCAGACATCTTACAGTTATCTTTCCACCGGGATCCGCCGCGCCGGATTCGTACAACGTATTCATACACAATGGAGTGCACTGTGACGCTTGAAGCAGACGTTCTGGCCGCCTACCCGGCCGAGGTCCGGATTCCCGCCGAGCTGGTGGCCAGCGCCCTGGCCGCCTCCAATGCGGAAACCCCGCGGGCCTTGGTAGTGCTCGACGACGACCCCACCGGAACCCAGTCAGTTTCGGATTTGCCCGTGCTCACCCAGTGGGAAGTAGCGGACTTCATCTGGGCCTTCAGCCAGTCCAAGCCTGCCGTCTATGTCCTCACGAACACCCGCAGCCTGGACCCTGCCGAGGCCGCCGCTCGCAATGAGGAAGTGGTCCGCAACGCCCTCGCAGCCGCAGGGTCCCCCCAGGAACTGCGCCTCGGGTTCGTCAGCCGCAGCGATTCCACCCTCCGCGGCCACTACCCCCTGGAGCCGGACGTCATTGCCGCAACGGTTGCGGACGTCAGCGAAGAAAAGACCGACGGCGTGGTCCTGGTCCCAGCCTTCCCCGACGCCGGGCGCGTCACCATCGGCGGAGTCCACTACATGCGCGGCACAGGAGCGGAGACCGGCACACTCACCCCCGTGTCCGAGACGGAATTCGCCAAGGACGCCACCTTCGGGTTCAGCACCTCCGTCATGGCCGACTACGTTGAAGAGAAGTCGCAGGGCCGCTTCGGCGCCGGCTCGGTGATCGTCCTGGACCTCAACATCATCCGCGCCTCCACCGATCCGCAGGCCACTGCCAATGCCATCGCCGACGCCATCGAACCGGCCACCGGTTCCACCCCCATCGTGGCGGACATCGTCACCGAAAACGACCTTCGCGCCCTGTCCCTGGGCCTCGAAGAAGCCGAACGGCGCGGCAAGAAGCTCCTCTACCGGGTGGGCCCCCCGTTCGGGCGTGCCCGGATCGGCCAGGAGATCCGCACCGAACTCAGCGGCGCCGAGGCCTACGCAGGCAACACCCCCTCCGAGGCGGGGGGCCTGATCGTCGTCGGATCCCACGTGGGAGTCACCACGCGCCAGCTCAAGGCACTCACCGACCAGCACAGCGCCGCCCGGATCGTGGAGATCGACGTCGAAAAGCTGCTCGGAGCCCCCAGTGACGCCGAAGTGCACCTGGACCGGACCGTGGACACCGTCGCCGAAGCCCTCCGCGGCGGCGACGTCATCGTCCACACCAGCCGCCTGCTGATCAAGGCAGACGACCCCGCCGAAAGCCTGCGGATCGCCCGCACGGTTTCCGCCGCCGTCGTCGCCGTGGTCAACCGGACACTGAAGACCTTCCCGCCCCGGTTCGTCATCGCCAAGGGCGGCATCACCTCCTCGGACGTGGCCGCCCACGGCCTTGAGATCCGCCACGCCATTGTCCGCGGCCCCATGCTGCCGGGCATCGTCTCCCTTTGGGAGCCCGTGGATGGCCCCGCCAAGGGCATCCCGTACATCGTCTTCGCCGGCAACGTGGGCGATGACCAGTCCCTCGCCGACGTGACCCGCAAGCTCAGCAGCACCTTCTAGTCCCCACCCGCTACAGATCCCGCACACATTCAATGGAGAACACCATGACCAGCAACTACACCGTCACGGTCCTGGGCCTCGGCGCCATGGGCCTGCCCATGGCCACCCGCCTGGCGTCCCAGCTGACCGTCCACGGCTTCGACATCGCCGAACCCCGCCTGAAGCTCGCCGAAGAGGCCGGCATCGCAACCTTCGCCACCGCCCGCGAGGCCGCCAAGGGCGCCGACGCCGTCCTCCTGGCCGTCCGCAACGGCGAGCAGCTCAACGACGTCCTGTTCGGCCAGGGCGGCGTGGCCTCGGTGCTGGAGCCGGGCGCCGTCGTCATCCTCGGCAGCACCGTCGGCACCGAAGCCATCCCGGCCACCGTCGAAAAGCTGGCCGAATACGGCGTCGAGCTTGTTGACGCGCCGCTGTCCGGCGGCCCCAAGCGCGCCGGCGAAGGCGACCTGCTGATCGTCGTCGGCGCTTCCCCGGAAGCCCGCGCAAAAGCGGCCCCCGCGCTGGAACTGCTGGCCTCCACCCTGACCGTGGTGGGTGACAAGCCCGGCGACGGACAGGCCCTCAAGACCGTCAACCAGCTGCTCTGCGGCGTCCACATCGCCGCGGCCGCAGAAGCCATGGCCCTCGCCGACGCGCTGGGACTGGACCAGGCCAAGACCCTCGCCGCGCTCGAGGCCGGCGCCGCGGGTTCGTTCATGCTCTCCAACCGCGGCCCGCGCATCCTCGAGGCGTACACCGAGGAAGGCGCCGAGGTCCTGTCCCGCCTGGACATCTTCGTCAAGGACATGGGCATCGTGGGCAAGGCCACCCGCGCCGCGGGCCTGGCAGCCCCGGTGGCCGCCGCCGCCGAACAGCTCTACCTCCTGGGCCAGGCCCAGGGCCTCGCCGCTGCCGACGACTCCGCCGTCATCAAGGTCGTCGCACCCACCAAGCGCACAAAGTAGCCCCACCTTCCCCCCAAACGTGCGACGGCGGCGGTCCCCCCTCCGCCGTCGTCGCACCCTCCCTGCCGTTCCCCAGCATTCCCCTCGAAAAACCAGCTCGCTAGTCTTGACTGGCGATGTCAAAGGAGACACACGATGAGCGCACTAGCTCTCCTGGCCATAGCAGCGGCGGGCGTCGCCCTGTTGCTTGTGGCCGTCATCAAGTTCAAAATCCCCGCCTTCCTCGCCCTTCTGGTGGTCAGCGTCGCTGTTGCCCTGGTGGCGGGCATTCCGCTGCCGGACGTCATCAAAACGGTCACCGAAGGCATGGGCGGAACCCTCGGGTCCGTGGCCATTTTGGTCGGCCTCGGCGCCATGCTCGGCAAGATGATCGAAATTTCCGGCGGCGCACAGTCGCTGGCCGGCAAGTTCACGCAGCTGCTCGGCCCCCGCCGGGTCATCGCCGCGCTGACGGCCGCAGCCTTCCTGCTGGCCATCCCCGTCTTCTTCGACGTTGGATTCATCATCCTGATCCCCATCATCTACGGCTTCGCAAAGGCCGCCGGCGTCAACCCCGTCAAGATCGGCCTTCCGGTGGGCGCCATCATGCTCGCCATCCACGTTGTTGTCCCGCCGCACCCCGGCGTTGTGGGCGGCGCCGGCATCCTCGGCGCGGATATCGGCTGGACCACCATCCTGGGCCTCGTACTCTGCATTCCCGTGGGCGTCCTGGGCTACTTCGTTGCCCGCAGGCTGAACCGCCGCGACTTCCCCATGCTTCCCGCCACCGCCGAGCAGTTCCGCCTCTTTGGCACCGGCACGTCCCAGGTTGAACAGGAAGCCGCGCAGGGAACCTCTTCCGTGGCTGTCAGGAACCAGGTGAAGACGGCCCCCAGCCCGGCCATGATCATCACGCTCATCGTCCTGCCCATCCTGATGATCATGGTTGGCACCGTAGGCGCGGTCATCCTGCCCAAGGACTCCTTCCCCGCCCAGCTGGCCGCCTTTGTTGGCGCCCCGCTGATCGCCCTGCTCACCGCCCTGGGCCTGGCGTACTACTTCCTGGGAATCCGCCGCGGCTGGTCCTCCCAGCACACCGGCGAAGTCATGGACTCAGCCCTGGCTCCCACCGCCATCGTCATCCTGGTCACCGGTGCGGGCGGCGTCTTCGGCAAAGTCCTCACTGTCTCCGGCATCGGCAAGGCCCTCGCCGAAGGGCTGCAGACTGCAGGCCTTCCGGTCATCGTGATGGCGTTCATCCTCGCCGCCATCCTGCGCGCTTCCCAGGGTTCCGCCACCGTTGCCATCATCACCACCTCCGGCCTGCTGGCAGCATCCGTTGCCGACGGCGGGTTCTCACCCATCCAGACG
Source organism: Pseudarthrobacter oxydans (assembly GCF_013314975.1). Classification (GTDB taxonomy): domain Bacteria; phylum Actinomycetota; class Actinomycetes; order Actinomycetales; family Micrococcaceae; genus Arthrobacter; species Arthrobacter oxydans. The sequence goes on along the minus strand of NZ_JABTYH010000031.1, from coordinate 38,442 downwards.
GCCCTCATCCTGGTTGCGATCGGGTTCGGCGCCTTCGGACTCAGCCACGTCAATGACTCCGGTTTCTGGATCGTCACCCGGTACCTGGGGCTGTCCGTGGCTGACGGACTGAAGACCTGGACCGTGCTCACCACCATCCTGGGCCTGGCCGGGTTCGCGCTGACCTTCCTGGTGTGGGTCCTCGTGGGAGGCCTGGGCGTCTGATGCGCACCCGACTCGACCACCTGGTGACCTCGGCCCTCCAGCACGGCTCCGCCGTCCCGGCCTTCACCTGCTACGACTTCACCACGGCCATGGCAGTGGTGGCCGCAGCGGAGGAGGCGGGCCGCGGCGCCATCCTGCTGGTGGCTCCCAAGACTGCCGCCACGCCCAACGGACTGCGCCTCATAGGAGCCCTCCGGGGCCTCGCTGATGCCGCATCCGTGCCTGTGGCCGTGCAGCTTGACCACGCAACGGACCTTCAGGTGATGGCCGACGCCGTCGCGGCAGGGGCGGATTCCGTCCTCGCCGACGGTTCCGCGCTGCCGTACGAGGACAACATCGCGCTGGTCCGTGGTGCCCGGTCGCTCCTGGGCCCGGATGTTGTGCTTGAGGCCGAGCTTGGCGGCCTCGCCGGAGACGAGGACCGCGCCTTTGGTGCGGACCAGTCCGGTGTGGCCGTGGCCGGCCTGACGGATTCGGCGCTGGTGGAGGACTTTGTGTCCCGGACCGGCGCGGAACTGCTCGCCGTGGCGGTGGGGAACGTGCACGGCAAGTACAAGGGGGAGCCGCAGCTGCGCTGGGACGTCCTGCAGGACATCGCTGTGCGGACGCATATTCCGCTGGTGCTGCATGGTGCCTCGGGGATTCCCGCGGAGGAGCTGGTGAAGGCAGCCGCCATGAATGTTGGCAAGGTCAACTTCAACACCGAGCTCCGCACCGGGGTGCTGGCCACGCTGCAGGACCAGCTGCCGGGGCACCGGTCCGACGGTGAAAACCTCCAGGGGCTCCTGGGCCACTGGAACAGCTCGGCCCGCACCTTCGCCGCCCAAACGCTGGCAACGCTCACCCGCTGACGTTCACTCGATTTCTTGTCCAGTTGTGCAGGGTTGGACCCGCCTGGGGTCTGCATCGGTGGACAAAAGCTCCCGGAAGGGGAGGCTAGGATCAATCCCATGATCCTGGCCTCCCTCTTTTTTGCCCTCCTGGCTGGTGCGCTCCACGTCTATATCTTCACCATGGAGTCCGTCACCTGGACCAGGCCTGCCACCTGGAAGCGCTTCGGTGTGGCCACCCAGGCGGACGCGGAGACCACCAGGCCGCTTGCCTATAACCAGGGTTTCTACAACTTGTTCCTGGCGGTGGGAGCTTTCGTGGGGGCAGGGTTCGTGGCGCTGGCACCGGAGGACCAGGTCCTGGCAACCGCAGGCTGGACCCTGGTCTTCAGCTGCTGCGGTTCCATGTTGCTGGCTGCGCTTGTCCTGGCCCTGACCGGCAGGAAGTACCTCCGCGCTGCCGCAACCCAGGGGGCCACGCCGCTGCTCGCCGTCGTGCTGGGTGCCGCCGCACTCGCTGTCTAGCCACGGCCGGCCCTCCCGGACCGCTCCTTAACCTGCGCCACGGGCAGGCGCACAATGGAGCTGTAACCGGCAGTACCGCAAAGGGATGCAACGTGGGCGGAGCGAAGGAGCAGGGGCCAGACCCGTACGCCGGTCCGGCAGGCGGCCGTGACGAGGTCCTGGACCTTGTCCGGTTCAGCTGCCTGGCGCTGGTGGTGATGGGGCATACCATGATGGTCAGCCCTGTGCTGCACGCGGACGGGACGGTGACCTCCGAAAACACGTTGGGGAACCAGGACTGGTTCGAGCCCGTCATCTGGGTTTTTATGGTCATGCCGCTGTTCTTCGTGGCCGGCGGGGCCACCGGCCTGCAGTCCTGGCAGCGGCTCAGATGCCAGGGCGGCACTGCCGCTGACTTCCTCCACGCACGGCTCCTCCGCCTGGTGCGTCCGGCCGCTGTCCTGCTGGCAGCCATGTTCCTTGGATTCTGGATGGCCGGACGGCTTGGGGTGCACCCCCAGGTGGTGCAGCTGATGGCGGCCGGCGCGGCGATGCCGCTCTGGTTCCTTGCCGCCTACCTCGCCGCGCAGCTGGCCATCCCGGTCCTGGCTGCTTTCCACGCCCGCGGTCCCTGGCTGGCCATCGGGAGCCTGACAGCCCTGGTGGTGGCTGTCGACTGCCTGCGGGCCACACTGCCGCTGCTCGCCTACGCCAACCTGGTGTTTCTCTGGTGCGCCGTCCAACAGCTGGGCTTCCTTGCTGCGGACGGCCGCTTCGCCAGGATTTCCCGCTCACGGCTGCTGGCGCTGGTGCTCACGGCGCATCTCCTGCTGGGCCTCCTGACGGCCCTGGGGCTGTACCCGGTCAACATGCTGGTGAACCTCAATCCGCCCAACCTCACCCTTTTCCTCCTGGGCGTTTCGCAGGTGGCCCTGCTCGAACTGGCACGGCCCGCGTTGGCCCCCCTCTGTTCCCTCGGCTGGGTTCGTACGGTGCTCCGCGTGGCCGGCGGACGCTCGCTGACCGTCTATCTGTGGCATCTTCCCCTCCTGGCGGGAATGTCGGGCCTGCTCCTTCTCACCCCCGTCCCGATGCCTGCCTCCGGAAGCGCGGAGTGGTGGTGGTCGCGGCCCTTGGTCCTGCTGGCGCTGGTTGTCCTGCTGGTGCCCGCCGTTGCGGCGTTTGGACGCCTCGAGGAACGTCCGACGGCGCCGCCCCGCTTCCGCCGCCGGCCCGCCTTCCAGGTGGCGGGCGCGGCAGTGGTTGTCTTTATCCCGGCAGCAGCCGCCGCCGTCAACGGGCTGACGCTTGGACTGCTGGGGGCCGCGGCCGTGTGCTTCCTGGCGGCGCTGGCGTTCCTGCGCGGAGTGCGGCTCCCGTTCCGGCGCGGACGGCCCAACGGCCAGGAAATGACGGCAGGGGAAGAGGCATTGCCAGCGGAGTGAAGTAGTGCCAGTGTCGAACCATGACCGAGAACATGACGTCCACCGAAGACCAGTTCAGCCCTGACGTTTCACTGGCACGCAATGATGCAGAGCACCGGTATGAGCTGCGGGTGGACGGGAAACTGGCTGTCCAGTCCTTCTTCACGGACAAGCCCGGCCACATCGACTTCAGCCACACGGAAACCACGGAGGGCTTTGAAGGCCAGGGCCTGGGGAAGGTGCTGGCCCACTTCGCGCTCGACGATGTTGTGGCCACCGGCAAAAGGATCATTCCCCATTGCCCCTTCATCGCAGCCTATTTACGGAAGCATGAAGGGTATGAACAGTTCGTTGACTGGCCGGACAGCTGACCCGCGGACTGCACGGGCAGCCTGCCAAGCAGGCGCCCGCACCGGACGTGCGGGCAAGCAATCCTGCCGCGGCGTCCTGCGGCAGCCCTCAGCTGGCCAGGGCGTGCCCGCTGAGGACGGGTGCGTCGATGGTGAAACCACACGCGCACCGGTAGGTCTCCACGTGCTCGGACACCGGGCCGGTGCCCACCGGGCCCACCGTGGTTCCATCCACGTGGACGGGCAGCCGGACAGGCAGTTCTTCCGGATCCACCCGCTGCATCGGAGCGCGGCAATGCATGCGGGAACTCAGTGTCAGAAGCAGCCCCATGTCCGCGGGCGGGGTGGCGTCCAGCAGGGTTTCTGCCCGTACGCCGGTTACGTCGGGCGCCGTAAGCTGGTGGTCTGCAACGGTGGTCATGATGGGTCATCCTTGGGCTTCTTCACGGAACTGCCGGCGTTGGCAGCCCCGCCGCGAACTGCTTGCGGAGGTTCATTTACCCCAACACCTAAGCATGCTTACTAATGCCCGGGCAAATCCGCCGGTGCTCCAGCGCACCTTTCCGCCGCTTGCCGGCCCCGGGGCTGGCGGGGTCCAGCGGTTACGGATGCCTTTTAGCGACGCCGGCGCTGCCACTGCAGTGCATGCCAGAACAGCAGGCAGACCAGCGCCGCGAGTCCGGCGAAAATCGCGTAGGGGGCAAAGGTGAAAACGAGGAAAGATGCCGGCATGCCTCCCGCGGAGGGTCCCACCATGGAGTTCGCGTTGAGGAACACCCAGGCGCCGCCGCTGATGAGGGTGATGGTGAGGATCCACAGGGCAGCAATGAAGGGATTGACGGCCAGGCTGCGGCCCCTGCCGTAGTCTTCATCCCCCGCAGCGGTGGCTTCGCTGCGGACGGGGTTCCCGCCGCTGTCCACTTCCCTGAATCCGATCGCGCCCGCTGGTCCCTGTTCCACGTTTCCCCCTGGTTGCCGCGCAGCCCGGTCCGGCCGCCCAGTGCCAACCCTAGGCCCGTCGGGTCATGCCCGTCTTGTCATACGCCCGGACCGGCGCGGGGGATTGTGCAGCAGTCAGACCGCCCGCCGCCAGTCAATGACGGCTCCTGCGGTGCAAATTTGGCGGAATGGACACTGTTTCGGGAAATACATCACAAAAGTTTGATTAAAAGGGTGGCCTAAGTAAGGCTGTCCTTTGTGATTTTCCGTGATTCCCGAGAGAAGGACGACCAGTGCCGCTGATGCCCCGCCTTGACGAGACAGATCTGGATAAGCCAGCCAGCCCGGCGGCAGGGCCGGCCACCCTGGCCCCTGGCCACGATTTCGGCTCCCGCGTTGAACTGGCCCTGGGCGCCACGAACCACCTCCTCAACGCCCGCAATGCGACGCGCTATGTCGCCCAGGTCCTGCAGGGCGTCACTGCCGTGGCCACCAAACTGGAGCGGACCGCCCGGCCGTTCACCGGCGTCGATCCCGCCGGCATGAAGGCGCGGGTGGGCGCCGTGGACCTTGACACCCCTCTGCCGGACACGGCAGCCGCGCTGCAGGAACTCGAGGACGTGTACCTGCGCGATGCTGTCTACTTCCACGATCCCAAGTACGCGGCCCACCTGAACTGCCCCGTGGTCATCCCGGCCCTGGTGGGGGAGGCTGTCCTGTCGGCGGTGAATTCCTCCCTGGACACGTGGGACCAAAGTGCCGGCGCCACCATGATCGAGCGGCGGCTCATCGACTGGGCGGCCGAACGGCTGCACCTTGGCGGCAGCGCGGACGGCATCTTCACCTCCGGCGGCAGCCAGTCCAACCTCCAGGCGCTGCTGATCGCGCGCAACCATGCAGTGGCCGGCCTCCGGCAGGACCCGGCACGCGCCGGCCTCCGCCTGCCGGCGCTGCTGGACACCCTGCGGATCTTCACCTCGGAGGACAGCCACTTCAGCATCCAAAAATCGGCCTCCATGCTGGGCCTGGGGTTCGACGCCGTCATCGCCATCCGGTGCACGCCCGACCACCGGATGGATCCTGCCGCCCTCGCCGAAGCCATGGCGGACGCACGCGGCGCCGGCCTTATTCCCATGGCGGTAGTGGCCACCGCGGGAACCACGGACTTCGGCGCGGTGGACCCGCTCGCGGAAACCGCCGCCCTGGCCCGGGCCTACGGTGCGTGGTTCCACATCGACGCCGCCTACGGGGGCGGGCTGATGCTATCCGGCCGATACCGCCGCCTCCTGGACGGAACACGGCTGGCGGACTCGGTCACGGTGGACTTCCACAAAACCTTCTTCCAGCCGGTCAGCTCCAGCGCACTGCTCGTCCGGGACCGTGCCATGCTGCGCCACATCACCTACTACGCGGATTACCTGAACCCGGAAAGCGCAGCCCTGGCCGAGATCCCCAACCAGGTGGACAAAAGCATCCAGACCACCCGCCGGTTCGACGCCCTCAAACTGTGGCTCACCCTGCGGATCATGGGAGCGGACGCCATTGGCGCCCTGTTTGACGAAGCCATCGACCTGGCCGCCCGCGTGGGCTCGCTGCTCGCCGCAGACGATGACTTTGACCTGGCCGCACCGCCGCAGCTCAGCACCCTCGTGTTCCGCTACCGGCCACGCCTGGACAGCGGGGAGCGGCTGTCCGAGGACGCTGCCGACGCCCTCAACCCGGCCATCCGCGCCGCCGTCTTCGCCTCCGGAGAAGCGGTTGTGGCGGGAACAAAGGTGGGCGGCCGCCACTACCTGAAATTCACCCTGCTCAACGCCGAAGCCATGCTGGAGGACATCGCCGGAATCATCGGCCTCCTCCGCACCACCGGCGCAGGACTCCTGAAGGCCGGGGCATCCGCATGAGCACCACCGACAACCGGAAGGCAGCCAACGGCAGGATCCTCGACTTCGCGGCGATCGGCGTCGGGCCCTTCAACCTGGGCCTCGCGGCACTGGCCGCACCGGTGGAAGGCCTGGACGGTATCTTCGTGGAACAGCGGGACTCCTTTGAGTGGCACCCCGGCATGATGCTGGAACCGGCCCATCTGCAGGTCCCCTTCATGGCGGATTTGGTGACCCTCGCGGACCCCACCTCGCCCTACTCCTTCCTGAACTTCCTCAAGCAGACGGGGCGGCTGTACCGCTTCTACATCCGCGAAAATTTCTACCCGCTCCGGGCCGAATACAACCAGTACTGCCAGTGGGTGGCCGGGCAGCTGCCCGCCGTCCGCTTCGGCACGGCTGTGCTGGATGTGGCGTACGACGACGGCGTGTACCGGCTGTCCGTGTCCGGTCCGGACGGGCCGGAGGTGCTGTACGCGCGGCGGCTGGTGCTGGGCACCGGCACCACCCCCTACGTACCGGAGGCCGCCGCAGGCATCATCGCGGAGGCTGCCGCCGGCAGCGGGGGAGTGGCTTTCCACAACGCCGACTATCTGGCCCGCAAGTCGGAACTGCAGGGGAAACGCAGCATCACCGTCCTGGGCAGCGGCCAGAGCGCGGCGGAGATCTACTATGACCTTTTGCAGGAGGCGGACGCCCACGGCTACCGGTTGGACTGGGTCACCCGCTCCGGCCGGTTCTTTCCCCTGGAGTACACCAAGCTGACCCTGGAAATGACGTCCCCGGAATATGTCGACTACTTCCACGGCCTGCCGGAGCACCGGCGCGACCACCTGAACAAGACCCAGAAGAACCTCTACAAGGGCATCAACTCGGAGCTGATCGACGCCATCTACGACCTTCTCTACACCAGGAGCATCTCCGGCATGGTGGATACGCGGCTGCTGACCCATTCGTCCCTGACCGCCGCCCAGTGGAACCCCGCGGCAGGAAACCACACGCTGCACCTGAGGCACGACGAACAGGGCAGCTCCTACACCCTGGACACCGACGCCGTGGTGCTCGCCACGGGCTACAGCTACCGGGAGCCGGGATTCCTGGCAGGCGTGCGGGACCGCATCGCCCGGGACGGTGCCGGCAGGTTCGCAGTGGACCGGAACTACAGCGCCGGCGTCCAGCCCGGGGAAATCTTCGTCCAGAACGCCGAACTGCACACCCACGGCTTCGTCACCCCGGACCTGGGCATGGGCGCGTACCGCAACTCCTGCATCCTGCGGGAAATCACCGGCCGGGAGGTATACCCGGTGGAGGAGAGCATCGCCTTCCAGCAGTTCGGGGCACCCGCGGACCCGGCCGCCCGCGGCGGGGGACGGCCCCCCAGCCGGCCCGGGAGCACCGCAGTTTCCGGCATCGCAGTTTACGGCACCGCAGCCGCTGGCATCGGGGCGGGGGTGCCGGCATGAGGTTCTCGTTCCGCTGCCTCGATCCCGCAACCGATGCCGCACTCCTGCACAGCTGGGTGACCCGGCCCTACGCCACGTTTTGGGGCATGCTCTTCGCCACCGTGGAAGACGTGGCCCGGGAGTACGCAAAGATCCAGTCAAGCGGCCACCACCACGCCCTGCTGGGGCTCGACGGCGGCACTCCCGCCTTCCTGATGGAGGAATACCAGCCGGCCTACTCGCCGCTGGCAGCCGTTTATCCTGTCCTGCCCGGTGACGTGGGCATGCACCTGCTGGTGGCGCCGCCGTCGGAAGGTCCTGAGCCCGGCTACACCGCAGCGGTGATGGATGCTGTGCTGGGCCGCCTGTTCAGCGTGCCCGGGGTGGAGCGCATCGTGGTGGAACCGGATGCGCGGAACACAAAAATCCATGCCCTCAACGAGCGGCTGGGCTTCCAGCCCGCGGGTGTGGTGACCCTCCCGGACAAGGAAGCGCTGTTGAGCTTCTGCTGCCGGTCCGACTACCTCGCCGCCCGCACCACCCTGCCCGCCCGCACCACACTTCCCGCCATGCCGTCCCGCCCGCTTATCCCCCAGGGAGCATCACTGTGACCATCCAGCTCGAACAATCCACCACCGCCGGCCAGCCCGCCGCCCCCGTCCCTCACCTCACGGCAGAGGCCTGGGCCAGGGCGAACCGGCACCTGTTGCGCAAGGCGCTCGCCGAGTTCTCGCACGAACGGATCCTGGCCCCCGAACCGGTGAACGGAAGCGGCAGCTACCGTCTGGCCAGCGGCGACGGCACGCACCAGTACCACTTCGACGCCCGGCTCCTGGAACTGGAGCACTGGTCCATCGACGCTGATTCCATCAGGTATTTCCGGGACGGCACCGAGGCGCCGCTGGACGTGCTGGAGTTCGTCACGGCGTTCCATGAAACCCTTGGCATCAACATCCAGATGCTGCCCGTCTACCTGGAGGAGATCAGCAGCACGCTGGCAAGCCATGCGTACAAGCAATGGGCCGGCCAGCCGTCGTCGGCCGGGCTGGCGGCCGGCATCACCGGCGGACGGAACCCGGCGGCTGACTTCCAGGCCATCGAGCGCAGCATGACGGAAGGCCACCCGTGCTTCGTCGCCAACAACGGGCGCCTGGGCTTCGGCATCAGCGACTACCACGCCTTCGCCCCGGAAACCGGCGCCCCGGTCCTGCTGGAATGGATCGCCGTGCACCGGAGCAGCGCCGTCTTCACCGCCGCCGAAGGGCTGGACTACCGGGCCCACCTGGACGCCGAACTGGGCCCCCTCCTGGGCACCTTCCACGCCCGGCTCCACGCGCTGGGCCTGGACCCGGACCTCTACTTCCTGATGCCGGTCCACCCATGGCAGTGGGAGAACAAACTGGCTGTCACCTTCGCCGCGGAGATTGCCCGGCAGCGCATTGTGCATGTGGGAACCGGGTCGGACAGCTACCAGGCACAGCAGTCCATCCGCACGTTCTTCAATGTCACTGCGCCGGAGCGGACCTACGTCAAGACCGCCATGTCCGTGCTCAACATGGGCTTCATGCGGGGCCTGTCGCCGCAGTACATGAAAGCCACGCCCGCCATCAACGGCTGGCTGCGGAACCTGATCGAGGCGGACGGCGCGCTGCAGCGGCGTGGCTTCACCATGATCGCGGAGGTGGCAGCGATCGGCTACCACAACGGGTACTACGAGGCAGGGTCCGCGCCCGGGTCCCCCTACCGCAAGATGCTCTCCGCACTCTGGCGCGAAAGCCCGCTGCCGCTGCTGGCGGACGGGCAGCAACTGGCCACCATGGCCTCGCTCCTGCACACCGATTCCGCCGGCACGCCCATGGTGGCAGCCCTGGTGGAGCGTTCCGGCCTCCGCCCCGAGGCGTGGCTGCGGCGCTACTTCGAGGCCTACCTCGTCCCGCTGGTCCACTGCCTCTACCGGTACGAACTGGCCTTCATGCCGCACGGCGAGAACGTGATCCTGGTGCTGGAGGACGGCGTCCCCGTCAGGGCAATCATGAAGGACATTGCCGAGGAGATCGTGGTGATGGGGGAGAGGGTGGACCTCCCCGGGGACGTCTCGCGCATCAAGGCGGACATCCCTGACGGCGAGAAGGTCCTGGCCATCTTCACGGACATCTTCGACTGCATCTTCCGCTTCTTGGCCGCCCTGTTTGAAGAGGAGGGCATCCTGGCCCAGGAGGGCTTCTGGCGGACGGCCGCGGAGGCCATCAAGGACTACCAGGCCCAGCATCCCGAGCTCGCAGCCCAGTTCGCCCGCCATGACCTTTTCGCGGCGGACTTCGAGCTGTCCTGCCTGAACCGGCTCCAACTGCGCAACAACCAGCAGATGCTGGACCTCACCGACCCCTCCGGGGGACTCCAGATGGCCGGCCGGCTGGCCAACCCCCTTGCCAGGTTCCGCGCAGCGCAGGCCACGGAGGAGGGATCTGGCTAGGCTTGCCCCATGACCCCAAAGACTTCCGATGCAGCCGCCAGGACCACCGCCCTCATCACCGGAGCCAGTGCCGGGCTGGGAGCCGAGTTCGCCCGGCAGCTCGCCTCGCAGGGCCACGACGTGGTGCTGGTGGCACGGAACCGCGCCCGCCTCGAGGAATCCGCGGCGGAGCTGGAGCGGCGTTACGGGGTCACGGCTGAGGTACTCCCAGCAGACCTTGCGTCCGACGACGGCGTGGCAGCCGTCGTCGGACGCCTGTCCGATCCGCAGCGTCCGGTGGAGATCCTGGTGAACAACGCCGGGATCGGGCTGTTGCACAACTTCGAGGACAACCCCATCTCGGAGGAGAAAAAGCACCTGAAGCTGCATGGGGAAACGGCCATGGAGCTGACCCATGCAGCCTTGAAGGGGATGCTGGAGCGCCGTTCCGGCCGGATCATCAACGTGGCCAGCATTGCGGCCTTCCTCCCCCGGGGGACGTACTCCGCTGCCAAGGCCTGGCTGGTGAGTTTCAGCCGGTGGGCGAACCTCGCCTACGCCAGGCAGGGTATCAAGGTCACCGCGGTCTGCCCCGGCTTCACCCACACGGAGTTCCACGACCGGATGGGGATGGACAAGTCTGTCGCGCCGTCGTGGGCGTGGCTGCATGCCGGGCGGGTGGTCCGTGACGGCCTGGCGGACAACGCGCGGGGCAAAGCAGTTTCCATCCCGTCCAGGCGGTACAAAGTAGTGGCGGCCGTGGCGCGGATAGCGCCGGCACGGCTAGTGGCGGGGCCTGCGCGGAAGCCGAAGGGCGCCCGCACGCCCCAGTAGGGCAGCCGGCGTGCGGGTCGCTGCCGGCCGGACGGCCACCACCACGGCGATCCCCACCAGGGCCCCTGCCAGGGTCTCCGCCCCGCGCTCCAGGATCAGGACCGCGGGATCAATGGGATGGGCAAGCTGTGTCATCAGCAGGATCACGGGCGTAAAGGAAACCATGGCAAGACCGTAGTGGCGGGTCATGAAGAGCTCGGTGGTGAACTGGAAGAGGACCACCAGGAGGGCCAGCACCACGGCCTGCCCGCCCGGAAACAGGCCCGCCAGGGACCAAGGAACGGGAAGAATCACGACGGCGGTCACTGCCAGCCCCAGGAACGTTCCCACAATGCGGTGGACGCCGCGCCGGACGCTGCTGGGGAGGTCGGCTCCCGCGAGCGGCACGGCGGCTGCCGCCATGGCCCAGTGCGGATGCCCGCCGCCCGTCAGGACGCCTGCCGTGCCGGCGGCACCTACAGCCAGGATGTAGCGGGCGGCGTGCACCAGCACCTCCCGGTGCCCGGCGGGGGTCACGCCGGGAGCAGCCCGGACGGCGCCGCGCTGCCAGGACCTCCGGCGGAACCAGCCGCCGAACCCCACCAGCATGGAGAACGCGGCGGAGCCTGCGGCGATCAGGATGGTCATCTGCCAGGGCACCACCGTGGGTACCGAGGCGCAGGCGCCCAGTGCAAGGATCCCGAAAAACGGTCCGTTGGGCTTGAGCCGTACGCGGTCAGCAAGGACCGATCCGACGCCGGCCAGGGCTGCCTCTACGCCCACCAGCCACCAAGAGTGGAGATGGTTTACGGACAGGAACACACCCACAGCCACGCCGGTGAGCAGGACGACGGCGGCCTGGGACTGGTGCCTGAGCCGCAGCTGGTGCGGTTCGGACCGGCCGTACATGCCGGTCAGGGCACCAAACACGGCGTAAATGATCAGGTCGGTGCGGCCCGCTGCCAGAAGCAGGAGCGACGGAACGGCCACGCTGAGGGCCACGCGGGCGGCGGCGAGATGGTCGTTGTTGGCCGGCTCCAGCCGGTGGAGCGCGCGCACCTGAAGGAGGACGCGTTCCATGGCACCCAACCTCCTGCTGATTTCCCGACCGGCCATCAGGAAGTTACCACCGGGCGGCACGGCCGGTCATTTCCGCCGGGGGCCAGGGGACATGGGGCGTCATTGTGACTGGGACGCCAAAGGCCCGCCCAGCGTGCTTCCCCCAAGGAAACACGCGGGACGGGCCTTCTGAGCGGGGCTGCATGACGTGCCCCGGAAAGGTTGCGCCGCAGGCGGTGCTGCGGCAGGACAGGCTAGACGCCGGCAGCAACCTTCCCGGTATCCCGTGAATCGGTGATGTCCTGTTCGTCGAACGGGAGTTCGTCCAGGTTGAGCAGCGGGTTCTCGTCCTGCGTGGCAACAAGTTCGCGGGCCTCAGCCTGGGTATCCACGCTGGGCATGGATCCGGGCAGCGGACGCTGGGCCGACTCCTTCAGGAAGTAGATGGCCACGGCGCCCACCAGCGAGGTTGCCATCAGGTAGTACGCGGGCATCATGTCGTTGCCCGTGGCGCCGATGAGGGCTGCGACGATGAACGGCGTGGTGCCGCCGAAGATCGCCACCGAGAAGTTGTACGCGATGCCCATGGCCCCATACCGGCTGGAGGTGGGGAACTGCGCCGGGAGGGCCGAGGCCAGATTGGCAACGTAGAAGGTCACGGGGAACGCAATCAGCGCCAGGCCGGCCAGGGTTGACCAGATCTCACCGATGCCGATCAGCATGAAGGCCGGAATGGCCAAAACCACCGTGCTGACTGCCCCGATCCACAGGACGGGCCTGCGGCCGATCCGGTCCGACAACTTCCCGGTCAGCGGAATGCAGAGGCTCATGACCACCAGCACGGGGATGGTCAGCAGGGTGCCGTGCACCGGATCGTAGCCCTTGGACTCAGTGAGGTATGTGGGCATGTAGGACGTGAGCGCGTAGCCGGCCGTGTTGGCCGCCGCCACCAGGACCATGGCAACAATGATGGAGCGCCAGTAGGCCTTGACGATTCCCACCGGGCCCTTGGCCGTTGCCTGGTCAGAGGCGGCAGCATTCTTGGCAAGGTCCTCCTGGGCATCCAGGGTGGCCTGGAACTGCGGGGATTCCTCGATCTTGCTCCGGAAGTAGACGGCGATCAGTCCCAGCGGGCCGGCGATCAGGAAGGGAATCCGCCAGCCCCATTCCTCCATGGCTGCCTGGCCGAGCGTCAGCTGCAGGACCGAGACCAGGGCGGCGCCGATGGCGAAGCCCATGTAGCTGCCCAGGTCCAGGAAGCTGGCAAAGAAGCCGCGGCGCTTGTCGGGGGAGTACTCGCTGACGAAGGTCGTGGCGCCGGCATACTCACCGCCGGTGGAGAAGCCCTGGATGATCTTCAGCAGCACCAGGAGCCCGGCGGCCCACAGCCCGATCTGCGCATATCCGGGCAGGAGGCCGATGGCGAACGTGCTTGCGGCCATCAGCATCAGTGTGGCGGCAAGGACCTTTTGCCGGCCCATCTTGTCACCCAGCCAGCCGAAGATCACGCCGCCCAGGGGGCGGGCGATGAATGTGGCGGCAAAGGTACCCAGCAGGAACAGGGTCTGGGTGGTGGGATCGGATTCCGGCAGGAAGACAGGACCCATCGTGGTGATGAGGTAGCCGAACACGCCGACGTCGTACCACTCCATGGTGTTGCCCACGATGGTTCCGCCGAGGGCCTTCTTCAGCATGGGCTGGTCAACCACGTTGACGTCCGACTCCTTGAGCCGGCGCCGTGCGAGTATTTTTGGTTTCCGGGGATTCCTGGAAGCCGCCGGAGACGTCGCTCCGGGGGGTGCAGCTGGGTTGGTTCCGGAGGCGGGATTAAGGCCTGCGGAAGAGTGGTTCACGCTTCGGTCTGTGGGCATTTGGGCAACTCCTGTGGAGGTCATTTGCTTGCGACTTGTAGCTGCCCCGCTCTGGGCAGGCCTTCAATTTTACGCGAATGCCGTGGCGGACGGCCTTCTGATGCCGTAGGATCGGCCCTTTTCGGGGTCCTCGGTACGCTTCAGCGGAGGTTCCCCTCCCCGCCGATTCCCTTGCCATCACTGGCGAAGCCCGCCACAGGCGCACCCGCTGCCCAAGTATTTAAGTGGTATGCGCCACAGTGCCGCGATTAGCGCCGCTTTCGGGGCCCATTGTGACGGCGGCCACGGCGTTTCCTGCCGTTCCGCGCAACCGGCGGGACGTCGTCGTCGGCCCTTTCCCGCCGGGGCGAAAAGGGGGGTTCACAGGCGCGCCGCGCCTCCCTAAGGTTGTGCCATGGGAACACTCTCTTTCATCTAGGCGGACGCCTGCGGCCCGCGCCCGGCCCGCCTCTCCTTCAGTCGTACACGGCCCTGAGCGGCCACTCTTGGTAGCACTTCATTTCACCGCGGAAAGGAAGAACAAATGGCTGACGACAACATGAAAAAGCACATCAATCCGGAGGTGGCGAGCCACCTCGCCGAGGCAATGGACACCCCTGACATGCCGGGCGCGGAAGCACCGCTTGCCCCGATGGCGGGACCCGGGCAGCGCACCTGGCCGGACGGCAACGGAAAGCGGCGGCACCCGAAGGAGCGGGATGCAAGCCACGGCCGCATGGGGCAGGGAGCCGCAGTGACGGCCATCCACCGCACCAGCCGGCCGCAGATGCCCCACTCGTCCTGAGGAAACCCATCCCCTGGGATGCACACAAGGGCTGGGAACGCCGGACAGGTGTTCCCAGCCCTTTTTTGCTGTTCCGGTCGTTCCCTGAAGGTCCGCGGCCAGCTCGCCCGCCTGCGGCTCAGTCTTCGCGCGCTACCTCCGACGGCTCTTTGTCCAGCCGCCAGCCCCGCCACACGGGGTGCCGGAGCCGTCCCGTGCCCGTCCACTCGCTGTACGTCACCTCGCCAACCAGTTCGGGGGAGATCCAGTGCGCATCCGCGGCATCCTCGCGCGGGACGTCCTGGAACGGGGAGGTTTTCCTTGCCAGGCGTTCAACAGTCTGCCGGAGCTCCGCCAGTTCCCGGGAGCTGAACCCGCTGCCCACCCGTCCCGCATACTGCAGCTTCCTGCCGTCCGGGATGCCCACCAGCAGGGAGCCCACGGTGTCCTGCCGACCGCCTTTGCCGGGGCGCCAGCCGCCCACCACCACCTCCTGCGTCTGCTCCACTTTCAGCTTGGTCCAGGTGCGGGTCCGCTGCCCGCTCACGTAGCGGCTGTCCGTCCGCTTGGCCATCACCCCTTCCAGGCCCAGTTCCCGGGCGCTCTCCAGGATGTGTTCCACCTGTTCCTCCAGAACCGGTGAGAGGCCCACGGGGCAGCCGGACGGGGTGAAGAATTCCTCCAGCCGTTGCCGGCGCGTGGCGAGCGGCAGCCGCCGGAGGTCCGTGCCGCCGTCGTTCAGCAGGTCGAAAAGCATCAGCTGGACGGGGATGGCGGTCCGCGCCCTTGCGACGTCGGCGTGCCGGGTGAGCTTCATCCGTCCCTGGAGCAGGCCGAAGTCAGGCCTGCCGGACGGCCCGACGGCGATGATCTCGCCATCCGCCACGAACGGCTGGTCCGGCCAGCACTGCCTGTCGGCCAGTTCCGGGTAGCTCCGGGTGACGTCGTTTCCGTTGCGGCTGAAGATCCTGACCGCTTTTTCGTCGGCCACCAGGATGGCGCGCACCCCGTCCCACTTGAGTTCGAACTGCCAGTCGCTGCCCTGCAGGGCGGCAACGTCGCCAGAGGTGGCCATCATGGGCCGGTACTCCCCGGGATCGGGTGCCGGGCCCGCCGCCCCGGTCGGCGTCCCGCCGTCCTCCTTTTCCGGCCCTGGAACGGAGGGGCCCGGAACTGCCTGCCCCGGAACCGCCTCTTTCCGCCTGCCGCCGTGGCGTTCCGGATCCATCAGGTGGATGAGCCACTGTCCCTCTGAGTCTTTCCCCTGGCCGCGGCCGGTGTGGATGAGCGCGAACTTCCTGGTTCCGCCCAGGCCGCCTCCCTCCGAACCGGTCAAAGTGGCGATGACTTCCCGGCCGTTGATCCACTTGTGCAGCTCATAGGTCCCGTGGTCCCAGATGGTGACCTCGCCGGCACCGTACTCGCCCTTGGGGATGGTCCCTTCAAAGCCGGCGTAGTCAAGGGGATGGTCCTCGGTCTGGACCGCCAGGTGGTTCTTGCCGCTTGATTCCGGAACGCCCCTTGGCAGCGCCCAGGACACCAGCACTCCCTCGTGCTCCAGCCTGAAGTCATAGTGCAGGCGGCTGGCATGGTGTTCCTGGATCACGAAGGTGTCGCCGCTGCCGGGCGCACCCGTGAAGGGCTCGGGGGTCTTGGCGGGATCGCGCATGGAGCGGTACTTGCCCAGGCGGGGGTCGCCGCCGGCATCGACGACGACGGCGAACGGGTCCGTGCCGTCCTGCACCCGCCTCATGACCTCCCTGTAGTCCAGGTGCGTGAGTCCGGGGGAGCCGATCTCCTCCCAGGTCCGGGGCGCAGCCACCATGGGCGTGGGGCGGCCGCGGAGGGAATAGGGGACGATGGTGGTTTTGGCCGCGTTGTTCTGGCTCCAGTCCACCAGCACCTTGCCCTTGCGCAGGGTCTTCTTCATGTCGCTGACGGCCAGGTCCGGGTGGTCGGCTTCAAGGGCCCGCGCGAGCTCGCGGGCGAAGGCGGAGATCTGCTCTGAGGTTTGGGACCGGTCCAGGGCGGCGTACAGGTGGATGCCCTTGCTGCCGCTGGTGACGGGGACCGGGTCCATGCCCACGTCCTGGAGGATGGTGCGGGCCAGGAGGGCCACTTCCACGCAGGCCTCCAGCCCTGCGCCTTCCCCGGGATCCAGGTCCAGGACCAGCCTGTCGGGGTTCAGTTGGCTGCCGTGGGAGTCCACCTGCCACTGGGGCACGTGGATTTCCAGCGAGTTGATCTGGCCGAACCAGGTGAGCGTGGCGGGGTCGTTGACCATCGGATAGTGGATGGTGCGGTCCTTGTGGGTGATGGCGGCCCGCGGGAGCCACCCCGGGGCCGAGTCCTCCAGGTTCTTCTGGAAGAACACCTCGCCGGGCTTGTCCGCTGTCCCCACGCCGTTCACCCACCGTTTCCTGGTGGCCGGCCTGTTGTATGCCGCGGGGATCAGGACGTGGGCCACGGCGGCGTAGTAGGCCAGGACGTCCGCCTTGGTGGTGCCGGTCTCCGGATAGATGACCTTGTCCAGGTTGGTGAGGGTCAGTTCCCGCCCAGCAACCCGGACACGGTCCTTAGCGGCAGGCATGGGGCTTCACCTGCGGCGTTGCGTGATGTTCACTTGATGAATGAGAGCCATTTGGAAGGGTGCCATCGCGTTCGGCCTGGTCAACGTGCCCGTGAAGGTCTACAGCGCCACTGAGGATCATGACATCAGTCTGCACCAGGTCCACAATGCCGACGGCGGCCGGATCCGCTACCAGCGCCGGTGCGAGGTCTGCAGCCAGGTCATTGATTACTCGGACATCGAGAAGGCCTTTGAAGAGGACGGCCGGACCGTGGTCCTGTCCAAAGAGGAGCTCAAGGCGATTCCGGCCGAGAACAGCCACGAGATCGAAGTGGTGCAGTTCGTTCCGTCGGAGCAGCTTGAGCCAATGATGTTCGAGAAGAGCTACTACCTGGAACCGGACTCCAAGTCGCCCAAGGCCTACGTGCTGCTTCGCAGGGCGCTGGAGGACACGGACCGGGTAGCCATCGTCCAGTTCGCGCTGCGGGAGAAGACCCGGCTCGGCGCCCTGCGGATCAAGGACGATGTCCTGGTGCTCCAGTCCCTCCTCTGGCCGGACGAGGTGCGCGAGGCGAACTTCCCGTCCCTGGAGGCGGATGTCCGGATCAGCGCGCAGGAACGGGACATGTCCGCAGCGCTGGTGGAGTCCATGGCGGCGGATTTCGATCCCGCTTCCTTCACGGACGACTACCAGGTGCAGCTCCGCCAGCTCATTGAGGCCAAGCTGGAGCAGGGCGAGTCGCTGGACACGGAGGAAACCTTTGGGGTGGAAGCCGGAGAAGGCAGCAAGGGTGAAGTCATCGACCTGATGGAGGCCTTGAAGCGGAGCCTCGACCGGAAAAGGGGTTCCGGTTCCGCGGCAGGCAGCGCTGGTGACGAGGCTGGCGGGGATTCCGGCGGCGCCGCCGGGGAGGGGGAGGAAGAAACGAAACCGGCGCGCAAGCGGTCCACGTCCGCCCCAGCCAAGTCCGCCGCAGCCAAGTCCGCGGATAAGCCCCCTGCCGGCAAAACCAGTTCCTCGAAATCGGCCGGGGACAAGGCAGGCGCCGCCAAGTCCTCGGAGGCCAAGGGCGCGGCGAGCAAGTCCGCGGGCTCCAGGTCCGCGGCTGCCAAGTCCACCGCCGCGAAACCTGCTGCCAAATCCGCCGCCGGCAAGGCTACCGGCACGCGGGCGCGCAAGCCGGCGTGATGGTCCGCGGACTGCGGAGCCTGCTCCGTGGTTCGATGCCATGCCTAAGAAACTACTACTGGGCCTGCTTGCTTTCCGGTAGCGGGCACCTGTTTAAGTAGCGGGGACCTGTTTGTTCCGGGTCCTTTACAGCGGCGTCCGGTGCGTCCACAATGAGTCGCATCACAGCCTCCGCTGTGGCCTCACAGCGTGCTGTCACTCACTCTGACCTGCCACCTGAGAGGGCGCGGAAATGAACGACCAGACGGACACAGCCAAGGCGAACGGCCAGACGGACGCAGCGAAGGCGGACCGGGAGCTCAAGCAGAAGCACCGGGCCATGTGGGCCTCCGGCGATTACCCGGCCCTCGCAGACGAGATGCTCCTGGAACTGGGCGCCATCCTGGTGGAAGCCTGCGGCATCACGTCCCGCCACAACGTGCTGGACGTCGCCGCGGGATCGGGCAACGCGGCCATTCCCGCGGCAATGATGGGTGCCAAGGTGGTGGCCAGCGACCTCACCCCTGAGCTTTTCGAGGCCGGCCGCCGCGAGGCTGCCAACCGCGGAGTCAGCCTGGACTGGCAGGAGGCCGACGCGGAGGCCCTGCCCTTCGCTGACGCCGAGTTCGACGTCGTCATGTCCTGCCTGGGCGTCATGTTTGCTCCCCACCACCAGCAGGCCGCTGACGAACTCCTGAGGGTGTGCAAACCGGGCGGCACCATTGGACTGCTGCACTGGACCCCGGAAGGATTCATCGGCAGGATGTTCGCCACCATGAAGCCCTTCGCCCCGCCGCCTCCGCCCGGCGCCCAGCCGGCGCCGCTGTGGGGCACCGAGGACCACGTCCGGGAACTGCTGGGGGACAGGATCACGGACACCGCGGCGCGCAAGCAGACCCTGGCCGTGCGGAGCTTCCACCAGCCCGGCGACTTTGTCCGCTACTTCAAGTCCCACTACGGCCCCACTATCTCCGTCTACAAATACATCGGGGAGGACGGGGACAAGGTCAAAGCCCTGGACCAGGCACTGACGGAGCTGGCTGATTCCTTCGGTGATGCCCACGGCGACTCTCCCTTCCAGATGGAATGGGAGTACCTGCTGTTCACGGCGAAGAAGGCCAAGTAGATCCCCCAACTGGGTAGCAGCAAGTGTCGTTATGGACGGCCATAACGACACTTGCTGCTACCTACATGGGCAAGGAGGGGCTTAAAAGCCGGCGGCCGCCGTCGGGCGTTTCCCGGGAAGGGGAGGCCCGACGGCGGCCGCTGGGGTTTGTGCGCTACTCGGCGTCGTGGTCCGTTTCCAGGATCTGGACCAGGTGGTTCAGCGCATCGTCCGCGCCGGCGCCCTCTGCGCGGAGGACTACAACGTCGCCGTGCGAGGCGCCCAGGCTCATGAGGGACAGGATGCTGGCAGCATCCATGGCCTCGTCCGCCGGCTCGCCTTCACGGGCGATGGTGATGTCCAGGTCGTATTCTCCCGCGGCCTCGGCAAAGATGGCGGCGGGGCGGGCGTGCAGGCCTACTCGGCTGGCGACGGTTGCGGTGCGTTCTGGCATTGTTGCTCCTTTGTCTTGCGGCGTGCTGTAGGTCCAGTGCCGGATAGCTTGGTGGTTAGGGTCAGACCGTTGCGGGAACGGATTCCACGGTATCAGCGGTCTTGGGGGCTGCCCAGCGCTTCAGTGCCACCACGGCCAGGGCAGTGACGATGGTACCGGCAATGATCGAGAGGACGAACATCAGCACGTTGCCAATGGCGAAGAATACGAAGATGCCGCCGTGGGGTGCCTGCGATGTTACGCCGAAGGCCATGGTCAGCGCGCCCGTGAGGGCGCCGCCCAGCATGCTGGCAGGAATAACGCGCAGCGGATCGGCGGCAGCGAACGGGATGGCACCTTCGGAGATGAAGGATGCCCCCAGCAGCCAGGCAGCCTTGCCGTTTTCGCGCTCAGCCAGGCTGAAGAGCTTCTTGTCCAGGACGGTGGCCAGGGCCATCGCCAGCGGCGGAACCATGCCCGCTGCCATGACCGTTGCCATGATCTGCCACGGAGCCTGGTTGTCGGCCGCGCCGGCGCTCAGGCCGGCGACGGCGAAAGCGTAGGCCACCTTGTTCACGGGACCGCCGAGGTCGAAGCACATCATGAGGCCCAGGATGATCCCCAGGACCACTGCGGAGGCGCCGGTCATGCCGGACAGCCAGCTGTTCAGTGCTGCGGTGAGGCCGGCGATGGGTCCGCCGAGGACCAGGAACATCAGGCCGGAGGCGAAGATGGATGCGAGCAGCGGGATGATGACAACCGGCATCAGGCCGCGCAGCCAGCGGGGGACGGACCAGGTTCCGATCAGGTGGGCCATGTAGCCGGCCAGCAGGCCGCCCACGATGCCGCCCAGGAAGCCTGCACCCATGAAGCCGGAGACAGCACCTGCAACGAAGCCTGGCGCAATACCTGGCCTGTCGGCAATGGCGTAGGCGATATAGCCGGCCAGCGCCGGGACCAGGAAGCCCATGGACAGGGCGCCGATCTTGAACAGCACGGCACCGAGGTAGATGGCGAGTCCGCCTTCGGGCAGGTTGCCGAAGTTGTTCTCCACCACCACGGTGTCCGCGACGTCGGTGATGTCGTAGCCACCGAGCAGGAAGCCCAAGGCGATCAGGAGGCCGCCGCCGGCGACGAACGGGATCATGTAGCTCACGCCGGTGAGCAGGGCCCTCTTGAGCTTCTGGCCGATGTGCTCGCCCTTTTCGGCTGCAGCCTGCTCTGCCTGTTCCTCAGCTCCGTAGTGCGGGACGCGGCGGGCGTTGGGGTCCGAGGCTGCGGCGAGAGCTTCCTGGACCATCTTGGCGGGTTCGTCGATGCCGCGCTTGACGGGCGCGTTGATGACGGGCTTGCCGGCGAAGCGTTCCTTGCCGCGCACATCCACGTCCACCGCGAAGATCACGGCGTCGGCAGCGGCGATCACGGCGGGGTCCAGCGGCTTGGCGCCGGAGGAACCCTGGGTTTCCACCTGCAGGTCGACGCCGGCCTCCTGGGCCGCGGCGACGAGCGAGTCGGCGGCCATGTAGGTGTGGGCGATGCCCGTAGGGCAGGCCGTGACAGCCACCAGGCGCTTGGGGCCGGAGGAGGCTGCCGGAGCGCCGGCGCCTGCCACCGCGGAAGCCCCGGCAGCGCCACTGGCGGTACCGACGGCAGCAGCGTCTGCAGGAACTGCCGCTGCGTGGGCGGCCGGCTTGTCAGCCAGTGCGCCGTCCACCAGTTCCACGATCTCCTCGCGGGAGGAGGCGTTGCGCAGGGCTGCGGTGAAGTCCTTCTTGATCAGGGACCGGGCGAGCTTGGAGAGGAGCTTCAGGTGGGCCTGGTCTGCTCCGTCAGGGGCCGCGATGAAGAAAATCAGGTCCGCCGGGCCGTCCTTCGCGCCGAAGTCCACCTTGGGGTTCAGGCGGGCCATGGCCAGGGTGGGTTCCGTGACGGCTGCCGAGCGGCAGTGCGGGATGGCGATGCCGCCGGGGATGCCGGTGGCGGTTTTCTGTTCGCGGGCGAAGGCGTCGGCGAAGAGGCCTTCAACTTCTGTTGCGCGTCCGGCGGCAGCGACCTTGCTTGCCAGGTGCCGGATCACCGCCTCGGGCGTGTTGCCCAGGTTCTGGTCGAGCTCGACCAGTTCCGTGGTGATGAGCTGGGTCACTGTCAATCCTTTCGAAGGGCCGTGATGGTTACGGCGTCCGGGGTGGTTTGGTGTACTGCCGGAACCGTGGAACCGGGCAGGGAGGCGGCTGCGGCACCGTGGGCCACAGCCTGGCGAAGGCAGTCGGCCGGGGCGGCGCCCCGGCCGTGGGCGAGCAGGTAGCCGGCAAGCGCGGAATCGCCCGCGCCTACCGTGCTGACCGCGGCGACCGGCGGATGCGTGGCCAGCCACGCGCCGTCGGCCGTTACCAGGACAGCTCCCTTGGAACCGAGAGTTGCCAGCACAGCACCCACACCGGAACGCACGACGGCGGCAGCGGCTGCCGCGGCAGCCACCGGATCCGCTTCCAGTTCGTCAGCGGTGGCCGAGGCGAAGCCGGCTGCAGCAGCCAGTTCCGCCAGTTCTTCGGCGTTGGGTTTGAGGAGGTCCGGTTTCCCGGAACCAGTGGCGGTACCGTCAGCGCCGGCACCGTCTCCGGACATTGCCGCGGCCAGCGGGGCGCCGGAGGAGTCCACGGCAATATACGGGGCGCTGCCGTTTCCGGCTGCGCGGATCCGGCGGGCCACCGTGGCGTAGAAGTCAGCCGGGAACCCCGGCGGGAGCGAACCGGCCAGGACAACCCAGCTGGCGCCGCGCGAGCTTTCCAGCAGCAGCTTGATGAGGGCTTCCTGCTGGTCCGCATCCAGGGCAGGCCCGGGTTCATTGATCTTGGTGGTCACGCCCCCGGGTTCGGTGAGGGCCACGTTGGTGCGCAGCGGCTCATCGATGGGAAGCGATACGAACGGCACGCCGGTTTCGCGGAGTCCGGCCAGGACAGGATCACTGTCCGCACCGGGAAGAACCGCCACGGATTCGAGGCCGGAGGCAACCAGTGCCCGGGAGACATTGACGCCCTTGCCTCCCGATTCCTGGCGGACGGAGACGGCACGCTGCACTTCGCCCCGTTCCAGGGGGCCGGGAAGCGCAACCGTGCGGTCCAGGCTTGGGTTGGCGGTGAAGGTGACAATCATGCGATCACCACGTCAACGCCGGCTTCTTCCAGGGCGGCTGCGAGTTCCGGGCCTGGTTCGCTGTCTGTAATCAAGGTATCCAGATCTTTCAGGGAGGCGAACTGGACCAGGGTTTCCGTGTCCAGCTTGGAGGAATCGGCCAGCACCACGATGCGGCGGGCCGAACGGACGAAGGCTGCCTTGACGGCGGCCTCTTCAGGATCGGGAGTGCTCAGGCCAAAGCTTGCGTGGATTCCGTTGGTGCCGATAAAGGCGATGTCCGGACGGAGCCTGCCGGCGGCTTCCACGGTTGACTGCCCCACGGCAACCTGGGTGATGCCGCGCACCCGGCCGCCCAGGACGTCCAGGGCGATCCCGGGGACGCTGGACAGTTTGCCGGCGATCGGAACGGCATGGGTGATGGCCACCAGTTCCGCCCGCGGTTCAGTTGCGTCGGAAGGTTCGACGGCGGCGCGGCGGGCGAGCATGTCCGCCAGGACTTCGGTGGTGGTTCCGCCGTCGATCAGGACGCTTCCCGCAGCGTTCCGCGGTATCAGGGCCAGGGCGGCCTCGGCGATGCGGATCTTCTGGTCCGGCCGCTGGATGGCGCGCTCGTTGACGCTTTCCTCGGTGGTGCTGAAGCGGTCTGCTGCCACGGCACCGCCGTGGACCCGGCGGACGGTGCCGGCGCTTTCGAGGGTGGCAAGGTCGCGGCGGACGGTTTCGGTGGTGATGCGGAAGCGCTCGGCCAGGAGGGTCACGCTGACCCGGCCGCTGCCGGCAACAAGCTCGGCAATCTTTTGCTGGCGCTCCTCGGCGAACACGTACCCTCCGTTGCGTAAGTTCAGTTGGTGCGGTGGATCCTGCTGTGCCCACATCCTGGGGTATGCACGTCTGCGTGACTGGCATCACATGATGTTGAGTTACTTGACTTTATCTTTGCTTATGTTGGTTTGTCAATGGAAACCCACACGAAACAAAATGCGCGCGCTGCTCCTCCCTGCAACTCCCTCGCCGGGGGACGCGAAAGCCGGGCCGGACCGCAATGGTCCGGCCCGGCTTGTCGGGTTCACTCGATGTCCAGCCAGGCAGCCAGCCGGGACTTTCCCTGGGGCTACAGCCCGCCGTCGCGGCTTTCGTTCCGGGTGATGCGTTCGCCGGTGTTGGGATCCACTACCGAGCGGGTCTCGCTGACGCGGCGGCTGCGGCCGGGCGAGGCGAGGATCAGGGAGGCAATGAGCCCAATAACGCCCACTGCGATGAGGATGTAGCCGATGAGGACCTGGTCCACGAAGGGAATAAGGCCTGGAGCGACTGCCCAGGCGAGGATGGCGCCGAGGGCGATAAGGAAAATGGAGGATCCGATTCTCATGACGTGCTCCTTAGGTGGGGGCCGGGCGTGGTCATCACCCGCTGACGGTTGCTAAGCATGCTGACCGTTAAGCGTCACGCTACAGCGCCGGGTAGTGGTGTTCAATGCTTCCGGGCGGTGTGTAACCCATTTGTTGTGCTGTGGCCCCTGTGAATGGTGGGACGGCAGCTGCCTCGGCTCCCCGCACGTGGCAAGGCCGGGGGACGGGGCCGCCGCTGGTCCGGCACGGCGTCGGGCTCCTTCGCCGCCTGCCTCGCTAGGCTGATCCGATGGAAACAGTTGTTTGGTCCAAACCGGAAGACCAGCGGGCGGATACCCCGCTGCTGGTCATGATGCATGGCTACGGTACGGACGAGTCCCGCATGGTGCGCCTGTTTGAATACCTGCCGGCGGAATTCACCTGCGCGGCGCTGCGGGCCCCCATGGATATCGGAGACCACTACGGCTGGTTCCTGCTGGACTACTTCCTGGCCAACGACTTCGCCGACGTCATCAAGGCTGCCGCCGCCGTCCAGGCCTGGATCAACAGCGTCAAGGGCCAGCACAGCAGCGTGAGCCTGCTCGGGTATTCCCAGGGCATGGCGATGGCCAGCACCCTGCTGCGCCTGCACCCCAAGGACTACGAGGCGGTGGTGGGGCTGTCCGGCTTCGTGCTGCAGAACGAGCTGCTGTCCCTCACTGAATCCTTCGATACCCGGCCGCCCTTTTTCTGGGGGCGGGACAAGGCGGACCTGGTCATCAATGAGGACGCCATCGCCTATACCGGGGAATGGCTCCAGGAGAACACGCTGCTCACCGCCAGGACATACCCGGGGATGGGCCACGCCATGTCCAAGACGGAAATGGTGGACGTAAGCTCCTTCCTGCGCCACTACGTGCTGCGACCGGAGGGGTCCACCAGTAACCGGCGGTGACGCTGTGGGGACGCTGAGAAGTGCGTCACGTCGGCGGGGCAAGAAAAAACAGTTGCCAGCTAAATTTGTAAGCGCTTACACTCTTCTTCGGCCGTTATAGCGGCACTGAACTGGGCGAACAAGGAGATCAGCGCGGTGCGGACGATGTACTGCAGCTGGCCACGGCCTGATGTTCTTTACCTGGCCTGCACGGCAGGCCGATCCGCCGGCTTGTCTGGGGGCGCCGGCATGCCCATGATGGTAGAGCTGCATCGATCGGCAGGGTCAAAGCCACCGCGTTACCCCGCGGGCGGGCACCTGCCGCACTTCCAGGTCATCCGGGCATCGTCGCCTCCAAACTTCACGGCACCCCTCGATAAGGCTGCCCGCCGTCCGGAAAGGACACCCCACCACCCATGAGTGACACCTCGGCAACAGGCCATGCAGCCGGCGGCCTCTCCGCCTGGGCCGGCGCATCGGCAATCCTCTTCGACCTGGACGGGGTGCTGACCCCCACGGCAACCGTCCATGAGCGCGCCTGGCAGGAACTATTCGAGGGCTTCCTCGCGTCGCAGCCCCAGGTGGCCGGTTACAGCGAAAGTGACTACTTCGACCACATCGACGGCAAACCGCGGTTCGACGGCGTACGCGACTTCCTGGCCTCGCGTGGGATTGTGCTCCCCGAGGGGCCCACTGACGACGACCCCGCCAACACCACCGTGCAGGGCCTGGGTAACCGGAAGAACCGGATTTTCAACGACATCGTCAGCACCGGCGTCGAGCCCTTCGAAGGGTCCGTACGCTTCCTCGACGCCGTGCTGCAGCGCGGACTGAAGGTCGCCGTCGTCTCTTCCTCCCGCAACGCACCCGCAGTCCTGGCGGCGGCCGGGCTCGCGGACCGCTTCCCTGTGGTGGTGGACGGCGTGGTAGCTGCCAGCGAAGGCCTGCCCGGCAAGCCGAACCCCGCCACCTACGAGTACGCCGCACGCCTGCTGGATCTCCCCAGTGAGGAATGCGTGGTGGTGGAGGACGCCGTCTCCGGTGTCCAGGCCGGGGAGGCCGGATCCTTCCACTCCGTCATCGGCGTGGACCGGGGCGCCGGCCGGCAGACCCTGCTCGACGCCGGCGCCACCCTTGTGGTCAACGACCTCAAGGAACTGCTTCCCTAAGGAACCGCAGCCTTCCCCGAGGCAGCCACGCTGCCCCGGCAGCCTGTTTCAGTACCCGTCATCCCCCCAAAAATCATCCCCAGGCCGGCAGCAAACCAGCTGCCCGGCCACACTTCGAAGGACCCAACACCATGGCCCTGATCTCCGCGGACCGCGAAAGATTCCCCAACAACCCCTGGCAGCTCGTGGAAACCCGCCACGAACAGGGCAATGAGGGGACCCTGGAAACCCTCTTTGCCCTGGGAAACGGGCACCTGGGAATACGGGGCGCCCACTGGGCGGCAGCCGACTCCGACCTTCCCGGCAGCTTCATCAACGGGCTGCACGAGATTTGGGACATCAAGCACGCCGAAAACGCCTTCGGCTTCGCCCGCACCGGCCAGCGCATCCTCTACATCCCGGACGCCAACAACTTCAGCGTCGTCCTGGACGGGGAGTCCCTCAGCCTTGCCGAGTCCGAGGTGCTGGACTACCGGCGCTCCGTTGACTTTTCCACCGGCGTCTACGAATGCCGGGTCACCTGGCAGTGCCGTTCCGGCGCCGTCGTCACCACCACCGAACGGCGAGCCGTCGGATTCGCGTCCAGGGGAAGCCTTGGCATCTCGCTGGAGGTGGACACTGACCGCGAGGTTTCGGTGGACGTGACCTCCTCCCTGATCAACCGGCAGGACCAGCCTGTGGAGGACCACTCGGTCCACGATCCCCGCCGTGCGGGCCGGCACGCCGGACGGGTCCTGCTGCCCCTGCGCCTTGACGGCGGTGACGGGTCGCTCCGGCTGGCCTGGGAAGCTGCCGAATCGAAGCAGCGGGTGGGCGTGGCCGTGGACCACTGGACCTCCGCGGGCCATCAGCCGTTCGAGACCCTGGTGGACCAGGACGACAGCAGCGTCCGCTACGTCCTGGCGGTCAGCCCCGGCGAGCCGTTCCGCCTGGAAAAGAGCGTCAGCTACGCCGCTGGCCGGGCCATCCAGGACCCGTCGGTTGACCCTGCGGCCGTTGCCGAGGAGGGCCTGCGCCCGGTGGGGGACATCTTTGCCGAGAGCGAAGCGCACTACCGGGACTACTGGGCTACCTCGGACATCGTGGTGACCAGCGAGTCCGTGCTGCAGCAGGCCATCCGGTGGAACCTGTTCCAGCTCGCCCAGGCAACGGCCCGCGCCGACGTCGCCGGAATTCCTGCGAAGGGTGTGACGGGCTCGGGGTATGAGGGCCACTATTTCTGGGACCAGGAGGTCTACCTCCTGCCCTACCTCACCTACACCAACCCCGACGGCGCCCGGAAGGTCCTCGAGTTCCGCCACGGCATGCTTCCCGAAGCCAAGGTCCGGGCCAAGGAACTGAGCGTGGACGGCGCCCTGTTCCCGTGGCGCACCATCAACGGTCTTGAGGCCAGTGCCTACTACGCCGCCGGCACGGCCCAGTTCCACATTGCGGCCGCGATCGCGTTTGCCACCAACCGGTACGTGTGGGCCACGAAGGACGCCGGGTTCCGCGACGGGATGGGTGCCGAACTGCTGATTGAAACAGCGCGCATGTGGATCTCCCTGGGCTTCTTCGGCAAGGACGGGCTCTTCCACATCCACGGCGTCACCGGCCCCGACGAGTACACCGCCGTGGTCAACGACAACCTCTACACCAACGTGATGGCGCGGTTTAATCTGCGTGCCGCCGCGGCCCTGGAACATGCAGGCATCAGCGACGAGGAGCGGCAGCTGTGGGAGGCGGCTGCGAACCGCATGCAGCTGCCGTTCGATGAGCGGATGCAGGTGCATTCCCAGGACAACGACTTCATGCACCTCGAACCGTGGGACTGGACCACGCCCCGGTCCAAGTACCCCCTGCTGCTGCACTTCCACCCGCTGGTGATCTACCGCCACCAGGTCCTCAAGCAGGCGGATACCGTCCTGGCGATGTTCCTGCAGTGGCAGGACTTTACGGTGGAGGAGAAACAGCGCGCCTTCGACTTCTACGACCCCCTGACAACCGGCGACTCCACCCTGTCCGCCTGCGTCCAGGGCATCATGGCCGCCGAGGTGGGGTACTCCCGCGAGGCGCTGGAACACTTCACCAACGCCGTGTTCATCGACCTTGACGACACCCACGGCAACACCATCGACGGCGTGCACATTGCCTCCACCGGCGGGGTGTGGAGCTCGCTGGTCTGCGGGTTTGCCGGGCTTCGGGACCAAGGTCCGGTCCCGTACTTCGATCCGCGCCTCCCGGCGGAGTGGGACGGGCTGGCCTTCCACCTCAAGATCCAGGGCCGCCTGCTGCTGGTGGAACTCGAGACCGGCTCCATCACGCTGACCGTCCCCGAAGGGGAGCCTCTGGTGGTGGACGTCCGTGGCCGGCAGCTCACGGTGGGCGCGGAACCCGCCACGGTGGCACTGGATCCCGTGCCGCAGCCGGAGCCCACGGTGTTCCCCAGCGGACATCCGACGGCGAGCATCCCGGTGGTGCGCGCCAACAGCTGAGTGCGGGGCGGCGGCGGGAGCCTAGTCTCCCGCCGCCGTCGTGCGTTCCAGCGCAGGTTCCTGGTCCAGGGGGTGGGCCAGTTCGTCGGCGGGCATCCGTGCAACAGCCATGGCGATGACCGCCATCACCGGGCAGACGCCGCCGGCCACCAGGAAGATCAGCCAGATGGGCAGCACCTCTGCGGCCGGCCCGGCCAGCGCCATGGACACCGGCATCAGGGCCAGCGAGACGAAGAAATCCAGGCTGGAAACCCGGCCCAGGAGGTGCGGGGGAACCCGCCGCTGGAGCAGGGTGCCCCAGATGACCATGCCCACGCTGCCGGTGGCACCGAAGATGAACAGCGCCGCGGCGATTGCCCAGAAGCTGTCCATGACGCCGACGGCGGCCAGCGGCAGGCTGCCAGCACCCCAGGACACCATCATCACCGTGAGGTAGCGGCGCGGCAGCCGGAAGGACGCGGTCAACAGCGAGCCCAGCGCGGCGCCGACCCCCATCACGGCCAGCAGGAAGCCGAACATGCGGGAATCGCCCGCCAGCTGGTCGCGGACCACGAACGGCAGAAGGACCTCGATGGGGCCAATCAGGAACAGGACCGAGATGCACGCCCACACCAGGGTCCACAACAGCCACGGGGTGCCCAACGTGTAGATGACCCCCTCGCGCAGGTCGTGGAAGAAGGACCGCCTGCGCCCCTCAGCGTCCTCGGCACCGGCGCCGGCCGGCCCGCCTGCACCGTCCACGGCCCCGTTGGCGGGAGCAGCCAGTGCATGCTGGCCCAGGAAGTTAAGGACGATGAACGCCAGGAGGTGGCACACCGCCACCGCCGTGACCGCGTGCGACGGCGAGAGGGCAGCCACCACGATGCCCGCCACGGCCGGCCCGGCTGCCTGCTGGAGGACGGGACGCATGGACCCTTCCATTCCGTTCGCTGCCAGCAGGTCCTGGGCGGGAAGGATGCGCGGCAGGATTGCGGAGTAAGCGGGAAAGAAGAACGCCGCGCCGACGCCGAGGACAAAGGAACCCGCTGCGACGTGCCACAGCTGGAGCAGGCCCGTCATGGCGAGTCCGCTGACGGCCGCTATCACCGCGAGGTTGGCCCCCTCCACGGCAATGATCAGCCGGCGCTGGGGGATCCGGTCCGCGGCGATGCCGCCGGCCAGGACGAACGCCACCAGGCCCACGCTGCCCGCGGCGGCAACCAGGGACAGTTCGAGCGGGCCGCCGCCCAGATGGATCACCTGGTAGACCATGGCCACGGCCCACATGCCGGAACCAAAGATTGAGATGGCCAGCGCTGCGATCAGTACCCTGTACTCGCGGTGGGCAAAGGGCCGCAGGGCTTTAGGGGTGGGCATAGGCTAAGTCTAGGCTTTGGAGGCACTCCGGAGGAGCCCGGCCGGAGGGCGCCGAACGGGGATGGGGCAAGTGGGTGGCCGCTCCCGCGGTGGCCTAATGTTAAGCAACCTTAGTATGAGGAATTCCGGCACAGGCGTGCCGGCGAGACAAGCAGAGGTGACCATGGCCAAGCGCAGCAATCCGGCAGTACGGATAGCACAGGAAACCGCCCACAACGCGGTGTTCGACGCAGACGGGAAGCCCAAACCAGGCGTCCACAACATGCTCCTGAAGGCGGTGGAAATCCAGCGCCCGCTGGTGGTGGCCTACATCCGCCGGCTGCAGAGGAAGCACCCCCGGGCCACGGCAGCCCAGCTCGCCGACATCCTGGAACGCGACTACCTCCGCGCGGTCACCGGCGGCGGTGCGCTGGTGGGCGCGACCGCCGTCGTGCCCGGCGTCGGCACCGTGGCGTCCCTGGGACTGTCCGCCGCCGCAACCGTCGGGTTCCTGGAAGCAACAGCCCTCTACTCCACCTCGCTGGCCGAACTGCACGGGATCCGGCTGACCAACCCCGAGAAGGCCAGCACCATGGTCATGGCCATCATGCTGGGCGAGGAAGGGACGGCGCTCCTGGGGACACTCAGCGGGCAGGCTGCCGGCAGGGAGATGAGCGCCAACAAGGCCTGGGGCAATGCCCTGTCCAAATCGATGGCCGTGCCGGGCTTCGGCAGCATCCGGAACAGGATCCAGAAGGCCTTCCTCAAGAACCTCCTCAAACGGCAGGGCTCCGCGTTGTTCGGCCGGGCGCTGCCGTTCGGCATCGGCGCGGTGGTGGGCGGAGCCGGTAACCTCATGATGGGCCGTGCGGTGGTGTCCAACGCCAAGGAGGCGTTTGGACCCATGCCGGACACCATCCCCGGAGAGCTCACCGCCGCCGCGGCGGCCCAGGACACCCCGACGCTGGAAGGCAAAACTCTTGGATCTCAACGCTGACCTTGGCGAATCATTCGGCTCCTGGCGGATGGGGGACGACGCCGCCATGTTCCAGCTGGTCACCAGTGCCAACGTGGCATGCGGCTTCCACGCCGGGGACCCCGTCACCATGCTGGACAGCTGCCGGGCCGCCTACGAACTCGATGTGACTGTCGGCGCCCACGTGGGGTACCGGGACCTGGCCGGTTTCGGCCGCCGCTCGCTGGACATGAGCTTCGACGAGCTCTTCGGTGACGTCCTGTACCAGCTGGGAGCGCTCGACGGCGTTGCCCACGCCGTGGGTGCCTCCGTGGACTATGTGAAGCCGCACGGGGCCCTGTACAACCGGCTGGTCCACGATGCCGAACAGGCGTCGGCCGTGGTGGCCGCGGTGAACGCGTACGATCCCGGCCTGCCCATCCTGGGGCTCCCTGGCTCCGAGCTCCTGAAGCAGGCCAAGGACGCCGGGCACCCGGTGTTCATCGAGGCCTTCGTGGACCGCGCCTACCGGGCGGACGGCACGCTGGTTCCCCGCTCGGAGGAGGGTGCCGTGCTGCACGACGTCGACGCGATCGTTGAGCGGGCCGTGCGGCTGGCTGCCAAGGGCGAAGTGGTGGCCGTGGACGGAACAGTGGTCCAGGTCAGACCCGATTCCCTGTGCATCCACGGCGATACGCCGGGCGCGGTGGGGATGGCTGCCGCCGTCCGGGCCGGACTGGAAGCGGCCGGCCTTGAACTGGAGTCCTTCGCCTAGCCGAAAACCAGGTGTGCCACCGTAAAGATGGCAAGCCCGGCCAGCGCGCCCACCACGGTGCCGTTGATCCGGATGAACTGCAGGTCCTTGCCCACCTGGAGTTCGATCTTTTGCGATGTTTCCTCGGCATCCCAGCGGGCCACGGTGTCCGTGATGACCCCGGCAATGTCCGAACGGTAGGTCCGCACCAGGTACGCGGCTGCGTCTCCGATCCACGCGTTGACCTTGCCGGCCAGCTCGGGCTCGCTGACCAGCCGGGAGCCGAAGTCCCGCACGGCCGCCTTGAACTTCACGGTCAGTTCGCTGTCGGGATCGTCCACGGCGCCCAGCAGCGCATTCTTGACGGTGCCCCACGTGCGGGAGGCCAGTTCGCGCACCTCGGGGTCGCCCAGCACCTGGGCCTTGATGTCCTCGGCGCGGGCGATCATCGCAGGATCATGCTGAAGGTCCTGGGCAAGGTCGTTCAGGTACTTGTCGATGGACTGCCGGACCTGGTGGTTCGGGTCGGCCTGCACCGCGCGGACGAACTTGAGGATCTCCACGTAGACCTTGTCGCCCACCAGCCCGTCCACGAACTGCGGCACCCAGGTGGGGGAGCGGTCGGACACCAGGTGGGTGACCGTGGCGTGGTTGTCATCCACCCAGTCGGCGGCGCGGTCCACCAGCAGGTCCACCAGGTTGTGGTGGTGCCCGTCGCGGAAAATCCGTTCGGCCATCTTGCCCACCGGCGGCCCCCACGGCGGAGTCAGCAGGTGCTTACGGACCATTCCCTCGATGACCGCCTGGACGTCGTCGTCATTCAACACCTTGAAAAGGCCGCGGATGACGGCGGCGCCTTCCTTGGCCACCCGTTCGGAACCGGCGGGCGTGGCAAGCCATTCGCCCGCCCGGCGGGCGATATTCACGCTGGCGAGCTTGTCCTGGACCACCTGCTCCGAGAGGAAGTTGGTCTCCACGAACTCGCCCAGAGAGGCGCCGATCTGGTCTTTCCGGCGCGGAATGATGGCAGTGTGCGGGATCTTGATGCCCATGGGGTATTTGAACAGCGCCGTGACGGCGAACCAGTCAGCCAACGCGCCCACCATGCCGCCCTCGGCCGCCGCGCGCACGTACTGGAGCCACGGATATTCCTTCTGCAGCGCGAACGCGAAGACGAAGATCACGGCCATCACCAGCAGCAGTCCCAGGGCCACCAGCTTCATTTTCCGCAGCGCTGCCGCCTTTTCGGCGTCGCCCGCACTCAGCTGGTGGCCGACGGCGGCCCGCGCCTCCGCAGGGCCCCTCGAGGCCGGTGGGGTGGAAGGGGTGGGCCCGCCGGGTGATTCCCGGGTAGTTGGCTCAGAGTTCACCTGCATGTGCCAAGCCTAGTCCCGCAGCACGGGGCCGGTCGGCTACCGTGTCTGCATGACTACTGATGAGTCAGCGCCGCAACGGCCGTTGGTCTTTGCCCACCGCGGCTCCAGCGCCGCGTTCGCCGAACACACCCGGGCCGCCTACCTGCAGGCCCTGGCCGACGGCGCCGACGGCGTGGAGTGCGACGTCCACCTCACGCGTGACCAGCACGTTGTCCTCCTGCATGACGCCAACCTGGACCGGACCTCGGACGGAACGGGACCCGTTGCCGAGCGCACCCTCCGGGAACTGCGGCACCTGGATGTCTCGTCATGGAAGGGCGCCCGCATCCCGGAGGCCTACGGCGCCCGGTCAGAGCAGCTCCTGACGCTGCCCGAACTCCTGGACATCCTGCGCGGTGCAGGCCGGCCGGTGAAACTGGCCATCGAGCTCAAGCACCCCAGCCCTTACCAGCTCAAGCTGGAGGACCGGGTCCTTGAGGTGCTCCGCAGCGAGGGGTGGGACCCCAAAAGCTCTTCCGTGGACAACGTGGCGGTGACTTTCATGAGTTTCAGCCCGGACTCGGTCCGGCACCTGCTCAGCTCCGTTCCGCCGGAGTACATCTGCCAGTTGGTGGACGACGTGGACATCCGGGCGATCCGCGGCGGGCTGGGATTCGGGATGATCACCGGCGGCGCCATTGCCAACCTGATGAGGGCCACCCAGGCCGAGGGCGAGAGGATCCTGGACAACGGTGAGGTAGGCCTGGCCGGGCCCGGCATCGAGTATGTCCGCCGGCACCCGGCTGCTGTCCAGCGCTGGCTCGCCTCCGGCCGGCGCTTCCGGGTGTGGACGGTGGATTCGGAGCAGGACGTTGCGCTGTGTGCGGGACTGGGAATCCAGGAGGTCACCACCAATGTGCCGGCCCGGGTCCTGAGCCAGCTGCAGGTTGCCTCGCCGCAAGGAAGGTAGAGGCTGATGGAGGAAGACCAGGCCGGCGTGCCGCCGCTGTTCCGCTGCCTTGGGCCGGTTTTCCACCAGCAGGATGCTTCCGCAGGGCTCCTGGCTGCGCCCTGGTCCGGTCCCCGCCGCTGGTGGGCCGGGCCCCTGGACGTCGAAGGCCTCGGACTGGGTTCGGTTGGTGCTGCTGCGGCGGCCCTCAACCTCCTGGCGGGCGCGCCGGGCCGGTTCGCCACCACCTCAGCCCTGACCGCCGGCGCCTTCGACTCTTCAGGGCACCTGCGCGTCTCCGGGCACCCCATCCAGGGGTTCGCCCCGCTGTCCGGCTTCCGGCGCACCCTGGACGGGTGGATCCGGCTCCACGCCAACTATCCGCATCACGAACAGCGGCTGATGGAAGCGCTGGGTGCCACCACCGCTGACGGCGTGGCTGCTGCACTCCGCAGCATGGAGTCGCTGGAAGCCGAAGCCGCCATCCAGTCCCGCGGCGGGGTGGCCGCGGCTGTCAGGACCCGGGCCGACTGGCTTGCTTCCGCCATGGGCCGGTCCGCCGGCACGGGACCCTGGATTGACGTGACGCTTCCCGGCGGGAAGGCGAAACGAACCGGGCGGCCCGTGCTCCGGCCCGTTGAAGATCCACGCCGGCCACTTCAGGGCGTGCGCGTGCTGGACCTGACCCGCGTCATCGCCGGTCCCGTGTCCACCCGCCTGCTGGGGGCGCTCGGTGCGGACGTGCTGCGGATCGACCCGCCGCAGCTTCCGGAACTCACCGGCCAGTTCGTTGACACCGGGTTCTGCAAGAGAAGCGCCCAGGCGGACCTGGCCATCCCCGGGAACCTGGACCGCCTGCGCCACCTCCTGCGGACCGCCGACGTTGTGGTCACGGGCTACCGCGCGGGCTCCCTCAACCGCTTCGGCCTGGATCCGCAGGCCCTCCTGGAAGCCCGGCCGGAGCTGGTGCTGGCCACCCTGGACAGCTGGGGCAGCGACGGCCCGTGGAGCGGGAGGCGCGGGTTCGACAGCATCGTCCAGGCGGCCTCCGGGATCGCGGACCTTTACGGGGCGGAGAACAACGACGGCGGCTGGCAGCCGGGAGCGCTTCCCGTCCAGGCGCTGGACCACGCCACCGGGTACGGCCTGGCTGCCGGTGCCATCGCATTGCTCGCGCACCGTCAGCACGGCGGCCTGGGCGGGTGGGCGCGCCTGTCCCTGGCCCGCACCGCCGAGGAACTCCTGAACCTCCCCGCACTCCCCGCCCTGCCTGCCCTGTCCGGCGAAACGGGATGCCCGGCAGGCCCGCCCCCCGCACCTGTACTCCGGACACAGGCCAGCACGTACGGCGGACTTCGCTACGCCGCGCCGCCACTGCTGGTGGACGGGCAACCCCTCGACTATGACCGCCCTCCCGTCCCCTACGGAAGCTCGGAGCTGGCCTGGGCCTGAGGGTTACAGGAGCCCGCCGCGCCTGTGGTTGAGTGGAGTCATGCCTTTTCCCCGCTCCGGCCGGGCCGCCCAGACCCTCTCCGCTGCAGCCATGAGCGCGCTGCTGCTGGCCAGCGCCATGAAACACTTCCGCGACCCCGCCTTCTACCGCCAGGTGGTCCCGGGCTACCTCTGCCGTGACGATGACCCCGGCCGGGATGCCGCTCCCGCACGTCCGCTTGCCCTCCTCTCCCGGGAGGAATGGATCGCCCTGAGCGGGCTGCTGGAACTGGCAGCCGCCGTCGGAATCCTTGTCCCCGGAACGCGGAAGGTGGCCGCCACGGGCACCGCCGTGATGTTCACCGCGTTCCTGGCCGGACACGCCGATGCGCTCCAGCGGGCGTACGGACCACGGGGAACGCGGGCCCAGCGGAAGGTGCACACCGTCCGCCTTCCGCTGCAGGCGCCGCTCATAGCGTGGGCGTGGAGCCTGCGCCGGCCTGCCGCAGGAGCACGTCCGTGACCCTGCTGGCCTCCCCGGCGGTGCGGATGGGGATCTCCATCAGCATTGCCACCGGACTGTACGGCGTATCCTTCGGGGCGCTCTCCGTGACGTCCGGACTCAACGTCTGGCAGACGATGGCACTGAGCCTGCTCCTGTTCAGCGGCGGCTCTCAGTTCGCGTTCATTGGCGTGGTGGCCGGCGGCGGGTCCGGCATCGCTGCCATGAGCGCCGCCACCCTGCTGGGCATGCGCAACGGGATCTACGGCATGCAGCTCAACGCCCTGCTGCACCCCACCGGATGGCGCAAGTACGTGGCAGCACAGCTCACCATCGACGAGTCCACGGCAACCAGTTCCGGCCAGACGGACCCTGCAGAGCAGCGCCGAGGGTTCTGGGCGGCCGGCATCGGCATCTACGTGCTGTGGAACCTGTTCACCGCCATCGGCGCACTCGCCGGGAGCGGCCTGGGCGACCCCAAGCAGTGGGGGCTGGACGGCGCAGCCGTGGCCGCGTTCCTTGGGCTGCTCTGGCCGCGGCTCAAGGGACGCGAGCCGGTGGCCATTGCCGCTGTATGTGCCGTGGCCACCGTCATCGCCGTGCCGTTCGTTCCCGCCGGCGTGCCAATCCTGGTGGCGGCCGTGGTGGCAGCGGTGATCGGCTGGTTCAGCCACGGCCGGAGCGACGAAGGCCTGGAGCCTGACGTGGACCCCTTCCGGGAGCGCCACCATGGCACGCACCGCGCCGGGGACGCCGGTCCGGGGGCCACCGGATGAGTCTCTGGATCTGGCTGCTGATTGCCTGTGCACTCGCCTACGCGTGGAAGCTGGTGGGCTACTTCGTTCCGGCCCGGCTGCTTGAAGACCCGCGCATGTCGCGGGTGGCGGGCACCATGACCATCGGGCTGCTCGCCTCCCTGACTGTGGTGAACACCTTTGCCACAGGACAGTCGCTCGCTGTCGACGCCAGGCTGGGCGCGCTGGTGGCTGCCGCCGTGGCCCTGGCGCTGCGCGCGCCGTTCCTGGTGGTGGTCCTCGCCGGTGCTGGAACGGCTGCGCTGTTGAGGATGCTGGGCTGGAACTGAGCGCCCAGCAGGGACGGGAACACAGCTGCCTCATGTGATGCAACTCACATTAATTGCTCTTTTCCGGTTGTACTATAAAAGCGGCTATGCAGTCGGCCGTGGAATTTCGCATGAATGGTGACCATGGAAAATCAACTGCATGCAGCCGGGGAAAGATCCGGACGTCTGCGCCGCAAGAATCCGGGACGGCGGGCGGGACTCCCAGCCAAGCGCTTCTTCACCCGGTTTGCCCGCCTTGCTGACGTTCCGGAGGAGGACCTCGAACTGCTCTCCCGGAGCCTGCGGACGTCGCTGGACCTGGATCCGGCATCCCACATTCCCGCACTGCATGCCCTGGTGCGCCAGGAACTTCGCAGCAGGGGAGAGGCCGGCAGCAGGTAGCAAAGGGCATCCCGGAACCGATCTGTGGTGGACTGGCACCAGGGCCGCAAATCCACTGCGGCGGCCACGAAGGAGGAACCGAGATGAACGATCAGTCACGTCCGGAGCAGCAGGGGAAGCCGCGGCCAGGCTATCTTGACCCCAGGGGGTCGGAATCCACCCGGGAGATGCGGGATACAGCCCGCCGCCGCCGGGATGCCGAGGAAAAACTGCAGCAGCACCTCAACGAGGCCAAAGACCACGTGCCCAATGAACGCGACGACCAGCCAGGGCAGCCCGGGCACAAGGAGTCCGACGGCGGCGGCGACGGCGGGCAGGTCCCGTCCCGCTAGGTTGGGACGACAGGGCGCCGGGCACATCCGCTGGGGCGGGTGGCAAGAGTTGGAGCCTGCTGGAACGGGTGGCGGGAGTTGGAGCCTGTTGGCTAGGCCACGCCGTGGGCTGCGCCACCGGGAGAACCGGCCCGCCGGCAGCTCTCTTCGACGGCCATCTCGTACCATGCCTCTGCCCCGAATTCGGGTTCAGGCGTGTCCAGGTTCTGGTACAGGGCGTCCAGCAGGTTTGCGAGTTCTTCCGCGGTCAGCGAGGGAAGGACTTCCTCGGGGCCGCGGGGATCGTTGAGGTAACGGTTCAGTTGTGAACTCTTCATTGTGCCGCTGCCAGAATGCGCCGGAACTGCCGGGATTGCTTCATGGGTCACTCCATCCCAAAGTCGGGAGGCTGGCTGCGTAACCCCTCCTGAAGTGTATTGCACCCGCAGGGCGCCCACAATGGTGCCGTCCGCGCGCCAGGCAAAACGCGCGCGCCCGCATTCCGGAGCCGTGGCTGCGCCCCGTGCGGCGCGGTT
>NZ_JABTYH010000030.1 GCF_013314975.1 Pseudarthrobacter oxydans | reverse complement strand
AGATAATTCCCTATGCGTCCCTTTGAGGGTTCATCGGCGCCCAAGTGCGCAGGGTAAGATGCAATCTGGCCTCAATGCCGACGCGCATGGGCGGCATGCTTACCCCGTAGGATCGGAGACGTTCGGTGGCTTCGAAAGCTGCACCCGCCTTGTTGAACCGCTTTGGTGGTTTTGCAGCTTCACTTGTATTCTCGACGGCCATCAACCTGCTCGCCATCCCGTTCGTTATCGCCACCCTGGGCAAGGAAACCTGGGGAGAACTGGCATTGGCCCAGGCCACTGCCGCCATTTTCGGCATAATTGTCGCCTTTGGGTGGGGAACCGTAGGTGCTGCGCTGGTGGCGTCCCTCAGCGAGCAAGATAGACCGCAGATGTTCCTCGATTCCCTCATCAGCAGGAGTTACCTCTTTCTGTTCTCGGCGCCGGTGATGTATGTCGTCATGCTGATGATCGGCAAAACTGATCCCGAAGTGACTGCCCTCGCCTCAGTGGCATATGTTTTGCCTTTTTTGGGCGCGTCGTGGTTCTTTATCGGTGAAGCAAAACCCTGGAAGCTGTTCCTTTTCGACGTGCTGC
Source organism: Pseudarthrobacter oxydans (assembly GCF_013314975.1). Lineage (GTDB taxonomy): Bacteria > Actinomycetota > Actinomycetes > Actinomycetales > Micrococcaceae > Arthrobacter > Arthrobacter oxydans. Next base: position 61,650 of record NZ_JABTYH010000030.1, on the reverse strand, counting down.
CCCAGGGGCTTGGAACCCTAACTGGCGTTGTGCTCACCCAGTTCTTCCCTGAACCTCTTGTTTTTGTGCTCTCGCTGCTCGCATTCAATCTGCTGGCAGTCATACTTGGAGCGCTAGGCGCTCTGGCTGGAGCACGGCGCAGTGTGAAAGTGGATCTTCGCCTGGTCCCCGCCATGAAGCGGTTGGGTTCGCAGAAACACGGCGTGATCGCGGCCGGAACGGGGAGCCTCAACAGCAACCTGCCCTTGCTGGCTGTCAACCACGTTGTGGCGGCCGCTCTCCCGCAGTACGCCTTGGCGGACAAATTGTTTCGATTTGCCGTCGCGGGCTTTGGCCCTGTGCTGCAAGTTATTCAGGGATGGATTCCCGAAGCGGGGCCACGTCAAAGCACGCACAGAATAACTACAGTGGCTAAATACGTGCCGATTGTCGGAGTCGCAGCCGGCGTCTTACTCGCTGTTTTGACCCCTTGGGCGAGCGAGGTGTTCTCCGGTGGAGTTATCTCGATTGACTACAGCCTTAGCATCCCCTTCGGGCTCATCCTTGCCGGGGTGATCGTTGCACAGGTCGTAGGCCTGGCGTGCCTCATCCCCCTGGGACAAGGCGCCGCCCTTGCAAAATCCACCGCAATCGGCGCTGCATTTAATGTGCCGATGATGTTTTTGCTTGGCGTGCTGTTTGGCGCCCCGGGTGTTGCCTGGGCGGTTGGACTCGCGGAGCTTGTCGTTGCCGGTTACCAGATCATGGTGGTGCGGACCAGCCTTAGGCATCTGATCCCCCCGCCCCTGGAAGCCGTAGAAAATCCGTCCTAGCTCGGGGGCCCGGCCGCAGCGCCCCAGCGTATCCTCACCCGTCAACCACCGGACCGTCATGCACTGTTGCTATCAGCTACCTTCGGCGGTTCTTTGTGAAGATCTCCACGGGAGTTCCGGCCACAAATTCAACAAAGCATGGCAGGGCGACCTCCCCGCTTCGCAAACCCGAAATAAGCACCCGAAGGGTTGAGGACCATGAATGGCCAGTCCCGAAAGCAGCTATGGCGTTATTCATAACGGGACTGTTCCCACTCATACGCTGCCGCAACGTATCTGACATGATGCGTCGCCAGCCGAAGCTCAGGTCGTTGGCTGTTCTCAGCATCGCCAATGGACTGGTGCTCCCCCGATACTTCCGGGAGAGGGCCTTGACGTGCTCGAGTGATTTGGCAAGGCCCTTTTTTCCCTCGACCTCGCCCAGGACGTTACCGCCGTGCTGAACATAGTCCTGGACCACCTCATCAATCACCAGCGCACCCCCTTGGGCTTCTGCGCAGACGGCAAGCCAGTGGTCATGCACTTGGGAAATGGTGTTCAACCGCGGGAAAGGAAGGCCGACGTCTAACAGGTCCCGCTTAAATATGCACAGGCTTCCGGTCACCTGGTTTTGCGCCAGCAGCGCCGCAAGGGCGACGTTCTTGCGCTGGGTGGATTCGGCCACCACTACGTTGTCCGGTTTCCTGACTACCCTGGCCTGCGCCGCCACCAGGCTGACATTCGACAAGTAGGGCACAAGCGTCTCGAGCTTCGAGGGGTACCAGCAGTCGTCCTGATCGGACAATGCCACCCAGGCAGCATCAGCCGGGACATGCTGGAGAACCCGTTCAAAGTTTCCGTAGAATCCGAGCCTCTGTTCAAACCCGATCACGTGAAATCGTTGGTCGCCCCCAAGTTCCCTTTCAACGAAGTCCCGAATGTCGTCGAATCCTCCGTCCGCAGAGATCAGGCACCGGAAGTTGCGGTGCGTTTGGTTTTGGATGGACCGGAGCTGCGTACGAAAGAGCTCCCAGTCGGGCTGGTAGGCGGCAAGCGCCACCACTCCGAAGGAACCCGGGTCAAAAGGCATCAGTACTGACCGCTACTCTGCCGGCCCCGGCTGGGTAACGTACGCTGCGAGCACTTCACTGGCCGGGCGCGGCTTGAACCCTGAGTTCTTGATCTTCGTCAGATCCAGCACGCTGTTCAAAGGCCGGGGCGCGGCCGCTTTGCCCTTGAAGTATTCTTCGGTAGCGACTCCTGTGACGGCTGTCCGTTGCTTGCCCGAGAGTTCGTACACATCGGCGGCAATGTCCGCCCAGGACTGCGGTTCGCCCTCGTTACTCAGGTTGTAGGTGCCGTATTCAGCGCCCGACTCCAACAGGTGCTGGATGCCGGCGGCGATATCTTGCGTGAAGCTGAGGCGGCCGATCTGGTCGTTGACCACTGAAGGCTCGATGCCGCGGCCGGCGAGGGATGCCATGGTCCGCACGAAGTTGTTGCCCTCACCGATTACCCAGCTGGTCCGCACGATGTAGTGGCGGGGAACCACGCTGACGACGGCGTCGCCGGCGGCTTTGGTCTGCCCGTACACACCCAGAGGGGTGAACGGTTCAGTTTCATCGTGGCTCTCGCGGACACCGTCAAAGACATAGTCGGAGGAAACGTGCACCAGCGTGAGGTCATGGTCGACGGCGGTACGCGCCAGCCGTGCGACGGCAGCAACGTTGACAGCCCAGGCGGCTGCCCGGCCTTCCGCGGTTTCCGCGGTATCGACCGCGGTGTACGCGGCGGCATTGATAATCGTCGAGTAGTTCTTCCAGTTCCGCTCCGTGAAGGATGCTTCGCTGCCCAAATCGAAGCCGGCGCGGCCGGCAAACTCAACGGTTGCGTCGCCGTCGTAAAGTTCCCGCAAGGCCTTGCCCAACTGGCCGTCGGCACCTACCACGAGGATCTTCTTGGCAGGCATCGGCACAACATCCGCGAGGCGGGGATGCGCCCTGTCCTTATCGGACAGTTCTGCTTCCTCCAGCGGCACCGGCCAAGTGATCGCCGCTGTCTCGTCCGCGAGGTTCAGGAAGGTGTATTGGCCCTGGGCGTCCGCTGACCAGTGATCGTTGACCAGGTAGGTGTAGGCCGTGTTGTCCTCCAGGGTCTGGAAGGCGTTGCCCACGCCGCGCGGAATGAAGATTGCCTGGCTGGGGTCCAGTTCAGCAGTGAAAACCGCACCGAACGACGGGCCTTCGCGCAGGTCCACCCAGGCGCCGAAGATGCGCCCCGTGGCCACCGAGATAAACTTGTCCCACGGCTCGGCGTGGATGCCGCGGGTGGTACCGGCCTTCTCGTTGAAGGAAATGTTGTTCTGCACGGGACGGAAGTCCGGCAGGCCAAGGGCCACCATCTTTTCCCGTTGCCAGTTTTCCTTGAACCAGCCACGGTTGTCACCGTGTACCGGCAGGTCATAAAGGACGACGCCGGGGATCGGCGTTTCGTGTGCGGTCAGTTTTTTCGAGAACTCGATCTGCATCGCCTACTGGCCCTGTTCCTTGTACTTGGCTTCGGTCTGGGCCTTCTGCGGGCGCCACCAGTCTTCGTTTTCGCGGTACCAGGCGATGGTGTCTTCGATGCCGGCGTCGAAATTCGAGAACTGGGGTTCCCAGCCGAGTTCGTCGCGGAGCTTGGTGGAATCGATGGCGTAGCGCAGGTCGTGGCCCGGGCGGTCGACGACGTGATCGTACGCGTCCGGGGCCTGGCCCATGTGCTTCAGGATCAGCTCAACAACGTCCTTGTTGTTCTTCTCCCCGTCGGCTCCGATCAGGTAGGTCTCGCCGATTCTTCCTTTGGCGATGATGGCCAGCACGGCCGAGGAGTGGTCGTTGGCGTGGATCCAGTCGCGGACGTTCTCGCCCTTGCCGTAGAGCTTGGGCCGGATCCCGTCGATCACGTTGGTGATCTGGCGCGGGATGAACTTCTCCACATGCTGGTATGGGCCGTAGTTGTTTGAGCAGTTGCTGATGGTCGCCTGCAGCCCGAAGGATCGGACCCAGGCGCGCACCAGCAGGTCAGAGCCGGCCTTCGTGGAGGAATACGGGCTGGACGGGTTGTACGGGGTCTGCTCGGTGAACCGCTCCGGGTCATCGAGTTCAAGGTCGCCGTACACCTCGTCGGTTGAGATGTGGTGGAAACGCTTGTTGTGCTTCCGTGCAGCCTCGATCAGCGTGTAGGTACCAATGATGTTGGTATCAAGGAAGGGGCGGGGATCATGCAGCGAGTTGTCATTGTGTGACTCCGCCGCGTAATGGACCACAACGTCTGCCTTCGCAACCAGTCCGTCCACCAGTTCGGCGTTGGCAATATCTCCCTCAACAAACGTAAAGCGGTCCTCGGGAAGATCCCGCAGAGATTCCAGGTTGCCGGCGTACGTCAACTTGTCCAGCACGGTGACGTGGTCACCAGTATTTTCCAGGACGTAGTGGACGAAATTCGAGCCAATGAAGCCGGCACCGCCGGTCACAAGGAGATTCTGCATCCCCTCAGCTTACCGGCTGGCAATGGCCTTCTCCTCAGATCCGCTTCCTTGTGACCGTCGAACCCGGCCCCACGCCACGGCAAGGCACCGGAGCAGCATGATGCGGGCCCTGACAATGGCGGATAGGGAGCGCCAGCTCCTGGGGGTGGCATTGTCGTCATGAATTCTCCGGAGCAGGGTTGACTCATCCAGATGGCGGATAGAACCTGCCAGGTTGCCGCAGATTGCCAGCCATAGATCGTGGGACTCCACCAGATAACGGGGAACCGGGGCAAACAGTGGGACCACATCGCGGCGGAACCCCATGGCGCATCCGTAGTAAGCACGGTAGCCCACCAGGATGCCGAATATATTGGCAGCGTGCCGGCGGCTGTCCTCGTGGCGCAGGCGTGGAATATTGGGGCGCGCACCGTCTCCAAGCACGTCGAAGTTGGAAGCGACAACGCGTGAGGTTTGAAGTGCGTCGACGATCAGTTCCAGCCGCCCAGGCAACCAAACGTCGTCCTGGTCAGACAGCAGGATGTACTCTCCACGGGCAGCAAGGACAGCCTGTTCAAATGACTTCACGTAGCCCTGGTTGAGCCGGGCCTCGATGAGGCGGATCCGTCCGTCGTCAAAGGTCTTGATCTGCTCCACGGTGTCGTCCGGAGACTCGTCATCCACAATGACCAATTCATCATTCGGACCAAGCTGAGTAAGTATGGACTCAAGCTGTTCCGTGATGTAACGCGCACCACGGTAACTTGCAAGACAAACACTCGCACGGATCTTCTGCCCGTCGGCGTGGTACGGGATGCCAGTTGGGTTGGTCTCCACCCTGCTCCTTCCGTATGCGGGAGTACTTCCTGGCTCGCCGGCATGTCTTTGGAGAGCCCGTCCCATCTTAGGCTGCACGGCCTGGGATTTCGGCTGAACCGCCCTGAGGCCCCATTGCGTAACTCGTGGCATCGGCGGTTTCCTCAGCCGCCCCGTCGTGCAGGAACAGGCATCGGCGCCGAATCAACAGAACGAAGTTGATATAGTTTGGACACCATGGAATCCACCCCCCATCCGCGCGTCCTGGTGATCATGCCTGCCTGGAATGAGTCGGAAGCCGTCGGTAACACCGTGCGGGAAGTTCTCAACACAGACCCCCGGTATGACGTCCTTGTAGTCAATGACGGGTCTACGGACAACACCGCGACTGTTGCTGCGGCCGCCGGGGCGACGGTCCTCAACTTGCCATTCAACCTCGGCGTGGGCGGTGCCATGCGGGCAGGCTTTAAGTACGCCCGGCGTTGCGGTTACGCGCAGGTGATTCAGGTGGACTCGGATGGCCAACACGATCCCCGCAGCATTGACGAAGTGCTCGAGGGACTGTCGCAAGCCGACATCTCTATCGGCGCCAGGTTTGCAGACCGCGGCGACTATAAAGTCACAGGCCCAAGGAAATGGGCCATGCAACTCTTGGCGAAAGTGATTTCCGGGCTTGCCAAGACGCGCCTGACCGACGTCACCAGCGGCTTCCGGGCAGCGAACCTGCGCGCCATGGATCAGTACCTGGACCACTATCCGGCCGAGTACCTTGGCGACACTATTGACTCCCTGGTCGTTGCAATCCGTTCCGGCTGCACGGTCACCCAGGTGCCAGTGGAAATGCGTGCCCGCCAGGGCGGGAAGCCCAGCCACAATCCCGCGAAGGCCGCCATATACCTTGGAAGATCGGTGTTTGCCCTGTTGTTTGCCCTGACCCGTAAGCGTTCCCATCTGGCTCAAAGTGGCCCAACGTCACCTTATGCGACCGGTGCCTAAAGCATGGGTAATATCGCTGCCTTCCTGCTTGCCCTGGTAATTGTTGGCTTGGTCGTCGAAATGCTCCGGCGGAAAAAGCTCCGGGAGAAGTACGCCGTCCTTTGGCTGATCGTCGGAGTACTGACCCTTGTTCTGGCAGCCTTCCCCCGCATGCTCAATGTCGTTGCGGAGTTTGTCGGGGTGCAACTGCCCTCCAACCTGCTGTTCGCCATGAGCATTCTGATGCTGCTCGGAGTGTGCCTACACCTCTCCTGGGAGATATCCGTCGTTGAAGACGAAACACGGACGCTCGCGGAGGAGGTTGCGATTCTGCGCGTGCAGGTAGAGGAATTGGACAACCGCCAGTCACGGCCCATGATGGGGCCGTCGGACTCTATTGCGACATCTCCGGACAACCACCACCCCGCAGCCAAGCCCGATCTACGAGACAAAGGTTCGAACTGACTCATGCCGTTGGATATTTTTATTCCGTACTGGGGCGACCCGGAATACATGAAGGAAACGGTTAAAAGTGTCCTGTCGCAGGACTCCGATGACTGGCTCCTCACAGTGGTGGATGACGCATATCCCACCATGGAAATACACGATTTTATGATGGCCATAAAGGATGACCGTGTCCGTTACGTCCGCAAGGACCATAACGCGGGAATAACGGAGAACTACCGCACCTGCGTCTCTATGGCTACAGAAGATGTGCTGGTTATCCTCGGGTGTGACGATGTGCTGCTCCCGAACTACGTCTTCACCATCCTCCAGGCCCACGCACAATATCCGGAGGCTGCCCTTATTCAACCGGGGGTCCAGGTCATTGACGAAGACGGCCGCGACGTCACAACACTGGTGGACACTGTCAAGCAGAGGGTCATCAAGCCCGGCGGCGACGGCCGGCGACTCATCTCGGGCGAGGCGATTGCCAGCAACCTTATGCACGGTGACTGGCTCTATTGGCCATCGCTTGCTTTCCGGACTGACAACATCCGCAAGGTGCAATTCCGGGACGGATTCCCCATTATCCAGGACCTCGCCCTGATCATGGACATGGTCTACAACGGGGACCAACTCCTTATCGAGCCCACTGTTTGCTTTAAATACCGTCGGCACTCAAACAGTGCCTCATCCACCAAACTTGTCGACGGCTCCAGGTTTGCCGGTGAACGCGAGTATTTCGCTGTCGCTGCGGGACAGGCACGTGAGCTGGGATGGAATAAGGCCGCCCGGGCCGCACAGCTAAGGCTGACATCCCGTGCCCATGCGGCGTCACTTCTTCCCAAGGCCGTCCTCGGCAAAAACGCCGCTGCCGTCAAGGCTTTGGTCCGACACACCTTCGGCAAGTAACGCCGCCAGCTACGAAAGGTCCCACGTGACTACCTCTGCAACTTCCGCCCGCCCTGGCGGCACTGTTCTGGTAACAGGCGGTGCCGGCTTTATCGGCTGCGCTATCTCCGATGAACTGGCCCAGAGATTTGACCGCCTGGTTGTGGTCGACAACCTCCACCCACAGATACATAGCACAGGAGAACGGCCGCCGCAGCTGAACCTCGCAGCGGAACTTATCGTCGCCGATGTCACCGAGGCGCAGACGTGGGATTCGGTCCTGCGGGAAGTGACGCCCGACGTCGTGATCCATTTGGCTGCCGAAACCGGAACGGGGCAGTCCTTGGAGGAGTCCACCCGGCATACCCATGTAAACGTGGTTGGGACGTCCCAACTTCTGGACGGCCTCAACCGCCATGCCAAACTGCCCCGGCGTATCGTACTGTCCTCCAGCCGTGCAGTTTATGGAGAAGGTGCCTGGATGGACGCTGAAGGACGCACTTTTTATCCTGGCCAGCGGACAAGCGAAACGCTCGATAAGGCGCAGTGGGATTTCCCGGGGGCCTCCCCCGTTGCCATGAAGGCATCGGACGTCTTCCCGGCGCCGGTCAGCGTTTACGGCGCAACGAAGCTGGCCCAGGAACACGTGCTTCAAACCTGGGCCAAGTCCTACGGAGTGGAGACGGTCATCCTTCGGCTCCAGAATGTCTATGGGCCCGGCCAGTCCCTGATCAATCCATACACTGGCATCATGAGCCTGTTCTGCCGGATGGCAATGGGCGGGAAATCAATTCCGCTGTATGAAGACGGAGAAGTCCGCCGTGACTTCATTCTCATCGACGATGTTGCTTCGGCTATCGTCGCCGCCGCCGTCTCTCCAACTGTCCAGGGGGAGCCAATGGATATTGGCTCCGGAGAGTTCCAAACAATTGGCACTGCCGCCAGACTTATAGCCGAGCACTATAACGCACCTGCCGCGCACGTCACCGGCCAGTACAGGCAGGGGGATGTCCGCCACGCATGGGCCGACATTACCGCCGCTGAGAAGGTCCTGGGGTGGAGTCCACAGTACAGTCTGGCCCAAGGCATCGAACGGCTGGCTAACTGGATTGATGCCCAGCCAGACGTTCAGCCCGCCTGACCGGCGAGCATATGAGGTCCACAGCAACCACCGCCGTAGTCAGCCTGTTTAATCCTGACGAGCACATTCTGAAGAACGCGGCCGCGCTGCTTTCCCAAGTTACCCAGGTAGTCATTGTCGACGATGGAAGTCCCCAGGATCCCAGTCATATCCTCCAGGAGCTAAGGGACCTCGGCTGTACCGTGGAGAGGCTCAACGACAACTCCGGAATTGCCCAGGCCCTGAACGCCGGAATTGCAGTCGCACTCGCCTCGCCGGCACGTCCCCGCTATATCCTCACCATGGACCAGGACAGCCTGCTCGACGACGGTTACGTGGCTGCTCTTGAGGCAGGGGCCGAAAAGGCGGAAGAAGCAGGCGTAAAGGTAGGCATGGTTGCTCCGGCTTCCATCAGGGGCCTTCCGACCCGCCGTGCCGGCGTGCGGAACGGCATAACCTTGGGAGGGGAACCCATACAATCGGGGCTGCTCCTGCCCGTTGCGGTTCTGGAGGAGTTAGGGACATTCCAAAGCGATCTATTCATCGACGGAGTGGACACTGAATACTTTCTGCGGTGCCAGTCTGCGGGGTTCAACGCTGTCATTGCTCCGGATGCGGCGCTGAACCACACGTTGGGAAACATGACCACGGCGCGTCTGTTGGGTGCCGACCTGTCATTTCGCGGCGTTCCGGTAAAAGTGCGGACCGCCGCTTCCTGGCGCTACTATTACCTGTTCAGGAACCGCATCCTCCTTTCGCGGAAGTACTGGCGCGGTCAGCCATGGTGGGCCCTGAAAGGATTCCTGGCAGACTACCGCCACTTGGCGATCGTGACGCTGCTGGCACCGGGGCGTTTGGAGCGTCTGTCCCACGCGGTGGCCGGAATAAGCGATGGCCTCGCAGGCAGGACAGGTCAGCGCCGTGCCGGCTAAGAGGTTCGCCGAGCCATCCCACTGAACCGCCGCTGTCCCCTTCAGCGACCCCGGTTATCTCCTACTGATGTCAGAAGTGACTTGCGCCTTGCTGGTTACCTCGCCTGTCGCTGTGATCGCAGTGGTTCCTTTCCTGCCGGACATCTTGTCCTTTTACGTTCGCGCAGGCAATCAACTGGCTTCGGCTTGCAACGAGCGGCAGTGGAAGGACAACTGCTCATGCTCGCCCCTTGGTCGTAATTATCCTGCAGCAGGGATGGGATAAAGCCCGGTCTTCCCCTTCTGCCCTGTTCAGGACCGGGATCGCTAAGCGCTCTTCTTCGCCCTGCGCATGATGGGCCTTTCCAGCAAACGCCAGCTGGCAGCGGCCAGAGGAACGGTAAGGAGGGTCGCAGCAAGGGTAAACCACCAGACTCCCCAGTGGTGGGCCCCAAAGACCGCCAGCATCTGCTGCACAGGGAAGGCATAGATATAGGCCCCGTAGGAGATGTCATGCTTGGAGACGATGACGGGCTGGGGCAACCATGTGGAAATCCAGAGCAGCGAGTAGGCGATGAACGGCGCTGCCAGCTGGCCTCCGAAGCCTGGGACCCAAACAATAAACGCCGCTGCAATCAAGACGGCCACCGGACCTGCGACCCGATGAATGCCGATTCTTGGGCTCAGGACTTGAACCACAGCTCCCCCCAGGAAGTACGGGATCAACCTGGCAGCCAACTCAAAGTCCGTGTTTGACTGCATGAGGGGCCTTAGCATTTCCATATTGGCCCACAGGAGAACGCTCAGGATAAACGCCGCGATGATTGGCCACGGAGATTTCCGGACCATGGGCAGGAATCCAAGTAACGCAACGAGCAGATAACACATGAACTCGAAATACAACGTCCAAAGCGACCCATTCCAGGCTCCCGGATAGGGGACCCCTGCGGGCGTACCGGCAACGTCGTAGCTGACGATCCGAAGGGACAGATTCGCAAAAACCGAGTTGAGGGGCGTGGTGGGCGTGGACATGAATCCGTCCAGGCTGCCCCGCTGTACCAAGTAAGCGACCGGAGCGAACACAAAGGCCATCACCACGAGACACACGATGAATGCCGGAAAGATCCGTGCCACTCTGTGAACCAGGTAGGGACCTATCCGGTTACCGAACCTACTGGCCGTAATCAGGTACCCGCTGATCCCGAAAAAGCCGGCTACCGCCCAACCGCCCAGATTCTCGCCTTGGAAAGTCGGACCGTGGCCTGCACCGACGATGTGCCAGCTGTGGGCGAAAAGAACCGCCAAGGCAAGGACGAGCCGGATGAGGTTCAGGCTGTTGGCTCTTGGATCGAGGGGCCGCCCCAGCACCGGTGATGAGATGACCGTGGGTCGCAGAGTGGACAGGCTCAAACCGTTGCTTCCTTTAGGGTGGTCGGACGGTCCATTGTATAGCGTTTGGCGTCTCGGGTACGGGTACGGGAGGATGGGTACCATGCGTGGAATTATTCTGGCCGGTGGAACTGGGTCCCGGCTTCACCCGATCACCCTTGGCATCAGCAAGCAACTGGTCCCGGTTTACGACAAACCCATGATTTACTACCCGCTTTCCACTCTGATACTGGCCGGTATCCGCGACATTCTCATCATCACCACACCACACGACGCAGACCAGTTCCAGAGGCTGCTTGGTGACGGTTCCCAGTTCGGTATTAACCTTACCTACGTGCAGCAGCCCTCTCCTGACGGACTGGCGCAGGCCTTCATTCTCGGCGCTGACCACATCGGCGATGAGACGGTCGCCCTCGTGCTCGGTGACAACATCTTCTATGGTCAGGGCATGGGCACCCAGCTCAGGCGGCACTCCGACATAAAGGGGGGCGCTGTGTTCGGCTACTGGGTTAAGGATCCGAAGGCCTACGGCGTGGTGGAATTCGACGATGAGGGCAAGGCCCTGTCACTTGAGGAAAAGCCGGAGAAGCCCAAAAGCCACTACGCAGTGCCGGGCCTGTATTTCTATGACAATGACGTTGTGGACATCGCCCGAAACCTAAAGCCTTCGCCCCGAGGGGAGCTCGAAATAACTGACGTCAACAGGGCATACCTTCAGCGCGGTGACCTGCAGGTGGAGATCCTCCCCCGCGGTACGGCTTGGTTGGATACCGGTACCTTCAATGATTTGAGCGATGCGTCCAACTTCATCCGCACGGTGGAAAACCGGCAGGGCCTTAAAATCGGCGCTCCAGAGGAAATTGCCTGGCGCCAAGGGTTCCTGACGGACCAGGATCTCCGCGACCGCGCAGAACCGCTCATCAAGAGCGGTTACGGCAGCTATCTCTTGGGCCTCTTGGAGAACTAGGCTTTTCCGGGCGGCGCCTAAGGTGCCGTCGTATTGTTTGAGTGGAGCTTCTCAATGAGTTGGTTTTCAACCGTGCCCGCCATCCTTGCGTGCCTTGCCCTTTTGTTTATCCCCGGGCTGTTCATTGTCGCTGCCTTGGGTCTTCAACGCCTCTGGTACCTAGCCGTCGCCCCTGTGTTGACCATCAGTGTTGTCGCTGTTACAGCCATAGCAGCGCCATTGGCTGGCGTAAGCTGGGGGCCTCTCCCCGTCATCGTGGCAACGGCGCTCATATCCGGGGCACTTTTTGTGATGCGCATGGTGCTGGAGCGCAGGGGAAAGAGCGGCATGAACCTGGTCCCCCATTGGACGTTCCGGACGCCGACGAAGGCCACTGCCATTGCTGCGGCCGGATTCCTCGCCGGCTCCTCATCGATCGCCTTCCAGCTTTACAAAGCCTTCGATCGACCGGAGAACATCTCCCAAACCTTCGACAACGTGTTTCATCTAAATGCCATCCGGTATGTCCTTGACACCGGGAATGCATCCTCGCTGAGCCTTTCAAGCATGACCTCCGGCGACAGTCCACCATATTTCTACCCGGCAGCCTGGCACGGGCTGGCATCACTCCTTGTACAGGTGACGGGGTCACCGATCAGCGTTGCCGTTAATGTGCTGAACCTGTGCATAGCGGCGACCGTGTGGACGGCGGGCTGCATGTTCCTTGCCCGGACCGCCATCGGGCCCAACGCCTATGCGGTCGCTGCCGCAGGTGTACTCTCTGCGGGGTTCAGTTCATTCCCGCTGCTTCTCTTGGACTTTGGCGTGCTTTACCCGAATTTTCTTGCCATCAGCATGCTGCCGGCTGCTCTGGCGACAGTTGCGATCTTTTTTGGTATCAGCGATAGAACAGATCACCCCGTGCTGGCTCGCTATGTACTGGCGCCAATGGCGGCGACAGGCATTGCCATTGCACATCCGAACGGGCTGATGTCCCTCCTGGCTGTCTCCATTCCCATTCTGTTGGTTTCCTTCCTCCGGTTCTTCTTATTGCGGTATCGGAGTAACAATGGCCATGGGCGGACAGCCGTCATGGGAGTGGGGCTGCTCGGGATTCTTGGCGTCATCGTGGTGATGTGGAATTACATCCGTCCTCCCGCGGCCGCCGCCACTTGGCTACCGTTCCAAACGCCGGGCCAGGCAATTGGGGAGGTCATCACTAACTCGGCAATGCAAAGGCCACCAGCGTTTGCAGTGAGTATCCTTCTGATTACCGGTGTTGTAGTGATGTTTCGGCGACACCAACGCATATGGCTGCTTGGATCCTTCATAGTTGTGGCCGTGCTTTTTGTTGTCGTCTCGGCAGGGGCGGCCGGACAGGACCGCGATGCCCTCACGGGAGTCTGGTACAACGACAGTTACCGCCTTGCAGCCCTGCTTCCGGTTGCAGCCGTGCCGCTGGCCGCCGCCGGTGTGGGCTGGCTGGCTGGCAAGCTGCAACATCTGTGGGTGGAACGGCGATCTTCACTGACTTTCCTTCCGCCCCGGTTTACAGACTCTCGTCTCGTCGTCCCTGTTCTTGTCCCACTGGCGCTGCTGGGCGTCCTTATGGTGCTTCAAACGCTGCCGCTCAGGGCATCCATAGCCTCAGCAAGGGCGAACTATGTGACTACAGCTGATTCCGCACTGGTCAGCGCGGATGAGATGGCGCTTATAGAAGAATTGGACGCCATCGTGCCGCCCGAGGCAACCATAGCGGTGAACCCATGGACGGGAGGAGCCATGGCTTTCGCCCTGGCCGACCGTAATACAACGTCCAAGCACACGTTGACGACATACACGAAATCCGTGGAGCTTCTGAACGACAAGTTCAGGGAAGCAAGCACTGACCCTGAGGTGTGCAGCGCAGCCGCGGCGGACAACGTGCGTTATGTGCTTGACTTTGGCACCCGCGAAGTACATGGGGGAAACCACGGCTTCGCCGGACTTCACATTCCCGACGAGACTCCCGGCTTTACGCTCCGGGCCCAACGTGGCGAAGCGAAACTGTACGAAGTCACCGCCTGCCCGTAACAGGAGCGTTTACAGGGACCCCGAATGGGTAGACGGGCCTGGGCGCCCGGGCGAACCCGGTCTTGAAACCTGGATACGGAAGCTGCGAGGACCGGGTCGCCGCATGGTCGACGAGGTTCTCATTAGACGTAGATGAGGAGCAGCAGAACATCGATGAGTTGCCGGGTCTCATCGGCGTCGCCATCGACCCTGCGGGATGACGGTTGGGCGGGGGGTGAATGCCCGGCGGACCCGCAGGTAGTCAAAAACCATCAAACACCAGAGATCTTGTGCCCCCATGCTCCTCAATAAGCCGGCTCCACGACGGGACGATCAAAAAAGAGGCCGCCCATTATCGGGCGACCTCATTTCACAACGTTACTGATCTCAAGACCGCAGAAGAGCAACTGCTTCATGAATGGAACCATCAAACTTGACGTTGCCGTGCTCCAAGAGAATTCCACGCTCACAAATCCGGGAGACAAGATCGAGGTCGTGGCTTACCACGACGAGGGTCTTCCCGTCGCGGGCCAGTTCCTGAATCTTATCGATACATTTCCGCTGGAACGGCTCGTCGCCTACGGCAAGGATTTCGTCAATCAGAAATACTTCCGGATCGGTGTGGACAGCGACTGAGAATGCCAGCCGAAGGTACATACCCGAGGAATAGAACTTGACCTCAGTATCGATGAACTGACCAATTTCAGAGAACTCGACAATGTCATCAAACCGGTCCTTGACCTGCTGTTCAGTCATTCCCAGAATGGCCCCATTCAGGAAGACGTTGTCCCGGCCGGAAAGGTCCGGGTGGAAACCAGCCCCGACTTCGATGAGGCCGGCTACCCTCCCCCTTGTCTTGACCGATCCCGTATCCGGCAGCATGACACCCGAGATGTGTTTCAGCAATGTAGACTTCCCGGATCCATTCAACCCCAGGAGTGCCACAGTTTCTCCGGTCTTGATCTCGACCGTCACGTTCTTCAGGGCATGGAACTTCTCCGAAAGGTCGCCCTTGCGGCCTTTCACCAGCCACACCACTGCTTCCTTGATCGAGCGGGTGTGCCGCAGCACGAATTGCTTGCTGATATTGGAAACTTCTATTGCGTTGACCACTTACAGCTCCTGCGCGAAACGGCCCTCGAGGCGCCGAAAGGTGAATTGGCCCAGCGTGACTACTGCCAAGGAGACCGCGAGGCCCACAGGCAGCCACACACTGAAGAGATCAGGGGGCATCGCAGCCGAGCCATCCGTGGTGGGGAACCAGAAGGCGTAGTGGAACAGTTCGACCCCGATGGTGATCGGATTGGCCTGGTAAACGGCAAACCACCCTGGGCCCAACTTCTCTTGCACCATGGTCCATGCGTACATAACGGGCGAAGCCCAAGTAGCCACCATCAACAACATGTCCACAAGGTTTTCCGAATCGCGAAAGTAGACGTTGGCGGCTCCGAAGAGCAGCCCCAAACCTGTGGCAAGCAGCCCCACAATGAGGAATCCGGCCACAGCGGCCAGCAACTGAAAGAAGTTAGGTTGCCAACCGGCGATGATGCACCCAGCTACGAGCACTACCAACTGCGGGAAAAAGTGGACTGCTGATACCCAGACCGAAGCCACAGGAAAGAGCTCCCGCGGCAGGTAGATCTTCTTGATCAGGTTCCCGTTATTAACGATTGACCTTGCGGCATTTCCTAGGGCTTCTGAGAAGAAGTTGATCAAAACTATGCCGGAGAAAAGATAGACGGCGTAGTTTGCAAGGCCGTCGGGGTTTCTTGGGCTGCGCTCCAGCCCAAGAAAAACGCCCAGTGCCACGTAGAAAACGACGAACTGCACGCCAGGTTTGACGTACGACCACAACAGTCCGAGAACCGAACCGCGGTAGCGAACCTTGAGTTCCTTACGCACCAACAGCTTGAGGAGGAAGCTCGACTGTCTTACATCGCGCAGGCCGCTCCCAAGGCCGGGCGTGGTTAGTTCGCTTGGAGAAATCGCGCTCACTTGATCTCGTTCTGGGTGTGCTGCTCGAACGTCTTCCTCCAGGATTCAATGGAGGTGAGATCGTGCAGGGCAGCCTTGTACTTCTTGCTGAGCGCGGGCCACTCCTTGAGGAGGGCCGCGTGGACCCGGGCGCTCTCAGCCAACATCTTCCGAAGCTGCTTAGGATCGCGCCGGTACCAGGACGCGCCGGTTCCTTCGGCGTTCGAGACGACGGCACTGTCGTACTGTGCCATGCGCCACCAGCGGTTGTCCTGGTGGGCAACCGTGGTCTGGGGCCGCTCGGCGGTACTGCCTTTGACGGGACTTGCCAACTGCCGGACAACGGTCTTTGCTGCCCATGGCAACAAGGTGATCTTCGATGGCTGCGAGGGTCCATGACCGCGGCGGGGCGGTTTGTCCATTTTCGGCGAGGGAAAGTCCTCCGGGTCGGGACGGAAAACAGAGTCCGAGTGTCCTGACATCATCTCGCGGATCTTAGGCAGTTTCGTGTCAAGCAACTCCGGAAGAGAGGACGGGCCCTTCAAGACGTCTTCCAGCGCCCATTGGCGTCCCTCTGCTGTTGCGTACTGCATCGACACCAGATGCTTCACGTCGGCGTACTGGGACTCCTTGATCACACGGCCGCCGAATTCGTAGGGGCTGTGCAGGAGAGCCGCCACCACCCGGTTCCTGGCGTGGAAATACGCCTGCCAGCCAACAAGGTCGTCCTTGTCAATCCAGGAGACATGCCATACGGCGGAGCCAGGAAGCGAAACCGTCGGATAACCGTGGGCCTTGGCGCGCAGGCCGTATTCAGAGTCGTCCCATTTGATGAACAGCGGCAGAGAAAGTCCGATCTCCCGGATCACCTCGGTTGGGATCAGGCACATCCACCAGCCGTTGTAATCAACATCGCAGCGGCGGTGCAGCCAGGACGTTTGACGCAAATTTGAGGACATGAAGTCGTGCCCCAGAATCATGTCCTCGCTGGGCAGGGACGGCTGGAACCTATACGGGTTCACAATCTCGCCGAAGGTGTGCAGCACAGTCCGGTTGTACAGGTCGAACATGTGGCCGCCCACGAGCGTGGGCGTCTTGCAGCGATCGGCGAACGTCAGGAGGCGGATGATGCTTTCAGGTTCCACGACGACGTCATCGTCCATGAGCAAAACGTAGTCGCTGCCGTTTTCCACCGCTTCAAACATGCCCCGGGCGAACCCGCCGGACCCGCCGAGGTTGGTCTGGTTGATGATGCGCAGTTTACCGTTCAGCGACTTTCTAACGTCGTCGAAGCCTTCTGCCTCTGCAAGCTTCTGGGTGCCTTGATCGACGATAAGGATCTCTTGGACATGCTCGAGCGCTTCCTCGCTCTCGGCAAGCAGGCGGAGATTGTTGAGGCAAAAGTCAGTCTTGTTAAGAGTGGTGATCTGAAGCGTGACAGATCCCGGTTTTTTCTCCGCAGCGGGCCCCTGCCACTCTGCGTCGAGCATAATGAGCGGCTCCGTGCCGGCGAGAAGGTCGAACCAGTACCAGCCGCCGTCTCCGAAGGGCGCGAGGGAAAGCTCAAAGTGGTTCTCGGCAATGCCCTCGACACGGCGCGTGTCCACGCGCTGCAGAGAGCCCCGGGCATTGGACTTATACACGATGACTGAACCCGTGCCTTGAGTCCGGACCTGGAGCCGAATCTTGTCCACGGTCGTCCAGCGCCGCCAGTAGCTGGCAGGGAATGCATTGAAGTAGCTGCCAAACGATACCCGCTCGCCTGCACGGACGGACGTCGAATGCCGGGAAAGGAAGTCCTCTACGTGGGCTTCCTTTGTCGGGCTGCTAATTGTCCGGGCACTTGCAGGCTTACCGTCCCGGTCCCCCACGGTGGGCAGTTGAATGCCGGTAGCAGTCCCCATATCCATGTAGAGGGGAACCGTGTCCATCTGACTTGCACTCGGTAGAATCACCCGCTGCAGTGTGTCCCATCGTTCAGAGGCAACCCTGTCCGCAGCAGCCGTCGTGTTCTTTGGGCTTTCGGTTGAGACACTCATGCGTCCACGCCTCCGCTTTCGAGCTTTGCGCCGCTTTCATAATGCGGCCGGATCTTGTTATCGAACATGCTCAGCGCCGACCCGATGGCCATGTGCATGTCCAGGTATTTGTAGGTGCCAAGCCGACCGCCAAACAGAACGTCCTTCTCTGCTGCAGCGAGGTCGCGGTACTTGAGTAGGCGCTCCCTGTCTGCGGATGTGTTGACTGGGTAGTACGGCTCGTCGCCCTTCTCTGCAAATCGCGAGAACTCACGCATGATGACGGTCTTTTCCGTCTGGTAGTCGCGCTCCGGGTGGAAGTGGCGGGGCTCGATAACCCGGGTGTAGGGAACGTCGTCGTCGTTGTAATTCACCACTGACGTGCCTTGGAAGTCCTCGATATCGAGGACTTCCTCTTCGAAGTCGATGGTGCGCCACGAGAGGTCGCCCTCGGCGTAGTCAAAGTAGCGGTCAACCGGCCCGGTGTAGACGACGGGGATGTTGCCAACAACCTTGTTCTTGCTGTACTCGTGCGACTCGTCAAAGAAGTCGGTATTCAGCCGCACGTCGATGTTCGGGTGTTCTGCCATCTTTTCGATCCAGGCCGTGTAGCCGTTCGTGGGGAGGCCCTCGTACTTGTCATTGAAGTACCGGTTGTCGTAGTTGTAACGCACCGGCAGGCGGGAGATGATGCCTGCGGGCAGGTCCTTGGGATCCGTCTGCCACTGCTTGCCGGTGTAGTGCTTGATGAAAGCCTCATAGAGCGGGCGGCCGATCAGCTGGATACCCTTGTCATTCAGGTTCTGCGGGTCGGTACCGGCGAGTTCGCCGGCTTGTTCCTGAATGAGTGCCCTCGCCTGGCCGGGGGTGAGGTTGGCGCGGAAGAACTGGTTAATGGTGGCCAGGTTAATAGGGAGGGAGTAGACCTCGCCCTTGTGCACGCCGTACACCTTGTGGACGTAGTCCGTGAAGGTGGTGAACCGGTTGACGTACTCCCACACGCGCTCATTGGACGTGTGGAACAAGTGTGCACCGTACCTGTGCACCTCTATGCCGGTCTGCTCTTCCTTCTCGCTGTATGCATTGCCGCCGATGTGGTGGCGGCGGTCGATGACGACGACCTTCAAGCCGAGCTCGGTAGCGGCCTGTTCTGCGATTGTCAGGCCAAAAAAGCCGGACCCTACAATGACGAGGTCAGCGGTCACAAAATCTCCTGGTTTGAATGCGGGCAGCGCAATGGTGCGCATTGTCTGCTGCTCTAGCCTACCCGAGGGACTGTGGCGCCCGTCGAATCGGGCTGCATGTCACCCTCGGCCCGCCGGGCAGTCCTGGGGCCCGGCAGGGCACCGAGACGGTCCACAGCCTCTCTGCGCGGCGCGCCAAGGGAACTTATCCACATAGGGACATCACGGAGTGACGCAGCTTCAGCACCTCTGGCTAGCGTGAGTGCAAAGGCACCAAAGGATCAGCACCCATGACGCTTCACTGCACACTGGTCCGAGGCCCGCAGTCGCCGCAGCCCGGACCGCCCTTGGAACTTACTGTCACGGCCCCGCCCGGCACGTCCGGTGAGAGGATCCACGCTGAGCTTGTGAAGACGTTCGGCGCGGGAGCCGTCTTTGTTGGCGGGGAGGACCTGTGTTCCCTGAGCCTCGGAACGGCGCCCCTTGTCCCGGGCGCCGTCCTGGTAGACGGCGGAAGCCACCCCGCTGACCGGAGATCCCGGCGACGGCCCGCCTCCGATAGCGCTGCCCCCATCGCCCTGGCCGTTCACAGCGGCGCGGGAGCAGGCACCCTAGTCCCCCTGCAGCGCGGAAGCTACACCATCGGCAGAAGCAATACGCGCATCGTGATCCCTGACCCCGAACTTTCCAGGGAACATGCCCGCCTGGTGGTAACCGAAAAAGACATCATGATCATTGATCTGGGCAGCGCCAACGGCACATACATCGACGGCGAACGGGTCCGCCATGCATTGATCTCCACGGCTTCCTCCATCCGCTGCGGCAGTTCGACGATGTCACTGGTCTTCCTGGATGCCCCGGACAAGGCACTTGCCGACGCCGGAACTTCAGTCCGGGATCCCCTCACGGTTGCGGGCCATCAGGAGTCCGCCAACCGCGGGATTCTTTGGCTTACCGCAGTGCTCCCCCTGGCCATCGGCGTCGGACTCGCAGTCTTTACGGGCATGTGGATGTTCCTGGCTTTCGCGGCGGTATCGGCCGTATCCGTGCTTATCCCGGTGGCCTCCGGGCGCCACCAGAGGCGCGAATTCACCAAAAGGATCAGCGCCGCGGTCCTGGACGACCAGAAGCGGCGGAAGCGCGCCGGTCCGTCACTGGCGCTGCTGGTGCTTGCTGCGGCCCACGCCCAGGAGGCTCCGCCGCAGACAGGACGCGCTGAGGGCAGGGCGTGGCTGCGGCTCGGACAGGCGCCCCAAACTGCCAACGTGAAAATTGAATCAGGGACCGCCCACCACGCCATTCCGTCTGTGGGGGAAGTGCCCGTGATGTTGAATCCGGCGCATAGCCACACCACCCTGCGGGGACCCCGAACTATGCTGGAGGGAATGCTGCGATCACTCGTGATGCAACTTGCCGGGTATCCAGCGGGACGCAAAACACGCATAGTGATCTGCGGCCGCCCGGGTAGCCTTCCCCTGCCTGCCCGGTTCCTGCCGGCCGTGACTTTGACCCTGTCACGGCAGGCGTGCCTGCGCGCGATCACCGGCGGTTTCACTCGAGACTTTGACCACGGTGTCCTCCTGCTGACTGACGCCCCAGGAAAGGATGAGGCAGGGCTTCGCGAAACGGCGGCTCGGCAGAACTGGCAAGTGCTTGAGTTTTCTCCGGCTGACAGCCCACCCGGCATCTCCGACGTAGAGCTGACCGAACGGCAATCGCGCCTGAGGGAACCGGGCAGGGAGGTTACGTTCGTCCCCGATCTGGCTCCCGATGACGTGTTCAGCAGCTATTGCAGACGACTGGCGGCTTTCCCGGGCCTGCTCAACCGCACGGAAGACGCAGTTCCCTCCGCCTGTACCCTTGGTGAACTGCTGCCGCCTTCCCCCGCCCACACCGCTGCCCGCTGGAACTCGCCTGCCCGCGCAGGAACTCTGGCAGTCCCCCTGGGGATGCAGGCGAAGCGGCGCCCCCTGGTCCTGGACCTTCAAACCGATGGCCCGCACCTGCTGGTGGCAGGGACAACGGGCTCCGGAAAGTCGGAGCTTCTCCGCACGCTGGTGCTGGCACTGGCCCTCACCCATCCGCCGGACCGGGTGAATTTCCTCTTTGTCGATTTCAAGGGCGGCGCCGGTCTCGGCCCCTTGGCCGGGCTGGTCCATTGCGTCGGCGTCCTGACCGATTTGTCCGCCCATGAGCTCGAACGGACGCTCACCTCACTTACGGCCGAAATCAGGCTTCGTGAGCAAATCCTCGCCGCTGCACAGGTTCCGGACCTTGCCGCCTACCGGGAAACACCAGCCTCCGGGGATCGTCCCCTTCCCCACCTGGTCATTGTCATCGACGAGTTCCGCATGCTCGTGGACGACGCCCCCGAAGCGCTCCGCGAACTGATGCGCATCGCGTCCATCGGCCGCTCGCTTGGCCTGCACCTGGTCATGGCCACCCAGCGGCCCCAGGGAGCACTGACCGCCGATATCCGGGCAAACGTTACTTCCAGCATCGCGCTCCGGGTCCAGTCCGACCTGGAGTCCCACGACATCCTCAATACCAAGGCCGCTGCCGGAATAAGCCTCAGCACGCCGGGCCGCGCTTTCCTTGCCCGAGGCACGGAGCCGCCCCAGGAGTTCCAATCTGCATCCGCCGTGCTCCCCGCACCCGACAGTGACGTGGATGAAGTCACGGTTCAGCTCACCACCGGTTTCCTCTCGGCCCGCGACCACAACAACCTCGCAGGACCAGACGTCCCGGGCCGGACTCCGGCACAGGCAGCAGCCCCTCTCGTTGCGATGGTCCGGCATCTTTGGGCGTCGCAGTCAGGGCCTGCACCCCGGCGTCCGGTATCCCCTCCGCTGCCGCTCAAAGCCGCCCGGCCCGCATCAGGTCTCGCTGGGGTGCTCCCGGAACCTGGCGGGACACAAGGGCCGGCCATTGCTTTGGGCCTGCTCGATGTGCCCCACCAGCAGGCAATCAGACCGCTGGTCTGGACCCCATCCAAAGACGGGCATCTTGCTTTGATAGGAAGTCCGGTATCAGGAGCATCCGAAGCCCTCGAGCTGGCGGTCCACGGCGTGGCAGAACATGAGGAAGAAACACACTGCTATTTCCTGGACGCGGCCGCGGCCTTCAACGGGCTGGCAACGCACCCGCGGACCGGAGCCCACACAGGGCTGCATGAGCTGCGGCGCGGAGTCCGCGTCCTGGAACGGCTGGGCCGGGAAATGGCTGCCCGGCTGGGCCGGAATGACCATGGGGGCGTTCCGCTGCTTCTCGCCATCTCCGGGTGGGGTTCCTGGGTCTCCGCGTTTCGGGCCGGCCCGCTGGCCTGGGCCGAGGAACTGGTGCAGGATCTTGTCCGCGACGGCGCCAGGGCGGGTATTACCGTCATCATCTCCGGAGAGCGGGAACTCGTAACCGCGAGGTTCTGCGGGTCCCTGCCCAACCGCATCTATTTCCCCTCCGGTTCACACGAGGACAGCAGGACAGCGTGGCCAAGGATGCCGTCCACGGACGCGGTCAAGGGCAGAGGAGTAGCGTTTGGCTCCATCGCCTGCGGCACCGCGTCTGTGTGCCAGCTTTACGAGCCCGCTCCTGACTTTTCCTGGCCCCACGGCCCCGGAGAAGTCAGGAGCGGGACGCAGCAGCCCGGGAAGCGGCCCTTCCGGGTCGAGCCGCTGCCCGCCCTGGTAACAGCCGCGGAGGTCAGGGCGGCAGCGCGTCGATCGGAGGATTCCGGACCCGAAGCCGAGCGGGGACAGTCGTCATTCAGGAATGCCGTCACGCATGAAGTGGGGACCGGGACAGACGATGCCGGGCAGCCCAGGCCGGGTTTGCCGGAAGGCCTATCGATACCCGCTGTGGTTCAAGTTGCTCCCAGGCGCCGGGATGCCTGTCCTTCCATGCCGCGGAATGTGCTATTCGGCGTCGGCGGCGACGAACTGGACCCCGTCTTTGTGCACGTCCCGCCGGGGGGCATCTTTGCCGTCCTGGGAGGACCCGGGTCCGGTAAAACGAACTTCCTGCGGGCCCTGCAAACGCTGAACGCCGGTGCGGACCGATGGATTCACCCAGGCAGGGTGAGTGACCCCGGCGAGTTATGGAAGGGAACCCTGGAGAAGGCGAGGGAGGGAACACTGCCTGGAAAAGCAGTGCTGTTGGTGGACGACATCGACCTTCTGGCTGCAGGGCCCCTGAGGGACATCTCTGACACGCACGCGTTGGGCCATGCAGTTGTCTTCACAGCGAACTACAGTCCTTTGCTGATCCAGCGCGTCCCGCTGGCCATGGACGCGCGGGCCACCGGGACTGGACTCCTGCTGTCCCCGCGGTCAACGTCGGAGGGAGACCTCTTCGGAGTCCGCTTTGAGATCGAACCTAATCCGCCCGCAGGCAGGGGTGTGCTGATTGCCCGTGGGAAGTCCTCGGCGGTTCAAGTGGCCTGGGCGGGCGTGCCGCGACGCGACGGGGATTCCGGTCACAGCGCCGGTGTGGATCCTCCGGCGCGGGAGGCGTAGCTGATCACTCTGTTGTGGAAAAGGAGCACAATCGCGGTTGCCGCAGGAAGCAGCATCGCGAGGCCGGCGAGCACGAGGCCACTGCTGAGAGCAGGGAACCCGATGGTCAAAACAAACAGCTGCGCTACGAGGGCAGCGGCCCGGGTCCAACGGTAGCCCCGGTAAAGATAGACGGCGACCGCGTACAGCCACGCCGAAAATACCAGCAGTAACCCCAGGGTGAAAACCGCTCCCCAGAAGGACAGGACTGGGCTCCCGACGGCCAACTGGTACCCATACCAGCAGGCAGCGAGCAGGAGGGCCGTCGCTTCCGCGGCAACCACCAGGGTCACGGCAATCACAGCCGGCGGCCGGGGACCCTGGGCAGCCCCATCAGATAGTTGCGGCCCCTGGCCGGGTTCCTCGGAAGAGGACGGGGGGTTCGTTGGGTTTCTCGGGGGTCTTGACACACTGGCACCCTACCGGACATAGTCGGACAGTGGTCGGGGCCATCAGCGCAAGTGTGATGTATCGCTCAGCTTTCCGCGGATATCAAGCGTTATTACCTCTTGTTTACACGTCGTTAACATGACAGGCTTGATTCAGATGACCAAGGGGGCCCTGCCGGGCCCTTTTCCTTTGTAGCCACTAGTGAATAATTTCACAAGGGCTCTTCCCAGAAATGGAGCAACTGATCAGCATGGATTGGCGTAACCGCGCAGCGTGCCTCGAAAAGGACCCTGAACTCTTCTTCCCCGTCGGGAACACGGGGCCAGCCCTTCTGCAGATCGAAGAAGCAAAAAGTGTCTGCCGGCGCTGCCCCGTTGTGGATACGTGCCTGCAGTGGGCTTTGGAGTCGGGCCAGGACGCAGGCGTCTGGGGCGGCATGAGCGAAGACGAGCGCCGGGCGCTGAAGCGCCGCGCTGCCCGCGCCCGCCGCGCCTCCTAGGCACACCTCAAGCCACAAACAACAGCCCCGGCCGCAACCCCAATGGTTGTCGCCGGGGCTGTTGTTGTCTGGCGCAGCAGCGTGCTGTCCAGGCGGCCAACAGCTCCTGCGCCCGGCTTACTTGCCTGCCAGGCTGATCCGGATCTCCACTGCGGTGCCGCCACCTTCCCGGGGCCGCCACTGGATAGTCCCGCCAAGCTCGCTTGTCACCAGGGTCCGTACGATCTGAAGGCCAAGTCCCTCAACGTGGGGCGTATCCGGAAGGCCCACGCCGTCGTCGGCAATGGTGACGGTGAGCTCCTCACCGTCATCCCCTTCAGACCGGTCAGCAATCAGCCAAACGGTCCCGGCCCTGCCTTCAAGACCGTGCTCCACCGCATTGGTCACGAGTTCATTGATGACCAGTGCCAGCGGGGTGGCAAGATCGCTCGGCAACTCGCCGAAGGTGCCGGATCGTTCCGTCCTCACCTGCTGCGAGGGCGAGGCGACTTCAGCTGACAGCCGGAACTGGCGCCCGATCAGCTCGTCGAAGTCAACGCTCTGGGTGAGACCTTGGGACAGTGTCTCGTGGACGAGCGCGATGGTGGCCACCCGGCGCATGGCCTGCTCGAGCCCCTGCTTTGCTTCGTCGCTGACCATGCGGCGGGACTGCATGCGCAGCAGCGCCGCCACAGTCTGCAGGTTGTTCTTGACCCTGTGGTGGATCTCGCGGATGGTGGCGTCCTTGGTCACGAGCTCCATTTCACGCCGGCGAAGCTCCGACACATCACGGCACAGGACCAGTGCACCGAACCGCTGCTGCTCATCCCGCAGCGGAATGGCGCGCAGGGAAAGGCTCACGCCACGGGATTCGATTTCACTGCGCCAAGGCATCCGCCCGGTAACAACCAGGGGCAACGTCTCGTCCACCATGCGGCGGTCCTTCAGCAGGCTGGCGGTCACCTCGGCCAGTGAGCGGCCCTCCAAGGACTCCCCGTCTCCGAGCCGCCTGAACGCAGAGACTCCGTTGGGGCTCGCGTACTGCACGATTCCCTCCGCATCCAGCCGGATGAGCCCGTCCCCAACCCGGGGTGCACCGCGCCGGGAACCTGTGGGCGAGGCGAAGTCCGGCCACAGGCCCAGGGTGCCCATCCGGAGGAGGTCGTATGCGCACTGCCGGTAGGTCAGTTCAAGACGCGAAGGCATCCGCGAGCTGGAGAGGTCCATGTGGGTGGTGACCACCGCCAGCGTGCGGCCGTTGCGGACCATGGGAACGGCCTCCACGCGGAGGGCCATATCGCTGCTCCAGTTGGTTTCGCTTGAGCGCTCGATGGAACGGCTGTTCCACGCCTTATCTACAAGAGGCTGCAGGTCCGAGCGGATGCCCTCCCCCACGAAGTCCCCGTGGAACACGGTGTGCGTGGTGGAGGGTCGCACGTGGGCGAGCGCGACATAGCCAAGCTCAGGGTGGGGGAACCACAGGGCCAGGTCGGCGAAAGCAAGGTCCGCGACCATCTGCCAGTCCCCCACCAGGAGGTGCAGCCATTCGGCATCGCCCGGCCCAAAATCAGCGTGTTCCCTGATAGGGTCCGTAAAGATTGCCACTGCACCTCCATTTTCGACGCCGGACTTGCTAGCGTCGGACGATTGACCTCAAGAGCCTCAATGCTACCGACAGTGAAGCCATATCGTCGGCCTCGAGCGAATTCACCTCATCGAACATGCTCTTCGCCCTGGTGAGCTGCTCGGCATTCCGGGCTTCCCAGTCCTTCAGGCGCGACTCCGGCGAGTCGGCGGCGGCAGTGGCATCCAGCACCGCCGTCGTCATGTCCGAGATGGTGGAGTACAGATCATCCCGCAAGGCAGCCCTGGCCAGCGCCTGCCACCTGTCCTGCCGGGGAAGGCTGCTGATCCGTTCCAGCAATGAATCTGCATGGAACCGGTTGAAGACCGTGTAGTAAACGGCCGCGATCTCTTCCACCGGGTCCTTGCGCACGTGGGCGATCTTGGCGATGTCCAGCAGCACGAAGCTTTCGAAAAGCTCTGCCCAGCGCAGGGCCAGAGCTTCCGGCAGCTCCCACTCGCGTGCGTTTTCCAGCCAGCTGGCCACGCGTTCCCGGTCATCGCCGCGCAGGTAGTCCAGCAGGCGCCCGCGCATGGGTTCCATTACCGGTTTGAACTCGGATACCACGTCTGCGATGGGCCGCGACAGTGTTCCCTGTCCCAGGAGCCAGCGGACAGCCCGGTCCAGCAGCCGCCTGATGTCCAGGTGGACGGTGCTCCAATGCTCCGTGGGGAAGGACGCCGGGAGGCTGTTCAGTTCGCCCACCATGGTGTCCAGATCGTAGACCTCCCTTAGAGCAACAAACGCCTTGGCCACGGCCACTTCGCTGGCGGACGTTTCCTCCATCACCCGGAAGGCGAACGTAATGCCGCCGAGGTTGATGATGTCGTTGGCAACCACCGTGGCGATGATTTCGCGGCGGAGCGGGTGGGTGTCCAGCTCGGCATCGAAGCGTTCGCGCAGCTGCGCGGGGAAGTAGGCGCGCAGCGTCTGCCTGAACCAGGGGTCGTCGGCGAGGTCGCTTTCCCGCAGCGCTGTTGCCAGCTCGATCTTTGCGTATGCTGCCAGCACCGAGAGTTCAGGTGACGTCAGTCCCTGCCCCTGCTGCAGCCTCTCCTGCAGGGTCGCCGTAGTGGGAAGCGCCTCAAGGTCCCTCTTCAGGTCGGCTTTCTTCTCCAGCCAGTCCATCAGCCGTTCGTAGCTGGGGCTCCACTCGGCCACCCTGGTCCGGTCATTCAGCAGCAGGATGTTCTGGTCGATGTTGTCTTCGAGAACCAGCCGGCCCACTTCGTCAGTCATCGACGCCAGGAAGCCTGCACGTTCCTCGGGCGACAGCTTCCCCGCCGCCACCATGCGGTCCACGAAAATCTTGATGTTCACTTCATGGTCGGAGCAGTCAACGCCGGCGGAATTGTCGATGGCGTCAGTGTTCAGGATGACGCCCTGCAGAGCAGCTTCAATGCGCCCACGCTGCGTCATGCCGAGGTTTCCGCCTTCGCCCACCACCTTGACGCGCAGGTCCCGGCCGTCGACGCGGATCGCGTCGTTGGCCTTATCCCCCACCATCGCGTTCGTTTCGGTGCTCGCCTTCACGTACGTACCGATGCCGCCGTTGTAAAGCAGGTCCGCGGGGGCCAGGAGGATCGCGCGGAGGAGTTCCGGCGGGCTGAGTTCGGTTGTTTCGGCCGGCAGGCCAAGCGCGGCACGGACCTGGGCTGATACCGGAATGGACTTGGCCTGACGGGCAAAGACGCCGCCGCCCTCACTGATCAGCGACTTGTTGTAGTCATCCCAAGAGGACCGGGGCAGCTCAAACAACCGCTGCCGCTCCACGAAAGAGGCTTCCTCGTCGGGGTTGGGATCGAGGAAGATGTGCCGGTGGTCGAACGCGGCGAGGAGGCGGATGTGCCGTGAGAGGAGCATGCCGTTGCCGAACACGTCGCCGGACATGTCACCCACGCCCACCACGGTGAACGGCTGGGTCTGGGTATCCAGGTCGAGCTCACTGAAGTGGCGCTTCACCGACTCCCAGGCGCCGCGGGCGGTGATGCCCATAGCCTTGTGGTCGTACCCCACGGAGCCGCCGGACGCGAACGCGTCCCCCAGCCAGAACCCGTACTCCGCAGCCAGTCCGTTGGCGATGTCCGAGAAGGTCGCGGTGCCCTTGTCCGCAGCCACCACGAGGTAGGAATCGGCGTCATCATGCCTCACAACGTCCGACGGCGGCACAAGCTTTTCGCTGTCACCCTCGGTGACCAGGTTGTCAGTGATGTCCAGCAGGCCCCTGATAAAGGTTTTGTAGCTTTCGATTCCTTCCGCCATCCACGCGGCACGGTCTGCAGTGGGGTCCGGCAGTTGCTTGGCGAAGAACCCGCCTTTGGCCCCAGTGGGCACGATGACCGCATTCTTTACCGTCTGGGCCTTCACCAGCCCGAGGATCTCGGTGCGGAAATCCTCGCGGCGGTCGGACCAGCGCAGCCCGCCGCGGGCCACCTTGCCAAAGCGGAGGTGGACACCCTCGACGCGCGGCGAGTAGACCCAGATCTCGAACATCGGGCGCGGGAACGGCAGGCCCTCGATCTGTGATGGATCGAGTTTGAAGCTCAGGTGCGTCCTGTCCTGGTAGTAATTCGTCCGCAGCGTAGCCTCGATCAGGTTCACGAACGTTCGCAGGACCCTGTCGGCGTCGAGCGTTGCCACCTTCTCGATGGAAACATCCAGATCCCTGCGGACAGAGGCCTGCGCCTCGGCCCGCTCGTCGTCGCTCAGGGACGGGTCGAAGCGCGCAGCGAAGAGGGCGTTGAGCCCCTTCGTAACCCTCGGGTTGGCCAGGAGGGTGTCTGCCATGAACCCAAACGAGTTGGTGTTGCCCATCTGGCGCATGTACCGCGCATAGGCCCGCAGCACGGTGACCTGCCTCCATTGCAGGCCTTCCCTCAGGACCAGCCGGTCGAAGCTGTCCGATTCGGATGCACCGGTGACTGCCGCGCCGAAGGAATCGGCCAGCAGTTGCCCGGTTGAGAGCGGATCCACCTTGGCCGGGTACTTCAGGCCGAGGTCATACAGGAAGAAGTCGCGGCTGTCCGCGGTCTCAATCTCGAACGGCCGCTCGTCCAGGACTTCCAGGCCAAGGTTATGGAAGTACGGGAGGATCTGGCTGAGGCTCTTGGGTTCAAGCATGTAGAGCTTGACGCGTGCGTCTTCCTCCAGCGTTGCACCCGCCCCTTCCGGAAGGTAGACGTGGACGCCGGGCTTCTCCTGCACAGTACCCTCGGACCGTTCCGCGGCGGCGCCGTACTTCTCGAAGCGCGCAATGTCTTCGAGGGCGTCCTCCACTTCGTAGTCCACGCGGTAGCTGGCCGGGAATGCCTCGGACCAGATGGCGGCAAGCTCCTTCGCCTCGGGAACGTCGCGACTCTCGCGCAGCACCTCTGCGATGCCTTCGCTCCACGAACGGGCGGCTCGGACAAGCCGCTTCTCAAGTTCCACGGTGTTCACGCCACTGAAGTCCGCATTCTTGGGCAGCCGGATGCGGAAGAACAGCCGCGCCAGCGCCGACTCCGTCATGCGGGCCTCGTAGTCGATGGAAACAGCCTGGAACGTTTCGCGGAGTTCCTGCTCGATGCGGAGCCTGACGTTGGTGGTGTACCTGTCCCTGGGGAGGTACACGACGGCGGACATGAACCTTCCGTAGATGTCCGGCCGGAGGAAGAGCCTGGTGCGGCGGCGCTCCTGCAGCTTCTGGATCCCGAGGGCCGTTGCGGCCAGGTCCTGGATCTCGATCTGGAACAGCTCATCCCGGGGGTAGGTTTCCAGGATCCCCAGCAGGTCCTTCCCCGAGTGGGAGTCCGGCGGGAAGCCGGCGCTCTTGAGCACTGCATCCACCTTTTCCCGCACGATGGGAATGTCCCGGACGGAGCCGGTGTAGGCGCTGGTGGCAAAGAGTCCAATGAAGCGGCGCTCCCCATTGACGTTGCCCTCGGCGTCGAAGCTCTTGACCCCGATGTAGTCCAGGTACGCCGAACGGTGGACGGTTGACCTGGAATTTGCCTTGGTGATGACCAGGGCGCGCTTTTCCCGCGCTTTCTTCCGGCCTGTATCCGTCAGGTGCTGGATGTGCGGCGAATCCTCAGAATCCCGAAGCAGCCCCAGGCCGCTGTTGTCACGCAGTTCCAGCACGTCTTCGCCGTCGACGTTCACCAGGTCATACTCCCGGTAGCCAAGGAACGTGAAGTTCCCGTCGTCAAGCCAACGCAGAAGGTCCTTCGCCTGCCGCAGCTCCGCGATCTGTGCAGGGTTTGCGATCTGATCCAGGCTTTCAGCAATCTGGATGGCCCTCTGACGCATCTTCGGCCAGTCCTCGACAGCGGCGCGGACATCCTTGAGGACACGTTCCAGGCCCTCAAGGAGGGCTGCCTTTGCCTCCTTGGAAACACGGTTAATCTCGACGGCGATCCAGGACTCCATATGGGAGGCATTTTCGCCCTGGGCAATCAGGTGCGAAAGGCTGGGCATGGCAGCCGTGTCACCGCTGGATATCCCGAGGTGCGCGGGGACCCTGTTGACCTTTGTAAGCTCGCCGCTTTCCCGGTTGCGCGTCGCCACGAACAGTGGGTGGATTACCAGCTTGATGGCGGCATGCTGCCGGACAAGTTCGGCGTTCACGGAATCGACCAGGAACGGCATGTCATCGGTGACAACGAAGACGACGCTGCTGTCTTCCTCGTCCATGATGGCGATTTTTGCCTCGCCCCTTTGCCGGACCGAGGCAACGTCCCGGTGATGGTCCGCCCGTGCCACCAGCACGTCCCGCGGGTAGGCCCGGGCGTCCTCTTCGGCTAGGTGCTGGTAGTAGTCCCCAATGAAACTCTCATCGCCTTCAATGGAAAGGGGCTGATCCTCCACGCTGGATCCAGACGACATCGACAAACGCCTCCATCACGAAATATTTGCTGCACCATTGCAGCTCTTATGGCGAGCCTAGTCCTTCACCCGGCGCCTTGCTGTGGAAGAAAAGACAGAGGATTTTCTTTTTTGTTGGGCGGGTGCACAAACGAGTTCCCGGATGGCGTGGCGGAGCGGGGAATCGGGGGCAGCTTCGAGCAGGAGTGAGCCTCCGAGGAGGGCCGCGTCCGCAGCGGCAGCGTCGTGGGGCAGGAACCCTTTCAGTGCGGACGCCGGGCCATACCGTTCCCACGCGTCCCTCAACTGGCGTTCCGGCCCCCTGCCCACGGCGGAAGCACGCACCCTGTTCAGGACGACAATGGGCGAAACACCGGGAACAGCCTCTTCCAGTTCGGCGAGACCGCGCACCAGCCGTGGAACCCCGACCGGATCTGCTGCGCCGACCGCGTAAACCGTGTCGGCCAGCTCCAGGGACCGCAGCGTTGCCGCGTTCCGGCGCGGCGCCATCGTGTCGAAGCTGATCTCCTCATCCGCTTCAAGGCAAAACCCGGCATCCACCACCACCATTTCAGCTATGTCCCGTGCGCGGTCAAGGACGAGCGCGAGGGCTGAGGCGCGAAGTTCCGTCCAGCGGTCCGCGCGGGTGATGCCCGTGAGCACCCTGAAAGTACCGGACTTGGTGGCCACCGGGGCTGCAATCTTCTCCAGGGCCTGCCGATCCAGCAGGCCCTGGTCCGCGAGGCGGCAGGCCTGCGCCAGTCCAGCGGATTCATCGAGGAGCCCGAGCACGGCTGCAATGCTGGCGCCATAGCTGTCAGCGTCGACAAGAATCACTCTTTTCCCATCCGCCGCCAGCTCGCCTGCCATGTTTGCAGCCAGGGTGGTCCGGCCGGGCGCCCCAGCAGGACCCCAGACAGCAATGATCCTCCCCGGCCCGGGTTCATCCGGGCCGGGAGACGGCTCATCCGGGACCGGCTTCAGCGCTTCGCCCGGATCGGCCGGACTGCTCCTGGGGGCAGTGCGTGGTCCCGATCCCGACAGTTGGGACACGGCCTCGGCAATCCGGTCCGACAGAACAGCGGACTCCACGCCGGTCACCGCGGAAGCTACCCCTATCGCCCGCAGCCTCGCCGCTTCATCGGCGTTGTCCGTCAAGGCAACAATGGCCACTCCAACAGCTGAGAGCCGGTCCACCAGCGAGGACGTCAGCCCTTCGGACCCTTCCGCTACGACCGCCGCCCGCGCTAGCCCGCTTTGGCATGCGGCAAGAAGTTCGGGAAGTTCCGTACACCTCCTGACCACGGTGACCGGCCCGTGCAGCCGTTCCAGCCCTCCGACCAGATCTTCCCGGCTCTGGCCAACGGTGACCACCGGAATACTCATTTGGCGCCGCCGCCCGGGTTCCAGACCACCGCGATCTTCGCCCCGTTGGCTTGGGCCCCCAGCAGCGCAGGCATGTGGCTGTCCTCCACCAGCACCATCAGGACGGTTTTCTTCGACGACCCCAGTGCCGTTGAGCCGGCCGTCACCTCCGCGATCTCTGCACCTGACAGGAGGAGCTTCGGCTCGCTGAAACCGTTGCGGGCGTCCGGCTGGGCAACCCAGACGTCCACCCTGGCTCCTGCTACTGCCTGCGCCGGGAGGGTTTCATCGATGGAGAGCGCTACCGGCTTTCGGTCGAGTTCATCCACCGCGCCAAGGCTGGCACGGGGAACCAGCTGGTCCCTTCCGATCCGCTGAACCGCCACGACGCCCTCAGGGAGCCCCGACTCCGCCGTGATGTACTGGCTCTCCGTGTCACCCAGGCGCACCTTCGCGCGCACCACATTTTCCTCGGTCAGCCGCTCCCCGACAGCGATACCGTCCCGTGCTGCGAAAACTTCCGTTGTCCGGTCCGCGCTGCCGACGAGGAAAACCACACCAGCCACGGAAACCAGGACCAGGAGGATACCCGCCAGCAGCCGGGGATCCTTCCAGGACGGCCGCTTCAGCCTTGCCGCTGTGGCAGATACTTCAGGCACCATCTCGTCTTCTCCCCCTGTAAGCCGGCCCTGCTCGCCGTGTCACCCTCATTGTTACCGGCGGGAAGCAGGAACAAAAGTCATCACTGCAAACCACGCCAAACTGTGGATAACGGCAGCACCTGCGTCCATTCGATGGCAAAATGGAAGCATGCCCAGGTTCCTTACGCTCGCAGATGTCGCCGAGCAGCTCCAGATCAATTCTCCGGCGGCGTACGCACTGGTCCGCAGTGGTGAACTGAAAGCCATCCAGGTTGGCGGAAGGGGTCAGTGGCGCGTGGAAGAGAAGATGCTCGAACAATACATCGAGGAGCGCTACGCCGAGGCAAGCCGGATGATCCAGGAGTCGAAGTCCAAGTCCGTCTGAAGCCCGCGTTGTTTCTTCACCAGCCCAGCGGATAAGGCCACTAAAGTTCGCCGGACCGCCTGGACCTGATGGCTGCCAGGGACGCGAAGGGGATGACAGATACCTGGTTGACCTGGCTACTGCGGCGGGACTCCCCTGGAGTGTAGACGGCCAGGTCCAGGTGGTCCTTCCCCACCCTGTCAATCACTCCCGTGAGTCTGACAGGCCCGGAACCCTGCCCCCTTAGTGTTAGGGACAGTTCGGCGCGGTCCCTCGCGAGACCGCGCAAAGCGTGGGCAAGTCCAATACCCCTGCGCACCTGTGACGGCTCTGCCACCGCCATCCGGCCCAGCCCTTCGTACCACGTGACCGATGCGTACGGAATAAGAACCTGGTGCTGCTCCTCGTCCAGCACAAGGGCATCCGCGCCTGCATGGCTCAGTGTGCC
The DNA here is from genome assembly GCF_013314975.1 of Pseudarthrobacter oxydans. GTDB lineage: Bacteria > Actinomycetota > Actinomycetes > Actinomycetales > Micrococcaceae > Arthrobacter > Arthrobacter oxydans. The sequence continues at coordinate 27,929 of NZ_JABTYH010000030.1, read as the reverse complement.
CCGGAAAACTTCCCCGCAGTCGAGATGAGCGGCGAGCCGGCAGCGAAGCGCGCCCCGCAGCCTGTCCGCGAGCTCTGCAGTGACCATCTCAGCCCGGGTGCGCTCATTGATTTCGGCATCAAGCGCCAACCGCTCCGACTCAGCAAATTGGCTTTCCATGTCGTTGAAAAGGGAATCCCAGCGCATTGCGCCAGACTAGGGCGGCGCAGGAGAGCGGTCAACCCGAAGAAACATCTCTCCAGCGTATGGACAAATCTCGATCATCGACCGCAAACTGGGTTTATGCAAACCAAACTGCATCAAACTACATCAAACGAGGCGGATAGTGCCGAGGCAGAGGCTGCCGGACGGCCCGCTGACCTCCTGACAGCGCTGGGTGTGCTGCTCCTGGGCCTTACTCTTTGCTTCATCGGGTCAGGCCTCCTTAGGCAGCTGGGGGACGCTTCCGCCCGGAAACAGGAAGCGGGAGTCGAGGAACTCCTCGGAGTAGCCGCAGCTGCTGCCGGCGCAGGCATTGTGGCGTGGTGGATCCTGTCACTGGCAGCCGCTGCCGTCACGGCCATTCTTGAGCGGAAGGGCCGTCCCCGCGCCGCAGCAGCCACCCGCAGGCTTTCGCCCGCGTTCATGCAGAGGCTGGTACTGGGCACACTGTCCGTCCACCTTCTGGCTGGACCGGCAGCCCATGCCGCAGTCACCGGCCCGGGGCCTGAATGGGCTCCGACGCAAAGACAATCCTCCTCGGCTCCTGCCGTCGCTGCCACCGAAGGACCCCCAGGAGGGGAAGCGGGCACACCCGGCGCAGCCCCTACTCAGGGCCATACCCCGCGGACCAGCGGTGTGCCGCTGACCACCGCACCGGAAAACGCCACCGCACCGGAAAAGGCCGCTGAACCGGAGCCGTCCACCGCACCGGAACAGGCCCCTCTACCGGAACCGGCTGGAGCGCCGGCAGCAACTCCCCCGTCAACCTTCCACCCCGGCTGGCAGCCTGCCATACCTGTCACAGACCCGGGAATGCTCGCGGCTCCGGCCCACCGTGCCGCTGAAGGGGATGCAGGCCACCGGGACGAGGCTGTCACCGTCCACGCCGGAGACACCCTGTGGGACATAGCGGCCCGTCATTTGGGACCCGGCGTTTCGGACGTGGCCATCGCACGTCAATGGCCCCGCTGGTACGAGGCCAACCGGGGAGTCATCGGACAGGATCCCGATGTCCTGCTTCCGGGGCAAATTCTTCAGCCGCCGCCGGCTTAACGCCACTAGCCCAGCCCGGACCAGATGCCAACACAGTAAGGGGAAGACCAATGACTGCAGCAACACCACTACATGCCGTTCGGGACAGGACTGCTTCCGGAGCAGCAGAGCCGGACCAGCCATCCCACGCGCAGTCTGCAACTGCGCCAGCGGTGCCTTTCCGCGACGGAGGTCCGGCACCTTTGCGCCCGGTCGACCCCCTGGCGGAAGTCCGCGCGATCACCCGCGGCACAGTACAGGCGGCAATGGAAGTCCTCGCCGGCATCAGGCCGATCCATCAGCTCGCACGACGACTTGACCCCCGCTGCCTTGCCGCACTGCAGCACCGGGCGGCATTGATTAGGCGGGAAATTACCCGGACCGGCAATCCGGCGCTCGCCCGGCTTCACCGCAACTCCACGGTCCGCTCCGTCCGCGTCTGCGAAGTCCGCGATGGCGTCTACGAAGGCAGCGCGGTGGTGGTGGACGACGTGCGCGCACGTGCGGTAGCCGTCCGGCTGGAGCGGAGCAAACAGGTGTGGCGGGTGACCGAACTTGTCATCGGCTGACACGAAACAGAGGGCAGGGCCGGGAACACTGTTCCCGGCCCTGCCCTCACGATCCTGATCCAAGCCGCCACTGGCGGCTCACTCCACCGTCAGCGGCGCTTCTTCTTTGCCGGACGTTTGGCCGCGTCCTGCGCTGCCGCCTTGGCCGGATTTCCCGACCTGCCCGAGGAGCGTGTCTCCACCCGGGTCTGCGTTCCACCGGTTTCGCTGGGGGCAGTGTACTGCAGCTGGGCCGGCTTCTCCGGCGCTTCGAGCCCGGCAGCGTGAACCTGCGGCTGCACATGCTCGGTGTGTCCGCCGGCGTCGTCCGCGACCACCACGTCCTGGGCGGGCGTGACTTCAACCTCGAGGTTGAACAGGAATCCGACGCTTTCTTCCCGGATGGCTTCCATCATGCCCTGGAACAGGATGAAGCCCTCACGCTGGTATTCCACCAGCGGATCACGCTGGGCCATGGCGCGCAGCCCGATGCCTTCTTTGAGGTAGTCCATCTCATACAAGTGTTCCTGCCACTTACGGCCAATGACGGAGAGGACCACGCGGCGCTCAAGTTCGCGCATGCTTTCCGAGCCCAGGGCCTCCTCCCGCGCCTGGTACACCAGCCGCGCGTCGGAGAGCAGTTCCTCCTTCAGGAACTCCACCGTGAGCCTGGATTTGCCGCCGGCCTCCTCGATGATCTCCTCCGGCGTGACGCTCACGGGATACAGGGTCTTGAGGTTAGTCCAGAGCTGGTTGAAGTCCCAGTCGTCGCCGTTGCCTTCTGCCGTTGCCGCGTCGATGAGCGCGGTGACAGTGTCTTCGACGAAGAACTGGACTTTCTCGTGCAGGTCGTCGCCTTCAAGGATCCGCCGCCGGTCACTGTAGATTGCCTCACGCTGGCGGTTGAGGACGTCGTCGTACTTCAGGACGTTTTTGCGCTGTTCGGCGTTGCGGCCCTCCACCTGGCCCTGCGCTGAGGCGATAGCCCGGGATACGAGCTTCGATTCCAGGGCGACGTCGTCGGGCACGGAACTGTTCATGAGCCGTTCCGCGGCGCCGGAATTGAAGAGCCGCATGAGGTCATCGGTCAGCGACAGGTAGAAGCGCGACTCGCCAGGGTCGCCCTGGCGGCCGGAGCGTCCGCGAAGCTGGTTGTCGATGCGGCGTGATTCGTGGCGCTCGGTTCCCAGAACGTAGAGTCCGCCAAGGTTCAGGACTTCCTCGTGCTCGTCCTTGACCGACTGCTTGGCAGCTTCGAGTGCTGCCGGCCAGGCGGACTCGTACTCCTCGGAGTTCTCCTCAGGATCTAGCCCGCGCTTGGCAAGCTCGGCCACGGCGGTAAATTCAGCGTTGCCGCCGAGCATGATGTCCGTACCGCGGCCGGCCATGTTGGTTGCCACCGTGACGGCGCCCTTACGTCCGGCCTGGGCGACGATGGCAGCTTCACGTGCGTGGTTTTTCGCGTTGAGGACCTCGTGCCGGATGCCTTCCTTGGCAAGAAGGCGGGACAGGTATTCGCTCTTCTCGACGCTGGTGGTGCCCACCAGGACCGGCTGGCCCTTTTCGTGGCGTTCGGCGATGTCCCGCACCACGGCGTCGAACTTAACCGTTTCGTTCTTGAAGACCAGGTCCGGCTGGTCGATGCGCTGCATGTCGCGGTTGGTGGGAATGGCCACCACGCCCAGCTTGTAGGTGCTCATGAATTCCGCTGCCTCGGTTTCGGCAGTACCGGTCATGCCTGAAAGCTTCTGGTACATACGGAAGTAGTTCTGCAGCGTCACAGTGGCCAGGGTCTGGTTCTCGGCCTTGATCTCGACGCCTTCTTTGGCCTCGATCGCCTGGTGCATGCCCTCGTTGTAGCGGCGGCCGGCGAGGATGCGGCCGGTGTGCTCGTCGACGATCAGGACTTCCCCGTCCAGGATGACGTAGTCCTTGTCCCGCTTGAAAAGTTCCTTGGCCTTGATGGCGTTGTTAAGGAACCCGATGAGCGGTGTGTTGGCGGACTCGTAAAGGTTTTGAATACCGAGGTAGTCCTCCACCTTCTCGATCCCGCTCTCCAGGACGCCGACGGTACGCTTCTTTTCGTCGACTTCGTAGTCCTTGTCAGGCTGAAGCCGGAGGACCACCTTTGCGAATTCGCTGTACCAGCGGTTGGTGTCCCCCTGCGCCGGCCCGGAGATGATGAGCGGCGTGCGGGCTTCGTCAATGAGGATGGAGTCCACTTCGTCGACAATGGCGAAGTGGTGTCCGCGCTGGACAAGCTCGTTCTTGTCCCAGGCCATGTTGTCGCGGAGGTAGTCGAACCCGAATTCGTTGTTGGTGCCGTAGGTAATGTCAGCGGCGTACTGCTGGCGACGGACTGCGGGATCCTGGTTCGAGAGGATGCACCCGCTGCTCAGGCCAAGGAAACGGTAGACACGTCCCATGAGGTCCGACTGGTACTCGGCGAGGTAGTCGTTCACGGTGATCACATGGACGCCCTTGCCGGTGAGAGCGTTCAGGTAGGCGGGAGCGGTCGCCACCAGGGTCTTGCCTTCACCGGTCTTCATTTCCGCGATGTTGCCCAGGTGCAGGGCGGCGCCGCCCATCATCTGGACATCGAAGTGGCGCATCCCCAAGGTCCGCGAGGAAGCTTCCCGGACGGCGGCGAACGCTTCCGGAAGCAGGTCATCCAGTTTCTCACCGTCCTGGTGCCGTTCCCTCAACCGGTCGGTTTCCTCCCGGAGTTCGGCGTCCGTGAACGTCTTGAACGAATCTTCCAGGGCATTGATGGAGTCGGCATAGTTCCGCAGTTGCCGGAGGGTTTTTTTATCACCGGTGCGGAGAAGTTTTTCGATAAGTGATGCCACGTGAAGATGCTCCCAGTCGTTGCCGCCGAATTCTGGCGTTTTTAGTCTACGGGAGAGACACCGCCGAGGTGCCCGTTTGTTCCCTCAGAGCGGATAGTCCGCTTCGGTTCGTACGGCACGTGCGAGGCCGCCGGCCAGGTCGCCAACGGGGAATACTTCCACCTCTGGCAGGCCCAGCCAGCCGGCCATGAGGCGGAGCTCTGCAGCAAGTTCGACGGCGGTGTCCGGCGGGGCGCCAGGTTCGGCGAAGGAGGACCTCACCAGAAGTTTTCCTGCCTTTCGGTCAGCCTTGAGGTCCACCCGCGCCACGATCCTGTCCCGGAGGAGGAAGGGAAGGACGTAGTAGCCGTACCGCCTTTTGTTCTCAGGAGTATAGATTTCGATCCGGTAGTGGAAGCCGAACAGCTCTTCAAGCCGCCGGCGTTCGAATACCAGTGAATCGAAGGGGCTCAGCAGCGCGCGGCCCGTGGCCCGCCGGGGCAAAGTTGCGTCAGCGTGGCGGAAGACGGCGCGGTCCCAGCCCGGCACGGTCACCGGTTCCAGCCTTCCCTGCTGCACAAGATGCGCGACGGCGTCCGCTGCCGCCTTGACGGGCGTGCGGAAGTAGTCCGCGAAGCACCGCACGGTTCCGATGCCATGGGCCTGCGCGGCGGCGTCGATCAGGCGGTGCATCGCCCCGGCCCTGGCGTCGGCGCCTGCTTCCCCGACGGTAAGCTGCGGCAGCACCTTGGCAGCCAGCGTGTACCTGCGCTCGAACTGTTCCGTCCGCGACGCAGCGCAGACCGTGCCGTCCTCAAACAGGTGTTCCAGCACCCTCTTCACGGCATTCCAGTTCCAGCCCCAGTTCGCCGTCTGCGTTTCCTCGACGTGGCCTATCCGGGCAGTCAACTCAGCAGCGGTCAGGGGGCGGGACCGTGCGAGGGTGTCGAGGATACGCCCGGTGATGTCGGCACGAAGCCCGGGGTCCATGCGGGACGCACCCACCCAGGTCCGTTTCTGCCACAACAGGAGGTCTGCATAGTGTTCCGGCCGGATGTAGCTGGCCTCGTGCGCCCAGTACTCCACCATGCGCCGAGGATGGACGGCGGACATCCGCTGGAGGATCGTGCGGTCGTAGTGGCCGAGCCGGGAAAAGAACGGAAGGAAGTGGCTCCGGGATACCACATTGACGGAATCGATCTGGACGAGCTGGATCCGGGCAAAGGTGCGGCCCACCGTCCGTGATGTCACGGGGCCGGCGGGCCGTCCTTTGTCGAGTCCCTGCGCTGCCAAAGCGATCCGCCGTGCCTGGTCCAGGCTCAGCGTCGCCGGCACATCAGTCCTCTCTGTTGATGGTTTTCACCAGCCTAGGCGTTGGCCGGGGTGTCGTCCGAGCGGTATGCAAGGACTTTTTCCTCCACCACGGTGTCTCCGGGTTCGCACTCGTGGTCCAGGGTGATCACCCCATAGGTCCAGCCGCGGCGGCGGTACACGACGGACGGCGTGTTGGTGGCCTTGTCGACGAAGAGGTAGAAATCGTGGCCCACAAGTTCCATGTTGTCCACGGCGTCGTCGAGGGAGAGGGAAGCGGCGGGAAAGACCTTGCGCCGGATCAGGACCGGGGAATTGCCGGCCGGAATGTCGTTGTCCACATCATAGGGAGACTTGTCTTCGGGGGCGGCCACGGCCTCGTTCCGGTGGCTTGCCTCGACGTAGAGGGGCTCGTTCGGGCTGGCGGGTTCGAGGGAGGCGGTAGCTTCGCGGACAGCCTTGGGTGTGTGCCGTCCATGGTGGACCTTCTTGCGGTCCTTGGCGCGCCGGAGCCGTTCCAGCAGTTTGTTGTAGGCGAGGTCGAATGCTGCAAACTTGTCAGCGGCGCTGGCCTCAGCGCGGATCACGGGCCCCCTGCCCAGGACTGTCACCTCAACGGTCAGCTGATCGCCGGTCTGCCGGGCATTGGTCTCCTTGGAGACTTTCGCATCGACCCGCTGGACCTTGTCCCCAAGCGATTCGATTTTCGAGATTTTTTCCCCGGCGTATTCGCGGAACCGGTCTGAAACTGTCAGATTTCGTCCGCTGATCATAAACTCCATGGTGCCCTCCAAATGACTTCGGTGACACGACGGCGGCGCTTCCCTGGGCCGATCTGCCTGACAGTCGAGCCCCTCTCCGAGCCGCCATCGAAAGGTACATTCTGTTCTTGGTACCCACCACCGACGTTAGTTCATAGGCACCCGTTATTCATCCTTTCCCGGTTTATTTTTTTCTAAGTCATGGCAGGTTCCGCGGGCCTGCGCGGGTGCGGCGGTGCAGCCATCGGCATCCGGCGGGCGTGTCGCCGCGAGCACAACGGCGCCCGCCACCTGCGCCCCGGCCGCATGGAGGGCCCGGGCTGCCTCAGCCAGCGTGGCTCCGGTGGTCAGCACGTCGTCGATGATGATGCAGGGGTATCCGGCGACCTTGTTCCGGAACCGCCGGCGGACCCGCATGGAACCGCGCACGCGCTGCGCCCGGGCACCCCGGCCGAGGCCTTTTTGCCCGCCGGGCAGCTGCAGTCCTGGTCCGCGTGCCTTCGTGAGGACGTCTGCAACACCCGGCCCCGGCAGCCGGCCTGCCGCGCCGCGCAGGAGCAGCTGGACGGGGCTGAAGCCACGGTTCAGATATGCCCTGGTACTGGTGGGGACAGGGACCAGGAGGAAATCCCTCGAACCCTCCGTAGCCGCCCGGACCGCTCCGCCCAGAGCTCGTCCCAGGCTTCCCTTCAGCTGGTGCTGCCCATGCCTTTTGAAGGAGAGCAGCGCCTGGGCCAGCTCTTCGCGGTACACGCCGGCGGCCACCACCGGAAGCAGCACCGTCCCCGCCACGTCCATCAGCGCGGGGGCTCCGCTTTCCGCACGGAACGGGGACGCGGTGAGCCGCCGGATGTGGCGGTCGCACCGGATACAGAGCGCCCGGTCTTCGGCGCCGCAGCACACGCAGTCCACGGGAACTGCCAGGGAAAGCAGGTCCGCCCCCGCGCCCGCGAGCTGATCCAGCATGCGAAAGACTGTGTTGCCGTGGTCTGCCCTGTGCCTGGCGCTGAACCAGGGAGGCGGGGTGAGGTCGGGGTCCAGCCGAACAGGTACCGCTGCCCTGTCAGGCAATCCTGTTCTGGTGGCCACTCCCTGACTTTCCACCCGGTAGCGGTGCCATCACAGCACCCAGCTGCCGTATGTGGACAAATCCCGGAAGGCCGGACCCGGCCCAGCTGCCGGGACAGGGCCTCAGCCTGGAAATGAGGGGTCGGTGGGGCCCTTAATCTGGGGGGACCATCCGTTGCCGAGGCGCTGGAAGATGCCCTCTGCCGACTGGGCATAAATGTCCTCAGGCCCGTTCCCGGCGCTCAAGGCAACGAGGCCCGGCCAGGGCGCCAGCTGCTGCGGCTGCCCGGAGGCGAGTGACAGCAGCTCCGGCGTGACGTTCGACGCCGCTGAGCCCTTCATGACCGCGATGGTCGTATCGGTGACCCACGCGCCCTGGTCGGGGTCACTGCCGGTTGCCAGGGTAATGGGCGGCGTCAGCTCCCGGGGTGTCCCGTCGCCGCCGCGGATAATGCCGGTCACCTGGACCCGGGTTTTACCGTTCTGCTCCGAAATCACCAGCGCACGGACCCCTTCCCTCGAAATCCGGAACTCTTTGACAGTCCGGCCGGCCAGCCAGGCCGGCGTCAGGGTGACCGAGGGTACGGTGGCCCCCTCTGCGATACCGGCCGGGCGGTAAGCCACCACTTCGGTGTCCCCCGAGCCTCCCGGGCCGGCCGACCAGACCCATTCATTGAGGCCGAAGGACGGCCGGCTCAGGGTACTCCTGGTGGTGAGTGCCCTGGCCGGCTGGCCCGGGCTGATGCTGTACAGCGTGGTCCGGCTGTCATTGAGGAAGGCAGCCGACTGCGACACGGGAGATTCTGCGGGAAGCCTCGGGTTGAGGGAGGACACGGGCTGCATATCGGGCAGCGGTGAAACCCTGTTGTTTTCGTAGCGCACCAGGTCGTTGCCGCTGATGGCAATCTGGCGGGACGGCACGTTCTTGTCCTGCACCGGCGGAAGCACGGACCCGTCGTCTTCCACCCGGACCAGGTCCTGGTTGGCGCGCAGCTCGACGTTGACGACGTCGGGCTGGCTGCGGAACGTCAATGTCAGCTGCATCTGCATCCGCAGCCGGTCCTCCGGCGACGTCTCCATGAGTTCCTTGGCCGTGAGGTCAACCTGAGCGGCACCGGAAACCACCGGGACCGACTCGCGGGCCAGCTTGATGCCGGAGGGAAAGGCGCTTGCGACGGCGCCGCGCAGGTAGGGAGCCGGTCCGGCCAGCAAGGCGCTGGTCATCGCCTTGACCGTCTTGTTCTTGATGAACCAGCGCACATCCGGGACCGCGAACGTAAAAGAGGGATCGTAGAAGTAGATGGGGAATGCGCCGTAGATGACCTTGAAGGTTTCCTCCGCGATGGCGGTGCCGTCCGGAATGGCGGAGATCCTCCACTCACCGTCCACCTGGGTGACGGTCACCGGGATGTTTTCAATCGTTCCTTCCGGTGACTGCGTGGCGATCCCGTCAGCATCCACGGTGTAGGCGACGTCCAGCTCATAGTTGTAGACGTTCTCGGTGCCGGTTGCCACCACCCGCGCTTCCCGGTAGACAAGGGCACGCTGGTCCGGTTTCCAAGACACGGAAGAGGCCTGCGTCAGGTACTGCCGCGCCACCGCGTAGTCGTCTTCATAGCCGCTGCCTGCCCGGTAGAAGTAATCGATGATGGTCTCAGGCGAGGCGCCCGGCTGTGGCGCGGCCGGCAGGAACACCGGCGCGCTGAGGTTCCCTGCGCTGCCCTCGCTGCTTTTGCCCACCGGCCCGGACGTGGGGATTCTGGCACAGCCGGCCAGCAGGACGAGCAGGAGGACCAGCAGGGAAGCGGACAGTTTCGCCTGTCGGCGGGCATGGCCCGTCATGTTCTCTCCTCCTGGGCAGGTCCCGTTCCGGCCGGCGCGCCTGTTCCCAGGACCAGCATGTTGCTGGTCCCCGGCTCTCCGGGCATCACGATGTCCTCCGGCTCGAGCTGGACCGGCGATTTGTCGATTTCTTCCCCCTGGCGCAGGGGCAGCGTCAGCCGGAAGTTGGCGCCGCTGCCTTTCTTGCCCCATGCCTGGAGCCAGCCGTTGTGCAGCTTTGTGTCCTCCATGGCGATGGACAGGCCAAGGCCGCTGCCGCCGGTGGTGCGGGCGCGGGCGGGGTCGGCCCGCCAGAAACGGTCGAAGACGCGCGCTGCCTCTGCGGGCGCCATTCCGATGCCGTGGTCCCGGACGGCAATTCCGACGGCGGTCTGGCTGGCTGCGACCGTGACGGTGACAGGCCTTCCTTCGCCGTGCTCCACTGCGTTGAGGATCAGGTTCCGCAGGATCCTGTCGATGCGCCGTGCGTCCATCTCCACGATGATGGCACCTTCGGGTGCCCTGAGGACAATCTCCGAACCGTATTCCGCGGCTACCGGGGCAGCGCCTTCGATGGCATGTGCGACAACCTGCAGGATGTCTTCGGCTTCGGCATCGAGCACTGCCACACCGGCATCAAAGCGGGAGATTTCAAGCAGGTCCGACAGCAGCGACTGGAAGCGCTCAACCTGGTTGTAGAGCAACTCTGCGGAGCGCTTGTTAATGGGGTCGAAGTCGTGGCGCGCGTCATACAGGACTTCCGCCGCCATCCGGACTGTGGTCAGCGGTGTGCGCAGTTCGTGGGAGACGTCGGAGACGAACCGCTGCTGCATCTGCGAAAGGGTTGCCAGCTGGGTGATCTGCTCCTGGAGGCTGGCTGCCATGTGGTTGAAGGATGCACCCAGGCGGGCAACTTCGTCTTCTCCCCGGACCACCATCCGTTCCTGCAGCTGGCCGGCAGCGAGCTTCTCCGACACCATGGCGGCGTGGCTGACCGGGCTGACGACGTTGCGGGTGACGTACCAGGCGACGGCGCCGATCAGAAGGACCAGCACGGCGCCGCCGGCCCAGAGGACACTCTGGATCTCATCCAGGGTCTGCTGCGCGGTATTCAGGTCGTAGATCAGGTACAGCTCGTAGACGGTGCCGTTAAACGTCACCTTGTTGCCCACCGCAATGCCGGGGCGGTCTTCGGTGCCCACCGGAATGACGGTGGAGGCCCAATACTGGTCCTTCCCCGACTCCTGCACGGCCTTGCGCAGTTCGGGCGGGATGACGCTCACTGTCAGCTGGTCCGAGGCCCGGGATTCGACCCAGCGGTTCCTGGGCTTGGTCTGTTCCGGCATGGCCTCAAAAACATACCTGCGCTGGATGACCGAACCCCGGCCTTCCACCGCGTTGAGGGTGTCGTAAACCAGGGTGATGACACTGGCCTGGTCGGTGACCTGCGCGCCGTCGAACGTGTCCTGGACCTGCTTGACGTGGTAGCTGGTTTCAGACTCTGCCTGCGCCAGCCGCTCCTGGAAAAGGTTGTTGGCGATCTGGTTGGACAGATAGGCACCCACAACCGCGAACGAAGTGACGGCCAGGAGGAGTGTGGTGAGGACAGTGCGGAACTGCAGCGACCGGCGCCACCGCCGGTGAAGGGACCGGCCGATGAAGCGCAGCGCCGGCAGGAACCGCCGGAATCCGGTCCTGACCAGCCGTGCAACACGCAGGCTGACGATCAGGGCGCGCCGCTGCCAGAGATGGGCGCGGAACATCAGGTCCCGGAAACGGGCGCTGGCGGCGTCGGTGTGTTCGGGCCCAGGGGGCAGGCCGGCCCCGCCGGAATGTCCGGCGGCGGAGTTGCCCGCGGGAGCGGGCGCGCCCTCACCGGGCGCACCGTCCTGTGCCGCGGGTTCAGGCCCCTGCTTTGTAGCCGACACCACGCACCGTCAACACGACTTCCGGAGCTTCCGGATCCTGCTCGATCTTGGACCGGAGCCGCTGGACATGGACGTTCACCAGGCGCGTGTCAGCAGCATGGCGGTAGCCCCAGACCTGTTCGAGCAACAGTTCCCGGGTGAACACCTGCCACGGTTTCCGTGCCAGGGCCACCAGGAGGTCGAACTCCAGGGGCGTCAGCGAAATCCGGTCGCCGCCCCGGCTGACCGTGTGTCCGGCGACGTCGATGGTGATGTCCGCGATGCGGAGGGTTTCCGGGGCCTTCTGGTCGCCGGGGCGGAGCCTCGCGCGGACGCGCGCCACCAGTTCAGCCGGCTTGAAGGGCTTTGGCACGTAGTCGTCGGCGCCGGACTCAAGTCCGCGGACGACGTCGGACGTGTCCGACTTGGCGGTGAGCATAACGATGGGAACATCCGACTCTCCCCGGATCTGCCGGCAGACCTCGATGCCGTCCACGCCCGGAAGCATGAGGTCCAGCAAAACAAGGTCCGGCCGCGATGACCGGAAAACGTCGAGCGCCTGGGCGCCGTCCGCGCAAAAGACCGGCTCGAAGCCGTCATTGCGGAGGACAATTCCAATCATTTCGGCCAGCGCTTCATCATCGTCTACCACCAGAATGCGTGCCTTCATAGTTATATATTCCCTTATCAGGATGGCTTTGTCCTGTTCAGCGCCCTCCGGCATGGCGGAGCGCTAGGATGCCCGACGCCGGAACTATAGGCTGGTGCCACGCCGGACGTTTCCAGCGCCACGCCGGGATTGCGAAGCCGGCGCCAGGCCGACGGCGGACTGGATGGGGGAAGGAACATCGTGTCAAAGGATTCCGACGCGGAGGAGACCGGAGGCCCGGGCCTGCCTGCATGGGGGCAGACTCCGGAGCAGGACCTGCCTTCGGGAGGGCACCAACCGGCGCAGCAGCCGCCAGGCTGGCCGCCGCCGGCGGATCGGCAGCGCCCATGGGGTGCGCCGGCCGGGCAGCGGCCGCCAGGCTGGCCACCGCCGGCGGATCAGCAGCAACCTTGGGGGCCACCGGTGTGGCAGCGGCCTTGGGATCAGCCTGGCCCGCCATACCCGGGCGCCCAGGGCACGAACTCCCCCGGCCCCGGGTATCCCCATCCGGGCCGCCCGTACGGCCAGCCACAATACGTTGCTCCGCCCAAACCGGGCATCGTCCCGCTGCGCCCCCTGATGTTCGGGGAGATCATGGACGGTTCGTTCCAGACCATCAGGCGGAATGCCAAGGCCATGCTGGGCGCTTCCCTGCTGGCGCAGTCCCTCGCCGCCATCCTGACGGCAGTCCTTACAGCAGCCACAGCCACATCGATGGGCTCCATCGAAGCCTGGGCGGAGAGCGCCAGCCCCGCCGACCTCACAGCGCTGGGCCTGGGCTTCGTTGCCGCCATTGTGCTGGTTTCCGTTTTGACGATCTTCATCGCCTCCGTCCTGCAGGGCGCCATGGTGGTGCCGGTGGCGCGGTCCATCCTGAACCGCCCCACCGGTTTCAAGCAGATGTGGGTCCTTGCGCGGCCGCGGGTCTGGGCACTGATGCGGCTGGCGGGACTGCTGATGCTTGCCGGCCTGCTTGCCATCCTCGTCCCGGCAGCGGCCGCCGTCGCACTGATAGCCAGCATGGAACGGATAGGCGTCCTTTTGCTCATCCCCCTGTTCCTCGGCTTTGTCGCCTTGGCCGTATGGATCTACATCAAACTGCTCGTGGCCCCGGCCGCGGTCGTGGTTGAGGAGCTGGGTGCACTGGACGCCCTGCGCCGGTCCTGGGAACTGACCCGGGCCAACTGGTGGCGGATCCTTGGCATCACCGTGGTGGTGGGGATCATGGTGGGCATCATCAGCCAGGTGGTCATGATCCCGGTGAGCCTTGTACCCCCGCTGATGGCGGACTTCCTGTCGCCGCACGGCGGCGCCGGACAGGACGTGGCCATCGCCGTCGCGGTCGGCATCATCACCGCCGTGCTCGGTGCACTTGCCGGAGCGCTGGGCTACGCCTTCCAGACATCTGTCATGGCGCTGATCTACATGGATCTCCGCATGCGAAAGGACGGACTGGATATTTCGCTGCTCCGCATGATGGAGTCCGGCGCGGATCCGGACGGCATCCCGGGCCGCGGCCAGGCGGCAGCCCGGCCCGGAGGCTACCCCGGTGGCTGGAGCCCCGGCACCGGGCCTGCGGCGGGGGCATGGCCGGATGGCCGCTGAACCCCCGGTGCTGCCCGGGGCGGAAGAAGCCCGCCGCTGGGCCGCAGAGGAGCTTTCACACCCTGAATACCGCGACGCTGCCCCGGGCTGGATCGAAACGCTGTGGGAGGACTTCCTGGACTGGCTTTCAACCCTGGACGGGTCGGCGGACGCAGGCAGCACCGTGCCAAGCCCCGTCATTGGAGTCGTGATCGCCGTGATCATCGCTGCCGCGGTGATCATCGCCAAGCCCCGGCTGAACCCCAGGGCCCGGAAGGCCAGGGAGGTGTTCGAGCCCGAGGGCGTGCTGGCGGCCGCCGACTACCGGCAGCGCGCGGAAATGTCCGCGGCGGCTGGAAGGTGGGCGGACGCCGTCGTGGACCGCTTCCGGGCGCTTGTCCGCTCTGCCGAGGACCGCACCATCCTGGAACCCCAGCCCGGGCGGACAGCCGATGAGGTGGCCCGGGACCTGGCATTTCCCTTCAGCACCGAAGCGCAGCGCCTGGACAGGGCGGCGGTGACTTTCGATGCCATCCGCTACGGGAACAGGGCGGCGGACGCAGGCGACTACCGGGCGATGGCCAGCCTGGATGATGCGCTCGAAGCCCTCAAGCCCGTCCGCCGCCCGGACCACCAGGACCATGAGGCACCGCGCCCGGCGGTACTGCCATGACCGGGGCGGCTCCGGCTTCCGTGGTGTACGGAGGCACCGATGCGGACCAGGCATCCGTCCGCAGGACAGGGTGGGTCCGGCGTCACCGTGCCTTTGTGGCTTGTGCCGCCGTGGTGGCTGCCGCGCTGGTCCTGGTTCTCTGGGCGCAGCTCGGTCCCAAGGGCGACGCCGTTCCAATGTCGGTCCACAACGCCGGCCCCGATGGCGCCCGCGCGGTGGCGCAGATCCTGGGCCGGCACGGAGTAGCTGTCCACGATGCAGGAAACTACGGGGCAGCCATGGCGGCACTAGAGGCCGGTTCTTCGCCCACACTGCTGCTGTACGACAGGAACGGCTTCCTGGACGGGCCCCGCCTCCGCAGCCTGGCGGCGTCCGCCCACCGGGTGGTGGTGGTGTCGCCCCGGCTGCAGACCCTGGACGCACTCGACGCCGGCATCCGGCAGGCAGGGGTGGTGCCGGACGCGTCTCCAGTGCTGGAGCCCGGCTGCAGCCTGCCTGACCCGCAGGCCGCAGGTGCAGTTTCCGGGGAGTCCGGCTTCCTGTACGACGGCGGGACGACCTGCTACCGGCCGGACGGCTCCAGCGCAGGGCTCGTTGCCGTCGGCAACGGTGGCCGGCTCACCGTGGTGGGCAGCACCGCCGTCTTCAGCAACGGACAGCTGGACAGCCTGGGGCATGCCGCCCTGGCCATCCGGACGCTCGGCCCGTCCCCGGACCTTGTGTGGTACATCCCTGCCCTCGAGGACCTGGACACCGGGGGCAGCCCCGCAAGCCTCGACGACCTGGCCCCCGACTGGGTGCGTTTCCTGGGCCCGTGGCTCGTCCTGGTTGCCCTGGCGGCGATGGCCTGGCGCGGCAGGCGCCTGGGCCCGCTGGTGTTTGAGCCCTTGCCGATCGTGGTCAAGGCAGCGGAGACGGCAGAGGGCCGGGCGAGGCTCTATCAGGACTCCCGCGCCGTGGACCAGGCGAGGGACAACCTGCGGGCCGGCGCGCTGGTACGGCTTTCCGGGCACCTGCGGACCGGGCCAGGAGCCACCGCCGACCAGGTTATCGACGCAGCTGCCGGACTCCTCGGCAAGCCGGTCAGGGAGCTCCGCGAACTTATCAACGAACGTCCCGGCACCGAGGCGAGGCTTGTGGCCTGGTCCCGGGAGCTGGACACCCTAGAGAAAGAAGTCAAGAGCCGATGAGCGAGCAAGGCAGCAGCCCCCGGGTCCTGGACCACATGGATCATGATTCAGCCCGGCAGGCCCTTTTGGACGTGCGGCACGAGGTGGCCAAGGCCGTGGTGGGGCAGGACGCCACCGTCACGGGACTGCTGATTGCGCTCCTTTCCCAGGGCCACGTGCTTCTGGAGGGTGTCCCGGGCGTCGCCAAAACACTGCTGGTGCGTGCCCTGTCGGCAGCGCTGAGCCTGGACACGAAGCGCGTGCAGTTCACCCCGGACCTGATGCCCGGAGACGTCACGGGATCCCTGGTCTACGACTCGCACACCTCCGAATTCACGTTCCGTGAAGGGCCGGTTTTCACCAACATCCTGCTGGCAGACGAAATCAACCGGACGCCGCCCAAAACGCAGGCATCCCTGCTCGAGGCCATGGAGGAACGGCAGGTTTCCGTGGACGGGGTGTCCCGGCCGCTGCCAGCACCGTTCCTCGTTGCTGCCACCCAGAACCCGGTTGAGTATGAAGGGACCTATCCCCTCCCGGAAGCGCAGCTGGACCGCTTCCTGCTCAAGCTGACCATGCCGCTGCCCGGGCGCCAGGACGAAATGGAGGTCATCCGGCGCCACGCTGCCGGCTTTGACCCGCGTGACCTCATGGCTGCGGGGGTCCGGGCAGTAGCAGGTGCGGCAGACCTCTCGAAAGCCCGGCAGGCCGTGGCGTCGGTGGCGGTGGACCCTGAAATCATCGGCTACATCGTGGATCTGGTGCGGGCCACCCGCTCGGCCCCGTCGTTCCTGCTGGGAGTCTCTCCCCGCGGGGCCACGGCCCTGCTGAACACGTCCCGGTCCTGGGCCTGGCTGTCAGGCCGGAGCTTTGTGACCCCTGACGACGTCAAGGCCCTTGCGCTCCCCTGCCTGCGGCACCGCGTAGCGCTTCAGCCGGAAGCCCAGATGGACGGGGTCCGGGTGGATGACGTGCTGGGCAGCATCCTGGCCTCCGTTCCCGTTCCCCGCTGATGGCCATCTCCGGGCGTTTCGTGCTGCTGGTGCTGCTGGGGGTGGTGCCGGTCCTCCTGCTGCCCGACTGGGGAACGGTACTGCTGGTGTCCGGGGTACTGGCGGCCCTTGCCGCCGTCGACCTTCTGGCCGCGGCGCCGCTGCGGACGGTCAGCCTGCTGCGCACACAGCCCGGAAACGTCACCCTGCACGCGGCCGTGAATGCTGTGCTCACGGTCCGGAACGACGGCGGCCGCCGGCTCCGCGGCGTCCTGCGCGACGCCTGGCAGCCCTCGGCGGGGGCACAGAACGCCGTACAGGACATTGAGGTTCCGGCCGGCGAGAGCAGGCGCGTCACGGTACGGCTGCGTCCCGTCCGGCGGGGTGACCTCCGGGCACCGCACGCCACCCTCCGCTCGTTTGGCCCCCTGCTGCTGGCAGCGCGCCAGAAGACAATCCATAGCCCCGGCTCGCTGCGGGTGCTGCCGCCTTTCCACTCCCGCAGGCACCTGCCCTCCAAGCTGCGGAAACTGCGCGAGCTCGACGGCAAGGCCGCGGTCCAGATCCGCGGCGCGGGCACCGAGTTCGATTCCCTCCGGGACTATGTCCGGGGTGACGACGTCCGGTCGATTGACTGGCGGGCCACGGCACGCCGGTCCGCGGTGGTGGTACGCACCTGGCGGCCCGAACGCGACCGCCGTGTGGTCATGGTCCTCGATACCTCCAGGACGTCGGCGGCAAGGATCGACGACGAAACGCGCCTGGACACGGGCATGGAAGCGGCCCTCCTGCTGGGTGTCCTCGCGGAGCGGGGCGGAGACCGGGTGGACTTCCTCGCCTTTGACCGGCGTACCCGCGCCAGGGCCGGGTCCGCCGGGCAGGGGAACCTCCTGGGCCAGCTGGTCCAGGCCATGGCACCGCTTGAGGCCGAACTCATTGAGATGGACTGGCCGGCAGTCCCGGCGCAGGTCCGCGCCGTTTCCGCGCACCGGTCCCTCGTTGTGCTGCTCACGTCACTGGACGGCGGTGCGCCCGAGGAGGGCCTGATTCCCGTCGCGGCCCAGCTGGCCCGGCAGCACGTGGTGGTGGTTGCGGCGGTCCGGGACCCGCAGCTGGGAACCATGCTGGGAGTACGCGGCGACGCCACGGGTGTCTACCGGGCCGCGGCGGCGGAACGGGCTCTCCTGCAGCGTGCGGCGATCAGCGCAGAGCTCCGGCAGCACGGTGTGTCAGTGGTGGACGCCGAACCCCACCAGTTGCCGCCGCGGCTCGCTGACATGTACATCAGGCTCAAGGCTGCCGGTACATTGTGAGGTCACAGCACCTTGTTCCAGCCGCTTTCCCAGCAGGAGGTCCCCATGAACGTTCCCATCTACCAGCAGGCCCTCGGCGCGGACTTTTCGCGCCTGCAGCCTGAGCTGCAGGAGTACTTCTCGCTGGTGCCGGGCTCGGGCCGCTACGGCGTGGGTGAAGGAACGTTCGACGTCGTGGGCTGCCGTCAGGAATGGCTGCGGCCTTTGCTGCGGCTCACCAGCGGCGAGGAAGCCTTCTTCCCCGAGTACGGCGAAAACATTCCGTTCCGCATCGAGAACCACGCCCACCAGGACCCCTTTGGCCGTTCCAGCCTCACGGCCCGCCGTGAGATCCGGTTTCCGGGGCGCACCCGCATCTTCCAGGACACCACAAGCGCCACCCTCAGGAACGGCGCGCCGCAGCTGGTGGATTACGTAGGCCGGTACCGGCGGCTGGTCACCGACCTGAACCTGAGTGTCACGGCGGAGGGCCGGCTCCGGGGCGTGTCGGAAGCCTCACGGCTCCTCCTGGGCCCCCTCCGTTTCCCCCTTCCTGCCGCCCTGGACGCCAAAGCCTACGCAGAACAGTGGTGGGACCCGGCAGAAGGTCCCGCCGGCAAGCACCGGATCCAGGTGAAGGTGATCCAGCCGCAGATCGGCCTGGTCCTGGTCTACGCCGGCAGCTTCGACTACCGGCTGCGCCCCTACACCGGCGGCAGCTCGGCCCACAGCTTCCTGCCGCGGTACGCGCAGCCGGACCGCTGGGAAAACCGGGTCTGACGCCGCCGCCGGCCGGGGCCGCGCCGGCTAGCCCTGGGCGAGCTGGTTCAGCCCGTCCGCAAGCCGGGTAAGCCTGCCGAGCACTTCTGTGGCCTGCGACGGCGAGCCGCCGGCAAGCCCGGCGGAGGGTGTCACCCGGATGGAGGCAAGGGTGTGTGCCGGAAGGCCCAGCTGCCGCCAGGGCCGCCACACGGCCTCCACCGACTCGGCGACCTTGGGCAGCGGACCGCCGGCTGCCTCCACGGCGCCGAGCCACAGGCTTGAGCCTGATTCCACCGCTCCGGCCAGTTGCTCCCACTGCCGGGAGGTCAAAGCCTTCAGCGGAACGGCTATGCCGTCCGCGCCGGCAGCCAGGATCTGTTCGAAGGGCGCTTCCACCTCGGGAACGGAGATCACCGCTTCGGCGGCACCCGCGGCCCGCAAGGCGTCAAGGACCAGCCGCCACGATTCACGTGCTTCAGACGCCGGCACCGCCCGGAGGGTGCGGTAGCCGCTGGAGGTGGGAATGGTGCCGGCCAGGACCGCGGCGATCTCCGGCTCGTCCACCTGGACTACCAGGCGCGCACCCGGCACGGCGGCTGCCACCCGGGAGAGATACCCGCCCGCACCGGCGGCAAGCGAGTCCGCAAGGTCCCGCCGGGCGCCGTAGTCGAGGAGGGCACGCTCGCCGTTGTGCAAGTGAAGCCCTGCCGCCAGGCTCAGGGGTCCCACCAGCTGGACCTTGATCTCGGCGGCAGGATTTTCCTCCGCTCCGGCCACATCGGCAAGGACGTTGATGTCCGTGGCCAGGGCTGACGCGGCGCGGCGGAAGTCCCTGCCGGGACGGTCAACCAGCCGCCACCCGTAGGGCTGGACGTCAACGGCCAGCTCGGCGAGGAGGCTGGCCGTCCGGCCCAGGGCATCGGAACCAACTCCGCGGTCCGGCAGTTCGGCGAGGAAGGGCAGGTGCGGGCTGCCGAGTTCGCCCCGGATGATCCGGGCGGCCTCCACGGGGTCCTCGCCCGGCCACGGTCCCAGCGCAGTGGCCGTCACTTCCCGCGGCGGAGCGGTCGCCCGTGAGGAGGCGCCGCCACGGGCTTCTTGCCTCTCGACCATGCTCACGCGAGGGCTGACGCCTGCGGGTGCTGGCCCGAGGCAGCTTCGTGGTCTTCGGCGATCGCCTCGTGGTGCCTTATGACTTCCCCAATGATGAAGTTGAGGAACTTCTCGGCGAAGGCGGGGTCCAGGTGGGCGTCCTCGGCGAGGCGGCGCAGCCTGGCGATCTGCGCGGCCTCGCGGCCGGGATCCCCGGCGGGCAGCCGGTGGGCCGCCTTGAGGAAGCCCACCTTCTGGGTCGCCTTGAAGCGCTCGGCCAGCAGATAGACCAGGGTGGCATCAATGTTGTCGATGCTTGAACGGATGGAGAGCAGTTCAGCCATCACCGACTGGTCCACCTGGTCCGCCAGAGAACTGGCTGAGGGGTCGTAGTCATCGGCATCAGGAGTGTGAAGGTTGTGCTGCGTCATGGTTCAAGTCTATGGGCAGGCACCGGAATCACCCGGGTGTTAAGCGCCGGTGCCGGTATCCGGCACCGGCGCTTCGGGCTCCGACGCTGCGCTGCGTGCTGCCGCTCAGATGCCCAGCAGGGCGCGGTGCGCTTCCCTCCGTTTCGCTTGTTCCTGCGGATCGGGCACGGGCAGGGACGCGATGAGCCGCCGGGTGTAGTCGTGCTGCGGGTTTCCCATCACCTGGCTGCCGATCCCCTGCTCCACCAGGCGGCCCTTGTAGAGGACGCCGACCCACGAGGACAGCGTGTCCACCACCGCGAGGTCGTGGCTGATGAAAAGGCAGGCGAAGCCGAACTCCTGTTGGATGTCCCTGAACAGTTCCAGGACCTTGGCCTGCACCGAAACATCCAGTGCGGACGTCGGCTCATCGGCGATCAACAGCCGGGGATTCAGGCTCAGTGCCCGCGCCAGCGACGCCCGCTGTCGCTGGCCGCCGGACAGTTCGTGCGGGTACCGTCCCGCGTACGACGCCGGGAGCTGGACTGATTCAAGCAGTTCGCCTACGCGTTTGCGCGCCTGCGCCGGGCTTGGCTTCGTGTGGATGACCATGGGTTCGGCGATGCAGTCCCCAATGGTCAGCTGGGGGTTGAAGGACGCCGCCGGGTCCTGGAACACAAAGCCGATGTCCTTGCGGAGCGGCTTGAAGGTGCGTTCCTTGAGGTTCAGCATCTCGTATCCCAGCACCTTCAGGCTGCCGCCAGTGGTCCTGTTAAGGCCGGCGATGGCCCGCCCGATGGTGGTCTTCCCCGAGCCGGATTCCCCCACCAGGCCAAACACTTCGCCCCTGGACAGAGTGAAGCTGACCCTGTCCACCGCCTTGAAAGCCGGTGTTCCCAGCCTCCCCGGGTATTCGATGGACAGGTTGTTGGCCTCCACCAGGACTTCCTCCTCCTGGTGGGCCCGGCTGGCCAGTCCCTCGGAGGCGGAGTTCCGTCCGAGGTGCGGCACCGCGCCGAGGAGGCTGCGGGTGTAGTCCTGCCGCGGTTCCGCGAACAGGGTGCGGGCCGGAGCCTCCTCCACCACGTCGCCCTGGTACATCACCACCACCCGGTCGGCGAGGTCCGCCACCACCCCCATGTTGTGCGTGATGAGCACGATGGACGTGCCGTACTTGTCCCGCAGGTCCCTGAGCAGTTCCAGGATTTCCGCCTGCACCGTGACATCGAGGGCCGTCGTGGGCTCATCGGCGACAATCAGCCCGGGGTTCAGGGCCAGCGCCGCGGCGATCACCACCCGCTGCTTTTGCCCGCCCGAGAACTGGTGGGGGTAATAGTTGACCCGGTGTTCCGGATCGGGGATGCCCACCTTGCGCAGCGCTTCAATGGCCCGGGATTTGGCCTCCTTGGCTGAAACCCGTTTCCCGTCGCTTCCGGTGTGCGCCCGGATGCCTTCGGCAATCTGCCAGCCCACGGTGAACACCGGGTTCAGCGCGGTGGACGGTTCCTGGAACACCATGGCAACGTCCCGGCCCCGGATCTGGCGCAGCCGGGCGGCGCTGACGCTGATCACGTCTGCTCCGTTGATCAGCACCGCCCCGGAGCTGCTGGCCGTTTCCGGGAGCAGGCCCAGGATGGTCTTGGCTGTGACAGTCTTGCCGGATCCGGACTCCCCCACGATCGCCAGTACCTCCCCCTTCCTGACCTCGAGGCTGACGTCCTTGACTGCCTGGACCGGACCGCCGTCCGTGGCGAACGTGACCTGGAGGTGGTCGATGTCGAGAACGGGACGGCCGTCGTCGGGCTCTCCGTTGGGGCTCCGCCCGGACAATGGATCGATATTGACGGTCATGATGCCCTCACTTCGGTTGCGATGGCGGCGTTGTCCGCCGGCGCCGGGGAACTGCCGCCCGTGCTCTTGCGGCCGCGGAGGCGCGGATCATTCAGGTCGTTGATGCTCTCGCCCACCAGAGTCAGGCCCACTACGGTCAGCACGATGGCCAGGCCGGGGAACAGGCCCGTCCACCAGATCCCTGACGTGGTGTCGGCGAGCGCCTTGTTGAGGTCGAATCCCCACTCGGCGGCGGAACTGGGTTCGATGCCGAAGCCCAGGAACCCGAGGCCGGCCAGAGTGAGGATGGCTTCGGAGGCGTTCAGGGTGAAGATCAGCGGCAGGGTGCGGGTGGCGTTGCGGTAGATGTGGCGGGTCATGATGCGGATGTTGGACGCTCCCACCACTTTTGCTGACTCGACGAACGGCTCGGCCTTCAACCGGACGGTTTCCGCCCGAATGACCCGGAAATACTGCGGGATGAAGACCAGCGTGATGGCAGTGCCGGCAGCGAAGATGCCGCCGATGAGGCTGGATTGTCCGCCGCTTATGACGATGGCCATGACAATGGCCACCAGCAGCGAGGGAAAGGCGTACACGGCATCGGCGATGACCACCAGGATCCGGTCAAGCCACCCGCCAAGGTAGCCGCTGACCAGGCCAAGGACAACGCCGATGACGATGGACATGGACACGGCGACGACGATCACCAGAATCGCCGTCTGCGCGCCCCAGATGACCCGCGAGAGGACGTCATAACCGCCCACGGTTGTCCCCAACAGGTGCTTGCCGCCCGGGGCCTGCTGAGTGGGGAAGTTGCCGTCGGCGTCGGAAAGCTGGGAGAAACCGTAGGGTGCCAGCAGTGGTGCGAAAAGTGCCGTCAGGACGAACAGGCCTGTGAGGACCAGTCCGGCCACCAGCATGCCGCGCTGGAGGCCGACGCTTTTGTTGAAGTGTGAGACCACCGGCAGGCGGCGGTACCAGGGAGCCCGTGGACTTTCCATCGGGACGGGAACGGCCGGGATGCTCATGCTCAGTACCTCACGCGGGGATCGATCAGCGCGGCAATGATGTCCACGATGAAGTTGGTCATGGCCACGATGATGGCGAGCAGCACCACGATGCCTTGCACGGCCACGAAGTCACGGGCCGTGAGGTAGTTGGCGAGCTGGAATCCGAGGCCTTTCCATTCGAATGTTTTCTCGGTCAGGACCGCCCCGCCGA
Organism: Pseudarthrobacter oxydans; assembly: GCF_013314975.1. GTDB lineage: Bacteria > Actinomycetota > Actinomycetes > Actinomycetales > Micrococcaceae > Arthrobacter > Arthrobacter oxydans. Next base: position 4,775 of record NZ_JABTYH010000030.1, on the reverse strand, counting down.
GCATCACTGCTATTTGCAGGCCCATCACCGTGATGATGGGTATCAGCGCGGGCTTGTAGGCATGCTTGGTGACCAGGCGGTATTCGCTGACGCCCCTGGACCGGCCGGCCTCAATGTAGTCCCTGCCCAGGGTGCCAATGACGTTGGTCCTGACAAGGCGGAGGAAGATGCCGGCTGTCAGCAGCCCCAACGCCACCGCGGGCAGGACGGCGTGGGCCATGACGTCTCCCAGGGCGGCCATGTTGCCGCTTCGAAGTGCGTCCAGCCAGTAGATTCCGGTGGGCGCCTCCAGTGACGTCAAGGCCAGTTCGCTGGACGTCCTGGCCCGCCCTGCCACCGGCAGCCAGCCGAGCCAGACCGAGAAGGTCAGCTTCAGCAGCATGCCGGCGAAGAACACGGGGGTCGCGTAGCAAAGAATGGCGAAGACCCGCAGGACGGCGTCCGGTGCCTTGTCCCGGCGGTGCGCCGCCACCATGCCCAGCGGAATACCTGCCACGAGGGCGACGAGCAGTGCGTTGATGCTCAGCTCCAGGGTGGCCGAGCCGTAGGTTGTCAGCATTTCGGAGACGGCGCGGTTGTCCGTGAGCGTCCGGCCGAAGTTGCCGGTGGCCAACTGGCCGAGGTACTCGAAGTATTGGACCAGGATGGGCCGGTCGTAGCCGGCCGCCTGGATCCGCTCCTGGAGCTGGTCCGCCGGAAGGCGCCCTCCCATGGCTGCGGTGATGGGGTCGCCGGTGATCCTCATCAGGAAGAAGACCATGGTGACCAGGATGAAGATGGTGGGAAAGATCAGCAGGAAACGGACCAGGATGTACTGTCCCAGTCCACCGTCGGATGATTTTTTGGCGGGCGGCAGTAGTCCGTCCGCGTCAGTTGGTGGCGCGTCGATCAATGTCGTCATGGGTACCTCAGGTTGTCTTTGCGGTGCCCGCTGCGGGCCGGCACCACATCCCGTCCAGCACGCGGGGCGGGACACGGGCGCCTGGCAACAGGTGCACCGTGTCCCGCCCCTTGTGCGGTCAGAGCCGGATGGTTCGGTGGACCTACTTGGACATCACACCAAGACGGGTCTTGAACGAGGCATCGAGGGTCTTTTCGACTCCCTGGACATCCGTTCCGGCCACCATGACCTGGGCGCCCTGCAGCAGCGGCAGCGTGGACAGGTCTTTGGCGATGGCTTCCTGGGCCTGGCCCAGGAGTTCGCTCCGCTCAGCCTTGTCCGTGGTGACCAGCTGCTTCTTCACGATCTCCGTCACGGCCGGGTTCTCGTAGTGGTTGCCGAGGAAGTTGCCCGGGATGAAGAACGGCGTCAGGTAGTTGTCCGCATCCGAATAATCCGGGAACCAGCCCAGCTGGTACACGGGGTAGGCGTCCGCCCGGCGTTCCTTGGTGTAGGTGGTCCACTCGGTGGACTTGAGGTCGACGGTGAAGAGCCCTGACTTTTCGAGCTGTTCCTTTACCAGTGCGTATTCGTCGGCCGCGGACGTGCCGTAGCGGTCCGTGTACTGCAGCTTCACGTCAACCACCGAGGTGATGCCGGCATCGGCCAGGACCTGCTTTGCCTTGTCCAGGCTAGGCTTGCCGCTGCCGTCGCCGTAGAGGCTCTTCAGCGGCTCGGTTGCGCCTTCGAATTCCTTGGGCACGTAGGAGTAGACCGGGGTGTAGGTGTCCTTGAAGACCTGCGAAGCAATGACGTCACGGTCAACGAGGTGGGCGATGGCCTGGCGGACGGCAAGGGCCTTGGCAGGATCGGCTTCGGGGGTCTTCGCGCCGAACGGCATGGTGTCGAAGTTGAAGACCATGTAGCGCAGTTCCCCGCCCGGGCCCTTGTGGACCTTCACCTTGTCGTCGCCTTCAAGGTCTGCGACGTCGGTGGCGGTAAGGATGCGCCCGGCGACGTCGATGTTACCCTGCTGGACATCGAGCTTCAGGTTGTTCGGGTCCGCGTAGTGCTTGAGCGTGGCTCCGTCGTTGGACGCAGCACCCAGCAGCCCCTGGTAGTCCGGGTTGGGTTTGAAGCTGACCAGTTCGTTCTTCTTGTAGCTTTCAATCGTGTACTGGCCGGCGAACGGCTTGGCCGCAATGATGGCGTCGTCGTCCATGATCTTGTCCGCCGGAAAGACTTCCTCGTCCACGATCGGACCGGGGTTCGAGGCAAGCACGCCCGGGAACACCTGGTCGTTTCCGGCTGCAAGGGTGAACACCACGGTGTTGACGTCCGTAGCCTCGATCTTTTCCATGTTGGCGAGCAGTGACGCCGGCCCGTTGGGGTCGTCGATCGTCTTGACGCGGTTGAAGGAAAACACGACGTCCGAAGAGTCCAGCGTGTTGCCGTTGGCAAACTTCAGGCCGGGCTTGAGCTTCACGGTGTATTCGGTGGGGCTGGTGAAGGAGGCGGACTCCGCGATGTCCGGGGTGGCATCTGCAGTGCCGGGTTTGTAGTTGAGCAGGAACGGGTAGATCTGGTTCATGACCATGAAGGATCCGCCGTCATAGGATCCGGCCGGGTCCAGGGTGACCACTTTGTCCGTGGTGCCGTACGTGATGGCGCCACCCCCGGCATCGCCGGTCGAGGTTCCACCGCCGCCGCCTGAGGGGCCCGTGCAGGCAGTCAGGGCGAGGGCGGAAATGCCTGCCAGCGCGATTGCGCCGTGCAGTGCTTTGTTGCTCTTCGTCATCTAAGAACTTTCTGTTCGATGAGTGCGCGCCCGCCGACCGCTGATGGGTGCATTTGCTCAGGCGGGAAGCGCGCGGTGCTGATGCCTAGATTCAATCAGAGAGTCAACACTCATCCCGGACCATTTTGTGAGTTGAGACACAAAATTTACCTGATTCCCCCTGGCGGCCACGCACAACCAACAACACCGCCCCGGCGGAACCGGGGCGGTGTTGGGGACACGCTGTCCTAGAGCTCGGCGCGCTGAAGCGAACGGGCGGCGTCGATGGTCGCCTGGCCCAGCACCCGGCTGCCCTGGTAGAGGACAATCGTCTGGCCCGGAGCCACTCCCCGCAGCGGGGTGGTGAGCCGCACTACCAGCTGGCCGGCGGCACCCGCGTCGTCACCTGCCGCTTCCATGCGGGCCGTCGCGGGCACGGGGTCGCCGTGGGCACGGACCTGGGCGTGGCAGTCGAACTCCGCGCCCGTCCCCACCTCGGCGATGGGCAGTCCTGCCCAGGAGACCTTGATGCCGCGGATCTCGTCGATGGCCAGCAGGGCCTCCGGGCCCACTACCACCTTGTTTTCCTTAGGGCGGATCTCCAGGACGAACCGGGGCTTGCCGTCGGCGGCGGGAGTGCCCAGTTTCAGGCCGCGGCGCTGGCCCACGGTGAAGGCGTTGGCGCCCGGGTGCTCGCCGACCTTCGTACCGGTTTCGTCCACGATGTCCCCGGTGGACATGTCGATCTTTTCGGCGAGCCATCCGGCGGTGTCACCGTCGGGGATGAAGCAGATGTCGTGGCTGTCCGGCTTGTTGGCTACGGAGAGTCCCCGGCGTTCAGCCTCCGCACGGACCTCGGCCTTGGACGGTGTGTCGGCCAGCGGGAACATGGAGTGCTTAAGCTGCTCGTGCGTCAGGACGCCCAGGACGTAGCTCTGGTCCTTGGCCCAGTCAGCGGCCCGGTGCAGTTCGCGGTTACCGTCCGCATCCTCGATGACCTTGGCGTAGTGTCCGGTGCACACGGCGTCGAACCCCAGGGCGATGGCTTTTTCCAGGAGCGCGGCGAACTTGATCCGCTCGTTGCACCGCATGCAGGGGTTGGGGGTGCGGCCGGCGGCGTACTCATCGATGAAGTCCTGGACAACGTCTTCCTTGAACCGTTCGGAGAAATCCCAGACGTAGTACGGGATGCCAAGGACGTCGCAGGCCCGCCACGCGTCGCGGGAGTCCTCGATGGTGCAGCAGCCGCGGCTTCCGGTGCGGAGTGTGCCGGGCATGCGCGAGAGCGCCAGGTGAACGCCGACGACGTCATGCCCCGCCTCGACGGCGCGGGCGGCGGCGACGGCGGAGTCGACTCCGCCGCTCATGGCTGCTAGAACTCGCATGGTGGCTTTCCCTCGGGTTTTCCCGGCTCCGGGCCGGTGCTGGCGAACGTGCGCGGGCTGGCTGCGCTGGATGGGGACGCTGGGTCCCGGCGCTGATTCTTGGTCTGATTCCTGGTCTGATTCTTAGGGCAGGCAGGCTCCCGGAAACGATCCTTGACTGTCTATTCTACGGCCTCAGCACAGAGCCCCGTCAGGCACGGCTCCGTCAGCCGCCGTTGGCGGCCCGGCGCGCAAGCGTTCCTGCGGTCTGGATGCTGGACTCGTGCCCGGCCATCCCCGCCTGCCTGGCCCGGGCATAGGCGTCAGGCAGCGCGGCCAGGAGGGCGTCGACGTCGCCCTCCACCGAGGCATGGCCCAGGGTGAACCGCTGAGCGCCCCGCGCCGTCTCCTCGTCCAGGCCCATGGCCAGCAGGACGTGGGAGGGCCTGGGTACACCCGCCGTGCAGGCCGAACCGGTGGATGACTCTACGCCGGCCAGGTCCAGCAGGAACAGCAGGGAATCGCCCTCGCAGCCGGGAAAAGTGAAATGCGCGTTGCCGGGGAGCCGGCCGTTTCCGGCAGCACCGCGCAGAACGGCTTCCGGAACCCGTTCCAGGACACCGTCAATCAGCCGGTCGCGGAGGCCCGCAATGCGTGTGGACTCGGTGCCCAGGGTGGCGGCGGCCTTCTCAGCGGCAGCGGCGAAGGCCGCGATCGACGCCGTGTCCAGGGTGCCCGAGCGGACGTCCCGTTC
>NZ_JABTYH010000003.1 GCF_013314975.1 Pseudarthrobacter oxydans | reverse complement strand
GCGGCGGGCCGTGACCGGCGGCAAGCGGGTGGTGGTCCTGGGCGGCGGCGTCCTGGGCCTGGAGACCGCCCTGGCCGCGGCGGAAGAAGGAGCCACCGTCACGGTGGTCCACAACGGCCCGCATCCGCTGGGCCGCAACATCGACCGCGGCGGCGGCTCCGTGCTGGCGGCGAGCCTGCGCCGCTGCGGCGTGCGGATGGCCGGCAACGCGCGCTCCACGGGCGTGGAGCACAACGCGCCCGACGGCGGTTTCTCGGCGCTGCTGCTCGACGACGGGTCCGCGATCGACGGCGACCTCCTGGTGCTCTCCTGCGGCGTCCGCCCCCGCACTGAACTCGCCGAGGGCTGCGGGCTCTCCACGTCCGCGGGCATCCTGGTGGACCACAAACTCCGCGCGCACCACGAGCCGCACATCTTTGCCATTGGTGACTGCGCCGAGGTGCGCTGCCCGGATCCGGACTGCGCACCCTGCCGCAACGCCAAGGGGCCCTCCGGCCTGGTGGGGCCGGGCTGGCGGCAGGCCGAGTGGCTGGCCGGGTACCTGACCCTGCTGGCAGACGGCGGGGAGGACGCCGCCCTGCTGCCGGCGCTGCCGGCGGAGCAGCCGGGCGTGATCGTCCTGAAGGCGCGCGGCATGAACATGGCCGTGGCCGGCGACAATTCCGCAGAGCCCTGGGACGAGGACGCCCTTGCTGCCGGTGCCGTGAACGGGCGCCCGCGGCTCCAGGTTTCCCAGTGGGCGGACCCGGAGCACGGCCGCTATGTCAAAATGACCACCCGCGGCGGCGTCCTGGAGGCCCTGGTGGCCGTTGGCATGCCCCGCACGGCCGCCGAGCTGGTGGGGCTGTTCGAACGCGGCGCGGAACTTCCCGCTGACCGGTCCCTGCTGCTGCGCCTCGACGGGCCGGACCAGCTGCCGGGCACGGGTGCCGCCGATCCCGCCGGCACCGTCTGCCGGTGCGCCGGAGTCAGCGGAGCCGCCATCCAGGGCGCCGTTGAGGAGGGCTGCTCCACGGTAGCCGAGGTGTCCAAGGCAACGCGTGCCGGAACCGGCTGCGGCGGCTGCCATGAGGACATCAAGGGGCTTATCGAAAAACACTTCCGGGCGGTCCAGGCCGCCTGACTAGGAAGCGGGGGCCGCGGGAACGCCGAGCGGGGTGCCGTTGCCCCAGCCGGCGTCCACTGCTGCCTGTGCGAGCGCACGGGCCATCGCATCGCCGTCGGGAGCGGGAGCGCCGTTCATGGGCGCAGAGGTGACGTATGGCATTTCGAGCGTTTCGTCGCCCCGGACAGCCGTGAGGACAACGTTCGCGGAGGCGCCCCCGGCCTCGCCCCGGAAGTAGCCGGTCCACTGCAGGCAGGCGAAGTCACCGATTCCGGTGACGGGTGAGCAGCCGGGCGCCGACTTCGCTGTGGAGATGTCCTGCGACGAGGCGGGCGAGGTGAGTGCCACCGACAGGGCCGTGATGCCTCCGTCCATGGACTTGCTCGAATACGTGCAGAGGTAGGCCTTGCTTCCGGGTGGCCTGTCACTGCTGTTCTGGCCTGCAGGCATGATCCCGGGTACGACTTTCGCGGCAATTTCAGGAGTGATGAGGTCGCAGGCAGGGCTGGTCCCACCGGTGGAGGGGCGGGGTGCCGGCGCCGGAGTGTTTTGGTTCCCGGGCTGCGAACACCCGCCAAGCAAAGCGGACGCAGCAAGGAACATGACGGGTGTGGCTGCCGGCGTTCTCACTTGTTGACGCCAGGAGGAGAACCCGGGACCCCGGCCAGGAAGTCCTCGGCGAAGCGCTTCACGCCGTCCCACTCGGTGTAGATGTAGTCCCGGGACGTGTCCAGGTCCTGGGAGCCCCTGTCCTTGGCGATCTTCTTCATCATCTGGCGTTTCAGGAAGTTGTAGTGGGTGTACATCAGCGCACCGGAGAACATCGCTACATGGCGGGGGTGCCAGCCGGTCTCCTCCTCGAACTTTTCCACGTAGCCCTCCGCACTGGCTTCATCCCCTTGGGCGGCAAGGCTGACCGAGACCAGGGCGGACGGCAAACGATCAAGTTCGCTGCGGTTCTTGCGGACAAAGTCCGCAACATAACCCTCGTGCTTGCCAATATGCACCGACGCCGCCACGATGACGGCGTCCTGCCCGTCCGGAATGCTGTCCGGAGCATGCTTGAGGTCCGCGGTTTCAGCGTGGTGCCCGTGCGCCCGGATCACATCGGCGATGTACTCCGCTATGTGGGCCGTCTGCCCTTCAACGCTGCCGTAGGCAATGTATATGGAAGCCATGCTCCACTGTGCTTGCAGGGTGCGGTGGAGCAGTAGGGCACAACGTCCCCGGTGCGCGCATACTTAGGCCGGGGCCTTGGGAATAAGGATCCAGAGCACGATGTAGGCCAGTTCGCCGACCCCCACCAGGCCAAAAATGACGAAGCCCAACCGGACCAGGAATTTTGGAAGCCCAAAACGGGCTGCCAAGGCCGCGCACACCCCACCGATGATTTTGCCGCTGCGCGGCCTCACGAGTGCTGCTGACATTTCTTCCGCCTACCCTTCTGATGGCTGGTGCAGGGACGGCCGGGAAATCCGCTGATGGAATTCCCGGCCGTCCCTTTGAGGAGTCTATGCAGGCTGCGCGGAGTGGTCCAGACTCACGGGCTCCTGGAACCCGGTGGATTCCGACGCGCCCCTACAGGTGGACGTGCAGGCGGCGGGCCGCCTCCGAAATGGAGCCGCTGAGGGACGGGTAGACGGTAAAGGTGCTGGCGACGTCGTCCACGTGCAGTTTTTGCTTCACCGCGATGGAGATGGGGAAGATCAGCTCCGAGGCGTTCGGTCCTACGACCACCCCGCCGATCACCGTGCCGGAGCCCTTGCGGGCAAAGATCTTCACGAAGCCGTCGCGGTGGTTCCGCATCTTGGCGCGGGCGTTGCTGCGCAGCGAGAGCTTGATGATGTCGCCCTGGTACTTGCCCGAGTCGATCTCAGCTTCCGAGACGCCCACGTTCGCGATTTCCGGGGACGTGAAGATGTTTGAGGCCACCTGGTGCAGCTTGAGCGGGGTGACGGTGTCACCCATGAAGTGCGCCACCGCGATGCGGCCCTGCATGGCCGCCACGGAGGCCAGCGGCAGCACGCCGGTGCAGTCACCGGCGGCATAGATGTTGGGGGCCGAGGTGCGGGACACGCCGTCCACCTTGATGTGGCCGCTTTCGCTGACCGCCACGCCGGCCTCTTCAAGGCCGATCCCTGCGGTGTTGGGGATGGAGCCCAGGCACAGCAGGCAGTGGCTGCCGGTGACCTTGGACCCGTCGCTGAGGGTGACCACCACGCCGTCGTCCGTCCGCTCCACGGTCTCGGCACGGGAGCGCGAGAGGACCCGGACGCCGCGGCGTTCGAAGACTTCCTCCAGTACTACTGCCGCGTCCACATCGGATCCGGGAAGCACCCTGTCACGGCTGGAAATAAGCGTGACCTTGGATCCCAGTCCGTTGTAAGCGGAGGCGAATTCGGCCCCGGTAACACCGGAACCCACCACAATCAGTTCCTCGGGCAGCTCATCGAGGTCATAGATCTGCGTCCAGTTGAGGATCCGTTCGCCGTCCGGCCGTGCCGTGGGAAGCTCGCGCGGATGGGCGCCCACGGCGAGCAGGATGGTGTCCGCCTCGACGGTCTCGGTGCCATCCGCGGTGAGGACTTCAATGGTCCGGTCATCCAGCAGCCGGCCGGACCCGGTGATGATCCGCACGCCCAGGTTCTCCAGGCCGTCATGGATGTCCTTGGACTGGCTGCGGGCCAGGTTCAGCAAACGGTCGTTGATGTGCTTGAGGTCGGCGCGCATCACGGGCACGAAGTCGCCGCCGTCGACGTCGAACTTCACTCCCAGCTCGCCCGCCTCCCCCACGCGGGTCATCAGGTCCGCGGTGGCGATCAGGGTCTTGGACGGAACGACGTCCGTCAGCACGGCCGATCCGCCCAGTCCTGCACGCTCGATGATGGTGACCTGCGCCCCCAGCGAGGCGGCCACCATGGCGGCTTCGTACCCGCCCGGACCACCTCCCAGGATTGCGATCCGGGGGGAACTGAAATCTGGATGCGTAGTCACAAACAATCATTCTCCTGCAACTCCCCCGCACGGCCAAAGAAAACGGTCTCTCAGGAAAACCGGCCCAGGGTGGGCGGCGCGACGGACGGCAGGATAGCTTGTACCAGTGAGTACAACTGACTTCCTGAACACCGATCCCTTTGCCGCCGCGCGTGCCGCTGCCGACTACATCGCCGAGGAAACGGGCGTGGACAGCCACGACGTCGCCCTGGTCCTCGGCTCCGGCTGGGGCGAGGCAGCCGACCTGATTGGCGAAACCACCGCCACCCTGTCCGCCGACGAGGTCCCCGGTTTCCACGCCCCGGCGGTGGAAGGACACGTGGGCACCATCCGCTCGGTCCTGACCTCGGGCGGCAAGCGGGCACTGGTGCTGGGTGCAAGGACGCACTATTACGAAGGCAAGGGCGTGCGCGCGGTGGTGCACGGCATCCGCACAGCGGCTGCCGCCGGCTGCAAGACCCTGGTGCTGACCAACGGCTGCGGCGGGCTGCAGGAAAACTGGACCCCGGGCACCCCGGTGCTGATCAGCGACCACATCAACCTCACCGCCGCCTCGCCGCTGGAGGGTGCCACGTTCGTGGACCTGACGGATCTCTACTCTGCCCGGATCCGTGGACTGGCCCGTGACGTCGACGCCACCCTGGAAGAAGGCGTCTACGCCCAGTTCCCCGGCCCCCACTACGAGACGCCCGCCGAGGTGCAGTACGCCAAGCGCATCGGCGCCGACCTCGTGGGCATGTCGACGGCGCTGGAGGCCATCGCGGGGCGGCACGCCGGCATGGAGGTGTTCGGCATTTCGCTGGTCACCAACCTTGCCGCCGGCATCAGCCCCCAGCCGTTGAGCCACCAGGAGGTCATCGAGTCCGGTCAGGCTGCCGGCCCGCGGATTTCGAAGCTGCTGGCAGAGATCATCGCCCGGCTCTGACCGGCGGCGCGGTCACCCGCGGCGCCCCTGCCACGGGCATTTCGTGGCCGGGGTTGGAAGAAGTGGCGGGCCAATAACGATAGCGTTAGGCCCATGACGTCTTCCGATGCCGAAATCCGCCTGCTCAATGATGCCCGCGCGTGGGCTGCCCAAGACCCGGATCCGGTGACGTCGGCCTCCCTCCTCGAGCTCATCCGGCAGGTGGAGAACGGTGTCCCGGCAGCCCGCCAGGAACTCGAGGACAGCTTCCGCGGGACCCTGCAGTTCGGCACGGCGGGACTGCGGGCGGCCCTGGGTCCTGGTCCGAACCGGATGAACCGGGTGGTGGTGCGCCGGGCCGCCGCCGGCCTGGCGGACTTCCTGCTCTCGGCGGTCGGCGAGTCCTCCCCGGGAACCCGGCCGCGCGCCGTCGTCGGCTACGACGCCCGGCACAACTCGGACATCTTTGCCGAGGAAACCGCAGCGATTTTCACGGCAGCAGGGATCGAGACGTTCCTGATGCCTGCGGCGCTGCCCACTCCCCTGCTGGCCTTCGCCGTCAGGGCGCTGGAATGCGACGGCGGGGTCATGGTGACTGCCAGCCACAACCCGCCGCAGGACAACGGGTACAAGGTGTACCTGGGCCGCCATGCCGTGCCGGAGAACGGCAACGGTGCACAGATCGTCACCCCGTACGATGCCGCCATCGCCGCCCGGATCAACGCGGTGGGGCCTCTGGATTCGATCACCCTTGCCCCTTCCGGCTGGACTGTCCTGGACGGAACCCTTGCAGCCGACTACGAACGCTCCACGGCCGCGCTGGCCATGCCCGGTGAGTTCCCGGCCCGCGACCTGGGCATCGTCCTGACTCCCCTGCACGGTGTGGGCGGCGGGACCGCGCTGTCGGTGTTGAACGCCGCAGGTTTCAAGGACATCACCTTGGTGGCGGAGCAGGCCGAGCCGGACCCGGATTTTCCCACCGTCAGCTTTCCCAACCCGGAAGAACCCGGCGCCCTGGACCTGGCGCTGGAGTCGGCTGAACGGCTGGGGGCAGACATTGTGATTGCCAACGATCCCGACGCCGACAGGGCGGCCGTTGCGGCGAAAGACCCTGATACCGGCGCTTGGCGGATGCTCCGCGGGGACGAGGTTGGCGCGCTCCTGGGAGCCCACGTGGCCGCCAGGATCGCCGCGGGCAGGGCAACGGACGACGGCGGCACGGAGGAAGGTGCCCAGGGAGTGTTCGCGAATTCGATCGTGTCCTCCCGGCTGCTGGCCCGCATCGCCACAGCGGCCGGTTATGCCCACCAGGAGACGCTGACAGGGTTCAAGTGGATTTCCCGGGTTCCCGGGCTTGTGTACGGCTACGAGGAAGCCTTGGGCTACTGTGTGGCGCCGGATCTGGTGCGGGACAAGGACGGGATCTCGGCTGCCCTGCTGATCGCGGAGCTCGCGGCGGCCGCCAAGGCTGACGGCAAGACCGTCTTCGACACCCTGGACGAGCTCTACCTGCAGCACGGCCTGCACGCCAGCGACCAGCTCAGCATCAGGGTTGCGGACCTGGGGCTCCTGGACGCGATGATGAACCGGCTCAGGGTCTCCCCGCCGGAAACGTTCGGATCATCCGCTGTTGAGGTGTACACGGACCTGGCCGAGGGCAGCGACGAGCTGCCGCCCACGGACGGGCTGTTGTACGTCACCAGGGACCTGACGCGCGTGATCATCCGTCCGAGCGGCACCGAGCCCAAGCTCAAGTGCTACCTCGAAGTAATCCAGCATGTGGGTTCCGCCGCGGAACTGCCGGCCGCCCGCCAGGCAGTACGGGCGGCGCTGGATGACGTGCTCCGCGACGTCAGTGAAGCGCTGGGGCTCTAGCCGCTACAGCTCAACCTCGACCATGCCGTCGCTGATGCGGGTGCGGAAGGTGGCGATGGCCAGGCCGGGCGTGCTGAAGCATTCACCGGTTTCGAGGTCGTAGACCTCTTTGTGCAGCGGCGAGGCGATGGTGGGGCGCTCCCCGCGTGAGCCCAGGATCCCGCGCGCCATGACGTGTGCTCCCGTGGCCGGGTCCTCGTGCGCAACCGCGAAAACGTCGGTGGCGCCCGTGCGGAAGAGGGCAATCTGGCGTCCCGCAACCAGGGCTGCCTCGCCCCAGGCAATCTCCAGGTCCTCCACCGGGCACACGCTGTGCCAGCCGCCCGTGATCCCGGATACCGCCTCGTCAAGGCCGGCTTCGAGTGCCCCAAGTTCCAGTGTTGCCGTCATGTCCGGCTCCTCTCCCTGTGCGGGTAATCCTTCTCAGTGGGCCGCCTTTGCAGCCGTGAACCACGCTAGGCTCCGGGTGTTTCAGAGGCGTGCAGTGAATGTGTCCGGCGCGTAAAAGACACCTCACACGGCCGGAAATGCGTTCGTGATGCAGAAGTTAAGTTGACGAAACAATTGGGAAACTGAAGCGAAACTGCGTCTCCCTAGTCTGGATGGACAGCTCGACAGAGAAGGCTGCAGTTCCACTGCGGCCCATGCGAAAGGCCATCAGTGACCGAACAGACTTCAAGCACAGAGACTCCGCGCCGCATCGTCGTCGCCGGCGGCGGCCCCGCGGCCCACCGTTTTGCGGACGCAATGCATGCCCGTGGCCTCGATGGCTGGCATGTCACGGTCCTCACTGAGGAAGCCCACCTGCCCTACGACCGTGTTGCCCTCTCCAAGGCCCTCACGGACAAGGACGTGGACCTTACGCTGGGAACCGCAGCCATGTGGGACCACCCGTCCCTGGAGCTCAAGACCGGCGAGCGGGTCATCAAGATCAATGCCGGGGCCAAGACCGTGGAGACGGCTGCCGGCAACACCTTCGAATACGACGAGCTGGTGGTGGCCACCGGCTCGAACGCCGCACGCCTGCCCATCCCGGGCGCCGAACATACGCACGTCTACCGCACCCTCGAAGACGTATGGGCCATCAACGAGGCCATCGCCGGGCTGAAGGAGAAGCTGGGCCGCAAGGTCAACGCAGTCACTATCGGCGGCGGCCTCCTTGGCCTCGAATCCGCCGCCGGCACGGAGCAGCTGGGCGCCAACCCGATCGTCATTGACGGATCGCAGTGGCTGATGGCCACGCAGCTGGACGAAGGCGCCGGCCAGGCCATGGGACGGCTCATCACGGCGAAGGGCTTCGAAGTCCACGGCGGCGTGTTCCCTTCAGAAGTCCTGTCCGACGACGACGGCCAGGTCACCGGCGTCCTCATGGCGGACGGCCGCATCATCGAAGCAGACATGGTCATTGTGGCCATCGGCGTCCGGCCCCGTGACGAACTCTTCCGCGCCGCCGAGGGCGAGGAACAGGTATTCAGCCTGGGTCCCCGCGGCGGCGTGGTCATCAACGACTACTGCGAAACCGAAGTGCCCGGCATCTGGGCCATCGGCGAGGTGGCCAACTTCGGCGGCATGTGCCTGGGCCTGGTTGCCCCCGCCAACACCATGGCGGAGATTGTGGCCGACCGGCTGCACGGCGGCGACGCAACGTTCCCCGGCTTCGACACCGCCACCAAGCTCAAGCTCTCCGGCGTTGACGTGGCCAGCTTCGGCGATGCGTTCGCCAAGACCGAACACGCCCTCGAAATCGTGTACGCCGACCCCGCCCGCGGCGTGTACCAGAAGATCGTCACTACAGACGATGCCAAGACCCTCCTGGGCGGTATCTTCGTGGGCGACGCCTCACCGTACATGAGCCTCCGCCCGCTCCTCGGCCGCGAGCTTCCCGCCGAACCCGGCGCGTTCCTCACCGCGGCAGGCGGCGGCGAAGCCCCCGAAACGGAACTTCCGGACGACGCCACCCTCTGCTCCTGCAACAACGTCACCGCCGGCAGCATCCGCGACGCCATCAACGGCTGCGGCGCCTGCGAGGGCAACGCCCCCGTCCAGGAACTGGGCGAGCTGAAGGGCTGCACCCGCGCCGGCACCCAGTGCGGTTCCTGCGTGCCGATGCTCAAGAAGCTGCTGGAAACCGAACTCACCAAGTCAGGTGTCGAGGTCTCCAAAGCCCTCTGCGAGCACATCGAACTGTCCCGCCAGGAACTGTTCGACGCCATCCGCGTCCTGGAACTCACCTCCTTCGAAGAGATCATGGCCAAGTACGGCACCGGCGCAGGCTGCGACATCTGCAAGCCCACCATCGCCAACATCCTGGCCAGCCAGAACAGCGCCTACGTGCTGGACGCCGGCCGCGGCACCCTGCAGGACACCAACGACCGCGCCCTGGCCAACATGCAGAAGGACGGCACCTACTCGGTGGTCCCCCGCATCGCCGGCGGCGAAATCACCCCCAAGAAACTCGGCGTGATCGCCGCCGTCGCCGAAAAGTACAACCTGTACACCAAGATCACCGGCGGCCAGCGGATCGACATGTTCGGTGCCCGCCTGGAGCAGCTGCCGGAAATCTGGAAGGAACTGGTGGACGCCGGTTTCGAATCCGGCCAGGCCTACGGCAAGAGCCTGCGTACGGTGAAGTCCTGCGTCGGTTCCACCTGGTGCCGCTTCGGCGTCCAGGACTCGGTGGCCATGGCCATCCAGCTGGAACTGCGCTACCGCGGCCTGCGGAGCCCGCACAAGCTCAAGATGGGCGTCTCCGGCTGCGCCCGCGAATGCGCCGAGGCCCGCGGCAAGGACGTGGGCGTCATTGCCACCGCAGACGGCTGGAACCTGTACGTCGGCGGCAACGGCGGCGCAACACCCGCCCACGCCCAGCTGCTCGCCAAGGACCTCGACGACGAAACGCTGATCAAGTACATCGACCGCTACTTCATGTATTACATCCGCACCGCCGACCGGCTGCAGCGCACCGCGCGGTGGCAGGAAGAGCTCGACGGCGGCATCAAGCACGTTGAGGACGTCGTGGTCAAGGACACCCTGGGCATCGCCGCTGACCTCGAGGCCGCCATGGCCAAGCACGTGGATACCTACATCGACGAATGGGCTGACACCCTGAAGGACCCCGAGCGGCTGCGCCGCTTCCGCTCCTTCGTCAATGCACCCGACCAGAAGGACGACTCCATCACCTTCGTCCCGGACGAGCGCGGCCAGATGCGCCCCGCCACCGCCGAGGAGAAGGCGGCAGCCGCCCAGCAGCCAGTCCTGATTGGCGCTTCCATCCCCCTGAGGTCCCGCGACGAGAACGAGGTATAGGCATGCAGCTCAGCATTGATCTCACCGGCCGTGAAGTACTGGTGACGGGCTCGGACCACGCTGCCCGCCAGGCGGTCCGCCGCTACGAAGCCGCCGGCGCCGTCGTCTACCGCCTCAGCACTCCGCAGGGCTCGGCGCACGACGGCCCGCTGCCCGAACGCCCCTTCCTGGTGGCGGCCGTGGAGGACGGACAGCCCGGCTGGGAATCCCTCCTTGGCCGCTGCCGCGACACGGGGATTCCGGTCGCTGTGGAGCCGGCTGCCGGCACCCCGGGCCACGTCACCCTGGTGGGCGGCGGCCCCGGCACCACCGAGCTCCTCACCGTCGCCGCCGTCAAGGCCCTCCGTGACGCCGACGTGGTGTTCTACGACCGGCTGGCCCCGTACCAGGAGCTCCCCTCCCTCACCTCGGCCGAACTGGTGGACGTGGGCAAGAAGCCCGGCCACCACAAGGTAAGCCAGGGCGACATTGAGAAGCTCATGGTGGAGAGCGCCCTGGCCGGCAACAATGTTGTCCGCCTCAAGGGCGGGGACCCGTATGTCTTCGGCCGTGGCGGAGAGGAAGTTGCCGCCTGCGTGGCCGCCGGCGTCAAGGTCCGCGTGATCTCCGGCGTCACCAGCGCCATTTCCGTCCCGGCTGCCGCGGGCATCCCCGTCACCCACCGCGAAGTCAGCCACATGTTCACCGTGGTGTCCGGCCACGCCCCGCTGACCGAGAAGGAGCACCAGCACCTTGCCGGCCTCGGCGGGACCATCGTGGTGCTGATGGGCATCGGAACGCTCCACCAGCTCGCTGCCGGACTCCGCCGGGCCGGGATGCGGGCTGACATGCCCATGGCCGTGGTGGAGCGCGGCTACCGCCCCGGCCAGCGCACCACCATCGCGGACCTGGGCACCATCGCCTCCACCGCCGCCGGCTGCAGCAACCCCGCCGTGCTGGTCATCGGCGAGGTGGTTCGCGTGGCTGAAGCCAACCGCGGGCATGCCGAGGCCGCAGCCGACCTGGACAGGCTGGCGGCCTCGCTGCTGGGTTCGTGAAAGGATTGACCCCCATGACTGCACTTGCACCGGCCGAACCACCGCAGGTCAAACGAACGCCTGAAGAAGCACCCGACGCCGCAGAGGCTCCACTGGAGGGTTTCCGCATCGGTGTCACCTCGCACCGGCGGTCCCAGGACCTGATCGAGGCGCTGGAACGCCGCGGGGCGGAAGTGCTGCACGCCCCCGCCCTGAAAATCGCACCCGTGCAGGAGGACATGCGGCTCATCGAGGACACCCGTGCCATCATCGCGGCGCGGCCGGACCTCTGCATCGCCACCACCGCCTACGGGATGCGGCGCTGGTGCGAGGCCGCGGATTCCTTCGGTATTGGCGAGCAACTGCTCGAGACCCTGGGCGCCTGCCGGATGTTCGTCCGCGGACCCAAAGCCCGCGGTGCGGTGCGCGCCGCCGGCCTCGCCGACGTCGGAATAAGCAGCGACGAAACCACCGCAACGCTGGTGGACATGCTGCTGGCCGAGGGCGTGCGCGGGAAAACCGTTGCCGTGCAGCTGCACGGCTACACCGATGTGCGGCAGCTGGAACGCCTGCGCATGTCCGGCGCCACCGTCCTGACAGTCACGCCGTACCGCTGGGTGAAGCCCGACGGCGAGGACCGGCTCCCCCGGCTCATCGAGGCTGCCTGCAGCGGGAACCTGGACGTCCTCACCTTCACCAGCGCACCCGCGGTGGATGCCATGTGGAGCACCGCCCACGAAATGGGCGTCTACAAGCAGCTGATCGAGAGCCTGAAGACCAACGTCACCACGGCAGTGGTGGGTCCGGTCACGGCGCAGCCCCTGCTGGATGCCGGCGTGACACCGCTGATCCCGGAACGGTTCCGGATGGGTGCACTGATCCGGCTGGTGTGCGAGCACCTCGCGCTCAACCACGTGCGCCGGCTGGATACCCGGTCCGGCAACATCGAGCTGCGCGGCCGCAGCCTGCGCATCAACGGGCAACCGGTGGAGCTCGCCCCCGCACCGCTGCTGCTCCTGCGCGCCCTGCTCGGTGCCGGCGGCGCGGTCCTGTCCCGGGAATCGCTGTCCGACCTGCTGGAACTCCGCGGTTCCGTCCACGCCTTGGACATGACCGTCAGCCGTCTCCGCTCCTCGCTGCCTGACGGCCGCCTGGTGGAAACTGTGGTGAAGCGCGGCTACCGTATCCGCGTCTAGGAATCCCGGGACGGACAGCACCGACGGGCAGCAGCACAAGGCAATTGTGTCGGCCAGCTGGCGGATGAGAGGCAGGTCACGGGTTCTGTTACCGGCCGGTAAACACTGGCGAACACCGGGCCTTTAAACAGCAACTGCCGGGAAACACGCCGGAAAAGGCACGGGCCTACGCTGGGTTCCATCACGAAGTTCCGGCCGCTTCCGGCCGCCAGCGAAAGGGCCAGCACATGTCCGCTCCGGCACCCTCCACATCCACCTCCGCCGCCACCCGCATTGTCATCGCGGGGGCAGGTCCTGCTGCCCAGGCGCTTGTCAGCCAGCTGGACCGGGCCCGTTTCACCGGCACCATCACCGTGCTGAGCAACCGGGACGACACCCCGGAGGAACTGCTGGAGCTGGCGCTGCTGCCGCAGGTCTCGGTCCGGTTCGGCCAGCCGGCAAGCCACATCGACGCCGTCAACCGCACCGTGGCCACCGCGGACGGCATGGAATTCGCCTACGACCAGCTGGTCATCGCCACCGGATCGGCACCCGTGGCCAGCCCGGTGGAAGGAGCGGGCGCCTGCCTGAGCTACTCCACCATTGACGATGCCGCCCGCATCGGGGAGGCCGTCAGCGAGGTAGCCAGGGAGCTCGGCCGCCGCCCACTGGGCATCCTGGTGGGCAACGGCACGGCGGCCGGCCAGGCTGAGGCCGTGCTCCGCGCCCAGGGCGTCCGCCCGGTCCGCACCACAGCCCGCCCGGCCGCCGTCGTTCCCGGCACGTCCGCGTCCGGCCTGGCTGCGTCCGCGGTGATCTTCGAGGACGGCAGCAGCATGAACGGTGACCTGGTGGTTCTGGCGGAGGAGCGGGTCTCACGGGACGGACTGGCCGCCAGCGCCGGCCTGCGGACCGCGCCCAGCGGAGGGATTGTCATCAGCCAGGACTTCCGGACGTCGGTTCCCGGCATCTGGGCCCTCGGTGACGCCGCAGCGTTCGACGGCGTCCGGCTGGGCCTGCTGGTTGCGGCGGCTTCCGCTGCGGGCGCCTGCGCCACCCAGCTGCTGACCGCGGCCTCGGCTGGCTCGGGCGCCGTTCCGCTGCAGGCCGCGGCCTGACGGCTCGAAGGGACGCCTCCCGCCCCCGGAGCGGGCGGCGATCCGGGCTGTGGCAAGATGGTTCCGAAACGAGTCATGGGCGTTACAACGCCCGGCCCACAGGCCCCTGGAGAGGACCATCATGAGCAACGAAGCCACCCCTTCCGTTCAGACCACAGCCACCGGCGCCGCAGGTTCCGGCAGCATAGCGTCCTACATCGACCACACGCTGCTGAAGCCTGAGGCTGGGGAAGCCGACGTCCTCAAGGTATGCGCGGAAGCGGCCGAATACGGTTTCAAGTCAGTCTGCGTCAACCCCATCTGGGTCAAGACCGTCAAGACCGCGCTCAGGGGCACCGGGGTCCTCACCTGCTCGGTGGTGGGGTTCCCGCTGGGTGCCACACCCACCGACGTCAAGACCTTCGAAGCCCGCGGCGCGGTGCTGGACGGGGCCGATGAAGTGGACATGGTCATCAACATCGCCGCTGCAAGGGCAGGGGACAAGGGCGCGCTCGTTGAGGACATCTCCTCCGTGGCCGAGGCAGTGCACGCCAGCGGCGCGATTCTGAAGGTCATTATCGAAACGGCGCTGCTCACCGACAGCCAGAAGGTCACGGCCTGCCAGGCGGCTGTGGAAGCCGGCGCGGACTTCGTGAAGACCTCCACCGGCTTCAACGGGGGCGGTGCAACAGCGGAGGACATCGCCCTGATGCGCGCAACGGTGGGACCCGGCCTGGGCGTCAAGGCCTCCGGCGGGGTACGCTCCCTTGCGGATGCGCAGGCTATGATTGCAGCTGGTGCAACACGTATTGGTGCCAGCTCCGGGATTGCCATTGTGAACGGTGAACAGGGTTCGTCGTCGTACTGAAGGCACCGGAAGCCGCCACAGATTGAGCCCCGCGGGGCCGAGGAGGAATTATGTCCAGCAAGATCACGGCGTCCAGCCAGGGCTCGTCGTCCCACGAAGGGACCATCCAGACCCCGCAGAACGAGAACAAGCTCGGCACGAGCATCCTCCTCTTTGTCGCCATGATCGCGCTGTTCCTGGGAGCCGTGTACTCGCTTTCCTTCCTCACGCTGGATAACCCCTGGCCCATGGCAGTCTGCCTTGCGCTGTTTGCCCTGGCCTTCTGGATTCCGCAGAGCATCCTGGGACGCTCAGACTCCGCCGGCGAACACTAGGCGCACGAAACCACAAAGAACCCTTGGACCGGACGGTCCAAGGGTTCTTTTTTGCTTAAGGTTCAGAACCAGATGCGCGCCCACGCCACCGCGGCGTCGGCCGCGCGGCCCCAGTGGGCGTGGGCCAGGGACCAGGCGGCCACGGACAGGCCCACCATGGCGTAGGCGCTCACGGGAATCAGGACAAGCCACTCGCGTTTTGACCCGGCCCGTCCCAGCAGCGGGAGGGACAGTGCCCCGTTGGGCCGCCACACCTGGCGCAGCAGCGGCACCCGGCGCAGGGGTTTGGGCGGCCTGACCACGAGCGGCCACAGCAAAGGGACACCGCCGGCGGTCACCAGGTCCCCCACGATGTGGACCACAACGCCGGTCAGCATGGATACCGGAAGCCAGGTCCACTGGTCCGGCGCGAACCAGGTGACCAGGCCCGCCATGGTCAGCGCGAAGATCCAGTTGCTGATGAACCCCGCCTTCGGGAACAGCTTCAAGGCCTTGGCCGCAATGTTGATCATGAACATGCACAGCAGCCCTGCGCCCACGGAAAGCAGGCCCCAGTCCGTCTGCAGCTGGACCTGCCCCGCCAGCGTGGCCAGCAGGACGAAGAAAGCCGCACCCAGGACGGAGTGCGTCCCCTGGCGGTGCCCGCCGCTGGCGTTTTCAATCCCGACGGCAATCACGTTGGACAGCGGCGGCAGGGAATTTGCAACTGTGCTGTGCCGGTGGTCCCAGTCGCACACCAGGGCTGTTCCCGCCGTCGCCATTCCACCGATCAGGATCCCGGTGGCGTCCAGCGGATACCAGCCCAGCGTGTACGGGCCCGTCGAGGCAATAGCCACCCACGCCGCGGCTCCCGACGCGGCGTGGTGTCCTCCCATCATGCGGCTATCCGCTGACTGCCGGAGCGGTGAGCGGCGCGTCGGAGAAGATGTTGCGGATGACTCCGTTGGCCCAGTCCAGGATCTCCGCATCCTGCAGGTCACGACCGCCGATCCTTGCCGTCTTCGGCTTGGGGACCAGCACGGCATCAAGAGCAGGCTTGGACTGGGACCCCGGATACATCCGGTTCAGCCGCATGACCTTGGATTCCGGAAGAGTGGCCGGCGAGAATTTGATGAAGTTGCCCTGCAGGGCAACATCGGACAGGCCGGCTTCACGGGCGCCCACGCGGAAGCGGGCCACGGACACAAGGTTTTGGGCCGGCAGCGGCGGCTCTCCGTACCGGTCCACCAGTTCTGCCAGGACCTCGTCGATGGCCTCGTTGGTGAGGGCAGCCGCGAGCTTGCGGTACGCCTCCAGGCGCAGCCGCTCCCCCGGCACGTAGTCGTGCGGAAGGTGGGCGTTCACCGGCAGTTCGATCTTCATCTCTGCTGCCTTTTCCTCGGCCTCGCCGCGGAAGTCTGCCACGGCCTCGCCCACCAGGCGGATGTACAGATCGAATCCGACGCCCTGGATGTGGCCGGACTGTTCACCACCGAGCAGGTTGCCGGCACCACGGATCTCCAGGTCCTTCATGGCCAGCTGCATGCCCGCGCCGAGCTCGTTGTGCGTGGCCACGGCCTTGAGCCGCTCCAGGGCCACCTCGCCCAGCGGCTTCTCCGACGGGTAGAGGAAGTAGGCGTAGGCGCGTTCCCGGCCGCGGCCCACGCGTCCGCGCAGCTGGTGCAGCTGGGACAGGCCGTACTTGTCCGCGCCGTCCACGATCAGGGTGTTGGCGTTGGAGATGTCCAGCCCGGTTTCGATGATGGTGGTGCACACCAGGACATCAAAGCGCTTCTCCCAGAAGTCCACGATGATCTGTTCCAGGCGGCTTTCGGACATCTTGCCGTGCGCCACCTCGACCCGGGCCTCGGGCACCAGCTCACGGATCTTTGCGGCCGTCCGTTCGATGGTGGACACCCGGTTGTGGACGAAGAACACCTGGCCTTCGCGCATCAGCTCGCGGCGGATGGCGGCTGAGGTCTGTTTGTCCGTGTACGGGCCCACGTACGTCAGGACCGGGTGCCGTTCCTCCGGCGGCGTGGCCAGGG
The DNA here is from genome assembly GCF_013314975.1 of Pseudarthrobacter oxydans. GTDB lineage: Bacteria > Actinomycetota > Actinomycetes > Actinomycetales > Micrococcaceae > Arthrobacter > Arthrobacter oxydans. The sequence goes on along the minus strand of NZ_JABTYH010000003.1, from coordinate 212,689 downwards.
TGGAGGTTTCGCGGATGCCGGTGAGGGACATCTCCAGCGTGCGCGGGATGGGGGTCGCGCTCATGGCGAGCACGTCCACGTTGGTCCGCATCTTCTTGAGCGCTTCCTTGTGCTCCACCCCGAAGCGCTGTTCCTCGTCCACGATCACCAGGCCAAGGTCCTTGAACTCGAAGTCCTTGGACAGGAGCCGGTGCGTGCCGATCACCACGTCCACGGTGCCGTTCTTGACGCCCTCCGCCGTCTCCTTGGCCTCCTTGGACGCCTGGAAACGGGACAGCGGCTTCACGCGCAGGGGGAAGCCGGAGAACCGTTCGGTAAACGTTTCGTAGTGCTGCTGGGCCAGCAGCGTGGTGGGCACCAGCACGGCCACCTGCTTGCCGTCCTGGACCGCCTTGAACGCGGCCCGCACGGCGATCTCCGTCTTGCCGTAGCCCACGTCACCGGAGACCAGCCGGTCCATGGGGATCTCGCGCTCCATGTCCGCCTTGACCTCGTTGATGGTGGTCAGCTGATCCGGCGTCTCCACGTAGGGGAAGGCTTCCTCCAGTTCCCGCTGCCAGGGGGTGTCCGGGCCGAACGCGTGCCCGCGGGACGCCATCCGGGCGGAGTACAGCCGGATGAGCTCCCCGGCGATCTCCTTGACGGCCTTGCGCGCCTTGGACTTGGTGCTGGCCCAGTCCGCGCCGCCCATCTTGCTCAGGACAGGGGTATCGCCGCCCACGTAGCGGGTCACCTGGTCCAGCTGGTCCGTGGGAACGAACAGCCTGTCCCCCGGCGCGCCGCGCTTGGACGGGGCATACTCCAGCACCAGGTACTCCCGCACCCCGGCTGTATCTTTCGAGCCGCCGACGGTGATCTTGCGCTGGATCAGTTCCACGAACTTGCCGATGCCGTGCTGCTCGTGAACCACGTGATCGCCCGCCACGAGCTGCAGCGGGTCCACGGCGTTGCGGCGTTTGGAGGGCATGCGGCGCATGTCCTTGGTTGACCCGGCGGAGGTACGGCCCAGCAGGTCGGCTTCGGTGAGCAGGCCCAGTTTGAGCCCGTCCAGGACGAAACCGCGTCCGACGGCGGCAGTGGTCACCTCGATGATGCCCGCCTGGGGCTCGTGGTCCAGGCTGTCCACCCTGGCGCAGGGGATGTCGTTCTCGTGGAACAGCTCGGCCAGGCGCTGGGCAGGTCCGGGGCCTTCAGTGGCGACGACGATCCGCCACTGGTCCCGGACGTGGGAACCGATGAACTCCATCATCTCGGCCACATCGCCCTGGTAGCCCCGCGGTTCCCGGGCATGCAGGTTCAGGACGTCGATATCCGGGAGCAGTTCCTCGTCCTGCGCCAGCGACGTGATGGACCACCAGGAGACCCCGTGGTCCAGGGAGGAGCTGCGCGTTTCCGTGAGGGAGCGGAAGCTGGCGGAATGGAGCGCGGCGCTTGCCTGCGAGCTGAGGTCCAGCGGCGCCGTCCCGCCGTCCGAAGCCGTGGACCAGGCGGCCTCGAGGAACTCCTCATTGGTGGCGGCGAGGTCGTGGGCACGGGTGCGGACTTTCTCGGGTTCGATGACCACCGAGATCGAGCCTGCGGGCAGCTGTTCCACGAACGGGACCATGGCGTCCACCAGCACGGGAGCCAGGGATTCCATGCCCTCCACGGCGATTCCGCCGGCGATCTTCTCAAGCATGTCTGCCGCTGCCGGGAGCTGCGCCTTGAGGGTGGCTGCCCGGGACATCACGGACGGGGTGATGAGGATTTCGCGGCAGGGCGGGGCGTGCAGCTCGGTGGGGTGGTGCAGCCCGGGCGAGGACAGCGAGCGCTGGTCTGCCACGGCGAACCAGCGCATCTGGTCCACTTCGTCGCCAAAGAACTCCACACGGATGGGGTGGTCCTCAGTGGGCGGAAAGACGTCGATGATCCCACCGCGGACAGCAAACTCACCGCGGTGCGTCACCATGTCCACCCGGGCGTAGGCGGCGTCGGAGAGGCTCCGCACCACCTCGGTGAAGGGCCGTTCCTGGCCTACCTTCAAGGTGACCGGGACGAGCTCGCCAAGGCCCGCAACCACCGGCTGGACCACGGCGCGGACGGGAGCCACCACAATCCGGAGCGGGCCCGCCGTCGACGTTTCCGGGTGTGCCAGGCGGCGCAGCACGGAGAGCCGCCGGCCGACGGTGTCCGAACGGGGCGAGAGCCGCTCGTGGGGCAGGGTCTCCCAGCTGGGAAACTCGGCCACGCAGTCCGCCGGAAGGTAGGCCCGCAGCGCCGCCGTCAGGTCCTCGGCCTCCCGGCCCGTCGCGGTGACGGCCAGCACGACGCCGGACCCGCCGTCGTCGTTCCCTGCGGCGGCTATGCCGTCCGCCATTTCGGCCAGCAGCACCGCCCGCAGCCCGGCGGGTGCACTGATCTGGTAGTCCTGGCCACGGACCGCGAACCCGCGGGCAGCCTCGGCACGGACGCGCGCGAAGGTCTGGTCCGCGGCGAGTGCGCGGCGGAGTCCGTCCAGGGACGGACCGTGAGTGGACGGGCCGGGAAGGCTCATGGCAGAAGCTCCTGTGGTGTTGCGGGAAAGCAGGCAGCGCGAAAACCCGAAATTCGCTGCGAATCCCGGGTAAACCCAGCCTACCGCGCAGCTCCGACAATGCGCGCTGGCAAAGGACCAGTGCGCTGGCGCGGGGCTGGCACTCTGGCGCGGGGCTAGGCTGGGCAGGGACGGACGAGTCCGGCAGCTGATGCCGGCGGCAGTCTACGAAAGCAACCGTCCAGACCGCGGGCCGCTCCGAATGGCCTGTGGACGATAAGGAGCCACCATGACTGAAACCAGCAGCACCCCTCCTTCTTCCAGGACTGTCCTGGTCACCGGAGCCACCGGCTACATCGGGGGCCGGCTTGTGCCCAAGCTCCTGGAGGCCGGCCACACGGTCAAGGTCCTGGTGCGCTCGCCGGACAAGATTGCCGGAGTGCCGTGGCGGGACCAGGTGGAGGTGGTGGAAAGCAGCCTTGACGACGGCGGAGCGCTGCGGAAGGCGCTGGACGGCGTCGACGTCTTTTACTACCTGGTGCATTCCATGGCGGCCGGGTCCGGGTTCGAGGCCAAGGAGCAGGCCATGGCCCGGACGGCAGCGGAAGCCGCTGCGGCCGCGGGCGTTGGCAGGATTGTCTACCTCGGCGGGCTGCACCCCACGGGGGTCGAACTGTCCACCCACATGCGTTCCCGGGAAGCGGTGGGGAAAGTCTTCCTGGACAGTCCGGTGGACGCCATCGTGTTCCAGGCCGGCGTGGTGATCGGGTCAGGCTCGGCGTCCTTCGAAATGATCCGCCACCTTTCCGAGACGCTGCCGCTGATGCCGGCACCCAGCTGGGTCCGCAACCGGATCGAAGCCATCGCGGTGCGGGATGTCCTGTACTACCTTGTCTCGGCGGCATCGCTCGAGGGGCCGATCAACCGCACGTTCGACATCGGCTGCCGGCAGGTCCTCACCTACGCCGGAATGATGAAGGAATACGCGGCCGAAGCCGGACTCCCCTACCGGGTGGTGCTGGCACTGCCCGTCCCGGCGCCCAAGCTCGCCGGCATGTGGGTTGCCCTGACCACCCCCATCCCGTTATCCATGGCTGTTCCCCTGGTCCAGTCCCTCCAGCATGATGCCGTGTCCGACGAGCACGACATCGACGAGTTCATCCCGCAGCCCGAGGGCGGGCTGACCACCTACCGCAGCGCCGTCGCCCTGGCCCTTGGCAAGGAACGCGACGGCCAGGTCCAAACAACGTGGGCCAATGCGGGGGCGGCGGCCGATCCCCTGCCCAGCGACCCCGACTGGGCCGGACACAAGGTCTACATCGACGAGCGGACCTTCCACGGCGACGTGGACCCCGCGCACGTGTGGACAGTGATCGAGGGTATCGGCGGGCGGAACGGCTGGTACTCCCTCCCCCTGGCGTGGCAGGTCCGCGGCTTGCTGGACAAGCTGACCGGCGGCGCCGGGCTGCTTCGCGGACGCCGCCATCCCCATACCCTGGCCACCGGAGAGGTTGTTGACTGGTGGCGTGTGGAACGCATCGACCGAGGAAAGCTGCTGCGGCTGCGGGCGGAGATGCGGGCGCCGGGACGTGCCTGGCTGGAGCTCTCCGTGGAGCCCGACGGGACCGGAAGCCGCTACCGCCAGCGGGCCATCTTCTTCCCCAAGGGGCTTAGCGGGCGGCTGTACTGGCTGGCCGTGCTGCCCTTCCACAGCCTGATCTTTCCGGCCATGGCGCGGAACATCACCACCGCCGCCCAAAAGATCGCGGATGCGGAGCACGCAGAGCAAACCCCGTAGGATGTGTGGAGTTAAAACCGTTCCGCACGTCCCAGGAGGACACATGGCCCTGAGCGCAACCACCACCCTTCCGCACTCCGTCGACAACGTGGCAGCAGTCCTGGTGAACGAGGATTTCCAGCGCCACGTCAGCCAGCTCGTGGGCGGCTCGCTGGAGTCGTTCACCGTGGACGGTGACGTTGCCGGAGCCTTCAGCGCCACCTCCGTGCGGACCCTGCCCACCACGCGCCTGCCCGAGATTGCCCGGAAGTTTGTGGGTGAGCACCTGAAGGTCACCCAGGTGGAGAACTGGGACGCCCCGGCTGCGGACGGCTCCCGCCAGAGCAACATCTCGCTGAAGATTGCCGGCGCACCCGTTGACGTCACCGCCGTGCAGCGGCTGGTGGCTGCCGACGGCGGCACCCGCGTTGAGCTTGAAGGGGCAGTAAAGTCCTCGGTGCCGTTCCTTGGCGGGAAGATCGCCGATGCCGCGGAGCCGATGGTGGCCAAGGCCCTGAACCTCCAGGCCAAGCAGGCGCAGGCCTGGCTGGAAAGCCACTAACCCGTGGAACTGCCCGTTTTCGCCTCGCTGGTGCTGGTCGTTGCGGGAGTCTGGTCCCTGGTGGTCTGGCCGCAGTTCCTGCGCCGGGTCATGAAGGATCCGCGGGCCCGTGACTCCGCCGGGAAAGCCACCAGGTTCCTTACCGTCCATGTGGTGCTTGTCAGCATCTCCATGGTGTTGGGCGCCGCCACTGCCGCCATCGGCATCATGGCGATGGCCGGCTGACGGGCCTGCCCCAGGAACAGCAGTGTACTGATGAAGGCCCTCTTCCCGTCGGGAGGAGGGCCTTCTGTTGTTCCAGGGAACCCGGAGGAGCGCGCCGGGGTCAGGCGGCCTGGTTGAGCGCGTCCTCCGCAGCAACCCAGGAAATCATGGCGCACTTGACCCGTGCCGCATAGCGGGCCACGCCTTCAAACGCCGCCGCATCCCCCAGCAGGTCAGGATCCGCGGAGACCTTCCCGCGTGAGCGCAGGACTTCCCGGAAGCTGTCGATCGCGTTGTGCAGCTCGGCCACTGTCATGCCCTCGGCCAGTTCACTGAGCACGGACGCGGACGCCATGGAGATGGAGCATCCCGCCCCGTCCCACGAAACCTGGGCCACTTTTCCGTCCTCGACGGCGACCCGCAGGGTAACTTCATCCCCGCATACCGGGTTGAGCTGGTGCGACTGGCCGGTGTGGGCGCCCTCGGGCGCCGCTGTCCCCGCAAGGCCGCTGCCGTGCCGGGCCTTGGAATGGTCCAGGATGATCTGCTGGTACAGCTGGTCAAGGCTCATGGTGTTACCTTCGGTCTTCCCTGCTAGGCGCGGAAATAGGCCCGCACGCCGGCGACGGCATCCAGGAACTGGTCGACGTCGTGCGTTGTGTTGTACAGGTAGGCGCTTGCCCTGGTGGTGGCGGTCAGCCCCAGCCTGCGGTGCAGCGGCTGGGCGCAGTGGTGGCCCACGCGCACGGCGATTCCCCTCGAGTCCAGGAACTGCCCCACGTCATGGGCATGGACACCCTCGACATCGAACGCGGCAAGCCCGATCCGTTCCTTGCCGGCGGACGGACCCAGGACGCGGATTCCCGGGATGGACTCCAGCCCGGAAACCATGCGCTGGCCGAGCCCGGTTTCCCACTGGTGGATCCGGTTCAGGCCCGTTTCGGTCAGGTAGTTCGCCGCTGCCGCGAGCGCCACGGCCTGGGAAATCCTCTGGGTACCGGCCTCGAAACGCTGCGGTGCAGGAAGGTATTCAGCGCGTTCCATGGTGACGGTGGTGATCATGGAGCCGCCGGTGAGGAAGGGCGGCAGGATGTCCAGCAGCTCCTGTTTGCCGTACAGCACCCCGATTCCCGTGGGGGCAAGCATCTTATGGCCGGAAAAGACGGCAAAGTCGACGTCGAGTCCCTTGACGTCCAGGGGCAGGTGCGGGGCTGACTGGCAGGCGTCCAGCACCACCAGCGCGCCGGCTTTCCGGGCCAGTCCCACAAGCTCTGCAACGGGGTTGATGGTCCCCAGGACGTTCGAGGCGTGGGTGAACGCCAGCACCCGGGTCCGGTTGCCGATGATGTCCCCGGCCAGGTCCATGCGGAGGGATCCGGCGTCGTCGATGGGGATGTAGCGAAGGGTGGCCCCGGTGCGGAACGCCAGCTCCTGCCAGGGGATCAGGTTGGCGTGGTGCTCCATTTCCGTCACCACAATTTCATCGCCCGGGTTCAGGGCAAGCTGTTTAAGGCCCGCGTCACCGCGGCCCTGGGCAGCCCACAGTCCTGCATTGGACAATGCATAGCTGATCAGGTTCAGGCCCTCGGTGGCGTTCGATGTCCAGATGGTCTCCGCGTAGTCAGCGCCGATGAAGTCGGCAATCGTCTGCCGGGCATCCTCGAACACCTCGGTGGCCTCCACGGCGAGATGGTGCGCGCCACGGTGTACCGCGGCATTGCGCTGCTCGTAGAATTCCTGCTCAGCTTCAATGACGCTTAGGGGGTTCTGGGAGGTGGCCCCGGAATCGAGATAGACCAGGGGCTGGCCATTGACCAGCTGGTTCAGGACCGGGAAGTCGTTGCGGATGCGGAGTACCTCGGCGTCATCCATGACCGGCAGGGCGCGCTCCAGCGTGGGCGGCGTTGATACTACGGCCAAGACGTACTCCTTGAGATGCCAACCAATGACACTCAATTGTCCCACAGCACGGCTGTGGCGGCCGCCCGGAAGGGGCAGCCGCCACGTCCGCTCCGGGCTTCAGCCCCGCGGATTGGAGGGCCGGCGACGGCTGGGGGGAGAGTCTCGGTCTCAGAAGACTCTGACGTCGCCGGCCCCGTCTGGCCCGGTCACCGTGACCGGAAGCTTGCGAGACCTTGAACTTCTCAGGCGGGGTTTGCGGCCTGCGTACCGGCCGCTTCCTTCACCTCTTTAAGTAAAGCCTGCGGGGACCGGACGTACACGAGTAGGCAGTACTCGAATTCCGGGACCGGGTACTACCGGGACCCGGGGTGGATACCCGGCAGGGCATGCGTCGAATCGCGGCAGGGCGCCATGAGCAACCCCCAAAGGGCACAGGGACCCACGGCCGCGCCTACTGGAGCAGCCTGGAGGGGGTATTCTCCTGTGCCGGCTACTTGGGAAGCGCCGAGTCCAGCTCGTCCCGGCTGCGCACGCCGAGTTTCACGTAAGTGCGGTACAGGTGGCCCTCCACAGTCCTGACGGAAACCATCAGGCGCTGGGCGATCTCGCGGTCCGTGAGGCCCTGCACGGCGAGCTCAACGATGTCCTGTTCACGCCGGGTGAGATGGACAGCGGGCGCCGCCGCAATGAACCGGCCCTCCCGGAACCGCTCGCCCAGTTCGTGGTCACACTTTTCACGCTGGGCCACTGCCTGCCTGGACCGCCGCCGCTCCCCAGCCTGCTCCAGTACCGTGCTGGCACGGGCATAGGCCTCACGGGCAAGGTTGACGAAGCCGGATTCCTCCAGCGTGGCGGCCGTTTCCATCAGGGCATCCCCGTCAGCGGCTTCCCAGTCAGTGGCCAGTTTCAGCAGTGCCGCAGCCCAGCGGCCCTCCACGGCGCGGGCCGCGTTCTGCACCATGGGGATCACCGAGGCGTCTCCCAGGTCCCAGCACAGCGACAGGAGCTCCAGCAAAGTGCCGGCCCTTGACGAGGCCTCCGTGGTGGTCACCAGGGTGTGCAGCGCGGCGAGGCCCTTGCCGTCGCGGGCCAGGTACTCTGACGCGGCGGCACCGTAGGCGTCTGCCAGGAACTCATGGGCGGGGCCTCCTGCCACCGCATCCTTGCAGTCCTGCTCCAGCCGCTTTGCCTGGGCGGTGTCACCCAGCCGTGCGGCGACGTAGAAACCGAGGGCCGAACCGAATCGGAACAGCTGGAGTGGATCGCTCAGCCTGAGCGCTTCAACCGCGGGCAGCAGCAGCTGGTAGGCCCGTTCCATCCGGCCTTGCCGCAGCATGGAATAGCCGCGCAGCACCTGCAGGCTGCCGTTGAACGTCCCGGTCCCGGCAGCATGTCCTGAAGCGTAGCTCTCGAGTTCACGCTCCGCGGATTCCCACTCGCCCATGGCAAGGTAGTCGATGACCAGCCGCCCCAGGACGAACTCGGAATAGAAGAACAGGTCGCCTTCCAGCGTTGGCAGCTCGGACGCGGCAAGGAGCGCGGAGTCGAGACCTTCCGAGGCCCGACCCGCCGCGGCAAGGGCATGCGCCAGCAGCGCCTCGCCGATGGCCGTCAAAGGCTCGCCGGCGTTTCCCGGCGAGCTGCGGTTCCGGATGTCCACAACACGGCTGCACAGCGCCTGCACATTGACGTCCGCGCCGGACTGCAAAAGCTGCAACAGCTCCTCCTGCCCCGCCCGTGTTGCCTCCGGCAATTCCTGGTGGCGCTCCCGCACGTCCTCTGCCAGGTCAGCCAGGGGGCGGCCCGTTGCCTGGTGGGCGGACGTCCACAGCAGCAGGACCGACGTACCGTGGGGGTCCCCGGCCAGCTGCAGCCAGCTGTCGTCAAGCAGCGCTGCAGCCTCTGCGTAGGCGCCCTCGTTGTACAGGGCGCGCGCCTGAACGGCGTGCGCAAGGTGGACCAGGCCAGGGTCCTGCACCTTGGCAGCGATGGACCGGGCGCTGTGGTTCCGGAAGCGGGCCAATGCCTCACGCGCGGCATCCAGCATGTCGGCGTCGGATACCCGCAGGCCGCATTCAAGGGACCATTCCACAAACCGCAGCCGGCCTTCCCCTCGGAGGCTGGCGGGGTCCTGCTGCTCCCGGATTTTCTCCAGCAGCTGCAGGCTCCGGGACACGGAGATGGTGTTCCTGATGGCCTTTGCAAACAGCCCGTTCCAGATGGTGAGTTCAGAGGGGACACCGGAGTTTTCCACAACCATCTGCTGGTCCAGCAGGGAGCGGACAACTGCCGCCCCGCAAATGTCCTCGATCACTTTCCGGCCCACAGGTCCGGCGAGCGCGATGAATTTCAGGGCTTCCTGTTCCTCCGCCCGCCGCCGGAGGTGATCCTTGGTGACCACGGCCGTGAGGCGGGCCCCGTCCGTTGGCAAGGAGCCCAGCAGGACCCAGATTCCGTTCCGTTTGGCCAGTATCCCGGACTCCGCGGCATCATGAAGCAGGGCATCCAGGACGCGCGGGTTCCCTCCCGAGGCGCTCCAGACGGCGTCCACGGTGGCGTCAGGGACGGTGCCGTCCAGGACGTGGGCAAGGACATCCTCGATCTGCTCCCGGTTCAGTGGCCGCAGGTCCACGCGTTCGGCCAGGCCGTCATACCAGAGCTGGTCCAGTGGCTGCGGCAGGCCTGGCCGCGGCCTTGCCGCCGCCACCACCGTTGCCCAGCCGGCTGAAATCAGCTCCGCCACCACCCCGGCGGAATCCTCGTCCAGGTAATGCGCATCATCAACGATGAGCAGGACGGGCGCCCCGTTGCCGGCCTTCACTTCCTCGAAATAGCTCCACATGGACCGCAGGACGGCGACAGGAGAGACCGAATCCTCGGCAGACAGGTCACCGGTATAGGGGGTCAGGACACCGAACGGGACCGCGGCGAGGGCGGAACTGCCATGCATCTGCAGCACGTTCATTTCCCCCGTAAGGCGCTCGGAAATGGCCTCGGTGAGGGACGACTTTCCAATGCCGGGGCCCGCCATGATAAAAACCGCCTGGCTGGTGCGGTTCCGGACAATGTTGCAGATCCGGTCCAGCGGCTCTTTCCGCCCTGTGAGGAAACGCTGCGCGGTGTTGGGCTTGTGCCCGTTAGACGAGTCCAGTCAGATCACCCCTGGAAGTTACGCCGAGTTTGGTGAAGACCTGGTAGAGGTGGCCTTCCACGGTACGGACTGAGACGCCCATCTCCAGGGCGATGTCACGGTTGGAGGCGCCGCGCCCTGCCAGCCGGGCGATCTGGCGTTCCCTGCTGGTCAGCAGCGGGCTTCCGCTGCTGGGCACGATGGGAAGGTTGGCCACGGTGGCGGCCAGGATATCGAGCCGGGCCTGGGCTGTCCGTGCCGTGAGCGAATCGCCGTCCTGGCGTGCGAAATCCACCGCAAGGGCCATGCAGCGTGCTTCCACGGCATCCAGCTCCAGGGTGGCGGCAAGCTCGCCGCCCGCGAGGAGGGTCTTGGCGTCCTTGGTCCTGGTCCCGACGGCGATCAGCCGTGAGATTTCTGCCAGCGGCCCCTGGCGGTGGCCCGCAATCTCCTCCAACAGGCGGAAGTCCGCGTCACTGCCGTTCACGGTGGCCGCGAGAAGGTTGATCCCCGCCAGCGTGAAGCGCCCTGCGTCCATGTCCCTGCGGGCAGACTGCTTGAGCCCGGCAACGGCGTCGGGATCGCCGAGCCAGCGGCCGGCCACGAGGGCGCAGAATTCCGCCATGCTCTCGGCAATGAAGCTGGACTTTCCGGACGTCCTCTGCAGCTTGCCCAGGTATTTGCGTGCCTGCGCAGCGTTGCCGGTCTGGGCATGGGCCAGCGCAATGGCTGCGTACGCGCAGCGCAGGGCCGCCTGGACGGGTTGGAGCTCCAACTGTGCTGCCGCGGAGATCAGGGGGTCCAGGGCAGCGGCGCCACGGCCCGAGTAGACATAGGCGATGCCGGCCGCCAGCTCCGTTGCGGCGCTCCGGAAGGGAAGGCTGTGCGGCTCGTCCGTGGCCTGTGGACCCAGGAGGTCGATGCACCGACGCCACTGCCCCGCGATCAGCAGCACCAGGTAGGCCTCCTTGGTGTACCGCTCGCGCAGGCCAACGATATGGGAGGCATCACTGATCTGGCCCCCCAGCTGCCGCATGACGCTGAGCGCATCCATTTCCCGCCCCGTCATGGCCAGCGCGGTCATCAGCAGGATGGCAGCATTCATGCGGTGCCCGGTATCCGGGTTCAGCGCCGGATCGGAAGCTTTTTCAAGGGCGGGGATGATGGCGGCGTAGTCGCCCACGAAGGCACCGTACTCGAACTCGGTCAGCTCCACCCGGTTCGCCGCCGCAGCAGCAGGCCCGGGCCACCCCGTGCGGTTCGGTGCCTGCTCGAGCCGCTGCCGGGCTTCCGCCAGCAGGTCCGGCACCCTGGCAGCTGCGTCCGGAAGCCACATCATCACGTGTGACTTGGCAGCTATGACGTGGGCGTACTCCTCGACATCGAGCCCGTCCAGCTCCGGCTGCGAGATGTCTTCAAGTGCGGCCATGGCCTGGACGGGCATGTCCAGCTGGAGGTAGGCGGCGGCTTTCTGGCGCTGGCCGGCCACCCATTCCCCATCGGTCCGGCGAAGCATCTCCGCGTAGGTCAGGGCGAACCGTGGATCAAACAGCTGGACCGCGGCGTCGGCAGCCGCGAGTGCCAGGGCGGGACTCAGGTCCGCCTCGCACTCGTGGGTCCAGGCGGCGAAAGCCATCAGTTCCTCAACCGTCATCCCGGCAGGATCGGGTTCCGTGCCGCCCAGGAGCATGCTCCGCAGCTCCCTGCGCCGGGCAATGCTCAACCAGGTGCGAACCACATCCCCAATGTACTTTTCGCGCAGCGACACCCAGCGGTGGTCCGAGGCGTCAATCTCCAGCAATCCGCCGTCTTCCATGTCCGCCACCACGTCGGCCCTGTAGATGGCGGTAAGCCTTGAGAGTTCAACCCGGCGCGCGCAGGACAGCATCTCGATGACTTCCCGCGTTTCGGGCGTCTCCCTGGACCAACGGGACCGGACGATGTCATCGAGGCTGGCCGCGCCATCGAGCACCACTTTGTCCCGCAGCGTCCAGACGGAGTCGGACAGGACGAGGTTCCCGGACAGTTGCTGTTCGGTGACGAGCGCCTTCAGCAGCAGCGGGTTGCCGCCCACCATGTGGTGGTAGGTGCTGACCAGGGAAGCCGAGACCCGGTGGCCCAGGAGGGACAACAGGACCTGGCGGGTCTGCAGCTCGTTGAGGTTGCTGAGCCGGACTTCGGCGAGGCGCCGGTCCGTCAACAGCCAGTGGAAATCCGCCGGCAGGTCGCTGATCTTGGGCGCCACGGCAATGATCTTCGCCGTGCCGGTCAGGAGTACGTTCAGCAGTACCCCCGCGCTCATCTCGTCAATGCTTCCGGAAGTGTCCAGGGTGATCACGCAGGGCCGGCCGGCCGCATCGCTGCGGATCAGGGAGGTGATGCCGCGGAGTATTGCCGTGGGAGAGCCCATGTAGGCCTGCGGCAGCCGGGCCAGGAGGAAGGAAAGGCAGCCGTAAGGCGTGGTGGAACCGGCCGGACCGCTGCGGAGCTGCAGTGACCACACGTCCGGGCCCAGGTCCATGACCGCCGCCCGCGCAAGCGAGGACTTCCCCACGCCGCGGCCACCGGTGATGACCACGCCGAGGGAATCGGCGCTGGTGAGGGCGGTGCGGACAGCTTCGAGGTTTGCGCCGCGGGCAGGGGCAGACCACAGCTGGCCCTCCCGCTTGCCGGAGGCATCCCTGGTCAGCCCAACGTCGTGAGGTGTTGACCCACGTCCCCAGCTGAGTGGCTCGATTGACATGAACTTTTCCCCTACATCCCCGCGATAGCGGGATGTAGCCCCATTGCTCCCCCGCATAGGAAGAAGACTACCCCGGGGCACAGACAACGAGACAGGGCAAAGGGCCTTTAAGTTTTCATGTTGCTAGCGTTCGGACTTTGCGGGGTGGAACTTCTGCTGCGCCGCGGTCAGGCCATCGCGCACGAGGATCTCCACTGCGTCCGCTGCTTCGTCCAGCAGGAAGGGGAGTTCCTTGAGCTCGGCAGTGCCGAAGTCGCGCAGGACATAGTCGGCCGTTTCCATGCGCCCGGGCGGCCGTCCCACGCCTACCCGGACGCGGAGGTAGTCCTTGGTGGCCAGGGCCTTGGAGATGTCCCGCAATCCGTTGTGGCCGCCCTCTCCCCCGCCGATCTTGAGCTTTACCGTATTGAACGGGATGTCGATTTCGTCATGGACTGCCACCACATGGTCAGGGGCGATGCCGTAGAAGTTCGCCAGCGCGGCGGCGGGGCCGCCGGAAACATTCATGTAGGTCATCGGTTTTGCCAGCACTACGCGGGGTCCGCCAATACCCAGGCGTCCTTCGAGCACCTGGGCTCGTGACTTGTGGCTCTTGAAACCGGCACCCATCCGGGCCGCGAGTTCGTCGAGCACCATCTGGCCGACATTGTGCCTGTTGCCTTGGTACTGCGCTCCCGGGTTTCCGAGGCCAATGATGAGCCAGGTATCAGTCATGAATCAATCCTAGGGTGGGGGTTTGCCGCGTCCGGTGCCGGTGAAGGGCAGCGGACATGCGAGTGGCCGGACCCCCACAGGAGTCCGGCCACTGGCGGGGAATGCTGCTGATTACTCGGCTGCTGCTTCCTCGGAGGCTGCAGGAGCCTCTTCGGAGGCGGCTTCGGTGCCCTCGCCGGCTTCTTCCTCGGCGATCTCGACAGCTTCCGAGATGTTCACCACGAGTGCCTCGGCGTCGGTGAGCAGAACGGAGCCCTTCGGCAGCACCAGGTCGGAAGCGTGGATGTGCTCGCCGGCTGCGCGGCCTTCGATGCTGACCTCAACGGCCTCAGGCAGGTGGGTGGCCTCAGCTTCGAGGGACACGACGGTGAGCTCCAGGTTGTGCACGGTGCCGGGCGCGGTTTCACCGGAAACGTGGACGGGAACGTCAACCGTGACCTTTTCGCCCTGGCGGACGGTCAGGAGGTCGATGTGCTCGATGATCTGCTTGATGGGATCGCGCTGGACGTCCTTCACCAGGGCCAGGTGGCCTTCACCGTTGATGTCCAGGGACAGCAGGGCGTTGGCGGTGCGGACTGCCAGGGTGGTTGCCTTTGCCGGCAGGGTGATGTGGATGGGCTCTGCGCCGTGGCCGTAGATGACGGCGGGGATCAGGTTGGCCATCCGGGCGCGGCGGGCGTAGCCCTTGCCGAATTCGGTGCGTACTTCTGCTGCGAGCTTCTGCTCAGACATGGAAATCTCCTTGAAAACTAAACGGTGTTCAGCAAGGGCGGAGGTCTGTCGCGACCTTCAACGCCAGGCGGCCGGAGCCATGCCCATCTTGAAGGGAGATTCAGACCCAGTCGATAACGGAGACCTGCACTCCGGTGACCGCGTAAACGGTGACCGGCGCTCTCCCTCGCCAAGGTATCGCTGACAAGCCTACCAGCGCCGGTCGCGTTTACGGAAAACGGGACCGGCGCTGGTGGGCGTGCCTTAGGCGTTGCCGTCGAAGAGGCTGGTGACCGAACCGTCGTCGAAGACTTCACGAACGGCGCGGGCGATCAAGGGCGCGATGGAGAGCACCGTCAGCTGTGGGAACCGCTGGGATCCGGTGAGCGGAAGGGTGTTGGTGACCACTACCTCGCGGGCGCCGGACTCCGAGAGGCGCTTGGCGGCGGGATCGGAGAAGACCGCGTGGGTGGCCGCGATGATGACGTCCTTTGCCCCGGCGTTCTTCAGCACCTGGACGGCACCGGAAATGGTTCCGCCGGTGTCGATCATGTCGTCGATCAGGACGCAGGTACGGCCCTCGATCTGGCCCACCACCGTCTTGGAAACAGCCTGGTTGGGCACGGTGAGGTCACGCATCTTGTGTACGAACGCGAGCGGCGCGCCGCCCAGCCGCTCTGCCCACTGCTCCGCCACCCGGACGCGTCCGGTGTCCGGGGAGACGACGGTGACGTTCTCGGCGTCCACCCGGGTGCGGATGTAGTCGGCGAGGAGCGGGATAGCCATGAGGTGGTCCACCGGGCCGTCGAAGAAACCCTGGATCTGCGAGGTGTGCAGGTCCACGCTCATGATGCGGTCCGCGCCTGCAGTCTTGTACAGGTCCGCAACCAGCCGGGCCGAAATGGGTTCGCGGCCGCGTCCCTTCTTGTCCTGGCGGGCGTAGGGATAGAACGGCGAGACCACCGTGATGCGCTTGGCGGAGGCGCGCTTCAGCGAGTCGATCATGATCAGCTGTTCCATCAGCCAGTTGTTCAGGGGTGCCGGGTGGGCCTGGATGACAAAGGCATCGGTGCCGCGGACGCTCTCGCCGGCCCGGACGTAGATCTCGCCGTTGGCGAAGTCATACGCGTCCACCGGCAGCAGCTCGGTTCCCAGTTCCTTGGCGATTTCCCGGGCCAGCTCGGGGTGGGCCCGCCCGGTGGCGAGCACCAGCTTCTTTTCGCCGCGCGCCGTAATTTCGCTCATGGTTGGTTGCCCTCTTCTGTAGATGCCGGGGTACTTGAGGAATCTTTGGTGGCTGCCTGGGCCAGTTCAGCGGAGCGGGTTCCGGGGCGGTTCGCCGCCACCCACCCCTCGGTGTTGCGCTGCGCTGCGACGGTCAGCACGAGCGCTCCCGCGGGCACGTCCTTGCGGATCACCGCGCCGGCGCCGCTGTAGGCGCCGTCCCCCACGGTGACCGGGGCAACAAAGACCGTGTTGGAGCCCGTGCGGACGCCCGAGCCGATGATCGTGCGGTGCTTCTTCTCGCCGTCGTAATTTGCCGTGATGTTTCCGCAGCCGATGTTGGTGTCCTCGCCGATTTCGGCGTCACCGGCGTATCCGAGGTGCGACAGCTTGGAGCCGCGGCCGATGGTAACGTTCTTGGTTTCGTAGAAGGCGCCGATCTTGCCGGTCTCACCGAGCACCGTTCCGGGGCGTAGAAAGGTGAAGGGCCCGACGGCGGCCCGGGCGCCGATCACGGCCCCGGAGCCATGGGTGCGGGTCACCGTGGCGCCCTCGCCGATGGTGACGTCCGTCAGGGTGGTATCAGGTCCGACGACGGCGTCCCTCGCCACGGTGGTGGCACCGTGAAGCTGCGTATTGGGGAGGATGCGGACATCCTCGTCCAGCGTCACCGATGAGTCGATCCAGGTGGTGGCGGGATCCACGACCGTGACGCCGGCACGCATCCAGGCCTCGACGGTGCGGCGGTTCAGCTCGGCGCCAAGGGCAGAGAGCTGGACGCGGTCGTTGGCGCCTTCCACCTGCCAGCGGTCGGCAGTGACGACGGCGGCCACCCGGCCGCCCGACTCGCGGGCCAGGCTCAGGACGTCTGTCAGGTACTTCTCGCCCTGTGAATTATCCGTGGTCACGTGGGCCAGGGCGTCGCGGAGGACTGCTGCGTCGAAGGCGTAAATGCCGGAATTGACCTCGCGGATGAGCCGCTCCGCCTCTGAGGAGTCCTTGTGCTCACGGATGCCGGTGACCGTTCCATCCTCCCCGCGGAGGATCCTGCCATAGCCCGTGGCGTCGTCCAGGACGGCCGTCAGCACGGTCACGGCGTTGGCCTCGCGCTCGTGGGTGGCCACGAGTTCAGCAAGCAGCTCACCGGAGAGCAGCGGCACGTCGCCGTAGGTCACCACCACGGTGCCCGTCAGGTGCTGGCCAGCGTCGAGGGCCTGGAGGGCGACTTCCACGGCACGGCCGGTTCCCGGAATGTCGTCCTGGTCCACGATCACGGCCGCCGGATCAACATCCTCGAGGTGGCGGGCCACGAGGTCGCGTTCATGGCGGACCACGATGGCAAGCCGGCGGGGGTTGATGCTGCGGGCCGCCAGCAGTGCATGGCCCACCATGGACCTGCCGCCGATCTCATGCAGGATCTTGGGGGTACGCGACTTCATCCGGGTACCGGCGCCTGCCGCCAGGACGATTACTGCGGCCGGGCCGGTGTTCTCGGGGATCACGTACGGGCTCTCCTTGCTCGGGTTACGCTGGCGCTGACGGTGTCCGGCCGCAATGCGGGCGGCACCGAATGTCATCCTACTGAACGCTCCACGCGCAGCAGTTCCGCCCATAGGATTCGAACCTATACTCCACGGCTCCAAAGGCCGGGGTGCTGCCATTACACCAGAGCGGACCGTGCCGTGGCGCGCGGCCGGGCACAAGTAGTTATTTTGCCACGGGTTCGGGGCGCTGCGCGACACGGGGCGGTCCCGCCGGCCCGGCCCTCCGGTTTCGCGTCCCGCGGTCCGCCCGCCGTCGCGCTGCAGGCTTGCCCGTGACAGGTGGTGCATGATGGAAATGTGAGCAACAACCCTCCGCGGATACGCATGACCGGCCTGCAGCGGCGGAGCCAGCTGATCGACGTCGGACGCGGACTTTTCGCCGCCAGGGGCCTTGACGGGACCACCATCGAGGAAATCGCGGCGTGCGCCGGGGTGTCCAAGCCGGTGATCTATGAGCACTTCGGTTCCAAGGAAGGCCTGTACACCCAGGTGGTGGACCACGAGTTCCGGCTCCTCCTCGACGCCATTAATGCCGCGCTGACCGAGGAGGCAAAACCCAGGGTCCTGGTGGAACGGGCAGCCCTCGCACTGCTGACCTACATCGAGGACCGCACGGAAGGGTTCCGGATCCTGATGCGGGACGCACCGCCGTCGCAGCCTGAGGGTGCCTTTTCCACGCTGCTCTCCCACGTCACCGCCCGCGTAGAGCACATCCTCTCCGACGAATTCTCGCGCCGCGGCCTCAGCGGCGAGGACGGCGCCATGTACGCCCAGATGCTTGTGGGAATGGTGGCCATGACCGGCCAATGGTGGCAGGACAGCCGCCAGCCGGACAAGCACACCGTCGCCGCGCACCTGGTCAACCTCGCCTGGAACGGCCTGACCGGCCTCAAAAGGGACCCGGAACTCATGTCCGAGGGTTAGTTTCCGATCACCTTCGCAAGCTCCCGTGGTCATGTTCGCGGTGCAGGAGACCTTCGCCGTCGCTTAGCGCGTAGGTCCCTTCCCAACGCTCGCAAGCTCGCGTCGGGGCCCTCGGGACGACGCTTACGACGCATAGGTGACGCTACGGTCGCTGGGCGACCTTCGCGCCACGATGCGCCGCGATGCGCAACTACACGAAGGCCCCCTGCACCGCTAGTGCCTAGCGTTCCGTTCGGCACGTCTCCACGCACACGCCGGCTCAACCACCTGCCGAAGGTTCCGGGCGGGTTGCCTGCTCTTCCCGGCACCCAGGTGACACACCCTCGCCGGGGGCGGTCCCTTCGGAAAGGAGCGCATCGCGGCGCATCGGGATGGGAAGCTCGCTCAGCGAGCAAGCAGCCCCTTTGCGACGTGTCTAAGCGACGTCGAAGGGCCGGCTCCGGCACCCAACCAAAGGGCACCTTGCCGTCGCCCAACAGGTGGCTACTCGCCGAGGACTTCCAAAGCCTCAAGCCATTCGAGTTCGAGGGCTTCGCGTTCTCCTGCGAGGTCCTTAAGTTTCTTGTTCTGTTCGGCCAGGGCATCGAAGTCCGACTGCTCGGTGCTCTTGACCATCTGGTCGTGGACTTTCTTTTCCTGCTGTTCGAGCTTGCCCAGCTGCCGCTCGATGCGGTTCTTCGCTTTGCGGGCGTCGCGCTTTTCGGCCTCGGAGGCGCCGGAGGGAGCTGCGGCTGCCGGCGCGGAACCGGCGCTGGTGACGGGGTTGCCGCCGCCGGTCACAGTGGACCCTGCCAGGGCGGACTCACGCAGCTCGAGGTACTGGTCCACGCCGCCCGGCAGTCCGCGGAGCTTTCCGTCGCCGAGGAGCGCCATCTGGTGGTCGGTGACGCGCTCCAGGAGGTAGCGGTCGTGGCTGACCACTACCAGCGTTCCCGGCCAGCCGTCCAGCACGTCCTCGACGGCAGCGAGGGTGTCCGTGTCCAGGTCGTTGGTGGGTTCGTCCAGCATCAGGACGTTGGGCTCCCCCACCAGCAGCCGCAGGAGCTGCAGGCGGCGCCGCTCTCCGCCGGAGAGGTCCTTGACGGGGGTCCACTGCTTCTCATTGGTGAAGCCAAGCTGTTCCACCAGCTGGCCGGCGCTGAACTCCTTGCCGCCAACATTGAAGGAACGCTTTTCGCGCTCGATGACCTCGATGACGCGCAGGTCCGCGACGTCGTCGAGCTCCTTGACCTCCTGGCTGAGGACTGCGGTGACCACGGTTTTGCCCCGCTTGACCTTCCCGGCGTCGGGGGTGATCTCTCCGTTGAGGAGTTTCAGCAGGGTGGTTTTGCCGGCGCCGTTGACGCCCACCAGTCCCAGGCGTTCACCTGGAGCCAGCCGGAGGGTGATGTTGTCAAAGAGCTTCCGCCCGTCCTCGGCGCCCTGGAAGTCAAGGGAGACGTTCTCCAGGTCCAGCACGTCCTTGCCCTGGCGTGCGGTGGCCATCTTGCTGAGGGCCATCGAGTCGCGCGGGGCGGGCACGTCGGCGATGAGGGCGTTGGCGGCCTCGATGCGGAACTTCGGCTTTGCCGTCCGGGCAGGAGCACCGCGGCGGAGCCAGGCCAGCTCCTTCTTGACCAGCTGCTGCCGCTTGCCTTCCATGACCGATGCGGAACGGTCGCGCTCGGCGCGCGCGAGCACGTAGGCGGCGTAGCCGCCTTCGAAGGGGTCGACGATCCCGTCGTGGACTTCCCAGGTTTTGTTACAGACTTCATCGAGGAACCACCGGTCGTGGGTGACCACCAGGAATGCGCCCTGGTTGGCGCGCCACCGGGTCTTCAGGTGCCGGGACAGCCACGCCACACCCTCGACGTCGAGGTGGTTGGTGGGCTCATCGAGCATGATGACGTCGTGGTCCTCGATCAGGAGTTTGGCCAGGGCCACGCGCCGCTTCTGCCCGCCGGAGAGCGCGTGGACGTTTGCGTGCCAGTCGACGTCGGACACGAGCCCGCCCATGACTTCGCGGATCTGGGGATTGCGGGCCCATTCGTAGTCCGCCTGGTCCCCCACGATCGCCGCACCCACCGTCAGGTCGCCGTCGAGCACGTCGCTTTGGTCCAGGTAACCCACGTTGACGTCGCCCCGCTTGGTGACGCGGCCGGAATCCGGGGTGGCACGCAGGGCCAGCAGGCGCATCAAGGTGGACTTGCCGTCACCGTTGCGGCCCACCATGCCGATCCTGTCACCCTCCTCGAGTCCCAGGGTGATGCCGTCCAGGACGGTGCGTGTTGCGTAGGAGACCGTCAGGTTCTCGCCGCCAAGAAGGTGTGCCACAAGGAACTGCTTTCTGCTGCTGAGGGAGGGACTGTAAGACTTAGAGGTGGGTGTCGGAGATGATGCGCGCGCCCGGCACCGGGCCGTGGACGGCGAGGGCTGTCAGTCCGTAATGCCGCAGGTCGGCGGCCAGGCCTTCCGCCGCCACTGAGTCATCGGCCAGGAGGGCCACGGTGGGCCCCGATCCCGAGACAATCCCCGCGATGGCTCCGTGCGATTCCCCGATACCCAGCGTATCGCGCAGGGCGGGCGCCAGTTCAATGGATGCCCGCTGGAGGTCGTTGACCAGGACCCGGCCCAGCGCTTCGGCGTCTCCGCCGCGAAGGGCGGTGAGGATCTTGGGATCAACCCCGGTGGGTTCGGCCGCCTGGATGCCGCCGGCTTCCCTCATGCGGTCCAGGGTCCTGTAAACCTCGGGAGTGGGAAGTCCGTAATCTGCCGTGACAAGGACCCAGTGGGTCTGCGCCTTCGCCAACGCCGGTGAGAGTTCGTCGCCCACCCCCAGCCCTACCGCCGTCCCGCCCAGGAGGGAAAACGGGACATCGGCGCCCAGTTCCGCGGCAAGGTGCGCGAGTTCTTCCCGCGACAGGCCGCTGTTCCACAGTGCGTCGCACGCCAGGAGGGTTGCCGCAGCATCAGCCGACCCGCCACCCATGCCGCCGGCCACGGGGACCCGCTTGGTGATCTCCAGGTGGACCCCGGTAGGGCGTTCGGAAACGTCCGCCATGATGGCTGCGGCCTTGTAGGCAAGGTTGTTTCCGTCCAGGGGAATGTCGGCGGCATCAAGGTCAACGGTGCTGGCCCGGTTCAGGCTGACGGTGATCCCGGGCGCCTCGGTGCTGGTGGCCGCGACCTCCTCGTAGAGGGACACGGCGAGGTACACGCTTGCGACGGAGTGGTAGCCGTCGGGGCGGAGCGGTCCTACCTCGAGGGAAACGTTGACTTTGCCGGGGGCTTTGACGCGGACGGTCCTGGCGGCGAACCGGCCTGGCAGGGCGTTCATGCCAACGCCTGCTTGGCTTCTGCGATTCTGGCGAAGGCGTGGATGTCTATGACCTCACCCCTGGCAGTGGGGTCGACGCCGGCAGCAACCAGGCAGCGCTCCGCTTCCGGTGCGCCGCCCGCCCACCCGGCAAGGGCAGCCCTCAGGGTCTTGCGGCGCTGGGCGAAGGCGGCGTCCACCACGGCGAAGACCTGTTCACGGGTTGCGGTGGTGGCGGGAGGCTCGCGGCGGGTAAACGCCACCAGCCCGGAGTGGATCTTCGGCGCAGGCCAGAAGACGTTCATTCCAATGACGCCGGCTTTGCGCATCTGGCTGTACCAGGCGGCTTTGACGGACGGCACCCCGTAGGTTTTGGATCCGGGGCCTGCGGCGAGCCGGTCAGCCACCTCGTCCTGGACCATCACCAGCCCGTGCTGAAGGCTGGGGAAATGCTGCAGCAGGTGGAGCACCACCGGGACCGCGACGTTGTAGGGCAGGTTGGCCACCAGCGCGGTGGGCTGTACGGGGAGCTCCGTGACTTTCATGGCATCGGCGTGCACCAGGTGGAAGCGGGCTGCAGCGGACGGCCGCCACTGGTCGACCGTTGCCGGGAGCTTGGCGGCCAGCACGGGGTCGATTTCCACTGCCACCACGGATGCGGCGGCATCGAGCAGTCCCAAGGTCAGGGATCCCAGCCCCGGGCCCACTTCCAGCACCGTCTCGTCCGGTCCGATGTCCGCGGCGGCCACGATCCTGCGGATGGTGTTTCCGTCAATCACAAAGTTCTGGCCGAGGGTCTTGGTGGGGCGGATTCCGATTTCCTCCGCGAGCCGGCGTATGTCGGATGCACCAAAGAGCGGTGCGGGCGCGGGGATTGGTTCAGTCACCTAGGTATCCTATCCCGCGCCGTGCACACCGCCCCGCACGGAAGGAGCAGGGGAGAAACAGGAAGAAGCCGCGATGCAGAGGTGGAGAAAGCGGGCGGAACAGGGGCCAGGGAACCAGCCGCGGCGGACGGCCGGGCTCAAGGACCGGTTAAAAGGCTGCGGCCGGGCACGGAGGTCCGTGCCCGGCCGCAGCGCCCTGACGGGCACGCAATCGTGGAGGTCAGCTGGTGGCAGCCCAGCCGCAGCCCCATGGCTGAAGGCCGCGCTGCGCGTACACGCGGTTGGCAATGTCGATCTGCTGGGCCTTGGTGGCAAGGCTGGCGTTGGGAGCGTAGGCCCCGCCGCCGGCGCCGATCCAGGTCCGGATGTCGAACTGGAGGCCGCCGTAATAGCCGTTGCCGGAGTTGATGCTCCAGTTTCCGGTGGACTCGCACTGGGCGATCTTGTCCCACATGGCTTCATTCATCATGGCCGGAGCAGCGGCACCGGTGTTGGCGCCTGCAGCGGGAGCACTTGCTGCGGGGGCAGCCTGGGCAACGGGCTTCGGTTTGGTGCCGACGGTGACCTTCTCAGGCACGGGCTGGACAGCTACTGTTTCCGACACCAGGGTGCGCGAGGCTTCCCGGCCATCCACCAGCACGAGCTTGTAGGTCTTCTCGAGCTTTCCGGCGGCACCCTTCTGGGTAACTTCCTTCTCACCCTTGAGCAGCTCGCCGCTTTCGCTCGTGACGGTCTCGAACGGTACGTCCTCGGTGGCGACGGCGGTCTGGCCGGTGTCAACGCGCGACACCTTGATCACCATGTTGTTGACCACATGGGCGTTGACCGGCTGCGAGGAGCGGTCGTTGGCACCCAGCACCAGGCCGGCGTCTTCAAGGACCTTGCCCACCGTGGCCGCCGTGGTGGTTGCGGTGTCCACCTTGCCGTCCGCAACAAGGCTGACGGTCTTGGGGGTGGAGATCGAGACGTAGGAACCGGCGACGGAAAGCTGGGCGTCCTTGGGGGCGGAAACCGACGAAGCGCTGGCGACGCCGAGTTCAGTTACCAGTCCGGCGACGTCCTGGGCGGTGGTATTGACCGTCTTCTCGGAACCGTCGAGGCTGACCTTGACTTCCTTCGCCTTGTTGACGTTGATCACGGTGCCGTTCTGGACCGAGGCATCAACCGACGGCGACACGCGGTCGGCAGGGTTCAGCTCCAGGTTGGCGCTCTTGACCACCTGCCCCACGGTTCCGCCGAACGTCTGCACGGACGAGACCTTGCCGTCGACGTTGAGCGTGATGGTTTTGTTATTGCCCACGAAGGCTACGAGGCCCACCACGAGCGCGCAGAGCACCAGAAGCTGGGCACCAACCTTGACGAAGCTGAACTTGCCGTCCGATGTGAAGAACTTGCTCACGTTTGCCCGTAACTTTAGGTCCTTCCGGGCACGGGGAAATCGCGCAATAAAAGGCCCGGCACCGCCTGAAGATGGCAGTCCGGGCACCGTTGCGCCGCCACACTCCGCACAACCGGCACGCGGGACAAAGCCCGGCAATCCTGCTGCGGAAAGAAGTGAAATTACCCGTTGGCCTTCCCCGACCCCGGCTAATAAATGTCCACTGTAACCGTAGCGTTATAAAGCCGCCAAGAATTATGCATACCTGGTATTCATAATGTAACGCCGGGAAATCGGTCCCTCAGTCCCAGCTTCCGTATGCCCGCACGGTATTGTCGGCGATTCCGGCGCACAGCCCGGCCAGGTCAGTTCCTGTCAATTCGGCCATGGCCCGGACCGTGTAAGGGACCATGTAGCTGGCATTTGGCCGGCCCCGGTGCGGGTGCGGGGTAAGGAACGGCGCATCGGTTTCCACCAGGACCAGGTTGGGATCCGCAACAGCGAGCGCAGCACGCAGGTTGGCGGCGTTGCGGAAGGTCAGGGTTCCGGCAAAGGACATCCACCAGCCCTCCTGGTTGCAGGTTCTTGCCAGATCCTCATCGCCGGAGAAACAGTGGAAGACCACGCGTGCAGGGGCGCCTTCTTCCCGGAGCACCTGGACGACGTCGTCGTGCGCGTCCCGGTCGTGGATCTGGAGCGTCAGGTCGAGGCGTTTGGCGATGTCGATATGGCGGCGGAAGGAGTGCCGCTGGTGCGCCAGGCCTTCTCCTTCGGTGCGGTAGTAGTCCAGGCCGGTCTCGCCGATGGCCCGGATCCGCGGGTGGGCGGCCAGCTGTTCAATTTCCGCCAGCGCCTCTTCCAACTGGCCGCGGGCGGCGTAGCGGGGAGCGTCGTTGGGGTGCAACGCCACCGCCCCCAACAGCCGGCGGTCCAGGTCAACCGCTTGGACGGTGAACCGTGATGACTCAAGGTCGCAGCCCACCTGCACCGCACCTTGGACGCCCACGGCGGCAGCGGCATCAAGCGCCGCCGATATCCCAACGGGAGCCTTGCCATCCGGGAAGTCCAGGTGTGTGTGGTTATCCATCACGGGTACGGGCAGGGGCTCGGGAGCGGGCGGGAAGGCCTTTGGCCGGGAACTGCGCGGCTCCTGGGCGTCATCGGTGCCAGGGTCCTGATAAGCGGCAGGAGGAAGCGAGGTGCACATCCATCCAGCCTAGCCGCGGACCCTTCCCCATTTTTGTCGGAACTCTCTGTCAGCTGCGGCAGTTGTGTTAGTAGTCTGGTAGGAACACATGCGAACGCCCACCGACGGGCGACGGCAGGCTTGTTGTCCCGTCCAGGTAGAACCCCGGGCTGAAAGGTTGCCGATGGAATCCCACCGACGCACTGCCAACGATGTGAGCGCTGCGAACCGCACCCTGGCGGGGCTCGCTGATCCCGTCAGCCACCTGAACGGGCACCGCCCGGCCGCCATGGACGCGGAAGGTTTCCACGCGGCAACGCAGCGCATCCTCTCGTCTGTCAATACCGTCATCGATGGGAAATCCGACGCCGCCAGGCTGGCACTGACCGTCCTGCTGGCCCAGGGGCATCTGCTCCTCGAAGATGTGCCCGGAGTGGGGAAAACACTCCTCGCGAAGACCCTGGCCCGCACCATCGACTGCACCGTCAACCGGATCCAGTTCACCCCCGACCTGCTGCCGTCGGATGTGACGGGTGTGTCCATCTACAACCAGTCCTCCCGCCTGTTCGAGTTCCGGCCGGGGGCGGTCTTTGCCAACATTGTCATTGGCGACGAAATCAACAGGGCCTCCGCCAAGACACAGTCAGCGCTGCTCGAATGCATGGAAGAGCACCAGGTCACGGTTGACGGCACCTCGTACCGGCTCGACGAGCCGTTCATGGTGGTGGCCACCCAGAACCCCATCGAAATGGAAGGGACCTATCCGTTGCCGGAGGCGCAACGGGACCGGTTCATGGCCCGGATCTCCATGGGGTACCCGGACAAGGACGCCGAGATTGAGATGCTCGAGACGCATCAGGCCACCTCGCCCCTGACCAGGGTCTCCGCGGTGGTCACCTCGGCGGAGGTGGCCGCCATGATCACCACGGTGCAGCAGGTTTACGTGTCCAAGGCCGTCAAGGAATACACCGTGTCGCTGGGTAGGGCCACCAGGGAAAGTCCACTGCTCCGGCTTGGCGCCAGCCCACGCTCCCTGCTGCAGCTGCTCCGGGCGGCGAAAGCCACCGCCGCCCTGGACGCCCGGGACTTCGTCCTGCCGGACGACGTCGTCCACGTGGCCGAAGCTGTCCTGGCGCACCGCATCATCCTGGACCGCAAGGCTGCCGGGTCCGGGGAAACCCCGCACAGCGTACTGAGGGGCATCCTGTCCCGCCTGCCGGTCACTTCGGAGGGCGCCGGAACCGGCACAAGGAATGCGGCACCTGCCGGCAGGACAGCGGCCCCGGTCACCGGGCTGAGCAGGAACCAGTAGGGGAAACCCATGGCGCTGTCGGACAGGGTGCCGCGGCACCTCTTCACCCAACGCGGTTGGGGAATGATCGCCGCCGGCGGGGTTGCAGTGGGCGCCGCCTACGTCATGGGCCGCAGGGACCTGCTGACGCTGGCAGTACTGCTGATTGTCCTCCCCCTGGTTTCCCTTGCCGGGATCCGGCTGGTCAAGCCCCGGTTCCGGGTGTACCGCGAGTTCACTCCGTCGCCCGTGGAAACGTCGGCGCCCACAACCGTGCGGCTCGCAGTGGCACGGACGGGCAGCGGAAGCGGAAGCGCCACCATGGAGGAGCGGCTGCCCGCCCGTTTCGGCGAGTCGCCGGCTTTCCGGTTCCCCTCCCGTTCAGCCACCGGGGGCACCAGCCGGTATGAATACCACCTCCGTTCGGCCCAGCGCGGCCAGTTCCTCATCGGCCCGGTGACCGCCGAATTCACGGATCCGTTTGGCCTGTCGCTGCACAGGCAGGCAATAGACGACGGCGACATCCTCACCGTGACGCCCGCCGCCGTCGTCCTTCCCCTCACCGGACTGGCCGGCGCGCGCGGCAATGACGGCGTGACCGCCACCAGGATCCGAGCCAACCCCAGCGATGACGACGTGATGACCCGCGAGTACCGCCACGGCGACCCGATGCGGCGGGTGCACTGGGCTGCCACCGCACGCCACGGCGACCTCATGGTGCGCCAGGAGGAATCCGTCACCACACCTGAGGCCACGGTCATCATGGACCACCGGTACGGTGCGTTTAATGGAGGTTCCGGCGGGCCGGCGGGGCAGGCAGGCCCGGACGGGCACCCCTTGGCCACCAGCGGAACCTTCGAATGGTCGGTCGTGGCAGTCATGTCCATCAGCGCACACCTGGCGGAACGGAACTACGCGCTGCGCCTGCTCGACACCGGCGGCGGACCCGCCTTCCTGCGTTCGCCGTCGGCCCCCGAGCCTGAGGTGGAGGAGTACAGCGGCGCAGCCGGGCTCCAGTCCATCGCCGAAAGCCTGGCAGCCATCCAGCTGACCGGGTCCCACCACCCCCACCGTGACAACGCCCTCCAGCACTGGGCGGGCCGGGTCGGTGCAGCCGGCGAGCGCACTGCCCTCGACGCGGGACCTGAGGCCTTCGATGACCTGCTCATGGACAAACTTTCCGCACACCGCATGAGGGGTCCGGTGATCGCGGTCCTTGGAACACTCTCGCGGATGGAGGCCCTCGCCCTTGCCCCTGCCGCGGGCTACGCCACGAATGCCTTCGCCGTCATCGTGACGGAAAAGCCCGGCGAGTCAGCGGAGGTTTTGGAAGTGCTGCGGCAGGGAGGGTGGCGGGCGGTGGCCGTTGCGCCCGCCGTGTCCGTGGCATCGGCCTGGAGCCAGTTCGACCAAGACGTGGCAGTGCCCGCTCCCTCGGCCGAGGTCCGCCGCGGAACCGGAGCCGCGCGGTGACCGCGGCCCCAACGCGCAGTCCGGGAGCCAGCAGGCAGTCCGGACGCAGGCCGGAGCAGGCCGCCGCACGGCACCGGGTGGGCGCCTACCCCTGGGCCATGGCCGGCGCCATCGCCGTTGCCGTCTCCGGTGCCGCGCTTTCGCTGAACGGGGTGCTCCGCGGCTGGGGCTGGTACTGGCCCGTCCTGACCACCGTCGTGGTGGTCAGCCTCACGCTGGCTGCCCTGCGGTCCGTACGCGCCCAGCCCCTCCTGGTGACGGCCGGTGGATTCATCTCCCTGGGCGCCATCCTGACACTGACGTTCTTCCGCAGCTCCAGCCTGGCCGGGTTCATCCCTACCGCCGGAACCCTCGTTGAGCTGAACCGCCTCATCCGGAGGGCCAGCGAAACCGTCCTTTCAGAGACGGCTCCCGTGGCGCCGAATGTGGGCATCGTCATGGTCATTTGCGCTGTGCTGGGCCTGGCGGTGATCCTGGTGGACGCCCTCGCGGTGCCGCTCGGCATTCCCGCTGCGTCCGGGGTGGGGCTGCTGGCCATCCTGGTGGTGCCGGCAATGATCAAGCCGCAAAGCGTGGGTTTCTGGGGCTTCGCCTTCACGGTGGCGGGATACCTGGCGGTCCTCGCCTGCAGCCAGTATTTCGCCCCCAGTGCCCGGTTCCAGACTGATTCCGCCCGCAGCCCGGGCCAGGTGAAGCGTGCCGTGCTTACGGGATCTGTTGCCCTGGCCGCCACACTGGTGGTGCCCATGGCCATTCCCGGCTTTGACCAGGGAACGTTTCCGCAAGGTTCCCGGCTCAACCCGTGGGGCACCTCCACCGGCCTTAACCCCATGATCACGCTGGGCAACAGCCTGCGGACACCTGACGGCAGCGGCCGGATCACCTACGCCACGAACGCCTCCACCCCGCTGTACCTGCGCTCCGTCACCGTTGACCATTTCGATGGCGACTCCTGGGGGCCGGACGACCGTGACGCCTCCCGGCTGCCCCTGGGCGGGCGCATCGATCCCGGCTACACAGTCCTGGCGGACGAGCAGCAGCGGCTGGTCACAGCCATCGACGCCGGCAGCTTCACCAGCCCCTATCTCCCTGCCCCGTATGCCCCGGAATCGGTCCGCGGACTCAGCGGGCGGTGGACCTGGGACCCGGCCACCCTCAGCATCAAAGGTTCGGACACCACCACGTCCCGGCGGCAGGAGTACCTGGTCACGTCCACCGCCCCCCGGCTGACGGCAGGGCTCCTGGCACAGTCCTCGGCCGCCGTCCAGGGCATCCCGGAGGATTTCACCAGGATTCCCGGCAACGTTCCGGACATTGTCCGCAGCACCGCCGATACCGTGGCGGGGACAGGCACCCCGTACGCGAAGGCCATGGCCATCCAGAAATACCTCCGTTCGGCAGAGTTCACCTATTCCCTGCAGTCTCCGGTGCAGGGCGGCTATGACGGCAACGGGCTGTCGGTCCTGGCCGACTTCCTTGAGCAAAAGAGCGGATACTGCATCCACTACGCGTCCGCGATGGCTGTGATGGCGAGGCTTGAGGGTATCCCCAGCCGCATCGCGGTGGGCTACGCACCGGGCAGGCTTACCGGCGCCACGGTTTCGGTGGCAGGCCAGGGAGCACTGCCGGAGTATGAGGTGGATGCGCGCGATGCCCACGCCTGGCCGGAGCTCTACTTCCAGGGCCTGGGCTGGGTGCCTTTCGAACCCACCCCGTCCCGCGGCGTGGTTCCCGACTACGCCACGGAATCCTCCACCGCTGCCGCCCCTGACGCGCTTGACAACAATGATGACCTGCTTCCCGATGCCACCCCCGCACCCACGCCCGCGCCGAGCGCCACTGCGCTGCCCGCACCCGGCGGCGGCGGAAGTGCCGATCCGGGCGTCCAGCTCCTGCCGTGGCTCCTGGTCGCATGCAGCGTCCTGGGGCTGGCACTCCTGATGGCCGCGCCCCGGCTCATCAGGGCAGGCATGAGGGCCAGGCGGCTGAGGCCCCAGGACCCCGCTAACGCGGTGCCCCTGGGCTGGCGTGAACTGCTGGACCTCGGCACCGACTTTGGCCTTCCCCCCGGATCCAGCGAAACGCCCCGCGCGTATTCAGCGCGGCTGCGCGGCGCGCTGCTGGGGGATCCCGATGGCCTGGACCGGGCGGCGCACCAGGCCGTCGCCGCACTCACGGCAGGCTTCGAACGCCACAGCTATGGCCGCCCGTCCGGCGCTGACCCGGAGGCAGCGGCCGACGGCGGACAGCCCGGTCCGGCCCGCGGAACCGGCGGCGCCGTGGCTGCGCAGATTGCGGCCGTGGAATCGTCCCTGCAGGCCAATGCTGGCTTGCCCAGGCGGCTTCAGGCGGCGTGGATCCCACCGTCCGTGATGGGACGGCTGGGCCGGCTGCTTGCCGCACCTTTCCTGGCCACAGGGCACTTCCTGCGCAGGACGGCAAAAGCCGCCGCACGCTCCCGTCCTGGTCATTCCAGGCAGGGAGCGGGCGACGGCGTTCGGCGGCACAGCGGCGGCTGACCGGCCGCTTTGCCTGATCCGGGCGTTATCC
Organism: Pseudarthrobacter oxydans; assembly: GCF_013314975.1. Taxonomy (GTDB): domain Bacteria; phylum Actinomycetota; class Actinomycetes; order Actinomycetales; family Micrococcaceae; genus Arthrobacter; species Arthrobacter oxydans. The sequence goes on along the minus strand of NZ_JABTYH010000003.1, from coordinate 182,682 downwards.
GGCGTAGGGGTCTGCGATGCCGATGTACTGGGTGTAGAGGTATTCCTCGATGCCTTCGAGGCCGCCCTCGCGTCCCAGGCCGGACTGCTTGACGCCGCCGAAGGGTGCCGCGGCGTTGGAGATGACGCCTGCGTTCAGGCCGAGCATGCCGGTTTCGAGGCGTTCGCCCATCCGGATGCCCCGGTTCAGGTCCTTGGTGAAGACGTAGGCCACCAGTCCGTATTCGGTGTTGTTGGCCAGGCGCACCGCGTCATCCTCTGAGCTGAAGGTGATGATGGGCGCGACCGGTCCGAAGATTTCCTCGGACAGGATGCGGGTGCCTTCGGTGACGCCGGAGAGGATGGTGGGCTGGTAGAAGTAGCCCGGGCCTTCCACCGGCCCGCCGCCCAGGACGGCTGTGGCGCCGGAGGCCACGGCGTCGGAGACGAGTTCGTGGACCTTGTCCCGGCTCTTCGCGTCGATCAGCGGGCCCACCTTGGACTCCGGCTCGGTGCCGCGGGCGGTGGTCATGTCCTTCATCTTTGCGGCGAACTTCTCCGCGAACTCGGCCGCGACGGATTCGTGCACGATGAACCGGTTCGCTGCCGTGCAGGCCTCGCCCATGTTGCGGAGCTTGGCGAGCATGGCACCGGCGACGGCGGCATCGATGTCGGCGTCCTCGAAGACCAGGAACGGTGCGTTGCCGCCCAGTTCCATGGAGGTGCGCAGGACGGTTTCGGAGGCGTCGGAGAGCAGGCGGCGGCCCACCTCGGTGGACCCGGTGAAGGAGAGCTTCCGGAGCCGGGAATCCTTGATCAGCGGGCCGGTGGTGGCACCAGCGGTAGAGGTGGGGATGACGTTCAGGACACCGGCGGGCAGGCCGGCCTCCATCATGACGGCGGCGAACAGCTGGGAGGTCAGCGGGGTGAGGTTCGCGGACTTCAGGACCATGGTGCAGCCTGCGGCGACGGCCGGGGCGATCTTGCGGGTTGCCATGGCCAGCGGGAAGTTCCACGGCGTGATCAGCAGGCAGGGGCCCACCGGCTTCTTGGTCACCAGCAGGCGGGACTTGCCGTCCGGGGACACCGAGTAGCGGCCGAACGCACGCACTGCTTCCTCGGAGAACCAGCGCAGGAACTCGGCACCGTACGTGACCTCACCGCGGGCTTCGGCCAGCGGTTTGCCCATTTCCATGGTCATCAGCAGCGCGAAGTCCTCGGCGCGTTCGGTGACGAGCTCGAACGCGCGGCGGAGGATCTCGCCCCGTTCGCGCGGGGGCACCTTGGCCCAGGAATCCTGGGCCGCGGCGGCAGCGTCCAGGGCGGCCTTGCCATCCTCGGCACCGGCGTCGGCAAGGCTCAAGAGCACCTTCCCGGTGGCGGGATCCTCGACGTCGAAGGTCTTCCCGGAGATGGCGTCCCGCCATTCACCGTTGATGAGCAGGCCAGTGGGGACAGAGGCCAGAAGGGCGCTTTCGCGGTCTGCGGAAACGGCCGGCTGTGCAGTGACAGTCACGATGACTCCCTCGTCAGTAGGGTTGGTGCAGCCCTTGGCGGCGGCCGGAGTGACCGGGCCCATACAGGCTGAATTACTGCCAGACTACTGCGGCGGCTTCCGGCTGGTCTACGCCGTTGCGCACTGCCGCATCATGGCGCTGCTGTGCAGCTGCACAGCGGATCGGGCATCGTTTGCGGGGACGGTCAGCGGGCCGCCAGCACAGCGGAGTACAGTTCCCGTTTGCTCACCCGGACGTCCTCGGCCACCGCTGCCACCGCTTCCTTGAGCCGGATGCCCTGGGCCACGAGTTCGTTCACGGCGGCCACATGGTCCTCCGGCGTCCCGGGCGCCTTTTCCGGCGCCCCGCCAAGGACGACGGCGATCTCGCCCCTGATCTCCGTGCTTTCCGCCCACACCAATAGTTCACTGAGCGTGCCGCGGATGACCTCTTCATATGTTTTGGTCAGTTCACGGCAGACGGCGACGGGACGGTCCGGTCCGAACCGTTCGCGCAGCGCCCGCAGCATCACCTCCAGCCGGTGCGGTGCCTCGAAGAACACCATGGTCCTGCGCTCCCCCGCAAGCTCGGCCAGCCGCGACGCCCTCTCACCGGCCTTCCGCGGAAGGAACCCTTCAAAGCAGAAGCGGTCCGTGGGCAGGCCGGACAACGCCAGGGCGGTGAGTACCGCTGACGGCCCCGGGACGGCCGTCACTGTGAGGCCGGCCGCGACCGCCCCTTCAACCAGGCGGAAGCCCGGGTCCGAAACCGAGGGCATCCCGGCGTCGGTAACCATGACCAGGGTGCTTCCTGCCTGCACCTGTGCCAGCAGCTCGGCCGTCTTGGTGGCCTCGTTGTGCTCGTGGTAGCTGATGACCCGCCCGGCCACGGTGACGCCCAGGCTCTGGACCAGCCGGTGGAGGCGGCGGGTGTCCTCGGCTGCCACGATGTCCGCGGTTCCCAGCAGTTCCACCAGCCGCGCGGAAGCGTCACCGGTGTTCCCGATCGGGGTGGCGGCGAGCACGATGCGCCCCGCAGGTGCCGGGCCGGAATCAGGAAGGGTGCTGGGGTTAGGGTCCACGCCATCAGCCTACTGCTGCCGGGGACCGCCGGCCGCAAACGGTAGCATGGGCTGGTGACGCAGACCTCGACGCGGCCGGGCGGGACCGGACAGGCCGCCCCCGCGGCCTCCGGTGATGAAACCGGGAGGACAGCAGGCGGTTCGGGCAGTTCCCCCCGCCGGCCCTGGGTCAGCCGCCCCGCCGACGCCTTCACGGTCGAATCGCTGCTGGCACGGCTCCTCGGCAGCGCCCGCGGATGGCGCGACTACCCGCCGTCGCTGAGGCTGTGGTTCCTGCTGGTCCCCGTCCTGACCGCCCTTGCCGGCGGGATCCTCAGGTTCGTCCGGCTTGAGGCCCCGCCCAAGCTGGTCTTCGACGAAACGTACTACGTCAAAGACGCATACTCCTACCTGGTCAGCGGCTACGAGCGCGGCTGGCCGGACAAAGCCAATGACGCGTTCAACGCCGGAAACCCTGGTGTGCTGCTGGACTCCCCCGAGTACGTGGTCCATCCGCCCGTGGGCAAGTGGATGATCGCCGCCGGCATGGGGATCTTCGGCCCGGACAACCCTTTTGGCTGGCGCTTCGCAGCAGCCCTGACCGGCACACTGTCCATCCTGCTCCTGTCCCTGATTGCCCTGAAGCTCTTCCGGTCGCTTCCCCTGGCGGGGGCGGCCGGGCTCCTCCTTGCGGTGGACGGCCACCACCTGGTGATGTCCCGGACGTCGCTGCTGGATATCTTCCTGATGTTCTGGGTCCTGGCCGCCTTCGGGGCCCTGCTGCTGGACCGGGACAGCGGCCGGCGCCGGCTGGCGCTCCGGCTGGCGCGCGCCGCCGCCGACAACGGAGGGCGTCCGACGACGGGACAGCTGCTGTCCGGTCCGTGGCTGGGGATCCGCTGGTGGCGCGTGGCGGCGGGGATCTGCCTGGGGCTCGCCGTCGGGACCAAATGGTCTGGTTTGTTCTTCCTTGCCGGGTTCGGACTCCTCACGGTCCTGTGGGACCTCAACGCCCGGCGGGTTGCCGGTATCCGGGGCTGGATCAGCGGCGGCATCATCAAGGACGGGATTCCGGCGTTCATCAGCATGGTGCCGGTGGCCGGGCTGGTGTACGCGGCATCGTGGACCGGCTGGTTCCGGTCCGAGAATGCTTACTTCCGCCGGTGGGCGCAAAGCAACGCCTCCCCCGGATGGGACTGGCTGCCGGACGCCGTCCGCTCGCTGGCGCACTACCACCGGGAGGCCTACACCTTCCACCAGGGCCTTGGATCGGACCACCCGTACGAGGCAAGCGCATGGAGCTGGCTGGTACTTGGCAGGCCGACGTCGTTCTTTTACGAGACTCCGCCGCAGGGCAGTCCCGGCTGCGCGGTGGAAAAATGCACCTCGGCCATCCTGTCCGTGGGAAATCCGCTGATCTGGTGGGGCGCCGTTATTTCCCTGGTGGTCCTGCTGTTCTGGTGGGCCGGGCGGCGGGACTGGCGTGCCGGCGCCATACTGGCCGGTGTGGGCGCAGGCTACCTGCCGTGGTTCCTGTACCCCGAACGGACCATGTTCTACTTCTACGCGGTGTCCTTCGAGCCGTTCCTCATTCTGGCGCTCGTGTACTGCCTGGGCCTCGTCCTGGGCAGGGCCTCCGACCCGCCCTGGCGCCGCCGGTCAGGGCTGTACCTGGTGGCACTGTTCATCGCTGCGGCAATCCTGCTGTCGGCATTCTTCTATCCTGTCTGGGCCGCGGAAACCATTCCCTACGACGCCTGGAAAGTCCGGATGTGGATGCCGTCCTGGATCTAGGGCAGGATGGCATCAGACCCCCAACTGAGCCGCTGCCGCGGCGTGGCAGCGGAACGGAGACCTGCTGTGAGAGAAGCAAGCACCGAACTGCTGGTTGAGCTTGACGCCGCCAGCAACGTGACCGACCTGCTTCTGGAGCAGCATGCCGCCAAACCTGCCCATGCCCTGTACCGGCGAAAGGGCCCGAACGGCTGGGTGGATGTCACGGCCGCGAAGTTCCTGCAGGACGTCAGCGCCCTGGCCAAGGGCCTGATTGCCGGCGGCATCGAGCCCGGCGACAAGGTGGCGGTCATGTCACCCACATCCTACGAGTGGACCCTGGTCGATTTCGCCATCTGGTTCGCCGGCGCGGTGACGGTCCCCATTTACGAAACATCCTCCGCCCGCCAGGTGGAGTGGATCATCCAGGACGCGGGGGTGCGCCGCGTCTTTGCCGGGGACCGCAGCCTTGTGGCCCTGGTCTCCGATGTCCTGGCCGGCTCCGACCTCCTTCGGGACCGGCTCGTCAACGTGGTGAGGATGGATTACGACGGCGAAGCGCCGGACCTTGCCAGCCTCGCCGCTGCCGGCACCGGAGTCACGGACGCGGAGCTTGAACGACACCGCAGCCAGGCCGGGCTGGACGATGTCGCCTCCCTCGTTTACACCTCAGGCACCACAGGCAATCCCAAGGGCTGCGAGATTACCCACGGGAACTTCGCCCTGGTGGCAAAGAACATCGTGGCGTTCCTTCCGGAGCTGCTGCTGCAGGACCAGGCACGCACCCTGATGTTCCTTCCGCTGGCACACGTCCTGGCCCGCGCCGTGCAGGTGGTCTGCCTCACCGCCGGGGCCACCCTGGGACACACACCGGGGGCGGCGCAGCTCCTGGAGGACCTGGGCTCGTTCCGCCCCACGTTCCTGCTGGTGGTGCCGCGGATCTTCGAGAAAGTCCGGGCTACCGCTGCCCACAAGGCAGCGCTGGCGGGCAAGGCCCGGCTGTTCAAGGCTGCATCAGAGACCGCCATGGAGTACTCGCGGGAAGAAGACCTGCGCAATCGTGGCCAGGGCGACGGGCCCGGGCTGCTCTGCCGTGTACGGCACGCACTCTTCGACCGGCTGCTGTATCCCCGGCTTCGGCAGGCCCTGGGCGGGCAGGTGGGGTACACCGTATCCGGTGCCAGTCCCCTGTCCCTTGATGACGCCCACTTTTTCCGCGGCGCCGGGATCCCCGTGCTGGAGGGCTACGGACTGACCGAAACCACGGCACCGTGCACGGCCAACACACCGGCCAGGACGCGCGTGGGCTCAGTGGGCATCCCGGTCCCGGGCACCACCATCCGGGTGGCGGGAGATGGCGAGATCCTGGTCAAGGGGATTGGCGTCTTCAAGGGGTACCACAACAACCGGGCCGCGAACGCTGAGGCCTTCGTTGACGGGTTTTTCCGGACCGGTGACCTCGGGGAACTCGATGCACAGGGGTTCCTCACCGTCACCGGCCGCAAGAAGGACCTGCTGGTCACCGCAGGCGGCAAGAACGTGGCGCCGGGCCCGCTCGAGGAGACGATCCGTGCCCACCAGCTGGTAGGCCATGCCGTGGTGGTGGGCGACGGCAAACCCTTTGTCTCGGCCCTGGTGACGCTGGACCCGGAGGGCGTGGACAACTGGCGGTCCGAACGCGGCCTGCCCGCCCTTGCAGCGGGTGACGCGGTCAGCGATCCGGAAATCCTTGCGGCAGTCCAGGAGGCGGTGGACCACGCCAACCTGCTCGTGTCCAAGGCAGAGTCCATCCGCAGCTTCTCGCTCCTTGACGTCCAGTTCACCGTGGAGTCAGGACACCTGACGCCGTCCCTCAAACTGAAGCGGGCCGCCGTCGTGCGCGACTACGCCGGTGAGATCGCCAAACTCTACTCCTAGGGCGCAGTCCCCCGGCCGCGCCCGCAACGCTGCGGGACCTACTCCTCAACCGCCGCCGGTGCTGCCACGTCCTTGGCCAGGCCACGCCGCCGGCGGGTGGGCCAGGTGAGGACCAGGGTCACGAGTGAAGCCAGCAGCACCAGGCCTGCTATGACCATGCCGGCATCAATCCAGAACTGGCCGGGGAACAACCGGATCAGGGTGTCGTCCAGGCTGAACGTCCAGGACCCGTCGGCGAAGAAGATGCGGTGGAACTCGGTAAAGAACTGCTGCCAGCCCAGCACTGCCAGGGTGCCCAGGCCCAGGATGATGACCAGGGTGACGATGGAGCCGGCGAACAGGCCCCTCCGGACTCCACCCGTGCTTCGCTTGCGGAGGTAAAGGATGGCCACAATGCTGAACAGGACCAGCAGGACGCCGGCACCGAACGTGGACAGGATCACCAGTTTGACGTCCGCCATGTGGCTCACCTCGCCGTCCTTGAACAGCTTGTCGCCACTGCGGTGCACCAGGTCCCCGAGGTAGCGCGGGCCGGACCAGTTGCTCAGGTAGTCCACGGCGTAGGAGCCGTAGGTCATCCGGTCGTCCGTGCTGAACCCGTACCCGTCGCCGGGGAACCCGGGCCGGTTGTACTCCACCCACAGGAACAGCGGGCTGGTCACCGCCCTGACAGCCAGGATGAGCAGGACCAGCGGGAAGAAGACGGCGAGCAGCACCTGCATCACCCGGGGCGCCACAGGCTTGGCGTTGGCGGCACTCTCCCGCTGGGCATTGCGGCGTTCCACCTCTTCCTCCGGCGGGCGGACCTGCAGCGCGGAGGTAGGGAGCGGTTCCTTGAAAACCGGGGAACTGTCCTCCCCGGGCGCCTCAGCGGCGGCTTCGGCGGCTTTCCGGTCCGCCCTGCTCTCCGGCTGGATGGGCCCGTTCACGGTGGAGCCGCCGCCGGCGGTGGATGATGCAGCGGCCGGGCTGTCAGCAGGCGAAGGGGCAGCGGGTGACGCGGAAGACCCCGCTGCTGGACCGGAGCCCTTCCCGGCGGGGTTCAGCCAGGAAAACGCGGGCTCGTCGGAGTCCCCGGACGTGTCCAGGTGGGGTTCCGGCTGCGGCTCGGCGCTCTTGGCGCGGGCCGGTGTTTCGTCTTTCACAGCAGCGTCACTTCCGTCGAAATTCCGCGCCGGGCCGGGCTCAGCTGGCGCGCTTATCTGGTGTCGAGCCTACCGTCCGGGCATTGGGCTGGACGAGGAACCACCCCGGCGGAATTACAACGATTCAGGCAGCGATTTCCGTGTAGCCCGCGTCTTCGCGCCGCAGGTCCCCGCGTTCTCCCGCAAGATAGGCGGGCCTGCCCCACCTCAGCACATAGAACCAGTACGCGGCCAGGACAGCGGCTCCGATCCCGATCTTGGCCCACACCGGCAGCGGGCTGGGGGTGACGAAGCCTTCAACCAGACCGGAGGCAAACAGCACGAGGACCAGGCCCAGGGCCACGGTGATCAGGGACCTGCCTTCCTCGGCAACAGCCCGTCCCCTGGTCCGCGGGCCCGGTGACACCATGGCCCAAAAGATCCGAAGGCCGGCCGCGCAGGCGATGAACACGGCGGTGAGTTCCATCAGTCCGTGCGGCAGGATGTAGCTGAAGAAGACGTCGCTCTTGCCGGCGGCGGCGAAAATTCCGGCCGCAACGCCAACCCCCTGGGCGTTGCTGAACAGGATCATCGGCACCCAGAAACCCGTAATCCCCAGCGCTACGGCCTGCGCGCTGATCCAGGCGTTGTTGGTCCAGACAGCACCGGCAAACGAGGCGGCCGGGTTTTCCGAGTAGTAGTTGATGAAGTCTTCCTCGACGTATTGCCTGGCCGCCGCCTCGGTGGCCACTGCCCGCAGCGCCTCAGGCGACGTGCCGATCCACAGCGCGTACGCCGCGCCAATAAGGATAAAGGCCGCACCACAGGCAAGCGTGAGCCAGGTCAACCGGTACAGCGCGGCCGGAAGGGCCACCACAAAAAAGCGCGCCAGGTCCGCCGGCACGTTGGACCTGGCCCCCGTAAAGCGCGTCCGCGCCTGGGCCAGCGTGGCGGACAGCGAGGCGGACAATCCGCTCTCGGGCGCGACTGACCTGATCAGGGAAAGGTGGGCGGACGTGGACTGGTACAGCGCCAGCAGCTCATCGGCCTCACGCCCGTTGAGCCTGCCCTTGGAGGCAAGCTCATGCAGCCGTGCCCACTTGTCCGCGTTGGTTGCGGAAAAGGCGTCCATATCCACGCGACCAGCCTAGCGCCACCACACTAGACTTTGAGCGACCGCACCGGGAGGGCGGCGGAACGGGGAAGTACAGTGAGTTCGATTATCACCGGCGAGGCCGTAGTCCTGGAGCTGAGGCCGGCGTCCTTTGCCGCCCGTGCGCTCGGGCTGCTCGTGGATGCAGCCCTCAACATCGTCCTGCTCGTGGCGTTCCTGATCGGGCTTGCCGCAGCCGGCGAGGACCTCGACGAGGCTGCCGCACGTGCCCTGACCCTGGCCAGCGTCGTCTTTTGCCTGGTCATCATTCCGGTGGCCGTTGAAACGCTGAGCCGCGGCCGCTCCCTGGGGAAACTGGCCACCGGCCTCCGGGTGGTCCGGGATGACGGTGGTGCCATCCGCTTCCGGCACGCCGTCATCCGCGGGCTGACCGGGTTCCTGGAGATCTACCTGACGTTCGGCGGTGTGGCGCTGACGGTTGCGCTTTTCAATGACAGGTCGCGGCGGTTGGGTGACCTGCTGGCCGGAACCTATGCCGTCCGCACCCGAGTGCCGATGGAGCAGCCGGTTCCGGTGTTTGTGCCGCCTCGCCTCCGGGCGTGGGCAGCGGCCGCCGACATCGGCAGGATTCCCGATGCGACGGTGCGCAGGGCCTCCCAGTTCATCCGGCAGGCCGGGAGGATGGCGCCCCTGTCCCGGGCCGGTATGGCTGCCTCCATCGCCACCGAACTGTCCGCCCATGTGGCCCCGCCCCCGCCTCCGGGGACCAGCCCCGACGACTACCTTGCCGCCGTCGTTGCTGAACGCCGGAGCAGGGAGTTGGCCCGGCTGACCCAGGCACGCCGGCGCAACACGGAAATCGGAGAACGGCTGCAGCGGCTCCCCTTCGGCAGCTGACGCTAGTTGTCGTACTCGCTCCACGGGATGTTCCAGTCGCCAAACCCGTCATCGTGGGCGGCGTAGTCCCCCTCGGTGTTTACGATCTGGACCACGTCGCCGGTGCCCATGTTGTCGAAGACCCAGGCGGCGCCGTCGGGAGCGAACCCAATGCAGCCATGCGAGACGTTCGCGTTGCCGATGAACGGATAGGCAGACTCCAGGGCCTGGTGGATATAGGCGCCGCTGAGGGTGAGGCGGATGGTGTACTCCACGTCCACGTCCCCGTAGTAGGCAGGATCGTCGGGCTTGAGCCCAATGCTCGAGGCCCGGAAGTGGTCGTAGCGCTTCTTCTCCATCAGCACCCCGTAACCGCGCGCTGACGGGAAGCGCTTGTCCCCCATGCTGACGGGCAGGGTCTTGACCACCTGGTCATTGACGCTCAGCGTGAACGTGTGGGCGGCGGAGTCGGCCACCGCCACCTTCTTGTCGCCGATGGAGATGTTCACCTTCTTGTTGAAGTTGGCGATCTGCCCGTTGCCGAGGTCCACGCCGAAAAGTTTCATGTCCATGGCAATAGTGGAGTTGGCGGCCCAGAAGTTCTCCGGGCGGTACCGGACCATGGTGTCGCTGTGCCAGTGGAAGGCACCTGCCTGGCCGGCACTGCTGGTAATGCTGATGGCTTTCTCCACGGCCTCACGGTTAACCACGGGCTCGCTGAAGATGACCTGCAGCGGCTGGCCGACCCCCACTTTCATGCCGTCCAGGGGATAGATGGCGGCGTCCGCCTCATGGGAGCTGGAGACTGTGCTGAAGGCCTGGGTGGTGCTGGTCTCCCGACCCGCGCCGTCCTTGACCACGTACGTGTAGCTGTAGTCGGTGTTGAATTTCAGGGGCCCTGCGGCCGTCCAGCCGGTACCGGCAGGGTCGATGCTCCCCTCGACCGCCTCACCTGTGGTGCTGGTCAGGGTGACGCGTTCGATGGTTCCGTTAGTGACCTTGAGGGAAACCGGGGCTGCGGGATTGACCTGCTTTGCGCCGTTGGCGGGTGCGGCCTCGGACGTGACCGGGGCAACGACGGGCATCGCGGTTCCCGGGGACGTCCTCACGGAGGAGCTGGACTCGGACTCGATAGCCCCGCGGGCGATATCCGGCGCGACAGCGGCGAAGACGCCGCCGACGGCAGCGAGGAGGCAGACGGCTGCCACCACAAGAATCTTTTTCATTCGACCGGGACGGCGGGACGGGACTTCGGGCTCCATGTTTTGATCCTAGGCGCAGAAAGTAACGGCCCGGGCGCACTGGGCACCCGGGCACTTTACTTCTTAGTAACGATAGTGCTCGGGCTTGTAGGGGCCTGCGACGTCGAGATCCAGGTAGGCGGCCTGCTCCTTCGACAGCTCGGTCAGTTCCACGCCGAGGGCGTCAAGGTGCAGCCGGGCAACCTTCTCGTCAAGGATCTTCGGCAGCACGTAGACCTGGTTCCCGTACTCCCGCTCCCCTTCCGGCTGGCTGCTCTTGGTGAAGAGCTCAATCTGCGCGATCGTCTGGTTGGCGAAAGAGTTGCTCATCACGAACGACGGGTGGCCGGTGGCGTTGCCGAGGTTCAGCAGGCGCCCCTCGGAGAGGACGATGATGGACCGTTCCCGGTCCGTTCCCTCGTCAAGTACCCATTCGTGCACCTGCGGCTTGATTTCCACCTTCCGGATGCCCGGGATACGTGCCAGCCCCGCCATGTCGATCTCGTTGTCGAAGTGGCCGATGTTGCCCACGATGGCCTTGTCCCGCATCCCGGCCATGTGCTCGGCCAGGATAACGTCCTTGTTGCCGGTGGTGGTGATGAAGATGTGGCCCTCGCTGAGGACGGATTCGAGCTTTGCGACCTGGTACCCGTCCATGGCTGCCTGGAGTGCGCAAATGGGATCGATTTCGGTGACGATGACGCGGGAGCCCTGGCCGCGGAAAGCCTCCGCCGCGCCCTTGCCGACGTCGCCGTACCCGCAGACGACGGCGATCTTGCCGCCCATCAGGACGTCGGTGGCGCGGTTGATGCCATCCGGCAGGGAGTGCCGGATGCCGTACTTGTTGTCGAACTTGCTCTTGGTGACGGAGTCGTTGACATTGATGGCCGGGAACAGCAGCTTGCCCTGCTCCGCGAGCTGGTAGAGGCGGTGCACGCCGGTGGTGGTTTCCTCCGTGACGCCCAGCAGGCGGGAGCCGATCCGGGTCCACTTCTGCGGGTCCGCCTGCAGGGAGGCGCGCAGCACCTCGAGGAAGACGCGGCCTTCCTCGGACTCGTCATCGGCGGCTGCCGGGACGGCTCCAAGGGCCTCGAATTCGGCTCCCTTGTGGACCAGCATGGTGGCGTCGCCGCCGTCGTCGAGGATCATGTTCGGGCCGAGGTCCGGGTTGCTGTCCGCGCCGGGCCAGGTAAGGATCTGCTCGGCGGTCCACCAGTACTCCTCCAGCGTCTCGCCCTTCCAGGCGAACACGGGCACACCCTGGGGGTCCTCGACGGTTCCGTTTCCGACCACCACGGCCGCGGCGGCCTCGTCCTGGGTGGAGAAGATGTTGCAGGAGGCCCAGCGGACCTCGGCGCCGAGAGCCGTGAGCGTCTCGATCAGCACGGCGGTCTGCACGGTCATGTGCAGGGATCCGGCGATCCGGGCGCCCTTGAGCGGCTGGGTGGGGCCGAATTCGGCGCGGAGCGACATCAGGCCCGGCATCTCATGCTCGGCAAGGCGGATCTGGTGCCGACCGGCTTCCGCCAGGGTGATATCGGCAACCTTGTAATCAAACGTCATGGGTAATCCTTCGTCCTGTCCGGAGTGCGGTTGGTTCCGGTGTTGCTGTGTAAGGTTCGACGGCGGCCGTGGTGCCTGCGTTCCGGCCCGGTCGCTGCTACGTGGCCTGGCCCGTTCCGGGCGCTGAATCGTGCTGGTCCGATCCTGCCGCGGTGGCCGCGGCCAGCAGCTCGGGTGGCAGGAGGAGCGGAATGCCGTCCTCGATGGCGTAGCGGGGCTTCACTCCGGAGTCCCCGGCGACGGCCGCCACCAGTTCCTCGCCTTCCTGCACCAGGGCCGACCCCGTCACGGGACAGCGGAGGACGGACAGCAGGTCAGGACTGATATGTGGCATTCTTGGTGCTCCCTGGCGGGCGCGCTCGCGCCGGTAGCGGACTGGTGTGCAGCTACCAGCCTACCGCCAGAGGATGTCAGGAGGGTTCACGCAGGACGCGCAGGTGTCCCCTGCGGGTGCCTTCTGCGCCGGCCGGTGCTTCCAGCGCGGAATGGGGCGCGCGCTGTGCCGGCGGCTGCTGTCCCTGGGCCGGCAGTGCCGCGGCATCCCGCACCGCGTTGGCAAGGGCCAGGAGGTCGTCGGGGCCCGGCTGCTGTGGCGTTGACGGCATGGCAAGCCGGAGGACTTCCCAGCCACGCGGAACGGTCAGCGAGTCAGCGTGCTGCTCGCACAGGTCGTAGCAATGCGGCTCCGCAAAGGTGGCCAGGGGGCCAAGAACAGCGGTGGAGTCGGCGTAGACGTACGTCAGCGTAGCCACCGCTGACTGGCGGCAGGCAGATCTTGAACACTGACGGATAGCTCCCACGACATCACAGACTACTCGCTGTCCGTGCCAAATCCGTGCATTGCCCGCCCGACCCGACGCGTCCCTGCCGCCCGGAGAATGTATCGCATAAATGTTTCCCCGGGTTTAGAGTCAATGTATGCAGTCATCGAACCAGAAATCAGGTTTCACGGTCCGGTTGGCTGGTCCGGATGCCCCCGGGAATCCGGGCACCGGCTCCTCCGGCAAAAGCTTCATGATGCGCCGCCGGAACCGTCACGGACGCGGGCTCCGCGGCGAGGTGATGCTCCCCACACACCCCGGGTACCGGACACGCTCGGACCGGTTTGATGACATGGTGCTTGATTCCGCGCAGCGGCTGCATGACATCTGGGGCAAGACGCTCGACGGCGTGCGGTTCGGCGTCGACGAGATCCCGCCCGACCTCGAAAAGCTGGCCGCCAACTCCGCGTCGGCGCCCATGGGCTCCTACACACCCGCCGCGGACGGCGAAGGACCCATGATCACGGTGTACCGTCGCGTGGTGGAACAGGGCTGCCCGGGCCCCGAAGAGCTGCAGGACCTGGTCCATGACGTTGTGGTGGAGCACACGGCAGAGATGCTGGGAGTGGCGCCGGAAACCCTGGACCCGGTCTACCGCCGCCGGTACTGATCCGGGTTGCGGCGGCCGGCAGTTGCGTGAGCGCCTGGAGGGCAGCTAGTAACTGAGGGTGACGGGCACTGTTTCCTGCCCGGCCGCCGCCGCCAGAAACGCGAGTGTGGAGATGTCGTTCCTTCCGTCCTGCTGGACCAGCACGGAGCCATAGGCGGCGTCCCCTGACGCTGACACCACGTATCCCACGACGTCGGCGTCTCCCTCCTTTTCCGGTACTGCGATGGAGGACGTCGTTCCGCCGGCAATATCGGCGGTGGCCGGAGCCCTGACTTTTCCGTCGGACGTAATGGCGGAGTACGTGATGGTCGCCCTGGCGTCCAGGGCACCGAACACCAGGCTGCGGATCCCGCCCCGCGGAACGGGAACGACGTGCTGGCTGCCAAGCCGCACTCCGGCCGACGCCCAGGCAACATCCAGGGCCTGGTCTTCCTGGAGCCCGCGGGTCACCCGCGCCGCGGCGACAAACGAAACGTCCGAGGATGCAGCCACCGTGTACTGCCCCGCCGGGACACCTGCGAGGGAGACCTCGGTGACGGCGCCTGCCTTTGCGGTGATAACCCCGCCCGAGGGCAGGGCCTCTTGTCCGCCACGCCCGTACAGGCGGACTTCCACCACGGCATCCGAGGGTCCTGGGACTGTCAGCTGGAGCGCCGGTTTTGCGTCCTCGTAGCCCGGCTTTCCGGTCAACTGGGCCAGCCCTGCAGGGTCCTGGATATCCACGCCTGTCATGACCTGGCGCACGGCCGGCGCCGCTCCCGGGGCAATGAAGTCAACTCCCCCTGGCGTGAGGCCCCGCAGGACACTCTGCTGGATGACGGCGGCAACGGGGCCGCCCGCACTCCGGACACGGACACTCAGCTGCGCCTCACCTGGGGCCAGGCCGGCAAGGACCAGGGCCCGCGAGCTGCCCGGCGCAACCAGCAGGCCCCTGCTGCCGGGTGCCTGGATCTGGCCCTTTGCGCCGAAAAGTTCCAGGCTCACCGTGGCGGGCGTGGTGGAGGCGTTGGTCAGCACCAGCACTGATGCCCGGCCCACGGTAGTGCTTGCCCCCGCAATCCACTGGTCATTCGACGGCTGGTGGCAGTTGGAGGCCGCAGCACCCTGGAGGTCGCCATCGGTGGCGGTGAACTTCACCGCCGCGGCAGCTGAGGCTTTTTGGTTCTCCAGTGCGTCAGCGCTCAGCACGCTGACCTGGTTCACGGGATGGGCCGCCACCACGCCTGCCGGAAGTTCCTGGGGCGCCCCGGCGGAAGCGCCTTGGCCTGGCCCTTCCGAGATGTCCACGGCGGTTGTCCCGTCCAGCTGGGACAGGCGGCTGGCAGGCAGGATCCCTGCCGCACCGAGCACCGCGCCCGTCACTGCGCTGGCAGCGGTGGCTGACACCGGACTGAACTGGGGGTCGGTGCCTGCTTCTGTCCCCGCCAGCAGCCGGGCCGGTCCCGGACAGACGCCCACACTCGCCCCGGCGGGGACGGCTGCCGCTGCGGCGGCTACCGCGCGGCTCGATTCCGGCGGCGGCAGCAGTGATCCGCCTGCCACGACCGCCCCGGCCCCGGCGAGGATCATTGCCGCGGACGCCATCCCCACGAACGCCGTTTTGCGTCCCCGCGCTACAGGCCGCTGCCCGGTGTCCGCCAGGGTTTCCGGGCCTGCTGTGCTTGCGTCCTCCAGCGGCCTGCCGGCGGCAGTGGAGGACGAAGCCTCCGGAGCTGCCGGCGGCGTCGTGTGCTCATGCATTCTGGTGTTCCTTACGCAGGGAGCCCTCGTCCCGGGAGATACCGGTCCGTGGCCTCCTGGCCGGCATTGGTATGGCGAGCAGGACCGTTAGGCCGATCACCGTGATCTGTGCAATGGCCGTCCACGGGGCCCAGGGGTTGTCGTAGCGGATGGTGAGCTGGCCACCTGTTGGGGGAAGCGTGAAGGCCTGCGACCAGCCGGACGTAGTCGCAGTCAGTTTGCGTCCGTCAAGCCAGGCGGTCCAGCCGGCGTCCGCCCGTTCGGCTAGCACCACGAGGCGACCTTCAGGACCGGCCGGAACGGGGGCGTCCACGTCGCTGTAGCCGGAGGGAACCAGCCCGATGGCAGCACCGCTGCCATCGACAATGCGTACCCGGTGTGCAATGTCTGCGGCCTGCAGGGCCGGCTGGTTCAGGGGGGTGATCCGCCAGAGCCACCCCACATCGGTTTGTCCCACGGCAACAAGGCCAGGTACCGCGTCCATCCGGCTGGCCGTCAGCTGGGCAGCTGTGTCAGCGGAGCGGAGGACAACAAACCCGACGCCCAGCTGTTCGAGGTCGTTCCGGGGGTCGACGCCCTGGCCGGCGACGACCGTTGCCACGACGCGACGCACGGCCGCGGTGACATCGTCGTCGTCGCGAATGGTCTCGGCACCCGGGCTTCCGATGATGTTCCGAGCGGCGGCAATCGTGGAGAGGCTGTCCAGGGTGGTTCCGGCGCCGCGCATCAGTGAGGCGTCGAATGTCCCGTTGTCCCGCGTACTGATCAGCAGGGTGCGTGTTTGTTCCGGCCCTGTTCCGCGGTCAATGGCCGTGGCAGGCAGGGTGCGGGGGTTGGTGGGTTCCACCAGACGGGGGGTTCCGAGCTGGCCGGCGGCGTCGGGTGTTTGCCTGCCTGCGGCATCGGCGCCCGGAGAGGCGGTCCCCGTGGGGGCGGCGGCGGCCGTGGCGGGGCGCAACAGGTTCTGGGCTGACCATGCAGCCATTCCGGCCAGGGGTCCCGCAAGCAGGATGACCATGCCGACGGCGGTGGCGGACCGGAGGGCTGCCCGGCGCTTGGCGCTGCCGCTGGCCGCTCCCCTGTGCGCCATGGACAGGAGATGCTCCGCTCCCAGGATGCCTGCCGCCAGGAGGGCGAAGGCCGCAGCGGACACGGCCGGGCCGGTAAACGGGGTCACGAGGTTCTGGGCGTTGATGCCGGTGGCCACGTGGCCGGCCAGCCAGCCGCCGGCAAGGGCAAGGATGCCGGCCACCCAAAAACCCCTCGCCATGGCGGCGCGGTGCCCGGGTACCACCAGTCCGGCGACGGCCAGCGCCAGCACCGGGGCTGCGACCAGGAGTGCCAGCACCAGGGCCCAGGGTACCGCCCCACCGGTAAACGACGGAAGCCCTGTGAGGCCGCCCTGCGGGTCAAAACGCAGCGGCTGGCCCAGGAGCTGCTGCCACAGCGGCGCTGCGTCGAAGGCAAGCGGGAGGCCGGGGTCTGCCAGTAAGGCCCGGGGCCTGTCGAGGACGGAGAGTCCGAAAGGAATGAACAGGGCCGCGGCGGGCAGCAGGGCCCACCAGGCCGTCCGGCCGCGGCGTCCGGGCAGGAGGCCACAGAGCACGACTACCACGGTGGCCGGAACCAACAGTGAAGGGGCCGACGCCACAACAACTGCCAGCGCAAGGCCGGCTGCCGCGGCGGCGGTCCAGGATGGCGTGCCGTTGATACCGGGCCTGACGGGGGGCCTCTCGCCAGGACGGGCCTCGGAAGGGGAAGGCAGCGTGAAGCGGCCGTGGCCCACTGCTGAGCCGGTGGCGCGGAGCAGCGCCAGGACCACCAGCGGAAGCATGATGTGGGCAATCAGAGCTCCGGCCCTGCCCTGGTTGAGCGCGACCTGGAGTGCGGGTGCTGCAGCCCACAGGAGGGCGGCGGCCAGCCGGAGCCGGCGGCGGACGGTCAGTCCGCCGGCGGCGAACCATGCCGTGAGCCCGGAAAGCGGCGTGGCGAGCAGGAGCAGCCACGCCATGGCCGGGTTGGCGTCGCCTCCGCCCAGGACCCCGAGGATCCACAGGACATAGCCGAAGGGGTCTCCCCTGCCGGGTAGCCCTGCCCCCAGGGTGATCCACCAGCTGGAAGCATGGTGCCAGATGTCGGCGAGGTTGGCAGCGACAGGGATGAGCGCACCGCCGGATACGGCGTCGGCGCGGAAGAGCCCGGTCAGGGCCAGAAGCGACGCCACGGACGCAACGATGACCGCAGCCAGGGCGCCGTTGCCCACCCATCCGCGCTTTGCCGTGGCCAAGGCCGCGAAGTCGTCAGCGGCATCCCCGGTGGGTTGGTGCGCCAACGGATCCTGTTCAAGCTCGTCCGACGGGGAAGTGTCCGAGCCGAGCGCCTCCATCAGGGACCGCCGGTGGCTCCAGACCTCGCGCCTGGGGGTTTGGAGCTTGCGGATCACGGACCGGCGGATGCGCCGGGTCCGGCGGGCGCTGCTGCGTGCCCTCGCCACTGCGCGGGGCCGTCCGAGGGCCGCGCAGGTGGCAACCACCTGTGACAGGCCATGCGCAGGGTCCTTGACCAGGATGCTCAGCACGAGCCTGAAAATGCTGCCCAGGAGCGCCCCGGCCCCGTGGACCGGCACCATCCATGGTGGCGAATGCTTTAGGCGCAGGTGGACCTGGGCCTTCCGGGCCGCCGCCGCGTTGCCCAGTGCGTGTGGCCGGTGCGCAACATGGAACATGCGGGCCGCGGGTACCACGACGACGCGGTGCCCGGCCAGCCGGTTGCGCCAGCAGAAGTCAACGTCGTCGCCGCTGCCGGGCAGGGCAGGATCGAAACCGCCCAATTGCTCCCAGATGTCACGGCGGACAAGCATGCCGGCGGAGTTGACGGCGAAGGTGTCACTGCGGCCGTCGTACTGCCCCTGGTCGAGTTCGTCGGCATCGATCAGGGTGAGCCGTTCGGCCCACCGGCTGGTGGACAGGCCGACGTCGATAAGCTTTCGTTCCTCGTGCCAGTCCAATTGTTTGCACCCTGCGACCGTGACAGACGGCGCCCGCTCCACAGCGCTGAGCAGTTCGGCGAGTGCCTGCGGCGCAGGTGCAGCATCATCATGGAGCAGCCAGACCCACTCCGCTTTGTCCGGGGCCGCGCTCCCCCGCCAAGGGGCCAGTTCGGCCAGGCCGGCGGAAACCGCCGCACCCATGCCGCCCTTGGCGCGCTGCTGGCTGAGGACGTTGGCTTCGCCCAGGGCCCGCTGCAGGAGGACTTTGGAGTCGTCCCGTGATCCGGCGTCAACGCCGATTGCGTAGTCCGCGGGCCGGGTCTGGCCCGCCAGGGCTGCAAGTGTCCTGGGCAGATAGGCACTGCCGTTGTGGGCGACCACAACGGCAGTGACATGAACATCCTGGTGAATTAGATTGCTCGCTTCCTAAGCCGCCGGCGTTCACGCTCGGAAAGGCCTCCCCAGATGCCGAACCGTTCGTCGTTTGCCAGCGCGTATTCGAGGCACTGCGAGCGCACGTTGCAGGCCCCGCAGACCTTTTTCGCATCCCGCGTGGAGCCGCCCTTTTCAGGGAAGAATGCCTCGGGGTCCGTCTGGGCGCACAAGGCATCAGTTTGCCAGCCCAGTTCACCTTCGTCATCGAAGTCCTGCTGGAAGGGAAGCCCAATCCACACCGGCTGGCTTGCGCCACCGGCCGCCAGTTCCATGGGCGGGTCGAGGTCGTCCTCCGCCTCCGGGCCACCGTCAAGCAGCGCTTCGTGGGCAGCGAGGAATGCAGTGGCCTGGTCCTCCAGGATGCCGCGCGCGTTCCTGTTGTACCGGTCGGCAGCATCAGGATCGGCGGGGTCCACGTACCAATCGCTCGGCACCCCCCGGGCACGGTACTTTGCCGTTGCCTGACCGGCTACGACGGCATCTTCCTGGATACGCTCTGCTTGCCCCATCGGCGACCCTCCTGATTTGCAGCTACTGCCTGGATACGCGGCACTCGGTTGTGTGCCGGCATTTACGCAGTTGCCTTTAGTTATCTAATTACACGTGTGTAACTAGGACGAGTCAAGCCGCCGCCGGATAATAATCACTCCGGATGGCGAACGCGGCGTACGCCACGCCCGGGAATTTATTATGCGGACACGGCGCGGCCCGCAGCGAACTCCGAAGCCCGCCGGGCAACGGCCCAAATCGCCATCAACGGCGCGGAAAATACCTGCAACGACGCGAAATGGCAAGCAGGCTGAGTATCAGCTGTGATAAATATCACTCGGCGTTGCGCGGGCAGGCTCCACCGGCCGGGCCGGGCCGACGTCGACCGTGACTGGCCCCGCCGCCGGTGGCAGGATGGTGCCATGGGCAACCCGCTATCTGAACTCATGTCAACGCTCCGATCGGGCAATTCAACGGCTCCCCGTCTCACGTGGTACGGCCCTGACGATGAGCGGGTGGAGCTCTCCGGCAGGGTGCTGGACAACTGGGTTGCCAAGACGAGCAACCTGCTCCAGGACGAATTGGACGCCATGCCCGGCATGCGGCTGCGCATGGACCTGCCCGCGCACTGGAAGTCCATGGTCTGGGCACTGGCCGCCTGGCAGGTGGGCCTGCAAACCGTCCTTGACGGGGGTGCTGCGGACTACCTTGCCACCGCGGATCCGGAGGCAGTGGAAGGGAAATACGACGCCGTCATCGCCGTGGCCTTGCCCGCGCTGGCCATGCGGTGGCCGGGTGCGCTTGCCGCCGGCTACCTGGACTACGCTGCCGAGGTCCGCTCCCATGGAGACGTCTTCATGCCGCACGCCGAGCCTGATCCTTCAGGGTGCGCCGTCGTGGCGGGCGATGGCCGGGCGCACTCGCACCAGGACCTGCTCAGCAGTTTCGCCGCCCGCCACGACGACGGCGTACGCCTTCATATTCCAGCCGGGAACGGACTGGAAGGCGCGCTGTCCAATGCCTTGGGCGCCTGGCAGCACGGTGGATCGGTGGTCATGACGCATCCGGAGGTGGCGCTGACCGGGAAGCTCCTCACGGCGGAGCGCATTCACGGCAGCTAGGGAAGCGGGAGCCTTCCAGCCTGGCCCCCGCCCCCGGGCCGTCCAGTGCTATGGCTTGGCGCGGCCGTCCGTCGAAGGCTCGCGCTCCGCTTCGTGCTCCACGCCGGAACCCTGCCCCTTGTGGTGGTGGTGGTGGTGGCGCTCGATAAGCTCGTGGTCGTGGGAGAACTCCGGTTCCTGGTCCAGTTCCTGGTTGAACACCAGGAACCGGTAGGCAAAGAAGCGGACCACGGTAGCCACCAGAATGCCCGCCACGCCGGCCAGGAACAACATGTTCTTGTCCGTGATGCCCAGCCCGTATTTTGCGAGGGCGGTGAAGCCCGTGGAGATGCCGATGCCTATCCCGTTGATCAGGACGAACATCAGGAATTCGCGCAGAACGTTGGCCTGCCGGCGGTGCCGGAAGGTCCAGAGACGGTTGGCGATCCAGGAGAAGACCGTGGCTATGGAGGCGCCAACGAACCGCGCCTTGGCCTCGCTGTCGGTCATCGGGCCGTGCATCAGGTAGTACGTGAGACCGTTGTCGATCACGAAGGCCACACCGCCCACGGCTCCGAACTTGGCCACTTCGCGCCAAAACAGCGAGGCGAGCCCCCGGATACGGTCTGCAAGTGTGGTGAACATGGCCCTCCATGGCTGTGTGAACTGTGGGCCATTGGGCCGTAGGCCATTTTAGCCCCCAAACCTGTGAGGCAGCCTTCCCGACCGGCGGAGAGGGGTGGCCCGGCACCCGAAATACTCCCGGCCCGCCGGACCGGAACGCGGGATACCGGACGGTCTTCGGTAGGCTGGCCCATGTGACTTTTCCAGTAATAGGCGTAGTTGGCGGCGGCCAGCTTGCCCGAATGATGGCCCCTGCCGCAACTGCCCTCGGCTTCGAACTCCGTGTCCTCGCCGAAGGGGACGACGTCTCGGCCGTCTCGGCAGTGTCCTCCTCGCCGGTGGGCGACTACAAGGACCTGCAGACGCTGTTGGACTTTGCCCAAGGCCTGGACGTTATGACCTTTGACCACGAACACGTCCCCACAGACCACCTGCGCGCGCTGCAGGACGCCGGCGTCAACGTCCAGCCCGGGCCTGACGCACTCGTGAACGCGCAGGACAAACTGGTCATGCGTGCCGCGATCGACCGGTTGGAGCTTCCCAACCCGGCCTGGGCCTCCGTGCCGGACGTGGCGGCCCTGGTCAGTTTCGGCGAGGAAACAGGCTGGCCCGTTGTGCTGAAGATGCCGCGCGGCGGGTACGACGGCAAGGGTGTCAGGATCGTCGCCTCCGCAGAAGAAGCTGCCGGGACATCCGAATGGTTTGACGCCATGAGCCCCCTCCTCGCCGAGGCCAAAGTGGAATTCACCCGGGAGCTTTCAGCACTCGTTGCACGGACACCCGACGGCGAAGCCCGCGCCTGGCCGGTGGTCCACACCATCCAGGTGGATGGTGTGTGTGATGAAGTTATAGCCCCCGCCCTGGACATCCCGGTGGAGGTCGCTGCTGCCGCAGAGGACGCCGCCCTGCGCATTGCCGCCGAACTTGGCGTCACGGGAGTGCTGGCCGTTGAGCTCTTTGAGACCCCCGGCGTCGGTGCCGGCTTCCTGATCAACGAACTCGCCATGCGCCCCCACAACACAGGGCACTGGACGCAGGACGGATCGGTGACAAGCCAGTTCGAGCAGCACTTGCGGGCGGTTCTGAACCTTCCCTTGGGCGCCACCGATGTCCTCGGCCCCGTGGTGGTGATGAAGAACTTCCTGGGCGGCGACAACCAGGACCTGTTCTCCGCCTTCCCGATGGCGCTTGCCAGCGAACCTGCCGCAAAGGTGCACTGCTACGGCAAGTCCGTCCGGCCGGGCCGCAAGATCGGCCATGTGAACCTGGTGGGTTCATCCACTGCAGACGTTGATTCCGTCCGCCGACGTGCCACGATGGTTGCCAGCATCATCCGCGACGGCCGGGCCCCGGCAGAAGAACCGCCAAGCACTTTCGAGGAGAAGTCATGAGCGCCCCAACCACCCCCGCCACCGCTTCGGAGGCCGCCCCGCTGGTGGGCCTGGTCATGGGATCCGACTCTGACTGGCCCGTTATGGAAGCTGCGGCTGACGCGCTGGCGGAGTTCGGCATCCCCTTCGAGGCCGACGTCGTGTCAGCCCACCGGATGCCCACCGAAATGATTCGCTACGGGCAGACAGCCCACGAGCGCGGTCTGAGGGTCATCATCGCCGGGGCCGGCGGCGCGGCCCACCTGCCGGGCATGCTGGCCAGCGTCACCCCGCTCCCGGTCATCGGCGTTCCCGTCCCCCTCAAAACCCTGGACGGAATGGATTCCCTGTTGTCAATCGTCCAGATGCCCGCCGGTGTTCCGGTGGCCACCGTGTCCATCGCAGGAGCCCGCAACGCCGGGCTCCTGGCCGTGCGGATGCTCGCTGCGGGCACGGACGAGCTCGCAGCTTCGCTTCGCGCGGACCTCCTTGATTTCGCAGCAGACCTCAACGCGGTTGCCGCCCGCAAGGGTGCCAGCCTGCGGCAGAAAGTCAGCGAGGTCTTTGCGGACGGCAACGGCGCCCTGCGGAGCGGCCGCTAGGCGGCGCGTATGTCCAGCAGCAAACTGCGGCAGGCCGCCCCAGGCTCCTCCATGACCGACCCGGTGCGCTACCCAGCCAGCGCATCCTCTCAGGTGCGCACGAAACGGGCCTTTGTCCTCATCCTGTTGACCCTCCTGGTTCCGGGCAGCGCCCAGGTGGTGGCGGGCAGCCGCAAACTCGGCCGCGCCGCGCTGCGCGTAACTCTCGGCGTCTGGGCTGCCCTGGCCGCCGCCGTGCTCCTGCTGCTCTTCAACCGGACCCTGCTGATCAACATCATCACCCATCCCGTCACTTCCCTGGTGATCGTCATCCTGCTGGCAGCCCTGGCCGCTGCCTGGGCACTGCTCTTCCTCAACACCCTCCGGCTCATCCGCCCCACACTGCTGGCACCCCGGGCTCGGCCCGCAGTGGGGATAGCACTGGTGCTGGCCATGGTCCTGGGCAGCGGGTCCCTTGGCTATGCTGCCTACCTGCTCAATGTGGGGCGTAATGCGATCGGGAGCATCTTCTCCTCCGGCCCTACGATCGATCCCGTTGAAGGCCGCTACAACTTCCTGATGATGGGCGGGGACGCCGGCGAGGACCGCACCGGGAGGCGCCCGGACAGCCTTTCCGTCCTCAGCGTGGACGCCAAGTCGGGGCAGACTGCCATCATCTCCGTGCCCCGGAACCTGCAGAACGCCCAGTTCAGCGAGGACTCCCCCATGCGGGCCATCTACCCGGACGGCTACGACTGCGGGGACGAGTGCCTGATCAATGCCATCAACACCGAGGTGACGAACGAGTACGCCGACCTGTACCCCGGCGTGGCCGACCCCGGCGCGCAGGCCACCCTGGAAGCCGTATCCGGGACGCTTGGGCTCACGGTGCAGGCCTACGTCCTGGTTGACATGGACGGTTTCTCCAGGCTCATCGACGCGATGGGCGGCATCAGGATCAAAGCCGGCGGATGGGTTCCCATGAGCGGTTACTTTGACGACTTCACACAGACCCACGGCATGCCGCTGGGCTGGATCCCGGCCGGCGAACAAACCCTCGACGGCAACCAGGCACTCTGGTACGGACGGTCGCGGGAGTATGTGGACGACTACTCGCGCATCCAGCGCCAGCAGTGCGTGCAGCAGGCCATGCTCAAGCAGCTGGACCCTGCCACGCTGCTGGCAAAATTCGAGGACATCGCCGACGCGGGAACCAAGGTGGTGGACTCCAACATCTCCTCCTCGCAGCTGGGCAGCTTCGTGGACCTTGCCATGAAGGCCAAGGGCCAGGACATCAAACGGCTGACCATCGGCCCGCCCGACTTCGACGCCTCGTTCTCCACGGTTCCTGACTTCGACCAGATCCACGACCGCGTGGACCAGCTGCTGGCTTCCGCGTCTTCGGCCCAGGCGGCTGGCGTGCAGGACGACGCCATGGTGGAAGCGGGCGCCGCACCGGGGCACGTCCAGGCCGCGGCCGCTCGAACCGCTGGCAGTTTCCCCCTCGCCGGTGCCGTCCGGGCGCAGCAGTCACCCGCGCCGTCGGACTTCACTCCGGTGACCACCACGCCCGACGGCGAGCTGATCACGGAAGAGATGCTGACCCAGCTCAAGCTCGAGGGCAACGAACAGGCCATCGCCGAGCTCGTGGCAACCAATGGCCAGTGCACGCCGCTGTAGCCGCACACTTCATCCAGCAGACCTAGGGAAACGGAACCGGTTTTGTACGAGATTGAGAACGTCCTGCGCGACTATGCCTGGGGTTCGACGACGGCCATCGCGGCCCTCCTGGGCCGGCCCGAGTCGGGCCGGCCGGAAGCCGAACTGTGGATCGGCGCGCACCCCGATTCACCGTCCACCGCCCGCGTCCCCGGGGACGGGCCGGCGGGGACCGCGCTGGATGCCCTCATCTCCAGCGATCCCGACCATTACCTCGGCGCGGACTCCGTGGCCCGTTTTGGCCCCCGGCTGCCCTTCCTGGCCAAGATCCTCGCCGCAGCCCAGCCCCTGTCCCTGCAGGTCCACCCCAGCCTGGAGCAGGCGCGCGCCGGATTTGCCCGCGAGAACGCGGAAGGGGTGCCTGCGGGCGCCCCCAACCGCAATTACCGGGACGACAACCACAAACCCGAGATGATCCTCGCCCTGACCCCGTTTGAGGCGCTGTGCGGGTTTCGCCCGGTGGCGGAAACGCGGGAGATCCTGGCGCACGTCGCGGCAGCCTGTGGCTCCAGCGAAGCCGGCGTCCCCGCCCTTGTCGAAGAGCTGCAGGAGGACCTCGCCGCAAGCGATGAGGGACAGGCCCTCCGGAACGCCTTCGAGCGCCTGATCACCGGAGGCCGGTCCGTGGCCGAGGATACGGCGCTGGTGGTGGCTGCACTCCTGTCCGAAGCCGCCCTGGCCCCGCATGAGGCCGAGCTGAAAACCGTGATCAGCCTCAACGAGAAGTATCCCGGGGATCCGGGTGTGCTGATTTCCCTGCTGTTGAACCGTGTCTCGCTGGCGCCGGGCGAAGCGGTGTATCTTCCGGCCGGAAATGTCCATGCGTACCTGCACGGCCTGGGCGTGGAAGTCATGGCTTCCTCGGACAACGTCCTGCGCGGCGGCCTGACCCCGAAGTTCGTGGATGTGCCCGAGCTCCTCCGCACCGTTGATTTCCAGCCTGTTGCGGTGCCCATGCTGGCCGCTGAGCGGACGGCCCTGGACCAGGAAGTGTTCCGCCCGCCGTTCGAGGAGTTCCAGCTCCAGCGCATAGAGCTCGCGCCGGGCGCGGCCCCGGTCCCGCTGGCGCAGTCCGGGGCGGCCGTGGTCATCGTGGTGGCAGGAGATATCTACCTGGACTCGCCCAAGGGCGACCTGCAGCTGTCGAGGGGCGGCAGCGCCTTCCTGGCTGACGCCGAGGCTCCGGTCAACGTCCACCCCGTGGCCGGCAGCACGGAGCAGGCGCTTGCCTTTGCCGTGACCACCGGCCTCTAGCAGTCGGCGGCGCTTCAGGCGGCAACGGCAAAGGGCGACGGCGGCACCCGGGCGGGGTGCCGCCGTCGCCCTTTTGCTGAGCGCAGCTGGTGGGTGACGCTAGTTGCCGGGGCGCAGCCGTTGGAGCAGGGGGCGTACACGCCCGGCAGCGGCCTTCAGGACGCGCCGTCCCGTCTGCAGTCCCCGGCGCGCCAGGGGCATGGCCTGGGCGTAGGCGGGGTACAGCGGCGAAAGCGGCTTCTCCCAGGTTCCCATGAGCATGTTTTCGTGCTTGGCGAACTGCTTCTTGAAGTCGGAGATGCCGTCGTTGAGGAGTCCGTTGAAGTCGTACCGGCGGCAGCCGTCCTCCCGCATAGCCTGCAGGGCCGCCCACTTCACGCCGTAGTTGACGCGCTGTTTCTGGCCTTCCGCGGACACGCCGCCGTAGAGCTCAAAGGCAGTGGAGCCGCTCCTGGCGAGCCAGACGAACGCCAGCAGCTGCTCGCCGTCGAACGCCCCGATGATGGGTGAGCCATCTCCCATGTTCCGGAAAATGTCCCGGTAGTACTGGTCCTCGTGGATCCCGAACCCGGCGCGTTCAGCGGTCTCGTGGTAGATCGAGAGCACCTGCTCAAGCTCGGCGTCGTTCTTCACCTTGCGGAACTCCACGTCGCTGCGCATTGCCTTGCGGATGTTCGCCCGCGTGGACTTGGACATGTCCGCCATGAGCTCGTCGTCCGACCTGGTGAGGTCGAGGATGAGCGTGCGCGGAATCAGCACCGTGTTGGCGGACGGACGGAAGCCTGCGGCGGCCACGGCACCTGCAAACACCGAGTCCTGGTCCCAGTCGGGTTCGATGCTCAGGGCGACTCCACGGTGCCGGACTGAAGCATGCTCGGCGAGCCGGTTCAGGACTGCCTGCGCCTTCTCCGGGGCGCACATGGGGCCCCGCGGAATGTAGACCAGGGCCCGGAAGGGAAGCGGAAGGCGGCGGACCAGCAGCTGGGCGCAGCCGATGGTGGTGCCGGCCTCGTTGATGAGCACGCGGTCGACGGTCCAGCCGTGCATGGCCTTGGTTTCGCCCCAGCCCCACAACTGTTGCGGATGTCCCTGGAACCGGTCAACGTGGTCGTCCCAGAGGGCGCGGTCAGTACAGGGCACAACAGCAGGAATCATGGCTTCAACCCTATACCAAGGGCTTAAAAGGCCAGGCCCCCGGGAAGTGCCTTGCGCACTTCCCGGGGGCCTGGCGTTCAAGCGCGCCGGCGTCAGCTCTTGCGGGCGTAGCCCTCCCACTTGTCGGCGCGGTGCTCGCCGTCAACGAAGCGGATGGTGCCGGACTTGGAACGCATGACGATGGACTGGGTGAGGACCTTGTCCTTGGAGTAGCGGACGCCCTTCAGGAGGTCGCCGTCGGTGATGCCCGTGGCGGCGAAGTAGCAGTTGTCGCTGGAGACGAGGTCGTTGGTGGAGAGGACCCGCTCCAGGTCGTGGCCGGCGTCGATGGCCTTCTGCTTCTCTTCGTCGCTGGTGGGCCAGAGGCGGCCCTGGATGACACCGCCCAGGGACTTGATGGCACAGGCCGCAACGATGCCTTCGGGCGTGCCGCCGATGCCCATCAGCGCGTCAACGCCCGTGCCGGTGCGCGCTGCGGCGATGGCACCGGCGACGTCGCCGTCCATGATGAACTTGGTGCGCGCACCGGCTTCGCGGATTTCCTCCACCAGCGGCTTGTGGCGGTCGCGGTCAAGGATCATGACGTTGAGCTGGTTGACCTTGACGCCCTTCGCCTTGGCGATGAGGTGCAGGTTCTGCTTGACCGGCAGGCGGAGGTCCACCATGTCCGCGGCTTCGGGACCGGTAACCAGCTTCTCCATGTAGAACACGGCGGAAGGATCGAACATGGAGCCGCGCTCGGCCACGGCGAGGACGGCCAGGGCGTTGTTGATGCCCAGGGCAGTCAGGCGGGTTCCGTCGATGGGGTCGACGGCGACGTCGCACTCGGGGCCGGTGCCGTCACCGACGCGTTCTCCGTTGAAGAGCATCGGGGCCTCGTCCTTCTCGCCCTCACCGATGACCACAACGCCGTTGAAGTGGACGGTCTGGAGGAAGGAGCGCATGGCGTCGACTGCTGCGCCGTCGGCCTTGTTCTTGTCGCCGAAGCCCACCCAGTGGCCGCCGGCGATGGCTGCGGCTTCGGTCACGCGGACAAGCTCGAGGGCAAGGTTGCGGTCCGGCTCGTCAATGCCTACGGCAAGCGACGGGGAGATCGTGGAGTACTTCTGGGTCATGGACGCTGGTGACACGTGAACCTCTTCTTCGAGTGGCGATCATAAAACCCGCCCCGCCGGTGCAGCAGCGCGGTGATTCCTCTGCTACCGATCATAGTCGCGAGCCGCTCAACGGGGTGGCGGATGACGCGCCCGCGCAATGTACCGGCGACGGCGGCCAGGGGCCTGGAGCGCCCAAATGGAAGTTGGCTGCCGGCATGGGCGACTATAGAGGGGTGAATGACATGCAGGAAAAGACCAGTCCCAGCCCAGAGCCGGCCGGATCCGAGGGCAACGGCGGGTCCGGCGCTGCGGCAGGGAATGGGCCGGTAAAGCCTGTCATTCCGGCTGCTGCCGCCAAGCGTGCCAACGCCTCGGTCATCGGAATGATCATCGCCCTGGTGGTGAGCATTGCCGCGTTCCTGCCCATCATCCTCATGAATCCACTGCCCAGGAGCGATGGCTACCGGCCGAACATCGACGTGGCAGCCGTCTCGCGGAATGCCACGGATGTGGCAGGATTCACACCCGTCGCGCCCGACACCGGCGACAGCTTCCGCCCCAACTACGCCCGGTGGGAAGCCGGCACCGGCAACGGCGTCCCCACCTGGGAAGCGGGATACCTGACGCCCAAGGAGTCCTTCATCGGGCTGGTCCAGACCAGGAACGCGAACCCCACCTGGCTGCTGCAGCAGACGCGCAACGCACCCGTCACCGGCTCCCGGAACGCCGGCGGGCAGGAATGGGAACTTCGGGACACCGGCAAGGGTGAGAAATCCCTGGTGCTGGACTACCGCGGGACTACCGTTGTTCTGTCCGGGGAGGCCCAGCTGGACGAATTCGCCGCCCTCGCGGACGCCGTCGTCAAATCCCTGGAAAGCAACCCGGCTGTCACAGTTTCACCCTCCCCCGCCGCAGCGCCGTAAGGTAGGCGCGTGACTACCTACCTGACTCCCGCACTCGCCTGGCGCCGGCTGCGCGAAGGCAATGAACGTTTTGTCAACGGTGAGACCTCCCACCCCAACCAGGATGCGTCCCGCCGCTCCTCGCTGGTGGAGAACCAGCACCCGTTCGCCGTGATCTTCGGCTGCTCCGATTCCCGGCTCGCCGCTGAAATCATTTTCGACGTCGGCCTGGGCGATGTCTTCGTCGTCAGGACCGCAGGCCAGGTGATCGACGACGCCGTCCTGGGGTCCCTCGAATACAGCATCGGCGTGCTGGGGGTGCCGCTGATCGTGATCCTCGGGCACGACAGCTGCGGTGCCGTGAGCGCCACGAAGTCGGCCGTGGAGACCGGCCAGATGCCGGCAGGCTTCATCCGGGACCTCGTGGAACGGATCACGCCGTCCGTCCTGACGTCGCTGCGCAACGAGCAGACCGACGTCAACGACATGGTGGTGGAGCACGTCAAGCAGACCTCGGAACGGCTCGTGGACAGCTCCCGTGTGATTTCCGACGCAATCGGGTCAGGCAAGGCTGCCGTGATCGGCCTTTCGTACAGCCTGGCTGAGGGCCGTGCGAACCTTGTTTCCGGAATCGGCGAGCTCTAAGGGGCCTTCCGGAACGGCTTCGGCGGCGGCGTGTAGCAAGCAGTTCACGGTTTTCGGTGCGGCGCCCGGGCGTCCTAAGCTAGCCCCATGACTTCCACTGAAGAGTTCCGCATTGAACATGACACGATGGGCGAAGTCCGCGTCCCCGTGAACGCACTGTACCGCGCGCAGACGCAGCGGGCAGTGGAGAACTTCCCGATTTCCGGCAAGACCCTGGAGCCTGCGCACATTGAGGCGCTGGCCCGGGTCAAGAAGGCTGCCGCCCAGGCCAACGCTGAACTGGGTGTGCTCGACGGCGAGCTGGCCACAGCAATTGCAGAGGCCGCGGACCAGGTGGCAACGGGCAAGTACGACGGCGACTTCCCCATCGACGTCTTCCAGACCGGCTCCGGCACGTCCTCCAACATGAACACCAACGAGGTGATCGCCGAGCTGGCCACCCGCGCCCTCAAGGCGGCCGGCAGCGACAAGGTTGTCCACCCGAACGACCACGTCAACGCCTCGCAGTCCTCCAACGACGTTTTCCCCACGTCCGTGCACGTTGCTGCGACCTCCGCCCTGATCAACGACCTGATCCCCGCACTCGGCTACCTGGCCGAATCGCTGGAGCGCAAGGCCGTTGAATTCAAGAACGTGGTCAAGTCCGGCCGCACCCACCTGATGGATGCCACGCCGGTCACCCTTGGCCAGGAGTTCGGCGGCTACGCAGCCCAGGTCCGCTACGGCATCGAGCGCATCAACGCGTCCCTCCCCCGCGTGGCCGAGGTTCCGCTGGGCGGCACGGCGGTGGGCACCGGCATCAACACGCCCGCCGGGTTCCCCGAGCGCGTCATCGAACTGCTGGCCACGGACACGGGCCTGCCGCTGACCGAGGCACGCGACCACTTCGAGGCGCAGGCCAACCGCGACGGCCTCATCGAAGCGTCCAGCCAGCTGCGCAACATCGCGATCTCCTTCATGAAGATCAACAACGACCTCCGCTGGATGGGCTCGGGCCCCAACACGGGCCTCGGCGAGATCGCCATCCCGGACCTGCAGCCCGGCTCGTCCATCATGCCCGGCAAGGTCAACCCGGTCATCTGCGAAGCCTCGATCATGGTGGCAGCCCAAGTCATCGGCAACGACACCGCCATCGCCTGGTCCGGCACGAACGGTGCGTTCGAGCTGAACGTGGGCATCCCGGTCATGGCGTCCAACCTGCTGGAATCCATCCGCCTGCTCGCCAACACCAGCCGGGTCATGGCGGACAAGATGATCGACGGCATCACCGCGAACGTGGAGCGTGCCCGCTTCCTGGCCGAGGCATCCCCGTCCATCGTGACCCCGCTGAACAAGTACATCGGCTACGAGAACGCGGCCAAGATCGCCAAAACGGCTGTGGCGGAGGGCCTGACCGTCCGCCAGGCCACCGAGAAGCTGGGCTTCGTCGGCGACGGCGAGGGCCAGGTTTCGGAAGCGGACCTGGACAAGGCCCTGGATGTCACCACCATGACGGCTCCGGCCCACAAGGCCTAAGCCTTTCCACCGCCGGCCCGCCGGCAAAAGGCCCCACCTAAAGCACGACGTCGGCCGCCCACCTTCCCAGCGAAGGCGGGCGGCCGACGTCGTGCTGTGGAGTTTAGCTTCCCCACCAAGGAAGACGCGGTCCTTGGCCACATCGACGATGACATTCCCGCAGACGTCCTGGAGGAATTCATCGCGGGCGGGCACGCATCGCCCGCCGGGGAAATCTCCCCCACGCTGTTCCAGGACCTCGTCCGGCTTTCCCTGAAACTGTCCGAGCACATGGCCGCCTCGGAGGAGGAAACCCGCCAGCTCATCGGCGTCGTCAGGAAGGAGCCGCAGCTGATCCTCCGGATCATCGGAGTAGCCGAGCAGCGGGAAGCCCAGTTCGCCCGGGATGTCGCCCTGGCTTCACCCCTGGGCTGGGCATGTTCTCCGCGCTAGCGTTCGTGCCCACCTTCCTGCAAACGTCCTCAGGCTCCTCCGCGGCTGAGTCCGGCCTTCTGATGCTGCCCATGATGGCCGGCCTGATGGGCACATCCATCTGGGTCATTTGCGTCCAGCTGTTCGTCTTCGGCGCCAGCCTGGGCCTGATATGCAGGCCTGATCCCCAGCGCACCTGACCGCCGTCGTCCTGCCGGCCATAACGCAGCAGGGCTGCCAGGCACCTGGGCAGGGGCGCCGCAATCCTGGGGGTTGGGGCGCCCCTGTTGTGCTTCCTCACGATAAGGCGGCGATGGTTCGGTCATGGCTCGAAGTGCGCGGCCTCGGCCGGCGCAAGGGCACGGTGGATGCTCGTGAGGTGTCCGGCCATGAGTTCGGGCAGTTCGTCGATTCCAAACCAGCCGACGGCCACTGACTCGTCATCGTTCACCCGGGCAGTCCCGGAGACGTAGCGGCAGAGGAACACAACGTCCAGGAACTCGCACACATCGCCGTTGGGATAAGTAAAGGGACCCACGGCGCCCACAGACACCACGCGCTCCGGTTCGGCCACCACCGCCGTTTCCTCAAAGATTTCCCGCACCAGCCCGCGGGCAGGCTGTTCACCCGGCTCGAGCATGCCGCTCACCAGGGCCCACTGCCTGTTATCCGTCCGTTGGGCCAGCAGCACGCGGCCCGCGGCGTCCACCACCACGCCCCGCACCCCCGGGACCCACAGGGGATCATTGCCGATTTTCTTGCGAAGCTTCAGGACATAGTCAGGCGCAGGCATTGAGCCAGCCTATCGAACTGTTTCTCCGCGTCGGCTGCCTGGACTCCCTCATCCTGGCTGCTGAAGGTCAGGCCGGAAGCAGCATCGCCGCTGCGGCTCCGGCGAGCATGAACGGACCGAAGGGGATGGACGATTTAAGGGTTCCCCTGCGGGCCACCAGGAGTGCGACGGACCAGAGGCCACCCAGGAGGAAGGCCAGGAACGTGCCCGCAAACAGATGACCCCACCCGAGGTAGCCGAGGTACATCCCCAGGACCCCGGCGAGTTTAACGTCCCCGAAGCCCATACCCGGCGGGTACACCAGCCGGAGGATGAAGTAGAAGAGCCACAGGATGGCCGCCCCGGCCACCACCCGGAGCACCGGCTGGAACCCAAGGCCTGCGACAGGACCAGCAGAACCCTGGCCGGAGCCCGCCCCGGCGAAGGCTGCCGCCGCCAGGAGCAGGACGCCGGCCACGGCATAGGACGGAAAAACGATCCTGTTCGGCAGCAGATGGTGCCGAACGTCGATCACCGTGAGCCGGACGGCCATCACCGCGAAATAGGCGCACGCGGCAAGCACCAGCCAGAAGGCCGGCGGAGTGTGCTGCCATAGTTCGCCCAGTCGATGGATCACCCTCGGATGCTACTGGATTTCCACCCGCCAACGCACAGCCCGCGCGTAAACTGTGGATATGGCGACGTGGGACTTCCGGCACCGGCCGGATCCGGACAGTGGAGCTGCCCCCGCGGACCTAGCAGCCATGTTCCGCAACCTGTGCCGGTCCTCTCCCTGGAAATGGCAGTCGCTGCGCTTCGAATACTGGAATGAACCCTTCGCGGAAGCTCCCAGCCCTGCGGCTCCCCTGGTCCGCGCCTGGCTGCGGCGCCCCGGAGCCCTGCGCCTGGAAAGCCCGGAGGGACTGGTCCTCCACAGCACCACGGGGATCAACGATTCCCGGGACGGGCTCTACATCAGCTCCACCCGGAAATCCTGGCTCCTGCCGCCCCACCTGGTGACGCCCGTTTATGACGACCTCGGCCTGGTGCGGCGGCGCCCGGAGGCGGCCTACGGGGAGCCCGGCTTCGGAAACGGACGCTTCTCTGCGGCGCTGGATCCGGTGGAGCTTGCCGGCAACGCCCCCGTGCCCCTCGAGTTTCCCGGGAGCAACCCGGTGGAGGTCCAGGATGTCCGCCGAGTTGAGCATGAAGGCCGGCCGGCGCTCGAGGGAGTGGTGGCCCCGACCGCCGCCTACCATCCGGCGGACCCCGCCGCTCCCCTGTGCATGCCGGGCCGCTCCAGGATCAGGGTGGACCTGGGCACCGGCGTCTGTGTGTCCAGCCGCTCACTGGAGCCTGAAACAGACCAGTACGGCCACTGGCTGCGGATTATTGCCGTGGACGAATACATGCTGGACGACCTTTTCCTGGCCGAGTCCATGAACCTGACCGACGTCCGCCGCCACATCAGCTGGGACGTTCCCGCCTGACCGTGACAGGCCGAACCGGCGCCCATCGGCTAGGCTTCGCGGATGACTTCACTGAACGCTGTGTGGCCGCTCTTCGGTCTCACGCTGGCCACGCCCCGGCTGGAGCTGCGCCCCATCCAGGACCATGAGATTCCGGCGGCGGTTGCAGCAGCGCGCACGGGTATCCACGAGCCGGGCAGGAATCCGTTCAGCACTCCATGGACTGAACTTCCGGCCGAAGACCTTGGACCGAACATGGCCCGCTGGTACTGGCGCTGCCGCGCCGAGTGCACGCCGGAATCCTGGACGCTTCTCCTGGGCATTTGGCATAACAGTGAGTTCATCGGCTGCCAGGACGTCGGAGCCAAGGACTTCGCCACCCTCAAAACGGTCGGTACGGGGTCCTGGCTCAAGCAGTCCGCGCAGGGCCGCGGCCTTGGCAAGGAGATGCGCGCCGCCGTCGCGCTTTACGCGTTCGACTGGCTGCGCGCAGAAGTCGCCGAGTCCGAAGCCGCGGACTGGAACGCGGCTTCCCTGGGCGTCTCCCGCTCCCTCGGCTACGAGCTGAACGGAACCACCCGAAAGGCCTGGGGCACCAAGGTGGAAACGGTCCAGCACGTCCGCCTCACGCCGGACTCCTTCAAACGCCCCGATTGGACCCTCAAGGTAGGGGGCCACGAGGCTGCAGCGAACTTCCTGAACATCAGCTAGTGCCGGGACTTGGTGCCCGGGTGCGCCTTCCGGCAGCGTGCGTCAAAGGCGACGGAGGAGCCAGCACGCACAGAAAGGGGCACCCGGGCACCCCCGCCTAGCCTTCGAGGAGTTCGGTCACCAGCGCTGCGATCGGAGACCTTTCGGAGCGGGTGAGGGTGATGTGGCCGAAGAGCGGGTGTCCTTTCAGGGTTTCGACGACGGCGGCGATCCCGTCGTGGCGGCCGACGCGCAGGTTGTCACGCTGGGCGACGTCATGGGTGAGGACGATCTTTGAGTTTTGTCCGATCCTGCTCATCACGGTCAGCAGGACGTTTTTTTCGAGCGACTGGGCCTCGTCAACGATCACGAAGGCATCATGGAGGGATCGTCCGCGAATGTGGGTGAGGGGCATGACCTCGAGCATGCCGCGGTCCATCACCTCCTCCACCACTTCCTGGCTGACCAGGGCACCGAGCGTGTCGAAGACCGCCTGCGCCCAGGGATTCATTTTCTCGGACTCGGAGCCGGGCAGGTAGCCGAGTTCCTGGCCGCCCACGGCGTAGAGGGGCCGGAACACGATGACCTTGCGGTGCTCGCGCCGTTCCAGGACGGCTTCCAGGCCGGCGCACAGTGCCAGGGCCGACTTGCCGGTGCCGGCCCGGCCTCCGATGGACACGATGCCGACGGCGGGATCCATCAGCATGTCGATGGCCAGCCGCTGCTCGGCGGAGCGCCCATGCAGGCCGAACACGTCGCGGTCGCCTTTGACCAGGCGGACCTGCTTGTCCGGGCCCACCCGGCCCAGGGCGGACCCACGGTTGGACAGCAGGACCAGGCCGGTGTTGAC
Source organism: Pseudarthrobacter oxydans (assembly GCF_013314975.1). GTDB lineage: Bacteria > Actinomycetota > Actinomycetes > Actinomycetales > Micrococcaceae > Arthrobacter > Arthrobacter oxydans. The sequence goes on along the minus strand of NZ_JABTYH010000003.1, from coordinate 147,302 downwards.
CGGCATCTCCGCTGCCGCCGGGATAAACACCGGCTCGTGGCCGTAGAGGGTTGAGATCTCCTGCTCGTTGGCTTCGACTTCGGCCACACCGGTCCAGCCGGAGTCCTTCACCAGTTCGTTGCGGTACTCGTCGGCGGTGAGCCCCATGGCCGAGGCCTTGACCCGCATGGGCAGGTCCTTGGACACCACGGTGACGTTCCTGCCCTCGTTGGCGAGGTTCTTGGCGACGGCGAGGATGCGGCTGTCGTTGTCCCCGCTCCGGAAGCCCAGCGGCAGCACCTCGGAGGAGATGTGGTTGAGCTCCACCATGAGGGAGCCGCCGTCGTCCCCGATGGGAATGGGCTGGTTCAGTCCGCCGTGTTTGACCCGGAGGTCGTCGAGGAGCCGCAGCGCTTTCCGGGCGAAATAGCCAAGCTCGGGGTCGTGCCGTTTGGATTCCAGTTCGGTGATCACCACGACCGGAACGATGACCTCGTGTTCCGCAAAGCGCAGCAGGGCGCGGGGGTCTGACAGCAGGACGGAGGTGTCGATGACGAAGGTGTTAATCGCGGCTTCCCTTCCGGAGACAGCAAAACCGGCCGCAGCATCCGCTGCTGAACCGGTTTGTGAGGTGGCTCGCGTGGCGCGAGAGGTAGCTTTCTGTCCCTGGTCCATAACGGCCTCGGGCAGTTGTTCAGAAGTAGCCACATCGACTCCAGCCCCGGGCACCAGCCCGGAATTGTTATTGGTGAGGCGGCTCGGCCAGGAGGCCGGGTCCGGCCTCCCATACAACCGGTGCGATGTTTCGCTCCATGTACTGGCCTCCCCGATCAGCCGGCGGTTTTGCCAGCTGATGGATATAACGTAAATCCACCCCAGGTAATTTCCGCAACCATTACGCGGCGATTCCTGTTGCAGTGGTGTGAACTTGTGATGAACCGGAGTTGTCAGGAGCCGAAGCGGCGCTGCCTTCCCGCGTAGTCACGGAGGGCCCGCAGGAAGTCCACTTTCCGGAACGCGGGCCACAGTGCCTCGCAGAAGTAGAACTCGCTGTAGGCGCTCTGCCACATCAGGAAACCGGACAGGCGCTGCTCCCCCGAGGTCCGGATCACCAGGTCCGGGTCCGGCTGGCCGCGGGTGTAGAGGAAGCGGGAAATGTCATCCACGCAGAGCTCGTCCGCGAGCCTGCCGATGTCCTTGCCCTTGGCCACGGCGTCATGGAGGAGCTCGCGCACCGCGTCCACGATTTCCCGGCGGCCGCCGTACCCCACCGCCACGTTGACATGGATCTTCTCCCGCACCGGGGTGCGCGCCGTCAGCTTGTTGAGGCGCTCGGCCAGGTAGTCAGGAAGAAGTTCCGGAGCACCCATCGCGTGGACGGAGATATTGGCGTCCTCATCCAGCCGGTCCAGGGTGTTGGCGATGATGCCCATCAGCAGGTCCAGTTCCTCACTGGATCTGTTCATGTTGTCCGTGGAGAGCATGTACAGGGTGACCACTTTGACCCCCAGTTCCTGGCACCAGCCCAGGAACTCGTGGATCTTGTCGGCGCCGGCCTGGTGGCCCTGGCTGGTGGGGGCGTTGAACTGCTTGGCCCAGCGGCGGTTGCCGTCCACCATCACTCCGATGTGGCGGGGAATGCGGTCGCGGGCCAGGTCCTTCAGCAGCCTGCGCTCATAGAAGCCATAGAGGAACCCAGCCAACTCCACGCGTCCGCTCACCTGACTTCCTCGCTGTACGTACTTGCACATCCTAGGCTACCGTCCACAAGGCCGGGGGCCCGCTCCACTTGCCCGGAACACAGACCACCAAGAACCTACTCTTCGGTAACTTACCGCTCCGTAAGTTATTCTGGGACCATGAACAGCGACACCCCGGAGGCCCCCCGGACGCCGCAGCCGAAGGACAGTGCCGGCCCGGAAAATGGCGCCGCAACCAACGCCATGGACGACGCCGCGGTCCGGCTTGCCGAACTCCTGATGATCAAGCCGAAGTGGAGAGGCTGGATCCACACCGTCACAGCCCCGCTTGCCCTCGCGGCAGGGATCATCCTGGTGGTCCTTGCCCCGACAGCGGACCGCAAAATCACGTCCGCCATCTACGCCGCCACGGGCGTCCTGCTTTTTGGCGTCAGCGCCGTCTACCACCGTGGCAACTGGTCACCCGGGGTCAAGATCGTCCTGAAACGGCTGGACCACACCAACATCATGCTGGTGATCGCCGGCAGCTACACCCCACTGGCCTGGACCCTCCTGGAAAGGCCCCAGGCGGTCCTGCTGTTGTGGGTTATCTGGTCCGGGGCCATCCTCGGGGTACTGTTCCGGCTGCTGTGGACGGACGCCCCCCGATGGCTTTACGTACCCATCTACATCGCCCTGGGCTGCGGCGCGCTGTTTTATCTGCCGCAATTCTTCCAGGCCAGCGTTTTGGCAGCGGTCCTGATCTGCGTGGGCGGCATCCTGTACATCACGGGTGCAATCTTCTATGCCCTCAAAAAACCGAATTTCAGCTACCACCACTTCGGGTTCCACGAGCTGTTCCATGCCCTGACCGTGGTGGCTTTCGCCACGCATTTCGTAGCCATCGCCACAGCCGTCCTCAGCTGACAGGACCGCACTCTCCGGCTGTCCTCAGCCGGCGCGGCGGCAATTGGCGCCGGCGCAACCGGCCCGGCCGCGCCTTTCGGACGTCGTCAATGCGTCAGTGCCGCTGGTCGCCCTGCGCGGTGTCCGTTCCGCCGTCGGCCGTTCCCTGGACGGCGCCGCCGCGGGCCTGCTGGCCAGGCGCCCCCGCATCAGCAGCCTCAGCCGCCTCAACGTCCGCCGCAGCAGCGGCAGCCATGCGGTCCTCCTCCACCTGCGCCCGGTAACGCACGCGCCGGATGCGCCGCACCATGTCCACGATCAGCAGTGCGGTGGCAACCACGAAGAACGCCGTCATGATGAAGCCCAGCAGGCCGGGCGTCACCTGGTCCTCGGATATCCCCTCCCGCAGCGTGGGCGTCGGCAGGGGCGTCGGGGTGGTGGCCAAGCTGAGGAGCAGGTGATGCACGGTTTTATACCTTCTGTGGAGCGGATGGCAGGGATCGCGGAAGGGACGGCGGTAGCCCCGCCCTAACTTCTACGCGACATAGAAATTGCCGGCTGTTTCTATCTTAGCCCTGCGAACAGATCCCGCTCCGGGAGTTCGGAAGGAACCCGGGAGCGGATGAGGGAGTAGTCTTCCCACGGCCAGGCCCGGCGCTGCATCTCCGGGGACACGGCAAAAAAGAACCCCAGGGGGTCCACCTGGGTGCGGTGGGCCCGCAGCGCGTCGTCGCGCACTTCGAAGAAGTCGCCGCAGTCCACCTGCGTGGTGGTGGGATGCGTGGCGGGCGGCGGCGTGTGGCCCTCCGCGTCCGCTTCGAGCCAGGCGGCGAGCCGCTCGGCGTACGGGGACTGGAGCCCGGCTTCCTCCAGGGCGAAATGGAGCGCCCTGAAGCGCTCCGGGCTGAAGGCCCTGTCGTAGTAAAGCTTGCTGGGTTCCCACGGCTCGCCGGCGTCCGGATAGCGCGAACTGTCACCGGCGGATTCGAAGGCCTCCACGGCAACGCGGTGCGCCATGATGTGGTCCGGGTGGGGGTATCCGCCGTTTTCGTCATAGCTGAGGATGACGTGCGGCTTGAAGGACCGGACCAGCCGCACCAGCGGCGCCGCAGCGCGTTGCAGGGGCAGGGTGGCGAATGATCCCGCGGGAAGGGGAGGAAGCGGATCACCTTCGGGCAGGCCGGAGTCCACGAACCCCAGCCACCGCTGGCTGACGCCAAGGATGGCCGCCGCCCGCTCCATCTCCAGGCGCCTGGCGCCGGCCATATCCCGTTTGGGGTGCGGTTCCCCCTCCACAGCCGGGTTCTGGATGTCCCCCCTGGAGCCGTCGGTGCACGTGGCCACCATGACGTCGACGCCGGCGGCCGCATACTTGGCCATCGTCGCAGCGCCCTTGCTGGACTCGTCGTCCGGATGGGCATGGACTGCGAGCAGCCGTAGCGGCGCCGGGGTGGTGCTGGACGCTGTCATCGAAGGACGGCTCCTTATTCTCTGCTGCCTGTGGCTGCTGATCGGATGGCTTGAACGGGCGGACGCCTGGCGGGGCTGCTGACAATCTGCCCCCGGAAAGGGCACTAAACTGGTGAGGTGACTTCCCCGGACCAGCCGGCCCAACCCGCGCCCGCAGACACTAGCCTAGCCAATCGCTATGGGGCTAAAAAGCGCACGCTTACGCCGAAAGCCAAACGCGTCATTGGCGGGGCGGCGCTGGCCGCAGGAATCGGATTCCTGGCGTGGGTTTCCACGTCCCAGTCCCTGTCCGACGTGACGTTCAAGGACATTGGCTACAGCACCACGGACGCCACGCTGGCGGAGGTGGACTTCCAGGTCACCCGCGAGCCCGGAACCGCCGTCAAGTGCGCGGTCAAGGCACTGGATTCCAAGTTTGCGGTGGTGGGATGGAAGGTTGTGGACATTCCCCCAGCAGAGGCCACGGAAACAGCCGACGGCGGCCGCACGGTTGCCCAGCGCGTGGCCGTGCGCACGGAATCACTGCCGGTATCCGGCGTGGTGGACAGCTGCTGGGCGGCTGGCACGTAGTACCGGAAGCGCGGGCCTGGAAACAGGCCGGGCCCTGTGACGTGCGCCGCTTCCCTGTTGGGTTAAGTCCAAGGGATTGACTACAATGGAGCAATACCTTTACCCCGCTGAGCTGGTTACTGTTCCACAAGTGGCCACCGTGGCGGGGTCTTTTGCATGTAGGACCACCAGAGGAGAAGTCCGTGTCTACCACCAACAGCGCAGCTGCAGCCTGGCTCACCCAGGAAGCTTTTGACCGCCTGAAGGCAGAGCTGGACCACCTTTCCGGCGCTGGCCGGGCAGAGATCGTCCAGAAGATTGAAGCAGCCCGGCAGGAGGGCGACCTCAAGGAGAACGGTGGCTACCACGCAGCCAAGGAGGAGCAGGGCAAGATCGAGGCCCGCATCCGCCAGCTCACGGCACTGCTCCGCGACGCCCACGTGGGCGAGGCTCCGGCAGACGACGGAATCGTGGAGCCCGGCATGATCGTCGTGGCCAGGATCGCCGGAGACGAAGAGACCTTCCTGCTCGGTTCCCGTGAAATTGCCGGCGACTCGGACCTGGACGTCTTCAGCGAGAAGTCGCCGCTGGGTGCGGCCATTCTTGGCCATAAGGAAGGCGACACGCTCAGCTACGCTGCACCCAACGGCAAGGACATCAAGGTGGAGATCCTCTCCGCCAAGCCGTACGCCGCCTGATTGCTTCCAGCCCGCAGCAGCACACCAAAAGCGCTGGCCGCCCCGGAAAGGGGCGGCCAGCGCTTTACGTTAAGGTCCGGATACCTACAGCGCAGGGCCGGGGGCGCGGCTGCGGCGCCGCAGCAGCAGGGCGGCCACCACTCCCCCGGCCGCGCCGCCCAGATGAGCCTGCCAGGAAATGTAGCCGGCAGCGATGGGCAGGACACCCAGCAGGATGCTCCCGTAGCCCATGAAGAGGACCACCGCCAGGAGGATCTGGCGCCAGCTCCGGTTGATGAAACCGCGGACCAGCAGGAACGAAAACAGCCCGAAAACCAGGCCCGAGGCACCCACCGTGACGCCGCCGTCGCCGATCAGCCAGACCGTAAGCCCGGACCCCAGCCAGCTGAAGGCCAGGGCGGTCAGGAACACCCTGAGGCCCGAAAGGAACACCAGAAACCCAAAGATGATCAGCGGCAGGCTGTTGGACAGCAGATGGTTCAGGTTCGCGTGCAGGAGCGGGAAAGTGAAGATGTCCAGCAGCCCGTCAGCGCTCCTGGGCCGGAGCCCGAACGTCGCGTTGAGCGAGCGCAGCATCACCATGTTGAACAGCTCGATGACAAAGAGGAGAACAACGAAGGTGCCCAGCACCAGCAGGCCGCCCTTGGCCCGGGCGGCCACGGTCCTGCGCTGCCCGACGCTCCCGTTTCCCGTCAGTCCGGCCATGGCTTGTCCTAGTGCACCACGATGGGCTGGAAGCCTTCGGCTCGCAGGGCGCTGAGGACCTGTTCGCCGTGCTGGTGGCCCTTGGTTTCCAGGTTCACGGTGATGGACACGTCGCCCATGCTGATGGAGCCGCCCACCCGGGTATGGTCCAGGCCGGTGACGTTGGCATCGTTCTCGGCGATGATCCTGGCAATGGTGGCCAGTGAACCGGGCCGGTCATCGAGCATCATGCGGACCGTCATGTAGCGTCCGGCCGCGGAAAGGCCCCGCTGGATGACCTTGAGCATCAGCATGGGGTCGATGTTGCCGCCGGAGAGGACCACCACGGTGGTGCCCGGGTTTTCGATCTTGCCGTCCATCAGTGCCGCCACGCCAACGGCGCCGGCCGGTTCCACCACCATCTTGGCCCGCTCCAGCAGGAAGATCAGGGCACGTGCCAGCGAGTCTTCGCTGACCGTCACAACGTCATCCACGAGTTCGCGGATGATGCTGAACGGGAGCTGCCCGGGCCGGCCGACGGCGATGCCGTCCGCCATGGTGGACACCTTCTTCAGCGGCACCAGCGCGTCCGCCGCCAGTGACGGCGGGTAGGCAGCAGCATTCTCCGCCTGGACCCCGATGATGCGGATCTCCCGCCCCAGCTCCTTGGCCCGGGCTTTGATGGCGACGGCGACCCCTGCCAGGAGCCCGCCGCCTCCCACGCCCATGAGGATGGTGTCCACCGTGGGTACCTGTTCAAGGATCTCCAGCCCCAGGGTTCCCTGGCCTGCCACGACGTCCACGTTGTCGAAGGGGTGCACAAAGACGGTTCCGGTCTCGTTGCTGTACCGCTGGGCTTCGGCGAGCGCCTCGTCAACGTTGTGGCCGTGCAGGATGACCTCCGCACCGTGGCTGCGGGTGGCTGCCAGCTTGGGCAGCGCGACGCCCAGCGGCATGTAGATGCGGGCTTTGATGCCCAGGCTCTTGGCGGCCACGGCCACACCCTGGGCGTGGTTGCCTGCGGAGGCTGCCACCACGCCGCGCTTTTTCTCCTCGGGGGAAAGCTTCGCCATGCGGACGTAGGCGCCGCGCACCTTGAAGGATCCGGCCCGCTGGAGGTTTTCGCACTTGAAGTAGACATCCCCGCCGGCCATCTTTCCGAGGGCGCGGGACGATTCCACCGGTGTACGCGCGATAATCCCGTCGAGCAGCTTCTGCGCCTCCAGGACATCGTCCAGCGTGACGGGAAGGGTTTCAAGGATGTTCACGGACTATTCTCCTCTGGATTCGGCCCCTGCGCCCGGTTCCGCAGTGGGCGGGGCGTCAGGTAGTTCTGCTGTGGTGCCGGCGGCGGCGCCCTTGCCGCGTTTGAGTGCCGCCGGCGGCCGGACGTCCCGGATGGTGTTGTCCGGCCCGGCGCCCGCCAAGGCTCCTCCGGCTAAAGCCGGCACCTGTTCATGTTCCCACGTTCTGGCGGCAATGTAGCGAATGGAGGAATTTGCGACGGCGAGGATGGGCACCGAGAACAGGGCACCGGGGATGCCTGCCAGGTAGGATCCTGCCGCTACCGAAAGGATCACTGCCACCGGATGCAGGGCGACGGCCTTGCCCATGATCAGCGGCTGCAGGATGTGGCTCTCCAACTGCTGGACGAGGAGCACGATGCCCAGCATGATCAGGGCGTTGATGGGGCCGTTCGCCACCAGTGCCAGCAGGACCGCGATGGCCCCCGTCACCAGGGCGCCGACGATCGGGATGAACGAACCGATGAAGACGAGCACGCTCAGCGGCAGCGCCAGGGGCACCCCGATAATGGCGGCGCCCGCGCCGATTCCCACCGCGTCCACGAAGGCCACGAACATCTGGATGCGCGCGTAGCTGACCATGGATGTCCAGCCCTTGCGCCCGGCGCCGAACGCTGCCGCCCTGGCCTTCCTGGGAAGCAGCCGGACCAGGAACGTCCAGATCCGGTCCCCTTCCAGCAGGAAGAAAATCAGGATAAACAGCGCCAGGATGAGCCCGGCGGCAAAGTGCCCGGCCGTGCTGCCGAAGGACAGCGCCCCGCTGACGATACTGCTGGTGTTGTCCTGCAGCGCAGTGGTTGCCTCCTGCAGGTACTGGTCCATCTGGGCGGCGGTCAGGTGCAGCGGCCCGTCGGAAAGCCAGTCCTGGATCTGCTTGACTCCTGCCAGCGCCTCAGACCAGAGTTCGCCGAAGCCCGAAACCAGTTGCCGTCCCACCAGGGCCAGCGACCCTCCGATCAGGCTGATGAAGCCCACGACGGTGATGGCGACAGCAGCTCCGGCAGGCACCCGGTATCGCTTGAGCCACCGCACCACCGGGCTCAGGAGTCCGGCCAGGAGGGCGGCCACCATGACGGGAATAATGAGGAAGCTGATCCGGCTCAGCAGCCAGACGAGCGCACCTCCCACCAGGAGGATCAGCCCCACGCGCCAGGCCCACGAGGCTGCGATACGCACGCCGTAGGGTATGTCCCGGTCCAGTTCACGGTCTGCGAGGACCCGGACAGGCTGGCTGGAGTCAGGCCGGTGCGGACCTGGGGTAGGGCTGGTGGAGGTAACGGCATCCTCTGCTGGCGTCATAGCCTAATACTTCCCCAGCGGAGTCTTATTCGGAAACCGCTACCCGGCCGCCCCCGGGGTGTAGTCAATGCCCCACTCGATGGTGAAGGAACCGCCGGGGCTTAGCCAGCGCAGGCCGTCACCGGAGTTGAAGGCGTTGGCCGGCCCGGTCATGGGCTCCACGGCCACGGCCCGGCTGCGGCCCGGGTACTGGGTGCTGACAAAGACGTGGACATAGCGACAGGTTTCGTCCTGCCACAGGCTTACCTGCCTGCCGTCCGGCGCCGCCAGTGTGTGGCGGGCCTTGCCTTCCTCGCACCGCAGGTCCGTCAACGCGACGTCCACGTCCAGCGCAGCGATGTTAAGCCCTGTCCTGAAGTCCGAATCTCCCTGCACCGGGGCGGAGCTGCGCGGAATAAGGCGGTCATCGGCCACCAGGCGTGTCTCGGCCGCTACCGTCAGGACCAGCTCTTCGATGGGAACATCGCCCAGCCTCAGGTAGGGATGGGCGCCCAGGACGAATGGTGCGGGCTCCTTGGCGTCGTTCAGCAGGGTCTGGCGGACCACCAGCCCAAGGTCGCCGTCGATCCCGTATTGCACCCGGTGCCGGGCCAGGAAGGGATACCCGTGCTGCGGGAAGATGGTTGCCTCCAGCGTCACGGAGTGCTCGGACTCGTCCACCAGCGCGTAGGCGGAATTGCGGAGCAGTCCGTGGCTGGCGTTGTTCCTGGCAACCTCGGTGATATCCAGCTGCTGTTTTTTGCCGTTCAGGAACCAGATTCCGTCCTCCACGCGGTTGGCCCACGGCGCCAGCGTGATGCCGGCGGCTCCGGGGGCAATCTCGTCGTCGCCGTAGGTCTCCGTCAGGAGGGTGCCTCCCCTGCTGAAGGAACGGAGGCCCGCGGCGAGCTCCGTCACTACGGCCGAGGCGTCGCCGCGGCGGAGTTCATACTGCCTGCCGGTGGCGTAGCCCTGCAGTGCCGGCGCGGATTCCTGGGGTGAGCGTGAAGTCATGAGGAATACCGTACCCCGCGGCGCCCCTGGCACGCAGCATCACTCTGTGAGTTTTTGTTGTTAACTATTCTTTTTTGATCGAATATGCCACACTCTCTCTATGACAGGTATCACGAGCACCAGACTTTCCGATGGCCGGGAGCTGATCTATTTCGACGACGCTGCAGCGCCCAAATCCCGCGCCGCCGAACTCACCACTGACCAGCGGGGCCTTCCCCCGAGGGGTGAGCCCGGCGAGGTCCGCTACGATGCGCTGACTGACGAGTGGGTTGCCGTGGCCGCGCACCGCCAGACCCGCACCCACCTTCCCCCGGCGGACCAGTGCCCGATATGCCCCACCACCGCCGGCAATCCATCCGAGATTCCTGCGTCGGACTACGACGTGGTGGTGTTCGAGAACCGGTTCCCGTCGCTGGGGCCTGCGCTGGGCCCGATTCCGGAGGAAACATCATGGGGTACGAAGGGACCCGCCTACGGCCGGTGCGAGGTAGTGGCGTTCACCCCGTCCCATACCGGCTCCTTCAGCGAACTGGGGGAAGAGCGTGCGCGCACGGTCATCGAGGCCTGGGCGCACCGCACGGAGGCTTTGAGCGCCCTCCCCGGAATCAAGCAGGTCTTCCCATTTGAGAACCGCGGCGCCGACATCGGCGTGACGCTCCACCACCCCCACGGTCAGATTTACGCCTACCCCTATGTCACGCCCCGCGCGGGAGTCCTGGGGGCCGCGGCCCGCAAGTTCCATGACGCCCACGAGGGCCGGGAAACACTGACCGGTTCCCTGTTGCGCGCCGAACGGGAAGACGGCAGCAGGATGGTCCTGGAAGGCGAAAACTTCAGCGCCTATGTTCCCTTTGCTGCCCGCTGGCCGCTGGAAATCCACCTGGTGCCTCACCGCCAGGTCCCGGACCTGGCAGCGCTGAACGGCGAGGAGAAGGATGAGCTTGCGTCCGTCTACCTCAACCTTCTCCAGCGGGTTGACGCCCTCTACCCCACGCCCACGCCCTATATCTCGGCCTGGCACCAGGCTCCCCTGGACCCGGTCCTGCGTCCCTCCGGATACCTTCACCTCCAGCTGACGTCCCCGCGGCGGGCAGCAGATAAGCTCAAGTACCTGGCAGGATCGGAGGCAGCCATGGGCGCTTTCATCAACGACACAACCCCGGAGAGCGTGGCGGAGCGCCTCCGGGAAGTCACCCTTCCGTCCCCCGCCGCACGCCCTGCCGCCCTGGCGGCCACACCCGAAGGAGCCCCCGCGTGAACGCCGCACCCGACCCCCTGGCCACCCGTGCGCCGGCAGGTACCGAGGACCTGGCCGCCCGGTTCGCGAAGGAGTTCGGCGGCGCTCCGGACGGCATCTGGCAGGCGCCGGGACGGGTCAACCTCATTGGCGAGCACACGGACTACAACGAGGGTTTCGTCCTGCCTTTCGCCATTGACCGGACCGCCCGGGTGGCCGTCCGGGTCCGCCCCGATGCCTCGGTACGGCTGCTCTCCACCTATGGGGACCAGGGCGTCGTGGGCACCACGGTGGAGTCCCTCCGCCCGGGCTCCGCCAAAGGCTGGACCAAATACCCCCTCGGCGTGATGTGGGCGCTGAAACAGCGCGGTATCGAGGTTCCGGGCGTGGACCTCCTGCTCGACTCAAACGTACCCCTCGGAGCCGGACTCTCGTCATCCCACGCCATTGAGTGTGCGGTCATCTCGGCACTGAACGAGCTGACCGGCGCCGGGCTCGACGCCGAGGACATGGTGCTGGCCACGCAACGGGCGGAGAACGAGTTTGTTGGCGCCCCCACGGGCATTATGGACCAGTCCGCTTCGCTCCGCGGCGCGGAAGGCCACGCGGTCTTCCTGGACTGCCGGGACCAGAACGCCCGCCTGGTTCCGTTCGAGACCCGGCCGGCGGATCTGGTGATGCTGGTGATTGACACCAAGGTCTCGCATTCACATGCCGACGGCGGCTACGCGTCCCGGCGGGCGTCCTGCGAGCTGGGCGCCGAGGTGCTTGGGGTCAAAGCGCTTCGGGACGTTCAGGTGGGTGACCTGGAGGAAGCCAGCGGCCTGCTGGATGAAGTCACGTTCCGGCGCGTACGGCACGTGGTGACTGAGAACGACCGTGTGCTCCAGACCGTGGAGCTCCTGGCAACCGCGGGACCGGCCGCCATTGGTTCCCTTCTGGACGCCAGCCACGTGTCCATGCGCGACGACTTCGAGATTTCCTGCCCCGAGCTGGACCTGGCGGTCGACACTGCGCGCGCCGGCGGCGCCATCGGCGCCCGCATGACAGGCGGCGGTTTTGGTGGTGCGGCCATCGCGCTGACGCCGGTGGGACTGGAGCAGGCGGTGCGTGACGCCGTCGCCAAGTCATTCGCAGATGCCGGGTACAAGGCACCGGACATCTTCACGGTGTCCCCGGCGGCGGGAGCCCGCCGGATCGCGTAGCGCGCGCCCGGGCTGCGGTTTTAACAGCTATGGGCCCCACCGTGAGGTGGGGCCCATAGCTGTTAAAAAGGTCCGACGTCGGGCGCCGGCTCGGGTGTCAGTCTTCGCCGCGCAGGATGGCCAGCAGGCGGATGATTTCCACGTAGAGCCATACCAGCGTCACCGTCAGGCCGAACGCTGCCGTCCAGGAGAAGCGCTGCGGGGCGCCGCTCTGGACGCCCGCTTCAATGCTGGTGAAGTCCATGACCAGGGAGAATGCGGCCAGGCCGATTGCAAGGATGCCGATGACAACGCCGATGATGCCGCTGCGCAGCCCGAACGGTTCCGAGGTCAGGCCGGTCAGCATCATGACGAGGTTCACGACGGAGAACAGCGCGTAGCCGGCCAAAGCGATCATGAAGAACTTCATGGCCTTGGGGGTGGCGCGCACCTTGCCGCTCTTGAACAGGAGCAGCGTCACGGTGAAGACGGACAGCGTGCCAATGACGGCCTGGAGCCCGACACCCGGATACATGGTGTCCAGGACGCGTGTGAGGCCACCGAGGAAGAGACCCTCGAGGCCTGCGTAGGCAAGGATCAGCGCCGGCGACGGCTGCTTCTTGAAGGTGTTCACGAGCGCCAGGACAAAGCCGCCCAGCGCCCCGACGATCATCAGCATGGAGGCGAGGCCCAGGCCAACAAACATTGTGACGCCGGCGCCGACGAGCAGCACGCCCAGGCAGGCGGCGGTCTTGATGATGACGTCGTCGTACGTCATCCGGCCGGTGTCAGCGGGGCCTGCAGCGGGCTGGTTGTACATCTGCCGCAGCTGCTCGTCGGTCATGTTCTGCGGCTGGCCGTAGCCCTGCTGGCCATACGGGGCCTGGCCGTAGGGTGCCTGGCCATACGGCTGCTGGCCGTAGGGCTGGTGTCCGTAGGGAGCCTGCGGAACAGGCGGTGCCTGGGTGGCTCCACGGAAGCTCTTTCCGTTGAAGATCGGGTTGCCGCCAAGTGCCATTGCGGGATTCCTCCATATGGGATGTGTTGTGAACCTTAAGGTTTACGCTACCAATTCTCACGTAAATGCACCCTCAATAGTTCCCCGCCGGAAACAGGAGCACGGAGTTGTTATCCGATCGCTACCATCGGCGCCTGGACCTCGGCATTTACCGGTACTTCCGCGCTGTAGCATAAGCCAAGCAGGGTGACGGAACTCACATATGTGGCGGGTGCCGGCCTGATGGCACCACCCTACCCCTGCATCCGTTCGCAGCGGCTGCAATGGCGCAGCCGAGACCGCCCCCAAGTGGAGGTTTACCATTTTGAGAAGTACACCCCAAGGCCCGCCGGCCGGCGCACGGCGAGGGTTGCTGAGATTACTGGGAGCCATCAGCGCTTCCATCCTGGCAATCCTCCTCGTGGCAGCACCGGCTTCCCAGGCCACTTCGCCGTCTCCGACACCATCCCCGTCGAATCAGACCTTCCAAAACAACATCAGCGGATTCCTTCGTGATGACACCCGGGCACCCCTGGCGGGCGTGACAATCACGGCCACGAAGGATGACTTCACCGGCACGGCCACGTCCTCCGCGAACGGAGCCTGGAACATCGGGGTGCCCGAACAGGGCACCTACACCGTGGAGCTGGACGAGTCCACCCTGCCTGAGGGCATTGCCCTGGCTGAGGGCCAGGAAAACCCCCGCGACGTCACGTTCAGCCAGACCTCGAACCTCTCGGTCATCTTCGCATTCGGCAAGGGCATCGTGGTGCAGCAGCAGGACTTCGGGCAAAACCTGCTCAACCGGCTCGTCGCCGGCCTGAGCTTCGGCCTCCTCCTTGCGTTGGCCTCGGTGGGTCTGTCCCTGATCTTCGGCACCACCGGGCTCACCAACTTCGCCCACGGCGAGATGGTGACGCTGGGCGCGGTGCTGGTGTTCGCCTTCAACGCCCTGGGCCTTCCCTTCTGGCTCGCAATCCTGCTGGCCCTGCTGGGCGGCGGCCTCTTCGGCTACGCCCAGGACAGAGGGCTGTGGCGGCCGCTGCGGCGCCGCGGCACGGGGCTGGTACCCATGATGATCGTCAGCATCGGCCTGGCACTGGCAGTCCGTTACGTCATCCAGTTCTACTTCGGCGGCGCCACCCAGCAGCTTCCCTACGCACAGAGCCCCGAAATCCAGCTGGGACCTGTCTCCATCTCGCCCAACAACCTCTGGTCCCTGGGCATCAGCGCCGTGGTGATCGCCCTGATCGGCATCGTGCTGCTCAAGACGAGGCTGGGCAAAGCCACGCGCGCCGTAGCCGACAACCCCGCCCTGGCGGCGGCCTCGGGCATCGACGTCGACTCCGTCATCCGGATCGTGTGGATCACGGGCGGCATGCTGGCCTCCCTCGGCGGCATCCTGTGGGCCTACTACCGGCCCGGCGTAACGTTCGACATGGGCTCCGCCATCCTGCTGCTCATCTTCGCCGGCGTCACCCTGGGCGGCCTCGGCACAGTCTTTGGCGCCCTGATCGGTTCCATCATCGTGGGCATCTTCGTGGAGCTGACCACCGTGTTCGGCCTCGCCGCGGACCTGAAGTACGTGGGCGCCCTCTTCATCATGATCGTTGTCCTTCTGTTTCGGCCCCAGGGAATCCTGGGCCGGCGCGAGCGCGTGGGTTAGGAGACAGCCATGGACTTTGGATTCATTCTTTCCAGCGCTGCCAGTGAAATTTTCAGCCCGACCACGGCGGCCTACGCCCTGGCCGCGCTCGGCCTCGCCGTGCACTTCGGCTATTCCGGCCTGCTGAACTTCGGGCAGGCCGGCTTCATGGCGGTGGGGGCCTACGGCTTCGCCATCTCCACCCTCACCTTCGGGGTCCCCTTCTTTGTGGGGCTGCTGATCGCCATCCTCGCCTCTGCGGTGTTCGCCCTGCTGCTGGGCATACCCACCCTGCGGCTCCGCGCGGACTACCTGGCTATCGTGACCATCGCCGCCGCGGAGATTGTCCGCTATATCGTGACCACCAACCAGCTCACAGCCGTGACGGGTTCGGCAAACGGCCTGGCAGCCTTCGAGGGCGGGTTCTACAGCATGAACCCGTTCCCCGAAGGCTCCTACTTCGGCATGAACAACCGCGATTTCTTCATCCGCGTGGTGGGGTGGGCGCTGGTCGCCCTCTGCTGCACCCTGGTATGGCTGCTGATGCGCAGCCCTTGGGGGCGTGTCCTCAAAGGTATCCGCGAGGATGAGAACGCCGTCCGGTCCCTGGGCAAGAACGTCTACGCCTACAAGATGCAGGCCCTTATTATCGGCGGCGTCCTCGGAGCGCTCGCCGGGATGATCTTCACGCTTCCGCGTGGAGCGGTGCAGCCGGCCAACTACGGAACGGAACTGACGTTCTTCCTGTATACCTGCCTCCTGCTGGGCGGCCTGGGCACCGTGCTTGGTCCGGTCATCGGCGCCATGATCTTCTGGGTTGTCCTGTCCCTGACACAGGGCATCCTGTACGGCCTGATCGAGTCAGGAGCCATCACGTGGCTGAACACGGTCCAGGCCGGGCAGCTGCGCTACATCCTGGTTGGCGTCGCCCTGATGCTGCTGATGATCTTCAGGCCCCAGGGCGTCTTTGGAAACAAGAAGGAGCTGGCGTTCGCATGAGCATGCACAGCGAAGAACCTGCAACCTCCGGCGAGGCCGGCGTGGACTACATGACCGACACCCGGCCCATAGCAGCCGGCGAGGCAGCACCCGGCTGCAAGAAGCGCGACCCTATCGTCGTGGCGGAGAACGTGACGCGCAGCTTCGGCGGCATCAACGCCGTCGACGTGGAGTACCTCGAGATCCCCCGGCACAAAATCACGGCACTGATCGGTCCCAACGGCGCGGGGAAGACCACCCTCTTCAACCTGCTGACCGGTTTTGACACACCCAACACGGGCAAGTGGCAGTTCGAAGGCAAGAGCCTCGCAGGCGTGTCCCCCTACAAGGTGGCGCGGATGGGTATGGTGCGCACCTTCCAGCTCACCAAGGTCATGGGCAAGCTGACCGTCATGGAAAACATGCGCCTCGGCGCTGCAAACCAGCCTGGCGAGCGGCTGTCCAAGGCGCTCTTCAAGGGCATGTGGGGCGGCCGGGAAAAACAGATCACCGACGAGGCCAACGTCCTGCTGGAAAAGTTCAAGCTCGACGCCAAAAAGGACGACTATGCGGCGTCCCTCTCGGGAGGCCAGCGCAAGCTCCTGGAGATGGCCCGGTCCCTGATGGTCCGGCCCAAACTGGTCATGCTGGATGAACCCATGGCAGGCGTCAACCCCGCGTTGACCCAGTCCCTCCTGGACCACATCAAGAACCTTAAGGCCGAGGGCATGACGGTGCTGTTCGTCGAGCACGACATGCACATGGTCCGGCATATCGCCGACTGGGTGGTGGTGATGGCTGAAGGCAAGGTGGTGGCGGAAGGCCCGCCGGGCGAGGTCATGAAGAACCCTGCGGTCATCGACGCCTACCTCGGCGCCCACCACGACGTCGACCTGGGAGACTCCGAGGGCCTGAAGGAGCTCGCTGCCGAGCTCGTGGCGGACGAGGAATCGATTGTGGGAACCGAGAACGCCGGAATCATCTCGCTGGACGTTGTGGCGGGAGAGGCGGAACCGGATCGCCGGGGCACGGGGCGGCATCAGGCCGGGAGCCCGCACGGCCGCCATGGGAGTACGGACACAGGCAGCACAGAGAAGGACGGGCAATGAGCAGCACCAGCGCGGCAGCGGCCGCACATCCAGTCACCGACGGTGACTCGGTGGTCAAGGTTACCGATCTCGTGGCGGGCTACCTGCCGGGAGTGAACATCCTCAATGGCTGCAGCATCGAAGCCCGCAAGGGCGAGCTGATCGGTATTATCGGCCCCAACGGTGCCGGTAAGTCGACCCTCCTGAAGGCAATGTTCGGTTTGGTCAAAGTCCATTCCGGGACGGTGGTGGTCCGCGGCCAGGACATCACCGGACTGAAAGCGAACAAGCTGGTGTCCCGGGGTGTGGGGTTTGTACCCCAGACGAACAACGTGTTCGCCACGCTGACCATCGAGGAAAACCTGCAGATGGGCATGTTCCAGCGGCCCAAGGATTTTGCCGAACGGTTCGACTTCGTAGCCGGCCTGTTCCCGGAGCTGGGCAAGCGGCGCGCGCAGCGCGCCGGCTCGCTCTCCGGCGGCGAGCGCCAGATGGTGGCCATGGGCCGGGCTCTCATGATGGATCCTGCCGTGCTGCTCCTCGACGAGCCGTCCGCAGGCCTCTCCCCCGTCAAGCAGGATGAGACCTTCCTGCGCGTCCACGAGATCAACCGTGCGGGCGTCTCCGTGATCATGGTGGAGCAGAACGCCCGGCGCTGCCTGCAAATCTGTGACCGCGCCTACGTCCTGGACCAGGGACGGGACGCGTACACCGGCACGGGCCGTGAGCTGATGAAGGACCCCAAGGTCATCCAGCTTTACCTGGGTACCTTGGCGGACACCGTCGAGTAAGGCCAGGGCAAACACAAGGAAGCCCCCGTCCGGCTGGACGGGGGCTTCCTTGTGTTTCAGGTACGGCGCTTACAGCTTGCCGAACTCTTCCTTCACAGCGGTGTACTTGTTGTCATCCTGGTACTCGTAGATGCCGATGTAAGCCTCGGTCGGGTCACCGGCCTCGGAGAAGGTCACGGGGCCGGACTGGCCGTCGTAGTCCGCATCCTTGCCTTCCCTGATCAGCGTGACGCAGGCAGCGTAGGACGTGCACTTCTCACCGCCCTCAGAGACTTCCTTGAGCTTGGCCGCGATGTCCACGCCCTTGGTGCTCTGTGCCGCCTCTGCGGCCAGCGCGATGAGGTTCACGGCGTCGTAGGACTCGCCGGCGTAGCTGTAGTCCTTGAGGGCCGGGTCGATGGCCAGCAGCTTCTTCTTGAAGTCCTCCTGGGCGAACGTGCCCGGGATGGTGCCCCGTGCGCCCTTCAGGGTGCCCGGCTGGAAGTCCTTGCTGTAGTCGGAGGTGTTGCCGTCCACCAGGAACATCTGGGTGGCCTTGACGCCCTTGCCGGTCATCAGCGGGACAATGCTCTTGGCCTGGTCAAAGGTGATCAGGGCAATGGCATCCGGCTTGGCCGCAATGATCTTGTCCACCTGGCTGCTGAACTGGGTGTCGCCCTCGTTGAAGAGTTCCTCCGCCACAACCTGGCCGCCTGCCGCCTCGAAAGCCGACTTGATGTTGGATGCCAGACCCGTGCCGTACGCGTCATTCAGGACGATCATGCCCACGGTCTGCGCGCCGCAGGTGGCCATGTAGTTGCCGAGCACCTTGCCCTGCAGGACGTCTGAGGGTGCGGTACGCCAGTACAGGCCCTTGTCATCCCAGGTGGTGAAGTCCGGGGAGGTGTTGGCGGGCGAGAACTGGATGACGCCGGCGCCGGTGATCTGGTTGATGACCGTCTTGGATACACCTGAGGACGCCGCACCGATGATGGCGCTGACGCCCTGGCCCAGCAACGCGGACGTGGACTGGGTGGCGATGTCCGTCTTGGTGTCACCGGAGTCGCGGTGGATCACTTCGACCGGCTTGCCCAGGACGCCGCCTGCCTTGTTGACTTCGTCGATGCCAAGGTTGACGCCGGCGATTTCGGGCGGGCCGAGGAACGCCAGCGAACCGGTGGTGGGAAGGAGCGAACCAATCCGCAGCGGGGTTTCAGTAGAGCCGGTTGACGGCGGCACCGAGGGGGTCTCCGCAGGCTGGCTGGCGGCAGCGCCTCCACTGCCCTCGGTTGCGGGGCAGGCAATTCCTGCCGCTTCTGCGGTGGCAGAGGATTCGGTTGCCGTGGGTGTGGACGAACCGCCGCAAGCCGTTGCCATAAAGGCGACGCCGATGCCAAGCGCTGTCAGCTTGGCAACACGGGTTCCCGCCTGGGGGAATAAAGTCATTTACGAGCTCCTCGATCTAAAGGTGCGAACGGCCTTTGACACGAAAAATCAGGTGTTCCTGATTTAGCTTCAAGCTAATGCAAATCGGAGCCGAAGATAAGTGACTGAGGTCACATCCTTATAACAGTAGTTGCATATGTGGAATTAAATGGAAGAAGCCGCCCGCTGTGCGGACGGCTTCCGTTCCTGGCCTTGCTTTAAGCTGCTGCGTACCCCAGGTGGGACTCGAACCCACAACACGCGGATTTTAAGTCCGCTGCCTCTGCCAATTGGGCTACTGGGGCGCCCGGTCAATGGTATCCCGTCAGGTGAGTGCGAAGGGTTCGGCATACCGGAAGGTGCCGTGGACGCCGCCGGGCCAGAGCGCCAGGGGCAGCAGCTGGAAGTAGTCGCCGCACGCCTCGTCAGGCGGAAGAACCCCCAGCGAAGTGGCAGGCACAAAACCAAAACGCGAGTAATACTCGGGGCTGCCCATAAGGGCAATGCCGCTCTCCCCCGCCGCGTTCGCCCGATGGATGGTCTCCTTCATAAGCGCCGACCCGACACCGTGCCGCTGGTGCCTGGGCGTGACGGCGAGGGGACCCAGGCCCAGCAGCCCATGGTCGCCCACCCAGCCACGGGTACTGATGACGTGGCCCACCACTTCGCCGTCCAGGACGGCCACCAGGCTGAATTCGGGCAGGTACTCCTTGGACTCGAAGAGGCCTCGGAGCACTCTCACCTCCACAGGTTCGCCCTCCGCCTTCAGGCCGGTGGCCGGGGAGACCGCGAAGGCGTCGGCCGTCAGGGCCAGGATGGCCGCGCGGTCCTCGGGCGCCTCGCTGCGCACCAGCAACTCGGGCCGTGGCACCTGCCTGCTGCCTGCGGACAGCCCGGCCAGGACCTCCAGGGCCCGTGGCGCGTCAGCGACCGGAACCAGCAGATGGTCGTGGTGGAAGCCGGCGAGCACGTTGCAGCTGATCCTGGCCTCGGCAAGCGCCTTGCTGACGGCGGCCGTCAGGCCTACCGCCTCCAGCGCGGAGTGGACCTCCAGGGTGATCCAGGCGCCCACGAAGTCGTAGCCAAGGCCTTCCCTGTCAGCCACCGCCCGGGGCAACACCACCGTCAGGCCCTCGGCCTCGCGGACCGCTGCCTCGACGCCCGGCACCAGCGGCCTTCCCTCCGGCCAGACGGCATAGACATATTCGCCGCCCCGCTGCACCGGATGCATCGCGGCCAGCAGCGCCTCAAGGTCTTTTTCGCCAGTCATGGTGCCAGTCTAGAAGGCCGCAACCGGCGTTGGCGGGCAGCGCCGCGGCGGGATGCACTTGGTGGAGACGCACGCGTCCGGGGGACGCCAACGGCGGCTGCCCCGCACAGGGGACAGCCGCCGTCGTCAATTGCAGCGCAGGGGGCGTACAGCCCTTTACTTGGCCTTCGCCGAGACCGTTTCCTTGGCCTCGGCAGCGGCCGGGGAGACCGCCGAGGAACCGGAACCGCTGCCCGCGGGGGCCGGCGCCGGAGCGGCAGCCGGCTTGGGGGCCGGGGTGGCTGCCGCGACGAACGCGCCGCGCGGGTTGTCCAGGTCCATCAGCTGCGTGGTGTCGCGGCCGGTGAAGAAGCTGATGATCCAGTTGAAGATCACGCGGAACTTGCGCTCGAAGGTGGGCATCGCCATGCCGTGGTAGCCGCGGTGTGCCAGCCAGGCGAGTGCACCCTTGAGGCCGATGCTGCCCACCAGGTTGATGTTGGCAACGCCCTTCCACTGGCCGAAGCCGGCCACTGCGCCCAGGTTCTTGTGCTTGTAATCCTTCAGCGGCTTGTCCCAGCGGGAGGCCCACAGGTTCTTGGCGAGGCGCTTGGCCTGGCGGAGCGCGTGCTGGGCGTTGGGGACGCAGGTCCCGTCCGGGAGGCCCTTGCCGGTCAGGTCGGGAACCGCGGCGACGTCGCCGGCTGCCCAGGCGTTGTCGATGATGCCTTCGTCGCCGGCAACCCGGAGGTCCGGCAGGACGCGGACGCGGCCGCGGGGCTCCAGCGGGAAGTCGGTGGAGCGGACCATGGGGTTGGCCTGCACGCCGGCGGTCCACACGAGGGTGTCCGTTTCGAACTCCTGCGCGGGGGTCTTGTCCGGAAGGTTGATGAGCTTCAGGCTGCCCTCGGCGTTGTCCAGGGACGTATTGAGGAGGACCTCAATGCCGCGGCTGCGGAGGTGCTCCACAACCCATTCCGCCTGCTTTGCGGTGACTTCCGGCATGATCCGGCCCATGGCCTCGACCAGGACGAAGCGGACTTCCTCCTGCTTGATGCGCGGGTTGTTCCGGACGGCGGCCCGGGCAAGGTCTTCCATTTCGGTGATGCACTCGATGCCGGCGAAGCCGCCGCCCACCACCACGAAGGTCAGGGCACGTGCACGGGCAGCCGGGTCGGTCATGGTGGAGGCGACCTCGATGCGCTCGAGGACCTTGTTGCGCAGCGCAACGGCTTCCTCGATGGTCTTCAGGCCAATGCCCTTGTCCGCAAGCCCCTTGATGGGGAAGGTGCGGGTGATGGCACCTGCAGCCATCACGACGTCAAAGTAGGGAACCTCGAAGTGTGCGCCGCCGTCAGCGGGGGCCACAACGGCTGTGCGGTTGGCGTGGTCGATCGAGGTGACGCGGCCCTGGATCAGTTCGGTCTGCTTGAGGTGCTGGCGGTGGGATACCACGGCGTGGCGGGCCTCGATGTTGCCGCCTGCTACCTCGGGGAGGAAGGGCTGGTACGTCATGTAGGGCAGTGGATCCACGAGGGTGACGATGCCACCGGCGTTCGCGATCTTCTTCTGCAGTTTGAGTGCTACGTACAGGCCGACGTACCCGCCGCCGACGACGAGTACCCTGGGACGGTCCTGGAGCTCTGGGGTGGTTGCCATGGGTTTAAGGATACAACAGTTTGTGAAAATCTTCACTAACTGGTTGGGACGCCCGCAGCCTAGGTTTTGGGGCCGGTTTCCACCGCCTCTGTGGCACCGGTATCTGCGTCCTCCCCGGGCAGCGCAGGGTTCCTGGCGGCCCGCCGCAGCTGGACTGCTGCCGCCCCGACGATGGCGACGAAGAGCACACCAAAACCGATGACCACGGAGGCGCCAATGGCGCTGTCGCGCTGGGACGGCGGCTCCGCTGCCGGCACCGTTGCTTCCGGCAGCGTGGGAACAGCGCTGGGGACGTCCGTGGTGGGCAGCGGGGCGGGAGTGGCGAGGTTCCCCCTGCGGTGCACCCGGATCCATTCGGCGATGGAACCCAGCGGGTTGCCGGCAGCCTCCGGGACCGTGTCTTTCAGGGCTGCCTCGGCGTTCAGCACGCCAAAGCCGTACAGCGGGTCCTTGCCGGGGGCGCCGGCATCCTTGGCCGTTGAGACAATGCGGTTGATGACCTGCTCCGCGCTCATGGACGGCCACTTGGAGCGGATGAGCGCAGCCACGCCCGCGACAATCGGAGTGCTGCCGGAGGTGCCTGCCCATTCGGCGTAGCCACCGCCGGGAAGGCCGCCGAGCAGGTTCTCTGCCGGCGCAGCCACGCCGATGCTGATGCCCTGGGAGGACGCGTCGACGCTTGCCGCACCTTGGCGGTCCAGCCCGGCAACGGTGAGGACGCCGGGGATGGTGGCCGGAGCCCCCACCTGGATATTGCCGCCCACCCGGTTTCCGGCGGCAGCAACGATGACCACATCCTTCTGCTCCGCGTACAGGAACGCCGCATCCCAGCTCTGCGGCCACTGCGGAGTGGTGCTGCCCAGGGAGATGTTGATGACCCTGGCGCCGTTGTCCACGGCCCAGCGGACGGCTTCGGGGATCTGGTCCTGGTCGCTCTTGCCCGAGGGGTTGGTTGAGCCCAGCCAGGTGGACACGGAGAGGATCTGGGCTTCCGGGGCAACACCCACGATGCCATCGGGCGCCGGGTTGGCGGGGGCGGCCGTGGGGCTGGCGCTGGGACTCGGGCTGGGGCTGGCCGGCTGGTGGCCGCGTCCTGCCAGCATGGTGGCCACGAGGGTGCCGTGTTCCGGCTTGATGCCCACTCCCTGTTGCCCGTCCGGCCGGCCCGAACCGGACGCGTCATAGCCCCCGGCCACTGCGCCTTTCAGGTCCGGGTGCTCCGCGTCCACACCGCTGTCGATGACGGCCACCTTGACGCCCGCGCCCTTGGAAACCTCCCAGGCCTTGGTGATGCCGGACTCGGCAAGCCAGTACTGCTTGTCCCGCCACTCATCCGCCTGCGCGGCGGGGGCGGAGCAGAGGCCAAAGCCCAGACAGGACGCCGCAAGGACCAGCACCAGCAGAGCTGAGGCTGCGGCGCGGGGCAGGCGGGCGGTGCGTGAAATGGCGGGGTGCATCCGGTCAGCCGATGCTCAGGGCGATGCCGTCGAGGATGTCGTGCTCGCTGGCGGTGGCCGTGGTGATGCGGCCGCCGGTGAGCTCGCCCAGTTGTTCAAGGATGCGCCGCCACACGAGCCCGCCGGCGCCGATGACGTCCACCCGGCCGGGGTGCATGTAGGGTAGGGCGGCGCGCCGGTCCCTGGGCATTTCCAGGAGGCCGGTGGAGGCGGCACGAACGGTGTCCAGGGGCAGTTCGGCGCCATGGATCGCTTCGGGCACGTATTCGGCCAGTCCGAGCGCATGCGCGGTGATGGTGGTGATGGAACCGGCAACACCGACGACGGCGGTGGCGCGTTCCAGCGGAACGTCCTGGCGGGCGCGGGCGATGGCTGCGTCCACGTCGGCTTCCGCCGCTGCTATCTGCTGGGCGGTGGGCGGATCGTCCCGGAGGTGCCGTTCGGTCAGCCGGACGCATCCGATGTCCACGGACTTAGCCGCCGTGACCCCGCTGGCCGTGCCCAGCACGAATTCGGTGCTGCCGCCGCCCAGGTCCACCACCAGCACTTCCTGGCCATCCAGGATGGGGAGGACGCTGCTGGCGCCGGCGAAGGACAGTGCTGCTTCCTCGTCGCCTGAAATCACTTCAGGTTCCACGCCGAGAAGGTTCCGGATTCCGTCCACGAAATCGTCCCGGTTCCGTGCATCCCGGCTGGCCGACGTTGCCACGAAGCGCACCTTCTCAGCTCCATGGTCCCGGATCAGCTGCGCATAGTCAGCGGTGGCGGCGAAGGTGCGTTCGAGGGCCTCCGGCGCGAGCTCCCCCGTGGCGTCCACTCCCTGGCCCAGCCGGACCACGCGCATCTCGCGCACCACATCCTGGAGTGCGGTGGCTCCATTGCTGCGTTCGATGTCTGCGATCAGGAGGCGGATGGAGTTGGTGCCGCAGTCGATGGCTGCAACGCGCGTCATTCCGGGGCCTCCGCGGTGGCTGCGGATTTCCGGACGGGGGCGGGCCGGCCGACGATGTCCGGCAGTCCCTGCGGTCCATGGCGGCTGAGGTCCCGCGAAGGGGCTTCACCGGCGGTGTCCCAGGCTCCCTCGCAGTAGCACCTGTCAGCGGTCCACCATTCCTTGATCCGGTCCAGGCCTTCATCGCCCAGGGGGTTTACCCCCGGGCCGGCGGCCAGCGAATGGCCCACCAGGACATGCAGGCATTTGACGCGGGTGGGCATGCCCCCGGCAGATATGCCGTCGATCTCGGGGACCGCCCCGATCCCGGACCGTTCGCCGATGGCATTGCGGGCTGCCAGGTAGGCGTCGTGTGCCGAGCGGTAGGCCGCAGACAAGTCCTCATCGGCCGCCAGCTGGTCATTCATCTCGTTCATGACGCCCGCGGCCTCAAGCCGCGAAACCGCTGAGGTGATGACCGGATGGGTTAGGTAGAAAGTAGTGGGGAACGGTGTCCCATTACTGAGGCGCGGAGCGGTGGCGGCCACCAGCGGATTGCCGCAGATGCAGCGTGCAGGAATCTCCACCACGTCACGGACCGGCCGTCCCAGCTGGCGGCTCAGTACTTCAAGGTCGTGTGCTGATGGCTGGCGGGATTCGTCCCGGGCGGCTGCCGTGTTGTGTTCCACTGTGGCGGGCCGTCCTTCCTGTTGCGGTTCAGTCTGTAGCCGCGCGCGTGATGGACTCCCACAGGGAATCCACCCACGGCAGATCGGCGGGGTCTTGTGCTGCTGCACCGGGCTGGCTGCTGGTCTCTCCGGCCGGCAGGTCGCTGCCGAAAACCCAGTAGCCGGTTTCTCCCGGCATAACCATGTTAATGCGGTCGCGTGCCTGCTGTTTCACGTAGTTGGGGTCCTGCCAGCGGGAAACCTGCTGCCGGAGGGCGTCGCCCTCGGCCTGGCGGGCGGCGATGTCGGCGTTCAGCGCGTCGATCTCAGCCTTCTTGTCGAAGAAAATCTTGACTGTGGGCGCGAGCATGATGGTGATGGCAACCATCACCACGGCCAGTGCGAGCATCCGTCCGGAGAACGCCTTGGCCGGAACGGGCTGCTGGTCTTCCGGTGCTTCGTCTGCGTCTTTGGTGCCGTCACGTGGTGCCGTGCCTGGGGTGGCGCTGCTCCCCTTGCGGCGGGCTGCCTGCCCGGCGTCCTTGCGGCCGTGCGGCTCCCGGCGTCCTGCCGGTGATGCGGCTGACGGCACACCGGCGGATTCCCGTGGTGTCCCCGCAGAGCCGGAGTCCTTGCCCGGGCCGAAGTCTGCGCGGATGACGTCCGCGCCGTCGGAAGCTTCCTGTGCGGAACGGGCTGGGGCAACCTTGGGGACTTTGGGACGGCGGGTAGCCATGACACTCCTGAAACACGCAGCCTGCCTGGGCCGCCACTATCGGGGCTGGAACACGTACTGCTATGACACGTGCTGCTGAAACAGCAACGGTGGCTATGGTCTTTCAACCATAGCCACCGCTGATTGTTTTACGCGGCTACTAGCCCTTGAAACGCGGGAAGGCAGCGCGGCCGGCGTAGCGTGCGGCGTCGTCGAGTTCCTCTTCGATGCGCAGCAGCTGGTTGTACTTGGCGACGCGCTCGGAGCGGGCCGGAGCGCCGGTCTTGATCTGGCCGGCGTTGGTGGCCACCGAAATGTCGGCGATGGTGGTGTCCTCGGTTTCGCCGGAGCGGTGCGAGGTGATGGTGGTGTAGCCGGCACGCTGGGCCAGGCTGACGGCATCCAGCGTCTCGGTCAACGAGCCGATCTGGTTGACCTTGACCAGCAGCGAGTTGGCGGTCTTGGTATCGATGCCGCGCTGCAGGATGGAGGGGTTGGTGACGAACAGGTCATCGCCAACGAGCTGGACCTTGTCACCGATGGAATCGGTGAGGGTCTTCCAGCCATCCCAGTCGTTCTCGTCCAGCGGGTCCTCGATGGACACCAGCGGGTAATCGGCCACGAGCTCGGCGTAGTAGGCGCTCATCTCGGCCGACGTCAGGGACTTGCCTTCGAACTGGTAGGCACCGTCGGTGAAGAACTCGGAGGAGGCAACGTCCAGGGCCAGTGCAATGTCCTTGCCCGGGGTGTAGCCGGCGTTCTTGATGGCTTCCTGGATCAGGTCCAGTGCCGCACGGTTGGACGGCAGGTTCGGCGCGAAGCCGCCTTCGTCGCCCAGTCCGGTGGCCAGGCCCTTTTCCTTGAGGACGGACTTGAGGGCGTGGTAGACCTCAACGCCCCAGCGGAGGCCCTCGGAGAAGGTCTCGGCACCCAGCGGGACAACCATGAATTCCTGGATGTCGACGTCGGAATCGGCGTGGCTGCCACCGTTGAGGATGTTCATCAGCGGGACGGGCAGGACGTGGGCGTTCGGGCCGCCGAGGTACTTGTACAGCGGCAGGTCGGCGGAGGCGGCGGCTGCGTTGGCCACGGCCAGGGACACGCCCAGGATGGCGTTGGCGCCCAATTTGCCCTTGTTCGGGGTGCCGTCCAGGTCCAGCATGGCCTGGTCGATGCTGCGCTGGTCGGTGGCGTCGAACCCGGTCAGGGCCGGAGCGATCTGGTCGATGATCGCGTCAACGGCCTTCTGGACACCCTTGCCGAGGTAACGGCCCTTGTCGCCGTCGCGCAGTTCAACGGCCTCGTGCTCGCCGGTGGAAGCACCGGAGGGAACTGCTGCGCGGCCGATCTGGCCGTCGGAGAGCAGGACCTCAACTTCTACGGTCGGGTTGCCACGGGAATCGAGGATCTCGCGGGCGTGGATGGCATCGATAAGCGCCATGAATTTGCTCCTTATGGGCGATTAACGGGGGGATCTAACAGAAAGACTCGACGTACTCGTCACAGACCAGCGTAGTCGAGAGTGGTCCGGGTTACGGAAACCTATCCAGCGCCCGGACGTCATGATGGCGCGGCTATCCCTGGTGGTGCTGCTGGGGGACGCGCTGCTGGTAGCGCCGGACGGCGCCGCGCAGGGCACGCTCCGCATCGAATCCGCTGGTCCGGGCGGAATGCACGACGGCGAGCAGCAGCTCCCCGAGTTCTTCTTCCGTGCCGGGGATGGGAGCCTCAGGCGGCAGGGCTTCTCCGGCCCGTGCTGCCCGGTCGATGGATTTCTGTGCCCGGGCGAGCGCCGGGAGCGCCTGGGGAATCCCCGCGAAAGGGTCCCGCCGTCCAGGCCGTTCGGCCCGCTTCACGGCGTCCCACTTCTGCACGATCTCCTGGACCGTTGCGGGAAAGGTGTCCTGCAGTGAGCCGTCCCGGCGGAAGACATGGGGGTTCCGGCGGACCATTTTGGCACTCAGGCCGCGTGCGACGTCGTCGAACGTGAAAGCTCCACGTTCCTCGGCGAGCCGTGCGTGCAGCACCACCTGCAGCAGGACGTCGCCCAGCTCACCCAGCAGCTCGTCGTCGTCGATTCCCTGTACATCCACCGGCCCGGCCGCTTCCCGCACTCCGGCGGGCGCGGCGGCCTCGATCGTTTCGGCCACTTCAAAGGCCTCTTCGAGGAGGTACTCCACGAGGGATGCGTGGGTGAGCGCCCCCATCCAGGGGCAGTGCTCCCGCAGGGCAGCAATCACATAGAGAAGCTCCTGCACCTCCCCTGCCGGGATGCTGCCCGCGTCCGGCTGGCTAGCCAAGGTTGGCGTAGGCGTCGTTGATGTACTCCACCAGGGCTTCCTTTTCCTCAAGCGGAAGGAAGGAGGCCTCGGCGGCGTTGAGGGTCAGCTCCAGCAGGTCGTCGAGGTCATAGTCGAAGGTTTCCACCAGAAGGTCGAACTCGTCCGTCAACGTAACCCCGCTCATCAGCCGGTTGTCGGTGTTGATGGTGACGTTGAAGCCGAGCTGGTAGAGCATGTCCAGGGGGTGGCTCTCGATGCCCTCGCCGAAGCCGGCAATCGCCCCGGTCTGCAGGTTGGAGGACGGGCAGATTTCCAGGGCGATGCCGCGGTCCCGGATCCAGCTGGAGAGGTCGCCCAGGGTGACCAGGCCAACGGTGTCCTCGGCGTCGTCCTCGAACTCCACCATGATGTCCTCGGCGATCCGGACGCCGTGGCCCAGGCGGAGGGCGCGGCCGTCTACCAGCGCGGACTGGATGCTCTCCAGCCCGGCGGCCTCGCCGGCGTGGACCGTGGCGGGGAAGTTGTGCTGTGCAAGGTAGGTGAAGGCGTCGCGGAAGCGGGAGGGAAGGAAGCCGTCCTCGGCTCCGGCGATGTCGAACCCTACGGCACCCTTGTTGCGGTGGCGGACGGCAAGTTCGGCGATCTCCTGGCCACGGTCCGCGTGGCGCATGGCGGTGATGAGCTGGCCCACCTGGATTTCGCGTCCGCTCTCCCCCACGGCCTCGACGCCGGCTTCCAGGCCTTCCTGCACGGCCTCGACGGCCTCATCCAGTGAGAGGCCCTTCTGGAGGTGCTGCTCGGGCGCCCACCTCACCTCGCCGTACACCACGCCGTCGTCAGCGAGGTCCTCAACGAACTCCTTCGCCACGCGGTACAGGCCCTCGTGGGTCTGCATGACGGCGACGGTGTGGTCAAAGGTTTCGAGGTAGCGGACCAGTGAACCGGAGTTGGCGGATTCCCGGAACCACTCGCCCAGCGCAACGGGATCGGTGGAAGGCAGCGTGTGCCCCACGGCTTCCGCCAGCTCGATGATGGTGGCCGGGCGCAGTCCTCCGTCCAGGTGGTCGTGGAGGGAGACCTTGGGCAGGTTCTTCAGGTCGAAATCGATGGCAGGGGCAGCGTCAACAATGGGCTCAGTCACGTTCCCACCTTAGGGTGGGCAGGAGCCCAAAGCCAGCCGCTACTTGGCTGCCGGTTCGCCGTCCCCGGCCGCGGAAGCAAAGTGCGCCGCGCCGCCGTTCCCTGGGCTGCGGGCGCCGGCGGGGCCGCCGTCGAGCCACCCGTCGACCTCCTGCGCGTCGTTCCGGGCGAGGTGCTTGTGCCAGAGCCGGAGCACATGGTCCAGGAGGACGCCCAGCACGATGGCGAAAACCACCGCGATGCCGGCGCTGAGGAGCGGATTGTGGTGCAGCCATGGAAATGAACTGGCCAGGAGCCCGATGCCGATGGAGTAGCCCACCCAGGTGACGCAGGCGAAAGCGTCGAGCAGGAAGAAGCGGCGGTGCGGGAATCCCGTGCTGCCTGCCACGTAGTTGACGGCAACCCGGCCCCAGGGAATGTAACGGGCGGTGAAGATCAGCACGGCGCCGCGCTTGTCCAGCTCGTAGCGGGCCCAGCTGAAGGCCTTCTGCACTTTGGGGCGCCGCATCCATTTCCACCGTTTCAGGCCGATGCGCCTGCCGAGCATGAAGGCCATGTTGTCCCCGGCGATGGCTCCAACCAGGGCGGTGAAGCCCAGGATCCAGAGGTTCGGTTCACCGCTGTGCCGGGAAAAGGCCGCCAGGGCCACGATCAGGGTTTCGCTGGGAACCACCATGGCGAAGCCGTCAACGAAGAAGAACATGAGCAGGAGCGGGTAGATCCACCACTGACCCGCTGCATGGAGCACGGCCTCATTAATAAACTCCACGCGGGTCTTGCTCCTATGCAATTTGGCGTGGCCGTCAGTGGCCCAGCCAGGCGGAAATCGTTTCTAGTGTCCCATGGCCAGGGCGCCTTCGCTACGCCCCTGCCTGCTGGAACAACGCTTCACCTACGCTTCGGGTTCCTTCATCCGCTCCACCATTGGCGGCCGCCGCCGGACGCGGTTGATGACCAGGTCAACGACGATCCCCAGCGCCACCGCGCACACAATGGCGATGACCGCCCCCAGCAGGTGGTTGTCCTCGAACCATTGGCCGAAGAACAGCCCGATTCCCACCGAGTACCCGGCCCAGAGGGTTGCCGAAAGGATGGTCAGCCCCACGAAGCGCAGGTGCGGGTAGTGCGTTACGCCGGCGGTGAGGTTGACCGCCACCCTGCCGATCGGGACAAACCGCGCCACCAGGATCAGCGACGCCGGCCGCTTGCGCAGTTCCCTGCCGGCCCACCGGAAGGCGCTCTGCATCCTTGGCCCGCGCATCCACGCCCAGCGCCGGGTACCCACCCGGCGGCCAATCAGGTACGCGATGTTGTCACCCGAGAAGGCACCAAGGGCGGCCACCAGCATCAGCAGCCAGGGGTTTGGAACGTCGGCGGTGGCGGCGACTGCGGACAGGCCCACCACCACCGATTCGCTGGGAATGGGTGGAAAGAAGCCGTCAATGATGCAGCACGCAAGGACGACGAACAGCACCCACGGCTGTCCGGCGGCGGCAAGGATGAAGTCATTGATGGCCTGCATGGATCCCTATGCTATTCGGTCGATGATCAACCGCTGTGCCGGCCTGGATCCCTCCGGTGCAATGACGACTGCATGTTCCAGCGCTTCCCTGGCCCGCGCAAACCGGTCCGGGGTGTCCGTCAGCAGGGTCATCAGCGGCTCCCCCGCCCGGACCAGGGCCCCGGGCTTGGCGTGCATCCGGACTCCCGCGCCTGCCTGGACTGCGTCCTCCTTCCGGGCACGCCCGGCTCCGAGGCGCCAGGCTGCGACACCGACGGCGAGGGCGTCCAGTTCCACGAGCACCCCGTCCGCCGGGGCGTACACCACTTCGGACTCGCGGGCGGCGGGCAGCTTGGCCTTCGGGTCCCCGCCCTGCGCTTCGATCATCCGGTTCCAGACGTCCATGGCACGGCCGTCCTTGAGCGCGGCGGCGGGATCGGCGTCGGTAACTCCCGCACAGGCGAGCATCTCCTCAGCCAGCCGCACGGTCAGCTCCACGACGTCGCCAGGACCGCCGCCGGCCAGCACCTCCAGGGATTCCTCAACCTCGATGGCGTTGCCCGCCGTCAGTCCCAGCGGGGTGTCCATGTTGGTGAGCAACGCCACGGTGTTCACGCCCGCGTCCTTGCCAAGGGCCACCATGGTCTCGGCAAGCTCGCGCGCCCTGGCTTCATCCTTCATGAACGCGCCGCTGCCCACCTTGACGTCCAGGACCAGCGAGCCGGTCCCTTCGGCGATTTTCTTGCTCATGATGGACGAGGCGATCAGGGGGATGGCCTCCACCGTGCCGGTGACATCCCGCAGCGCGTAGAGCTTCTTGTCAGCGGGCGCCAGGCCGGCCCCGGCGGCGCAGATGACGGCGCCCACGTCCTGGAGCTGCGCCAGGATCTCGTCATTGCTGAGGGAAGCACGCCACCCCGGGATGGACTCGAGCTTGTCCAGCGTGCCCCCGGTGTGGCCAAGCCCCCGGCCAGAGAGCTGTGGAACAGCCACCCCGAAAACCGCCACCAGGGGCGCGAGCGGCAGGGTGATCTTGTCCCCCACACCGCCCGTTGAGTGCTTGTCCGACGTGTACTTCAGGCCGCCGTCGGGCCTGCGCAGGCTGGAGAAGTCCATCCGCTCGCCGGAGGCGATCATCGCCGCCGTCCAGCGGGCAATCTCCGTGCGGTTCATGCCGTTGAGCAGGATGGCCATGTTCAGGGCCGCCATCTGCTCGTCGGCGATCGCACCGCGGGTATAGGCGTCGATGGTCCAGTCGATCTGTTCCGGGCTGAGGACACCTTTGTCCCGCTTTACGCGGATGATGTCGACGGCGTCGAACGGTTCGGCAAGGTTGTCCACTGCGTGGGTCTGTGCCCCCTTGTCAGTCACGGTGTTTCCTCCAGGTGTTGGGGACCAAAGGCGTCGGGCAACACCTGGTCCATCGTCTTGATGCCTTGGGTGGTCATGAGCTCCATGTCCGGAGCGCGGAACTCGTACAGCAACTGGCGGCAGCGTCCGCAGGGCATCAGGATGTTGCCGTCCCCGTCCACGCAGTAGAACGCCCGGAGCAGTCCGCCGCCGGTCATGTGCAGGTTGCCCACCAGCGCGCACTCGGCGCACAGGGTGAGGCCGTAGCTGGCGTTCTCCACGTTGCAGCCGCTGACCAGGCGGCCGTCGCCGGTAAGGGCCGCGGCGCCCACCGGGAACTTCGAATAGGGGACGTAGGCGTGGCGCATCGCCGCGACGGCGGCCGCCTTCAGGGCCTCCCAGTCAACCGGCCGGGCCGCGCCGACATCTGCGGCACCGCCCACGCCTGCGGGCACGTCCACGCCGTCAGCCCTTGACATACGGAATGCCGCTGGCCGCGGGTCCCCTGGACTTGCCCACCAGCCCCGCCACCGCCAGGACCGTTACCAGGTACGGGAGCATGGCCATGAACTGGCTGGGAACCGGTGTGCCGATGATGGTGACGATGCTCTGCAGGTTGTCCGCGAATCCGAACAGCAGCGCGGCGAAGAAGGCCCCGATCGGGTTCCACCGGCCGAAGATCAGGGCAGCCAGGGCAATAAAGCCGCGGCCGCCGGAGATCTCCTTGGTGAAGCTGTCGATGGCCACCAGGGTGAAGAAGGACCCGCCGATGCCGGCCACTGCCCCGCCCAGGGTGACGTTCCAGAACCTGGTGGCGTTCACGTTGATGCCCAGGGTGTCCGCGGCCTGCGGGTGCTCGCCGACAGCCCGCACGCGGAGTCCCCACCGGGTCTTGAAGAGGCCTACCCAGACCACCAGGACGGCGATGTACATCAGGTAGCCCACCAGGGACTGGCGGAACAGGATGGGACCGATGACCGGGATGCTGGACAGGACGGGAATCTCGATGATGTCCAGCCCTGGCGGGGAGTTGAACTGGGCCTTGTTGGCCTGCATCACGGTGCTGAACAGGAAGCCTGTCACACCGGAGACCAGCACGTTCAGGACCACGCCGACGATGATCTGGTTGACCAGGTACTTGATGCTGAACAGTGCCAGCACCATGGAGACCGCGGCACCGGCCACGGCTGCGGCCAGCAGCCCGATAAAGGGGTTCTGCGTCATGCTGGCCACGATCGCGGCGGTGAACGCTCCGCCCAGCAGCTGGCCCTCGATGGCGATGTTCACCACGCCCACCCGTTCGCACAGGACGCCGGACAGTGATCCGAACACCAGCGGAACGGCCAGGGTAACGGAGCCGGCGATGAGCCCGGCCAGGGAGATGCTGGGCGTCCGGGCGCCGCCCACCACCCAGATGAGGAACGCGACCACGAACAGGACGATGAACGCCACGGTGAGCCAGCCCGGGACGGGCTTGTCCCTGGTCTTGAGGTAGATGGCGTAGGCCGCCAGTCCCAGCAGGAGGATGGACAGCATCAGGCCGCCGGCGAAGGCGTTCACCTGGATGGCCGGCAGCTGGAAGAAGTCGCTGCCCGTGGAGATCCCGAAGCTTGCAGTCTGGTTGGGTGCGAGCAGCCCGAAGAACACAAGTGAGATCAGCGCGAAGGCGGCCAAGAACACCGGCGTCTTCCAGCCCACGGGCTTGGCGGAGACAGTGGCGGCGGCAGCATCCTTGCCGGCGTTTCCGGGCTGCGGGTTGCCGGGCCTGGATGAGGATACTGTCGTGCTCATGCTGCACCTCCGGTGGTTGCTGCCTCGCGGGACTTGGCCGGGCGGGCGGGCTTCCGGCGGCGGGGGTTCAGGCCAAAGATGGCCCGGACCAGCGGCGGCGCCGCAATAAACAGGACAATCAGGGACTGGACCACCAGGACAATGTCGATGGGGGTTCCGGTCTGGATCTGCATCTGGACAGCTCCGGCGCGGAAGGCGCCGAACAGCAGGCCGGCCGCGAAAGTGCCCCACGGCGACGAGCGCCCCAGCAGGGCAACCGTGATGGCGTCAAAGCCGTAGGTGGCGGCCACACCGTCGGTAAGGACCTTCTCCGTACCCGCCACCTGCGCCACGCCGGACATGCCGGCCAGGCCCCCCGCAAGGGCCATGACCAGGATGGTGGAGCGGGACACGTTGATACCTGCAGTCTGCGCTGCCTTGGGGTTTGCCCCCACGGCACGGAACTCGAAGCCCACCGTGGAGCGGTTCAGGAGCCACCACACCAGGACGGTGGCAGCTATGGCAAGGAGGAAGCCAAGGTGGAGCCGGTACTGGCTGCCGAAGATCTGCGGATAAACGGCAGTGGGATCCAGGATGGGCGAGATGGGGTTCGACTCCCCCGGCCGCTGGAAGGCCGGAGTGTTCAGGAGGTACCGCAGGAAATACAGTGCGATGTAATTGAACATGATGGTCAGGATGACCTCATGGGCACCGGTCCGGGCCTTGAGAACACCCACCAGTCCGCCCCAGAAGGCACCGCCGATGATCCCCGCCACCAGGACCAGGAGCAGGTGCAGGCCCATCGGCAGGTCGAGCGCGAACCCAACCCAGGCGGCCAGGATGCCGGCCACGATGATCTGGCCCTGCGCGCCGATATTGAAAAGGCCTGCCCGGAATGCCAGGGCAACGCCCAGGCCGGCCGTGATGAGTGGCGTGGCGATGGTGAGGGTTTCCATGAAGGGCGCGAACTGGGCTGCCAGCCCGTTCCCCCGGGGGTTGAAGACCGAGCCCTGGAACAGGGCAATGTAGGACCGTGTTGCCGCGTTCCAGACGGCCGCCAGGAAATCGGTGGGCCGGGCAAAGAAGTACGTGGCCGTGGTGGCCACCTGCTTGTCCGTGCTGGCGATGAGCAGCCCGCCGATGATCAGGGCCAGCAGGACCGCAAGAACCGAGACCATGCCGCTGCCGGTGAAGATTTTCCGGAGCAGGGTGTCGGGACCGCCCGGGAGCTGGCCGCTCTGGGCGGTAGCAGGGACGGCCGACGGTTCCATGGCGCCGCCGGCGGTATCAACGGATACGATTGCGGCGGTTTCCTCCGCCGCGGGGGTTGGCTGCTGCGCCCGCCCGGCGGGCTCGCCCTCCGCGTGTTGGGGTGGCTGCTTTTCAGACATGGTCGCCTCCTTCGGCGTCGGAGGTGCTGGTGGTGGTGTCCGCGGCCTCTGCCGCCTGGGTGGTGTGGACATGTTCCTCCGGCGGGATGCCGGCCATCATGAGGCCCAGGACGTCGCGGCTGGTGCCTGCCGGGACCACGCCCACGAGTTTGCCCTTGTAAAGCACGGCGATCCGGTCAGCCAGTTCCATGACCTCGTCCAGTTCGGTGGAGATGATCATCACCGGCGTGCCCTGGTCCCGTTCGGCAACAATCCGCTTGTGCAGGAATTCGATGGACCCCACGTCCACGCCGCGGGTGGGCTGGGAGGCAATGAAGAGGCGCAGCGGGCGGGACAGCTCGCGGGCCATCACCACTTTCTGCTGGTTGCCGCCGGACAGTGTTCCGGCGGCAAGTGCACCCGACGGGGTTCGGACGTCGAACTCTTCGATCCGGCTCTTGGCATTCTCCAGCACCCTGGCCGGGCTCATGCTGATGCCCCTGGCGAAGGGCGCCTGATCGTACCGGTCCAGGATCAGGTTCTCGGCGATGGAGAAGGTGCCGATCAGGCCGTCAACGGAGCGGTCTTCGGGGACAAAGCCGACGCCGGCGTTCAGCACCTCCTTGACGCTGCGGCCCAGGAGTTCCTGCCCGTCCAGCAGGATGGACCCGTGGACGCGTTCCTGGAGGCCGAGGATCGCCTCGGTCAGTTCGGTCTGGCCGTTGCCCTGGACGCCGGCTACCGCAAGGATTTCTCCGCGGGCAATGTCAAAGCTGAGTCCGTCCACGACGTGCTGGCCATTGGGGGCGATGACGGTAAGGTTCCGGACCTCGAACGTCTTTTCCTTGGGCTGCGCCGGGGCCTTGTCCAGGGTGAGGCTGACGGCGCGGCCAACCATCATGGACGCCAGTTCGGTGGTGGAAGCAGCCGGTTCAGCCGTCCCTACCACCTTGCCGCGCCGGATCACGGTGATGGTGTCCGAGACTGCCTTGACTTCCCGCAGCTTGTGCGAAATGAACACGATGGACGTCCCGCCGGACTTGAGCTGCCGCATGATGTCCAGCAGTTCGTCGGTTTCCTGGGGTGTCAGGACCGCGGTGGGTTCGTCCAGGATGAGGACCTGGGCGTCGCGGACCAGCGCCTTGATGATTTCCACCCGCTGCTGGACGCCCACGGGCAGGTCCTCCACCAGGGCATCGGGGTCGACGTCGAAGCCGTATTGATCGGAGATCTCCTTGATCCGGCGGCGCGTCTCGTCGAGGTTGAGGAACCCGGCGGCCTTGGTGGGCTCCGCGCCGAGCGCCACGTTCTCCGCGACGGTGAAGACGGGGACCAGCATGAAGTGCTGGTGGACCATGCCGATGCCTGCCTCCATGGCGTCACCGGGGCCGCGGAAGGAGACGGGCTTGCCGTCAACGAGGATTTCGCCCTCGGACGGTTCGTAAAGGCCGTACAGCACATTCATGAGGGTGGATTTGCCAGCCCCGTTTTCACCCAGGAGACAGTGGATCTGTCCGGGCTCAACCACCACGTCGATGTGGTCGTTGGCAAGCAAGGTGCCGAAGCGTTTAGTGATCCCTCTGAGTTCAAGTTTCAAAACTCTGACCAATCTCGAAGCGTCCGGTGATCGACCGGACGGGATATGTGGCTGCAGAACCAGCCTAGTGGGTGCAGTCCTGGTATACGCGGGCTGCGGTCCGGTGCGGGGCAGCCAGCAAAAAGCGCCACCGCCCGGCCAGTCGGTGACCGGCCGGGGGTGGCGCTCAGGCAGGGATCAGGCCTTCGGGCTTGCCTCGGATTCGACCTTCAGTTTCCCGTCGATGATGTCCTTCTTGATCTGCTCAAGCTCGGACTTCAGTTCCGCGGGGACCTGGGAGTCGAGGTCGTGGAACGGTGCCAGCTGGACGCCGTCGTTGGCCAGCGTGCCAACGTACGGGGTGTTGTCGAAGTTGCCTTCCTTGTCATCCTTGACCACGGCCTCCACGGCGTCGCCCATCGTCTTCATGACGGAGGACAACATGATGTCCTTGTAGTCGGGGGCCGTCAGGTAGCCGTCGGAGTCAACCCAGATCAGCTTGACGTCCTTGCCGGCAGCTTTGGCTTCCTTGAGTGCGGAGCCTGCGCCCTTGCCTACCGGACCTGCTACGGGCATGACAATGTCTGCGCCCTGGTCCAGGAAGTTCTGGGTGAGCTGCTTGCCCACGTCCTGCTTCTCGAAGTCGCCGGTGAAGCTGCCGTCCTGGGCTTCCTTGTTCCAGCCAAGGAGCTTGACGTCCTTGCCCTTCTGCTCGTTGTAGTACTTGACGCCGTCCGCGTAGCCGTCCATGAAGATCGTGACGGTGGGAAGCTTGATGCCGCCGAAGGTGGCAACCGTGCCGGTCTTGGTGGTGCCGGCTGCAAGGTACCCGGCGAGGAACGCGGCCTGGGCGGTGTCGTAGATGATCGGCTTGACGTTGGCGATAGGCGTTTCGTAACCGAAGTCCACAATCGCGAAGTGGCTGTCCGGGTTGGCCTCGGCCTGGGCTTTGGTGGCGTCGCCCAGCAGGAACCCCACCGTGACGGTGAGGTCGCAGCCGGCGCTGACCATGGCGCGCAGGTTCGGCTCGAAGTCGTTGTTGGTTTTGGACTCGACCTGGTTGACCTTGATCCCCAGGTCGGTCTCGGCCTTCTTCAGCCCCTCATAGGAGGACTGGTTGAAGGACTGGTCATCGAACCCGCCGGAGTCGGAGACGATGCAGCCGGTGTAGTCGCTGGCTTCGGCCGTCGAGGAGCTTCCGGCTTCGGGTGCTGCGCCGCAGGCGGTCAACAGAAGCGCCGAAGCACCGAGGGTAGCCACGCCGGCCATTGAACCCCGCTTGAAACTTGCACGCAGTGAGTTCTTCAATTTTCCTCCAGGATGAAGAGAGAGGCGCTACGGCTCGAATTCAATGAGTGTCCGTTTCTGCACTGAAATTCTGTTTTCACTGAGGGCACGCAGCACTGCGCCGGAGCGCACTGATGGCACCAACATTAGTGGCCTGCGCCACGTGCCCGTAGCACGGCGGCAGGGTATCCCGAAGATTGTTTACAAGTTGTTACCAACGAGTAGGGGCGCCGCGGGGATGCGGCACCCCTCCTGGTTGGGCGGGGGCGGTCCGCCTTAGAGCCGGACCAGCATTTTTCCGGTGTTGGCGCCGTCGAGGAGGTCCATGAAGGCCTGCGGAGCGTTGTCCAAGCCCTCAACGATGGTCTCGTCGTAGCGGACAGTGCCGTCGGCCAGCCAGCCCGCCATTTTCCCGGCGAACTCCGCGGCGTGCTGCCGCTGGCCGCCCACCAGGAAACCCCTGAGGGTCAGCTGCTTGCCGATGGCGAGCATCAGGTTGCGGGGCGCCGGGGTCGGCTCGGTGGAGTTGTACTGGGCGATGGCGCCGCACATGGCCACGCGTCCGCCCACGTTGAGGACGGCCAGGGCGGCTTCAAGGTGCTCCCCTCCCACGTTGTCGAAGTACACGTCGATACCGCCGGGGCCCGCAGCCTTTTCCAGCTGCTCCCGCACCGGCCCGTCGTGGTAATCGAAGGCGGCATCAAAGCCGAGCTCCAGCAGTCGGGCCACCTTGGCGGGCGAGCCCGCCGAGCCAATAACGCGTGAAGCACCCATTGCCTTGGCAATCTGGCCCACCAGCGAGCCCACGGCTCCTGCCGCACCGGAGACGAATACCGCATCTCCCGGAGCGAACTCCGCAACTTTCAGCAGCCCTGTATAAGCCGTGAGTCCGGTCATCCCCAGGGCCCCGAGGAACGCGGGCGCCGGTGCCAGCCCGGTGTCGGCCTTGGTGGCCGCGTTCCCCTCAACCACCGCGTACTCCCGCCAGCCGAGGGAATGCACGACGACGTCCCCCTCCTTGTGCTGTCCGGAACGGGACGCCAGCACCTCGCCCACCGCGCCGCCGTCGAGCGCTTTGTCCAGGGCGAACGGGGCGGAATAGGACTTCACGTCATTCATGCGGCCGCGCATGTAGGGATCCACCGAGATGAACAGGTTGCGGACCAGGATCTGGCCGTCCCCGAGTTCCGGCAGCGGAGACTCGGCCAGCCGGAAGTTCTCCGGAACGGGACGGCCCACGGGCCGGGAGGCCAGCTGGATTTCGCGGGTTACGGATGGGAGGCTCATGCGGCGAACTCCAGGATTTTGATGTCTACGGAAATGTTGCCCCGGGTGGCGTTGGAGTACGGGCAGACCTGGTGGGCTTTGGCGACCAGCGCTTCCGCGGTGGCCAGGTCCAGGGCCGGCAGCGCAATCTCCAGCTCCGCGGCAAGCCCGAAGCCGGCGCCGTCCAGCTGGCCCAGGTGGACCTTCGCGGCAACGGCGGAGTCGGTCAGGTCGGCCTGTTCCTTGCGGCCCACCAGCCGGAGGGCGGAGTGGAAGCAGGCGGCGTATCCGGCTGCGAAGAGCTGCTCAGGGTTGGTCCCCTGGCCGCTTCCGCCCAGTTCGACGGGGCTGGACAGGGTGACATCCAGCTTGCCGTCGTTGGTCCGCGCAGTGCCGTCGCGTCCTTCGCCCGAGGCGAGTGCCTCGGCAGTGTAGAGGGTTTTCACGGGTTGTATCCGTCCTGTTGATGGAATGAAAAGTTCCGAAGCCGGTGCCGTCAGTGCGCGTCGTGCAGCGCGGCGGTCAGGCGCCCAAGCGTGTGGCGCAGCTGGTCGAGCTCCTCCGCGGTAAGCCCCGCGGCCTGGGCGAGCCGCTGCGGTATGGCACCGGCATTGCGGCTCAGCTCCCGCCCCGCGGGGGTGAGGTGGATGGCGACGCGGCGCTCGTCCTCGCCCGACCGGCGGCGTTCACAGAGCCCCAGGGCCTCCAGCCGCTTCAGCAGCGGCGACAGGGTGCCGGAGTCCAGGCCGAGCTCTTCGCCGATCTCCTTTACGCCGCGGGGTTCGTTTTCCCACAGCACCAGCATGACGAGGTATTGGGGATAGGTGAGGCCCAGCTCCTCGAGGACCGGGCGGTACACCGCGGTGGCGGCCCGGGAAGCGGAGTAGAGCGCGAAGCAGACTTGGTGGTCCAGCCTGGGTGCATCGGTCATGAAGAAAACGATAGTACACAAGTAAGTTGTGCACAACTTAGGTGGAGGACGCGAACAGTCTGGTGTGAGGTGAAAGCCCGACGACGGCGGGCGGCGCGGGCCTACCCGTGGCGGATGGTGCGCAGCGCCGCGGCGGTCAGGACCCGGATCCCCAGGCCTAGAGCCTGCTCGTCCACGATGTAGTCACCGCGGTGCAGGTCGTACTCCTCGCCGCCGGGCGTCTTGGTGCCCAGCCGCATCATGGCGCCGGGAAGTTCGGCGAGGAACCACGCGAAGTCCTCCCCGCCCATGGACTGCGGCGTCAGGACCACGGCGCTTTCACCGATTTCGGCACGGGCGGCCGCTTCGATGATGGCTGTTTCATGCTCGGAGTTGACCACCGGGGGGACTCCCCTGGTGTGCTCGAGCCGGACGTCCACGCCGTAGGGTGCCGCAACCTGGTGGACCACCTCGTCCAGGAGTTCGCCGGCCTCGTGCCAGGCGTCGCGGTCCAGGCAGCGCATGGTTCCCGCCATGTAGCCGGTGCCGGGAATTGCGTTGGGTGCGGATCCCGCTGAGATCTGGCCCCACACCACGGAGACCCCGCTGCGGACATCCACCCGGCGCGAGAGAACGGCGGGCACGTTGACCGCAATCTGCGCCAGCGCGAACACCAGTTCTTCGGTCAGGTGCGGGCGGGAGGTGTGTCCGCCGCGCCCCGACAGTTCGATGCGGATGGTGTCGGAGGCTGAGGTGATGGCGCCGATGCGGGTACCGATCTTGCCCACTTCGATCCGCGGGTCGCAGTGCAGTGCCAGGATCCGCGGAACGCCCTCCAGCACCCCCTGCTCGATGCAGGCGTGCGCGCCGCCGGGCATGGTTTCCTCGGCGGGCTGGAAGATGATGCGGACGGTGGCACCCAACGGCTCTTCCTGGTGCATCCGGTGCAGCACCAGGGCGATGCCCAGCATGGTGGTGGTGTGGACGTCATGGCCGCAGGCGTGCGTGACGCCATGGTTCTTCGAGGCGAACGGCAGGCCTGTTTCCTCGATGATGGGCAGGGCGTCAATGTCACCGCGAAGAGCCGTGGCGATGGGCCCCTCCCCCACGTCGACCGTGAGGCCGGTTCCCTCCAGGCGGCGGGGCGTGAGTCCCGCGGCTTCGAGCCGCTCGGCCAGTTTGTCCGTGGTGCGGAACTCCTTGAAGGACAGTTCCGGATGCGCGTGCAGGTCCCGCCGGAAGTCGATCAGTTCCGGGAGGAGGGGCTCGAGCCACGGAGCCACCAGGTCGGTGGGCTCGGCTTCGGTAGTGTAGTTGCGCACTGTTTCACTCTAGCGAGGGTCAGCTGATTACCGGCCATCACGGTCGCAGGATTACATCAAAGGACGTCGGTGTCTCCGCTGGCCTTGAGGGCGTCCACGGCGGCCTTCACCCGCTGGGAGTTTGCCATGGTGGTCACCAGGAGCGCGTCCGGCGTGTCAACGATGACGACGTCCTGGATGCCGATCAGGGCAATGACGCGCTTGGTGTCCGTAACCACCACACCGCTGGAGTTCTCCGTGAAGACGCGTGCGCCTTCACCCAGCACCGTGACGTCATCCACTTCCTTGGCACTGTTGAGCCGGCCCACGGAGGCGAAGTCCCCGACGTCGTCCCAGCGGAAGGATCCGGGCACGACGGCGACGTCCCCGGCTTCGGCGGCAGGCTCGGCAACCGCGTAGTCGATGGCGATCTTGGGCAGGGTGGGCCACACCCGGGCGGTGACCTCGTCACGGGCGGGGGTGTCCCAGGCCTGGGCGATTTCCTGCAGGCCCCGGAACAGTTCGGGCTGATTGGCTTCAAGGTGCTTGAGCAGCAGCGCCACCGGCGCCACGAACATCCCGGCGTTCCACACGTAGTTGCCGCTGTCCACGTACTGTTGGGCGACTTCCTCGTCCGGCTTTTCCACGAACTCCACCACGTCAAGGGCGCTGGGCGCGCC
Organism: Pseudarthrobacter oxydans; assembly: GCF_013314975.1. Lineage (GTDB taxonomy): Bacteria > Actinomycetota > Actinomycetes > Actinomycetales > Micrococcaceae > Arthrobacter > Arthrobacter oxydans. Next base: position 105,305 of record NZ_JABTYH010000003.1, on the reverse strand, counting down.
CTCGATGTGCAGTTCCTGGCCGGAACGGATGTAGCCGAACCCCGTAGAGGGGTGGGTGGGCTTGATGCCGATGGTCACGATCTTGCCGGCGGCGGCCGTGTGGATGGCCTCGCGGACGGCCTGCTGGAAGAGGTTGTCCGGACTGATCACCTGGTCGGCAGCGAACGAACCCATGATCGTGTCCGGGTCGCGTTCGTGCAGGATGGCCGCGGCAAGGCCGATCGCGGCCGCGGAGTCCTTCGGCTCGGATTCGAGGACCAGGTCCGAATCCTGGACTTCGGGAAGCTGCCGGCACACGGCGTCCCTGTGGGCCTTTCCGGTTACCACCAGCACCCTGCGTCCGGCCAGCGGCTGCAACCGGTCATAGGTGGCGCGCAGGAGTGTACTGCCCGAGCCGGTGAGGTCGTGAAGGAATTTGGGAGCTGCGGCGCGTGACAGGGGCCAGAGGCGGGTCCCCACGCCGCCGGCCGGGATCACCGCAATGAAGCGGTCAAGGGGTGATGCCGGGCTTGTCACTTTGTCTGTACTCATCACCGCCTACTTTAGCGGAACCCCGGCGCGCCGCCTTCGGAGCCGGTTTCCGCCGCCACAATCGCGCGAATGCCGGCAGCCGGCAGTCCCGCACGGAGCACCGGCCTGCGGGCAGTGTGTCCTTTGTCTCATGATTTTGGAAGATCCGCGCCACTGCTGGTCACCAAGGAGCTCCTAAATTGAATAAGCTGTTAGCGGAGCCTAGATTTAGGCCTGAGCTACGAGTGCTCTCGCAGCAGGCGTTCCCCCCGCGTGGATCTCATGCCAGCGCCGCTGTGTTGCAGGGAGGTTTATCAGTGCCGACAAAACCAGCTGGCACCTTGTACCGCGGCCGTGAAGGCATGTGGTCTTGGGTAGGACACCGCATTACCGGTGTAGTGATCTTTTTCTTCTTGTTGGTCCACGTTTTGGACACCTCCTTGGTGCGTGTGTCTCCCGAGGCCTACACCGCCGTGATCGGTGCGTACAAGAACCCCCTTATGGCCCTGGGCGAGACCGGCCTTGTTGCCGCCATTGTTTTCCACGCGTTCAACGGCCTGCGCATCATCGCGGTTGACTTCTGGAAGAAGGGTGCCAAGTACCAGCGGCAGATGCTCTGGGCAGTCCTGGGCCTCTGGCTGGTCACCATGGTCGCCTTCTCCATCCGCCACCTGTCGCTCGCCCTGGGAGGTCACTAAGCCATGAGTGCAACCATCGAAAGCCCACGCAGTGGGCGGATCGCACCCCAGTACCGCCGCCACGGTGGCAGCAAGGGCAACTTCGAGATGATCGCATGGCTCTTCATGCGGCTCTCCGGCGTGGTCCTGGTGGTGCTCATCTTCGGGCACCTCTTCGTGAACCTCATGGTGGGTGAAGGCATCCACGCCATCGACTTCGGCTTCGTGGCCGGCAAGTGGGCCGACCCGTTCTGGCAGTTCTGGGACCTTGCAATGCTGTGGCTGGCCATGCTCCATGGAACCAACGGCGTGCGCACCATCATCAACGACTACGCCGAAAAGGACTCAACCCGCCGCTGGCTGAAGACGGTCCTTTACTCGGCCACCGTCGTCATCATCGTCCTGGGCACCCTGGTGATCTTCACCTTCGATCCCTGCCCCGTAGTCGACGGCGTGCCCCTGCCTGGCGGCTTCTGCCCTGCCTAGCACCGGCACCACCCCGGGCCCGCGGGAATCTCCGCGGGCCCTGTTTTGCGGAGCAGGCAACGCCCGCCCGTTGTTTTATAGCGAATTTTGAGAGAAAGAGCGTCTGGTATGCAGGTCCATAAGTACGACGTCGTCATCGTCGGTGCCGGTGGCGCTGGCATGCGCGCAGCGATCGAATCCGGTCAGCGCGCGCGCACAGCAGTACTGACCAAGCTCTACCCCACCCGCTCGCACACAGGTGCCGCGCAGGGTGGCATGTGTGCAGCACTCGCCAACGTCGAGGAAGACAACTGGGAGTGGCACACGTTCGACACCGTCAAGGGCGGTGACTACCTGGTTGACCAGGACGCCGCGGAGGTCATGGCGAAGGAAGCCATCGACGCCGTCCTGGACCTGGAAAAGATGGGCCTGCCGTTCAACCGCACGCCCGAAGGCCGGATTGACCAGCGCCGCTTCGGCGGGCACACCCGCGACCACGGCAAGGCCCCCGTGCGCCGTGCCTGCTACGCAGCGGACCGCACCGGCCACATGATCCTGCAGACCCTGTACCAGAACTGCGTCAAGCACAACGTCGAGTTCTACAACGAGTACTACGTCCTGGACCTGCTCACGGTTGAAGAGGATGCTGTCCGCGAGGACGGCACGCCCTACAAGCAGAAGCGTGTCGCGGGCGTCGTGTCCTACGACCTCGCCTCCGGTGAACTGCACGTCTTCCAGGCCAAGTCCGTGGTCTTCGCCTCCGGCGGCGCCGGCAAGGTCTTCAAGACCACCTCCAACGCCCACACCCTCACCGGTGACGGCATGGGCATCGCCTTCCGCCGCGGCATCCCCCTGGAGGACATGGAATTCTTCCAGTTCCACCCGACAGGCCTCGCCGGCCTGGGTATCCTGCTGTCCGAAGCCGCCCGAGGCGAGGGTGCCATCCTCCGCAACTCGGAGGGTGAGCGCTTCATGGAGCGCTATGCCCCCACCATCAAGGACCTTGCGCCCCGCGACATCGTTGCCCGTTCCATGGCCAACGAGGTCCGTGAAGGCCGCGGCTGCGGCCCGAACAAGGACTACGTGCTCCTGGACCTGACGCACCTGGAGCCGGCGCACATCGACGCCAAGCTGCCGGACATCACCGAGTTCGCCCGGACCTATCTCGGCGTCGAGCCCTACACCGAGCCGGTTCCGGTGTTCCCGACCGCCCACTACGCCATGGGCGGCATCCCCACCAACATCACCACCGAGGTCCTGCAGGACAACGACACCGTGGTCCCCGGACTGTATGCCGCCGGCGAGGTGGCCTGCGTTTCGGTGCACGGCTCTAACCGCCTGGGCACCAACTCACTGCTGGACATCAATGTGTTCGGCAAGCGCGCCGGCATCGCGGCGGCCGAGTACGCCAAGACCGCCGACTTCGTGGAACTGCCGGAGAACCCGCTGGCCTACACCACCGAGCTGCTGGACATTGCCCGCAACGGCACCGGCGACGAAAAGGTGGCCGTGATCCGCAAGGAACTCCAGGACACCATGGACGCCAACATGCAGGTGTTCCGCACGGCCGAAACCCTGAACCAGGTCCTGCGCGACATCGCCTCCTTCGAGGAGCGGTACAGGCGGATCAACGTCCAGGACAAGGGCAAGCGCTTCAACCTCGACCTGCTCGAGGCCGTTGAGCTCGGCTTCCTGCTGGAACTGGCCAAGGTGATGACCGTTGCAGCCCTCTACCGTGAGGAATCCCGCGGCGGACACTTCCGCGAGGACTTCCCGGACCGCAACGACGAAAAATTCATGAAGCACTCCATGGCGTACAAGGATGACCACGCGCCGGCAGACGGATCGGCCGAGTCAATCGCCGGCATCCGCCTGGCCACCAAACCGGTCGTCTTTACCCGCTACGAGCCGATGGTGAGGAAGTACTAAGATGTCAGCTGAACTTGCTGAGCCAGCCTCAAAGATCGAACTGCCTGCCGGCGTCGGCGGTGGCGGCGAGATCCCCACGTTCGATGTGCACCTGCGCGTCCGCCGGTACAACCCGGAGGTTTCCGAGGAAGCCACCTGGGACGACTTCCACCTGACCATGTACGGCACGGACCGCGTCCTGGATGCCCTGCACAAGGTCAAGTGGGAAACGGACGGCACCCTCTCCTTCCGCCGCTCCTGCGCCCACGGCGTGTGCGGCTCGGACGCCATGCGCATCAACGGCCGCAACCGCCTTGCCTGCAAGACGCTGCTGAAGGACCTGGACACGTCCAAGCCCATCACCGTTGAGCCCATCAAGGGCCTGCCGGTGGAGAAGGACCTCATTGTGGACATGGAGCCGTTCTTCCAGTCGTTCCGCGAGGTCATGCCCTTCCTGGTCAACAAGGGCCACGAGCCCACCCGGGAGCGCCTGCAGTCCGCCGAGGACCGTGAGCGTTTCGACGACACCACCAAGTGCATCCTCTGCGCCGCGTGCACGTCGTCCTGCCCGGTGTTCTGGACCGACGGCCAGTACTTCGGTCCTGCCGCGATCGTCAACGCCCACCGGTTCATCTTCGATTCACGCGATGACGCCGGCGACATGCGCCTTGAGATCCTCAACGACAAGGAAGGCGTGTGGCGCTGCCGCACCACCTTCAACTGCTCCGAAGCATGCCCGCGCGGCATCCAGGTGACCCAGGCCATCGCCGAGGTCAAGCAGGCAATCCTCTCCCGCAAGATCTGACCACACGGATCCAGCGGACGACGGCGCCCCTCCCCACTCCGGGGATGCGGCGCCGTCGTTGTTTCTTCCCACCCGCCCCCTGACCTCGCAAGCTCGGCCAGGGAACCCGGCGGGCGTGGGCCCACAGCCATTCGTACCAAACGAAAGGGGACGCCGTGTCCCGCTCCGAAAAAGTCACTTTCGAAGGCTCCACCGGCGAAACGCTGTCCGGAATCATCGATGTCCCGGAAGGGCCGGTCAAGGGCTGGGGCGTGTTTTCGCACGGCTTCACGCTCGGCAAGGACAGCCCGTCCGCCTCGCGGATGTGCAAGGCGCTGGCGGACAGCGGCGTGGGCATGCTGAGGTTCGACAACCTGGGCCTGGGCGGCTCCGCCGGTGAATGGTCCGCGGGATCGTTCAGCCACAAGGTGGCGGACACCGTCAAGGCTGCTGAGTTCATGCGCGCGGAGGGGAAGCGGATTTCCCTGCTCGTGGGCCATTCCTTCGGCGGCGCGGCCGTCCTGGCCGCGGCACGGGAGATCCCGGAGCTCGACGCCGTCGCTACCGTCGGCGCCCCCTTCTCGCCCAAGCACGTGGCGCACGTCTTCGACGCAGCCCTGGACAAGATCCTGAGCGAGGGCAGCGCCGAAGTGGACCTTGGCGGGAAACGGGTGGAGATCCGCAAGCACTTCGTGGAAGACCTGGAGAACGCGGACCTGACGGATTGCATCAAGCAGCTGCACAAGCCGCTGATGGTGCTCCACTCCCCCACGGACAACACCGTTGGGATCGAGAATGCCAGCACCATTTTCCAGACAGCCCGCCACCCCAGGAACTTCGTTTCCCTCGAGGGAAGCGACCATCTCCTCACAGGTAAGGGCCAGGCGGCGCGGGCTGCCCGGATCATCGCCGCCTGGGCGGACCAGTACCTCGACGCAGGACAGTAGCTGTCCTGTCCCGGCTGGTTGCTGCCGCCTCCTGCCCGGTTCCGGTGCCTACTTGCCGATTGCGGCGTTGCTTTCGCTGATCCACTGCTCTGCAGCCTTACCAGGCGAGAGCCGCTTGAAGAGGACGTCGGTGTTCATGCGGGCAGTGATCTCGGAGACTGCGGTTGAACCGGTGGGCCCGATGTAGGTGGGGGCGAAGTCCATCTTGCCGATCTGGTCGATGTACTCAGCCTCCACCTTCCCCTGCGGCGTCAACAGGTCCTGGATGGCGGTGCGCATTCCGGAATTGCTGGGAACGCCACGGTCGCTCTGGATGATCTTGGCGGCGGACTCGTTGTTGACCAGGAAGTCCACCAGCTTGGCCGCGGCGTCGGTGTGCTTGCTGCGGGCCGAGATGGTGTAGAACTGCGATGACTGGAGCCAGATGCCCGCGGTGGGTGTTTCGCCGGGGAGTTTGAGCAGCTTCAGGTCGGCGCCGGAGGCCTTGCTGAGCGCGGAGAGCGAGTTGCTCCAGGTGAGCATCATGCCGGCCTGGCCCATGCCCATGAGGGTCTGTTCGGTGCTGACGTTCAACTTCTCTACCGTCTCGGACGCATTTGGCGCCGCCCCGGATTCGCTCAGTTTCAGGGAGTAGTCGAAGTAGTCCTGGACGGTGTCCACCCCCAGGCCCAGCTTGCCGTCCTGGGTGTAGAGCGATTCGCCGCGCTGGCGGGCAAAGGCATCCAGCGAATCGTGGGTCAGGACGGTGGCTGTTCCGTAGGTCCCCTTGGGGCTCTTGGCCGTAATATCCGCGGCGGTCTGCGCGAAGTCGTCCCAGTCCCACGTGCTGTCATCCGGAAGCGGGACCCCGGCTGCGGCGAAAACAGCAGGATTGACCACAATGGCGAGGGCGTTGGCACCGGTGGAGACCCCGTATTGCGTGCCCCGGACCTGGCCGTTTTCCAGCGCTCCCGGATCCATCGCGGACAGGTCCAATGCCCCACTGACCTTGGACAGATCCAGGAGTGCGCCGCGGTTGGCGTACTCGGCGGGATAGGCGCCGCCCATCGTGATGACGTCGGGGGCGTCGTTGGCGGCCACCTGGGTGGCCAGCTTGTCAAAGTAGCCGCTGATGTCGCCATACTCGGGTTTCACCTTGATGTCCGGGTTGGCGGCCTCGAATTCGGCGATGGCCTTGGTGGTCAGCTGCGCCCGCCCCTCATTGCCCCACCAGGAGAAACGTATCTCAACGGGCCCGTCCTGCGCCTCGTTGGTCGGCGTGCTGGAACAGGCCGCCGTGAGGCTCACCAGGCTTACCGCGGCAATGGCTGCAACTGATCTACGGAATTTCCGGAAAAGGCTACGCTCCATTGGGTATGCTTCCTTCTGGCATCAGAAAACGGTTTCGTGAAACGTATCAAGATGCTGCCGAAGCGTCAACGCCAGGAAGACAGGCACCGTGAGTATTTCCAACAGCACCTACCAGCCGGCGTCCCCGACCTCCGGGGTGTCCGCACGCGGGCCCATTGACAGGAAGGAACTCGTCCGGCGCCACAACGTCCGCCAGCAGGCACTCGACCCGCGGAGCCCTGTGTCCGTAGGTAACGGTGAGTTCGCCTTCACGATGGACCTCACCGGCCTCCAGTCGCTTCCGGATTCCTATCCGGTGGGAGCCAGGGATGAACTGCCGCCGGGAACGCTCCTTGGCACGCAGGCCCAGTGGGGATGGCACGCCACACCGCCCGCCCAGGCCTATGAACTCTCGGGCTCCACGGTCCTCTACGACTCGCCGCGTGGACCGGTGCCCTACGTGGACATGGCGGGCGGCATCGTCAATGACCGCGAAACCGGCACGTCCCCCGCCGAAACGTGGCTGCGGGCCAACCCGCACCGCCTGGATCTGGGACGGATCGGCTTCAGGCTGGTGGATGCGGGAGGAGACCGTGCCCTTTCCGAAGGGGACGTCGACGACGCCGAGCAGACGCTCGACCTCTGGACGGGGACAGTCACGAGCCGCTTCACCCTGGCCGGCCACCCGGTGACGGTCATGACGGCGTGCCACCCCGAACGCGACGAACTCGGCATCCGTGTAGAGTCCCCGGGCCTCCAAGGCCGCCTGGCCATCACCATCGACTTCCCCTACGGCTCGGAGGCGTGGCACGACGCCGCGGACTGGACCAGCCCGGACTCCCATACCACCACGCTCGGGGACCCGGCCGCCTCCGGCCTGCATGCCGGATCCACCGCCTGGACCGCCCACCGTGAGCTGGATGCTTCCCGCTACCAGGTTGTGATCACCGGACGTGGCCTCACCGTGCTGCAGACCGGACAGCACCGTCTCCGGATAAGCCCCAACCCGGGCAGCAGTGGGAGCCAGGGAGTGATGGACGTGGCTGTTGCCTTCGTCTCCGCCGGGGAGGGGGACTGCGTGCCCCGCGGTGCAACCGGTGCCGCCTTGGCCGCCGCCAGGCCGGGCGCCGGCACGGCAGCCGGGACCGCCGTCGTGCTTTCCGGCACGGCCCGCCCGGCAGCGGGCAGCAGCGTGGCAGCTGCCTCGGAGGCGTACTGGCCCGGCTTTTGGCTGTCCGGCGGTGCCATCGAGCTTGCCGCGACGGACGACCCCCGGGCGAAGGAGCTGGAACGCAGGATCGTCCTGTCGCAGTACCTGACGGCCATCAACTGCTCCGGGTCCCTGCCTCCCCAGGAAACCGGACTGGTGTGCAATTCCTGGCGCGGGCGCTTCCACCTTGAAATGCACTGGTGGCACGCCGCCCACTTCGCCCACTGGAACCGGGTGGAACACCTGCTCCCGTCGCTGCGCTGGTACTCCACCGTGCTGGAGGGGGCGCGGCAGACCGCCAGGGCGCAGGGTTTCGACGGCGTCCGCTGGCCCAAGCAGGTAGGCCCGGACGGGAGGGAGAGCCCCAGCCCCATCGGCACCTTCCTGGTCTGGCAGCAGCCGCATCCCATCCACCTGGCGGAACTTGCCTACCGTGCCAACCCCAGCCGGGAGGTGCTCGAGGAGTTTGCGGAGATCGTGTTCGAGTCGGCCGCATTCATGGCAAGTTTCGCGCACCGGACGCCGCGGGGCTTTGAGCTGGGTCCGCCCCTGATTCCCGCTCAGGAGAGTTACGGCTCCATCCGGGCGTCCGTCACCAATCCCACCTTCGAACTGGCGTATTGGCAGTGGGCCCTGCGGGTTGCAGCGGCCTGGCGGGACCGGCTGGGGCTCGAGCCCGTTCAGGCGTGGCAGGAGGTTGCCGGCCACCTGGTGAAGCCACGGGTACTGGACGGCTCCTACGCGGCCATTGACGTGGAGCCCTTCACCATCCGGACGGACCATCCCTCCATGCTGTGCGCACTGGGCGTCCTGCCCGAAACAGACCTGATCGACAAGGAGACCATGCGGGCAACGCTCGCCAGCGTCCTTGCCGACTGGGATTGGGACAGCACCTGGGGTTGGGACTATCCGGTGATGGCCATGACCGCCGCGCGCCTTGAGGACCCGGAGGCCGCCGTTAACGCCCTCCTGCTGGGCGCCGGGAAGAACACGGTGCTGGCCAACGGACACAACCGCCAGACAGATTCCCTGCCGGTGTACCTCCCCGGCAACGGCGGGCTGCTGGCCGCTGCCGCCCTGATGGCAGCCGGCTGGGACGGCGGACCGGAGCGGAATGCCCCCGGATTTCCCGCAGGCTGGACTGTGGCATGGGAAGGACTGGTGGCTGCGCCCTAGCAGCCCCAGCGTTCCGGCACCAATTCCGGGCGCCAGGGCGGCAACCGGGGCGGCAGGAATCAGCGCTGCCGCGTGCGCCCGTTGCCCCTGCGCCGGGCAGCTGCGGCACGGGCCGGGCTCTGCATGCCGGCCTCCGCCTGTGCCGGCACTTTGCCCGGCTGCACCGGCACTTTGCCCGGCTGCACCTGCCGGGCGCCCCAGGTTCCCTTCTCGTGGCCGGTGGATGAGGTTCCGTGGTCAGCCTCGCGGACCGCAGACCAGCCCGCGGAAACGAGGTACACCTGGCTCACCAGGTTGAACCAGATCAACAGGCCGATGATGATGGCGAAGGGTGCCAGGAGGGGGTTGCGACCGGCGCCGGCAAGAAGCTCGGTACTGAAGATCTGCAGGACCGTGGTGCCCAGCGCAGCCAGGATGGTGCCCTCCAGCAGTGCGCGGCGCGAGATCTTCAAATTCGCTGCGAGCCGGAACATGATGAGCGCGGTAACCCAGTTCAAAACAAGCGGTACGCCGATTTTGATGGAGGTGCTCAGCGGGCCGGCCAGTGCGTCGTCGAGCCGGAGGAAGTCCGCGACCCATCCCGCGGCCGTGCCGAAGACGAGGGACGCGCCGGCACTGATGACCAGTGCCACGCCCAGCAGCAGCAGGGTTCCGGCGTCGCGCAGTTTGAGGAGGATGGGGTTGACCAGTGACGGGGGCAGTTCCATCACGCCGCGGAGACCGTCCCTCAGGCTGGCAATCCACCGCAGCGACGTATAGACGGTTACGGCTGCCGCGATGGCCGCGGTCCAGCCCAGTCCGTCCGGATTCAGCAGGTCCTGGGGATCAACCAAGCCCTCATTGCCGTTGACTTTCAGGAGTCCCGGAGCGCTCTGCGCCACGCTGCCGATAATGGTCTCCAGCAGCACGGGCTGTCCCCTCAGGACCAGCCCGGCGATGGAAAAGCCGGTTGCGAGGAGGCCGGTGATCGAGAAGAACATATTGAACCCGATGCCGGCACTCATCAGCGGACCGTGCTGGAGGCTGTAGTGCCGGAAGGCACGCATGGGGCGGAGCGCGTTCAGGCGGGCAAGAAGCCACTGGGACATGGCCATTAAACCGGCCACGGGTCCGCCGCCGGCCCTGCGGGCCCTGTTCCATTCCATCCGTTTCTGGATGACGGCCAGCTTCAGGTGGGCATGGTCAGTGGGAAGCGGCTGCTGTCCCGCCTGCTTCGGCTGTGCCCGGGGCGGAATCCGCGGGTCTGGTGCCGTCGTTGTCAGTTTGGGTCCCAAAGTCCAGCTCTTCCCGTAGCTGCCAGATGCCGTTGGCATCGTGCTCGTAAAGTCCCATGCTAACCACGGGGAAGGTGGCCCTGTAGTTCCTCAGCACCGTTTCGGCCTCATCGAGGTTTTCCGGCGCCACATCGTGTGCGATGGTGACGTGCGGGTGGTACGCAAACGGCAGCTCACGGTGGAGGGGGCCCTGCTGGAGTTTTTCGTGGAGGTCAACGCAGTCCTCGAACCCGTCCTCCACGTTGATGAAGACCACCGGGGAAACGGGCCGGAACGTCCCCGTGCCTGCGATGGTGACCTTGAAAGGGCTCTGTTGGCGGGCCACCTCGCGGACATGCTCCAGCGTGCCCTCCCAGTCCCGCGTAGTGGTGGTGGTGACCAGCGTGATGTGGGCCGGCACTACGTCCGCCAGGGGATCGCCGAAGGACGCCCGCCAGCGCTGCAGCTCTTCGGCAATGTCGGCCGGGAACCCCAGGATGACGCCAACGCTGATGTCTTCCGGACGGGACACGGGGCTGGGTGCCGCAGCACGGTGATCCGCAGGGCCCGCGTGGGAACCGCCGGGAGTCCCCGCCACCCGGTGGGTGGCACGGGCAGCTTCCCTTGCCGCGACTTTGCTGGACGACATGGCGCTAACGGACTCCGGCGAGGCTGAGGGACGGGAGGAAGCCCATGCGCTCATACACCTGCGCGAGGGTGACCGAGGCGATCTCGCGGGCGCGTTCGGCGCCGTGTGCGAGCAGCCTGTCCAGTTCCGCAGGATCGGACATCAGCTCGTGGGTGCGGTTCCGCAGCGGCGTAACGAACTCAACCATCACCTCGGCGAGGTCCACTTTGAGGTGGCCGTACATTTTGCCCTGGTATTCGGCTTCGAGCTCAGGGATGGTTTTGCCCGTCAGGGACGAGTAGATGGTCAGCAGGTTGGAGATGCCCGGCTTTTCGTCAGCGTCGAAGCGGATCTCGGTTCCGGCATCGGTCACTGCCGACTTGATGCGCTTGGCCGCAACCTTCGGGTCCTCCAGAAGCTGGATGGCTCCGTTGGGGGACTCCCCCGTCTTGGACATCTTGGCGCTGGGGTTCTGAAGGTCGTAGATCTTGGCGCTTTCCTTGACGATGGTCGCCTCGGGGACAGTGAACGTGTGGCCAAACCGGGTGTTGAAGCGCTGGGCCAGGTTGCGGGTTAGCTCCAGGTGCTGGCGCTGGTCCTCTCCCACTGGCACCAGGTCGGTCTGGTACAGCAGGATGTCCGCGGCCATCAGGGTGGGGTAGGCGAACAGGCCCAGGGTGGCGGCGTCGGCGCCGGACTTCTGGGTCTTGTCCTTGAACTGGGTCATCCGCGAGGCTTCGCCGAATCCGGTGATGCAGTTCAGCGCCCAGGCGAGCTGCGCGTGCTCCGGCACATGGGACTGGACAAAGAAGATGCTCTTGTCCGGGTCGATGCCCGCGGCGATGTACTGGGCGGCCACAATCCGGGTGCGCTTGGCCAGCTCAGCGGGATCGAAATCCACCGTGATGGCGTGCAGGTCCGGAATGAAGAAGACGGCGTCATACTCCGCCTGCATGTCAACCCAGTTCCGGACGGCGCCGATGTAGTTGCCCAGGTGCAGGGAGTCGGCCGTGGGCTTGGCGCCGGAGAGGATGCGCTTCTTGGTTGCCGGGGAGATCTGGCTAGTCATGGGAGGGGAAACCTTCGGGGCTCAGAGCTGGTAGTCCACTACCAGCGGGGCATGGTCGGAGAAGCGGGTGTCCCACGAGGGTGCCCGGTCAACAACGGCGGAGATGGCGGCCGCCGCCAGGGCCGGGGTGGCCAGGTGGTAATCAATGCGCCAGCCGGTGTCGTTGTCGAACGCCTTACCGCGCTGGGACCACCACGTGTAGGGACCGTCCACGTGGCCGGCCAGGTTGCGGTGGACGTCCTGCCAGCCGATCTCCTCGCCGAAGAACCGGTCAAAATAGGCGCGCTCCTCCGGCAGGTGGCCCGCCTTCTTGAGGTTGGCCTTCGAGTTGCGGATGTCCAGCGGGGTGTGGGCCACGTTGAGGTCACCCACCACCAGGGCGTGGTCGCTGTGCTTGGCCAGCTCCGGCAGCCGCGTGGTCATGACATCCAGGAACCTGAACTTGTCATCCTGCTTGGGCGTGCCCACTTCACCGGAGTGGACATAGGCACTCGCAACAGTGAGCTGGACGGGGTGGCCGGCGGCATCGGCGAAACGGAAATCCGCTTCCACCCAGCGTCCGGCCGTGGCAAAGTAATCGTCGCCAATGCCGTTACGGGTTGCCAGGGGTTCGTCCCGGGAAGCGATTGCGACGCCGGCGCGGCCTTTGGCCTCAGCCTCGGCGTGCAGGATGTGCCACCCTTCGCCCAGCAGCTGCCGGACGATTGCGTCAGGGGCGCGGACTTCCTGCAGGCAGAGGATGTCCACTCCGCGCGGCTCCAGCCACGCCGCCATTCCGTTTTTGTAGGCAGCCCGGAGGCCGTTGACATTAACGGACGCGATGCGAAGGTGGTCCTTCTTCAATGCCGAGATCACCCGCTCCACTCTAGTCGATGATGGTTCCGGTGACCGGCTCTCCACTGCCGCCCGAGGACTTGATCATGTCGCGTGCATTGGTGGCCGTGATCTCAATGGTTTCCAGGGCCCGGTTGATGGTGTCCTGGTTGGCAGCGGCGCCCTTGGCGCGCTCCTCTTCCACCACGCGGATCTGCACCTGGACGATCTTGAACGAGTGGTCCAGCTTCAGGTCACGGACCTCGTCCGCCTGGCTGCGCTCGGCAACCACCCGGGTTCCGCCCTGGTCGGCCGAGGCGTACGGGCCGCGCCCTGCAGCGGTGCTGAAGGCGTTCTGGGCTTCCGTCAGCTTGGCTCCTGCCTTCTTGGCGGCCTTCTGGATGCTGAAGACAACAAAGCAGGCGAGCGCCAGCCAGAAGGCGGCGATGATGGCAACAACCCAGCCCACGACGTCGTTTTGGTTGGCCGCGAAGATGACGGCCACAACGAAGGCGGTGACGAGGACCATCAGTCCCGGCCCGCTGATGCGGAACATGGAGAATCCGCCCCTGGCGGGTTTGGAGGATGACTTGGAACTGCCCAGAGATTGCATGCACCCATTCTCTCAAATGCCGGAGTATGCTCCCGCCGCCTTCCACCCGCGGCGAACAGACCCAAGTGAGTAGCAGCAGATGTCCTTTAGATCCCTCTAAACGACATCTGCTGCTACCTAGTTGGGCTACTTAAGGAAAAGCTGCCGCAGCCGGAGAGTCGTGAGCAGCATGCCGGCGGCGGTCATCACCAGGTAGTGGCCGATGTGGACGGGGGTGGCAGCGGTGAAGGCGCCCACGCTGATCTGGCGCAGCAGTTCGACGCCGTGCCAGAGCGGCATGGCCTGGATCAGCCACTGGATGGGCTGCGGGTAGACGCTCAGTGGGTAGAAGGTGGCGCTGAACAGGAACATGGGCAGCATCACGAAGTTGACCCAGTCCATCTGCTGGAAGGTCTTCAGGAAACTGGTGATCCCCATCCCGATGCTCGCGAACCCGAAGGCGATCAGCACGGAGGCAGGCACCATCAGGAGCGCCCAGGGTGTGGTGATCAATCCCATGACCCCCATCACCGCCGTGAAACCCATGGCGTAGAGCAGGCCGCGCAGGAGCGCCAGGAAGATCTCCCCGAGGGCAACGTCCAGCGGCCCCAGCGAGGTGTACAGCATGCCCTGGTACAGCTTCGCGAAGTTCATTTTGAAGAACACGTTCCAGGTGGAGTCGTAGACCGCGCCGTTCATCGCCGAGACTGCCAGCAGGGCCGGGGCAATGTATGCGGCGTAGCTGATCTCCCCGCCGCCTGGGCCCTGGACGGAGCCGACGATTGCGCCGAGCCCCACCCCCATGGAGATGAGGAACAGGACCGGCTCGAAGAACCCGGAGAGCATCACCAGCCAGTTTGTGCTCCGGGTGGCCAGCAGGCCGCGCGAAATGACGGCCCTGGCGTTGCGCGAATACAGCGGCCCGAACGTCCTGCTGCGGGCCTGGTCCGGCGCGCTTTTCACCGGCAGCCCGGCGCTCACTTGCCCATCCTTGCCGCGAACTGCCGCCGGGTCAGGAACCAGCCCAGCACCGCCAGGGCCACGAGCACCACCGCGTGGAGGACGGTGAGCAGCGGCGGCTGCTGGTACCCGTAGCTGAACACCCGTCCCAGTTCGGTGCCATGCCAGATGGGCGAGATCCAGCCCACCCAGCGCACCGCCAGGGGAAGGCTGTCCAGCGGAAAGAAGGTCCCGGAGAACAGGAAGAGCGGCATCACGATAAACCGCATCACCAGCGCAAACTGGCCCTTGTCCTCGGTGATGGAGGCCGAGTACGCCATCAGCGGCAGGCCAAAGGAAAGGCCCGCGAGCGTTGCCACCAGGATGGTGGCCCAGCCCCAGCCGCCGGGCGCGGCACCGAAAAGGACAACGGCGGCGAAGTAGACGGCGGACTGCAGCAGGAGGCGCAGGGTCACCGCCATGATGTGGCCCGCCGCGATCTGCTGGGGAGTCAGCGGCGAGGCGTGCGGCCCGTAGTAGGTGCGGCGCCATTTGAACCCGTCCATCACGGGGAACGTGAACTCGTTGGTGGCCGTCATGACAGACGCGGACACCAGCAGCGCCGGGCCCACGAAGGTCACGTAGCCCACTCCCCCGAAGGCCTCCGCGCCTTGCGCGTCTACAAGGGTGGCCAGGCCCACGCCCATGGCAAACAGGTACGCCACCGGGTGGCCCACGCTGTACATGATGATGGACCAGCCGTAGCCCTTCATCACCCGCAGGACCTGCTCGGCGTAGTAGAACGCGCCCCACCGCCGTGCCCTGGCAGCCGCAATGTCCGGGCTGTGGGCCCGCAACGCCTCCCTTGCCGTGCCGTCAGTCAACAAGGCTTCTGCCCGTCAACCGCAGGAACACGTCCTCCAGCGAGGACCTCCGCACCAGCGATGTCAGCGGCCGCAGGCCGCGGGACGCCACCTGCTCAAGGGCGGACTCGCCGTCGTGCGCATAGATCAGCACCCGGTCCGGGAGGACTTCCAGCCGCTCCCCGATGCCCTGCAGTTCCGAGGCGATGGTGGTGTTCCGCTCGGATCCGAACCGCAGCTCAACCACCTCGCGGGTGGAGTGCTCGCGGATCAGCTGCGCGGGCGATCCCTCAGCCATGATCCTGCCCTTGTCCACCACGATCAGCCGGTCGCAAAGCTGCTCGGCCTCGTCCATGTAGTGGGTCGTCAGGATAAGGGTGACGCCCTGTTCCTTCAGCCGGAACAGGCGGTCCCAGAGGATGTGCCGGGCCTGTGGATCCAGCCCGGTGGTGGGTTCGTCCAGCAAAAGGATCCGTGGTTCGTTGATGAGCGAGCGGGCGATGGTCAGCCGCCGTTTCATGCCGCCGGACAGCGCGTCCACTTTGGACTTCGCCTTGTCCGTCAGCTGGGCGAATTCCAGCAGCTCATCGGCTTTCGGCTTCAGGTAGCTCATGGGCAGGCCGAAGTACCGGCCGTAGACCAGGAGGTTGTCGCGGACCCGAAGTTCCTCGTCCAGGTTGTCCTGCTGCGGCACCACGCCCAGGTGCGCCCGCACCTCGGGCCCGTGCGAGTCGGGGTCGAGGCCCATGATGTGGAGGGCGCCGGAGGTGCGCCGGGTGACTCCGCCGATCATCTTCATGGTGGTGGACTTGCCGGCGCCGTTGGGCCCCAGCAGGCCGAACGACTCCCCCGCGGGGACGCTGAACGAAATGCCGTCCACGGCGGCAACGTCGCCGTAGGTCTTGGTCAGGTTTTCTGCCGTGATGACGGTGGGGCGGGCTTCGGTGGGTGGCTCATCGGCTGGCTGGACGGCGCCGGTTGCGCCGGAGGACATGGTGGCTTTGTTGTGCACCCTCCGCAGACTAGTAGAGCCGGCGGGCAGGTGGAAGGGGACTTCCACTTCTGCGCTCAAGCTTTTCGCTTAAAGGACGACGGCGGTACTGCACCTTTGTCCAACAAGGTGCGGTACCGCCGTCGGGCGATGAAACGGGGCTACCTGGCGGCGGCCGGGCCGCTTGCCTGCGCCGCCTGGCGTTCGGCGGCTTCCACCACGTTGGTCATCAGCAGCGCCACGGTCATGGGACCGACGCCTCCGGGGTTTGGCGAAATCCACCCGGCAACCTCGGCAGCGGCGGGATCGATGTCGCCGAAGACCTTGCTCTTGCCGGTTTCGGGGTCGGCTTCGCGGGTGACGCCGACGTCGAGCACGGCGGCACCCGGCTTCACGTCCGCAGCCTTGACGATGTGCTTGGCTCCCGCCGCGCCCACGATCACGTCCGCCTGCCGCAGCAGCTCCGACAGGTTCTTGGTGCCGGTGTGCGTCAGGGTCACGGTGGCGTTTACGGCGCGCCGGGTGAGCAGCAGTCCGATCGAGCGGCCGATCGTGACGCCGCGGCCCACCACCACCACGTGCTTGCCGGCGAGGCTGAAGCCGTTGCGCTCCAGGAGCTCGATGACGCCGCGGGGCGTGCACGGAAGCGGTGAAATGATCTCCCCGTTGACGTTGAGCACCAGTCGGCCAAGGTTGGTGGGGTGGAGTCCGTCCGCGTCCTTGGCCGGGTCGATGCGCTCCAGGATGGCGTCGGTGTCCAGGTGCTTCGGCAGGGGCAGCTGCACGATGTACCCGTGGCAGGCGGGGTCCGCATTGAGCTCGTCAATGAGGGCCTCAACCTGTGCCTGGGTGGCGTCCGCCGGCAGCTCCCGCTGGATCGAGTTCATCCCGATTTCCTCGGACTGCTTGTGCTTCATGGACACGTACAGCTGCGAGGCCGGATCTGCACCCACGAGCACGGTGGCAATGCCGGGAGTGACACCCTTGGCCTTAAGCGCGGCCACGCGTTCAGCCAGCTCGGACTTGATGGCGGCAGCGGCTGCCTTGCCGTCCAGGATCCGTGCGGTCTTGGTCATTTCTGTCATGTGATCACCACTGCTCGTGCTGCGGGTACAGCGGGAAGTCGGCGGCGAGCTTGTCCACGCGGGCCTGCAGGGACTCCACGTCGGCGCTGGTGCCGGCCTTCAGCGCGGTGGCGATGATCTCCGCCACCTCGGTGAACTCGGCGGCGCCGAAGCCGCGGGTGGCCAGCGCCGGGGTGCCGATGCGCAGGCCGGAGGTGACCATCGGCGGGCGGGGGTCGAACGGAACGGCGTTGCGGTTCACGGTGATACCCACCGAGTGCAGGAGGTCCTCGGCCTGCTGGCCGTCCAGCTGCGAGTTGCGCAGGTCAACGAGGACCAGGTGGACGTCCGTTCCGCCGGTGAGGACGGAGACGCCGGCTTCGGCAACATCGGCCTGGTTGAGGCGGTCGGCGATGATCTTGGCACCCTCCAGGACGCGCTCCTGGCGCTCCTTGAACTCTTCGGTGCCGGCGATCTTGAAGGCCACGGCCTTGGCGGCGATGACATGCATGAGCGGGCCGCCCTGCTGGCCAGGGAATACGTTGGAGTTCAGCTTCTTGGCCCACTCCTGCTTGGCCAGGATCACGCCGGAGCGCGGGCCGGCGAGGGTCTTGTGCACGGTGGAGGTGACGACGTCGGAGTGCGGCACCGGGCTGGGGTGCAGGCCGGCGGCAACGAGGCCGGCGAAGTGCGCCATGTCGGTCCAGAGCAGCGCGCCAACCTCGTCCGCGATGGCGCGGAAGGCAGCGAAGTCCAGGTGGCGCGGGTAGGCGGACCAGCCGGCGATGATGACCTGCGGCTTTTCGGCGATGGCCTGCTCGCGGAGCTTGTCCATGTCCACGCGGAAGTTGTCTTCCTCCACCTGGTAGGCAGCCACGTTGTAGAGCTTGCCGGAGAAGTTCAGCTTCATGCCGTGGGTCAGGTGGCCGCCGTGGGCCAGGGACAGGCCCAGGATCTTGTCGCCGGGGGTGATCATGGCGGAGAGTGCAGCGGCGTTGGCCTGGGCACCGGAGTGCGGCTGGACGTTGGCGTACTCGGCGCCGAAGAGGGCCTTGACCCTGTCGATGGCCAGCTGCTCCGCCACGTCAACGTATTCGCAGCCGCCGTAGTAGCGGCGGCCCGGGTAGCCCTCGGCGTACTTGTTGGTGAGGACGGAGCCCTGCGCTTCCATAACGGCGCGGGGGGCGAAGTTCTCGGAGGCGATCATTTCCAGGGTGCCGCGTTGGCGGCCGAGCTCCTGGTCAAGGACTGCTGCGATTTCGGGGTCAAGCTCAGCCAGCGGCTGGTTGCTGACGGCGGTGGTGGAGGTGGCTGTAGTCACGAAAGAACTCCTGGCTAGGCGTACGGGCACTGCTAAGGTCAGGCTACCGGCTGGCGCACCTTCACGCCGCACTGATGACAGCGCGTGGAAGCTGCGGGCATGGCGCTGCGGTACTGACGCAGGTGCAGCCCCAAATCCGGCAAGACATGACCCTCGGCCCAGGCGTACGATCCGTGGTCTTCGTGATTGCCGCTCCCTGGTGGTTAGCCACCCAACGCCAGTTGCGACCCTCCCAGCGTACCAAAACCGGGGGCTGCTGCGCGGGTAGGCTATAGGGCGTGAGTGAAGAGCAGCTGAAGCAAGCGTACGTAGTAACCCTGTCCTGCCCCGACCGCCCGGGAATCGTCCACGCGGTGGCCGGCGCACTGCTGGTCGCGGGATGCAATATTACGGATTCGCAGCAGTACGGCAGCCCCGCCACCGGCAACTTCTTCATGCGGGTGGAGGTGACCACGGCGGCCCCTGCATCAGAGCTCCGGGCAGCTTTGGAGCCGGTCGCCGAAGCCTTTGGCATGCAGTGGAGCCTGAACGCGGTGGGACAGAAGGTCCGTACCCTGGTGATGGCCAGCACCTCCGCCCACTGCCTCAACGACCTGCTCTTCCAGCAGAGGTCCGGGACGCTCCCCATCGAGATACCGGCCATCGTCTCCAACCACCAGGACCTGGCTGGGCTGGCCGAGTTCTACGGCATCCCGTTCCACCACATCCCGGTCACCAGGGACACGAAGGTCCAGGCTGAGGACAAGCTCCGCGCCCTCATCGCCGAGCACGACATCGAGCTGACCGTCCTGGCCCGCTACATGCAGATCCTTTCCGACGAGCTGTGCACCGAACTCACCGGCAAGGCCATCAATATCCACCACTCGTTCCTGCCCTCCTTCAAGGGCGCCAAGCCGTACCACCAGGCCCACGCGCGGGGCGTTAAGCTGATCGGTGCCACAGCGCACTACGTGACGGCGGCACTGGACGAGGGCCCCATCATTGAGCAGGAAGTCATCCGTGTGGACCACGCCCGCACCCCGGAGCAGTTCGTCCAGATGGGCCGGGACGTGGAAGGCCGCACATTGGTCCAGGCCGTCCAGTGGCACGCGGAGCACCGGGTGCTGCTGGACGGAAACCGGACTGTGGTCTTTAACTGACGGGTATGTACACCGCGGGGAGGCGGGCCGGACTTATGGCCGGTCTTCCTGCCGGTCCCTGCCCATGTAGCCGCCGGTGAAGCCTCCCGCAATCAGCACCACTGCCCCGAGCCGCGCGAGCCCGACACCCAGCCTGCGCCTGCCCCGCCGCCGGGCAGCCCAGGACCCGGCGAAGATCAGCACCGCTGACGCGTTCAAGCCGGCATGCACCACGCCAACCCGCTGCGTTTTCCTGTCGGCAAGAGCCCACTCCGCCCATCCGCTCAGCGCTGTGGGCACCGCGGAGATCACGCCGAGTCCAACAAGGCGGGTGGCCGCCCGCTGCGTGCCGGCATCCGGGAACAGATCGAGGAAGACAGCCATGAACCAGGCCCCGAAGGGGACGTCGGTGAGGATAGGGTGCAGCGGTATGCCGGTGGCCTGGCCGTGCAGCACGTTCCGGAGGCGCTCGTTCCGCACGAGCCGTCCGGCCAGCGGCCTGGCCGCGTCAACGGGTATGTCGAGGGCGTTGAGCCGCTCGATGCTTCCCATGAGCTGGCGGAACCGGCTGGTTTTGCCACGCCCGGCCGTCCGCAGGTGCAGGCCCGGAATTCCCGCTTGCCGTAGTTCCATGGGGCCCATCGTAGCCATCGGGACCTGCCCCGTCATTAGGCCCAAGGTCCCCCGGGGAGCGGACATCCGGACGCCGGTGCTCGCGGTGTCCTAGGCTTGGCCCATGGCTCCTCTGTACCCTTTCGCCGGAACCACCCCGGCAGTCCACGAATCCGTATTTGTTGCCCCGACGGCGTCGATCATCGGCAACGCCACCCTCGCCCGGGACTCGAGCGCCTTTTACGGCGTTTCCGTCCGGGCCGATACCGCTGCCATCACTGTGGGCGAAGGCAGCAACCTGCAGGACAACGTGGTGCTGCACGCGGATCCCGGCTTCCCCTGCACGGTGGGCGAACGGGTCAGCGTGGGGCACGCCGCCGTCGTGCATGGCTGCACGGTGGAGGACGACTGCCTGATTGGGATGGGCGCCACCGTCCTCAACGGGGCGGTGATCGGCGCCGGCTCGCTGGTTGCGGCCGGCGCCGTGGTCCTGGAAGGCACGGTGGTGCCGCCCCGCTCGCTGGTGGCCGGAGTTCCGGGCAAGGTCCGCCGGGAACTCACCGAAGAGGAGTACGACGGTGTCCGGGCCAACGCCGCCCGCTACCGCGAGCTGGCCGCCGCCCACCGGGACCTGCACGCCTCCTAGCCCAGGGTCAGTCCAGTGGGATAGGGCCAAACTCTCCCAGCAGTTCGCCCGGACCCGGGTTGCCCGGAGCGGAGGAACCGCCCAGGTGGTTGACCACGCCCCACACCGCGTTCAGCCCGGTGGTCACGGCGCCCTCGGCCCAGCCGGCGGTGAAGGAGACGTCGTCGCCGGCCAGGAAGATACCCCGCTGCGATTCGGGCAGGGCGTCCTGCTTGAAGTGCGTGAACAGCCGCTGCTGGTAACGGTAGTGCCCGGGCAGGTTGGCCTTGAAGGCGCCCATGAAGTTGGGGTCGGCCTCCCAGGACACGGTGATGGGCTGGCCCACGATGTGGCTGGCGATGTCCACTCCCGGGTAGATCTGTTCCAGCGAGTGCAGCATCAGCTCCACCCGTTCGTCGGCATCAAGCGCCAGCCACTTGAGCGCGTCATCGTTCCAGGTGTAGGAGAGCAGGATGACGGCGGGCTGGTCCGGTCCGTTGTCCAGCAGGTAGGTGGCACGGTTGAGCCGGTCGGTCAGCGTCATGGAGAGCACCTCGTTGCCGGTGTCCGGATCGATGTCCTTCCAGAACGGCCGGTCCACCATCACGAAGGTCTTGGACGACTGCATGTAGTGCGAGCGCTCGATGGCGGTCCACAGCTCCGCGGGGAACAGCGCCTCCTCGGTGTGGATCCGGGTGGAGAGCAGCCAGGACTGGCAGGTGGTTACCACCGCGGGGTAGCTGGCCTCGCGGCCCCAGCGTTCACGGATGCGCAGGTTGCCGTCGGGGTCGCGGCTGATCTTTCCCACGGCGCCGCGGGGCGAACCGGAGTGCAGTGACGCCAGGGACGTTCCGTCCGGCCAGTGAACCATGCCCGACGGCGCGTGCCGCCAGAGTGCCTCGGGCAGCCGCTGCGCTCCCCCGCTGATGAGCCGGTGCTGGTCGTCGGCGTCGGTGTACACCACCCGGAGGATCTCCAGGATCGAGTTCGGGAAGTCGGTATCCCAGCCGCCGGTGCCGAAGCCCACCTGGCCGAAGGCTTCCCGGTGCGCAAACCCCGCCTTCTTAAATGAGTCGCTGGCCGCGATGAAGCCGTAGAAGGTCTGCTCGTCCATCAGGGGCAGCAGTCCGTTCCACAGTTCCTTGATCCGGGCGGTATCCCTGGCCCGGATGGCATCCTGCATCTCGACGAACCTGGCACCGTCATTGACTGCGGCCTTCCAGGCGTCCGCCACTTCCCGGAAGAACGGCGGGAGGTCGCCAGGCTTTTCCGCATAGTGCTTCTTGCCCGCCAGTTCGATCACGGTGCTGGACGTGGCCGGGGACAGCGGGTTGGGAAACTCCTGGGTGTCCAGGTCCAGCAGGTCGATGTAGTGGTAGAACGCCTTGCCGGACACGGGGAACCTCATGCCGCCGAGGTCGGCCACCACTCCGGGCGCCGCGGGGAACGCCGCCGTGCGGAGGCGTCCGCCGATCTGGTCCGCTTCATAGACAACCGGACGCAGGCCCAGTTTCATGAGTTCGTAGGCCGTGACCAGGCCGGAGAGCCCTGCTCCGATGACGGCGACTTCCGTTCCCAGCAGCTCGGCAGGCACGGATCCCAGCCCGTCCGGGTGGGCCAGGTAATGGTCGTAGCTGAAAGGGAAATCCGGGTTCAGCATGGTGATGGGACCGGCTGCAGCGCCGCCTGCGGTGGCAGGAGCAGCCGGGCCGGCGGAGGTGCTGGACGGGTCCGAGGCCGGCAGTTCGGTGGCGATGGTCATGGTGTTTCTGCCTTCGTCGTTTCGGGGGTTTGCTGGGTGGGACGTTGGGGGCCGGACAGCTCACGGTATTCCTCGTTGCTCATGGCAGCCACCCGGGAGTTCCGGCGTCCGTAGCCGAAGTAGGCAGCCACGCCTACCAGCATCCAGACGGCGAACACCACCCAGGTGTCAGCGCCGAGGTTGGCCATCAGGTACGCGCACATGGCGGCCCCAAGGATGGGCGTGAGCGGGAAGAGCGGCACCCGGAAGGTCCGCTCCAGCTCCGGCCGGGTGCGGCGCAGGTAGATGACGGCCACGTTGACCAGGGCGAACGCGAACAGGGTGCCGATGCTGGTGGCGTCAGCGAGGGCGCCAAGGGGCACCAGCCCGGCGGTGAGCGCGACGGCGGTTCCCACCAGGAGCGTGCCGGCCACGGGGGTGCCGGTGCGGCGGGAAACGCGGCCGAAGATGCTGGGGATCAGGCCGTCGCGGGACATCGACATCAGGATACGCGTCTGCCCGTACAGCACGGTGAGGACGATGCTGGCGATGGCCAGGACGGCGCCCACCGCAAAGACCAGCGCAATCCATGGCTGGCCGGTGGTTTCCTCGAGGATCTTCACCAGGGCCGCCTCGGTACCGTCGAACCAGCCCCACGGCCGTGCGCCGATCGCGGCGACCGCCACCAGGACGTAGATGGTGGTGACGATCAGCATGGACAGCATGATGGCTCGCGGCAGGTCGCGCTTGGGGTTGCGGGCTTCCTCGCCTGCCGTGGAGGCGGCATCGAATCCAATGTAGGAGAAGAACACGCGGGAGGCGGCGGCGGAGACCCCGGCGGCGCCCATGGGCAGCAGCGGCTCAAAGTTGCCGGCGTTGAAAGCGGTGAACGCCACGGCGCAGAAGAACAGCAGGATGCCCACCTTGACCACCACGATGGACGTGTTGATCCAGGCGCTTTCCTTGGCGCCGCGCACCAGCAGGATGGTTGCCAGCACCACGATCACCATGGCGGGTATGTTGACCAGCCCGCCGTCCCCTGGGGGCTGCGACACGGCGTCCGGGAGGACCGACCCGAACACTGCCAGGGTTTCGTTGACATACTGCCCTGCGCCCACGGCGACGGCGGCAACGGAGACGGCGTACTCGAGTACCAGGCACCAGCCGCAGATCCAGGCCATGCCCTCGCCCATGGTGGCGTAGGTGTACGAATAACTGGAGCCGGCCACCGGGACCATGCCGGCCATCTCGGCGTAGGAAACGGCGGACAGCAGGGCGGCAAGGCCGGCGATGGCGAAGGAAATCCAGATGGCCGGGCCGGCCAGTGGAACGGACTCCCCCAGGATCACCAGGATGCCGGTCCCCAGTGTGGCGCCCACGGAGATCATGGTCAGCTGCAGCACACCGAAACTCCGGACCAGGCGGGGGCCGCCGGCGTTGTTTTCGGCCTCGCTGACCATCTGGGCGATCGGCTTGCGGCGCAGCAGTTGCGCGCCCAGGGCGGGACGGGACGGGGTTCCGCCTGGGGCGCCCGTTGCCGGGCCGGTAAGTCTAGGCACAGTCATCGTTGACGTCCGTTCATGTCGTTGGCTGGTTGGTCTGGTTTTCCCCTCACCCAGCGTAGGGGTGTGAGCGGCATCTCACGGTGTGCAGAATGACCTATAGTGTTCATCCATGAGACGCAATGCACCAGCCAAGGACGGCGCCCCGGATCAGCTCGACGCCGTCACGCTGGGGCAGTTCCTCGCTGCGCTTCCTCCTGAAGTTTCCGTGGTGAACGATGCCGGTACCGCCGAGGTCCCCCTGCGCTGGGTGGAGCCCAGCGAGCTGGAGGACCCCACCCCCTACCTGATGGACGGCGAATTCGTCCTGACGGCCGGCCTGCCCTTCCGCGGCAGCGGCAGCAGCGCGGCGAAGGCTGACGGGTACGTCCGGCGGCTCGTGGCGGCCGGGGTCGCTGCCCTGGGCTTCGGCCTGGAGCCGTATTACGACGCCGTACCGGACCACCTGGTGCAGGCCTGCCGGCGGCACGGGCTCACGCTGGTGGAAGTTCCGGCCAGCGTTCCCTTCGCTGCGCTGGGGCTCGAATTTTCCAAGCTCCTCGAATCCGGCAACGCACAGGTCTTCCGGCAGCTGGCAGAGACCAACCGCCACCTGATGCGGGCGGTCCTCTCCGCCCGCCCGGAACATGAACTGCTGGCGGCGCTGGTCCAGCGCGTTCCCGTGTGGGCTGTGCTGGTGGGCTCGGACGGGCGGGTACGCGCCCGGGCGGGGACCGCCGTCGGACTTTCCCAGCTCCAGCCGCTGCTGAAGAAGCTCCTCGGCGGCAGCGGCCCGCGGGTGGAAACGGAAACCCTGGAAACAGCCGGAGGGCCGGCGTTGGTGTTCGGCCACCCGCTGCGAAGCACGCGCGACGCCACCCTTGGAAGCCTGGTGCTTGGGACGGAAAGGCCCCTCACCCCGGCGCAGAACAACGTGGTTTCCTCCGTGGTGGGACTGCTTGAGTTACTGGTCCGGCAGCGGACCAGCGGCTCCCTGGCCCCCAGCCAGCTGGCCACGGCCCTGCTGCTGCATCCGGAGAGCCTGTCCGGGAGCAACGGCCGCGAGCTGGACAGCCTCCAGGACCTGCTGGCCCAGAGCGTTTCCGGAACCAGGCCAGGGCCGGTGCGGGTGGTGCAGGGCGTGCGCGCGGAACCCTCCACCGCCCTGGCCGACGGTCCGGTCCGGGAGCTGCTCCAATGGCGCAGGATCTTCGACACCAAGATGGTGGAGCTGACGGACTACGGATTCGCGGCCGTGACCCGGCTCAAAGTGGATGAATCCCTGTTGGCAGAGGTGGAACAGCTGGGCTGGCGTTTGGTGGTGGGCGAACCCACGGGACTGCCTGGGCTGGCCGCCGCCTACCGGCGCGCCAGCGCGCTGCGCCCCCGCGTGGCCACCGCCCGCAAGAGCCTCCGGGAGGAGGAGCTGACGTGGTCGGTAACCGGGCTGCTGGGAAGTGATGCCGGCGCCCTCCTCGCGGCCCGCCTCCTGGGACCGGTGCTGGAGCTGGACGCAGAGCGAAGGGCGTCGCAGCTCCGGGTGCTCCGGTCCTGGCTGGGCGCGCACGGGAGCTGGGATGCAACCGCCAAGGACCTGGGACTGCACCGGAACAGCGTCCGCCGCCAGATCAACGGGGTGGCAGAGCTGCTGGGCATTGACCTGGGGCAGGCCCAGGCCCGGGCCGAGCTCTGGATTGCGCTGCAGTACGTGGACGACGCCGCGCAGGCCGAACCTGCCTAGAGACCCCAGGTCCGGTAGAGGTCAGGGCGGCGTTCTGCCAGGTACGGCACGTTCTGCCGCTCACGGGCGGCGGCGCCCGGGTCCACCTCCGCGTAGACAAGCTGTGGCTCCCCGCCCGCCTCGGCCAGCAATCCGCCGTCGGGCCCGGCAACAACGCTGCCGCCCAGGAACCTGCAGCCGTCCTCTTCCCCGGAGTGGTTCGCGTAGGCAATGGTCAGCTGGCTCTCCAGTGCCCGCGCCCGCAGCAGGACCTGCGGCACGTCGTCGAAGCCGTGCGCCAGGGCCGTGGGGACCAGCAGCAGTTCCGCGCCCCTGACGGCAGCGGCGCGGACGGTTTCGGGAAACTCGACGTCGTAACAGATCACCAGGGAGGTGGGGACGCCGTTGAAGTCCACGACGGCGGGGGCCTCCCGGGCGGGGCTGAACGCCGACCGCTCGTCGTCGCCGAACAGGTGCACCTTGCCATATCTGAGCAGGGCGGTGCCGCTGGCGTCCAGGAGGGTCGCGCTGATCTGCCAGTCACCCTGCCCGGTAACCCGCGGGAGACTGTAGACCAGCCCGATGCCATTGCCGCGGGCGATGCCGGCCAGCCGCTGCTGGAGTTCCGGCAGCAGGGAAGGATCCAGTTCGGAACGCACCCGGCGGGGAGCATAGCCCACGGGAAAAAGCTCAGGGGTCACCAGGACGGCTGCCCCGCGGGCTGCGGCCGTCCGGGCGGCAGCGTCGATTGCGCGGCAGTTGGCCTCCACGTCAAGGACCACAGAGTTTTCCTGCAGGAGTGCCAGCAGCACTGCTACCACCTTCCTTCGTTGGAGCGGCCGCGGGACGGGCCTTCCTTCAGCCTAGCGAGGCTCCGGCGGCGGGTTGGGGGCTGTTTGCACTGCTGCGGGCGCCACCGGGGTCAGATTGTCCCGGTTCCCAGATTCCCGAGCAAAAGCACCTCTTGCGTTAACTTCTTGACTACAAGAGCCGGGATAGGGCAATCTTCTTAGCATGTCCGCAACCCCGCGCTCAACGAGGAGCAAGCAAAAAAATCCGGGATCGCAGTCCGCGCTGCGCCAGCTGAACCAGCAACGGATCATCGAAACGCTGATGGGCGGACCGGCCACGCAGGCTGAACTCGCCAGGCAGACCGGCCTCTCCACCGCCACGGTGTCCAACATCGTCAAAATCATGCTGGACTCCGGCCTCGCCTCGGCTGAGCCAATCACCAGTTCCGGCCGCCGGGCCCTGAACGTCAGGCTCAACAGCAACGGCGCCGTCGCCGTCGGAATCGACTTCGGGCGGCGCCACCTCCGCGTGGTACTGGCCTCCCTGAGCTACCACGTCATCGCCGAGGAATCCGTGATGCTTCCCCTCGGCCACCAGGCCGAAGAAGGCATCAGGGCCGCCGTGGCTCTGCTGGAAAAACTGCTGCGGGAGAGCGGCATCGAACGCAGCGCCATGGTGGGTGCCGGCGTCGGAATTCCCGGCCCCATAGACCGGCGCACCGGAACCGTGGCACAAGGCGCCATCCTCCCGGAGTGGGTGGGGATCAACATCCTCCAGCACCTCGAGGAGACCCTCAAGATCCCCGTGTTCGTTGATAACGACGCCAACCTGGGCGCCTGGTCCGAGGTCACGTGGGGACAACATTCAGGGGTCAGCAACCTCATGTTCCTGAAGATCGGATCGGGCATCGGCGCGGGCCTGATCCTCAACGGGGCCCCCTACTACGGAAACGTCGGCATCACCGGCGAAATAGGCCATGCCACGATCCACGAGCAGGGCCTCGTGTGCCGCTGCGGCAACCGTGGATGCCTGGAAACCATTGCCTCCACCACCACCATGATCGAGCTCCTCAGCCGGGGTGAGGACAGGCCGCTGACACCCGCGGACATCGTCAGGAAAGCCCTCAACCGGGACCCCGCAACGCTCCGCGTGGTGGACGACGCCGGGCTCTCGGTCGGCCGGGCATTGGGCAACGTCGCCAACCTGATCAACCCCGAAGTCATCGTGGTGGGGGGACCGCTTGCGGGCCTTGGCGACATCCTGCTGGACCCCATCAGGCGCGGCCTGGTGAGGCACGCGGTGCCGGTGATCGGCGAAACCACCACCTTGGCCATGTCCTCCCTGGGCGACCGCGCCGAGGCCCTCGGGGCGGCCGCTTTGGTGTTCCAGCACGCCGGGATACGCAAAACCTAGACCGTTTCGTTACCCGCCGATTGCGTTAAAGACTTGACGACAATAGGCGTGATCCAGTTTACTTTTGGATCAGACGGCCCTGCGCTTTGCCGGCCGGACAAAGAAGTCATTGCATTGGAGGGTTAGGGTTCATGACGTCCCAGACCACGCAAACGGAACCGATCATCCTTGAGATGCGGTCCATCACCAAGGAATTCCCGGGCGTTAAAGCGTTGGATAACGTGAGCCTGAGGGTCAAAGCCGCGGAAATCCACGCAATCTGCGGCGAGAACGGTGCAGGCAAGTCCACCCTGATGAAGGTCCTCTCGGGCGTTTACCCGTACGGCAGCTACGACGGCGACATCGTCTACCAGGGCCAGGTGCAGCAGTTCAAGGACATCAGGGCCAGCGAACACGCCGGCATCGTGATCATCCACCAGGAACTGGCGCTGATCCCCGAGCTGTCCATCATGGAAAACATCTTCCTGGGCAACGAGCCCACCAAGCGCGGCGTCATCAACTGGGCGGAGGCCCGGCTGCGCTCCCTGGACCTGCTGGCCAGGGTGGGCCTGCGCGAGGACCCGGACACCCCCATCAAGGAAATCGGTGTCGGCAAGCAGCAGCTGGTGGAAATCGCCAAGGCTCTGAACAAGTCCGTGAAGATCCTCATCCTGGACGAGCCCACCGCGGCGCTGAACGAGTCCGATTCCCAGCACCTGCTTGACCTGATGCTCGGCCTGAAGGCCAAGGGCATCACGTCCATCATCATTTCCCACAAGCTGAACGAGATCGAACAGATCGCCGATTCCATCACCATCATCCGTGACGGCAAGTCCATCGAAACGCTGAACGTCAAGGCCGACGGCGTGGACGAAGACCGGATCATCAAGGGCATGGTGGGGCGCACGCTGGAGTCCCGCTTCCCGGAACACACGCCCAAGATCGGCGAGGTGTTTTTTGAGGTCAAGGACTGGACCGTGGGCCATCCCAACGTGGCGGACCGGCTGGTATGCAAGAACTCCAGCTTCTTCGTCCGCCGCGGGGAGATCGTCGGCTTCGCCGGGCTCATGGGCGCCGGCCGCACCGAGCTGGCCCGCTCGGTCTTCGGCCGCTCCTACGGCCGCTTCATCAGCGGCCACATTTACAAGGACGGCAAGGAGATCACCCTCAAGACCGTGCGCCAGGCCATCGACGCGGGGTTGGGTTACGTCACCGAGGACCGCAAGTCCCTGGGACTGAACCTGCTCGATGACATCAAGACCACCACGGTGGCAGCGAACCTGCGGAAGATCAGCCACAACTCGGTGGTGGACCTGAACCAGGAATTCACCGTGGCGGAGCAGTACCGCAAGTCGCTGCGCACCAAAACCCCGTCCGTGGAGGAAGGCGTGGCCAAGCTCTCCGGCGGCAACCAGCAGAAGGTGGTCCTCGCCAAGTGGATGTTCACCGACCCCGACCTGCTGATCCTGGACGAACCGACCCGCGGCATTGATGTTGGTGCCAAGTACGAGATTTACGGAATCATCCAGCAGCTTGCCAACCAGGGGAAGGGAGTCATCGTCATTTCCTCGGAACTCCCCGAACTCCTGGGCCTGTCCGACCGCATCTACACGATTTTCGAAGGCGCCATCACAGGTGTCCTGAACAAAGACGAGGCCAGCCAGGAAAGCCTGATGAAACTGATGACCTCCGCCCGCAAAGCCGAAGCCGCCTGACCCTCTGGATCATCCCAGAACCTTCCGGACACAAGGACTGACACCATGAACGCCCTCAAAAAGCTGTTTGGCGGAAACACCCGCCAATTCGGCATGATCTTCGCCCTGGTTGCACTGATCGTCTTCTTCCAGATCGCCACCGACGGCCGGACCCTCACCCCCGGCAACGTCATCAACCTCTTCAACGGCAACTCCTACATCCTGATCCTCGCCATCGGCATGGTCCTGGTGATCATCGCGGGGCACATTGACCTGTCCGTGGGCTCCATTGCAGCCTTCGTGGGTGTCACGGTTGCCCTGGCCATCCGGGACTGGGGCATCCCCTGGTATGCCGGAGTGCTCCTGGGCCTGGCGCTCGGAGCGCTGATCGGGGCCTGGCAGGGCTGGTGGGTGGCCTATGTGGGGATACCCGCCTTCATCGTGACCCTCGCCGGCATGCTCCTGTTCCGCGGCTTCAACCAGTTTGTCGGCAAGTCCAACACCATCCCCGTTCCGGCCGACTTCCAGTACCTCGGTTCCGGCTACCTCCCCGAAGTGGGACCCAACACAGGGTTCAACAACCTGACCCTGCTGCTGGGCATCGCCGCCGCGGCATTCGTGGTGGTTGGTGAACTGCGGTCCCGCGCCCGGGCCAAGGCATTGGGCGCCGAGGTTCCGGAAATGTGGGTCACCGCCCTGAAGCTGGTCCTGATCTGCGGTGCCATCCTCTACGCCACGTACCTGTTCGCCACCGGCCGCCCCGGCACCTCGTTCCCCATTCCCGGCCTGATCCTGGCCGTCCTGGTCCTGATCTACGGCTTCATTTCCTCCCGCACCGTCCTGGGCCGCCACGTCTACGCGGTCGGCGGCAACCGCCACGCGGCCGAACTCTCCGGCGTCCAGTCCAAGAAGGTCAACTTCCTGGTCATGATGAACATGTCCATCCTTGCCGGCCTAGCAGGCATGATCTTCGTAGGCCGCTCCACCGCGTCGGGACCCTTTGACGGGGTCGGCTGGGAACTGGACGCCATCGCGGCAGTCTTCATCGGCGGCGCCGCAGTGACCGGCGGCGTGGGAACCGTCGTCGGATCCATCATCGGCGGCCTGGTCATGGCCGTGCTGAACAACGGCCTCCAGCTCCTCGGCGTCGGCGCCGACCTCACGCAGATCATCAAGGGCCTGGTGCTCCTGATCGCCGTCGCCTTCGACGTCTACAACAAGAGCCAGGGCAAGAAGTCGATCATCGGCCTGCTCACCCAGAACTTCAACCGTAAGCAGGGGCCCTCCAACCCCAACCAGCCGGACGAAACCACCTCCACGAAGGAAGCGATCGCCAGGGAAGCCTGAGCCTTGCGGCCTGAATAGCGTTACACCACTACAGAGAAAGAGAACCAACAATGCGAATGATTGGTAAAGCAGGAAAGGCAGCAGCGGTCGCTGCCATCGCAGCACTGGCGCTGACGGGCTGCGGACGGTCGGAGACCTCCACAGGCGGCGGCACCGAGGGCGCCAGCGGCTTTGAGCAGGACTCCGCCATCGGCGTTGCCCTTCCGCAGAAGACCAGTGAGAACTGGGTTCTCGCTGAGAAGCTGTTCAATGAGGGCCTCACCGAGGCCGGCTTCAAGCCCGATGTACAGTTCGCCAACGGCGGTGTGTCCGAGCAGCAGAACCAGATCAGCGCCATGGTCACCAAGGGTGCCAAGGTCATCATCGTGGGTGCCATCGACGGCTCCCAGCTGGGCACGCAGCTCAAGCAGGCCAAAGACTCCGGCGCCACGATCATCGCCTACGACCGCCTGCTGCTGAACACCGAGAACGTGGACTACTACGTGGCCTACGACAACTTCAAGGTGGGTGAACTCCAGGGCCAGGCACTGCTGGAAGGCCTCAAAGAGAAGAAGGGCGAGGGTCCCTACAACATCGAACTCTTCGCGGGCTCCCCGGACGATGCCAACGCCAAGGTCTTCTTCGACGGAGCCATGAGTGTCCTGAAGCCGAAGATCGACGACGGCACGCTCAAGGTCCTCTCCGGCCAAACCAGCTTCGAGCAGGCTGTGACCCAGGGCTGGAAGGCTGAGAACGCCCAGCGCCGCGCCGACACCCTGCTCACCGGCAGCTACTCCAGCGAGTCCCTGGACGGCGTCCTGTCCCCGAACGACACCCTGGCCCGCGCGGTCCTGACCTCCGTCAAGGCAGCAGGCAAGGAGCTTCCGGTCGTCACCGGCCAGGACTCCGAGGTTGAGTCCGTCAAGTCCATCATGGCGGGCGAGCAGTACTCCACCATCAACAAGGACACCCGCAAGCTCGTTGAGCACGCTATCACCATGGTGAAGGATCTCCAGGCCGGCAAGACGCCCGAGATCAACGACGAGAACTCCTACAACAACGGTGTCAAGACTGTTCCGGCCTACCTGCTGGAGCCGGTCATCGTCACCGCTGCGAACGTCAAGACCGCTTACGAAGGCGACCCGGTTCTCGAACCGATCACCAAGTAGCGGTCAGCAAGCAGAACGCCCGGTCCCCTGTTGGGGGCCGGGCGTTTCCTTGTGCCTGGCTGTCCCGGTTCTACCGCTTAACGGTGAGGACCCCCGGACCGGTGAAGTGCAGCGCGTGGTTCCGTACCGCCTGAGGCGTTGTGAATGCTTTGTAGTTGTATGCATCCGCAGGGTCCCAGCCGACGTCGGTGCTGAAGTCCCACCCCGTCCAGTCCGGGGCGGGCTCCCCCTTGAGTTCCGCTTCCGCCAGGGCCTCCGCGCGGTTCTGCTCGAAGGATGCCTGCGCCACGGCGTTGAGGTCGGCCTCCTCACCGTTGAACCAGGAGCCGATGTCCTTGAAACGGTGTCCGTTGTAGCTGCTCACCATGATTGATTTGTCAGCCCCGGGTCCGGAGTAGTCGAAGGCGTTGCGCTCGGAGTAGATCCGCGACTCGTAGCCTGCACCCAGGAAGTAGCTGTTACCACCCTGGCCCTCGCTGATCATGGGGTATTGCGGGTGCTCTGTGCTGGCCACAAAGTAGTTGTTCAGCACATGCACCTGCCCGAACCGTACCCGCGGACCGCGCTGCTGGATGTTTTCGAGGTGGTTGCCGATGTAGCTGACGCGCAGTTTCCCGCCGTCCTTGTCCACATGTTCGTCCCCTGACCCGAGCAGCATGGTCTTGTCATGGTTGGAAAGCTTACTGTTGGAGATGGTCACGTAATCGGTGCCGTCCTTGAGGTCCAGGAGGCCGTCGTGCCGGTTGGCCGGCTTGCCGTCGGGACCGAGGGGCGCCTCGCTGTCGGGGAACCGCCCGTCGGTCAGCCGAACGTGGTCTATCCACAGATGGTCAGAGGTAACGGAAGATACGGCGTCGAACCTCGCGTTCCAGGCACCGTCCCCGTCGTCGGGGGACCAGGTGCTGAAGAAGTCCACCGGTGCCTCGACGCTGAGGTTGCGCATCACCACGTTGGTGGCGCTGAGTATCACGATGTTGGCGCCAACGAAACCTGAATCGGCACCCAGGCCAATCAGGGTGGTGTTGCTGGGCAGGCTTACTTCGATCTGCCGCTTCATGTTGTTGCTGCCGGTCTGGCGGAGCTGCCTCTGCTTCTTGCAGTACTCATGGGTCTGGTCGCTCCAAACCTTTCCTTCCGGTCCGAAGCAGGATATGTACTTGTCGATGTCATACCCCGGCGCGTAGTCCTGCTCCCCCAGGACGCGGCCATCGCGCGTCTGGTTGCCGTCAATGGTCCCGTTGACGTAGATGATCTTGGGCGCCTTGGGCTCGCCGTTATTGGCCAGCGCAGCCTTGAGTCCGGCGAGCGTGCTGACTTCGTAGCGGTTCGCAGCGGGTGCCCCCGCACCGCCGTCGGTACCGCTGCCGACGGCGGCCCACCCCGTGGGTGCCGCGTCGTCCGCCCGGATAACGCCTCCTCCGGTCGGTGCCGGACTGGCGGGTGCCATACCCGCGGTTGCAGGAGCGGCCACTGCCAGCCCCGCTGCGAGCGCAAGTGCGGAGGCGGAGGCAGCGACTCCTGCTCCTATGCGGAACCTGCTCCGGACGGCTGGGGTGGTAGGTCTGGTGTGTGTTGCGGACGTCATTGGCCCTTTTTCCGGCATGCCAAACAGACCACATGCCTAGGTGGGTGCGGATCATGGGAGGGTAGCCGCCGCGCAAGAAAACGGTTTCCAGCGGCGGTTCTCTATTCTTATGTCTCCCGCGACAATGCTGTCAAGGGTTTGTCACAACCAGCTGTCCGGCATTCTCACAAGTTGCCCGAAGCTCTCGCACTTACTGCAGGTCATAACTGAACCCTCGCTCACCTCAATGAGAGGATGGTCACCATGAGTGCCCCCATCGCCAAGCCATGGCTGTCCAGCCAGTCCGACCAGGACCCCCGATCCGCTACCGGTTCTCCCCTGCGCTGGGGGATCATCGCCACGGGCGGGATCGCCCGCTCGGTGTCGCAGGACCTGGCCCTGCTGGCAGATGCCGAGCTGTATGCCGTCAGTTCACGGGGCCAGGACACGGCTGATGCCTTTGCGGTGGCCTACGACTTCGCAAAGGCCTACGGTGACGACGGCGGCGTGCCCGGCTACCAGCGGCTTCTCGCGGACGAGCAGGTGGACGTCGTCTATGTTGCGACGCCCCACGCCCAGCACTACGAGATCGTCCTCGCAGCGCTCAACGCCGGCAAACACGTCCTGTGCGAAAAGGCCTTTACCATCAACGCCCGGGAAGCCTCAGAGCTCATCGACGTTGCCAGGACCCGCAACCTGTTCCTCATGGAAGCAGTGTGGAGCCGTTTCCTGCCGAGCATGCAGCGGGCGTTCGAGATTGCCGCGTCCGGCGAGCTCGGCGACATCCATTGGGTCACGGCAGACCTTGGTTTCCCGGCCCCGTACTCCCCTACCGCCAGGTTGTGGGCCAGGAAGGACGGCGGCGGCGCGCTGCTGGACCTTTCGGTGTACCCGCTCCTGTGGGCGCTGGGCACCCTGGGCTTCCCGCAGACAGTGAGTGCCAGCGGGTTCATCAATGACGACGGCGTGGACGCCCAGAACGCGCTGACATTGGGATACAACCACGGTGCGCAGGTGCAGCTGACGTCCTCGCTCCTGGCGCATGGCCCCAGGACCGCCACAGTGGCGGGCAGCCTTGGTTTCCTGCAAAGCGTGGGCTCCATCAATAATCCCAGTGAACTGACGGTTTCCACAGGCTGGGACTCCCGCAGGGCTGAAGCCTTTGAGCCAGTGGGCCGCGGATACGTGTACGAGCTGCGCGAAGTTACCCGCTGCATCCAGCAGGGACTTACGGAAAGCCCGGTGATGCCGCTCGAGGACACCCTGAATACAATGCGTCTCTTTGACGGCGTTCGTGCGCAGCTGGGGGTCAGCTATCCGAACGACCGGCACTGAGCTTCACCCCGGGAGCTTCGATCAAATGTCGGTTATGACGAGTTCCGTCGGCTCTGTAATTCCCGAGCTATGAAGTTTTCAGATTTGTCGAGTTGTTTGAGCAGACCCTAGACTTCCCGCAACATTCGGTCTTAGGCTGTAGCCATCGTCGAATGCATCAGTACTGGGGGTGGTACGCATGGCTGGTAGTCGCTCGCCGTGGCGTGCCTTTCGGCCGGTGTTCCTTGCAGGCGCCGCCACCCTCACCTGGCTGACCTTATCGGCATCAACTGCTTCGGCAGACACGCTGCAGGATGCAACTTCCCTGTTGGGGGGCGTCACCACTTCAGTATCGTCGGTGGCGGAAGAGCTGCCCCTTTCCACGGCCAGTCTTGCCGATCCCGCACGCGCCACTTCCTCGTTACCGGCGCCGGACTCGTCGGAGGGGCTGCTGCAGCCCCTCGCGGGAGAGGTTTCCGGAATCGCGGACCAGATTGTTTCGTCGGTACCCGTTGTCAGCAACGTCATCCCTGCGGGAACGGTGTCGGTCATAGCCGTTCCCATCGCCGAATCTGTGGACGTGGCGGTGGCGGAAGCCGTGGAAGCGGTAGTTCCACCTGTGGCCGAAGTACTTCCGGTCCTGGAGCCGGCCCTGCAGCCCGTTGAAGAGCTGGTATCCGCCAGGCCAGTGCTTCCGGAACTCCCCGTAACGGTACCGGCTGTCGAGGTGCCGTCTGAAGCTATACCTGGCGCGGTAGACGCCCTTGCTCCAACCAATGTGGCTATGGCGACGGCACCTGCGGTGTCGGCTGAACTAGCTGCCACCGGCAGTTTTGAGGTCACGGGAACCGGCACCTCCGCAGCGGGTCCGGTGGACGTAGCCACCACTCACGCGGCACTTCAAACTGCGGTATTGGTACCGGATGCTGCCGAGGGGCTGCCGGTCGCGGCAGACCCATCGCCCGCCCCTGCCCAGGCTCCTCCCGCCCCTGGCTCCGGCACAGGAAGCAGCACAACTGCTGCCCCTTCCTCCGGGGCCGCGGCGTGGCTAAGCCCCCTCGACCTCAACCTTCCAACCACCGGCGTTGTCCTTGCCGGTGAGTTTTCCGAGCATGCCCCCGCACCGGTGTCTTTCGACCCCGGTTCATCTCCTGACTAGTTGATGTCCGCCTGCCCTTGCGGCAGAAAGCGGCCATCCGGGTTGCCGATAAGCAGCCTGTACTCAACTTTTCAGGAGACATCACCATGAACTCGAACCTTCGCCGGGGAATGCTCGGCACCCTCTTTGCAGGCGGGCTCCTAGCCCTCAGTTGCACTGCGGCACATGCCGCGGACACCACCAGTGGATCGGACCTTTCCGCATCCGCCCTCATCTCGGCGGCGGCGTCCGTTGACTCGACGTCGTTGGGCCAGCTGGGTGACCCAACGCCGTCCGTTTCAGCGGATGCTGCCGTCGCGGCCGACGTTGCGCTTGGAGGCGCCACCGGCGCGACGACGGAGCCCACGGGCCTCGCAGCCGCGGCCGTCGTCGACCTTGCGCTCGGCACCACCAGTGAACTTGCCGACGCAAACGTCGACCTCACCATCGGCGGCGATACCACCACCGGTAACGGGGAACTTGTCGACGCCAACGTAGATGCCACCATCGGCGGCACGGGCACCACCGGCGAACTCGCCAACGCCAACGTCGACCTCACCATCGGCGGCGATACCACCTCCGGTAACGGGGAACTTGTCGACGCCAACGTAGATGCCACCATCGGCGGCACGGGCACCACCGGCGAACTCGCCAACGCCAACGTCGACCTCACCAGCGGCGGAACCAGCGGCACCGGCCAGATCGTCGACGCCAACGTGGATGCCGCCATTGACGGCGACACCACCACCGGTAACGGGGAACTTGTCGACGCCAACATCGACCTCACCATCGGCGGAAACAGCACGGGCACCACCGGCGAACTCGCCGACGCCAACGTCGACCTCACCATCGGCGGCGACACCACCACCGGTAACGGGGAACTCGCCGACGCCAACGTAGATGCCACCATCGGCGGCGACACTACCGGCGGCAGCGGCGCCGTTATCGATGCCGCCGTTGACCTCTCCATCGGCGGCACGGGCACCGGCACCGAAAACCCGGGAACGGCAACACCGGGAACCGACAACCCCGGCACCACGGACCCGGGCAACGGCACCACGGACGGCGTCGGCACCATTGATTCCGGAACCTCGGATCCCGGCGCTGACAACGGAACCGCGGGGACTACGGGTACCACGGGCAACGGAAGTGGCACTGGCACCTTGACCGACGGAAACTCCACAGCACCTGCCGCCGGTTCCACCGCAGTGGGCGGTGCCATTGCTGTGGACACCCGTGCAGGCACCGGCAGCACCCCGGCCCAGGGGGCCACTGCTTTGGCAAACACGGGTGTGGATGCCTCCCTGGCGCCCCTCGCCCTCCTGCTTCTGGTGGCAGGACTCCTGATGCTTCGTAAGCGGAGGATGTCGTAGCGCCGGCCACCTGCTGAGTGTGCCTGCACCACGCGCCTGAAGCGGCGGCAACGGTGCGGGCTGAAGGAAAGGAGGTCCGCACAACACCAACCAAGACCACGCACAACATGTATTCAGCACACATGTCCTTGCGAACGGTGGTCCGGCGGCGAAAGGCCCACCTTTTGCCGCCGGACCACCGATGTGCGGCAGCACGGAGGCACCGGGTGAATCGTCCCTTTACTCCACCGCCCGTATAATTTGAGGTACGACAGTGCCGCAGCGCACCGGGAGGAACGGGTCATGGTGGCGGAATCGCCTAGCTCCATCAAGAATGAAGTGGTCGGCGGACGTTACCGGTTGGGTGAGGTGATTGGCCGCGGCGGTATGTCGTCGGTCTACTGTGCCCGCGACGAAAATCTGGGCCGCGACGTGGCCCTCAAGCTCTTCGCTCCCCAAGCCCCCGACGCCGATGAACTCAAGCGCCAGGAAGCGGAAATCCAGCTTCTGGCAACCCTGAACCACCCCGGCCTGGTGACGTTGTTCGACGCCGGGATCGATACCCGGATCCCTGACGAGCCAAGGCCTTTCCTGACCATGGAACTCGTGGAAGGCCAGGACCTGCGTGCCCGGATCCGGCACAGCACCGTGCCGCTGGAGGAACTGGCAGTCATCGGTGCCGGCATCGCCGACGCCCTGGCCTACGTCCACGGCCTCGGCGTCATCCACCGGGACATCAAACCCGGCAACATCCTGCTGGTCCAGATACGCCCCGGTGAACCGCTGCGGCCCAAGCTCACCGACTTTGGCATCGCCAGGATCGTGGACGCAACCCGGTTGACCGCGACGGGAACAATGGTGGGCACAGCCGCTTATCTCAGTCCCGAGCAGGCGCTGGGCAAACCCCTCGGCCCCTCCACCGACATCTACTCCCTCGGCCTGGTGCTGCTTGAATGCATCAAGGGCACCGTGGAATACCCGGGCAGCGCGGTGGAATCGGCGGTGGCGCGCCTGCACCGCGCACCGGAAATCCCCGAGGACCTGCCCTCTGAATGGGCCGACCTCATCCGCTCCATGACCGCCATCGAGCCGCTCGAGCGGCCTGCCGCCGCTGACATCGAAACGGCCTTGCGCCAGGCGTTGGTTTCACCGGCATCCACGCCAGGTGAACTTGCGCCGGAGACCACCCGGGTGCTGCCCGCAATGCCCTTCCATCCGCCGTCCATTACCGCCGAGGAATCTGTGGATGAGCTGCGGGAGGCGGCAGGGCCTGATGCTTCCCTCGCTGTCGGGCAGGTTCCGGGAACAGCGCACGAAGCCCTGAACCAGGACCGGGCGAAGGACAGCAAGAAACGGACAAAGCGGTTCTGGCTGGCGGCAGTCCTGGCCCTGGTGGTGGTGGCTGCAGCGGTTGCTGCAGCGCTGATGACCCTGTCGGCCCAGTCGCCGGCCGACGTCGTGCCCTACCCCACGGTGACCGGGGTCCTGGGCGAGCACCTCGAGGAACTCCAGAAGAGCGTGGAACCGTGAGGCTGGCCTCCCCCGCTGGGCGCGCGTCTGTTCTCGCGTGGTCCGGTGCCATCGTGGCGGCCGCACTGCTGACCGGCTGCGGCACAACGGAGGCCGGCCTCGAGCGGGAGGCGGCGCGGCAGCTGCAGGCACGCGTCCTCGAGGTTACCCAGGCGTCGTCGGAAAACGATCCCGCCGCAGCCCTGCGGGCGCTGGAGGGACTTGAGGCTGAACTGGAAGCGGCCCAGTCTGAAGGACAGATTTCCGAGGAACGCCGCCGGAGCATCACCACGATTGCCACGGCCGTCCGTGCAGACCTGAACGAAGCCATCGCAGCAGCGGAGAAGGCTGCGGCGGACAAGGCAGCCGAAGAGGCACGGATCGCCGCGGAGCAGGCAGCTGCGGCCACTCCCCCGCCAGCCGTCGAGGCGCCGGCCCCTGCCCCTGCGCCGGCGCCGGAGGCCGGGAAGGACGACGACAAGAAGGACAACGAGGGCAAGGGCAAAGGCAACGACTGACGCCACATGCGGAAGGGAGCGCCCGTCATAACGACGGCGGCGCTCCCCTCCTGAAAATGGCTTTACCGGGCGGTGCCCTGGGTCAGCCGCTGAGCCCAGTCAGCCAATGCGGCGTCGCCCCGGGTGCTGCGTCAGCGGCCAGCCCGCTCAGGATTGGGCCGCCGAGGCCGGGAACCGCTCCCACACCCTGTGGGCGGCCAGCAGCGCGGTCAGCTCAGAGACCAGTGACTCGGCGTCGTCCGCGGACACGATGCCCGGGGTGTCCTGCGGGATGCCCGCTGCGGCCAGGGCTTCGGTGCCGGAATTCCAGGTGCCGATTGCCTTTGCGTGCCGGTACGCTTCCGTGAGCAGCAGCACTGCCCGCGGGTCGGTGCCGCCGCCGGGAGCGCCTGCCTTGGCATCGAGTCCGGGCGCGGCGTCGGGAGCCGGCGCGGCGGACGCCGCGACGATGACGGCGTCGAACTCGGTGGAACGTGCGGTGAGGTAGGTCCGCTGGACGGGGACTCCGCCGTCGTTCTCTGGTCCAAGGAAGCCGCCCGCCGGGGCGATGACGAGCGGGACAATGCCCTCCGCGTCGAGCGCCTTCCGTGCCGCGTTCACGGCTGCCAGGTCGCTGTCAGCGTCCGCAAGGATGCCCACAACCCTGCCGGCAACCGGCCAGGTCCCGCCTATCTGGGACAGCGCGGGGCTGGGGTCCGAGTCCGGTACCTGTTCGGTTGCCTCCGGTGCGGGAAGGCCCAGTCCCTTGGCGACGGCGGCACACAGTTCCGCGTCCACGTTGGCCAGTGCCGCGAGCTGGCGTTCGCGGATGGACTTCTCGTAGCACTTGCCCAGTTCGAACGTGTAGGCCTGGATGACATGGTCCCGCTCCACCGGGCTGAGGCTGCGGAAGAAGAGCCGTGCCTGGCTGAAGTGGTCGTCAAAGGACGCCGGGTTCTTCCGCTCCTTGATGGATGCGGCCAGTTCCTCCGGCACGTCGATGAAGGCCCCCACATCCTGCCCGGCCAGGAACGGGCAGCCGCCGTCAAGCGAGTTGGGCCGGTAAGGGGCCGCTCCACCGTGGACCGCCTGCTGGTGCATGCCGTCGCGCAGCATATCGTTCACCGGAGCCTGCGGCCGGTTGATGGGGATCTGGGCGAAGTTCGGCCCGCCCAGCCGGGAGATCTGGGTGTCCAGGTAGGAGAACAGCCGCACCTGCAGCAGCGGATCGTTCGTGACGTCGATGCCGGGCACCAGATGGCCCGGGTGGAAGGCCACCTGTTCGGTTTCGGCAAAGTAGTTGGTGGGGTTGGCGTTGAGCGTCATGACGCCGATGGGCTGGACCGGGGCCAGTTCCTCGGGGACGAACTTGGTGGGATCCAGCAGGTCGATGCCTTCGAACATCTGGTCCTCGGTGTCCGGGAAGGTCTGGACACCCAGCTCCCACTCAGGGAAGGCGCCTGCTTCGATGGCGTCGGCGAGGTCGCGGCGGTGGAAGTCAGGGTCCATGCCGTTGATGATCTGCGCTTCCTCCCACACCAGCGAATGGACGCCCTGTTTGGGCTTCCAGTGGAACTTCACCAGGGTTGTCCGGCCCTCGGCGTTCACGAACCTGAACGTGTGCACGCCGAAGCCCTCCATGGTCCGGTACGAACGCGGGATGCCGCGGTCGGACATGTTCCACATGGTGTGGGCCTGCGCCTCGGTGTGCAGGGAGACGAAGTCCCAGAAGGTGTCGTGGGCGCTTTGGGCCTGCGGGATCTCCCGGTCCGGGTGCGGCTTCGCCGCATGGACGATGTCCGGGAACTTGATGCCGTCCTGGATGAAGAATACCGGGATGTTGTTGCCGACGAGGTCATACGTGCCCTCGTCCGTGTAGAACTTGGTGGAGAAACCGCGGGTGTCGCGGACCGTGTCCGCGGAGCCGCGGGAGCCGAGCACGGTTGAGAAACGGACAAAGACGGGCGTCTCCACGTCCTTGGCCAGGAAGCCTGCCCGGGTGATGTTGGCCGCGGTCCCGTAGGAACGGAACACACCGTGGGCTCCCGCCCCGCGGGCGTGGACCACACGCTCGGGGATGCGTTCATGGTCAAAGTGGGTGATCTTTTCGCGCAGGTGGTGGTCCTGCAGCAGGATGGGGCCCCGGGAACCGGCCTTCAGCGAGTGGTCCGTATCGCCGAGGCGGAGCCCCTGCGCGGTGGTCAGGTACTGTCCGGACTGGGCACGGGCAGTGGCCGGCGCGCCGGTAGGGCTTCCGGTCGGCGACACAGCCTCCGGTGCCTGCTGGTCCGGCTTGGGCGGCAGCGGTTCGCGTGGGGTGGTAGGTTCCTGGAGGCTGGCAGGTTCGCTGGCGGGGACGCCGGGAATCTGGATGTTGCTGTCTTCTGGCACGATTTTTTCTCCTCAGGATCGGCAACCTCAGCAGTCATCGGCGCAAACCGAGATACTAAGCGTACTTAGTACCCTAGCAACGATTCCTGCGGTCACAAGCTTTGCGTCTACCCTGAAAACACGAAAGCGGCGTTCCGGGATATCCGGAACGCCGCTTTGCTGCAGGCCTAGCTCAGGGTTGCGATGACCTTGTTGAGTGTTGCCGAAGGACGCATCACGGCAGAGGCCTTGGCGTCGTTGGGGTGGTAGTAGCCGCCGATGTCCACCGGCGAGCCCTGGACCTCAGCCAGCTCGCCGACGATCGCCTCTTCCTTGGAGGCAAGCTCTCCGGCGATGGAGCTGAAGGAGGCGGCCAGGTCGGCGTCGTCCGTCTGCTTGGCCAGTTCCTCGGCCCAGTAGCGGGCCAGGAAGTAGTGGCTGCCGCGGTTGTCCAGCTCGCCGGCACGGCGGCTGGGCGACTTGTTCTCCAGCAGGAACGTTCCCGTGGCGCGGTCCAGTGTGTCGGCCAGGACCTGCGCGCGGGCGTTGTTGGTGGTGGTGGCCAGGTGCTCGAAGCTGACGGCCAGGGCCAGGAACTCACCGAGGCTGTCCCAGCGCAGGTGGTTTTCCTTGAGCAGCTGCTGGACGTGCTTGGGGGCAGACCCGCCGGCGCCGGTTTCGAAGAGCCCGCCGCCGTTCATCAGCGGAACAACGGAAAGCATCTTGGCGCTGGTGCCAAGCTCAAGGATGGGGAACAGGTCCGTAAGGTAGTCGCGGAGCACGTTGCCGGACACCGAGATGGTGTCCTCACCCTTGCGGATGCGGTCCAGGGTGAAGGCAATCGCCTTGACCGGGGACATGATCTGGATGTCCAGGCCCTCGGTGTCGTGCTCTTTCAGGTACTCGTTGACCTTGGCGATGAGGTTGGCGTCGTGGGCGCGTTCCTCGTCCAGCCAGAACACGGCCGGAGTCTGGGAGGCACGGGCGCGGGTCACGGCCAGCTTGACCCAGTCGCGGATGGGCAGGTCCTTGGTTTGGCAGGCGCGCCAGATGTCGCCCTCGGAAACCTGGTGCTCAACCAGGACCTTCCCGGAGCCGTCCACGATCTGGACGGTGCCGGCTTCCTGGATTTCGAAGGTCTTGTCGTGGCTGCCGTACTCCTCGGCGGCCTGCGCCATGAGGCCGACGTTCGGCACGGTGCCCATGGTGGTGGGATCGTAGGCGCCGTTGGCACGGCAGTCATCGATGACCACCTGGTAGATGCCGGCGTAGGAGCTGTCCGGCAGGACGGCCAGGGTGTCGGCTTCCTTGCCGTCCGGGCCCCACATGTGGCCGGAGCTGCGGATCATGGCGGGCATGGAGGCGTCCACGATGACGTCGCTGGGGACGTTCAGGGTGGTGATGCCCTTGTCCGAGTCCACCATGGCCAGGGCGGGACCTTCTTCGAGGCCCTTCTTGATGAGGTTCTGCACGCCTTCGCGAACGTCCCCGGGCAGGTCCTCAAGGCTGCTCAGGATGGCGGCCAGGCCGTTGTTGGGGCTGATGCCGGCGGCGGAGAGCTGCTTGCCGTAGGTCTCAAACAGTTCGGAGAAGTAGGCCTTGACCACGTGGCCGAAGATGATGGGGTCCGAAACCTTCATCATGGTGGCCTTGAGGTGGGCGGAGAACAGCACGCCCTCTTCCTTGGCGCGGGCAACCTGCGCCTTCAGGAATTCGTCCAGGGCGGCGGCGCGCATCACGGTGCCGTCGATGACCTCGCCGGCCAGGACCGGGAAGGCTTTCTTCAGGACCTTGACCGAGCCGTCCTCGCGGACCAGCTGGATGGCGATGGTGCCCTCGGACTCTACAACCACGGACTTCTCGTTGGAACGGAAGTCGTCCTGGCCCATGGTGGCCACGTTGGTCTTCGAGTCAGCGGTCCAGGCGCCCATGGAGTGCGGGTTCTGGCGGGCGTAGTTCTTGACGGACAGCGGTGCGCGGCGGTCCGAGTTGCCTTCACGCAGGACCGGGTTCACGGCAGAGCCCTTGATCTTGTCGTAGCGCGAGCGGATGGCGGTTTCCTCGTCCGAGGAGGGGTTGTCCGGGTAGTCCGGAAGGGCGTAACCCTGTTCCTGCAGCTCGGCAATGGCGGCCTTCAGCTGCGGGATGGAAGCGCTGATGTTGGGCAGCTTGATGATGTTCGCTTCCGGCGTCTTTGCCAGCTCACCGAGTTCAGCAAGGGCGTCACCGATCTGCTGCTCGGGGGTCAGGTAGTCACCGAAGACGGCGATGATGCGGCCGGCGAGCGAAATGTCGCGGGTCTCCACCTCCACACCTGCTGTCGAGGCGAACGCCTCGATGATGGGCAGGAACGAATAGGTAGCCAGCATCGGCGCTTCGTCGGTGTGGGTGTAGATAATCTTGGACATGCGCGGGCGTCTCCCTGTGGGTCGGCTTGGTTGTGAAAATTCGGTCTATTTCACCATGTACAACTTACCCGAGCGCAGGGATTTCACCCCTACCGGGACTGCAGCGTTACCCCCGGCACGGGCAGGATTACAGCGATGG
The DNA here is from genome assembly GCF_013314975.1 of Pseudarthrobacter oxydans. Classification (GTDB taxonomy): domain Bacteria; phylum Actinomycetota; class Actinomycetes; order Actinomycetales; family Micrococcaceae; genus Arthrobacter; species Arthrobacter oxydans. Next base: position 60,745 of record NZ_JABTYH010000003.1, on the reverse strand, counting down.
AGAACGGACGACGCCGGCACGCACCTGGGGCGCCCATCCGCCGTCGCGCTTTCCTCACCTGGGCATCCCGGCAGGCCACTGACGGCCATACATGATACGTCACTACTATTTACAAACTTGTCATATGGCGATAAATTCGCAGGGTCACTCCGCCCCTTTCCGGGGCTATCTCCCCGTTACGACAGGACAATAATGACTCGCACCAGGTCTCTGGCTACCGGCTTCCTTAGCCTCTCAGCCGCTGCCGTTCTGGCACTCACCTCCGCCGGCGGAGCCACCGCTGCTCCGGCGGAGGACAAGGCAAGCCCTTCCGTCACCAGCACTGTCGTGGATGCCGCGGGCGTGGCCGACTACTGGACGGCCGACCGGATGCAGAGCGCCATCCCCGGTGACGTCCTCGCGGGCAAGGCCCTGGAACGCGGCAACCGCTCCAACGCCGGTCTCGTGGAAAAGGGCAAGAAGTCTGAGGTCAAGGCCACCAAGGGCAAGCCCACCATCGCCCAGAGCGAGGCGCCGGTCAAGCACATCGGCAAGGTCTTCTTCACCCTGGCCGGCTCGAACTACGTCTGCTCCGGCAACGCCGTAACCTCCGCCAATGAAAGCACCGTGTCCACGGCGGGCCACTGCCTCAACGAGGGACCGGGAGCCTTCGCCACCAACTTCGCCTTTGTGCCGGCCTACGAGAACGGCGCCGAGCCCTATGGCAAGTGGACCGCCAAATCCCTCCACGCCCCCACCCAGTGGAGCGCCAACGGGGACATGGCCTACGACACCGGCTTTGCCGTGATGAACACGCTGAACGGCCAGACCCTCACCGATGTTGTCGGCGGATCCGGCGTGGCGTTCAACGAGGCCCGCGGGCTCACCTACAAGTCCTTCGGCTACCCCGCGGCATCGCCCTTCAACGGCCAGACCCTCAAGAGCTGCACCGGAACGGCCACGAACGATCCCAACAACCCGCAGTTTGGAACCCAGGGCATCCCCTGCGACATGACCGGCGGCTCCTCAGGCGGCCCGTGGTTCATCGGCACCAGCTCTTCGGGCGTCCAGAACTCCGTCAACAGCTATGGCTACAACCGCTCCGCTGTGATGTACGGCCCGTACTGGGGATCCGTCATCCAGCAGACCTACGCCAGTGCAGCAACCTCCTAGAGACACCCCGTCCGGCCAGGAACCCGTCAGCCACGCCGAACTGGACCAGACGCACGAGGAGATCCTCGAGTACTGGACAGCGGAACGGATGGCGGGGGCCAAGCCCCGGGAGCTGCGGCTTCCGGCGGAGGGTCCGCGCCTCAAGCAGAGGGGCGCGGACGCTGGTGGCCAGGGGTCCGGCACCCCTGAGTAGGACAAAGCCTGGAAACGACGACGGCGCCCGTCCCCTTCGCGGGGCGGGCGCCGTCGTCGTTAACTCATCGATTGCTCCGTAACTGACGTTCTCGGATGCGAAAACGGCAGGTACGGAGCAATCGATGATGGGCCCGCGCCGGCAGGGTTTCCTGGCCGTGGAGCCGCTCCCGGCGAGGGCCCCGGCCCCGAGCTTGCGAGGGCAGGGAGCCGGTGCGGACGCAGCGAGGCAGGGGGTGCCGGTGGGGATTAGTGGAAGAAGTGGCGTGCCCCGGTGAAGTACATGGTGACGCCGGCGGCGTTGGCTGCGGCAATAACTTCCTCGTCCCGGACGGAACCGCCGGGCTGGACCACGGCGCGGACGCCGGCGTCGATCAGGATCTGCAGGCCGTCGGCGAACGGGAAGAAGGCGTCAGACGCAGCAACGGCACCGCGGGCGCGGGCAGGCGCGGAGGCACCGCTGGTGTTCGAGGCACCGCCCGCACCTTCGACGTCGGACTCCACCGTCACGCCGAGGGTGTTGGCCCGCTCCACGGCCAGGCGGCATGAGTCCAGGCGGTTGACCTGGCCCATGCCGATGCCCACGGCAGCGCCGTCCTGGGCGAGGAGGATGGCGTTGGACTTCGCCGCGCGGCAGGCGGTCCAGGCGAAGGCGAGGTCCGCGAGCGTCTTCTCGTCCGCGGCTTCGCCCGCAGCCAGGGTCCAGTTGGCGGGGTTGTCGCCGTCGGCGTCCACCTTGTCGCTGACTTGGACCAGCATGCCGCCGGAGACCTGGCGGAACTCCGTGGGGTAGCGGCCGTAGCCTTCCGGCAGGGCGAGCAGGCGGATGTTCTTCTTCTTGGACAGGATCTCCACGGCCTCCGGTTCGAAGCCCGGCGCGATGACAACCTCGGTGAAGATGTCCTTGACGGTATTGGCCATGCCCGCGGTCACGGTGCGGTTCGATGCGATGACGCCGCCGAAAGCCGAGACAGGGTCGCAGGCGTGGGCCTTGGCGTGGGCATCGGCGATCGGGTCCGCGGCATCTGCGGAACCCACGGCAACGCCGCAGGGGTTGGCGTGCTTGATGATGGCCACGGCGGGCTCGCTGAAGTCGTAGGCGGCGCGCAGGGCGGCGTCCGCGTCAACGAAGTTGTTGTAGCTCATGGCCTTGCCGTGCAGCTGGTCAGCCTGGGCAATGCCCACCGGGGCAGCCTTGTCCACGTACAGGGCAGCCTGCTGGTGCGGGTTCTCGCCGTACCGCAGCACCTCGGACCGCTCCAGGGACAGGCCGGCGTAGGCGGGCCAGTCGATGACGCCGTCGCCGTCTTCGTCGAGGAACTGGCTCGCGGTCCAGGTGGCCACGGCGTTGTCGTAGGAGGCCGTGTGGGCGAACGCCTTGGCGGCCAGCCGGCGTCGTGTCTTCAAATCAAAGCCGCCCTCAGCGGCCGCGGTGACCACCTGGCCGTAGAAGGACGGGTCCACCACAATGGCGACGGCGGCGTGGTTCTTCGCAGCGGAACGCACCATGGCGGGGCCTCCGATGTCGATCTGCTCGACGACGTCGTCCTGGGCGGCACCGGACTTGACGGTCTCCACGAACGGGTAGAGGTTCACCACCACGAGGTCGAAGGGTTCGATCTCCATCTGCGTGAGCGTGTCCATGTGGGCTGGCACGCGGCGGTCCGCCAGGATGCCGCCGTGCACGCGCGGGTGCAGGGTCTTGACCCGGCCGTCCAACATCTCCGGGGAACCCGTGACTTCCTCGACTTCCTGGACCGGGATGCCTGCGGCGGCAATCTTCTTGGCCGTGGAGCCGGTGGACACGAGCTTCACCCCCGCGGCATGCAGGCCCTGCGCGAGCTCCTCCAGACCGGTCTTGTCGTAAACCGAGATCAGTGCCCGGCGGATGGGAACACGGTCGATGGATACGCGCTCATGCTGCGTGAAGCTCACAAATGTCTCCGTCTTATCTCGCGGAACAGTGCCGCGGTTGGTGGGGATACGGCCCAGTTTATCCCGAAGCGGAGGTTGCCCCGCGAGTCGGCCGGAGTGTGAACCCCAGTACGCCCGGCTAAAGTTTTCCCAGGAGGCTGCGATGAATACTTACACCACTGTGCCGAGCGGCGAACAGGTGGTCCAGGAACTGCCCTGGCGATGGAAAGTCCAGGGCAAGATCTTTCTGATCGGCGGCCTCGGCTTCATGTTCGATGCCTGGGACGTGACGCTCAACGGCATCCTCATTCCTTTGCTCTCAACCCACTGGGCCCTTTCCCCGGGCGAGGTGGCCTGGGTGGGGACCTCGAACCTGATCGGCATGGCCGTGGGCGCGTTTGTGTGGGGCACCATCGCCGACACCATCGGACGCAAGAAGGCCTTCACGGCCACGCTGCTGATCTTCTCGCTCTTCACCGTCCTGGGCGCCTTCTCCCCCGACTTCATCTGGTTCTGCGTGTTCCGCTTCATGGCCGGGTTCGGCCTGGGCGGCTGCATCCCGGTGGACTACGCACTGGTGGGTGAGTTCACCCCCCGCAAGCAGCGCGGCAAGGTCCTCACGGCGATGGACGGCTGGTGGCCGGTGGGGGCAGCCCTGGCGGGCTTTGTGTCGGCCGGGCTCGTGGCCCTGTACGGCGACTGGCGGCTCACCATGCTGGTGATGGTCCTGCCCGCCCTGCTGGTGTTCTGGGTCCGGCGCAGCGTCCCGGAGTCCCCGCTGTTCCTGATCCGCAAGGGCCGGCGTGAGGAGGCGGCCAAGGTGATCGACGGGCTGGTGGCCGCGACCGGTGCGGAACCCCGCGCCTACAGCCTGCCCGATGCCAAGGAAGTGCCCCGGCTCTCGGCCGGCAGCGCCTGGCACCAGCTGCGGCTGGTCTGGCAGTTCAACTGGAAGATTACTGCCACGGCCTGGGCCCTGTTCTTCAGCATCCTGCTGGTCTATTACCTGTCACTGACCTGGATGCCCAGGATCCTGATCGGCGCCGGGTTCGCAGAGTACAAGGCGTTCGTCACCACGGCGTCCATGGCAGCCGTGGGGCTTCTGGGTGTTGTTGTGGCCGCCCTGCTGGTGGAACGGGTTGGGCGCAAATGGATCCTGGCCATCACCGGCCCGTTGTCCGCGCTGACCCTGGTGATCGTGGCTTTTGTGGTGGACATCCCCACGGCGGCGGTGTTCTGGCTGCTGGTGTTCGGGTTCGTGGTGCAGGTGGCCATCCCGGTGCTGTACGCCTACGTGTCCGAGCTCTACCCCACCGAGCTGCGCGGCACCGGCTTCGGCTGGGCATCCACCTTCTCCCGCCTGGGCGCCGGCTTCGGGCCGCTCATTTTCGCCAACTACTTCTGGCCCGAGCTGGGGCTGGCCACGTCCTTCGCCCTCGCCGGCGGGCTGGTCCTGATCGCGGTGCTGTGGATGGCGTTCTTCTCCCCGGAGACCAAGCAGCGCCGCCTCGAGTAACCCCCTTCCCCACCCCAACTAGGTAGCAGCAGATGTCGCTTTGAGCCCGCATTCCGGCATCTGCTGCTACCTAGTTGGGCGACCAGCCCCGGTTCAGCAGCGCCGAACGGACTTTGGCGACGGCGGGCCGCGCCTCGTTCTCCATGTGCCGCTTCGAGATCCTCACAAGCAGCCAGCCTGCCCGGGCAAAGTCCTCCTCACGGGCAATATCGCGGACGATCTGAGCAGCCTCGGAATGCCCTTCACCGTCGTACTCCACCGCTACTTTCTGTTCCGGATAGCTCAGGTCGGGTTGGCGGACGACGCCGGAACCAAACTCCCTGACCATGTTCAGGAGGGGTTCGGGCAATCCGGCGTCCTCCAGCGCAAGCCGCAGCCTGGTTTCCTGCGCGGAGTCCGCTCCTATCCGGGAACGGTCAACCGCAACCCGGGCCTTCCTGATACCGGGCGTCCCCTTGTGCCGGTCGAGCATTTCCTCAAGATCCTCCCGGGTTGCATGGGGCTCGGACCTGCCTTCGAAGTCCGGCCGCGGGATCCGCAGCAGGTGATCGGCAACAACAGTCAGTTCTTCGATGCTCATCTTGCGGGAACAGTCCAACCAGGTCCTTACCCGGGAGGTGATCAGGAGGCCGTTATGGGTCACGATCTCGTCAGCAAAAAACTGGCCGCGGTGTCCCCGGACTCCGCTTCGGCGCGGAATGGCTTTAGTGTCCGGCCTGGAGATGTGGGTGATGGGGTCGTCCTTCCCAGGGAGGAACCCTGGGAAGGACCACAGCGTGAAGGCCGTCGCATGGGAGGCTGCAGAGAATCCGGTGACCAGTGTCAACGGCCGGACAATTGACTCCTGCTCAGGAAGCCGAGGGTGAAACGTCTGCCTGATCCCCCGGCTCGGTGTGTCCAGGGAATGGTGCCGCAGCCGCCCTACTGTAACTCCGGCGTCGGCCGCTTCCCGGAAAGTAAAGGCGCCGGATGGAAGCAGGTCCGGCATAGGCCGCGGAGTTCTCATGGCTCATCGTGGCAAATTTCCGGCCGGGACTGCCGAAGTTATCCACAGGAGCGCCCCCGCTCCCCAAGTAGGTAGCAGCAGATGTCGGTTTGGGCCCCTATTCCGACATCTGCTGCTACCTAGTTGGGTGGGGTGGAGGGGTCAGGCGGGGAGGTTCGAGGCGCCGGCGCGGCGGCCGGCGGCGAGCGAGGCCAGGGTGGACACCAGCAGTCGGCGCTCCACGACTTTGATGCGCTCGTGCAGGGTTTCCTCGGTGTCGGAGTCCTCGATGGCCACGGCCTCCTGGGCGATGATGGGGCCGGTGTCCACCCCGGCGTCCGCCCAGTGCACGGTGCAGCCGCTGACCTTCACGCCGTAGGCCATGGCGTCCCGCACCCCGTGGGCGCCCGGGAAGGCCGGAAGCAGTGCCGGGTGCGTGTTCAGGTACTTGCCGTTGAAGGCATCGATGAACTCCGGGCTGACGATGCGCATGAACCCGGAGGAGACCACCACATCGGGCTGGAACCGGGCCACTGCGTCGGTCAACGCGGCATTCCAGGCGGCCCGGTCCGGGTAGGCCTTGAAGTCAACCACGAACGTCGGGATCCCTGCGGCCGCGGACCGTTCCACCCCGAAGGTGCCCGGACGGTCGGCACCCACAGCCGCGATTTCCACGTCCAGCTCCCCCGCCCTGACCGCGTCAATGACAGCCTGGAGGTTGGACCCGGTACCGGAAACGAGGACTACGATGCGCATGGCTCTAGCTTATGGGCAGGCTCGCGTAGGCTGGAAAACATGAACACCTCCCCCGAACCGGCTGGGCAGCAGCGGACCAGGCCGCCGCTCAGCGAGGCCGCCAAAGCCTCGCTGTCCAAGACCCATACCCTGTTCCGGATGTTCGTCATCTCGGTGCTCGGCGGCTTCTTCGTCTACCAGCTGGACGTCAACTACCTCTGGCTGACCGGGATCCTCACGGCGGCCAGTGTGGCCCTGGGCATTGTCCTCCTGGTACGGGCCGCGAAGCTGAAAGAATCCAGGCTGGTCCTGATCGGCACCATCTCCGGCCTGGTGGTGTCCGCCATCATGGTGCTGCTGATCCTGGTCACCGCCGTATTCTTCGACGAAGTGCGCCAGTACCAGGCGTGCATGGGACGGGCGCTCACGGACCAGGCGCAGTCGGCGTGCCGGGTGCAACTGGAAAGCTCACTGCCCCGGCAGCTCCCCTAGCCACCCCCACGCAGATGCGGCACTGCTGCCCCTAAGCGCGGGAAACCAGTTCCGCGTCCTCGACCGACGCCGCCTGCTCGCGTTCCAGCCATGGCCCGGCCGCGTAACCGATCACGACGCCGACAGCCACTTCCGCAGCCAGCCACACCGCAGTCCAGAACGGGTCCGGACCAATGTCCGTCAGGCGGCCGATTCCCGCCGAGCCGCGGGCCAGCCAGGCCAGGCCGAAGGACAGGAGCCCGGCTGCCAGGCCGGCGAGGATCCCCAGCACCAGGGTGGACACTGTTGCCGTGAACCAGCGGGCACGGACCTTGATGGAAAGCCACTCATCGAAGTGGTTTTCGCCTTCGCGCAGGAACCACCAGCCGGCCAGCACGCCCGCCAGCACCGGGACAATCAGGGCCACTAAGGCGTAGTCCAGTGGCCCGGAGGGGATGGCGGCCAGCACCGGAATGGACGGCAGGGGTCCGACGGCCGTCCCCAGGGGCCCCACCTGTGAACCGATCCCCATGGCAAAGCCGGCCCCGGACGTCCAGGCCAGGGCGAAGACCGCAAGGTTGGGGAGGAACCCGAGTTGCGCAATGGTCAGGGCGGCACCCCCTGCTGCGCCGGCGTCGAGCGCCTCATAGACGGCAACCACCAGGTTCCAGTGGATGAACAGGTCCACTGCCAGCAGCACGGCAGCCAAGGCCAGCGCTGAAACGGTGGCCACAAAGCCGGCCTTGCCGGCGGAAGCAAGGTAGGAGCCTGCCCACCGCGAATGCTGGCTGGTGCGGGAAATCCAGTCCACGGCGTCGACGCCGATGAGCCGGCTCCAGGAACCGGCCTCCCGTCGGGCGCCAATCACCATGCCGAGAGCGTAGGGAATAAGCGGGATCAGCATGGCGAACCAGGGATTGATGCCCACGTCCGGGGTACGGCAGACGAAGCCGGTGGCCGTTCCGAAGGCGGCGTAGACAACCCATGAGCCGAGCAATGCCTGCCACAGCTGGTCGGTGTAGGAAGCGCGGGCGAGGCGCCGGCCGGCGCGCCACGCAAGGAGGAAAGGCAGCAAGGTAAGGCCCAGCGGAACCAGCGACAGAACGCCGGATTCCCCGTTGCCTGCGGCGTCCGAACCTGCGGCGCTGAGTTCCAGCGGAACTCCGTGAACCAGCAGCCAGGACTGCCCCGCCAGGCGGGCCAGGACGTCGAAGGAGCTGTTCTGGAAGCCGGCAGTGGCCCACACAGCGATGATCGGGGCGATCACCGCCAGCGCGGAAATGATGGCTGCCTGCGCCGTTTCGAGGGCACCCTGCAGCCATAAGGGCATGGGAAGGCCACGGTCTCCGGTCTGGTCAGCACGCATTTTCATCGTGCCCCATGGTGTCACGGCAGGGGCGTCCTGGCGGGGAACGACAGGCTCAACCGCTATATCGGCCGAAGTCCGGAGCACGCTGTTCCGGCGCTTTTCGGAGTGGTCCGCCGTAAAATTTAACTGTCCACAACGAGTGGATTGGAGGGAAGAAATGACTACCGCATCCCCACATGCACACGGCGTCCATTTTGGCCGGGCAGACGTCCAAAACGCCGGCATGGGAGTGGGAATCCTTTTGATGCTGGTCGGTGTCCTGGGCTTCATCCCGGGTGTCACCACCCAATACAGCGAACTGATGTTCCTCGGACCGGCGTCGCACGCCATGTTCCTGGGGCTGTTCCAGGTGTCCATGCTGCTTAACGTCGTGCAGCTGGCCATCGGTGCCACCGGCTGGGCCATGTCCCGGACTGAACACGGGGCACGGAACTTCCTCCTGGGGGCAGGCGGACTTTACATCGTCCTGGCCATTTTCGGGCTCATTGTCGGAGTCGATTCAGCGGCGAACTTCCTGGCCCTGAACATGATGGACAACTGGGCACACCTGGTCCTGGGCGTCGTGATGATTGTTGCCGGCTGGCTGTTTTCCAGGACGGCGGCCCGCAGGCCATAGCCCGGAATCCGTAAACCGGGAAACAGGAGCCGCGAATGAAGAAGAACCCTAAGTTCTGAAGATATTCGTCCTACTGGCTGGTGCAGTTGCCGCCGTACGCGGGGACTGCACCAGCGTTCAAGAAAGTTCCGCATGCACAACGACGCCGGGAGCCCGTCAGAGGACTCCCGGCGTCGCGTGCTGTGCGCTTGACTCAGCGGCTGTCCGTTCGAAGACGCCTCGGCGGCGCACCCAATCGTTGGCGGTGGAGCCTAGCGGCGCGCGTCCCGGTCCACGCCGTCCGCGTCAATGTGCTCCTTGCGGACTTCCTCGCTGACCGTGACGTCGTCCTGTACGACGTCCTTGTCCAGCCGGACCCGCTCCACCGGAACGGTTTCCTTCTCCACGACGGGGCGCTCCTCATGGAGGATGACCTCGTGCTCCTCTTCGCTGATGTCCGGGCCGCCCAGGGCGTCGCCCCGGTTCGCGTCGGTGATGGGCTCGCGCTCCAGGCGGACCTCTTCACGCTGCACGGGAACAGTCTTGGTGACGTTTTCCGTGGTGACGTACTTCCGCAGCCGTGCCCGTCCGGTGGTTTCACGCTCGGTGCCGACGTGGAGCCGTTCCTCCGAACGGGTCATGGCGTCGTCCGTAGTAGGACCGGACGTGTCGTGGCCCACCGCGTGGCGGTCGGTGGCGTCCCGGTCAAGGTCGTGGCCGCGGCCAATACCCGCGGTGGGGGTGCCGGCATTCAGGTCTGCATCGCCCTGGAAGTCGACATCCTTCCGGGTGTCCACGTCGTCATTGCGGGCGTCCGAGTAGGTGCGGGCACCACGCTCGTAGTAGGTGTACAGGCGGTCCTCTTCCTCGGGCGTGAGGTGGCCGTCCACATCGACGCGCGGGGCGTCCTTGACGTGCTCCTTGGTGTAGGGAACCACCAGGTCGTCGCCCTGGCTGTGTGCTCCCTCGACGGGAATGAAGGACTGCGAGGTGCCGAAGAGGCCCGTCTTGACGGTGACCCAGGTGGGCTCGCCCGTGTCGTCGTCCGCGTAAAGCTGTCCGATGGAGCCGATCTTCTCGCCATCTGAACCGATGACGTTGCCACCCTTGGTGAGCAGGTTTTCGATGTTTTCCCTGTTGAGCATGACGTCTCCTTGGATGTGTCGTTGCGCTGGGCTTTGCCAACAGTGTGGATGTCCCGGCACGGGGAATTCCCGGCGCTGGCCTCCGCCCCGTTGCTTGAGGCTCTGCGTTGGCTGCACTCCTACACTAAGCATGCTTAGCATCATATGCAAAGCCTACTTAGTAATTTTTTTAGTCAGGGGTCCTGCTGTTCACGCATCCTTTCCCCCGGCGTCACATCCAATCCCCCGCACGGCAACGCCGCCCGCCCACCGTGGAGGGGTGAGGATCGCAATTGTTGCTGAATCATTCCTGCCGCTGATGAACGGCGTGACGCATTCCATCCTGCGCGTGCTGGAGCACCTCGAGAACCGGGGCGACGATGTCCTGGTGATCGCGCCTTCCACGTTGGACGGGGAAGCGCCGGGCCGTGTCCGGGGCGCGGAGGTCCTCCGGCTGCCGGCGGTGCCGCTGGCAGGCTATGCAAACGTCCGGGTGGCGATGGGCGGTGTGTACCGGGTCAAGCGCATCCTTGCCGACTACGCACCGGACGTTGTCCACCTCGCCTCGCCCTTCGTCCTTGGCTGGCGGGCGGCACAGGCGGCACACCAGCTGGGCATTCCCAGTGTGGCCATCTACCAGACCGAAGTGCCCAGCTACGCGGCGAGGTACGGCGTGCCGTTCCTGGAAAACTGGGCCTGGAACCGGGTTGACAACATCCATCTGCTCGCCACCCGCACCCTGGTGCCGTCCACGTTCGCGCTGAACCAGTTGCGCGGCCGCGGCATCCCCAGGGTGCAGATGTGGCGCCGCGGAGTGGATACGGCACGGTTCTCGCCGGAAAAGCGCGACGACGGCTGGCGGGCTTCCGTGGCTCCAGGCGGACAGCGGATCATCGGCTACGTGGGACGGCTGGCCGTGGAGAAACAGGTGGAGGACCTCGCTGCCCTGGCAGGGATTCCCAACACCAGGCTTGTGGTTGTTGGCGACGGACCCCAGCGGGCTGCCCTCGAAGTGGCCTTGCCCGACGCGGTTTTTACCGGCTTCCTGGGCGGTGAGGAGCTGGCACGGGCCGTCGCATCCTTTGATCTCTTTGTGCACCCGGGTGAGTTTGAGACCTTCTGCCAGACCATCCAGGAGGCCATGGCATCGGGGGTTCCGGTGGTGGCCACCGGCCGGGGCGGGCCGCTCGATCTCGTGGAAAACTCACGGACAGGCTGGCTCTACGAACCAGGTGATCTGTCAGGCCTCCGCAGCCACGTCCTCGACCTGATGGGCGACGACGCCAAACGCCGCGCGTTCGCTGCCGCAGCCCATGCTTCCGTGCAGGACAGGACGTGGCCGGTGCTGTGCGGGGAGCTGGTCCGGCACTACGAACAAGTCATTGCAGCCGAATCGGCAAAGGCATCAACGGGCTTCCGGGCGGGGGCAGCGCAGTGAGGATTTCGGTGATCGGCTGCGGCTACCTTGGAGCCGTCCATGCGGCCACCCTCGCTTCCATGGGCCATACCGTGGTGGGGATCGACGTCGACGCTGGCAAAGTGGACCAGCTGGCACGGGGTGCCGCCCCGTTCCACGAACCTGGACTGGACGAACTCCTGCGGAACGGCCGGAGCACCGGCCGGCTCACCTTCTCCACCGACGCCGCCGGTGCGCAGGAAGCGCAGGTCCACTTACTGTGCGTGGGCACCCCGCAGGACAAAACGTCCGACGCCGCCGATCTCACCTTCCTAGTCTCCGCCATCGAAACCCTGCTGCCGCACCTGGCCGCGGGCGCCGTCGTCGTGGGTAAATCCACGGTGCCCGTGGGCACGGTGGAGATGCTGCGCGGTGTCCTGGCCCGGCGGCCGGACGTGATGCTGGGCTGGAACCCGGAGTTCCTCCGGCAGGGGACGGCGGTGAAGGACTCGCTGGTGCCGGACCGGCTGGTGTACGGCGTGGACGGCGGACGCGAAAGCGCGTTCCATCCCCGCAGCGGCGCCCCGGTGGGGGTCACGGCGGCGCTGGACGCCGTCTACGAACCGCTCCTCAGGGCCGGCATACCCCGCCTGGTGTGCAACTTCGCCACGGCGGAGCTCATCAAGTCGGCGGCGAACGCCTACCTTGCCACCAAAGTGAGTTTCATTAACGCGGTGGCCGGGCTGTGCGACGCGTCGGGAGCGGACGTGGCGGAGCTGGCCGAGGCCATGGGCATGGACCCGCGCATCGGCGGGCGGTACCTGCACGCCGGCCTGGGCTTCGGCGGCGGCTGCCTCCCCAAGGACATCCGCAGCTTCCGGATACAGGCCGCCCATGCAGGGGCCACGGCCCTGGACGAGTGGATGCAGCTGGTGGATTCGGTCAACCAGGGCCAGCGTGAACGCACCGTTGCCCTGGCTGCGGAGCTTTCCGGCGGCAGCGTTGCCGGCCGCTCCATCACTGTCCTGGGTGCATCCTTCAAGCCCGACACCGACGACATCCGGGACTCCCCCGCCCTGGACGTCGCCGACCGGCTCGCCGCCGCCGGGGCGCACGTGACCGTCACGGATCCCAAGGCGATAAACCACGCCTGGCGGCGTTACCCGCGCCTGCGGTTCGAGGCGTCAACGGAACGGGCGCTCGAGGGCGCCGAGCTGGTGCTGCTGCTTACCGAATGGGATGAATACCGCCGCCTCTGCCCCGCCGCTGCCGGCGCCCGGGTACGACGCCGGGTGGTGCTGGACGCACGCAACGCACTGGACACCGCGGCCTGGCAGGCCAACGGCTGGTCGGTGCGCGGCCTGGGCACCGGCAGGGCTGCGGCACACCCGCCCGTGCAGGCACCGGCTCCGCTCCTTTCCTGACAGCGCGCGCCAGGAAACCCGGTCAGCCCAGCAGCCCCAGCTCTTCAAAAGCGAGTGCCACGCCGTTGCCGGCCGGCCCGGCGGTGGTCCGGTCCGCGACGGCCAGCACCGCAGGGTGCCCGCCTTCCACGGCGATGCCCACACCTGCGTACTCCAGCATCTCGATGTCGTTGGCGCTGTCCCCAATGGCCACGATGTCCGCGCGGTCCAGGCCCAGGTGCTCCTCCACCACCTGGATGCCCACGGCCTTGTGCGTCCCGGCCATGAAGATCTCGCCGGCCCGGTCGCCCAGGGCGGAGAGGGAACTGGGGATCAGGCCCACCTGCGGCCCCAGCCCCGCCACCAGCTGCGTCAGCGGAACCGGGGAATCAAAGCAGGATATTTTGGCGTAGGACGTGGAGCGGAGGTCGTCGCTGTACTGCATGGGCCCCAGGATGTCCTCCAGGGGATCAACATCGGTGCTGAGGACCCCGTCATGCTGCGGGCGCACGGCGAAAATGGGGCCGAGCACCTCCCGCAGCCTCCGGTCCACGCCCGTCCGGCCGTGCAGTGCCTCGGGTGCTTCCAGGATGTAGGCGGCGCCGTGCGCGTCCAGCGTTTCCACGATGAGCGCTGCCAGGTCCGGGGCGAAGCGGGTGTCCTTCAGGACTTCTCCCCCAAGCTCCACCCGGGCACCGGCGCCGGTGATGCTGCCGTCGAAGCCGGCATCCAGGATGTGCGTTGGGACCATGGACAGCGGCCGCCCGGTGCAGACGAAAACCAGGTGTCCCAGCCGGCGTGCTGTCCGGACCGCGTCGACGTGCGCGGCAGGCGCCAGTCCGTGGTCGGCGTAGGTGCCGTCGATGTCGAGGAAGATGGCACGCGGCCGGACGGTCTGCTGGCTGCGCATGCCGGGACTCCTTGGTTTGTGGCGGGGACAGTCAATCCTATCGAAGCGTTCCCCGTTGCCCGGGCGGGGTTTGCCGGCACTGGAGAAAGTGGTGCACTCCTGCCGGGAAAACTGACAGTCATCCCGTGATAATCAAACTCTTGCAGAGCAGTAAGCACGCTGATTGAATTATGGAACCGGAAATGGGGGCCCGGCACAACTTACTGACAAGGAGTGACAACATGGGCATTCTCGGATTTCTCATTTTGGGCCTGATCGCCGGAGCCATTGCGAAGGCTATCCTGCCCGGCCGCCAAGGCGGAGGCTGGGTGGTCACCCTGGTCCTCGGCGTTGTCGGTGCAATCCTGGGCGGCTGGATCGGTTCGCTGATCTTCGGCGGCGGGCTGGCCGAATTCTTCGATATCCGCACCTGGCTGCTGGCAATTCTCGGTTCAATCATCGTGCTGCTGGTTTATGGCGCAGTCACTAACCGCAGCTCCCGCCGGGCATAGCGGCTCCTTTATTCAGACAACCCGAAAAGCGCTGTCCCCCATGCGGGGACAGCGCTTTTGCGTTTGCAGGACAGGGACCGCCAACGGGCCGAAGAAGTCTGCGCGGAACCGGTTCCCGGCAGCTGGTCACATTTCGGCTCCCGCGCTCTATGATGTCCGAGGGGGGTGGTGTCTTGGCTGATTCTTGGAACCACAGCACGAGTGCGCCAGCACAGACTTTCGGGGCCGTTCTTGATGCCAGCCCGGACGCGCTGCTGGCCATAGCCGCGGATGGCAGCATCGTTCTGGTCAACGCCGCAGCCGGGAGGCAGTTCGGCTATAGGCCCGGTGACCTCACCGGACGGGACCACCGCTCACTCCTCGCTGAAGGCTTCCGCGGCGAAGCGGACCAGCTTTTCGCCCGGCTTCGCGCCCTCCCCGGGGACCACCCGCCGCCCCGGGAAATTTACGGGCTGCACAGCGACGGAACGGAATTCCCCGCCGAAGCAACGGGATCACTCTTGCCGTGGGATGCCGCACCGCTTTTCCCTCCGGCGTCTCCGGGGAACGAGGCACCTCCGCGGACTCCGGACGTGAAGCAGGGGCCAGGCGACGGCAGCCGCGCGCATCCGCTGCTCCTGCTCTCGGTCCGGGGCACTTCCCACCGCCAGGCCGCGGACGCCGACCTGCGGGAAGCGATGTCCCTGCTGACCGCGACGCTGGAATCCACCGCGGACGGCATCCTGGTGATGAGCTCCGAGGGCAGGGTGGCCGGTTTCAATGACCAGTTCCTCACCATGTGGGGCATTCCGCCGGCACTCATGGAGGGGGACAGCGAAGAGCCCGTCCTGCGGCTCGTCATCTCACAGGTGGCGGATCCTGCGGGCTTCCTGGCGCGGATCAGCGCGCTGGAGGAAGACCAGGCAGCGGAAAGCCATGATGTCCTGGACTTCGCGGACGGGCGCACCTTTGAACGGTATTCGCGGCCGCAGCGGGTGGGCGAAAGAATTGTTGGGCGGGTATGGAGTTTCCGGGACGTCACGCCGCGGCGCCAGGCCCAGGAGCAGGCCCACCAGGCCATGTTGGACCTGGCGGCGCAGGCCGAGAAGCTCCGGGCCATGGCGTTCCAGGACCCGCTGACGGGGCTTGCCAACCGCGCCGTGTTCAACGACGCTCTGGCTGGTGCCTTGCGGGAACCGCGGCTCAAGGCCGTTGACGTGCTCCTCCTGGACCTGGATGACTTCAAGGAAGTCAATGACATCCTTGGCCACCAGGCCGGCGACGACATGCTGGTTGAGGTGGCCCGGAGGCTTCGTGGCTGCGCCCCCACGGCCGATGTTGTGGCCCGCCTCGGCGGAGACGAGTTTGTGGTGCTCCTGACCGCCTGCCCGGACGCGGATGCGATCGCCGAGTGCATCGTCCGGTGCCTCCACGTCCCCGTCACCATCCAGGGCACGGTCCTGCGGCCCAGCCTCAGCCTGGGACTCGCATCCCTGGGCCGGGACAGCGTGGGCGCCTCAGAGCTGCTCCGGCAGGCGGACATCTCGATGTACGCGGCAAAGGCCGCCGGCAAGAACCGGTTCCTGCGGTTCCATCCGGACATGATGACGGCCCTGGTGCAGCGGACCCATATGGAAGCCGGCCTGCAGCTGGCCGTGGCCCGGGGCGAAATCACGGTGGATTTCCAGCCGATCGTTTCGCACCGCATGGGGCAGGTGGTCACGTTCGAGGCGCTCGCCCGGTGGGACAGGGACGGCGGGCGCGTCCCGCCGTCGGTCTTCATTCCGCTGGCCGAACGCACGGGGCTGATCAACGAGATCGGTGCTGAAGTGATGGCGCTGGGCATGGTGCAGCTGGCACCGTGGCTGAGCGAGGATCCTTCGCGGTCGCTGGCCGTGAACGTCTCGGGAGTACAGCTGCAGGACCCACTGTTTGCGCACACGGTCCTCCGGCTGGCGGAGGCCAGCGGCGTGGCCGCCTACCAGCTGGTCCTTGAGGTTACCGAGAGCGTGTTTTTCGACGCCGACTGCAGCCTCATCAAACAGCTCAGCACGCTGCGGGATGAGGGAGCCAGGGTTGCCCTGGACGACTTCGGCACCGGCTACTCCTCACTGGGCAGGCTGCAGGACCTGCCGGTGGACACGGTGAAGATCGACAAGACCTTCATCTCCATGGTGCGCACCGGCACGGAGCGGCTACCCATCCTCAGTTCCATGATCAACATGGCCCACAGCCTGGGATTGACCGTCACCGCGGAAGGCGTGGAAACGGCGGCGCAGGCGGACTACCTGGCGGCCCTGGAGTGCGATTCGCTGCAGGGATACCTGTTTTCGCTGCCGCAGCCGGGCCGTCGGCTGGCAAACGCGCTGCAGCAGGCGGAGGAAGCCCTTACTGCGCTGAAGGAACGGTAGGGAGGACGACGACGGCGCGAGCCGGCTAAGCGGCCTGCTTGCGGCCTGCCTGCTTCGCGGATTTCTTCGGCTGGGATGCTGCGGGTGCGGGCGGCGCTGCGTGCCGGACTGCCGGTTCTTCGCCTGCATGCTCGGGCACCACCTGCTGGGCCACTGTCTGTGCTTCCGCCGGCCCTGCTTCTGCTGCATGCTCGGGCACCACCTGCCGGGCCACTGAATACTCGTCTTCCGGGTGCCCGGCGTAGGCCATCCGGGCGTCGCGGTTGCGGCGCCAGCGGCGGAGCAGGTCGGCGGCGGCCACGATGCCCGCCAGCGGGGTGAGGACCGCAGCGGTGTAGACAAACAGCATCCAGGTCAGGGTGGTCAGCGGGGGCTGGTTGTTGTGCAGGAGGGACAGCCCGCCCAGGAGTCCCACGGCCCAGAACAGCAGCACGGCGGTAAGGACTGCAGCGGCCGGAAAATACTGGTTGCTCACGATCTTTTTCAGGGTTTCCATGCACTTTCCTCCTGCCTGGCCGGGGCACGGCAACAGCCGCTCACCACAAGTATGGGGCTCAGGATCGGCCAAACCGTGCAAGACGCCTCGGCGAGTGATGAACGTAACTGGGGCGGCCGTCGTCGTCCGCTGTTGCAGGGATCTTCCGCTGGCTCAAGGGGCCCACTAGCGTGAGGCGTGTCCGCTCACAAAGCCCTCCAGGAGGTCCCCATGCGCAAAGTCACCGCCGGCCTGTTCCACTCCGTGGACGGCGTGGTGTCCGATCCCTACAAGTTCCAGTTCGACAGCTTTGACGACGAGCTGGGAGCCGGCCTGACCACCATGATGGACACCGTGGACACGGTGGTGCTGGGCCGGGTGAGCTATCAGGAGTGGGCCGGGTACTGGCCCACCGCATCCGTGGACGAGGACTTTGCCGCCTTCATCAACCCGGTGGAGAAGTTCGTGGCATCGCGCACCCTGGCGGAACCTCTCGAATGGCAGAACTCGCGCCTGATGGACGCCCCGCTGGAGGAATTTACGGCAGCGCTCAAGGAGCGTGAGGGCGGCGAAATTGCCGTGTGCGGCAGCATCTCGGTCACGCGGCAGCTGCTGTTCGCCGGCCTGCTGGATTCCCTGACGCTCATGACCCATCCGGTGGTGGCGGGGAGCGGCCGGCGCCTCTTCCAGGACGGCGACCCCTGCACCCGTCTGGTCCTGCTGGACCAGTCCCGGACCAGCAAGGGCAACGTGATCACCACCTACGGGCGGCTTGGGGCGTAGGGCCCTACACACTGTCCCGCGACTGTGACAGGGTTTGGATATGGGTGAAGACATTATTGATCCTGATGACGAGGCCGTGCCCGGCACCGGTGTCAATGACCATGCCTGGGAGCGGGAACACCGGCATCCCACCCCCGAACAGGCCCGATCGATCGGATACCGCCGCAGGGACGCCGAGGCAAAACTTGAGCAGCACCAGCAGGAGGCCCGGGAAAAGGCTGAACACGCGGAGGAACAGGACGCCCGGGACAAGGACACCAAAGAAGAGGGCGGCTGAGGACCTTCAGGTCCAGCGCCTTCAGATTCAGCGCCTTAGGATTCAGCGCTGCGCGGCAAGGGCCTGTCCGACGGCGGCGATGTCGGCAGGCGCCGTGCGGCAGCATCCGCCGATGATGCGGGCGTCGTGGTCCAGCCACGTGGCGACGCCGGCGGCGGGGTCCACGGGGTGTGCGTCCCAGTTTCCCTCTCCGGGTGCCGTGGTTGGGCCCCAGGTTTTGGTGACGGGATCATAGGTTTCGCCTGAGTTGGGGTAGGCAACCAGCGGTTTGGCCGTCGCGCTCTGGAGGGCGGCGAGCGCGGGGGTGACCAGGTGCAGCGGCACGCAGTTCACACCGATCGCTGCCACCAGGGGGTTAGCGTCAAGGAGCCCTGCCACTGCCGTGAGCGGCGTGCCGTCGCTGATATGGGCGCCGTCCCGCAGGGAGAAGGAGAACCAGGATTCGGCGCCGAACTCGTCCATGAGTGCCGCCAGCGCCTCGGCTTCGGCGAACGACGGGAGCGTCTCGCAGGCCAGGAAGTCCGCACCGGCAGCGACGAGCGCAGCGACCCTTGGCCGGTGGAAGTCCATGAACTCCTCTTTCCGCAGCGTGTAGTCGCCGCGGTATTCCGAGCCATCTGCCAGGTAGGCGCCATAGGGACCAACAGACCCGGCGATGAGCAGTGCGCCCGCGCCCGGGGTGGCAGCCAAGTGGGCGCGGCGGGCCTCGTCCGCCAGCCGGACCGACAACGCCACCAGTTCCAGGGCATCCTGCCCGCTCATCCCCCGCCGCGCGAAGCCCTGCGGCGTTGCCTGGTAGCTGGCGGTGGTGGCAATCCGGGCACCGGCGGAGAAGTAGTCGCGGTGGACGTCCCTGATCAGGTGCGGATTTTCGACAAGCACTTTGGCGGACCACAGGGGATCGTCGAGGTTGCAGCCGCGGGCCTCGAGTTCCGTGGCCAGGGCGCCGTCGGTCACGAGGTGTTCCCCGGATTCCAGCAAGGACGAGAGCTGCACGGTCGAAGGCATACTAGTCATAATACGCATTTATTTATGCTTGTAATGATTATTTCTTTCTGTCACGATGGCTGGCAGCCGTCACCCGGCAAAGGAAAGAGGCAAGGTTCTTGGACGTTCAACTTCACCCGGTACGCAAGCTGCGCGTGCACTGGCCCATCAGCGGCACCACCTTCGGGCAACTGTCAAAGGGCGAGCCGGACGCCTTCCGGGATGATCCGGGGATCGCGCACCTGCTGCAGGCCCTGGCTGAATTCCGGGAACTCGGCGACTTCGGCAACTACAAGCACGTGTTTGAGTCCAGCCTGGGTTTCGAGGGCTTCACTACTGCCGAGGGCGCCAACCCCACCCTGGGACGCGTGGGTGAGCAGACCCTCTCGCCAACCTTCGTTTTCACCACCTATTTCGACGCCTCACTGGAGGACGCCGCCGTCGAGCGTTTCATGCGCCACCTCGTGGACATCCATCCCTGGGAAGTCCCGGTCATCGAAGTGACCGGCCCCATCAGCGTCTCCAGTACCGCACTGGCCCCAACGGCAGAAGCACCCATGACAGAAGGAGCAGCCGCATCGTGACGGACACCAGCACCATGCCCCTCTGGGAGGGCCTCCAATCGGTGATCGCGGGCCGGCGGTTCGTGGACCTTACGCACGCCTTCCACCCGGGCCAGCCCCACTTCGCCGCTTTTCCCGATGAGCAGCGCGAAGCCCTCTTCGACCTGGACAAAGGTGACGGCTTCACCGCCCACCGCTACACGATCGTGGGCCAGTGGGGAACCCACGTGGACCCGCCCTCGCATTTCATCCGCGGCGGC
The DNA here is from genome assembly GCF_013314975.1 of Pseudarthrobacter oxydans. Taxonomy (GTDB): domain Bacteria; phylum Actinomycetota; class Actinomycetes; order Actinomycetales; family Micrococcaceae; genus Arthrobacter; species Arthrobacter oxydans. Next base: position 40,757 of record NZ_JABTYH010000003.1, on the reverse strand, counting down.
AGGACGCTGGACCAGATTCCGGTGGAGGAGATGATCCTTCCGCTGGTGGTCCTGGACATCAGCCAGCGGGTGGCGGGCAACCCGGACGCCACACCCACCCTGCAGGACGTACAGGACTGGGAGATCCGGAACGGCACCGTCCCACCGGGTTCCTTTGTGGCCCTTCGTACGGGCTGGAGCCGCCGCTGGCCCGATCCGGAGGCAATGGCCAACCGGGACAGCGAAGGCCTGAGCCACACGCCCGGCTGGTCCCGGGAGGTGCTCTCCTTCCTGGTTGAGCAGCGCGCCGTGGCCGCCATCGGGCACGAGCAGACGGACACCGACCCGGGCCTGGCCACCTCCCGGCAGGACTTCAGCCTGGAAACGTATGTCCTGGAACAGGGCCGCTGGCAGATCGAACTGATGGCCAGCCTGGACGGACTCCCGGAATCCGGCGCCGCCGTCGTCGCTTCCTGGCCAAAACCCCAGGGCGGCAGCGGCTTCCCGGCGCGGGTGTTTGCCATCTGCTGAGCGGGCGGCCAGGCCCTGCCCCTCCATTAGACTCGTCACCATGCCAAAAACCTCCAGCATGGGCCGCGGAATCCTGGCCCTCTTTGCTGTGGGCGCCCGCCATGCAGCGGGAGATCCCGGCGGCACGGTGGCGGACATCGCCGCCGATCTTGGCAAGGACCGCAGCCAGGTCTCACGCAACCTCCGCGGCGCCGAAAAGGAGGGTTTCCTCCGGAAGGCCGGCCAGCGCACCTACAGCCTGGACTGGTCCGTCCTCACCGACGCCCAGCTGCTGACCGAACGCCGCCTGCAGTCGGACGGCGCCACCGCCCTGGACACGCTGGCCGCAGGATCGGACGAAGCCTGCTTCCTGGGGGTCCTTCACGGGGACAGCACAGTGACCATCGGCGAAAGCGTCCCGGCCAGCAGCAACCTGGTGGGCTCCTGGCTGGGCCGGCCCTATCCCGCATACTGCAGCGACGCCGGACAGGCCGTGCTGTGGGAGGCCTCGGAAGCGGAAGTGCGTACCGTCTTCGCGGACGTGGCTTTTGTGCGGCACGGCCCCAACACACCGGCCGACGTGGACGATTTCCTGGCACGGCGTGAAGCTGCCCGGAAGCGGGGTTACTCGATCGTGGATGAGGAGGCAGAACCGGGCCTCTATTCCCTGGCCGTCCCCGTCCGGGATTTCAAGGGCGACGTGGTGGCTGCGCTGCAGATCGTTGGCATCAAGGACCGCCTGGGACCGCGCCGGAAGGCATGCGCGGACGCACTGGTGGCCCAGGGAGCGTGGCTTGAGCAGCGGCTCGGGTACCGGCCGCTGGACTAGCGGGCGCCCGCGCGGGATCCGAGCCGTTCCGCCGCGCTGGTGAGCACAGCCGCCGCAGCCGCCGCATCCGGACCGATCCCGGCACGGCTGCCCAGCACACTCAGCGAGGCGAGGATGGCACCGCCGGCGTCGCGGACAGGAACCGCGAGTTCCACCACGTCGTGTTCGAATTCCTCGGCTGCGGTGATGAACCCGGCGCCACGGTCGCGGACCATGAGGTCCCAGACCCCATCGGTAGAGTGGGCGGCCCCCGGTCCCCCGATGCCGATGTAGTTCACGTCCTGCAGCAGGGAATCCAGTGCCGGCCGGTCAAGGTCCCACAGCAGCGCCCGGCCCGCGCCGGTGCACCAGGCCGGAGTCACCATGCCCGGCTTGACGAAGCTGCCGGGCACGGCGTCGTTGCTGGAGGCCCGGACCAGGGTCACGCGGTAGCCGTCCCGGACGGAGAGCCGCGCGCGCAGTCCCAGCGCCGCGACCAGCGCCTCAAGTTCGGTTCTTGCCTCCCGGACCCAGCCGGTGTTCAGTGCCGCGGCCAGGCTGAAGAAGCGCGGACCTGTCCGGAACGGCCCGCGGTCCACGCGCTCCAGCAGTCCGAGATCGCACAGTTCCTGCGCCAGGCGGGAGACGCGGCTCTGCTCCATGTCCAGCTCGACGGCCAGCTGTGAAACGCCCAGCAGCTGGCGGCCCAGCTTCTCCCTGTCAGCTACCAGCCGGACAATCCGGAGCCCCTGCGCCATTGACGACGCCTCAGCGGACGAATCCACGCTTATCTGCCCCTCCCGGCCGGTCACCACGCCCCATTGTTCCATGGGCAGCGCCCTCCCTGGGCGGGGCACGCATCATGCCGGAAAGGACGACGGCGCCCGCCCGGCAAGGTGCCCCAACGCACCTTGCCGGCAGCCGCCGTCGTCCGCTCCGTGCTTCCTGGTTACCTGGCAGTCACGGCCTTGCGGCCGTAGCGGAAGTGGAACCAGGCGTAGCAGGCAGCCACAAAGGGAATGCCGAAGTAGAGCGCGGCGGCCTGGGTGGGGTCCAGGGCGATGCCCACCAGGGAAACGACGCACAGCGAGAACGCCAGGATGGGCACCAGGGGGAAGAGCGGGGCCTTATAGGCGAGGGTGGAGACGTCGCCGCCGTTGCGGACGAACGCGCGGCGGTGGAAGAAGTGCGAGGCGGTGATGGACATCCAGACGCCCACCACAGCGAACCCGGCCACGGACACGAGCACCAGGTAGACGGTCTCCGGGGCCACCACGCTGCTGACCAGGGATGCCACCCCGCCCACCATGCTCACGGAGAGTGCGACCAGCGGGATGCCGCGGCGGGTCAGCTTCTTGAAGGCGCGTGGCGCGTGGCCTTCGTCGGCCAGGGAGTAGAGCATGCGGGCGCAGGAGAACAGTCCGCTGTTGCCGGCCGAGAGGAGTGCGGTGATGATGACGAAGTTCATGATGTCGGCGGCGAACGGGAGTCCGATCGCTGAGAAGACCGTCACGAACGGGCTTTCGTCCAGGCCCGCCTCGCTGTACGGGATGGTGGCGGCGATGACCGCAATGGCTCCGACGAAGAAGATCAGCAGGCGGATCACCGTGGTGCGCAGAGCCTTGGGGATGCTGGTGGCCGGGTCCTTGGTTTCACCGGCGGCCACGCCGATGAGTTCCGAGCCGGAGAAGGCGTAGAAGACCGCGAGTACGGTGACCAGGACGCCGGTGAAGCCGTTGGGGAACAGCCCGCCCTCGGTGGCGAAGTTCTCGAACAGGAACGGGTGCTCTCCTCCGCCGCCGAGCGGGCGGAAGCCGAACAGGGCCGCACCGCCCAGGACAATGAGGCCGATGATCGCGGCGACCTTGACGATGGCGAACCAGAACTCGGACTCGCCGAAGAACTTGGAGGACACGGCGTTGAAGCCGAAGAGGACGGCCGCGAAGACCAGGCACCAGACCCAGACCTCCACGTCCGGGAACCAGCGCTGCATGAGCAGGCCGGAGGCGGTGAACTCGGAGCCGATAGCCACGGCCCAGCACAGCCAGTACAGCCAGGCGGTGGCGAATCCCGTGGCGGGGCCGATGGAGCGGGCGGCGTAGATATGGAACGCACCGGAGACCGGGTAGGCAATGGCGAGTTCACCGAGGCACGCCATCACCAGGTACACCACGAAGGCGCCGATGAGGTAGGCGATGACCGCGCCGAGCGGTCCGGCCTGGGAGATGGTGTAGCCGGAGCTGAGGAACAGGCCGGAGCCGATCACGCCGCCCATGGCGATCATCACCAGATGGCGCGGACCCATGGACCGGCGGAGTCCGGAGTCGGCCACTGGCCTGGCCGGCTGGGCATCCAGCTTCACGTCTGTTGTGGGTTCCACGGGCGTCTCCAAGGGTCGGACTCAGCAATGGGAGCGCGCGCAGTCTCCAGGTCCCGGTCCTTAGCGACGAAGAAGTGCGCGGCGGCAGTGTTGAAAGTAGCACGGCAGCCGAATTTTTAGTCATTAAATGCATGAAGTCATGTTTATATTGCACGCTGTTACGCGGGTGCCGGTGGCGTAAGCGTCACGTCCAGGGAGCCGGGTCGGTAGCGCCCTCCGGAGTGGAGGGATGCCGTCCTGTTGATGCCGGGGCAGGGCCAGGCGGCAATCCGGTGAAGTGTGCGCCCTGGAGCACCTCGTAGGCCGCCTCCCTTAGGCTGAGGCCTTTTCCGCCTTCCCACGCAAGGCCGAAGCGGATCGGGCCGGCTTCATTGCGCGCTCTGGTAATGACGGATGCAATGTGATGCTGTTCGGCGGGGTAAAGCGGTAGTCCACGGTCAGTGCGGTAGCTGTCAGTGGCCGCCAGCAGGCGGATGGCCCGCTCGACGCGGTGCCGGCTGACGTAGACGTCGGCAATTTGTTCCAAAATACCTGCAACCTGGCCCTGCGCATCGAGCTCAAGCGCCGCGGTGACTGCCTCGACGAGCAAGCGCTCCGCGACGCCATTGTCGCCGGCCTGCTGTGTGCTTTCGGCCAGGTTGGTCAGGGCAATTCCGAGCAACCATCGATCCCCAAGCGGGCGGGAAAGCTCGACGCTCGCATGGCGCAGTTCCAGGGCCCGGGCATGGTCGCCAGCGTAGTACGCCAGGATGCTCAGGAGAATCAAAGCACCAACCCTTGTGCGCGGGGTGGCACGGGGCATCGACAATACTCCTGCGGCGAGCCGCTGGGCGCTGGCGGCGTCGTCACGCTCCATCGCCTGGACCGCCAGGCACATCCTGGCCCACGCAACGCCTTGGTCGTTGCCGGCGTCGTGGAACGCCTGAAGCGCTCGGGAATGAAGCCTCGACGCCTGGTCACCGCGGCCGAGCATCCAGCACAACGTGGCCGTTCCGCTAAGGGCGGGACCCTGCAGCGCCAGCGGAGCGTTGGGGGTGCCGTCGAGCAGCTTCAGGGCGATCCCGCACTGTTCCGCCACGTCGCCCGTCAGCTCCCAGTAATGCCAGAGTTGCCCCACCAGGCCCAGCGCCACGTCCTTGGAGCCGTCGGGTCCGGCTGCCCACAACAGTGCCGCGCGCAAATCCGGCTCGTCAGCCTTCAGTAAGCGGAAAGCGTCCACCTGGTCCGGGCCCCACAAAACTGGGCCTACGGCCTCGGCCAAGGCACGATAGTGCCCGGCATGCCGCCGGCGTACCTCGTGTTCCTCAGGAAGTAGTGCCAGCCGGTCACGGGCAAACTCCCGGATGGATTGCAGCAGCGACACGCGGCGCCGTCCGGCCTGGTCGGTGTAGCGCCGCAGCAGGCTGTGGTCCGCGAGCGCGGACAGCAGTTCTTCCGTGGGGGGCGCGCCAGAGGGAAGGGAGCCGCGCACAGCCTCAATGGCTGCCATGGTTGGATCGTTGGCGAAAACACCCAGTTGGCCGAAGAGTTCGCGTTCTGCGTCAGCAAGTAGCTGGTAACTCCACTCGATCGTGGCAGTGAGGGTTTGCTGCCGGTCCGGAAGGTCCGGGAAGGTGCCCCGCAACGGGGCAAGGCTGACCTCCAAGTCAGCGAGGAGATCGTGCTCGGTAAGGTGCCGCAGCTGGGCCGCAGCCAATTCAATGGCCAACGGCAACCCGTCCAAGCGATGGCACAGGCGTGTTAGTACAGCGGCGTTTCCGTGGTCTACCGAAAGGCGGGGGCGGACCGTCCGGCCCCGGTTCAAGAGCAGCTTCATTGCTGGTACCTCCTGAAGCCGACGGAGAGGCAGGGGCGGGTCGAGGGGTGGCAGCTCCAGTGGAGCAAGTTCGAATTCATACTCGGGACGCAACCCCAGCCGCCTCCGGCTGGTGGTGAGGATCCGGAGTTCAGGGGCTGCAGTGAGCAACTCCAGCACCACAGGCCACGCGTCCACCAGGTGCTCGAAGTTGTCCAGGACCAGCAGCAGGCGGCGGGCATGGAGAAATCGGGAGGCGATCTTCAGCGGGTCCTGGCCTGCCGGCGCTTCCAGTCCGAGTGCCGCTGTAATGGCACCAGGCACCTGCTCAACGTGGGTAAGCGGGGACAGATTGACCCAGCCCGCGCCGTCGGGCATGCGCTCGCCCAAACGTGCGGCCGCCGCCATCGCGAGGCGGGTCTTCCCTGCCCCGCCCGCCCCCGTGACGGTGACCAGCCGGCATCCCTCCGAACGGTAGAGCGAACATATCTCTCCCAGTTCTGTATCCCGGCCCACCATAGGGGTGAGTGGGGCGGGCACGTTGTCGAGGCGCTGCCTGGCACGGCGGTCGTCATTGATGACTGGCGGCCCAATGGAGGCATCCTGGCGCAGCACCAGTGCTTCCAGCTCCCGCAGGCGCGTCCCGGGATCAATGCCCAGCTCCGCAGCAAAGGCTTTCCGGGCCGCACGGCAAGCGGCAAGGGCGTCTGCCTGCCGGTCGGAGCGGTACAACGCAAGCACCAGGGACGCCCACAAGCGTTCCCGGAAGGGATGCTGCGATACCAGCCGCTGCACCTCCCCCACCACGTTGGCGTGGCGGCCCAGTGCCAGTTCAACATCGAGGAGGTCCTGGTAAGCGTCCAGCCGGGCCTCCTCCACCGCTTCGAGGTCCGGCGCCAGAACCTCGACGTCGGCCAGGTCCGGAAAGGCAGGGCACACGAACAAATCCAGGGCCTGGCGCAGGCTCACCGCGCCGCCGGCGAGTTCGCCCGCCTCCACTGCGCGCTCGCCGGAGGCAAGGTGTGCGCGGAACTGCAGCAGGTCGAGTTCGTCGTCTTCAACTGCAAGGAGGTAGCCGCCCGGCCTGCTGGCCAGGCGGTGCGAGGCAACCCCTTTGCGGCGGTTGGGTTCAAGCAGGTTCCGCAGGTTCGCGACGTACACCTGCAGCTGCGGGCCCGGACGCGCGGGCGGGTGGCCGTCCCAGATGACCTCAGCCAGGAAGTCGGCTGCTACAACCGAGTTCGCCCGCAGAGCCAGGCATTCCAGGACAATACGCAGGCTGAGGCTGCTGACTGGAACCGGGACGCCGTCAGCAATCACCTGTAATGGGCCCAGGGCCCTGATCCACAGTGCGCTCATCGGCGAGCACCCCTCACTGACCGGCCTCGGAAGCGGGCTGTGCCCTATCCCGTGGCGTTTATCGACCAGCGACCCCTAGCCCCCGCCCTGTCCTAATGCGCCCCGAGGAGCGGCATCACCCCCATCATGCTCCCAGGCCCGTGCTGGATCCAGAGTTAGCCGTTGGATTAAGGCTCCGTTAAGCCCTTGGGGCCACCGTTGAGCCACTCACACTGAGTACACCTGAAAGGAAGATCGAATGAAAACCACAATTGCGCGCACACTGGCCCCGGCTGCCCTGGCCGCAGCAGCGCTCGTCGCACCTGCACAGTCGGCATTTGCAGCTCCCGCAGTCCCTGGACCTGTCGATCCCAATCCCATTACGGCCGTCTGTTCAGGATCCCCCGACTTTGAGGTCACCCTCACACCTACCGGGAAGGGCGGATTCATTAGTTTGCCTGGTGGCAGGTTCATTACCACGTCACCCAACCTGAGAGTCACGGTCAGCGGTCCTACCGGCAAATCGGTGACGTATGTAGCGACCGGTGCCAACCGAATCGAGAGCGCATCAGATGATGGACTCTTCATCACGGCGACAGGCAGGAACGTCATAACGGTGCCTGAAGCAAATGGACATGATGCGGGCGTGTACGTTACAAGCGGCACAGTCAGCTGGACCCTCAACAGTGATTTCTCCGAACGAGGCGGGATGTTCACGGGCAGTGGACAGGCGACAAATATCTGCCCACTTGTTGCTCCCTAGCCAGGCGGCTCAATAAGCCAGGTTCCGCTCCAGCATCTGCCCAATGATCCGGGCGCCTTCGGGGAAGGCGCCCGGATTCGTGCCCGAAAAGTTGAGCCGGATAAACGGACCCGCCGGTTCCGCCGGAAACCATTCGTCCCCGCGGGCGACGATGACGCCGGCTGTCTCGCAGTCCCGGACCAGCCGCAGCAGGTCCGTCCCGTCGGGCAGGCGCAGCCACAGGTTAAGCCCCCCTTTCGGCACCTGTTCAATGTGCGCCTGCGGAATATGTTCCCGGACGCTGGTGACCAGCAGGTCCCGGCGTGACTCCAGCTGGTGCCGCAGGCTGCGCAGGTGCGTCTGCCACCCCGGCTGCGTGACGACGTCGAGCGCTGCCGCCTGCAGAAGCCCGCTGACGTACATCGATTCCGCCGCCCTGTCAGCCAGGATGCGGTCCCTCGCCGGACCGCGTGCAATGAGTGCGGCCACCCGGATGGACGTGGAAACGCTCTTGGTCAGCGAGCGCAGGTACACAACATGCCCGGAATCGTCGCGGGAGGCCACCGGTACGGGGTGGGAGCTGATGCCAAAGTCGTGCGCCCAGTCGTCCTCCACAAGGAACGCCCCCTTGGCACGGATCACGTCAAGGACCTGGTCGCGCGTCTCCGCTGGCCACTGCGCGCCCGTGGGGTTGGCGTAGTTGGGCTGAGCGTAGAAGACCCTGGCGCCTGATTCGTCGAAGGCGCGCGCCAGCTCCCCCGGTTCCGGTCCGTCCGGTCCGCTGGGCACGGGTACAACACGGACACCAGCCTGCGCCGCCGCCAGGATGGCGCCCCAGTAGGAGGGTGACTCCATCAGCAGCGGCTGCCCCCTGCCCACCAGGGCACTGAAGATGGAGCTCAGTCCACTCTGGCTGCCAGGGAGTACGACGACGTCGCTCGGGTTGGGCGGGGTAATCCCGGCGGGCGTCGACGCGCCGAGCTCGTGGGCGAACCACGATTGCAGCTCCGGCATCCCTGCGGCGGGAGGCCGGGACAGCGCGGCGTCTCCACGGGCGGCCCGGGTGAGCGCTGCCCGGACCAGCCGCTCGGGCAGGAGCTCCCTGGCCGGATAGCCCGAATGGAAGGAAATCGCGTCCTGCGGCACCTCCCGCATGGTGGAGGAGGCCGGTGGCAGTGCCGCCAGCGGGGAGCGGAGGGCCGCTGTCTGCCAGCCGTAATCGGAGGGGCGTGCCGTCCGGACCGCCCGTACGAAGGTCCCGACGCCCGGCCGGCTCTCGATGAGTCCCTGCGCTGCGAGGGTCTGCAGGGCCTTCTGCACCGTGACGGGACTTGCCTGGTAGTCGGCCACGAGGGACCGCGTGGAAGGCAGTTTCGCTCCCGGCGCCGCAGTGGCCATCCAGGATTTCAGGTGCGCCACAATCCGCGAACTGCTATCGTTGTTCATGAGAGACAATAGTAGCGCTACTCCTCTGAGGCGCACCGCGTTATCCCATTCCAACTCAGCTGGATTGTGGCTCGGCTTCCTTGGAGTCGCGGCATTCTCGCTCACCGTCCCGTTCACCAAAGTGGCGGTCGCAGGCCTGACACCGCTGTTTATCGGATCGGGCAGGGCAGTAGTGGCGGCTGTTTTGGCCGGTGCCGCACTGGCACTCACCCGGCAGGCGCTCCCCCGCGGGACGCAATGGCTCCGTGTGGCGGTCGTCGCTGCCGGCGTCGTCATCGGCTTTCCGCTACTGACCTCCTACGCCCTGACCAGCACCGCCGCAAGCCACGGCGCCGTTGTCATCGCCCTGCTGCCTGCCGCGACGGCCACCGCTGCGGTCATTCGCGGGCGGGAACGCCCGCCCGCGGCGTTCTGGCTCGTCAGCAGTGTGGGCGCCCTTGCGGTGACCGTCTTCGCATCCGCCCAGTCCGGCGGCCTTGGCGTCCTCCACTGGGCGGACCTGCTGCTCCTCGGTTCAGTGGCCGCCGCGGCGATCGGCTATGCGGAAGGTGGCCTGCTGGCCCGGGAACTGGGCTCCTGGCAGACCATTTCGTGGGCACTGGTCCTCGCCTCGCCGTTGATGCTGGTCCTGGCAGCCGCGTCCGCTTCCCAGCAGCCGCCGTCCGCGACTCCCGTGCAGTGGGCAGCGTTCGGGTACCTCGCCGTGGTGAGCATGTTCCTGGGATTCTTCGCCTGGTACCGCGGCCTGGCCATCGGCCCCATCGCCCGGGTCAGCCAGATCCAGCTCATCCAGCCCGTCCTCACCATCTGCTGGGCGGCGCTCCTGCTGGGCGAGGCCCTGGCCTGGTCCACGGTCATGGGCGGGCTGGCCGTCATCCTGTGCGCCGCGGCGGCCGTCCGGGTTCGGCTCAAGCCCGCGCCTGCCCCGTCCTCCGAACTTCATCCCGCAGCACTCCAGCCAGTAAAGGACTAGCCCCATGTACATTCCAGCCCACTTCGCCGCTGTCCCAGAAACCGTCCAGCACCTGCTCACCGGGCCGGGTGCGGCGAACCTGGTCACCATGACCCAGCAGGGCCTCGTGGCTACACTCCTGCCCTTTGTCTACGAGCCCGACGCCGGGGAGTTCGGCGCGCTGCAGGGGCACCTGGCGCGGAACAACACGCAGTGGTCCGCGCCCGCCGTCGGGGAGGCCCTTGCCATCATCCAGGGCGCGGACGCCTACATCTCCCCGTCCTGGTACGCCGCCAAGGCCGAGCACGGACGCGTAGTCCCCACGTGGAACTACACCACGGCGCATGTGTACGGGCGGCTGGTGATCCATGACGATCCGGCGTGGCTGGACCGGCAGGTCCGGCGGCTCACCGGAGTGCACGAGTCCGGCTTCGACCATCCCTGGGACGTGGACGACGCACCGGAGCGCTTCATCTCCGGGCAGTTGCGGGCAATTGTCGGCGTGGAACTGGTCATCACCCGGATCGAGGCGAAGGCCAAGCTGAGCCAGAACCGGCCGGAAGCGGACGTGGACGGCGTGGTGGCCGGCCTGGTAGCCCGGGGCCAGCCAGAGGCCGCGGCAGATGTAGAGCGCGCCCGCTGACGCAAATGCGTGACTTTTGGCTTCCCAAGGAGCCCAGGCCCCGACAACACGCGGGCTCCGCCTCTGGCAAACCCCAAAAGCCACGCATTTCCGTTGCATCCGGCCGGCAGCGGACCTCAGGAGCCCTTGACCAGCTCCTCGCTCTGCTCCCACAAGCGGCGGGCCAGCTCGGCGTCGTAGGCCTGGCGGTTGGCCTTGGCCAGGGCACGCTTGTAGTAATACGCCCCGGAAATCCAGTCCTTGCCCGCAGTGCCGTTGACCAGCCACAGCAGGGTGTCGGCACCCTGGTCCGGGGTCAGCATTAAGCGGTTCAGCAGGGTCTTGTAGGCGTGCCGGAACGGGCTGGTGGAGTCCGCCGCGAAGTTGGTGCGCACAACGCCCGGGTGGAACGCCGCCGTCGTGATTCCCTGCCCACCAAAGCGGCGGTGCAGCTCGGACGTGAAGAGGATGTTGGCGAGCTTGCCGGTGCCGTAGGCGCGGTTGGTGGAGTAGCCGTGCTCGGCGTTGAGGTCGAACAGGTCCAGCTTGCCGAAGCTGTTGGCGCCGCTGGACGTGTTGATCACCTTGGCGTTGCTGGCAGCGAGGGTTTCCATCAGCAGCGTGGTGAGGAGGAACGGGGCCAGGTGGTTGATCTGGAACGTTGCCTCGTTGCCGTCCACGGTGAGGGTGCGCTTGCCCATGATGCCGCCGGCGTTGTTGGCCAGGACGTCGATGCGCGGGTAGTCGGACTCCAGCTGGGCGGCCAGGGTGCGGACCTGCGCGAGCTCGGAGAAGTCGCTGACAAAGTAGTCGGCGTCCATCTCCTTGGCAATGGCCCGCGTCTTTTCCTCCGAGCGGCCGACGACGACCACCTGGTCCCCTGCCCTGGCCAGGGTACGCGCGGCTGCTGCGCCGATGCCGTCGCTGGCGCCGGTGATCACGATGGTGCGAGGGGTCAAGGGGTGTCCTTCGGTTGTGGAACGTCCGGCGCCCGGCGTGGGCGCGCTGCCTACCGGCACAACGACGGCGGACCGGCGGGTGTTCCCCGGCACACCCCGCAGGGCATATCCTGCACACACCAGCCGTCCGATCCCAGGGGGAAGCAATGGAGATGCCCAAAGCGACGGAGGCTGACAAGGAGCGTTTCCGGTCGCTGGTTCCGGACGTCCCGGAGGTGTCGGTGAAGCCGATGTTCGGGAACCTCGGCGCGTTCGTCAACGGCAACATGTTCGCCGGGCTTTTCGGGCCCACCATCGGCATCCGGCTCTCCAGTGGGGACAGGCAGCAGCTCGAAAGCGGCGAGCGGACCGTCCCGTTCGGCCCGGCGGACCGGCCGATGCGCGAGTATACCGGCCTGCCGGAGATCTGGAATGAGGAAGGCGACGGCGATGATGCCCGCGCCAGGGCATGGATCCGCAAAGCGTATGAACATGTGGCGGGACTGCCCCCGAAAGCGCCCAAGAGCCGTACCGCAGGCAGGTAGCCCTGCACTAAAGCCCCACACCACAAACCCCGGCCTGGCTGCGGTGCGCCAGCGGCGAAGTTGCGCCGCCACCCCGCCGCCCGGAAGGCCCGGAAAGCCCCGGAACCATGCCAGGTAGCCGGGGCCGCAATTACTAAGTAAGCTTATCAACATGGCTTTTGCAACTACAGAGTGCGCGGACCCCGGAAACGCGTCTCATGGGAGGTGGCCGCAATCGACAAAGAAGTGAAGCGGCGGCTCGAACTCGCCGCCACGATCGGCTTGGATCCACAAAAGCTTTGGCCGTCCTACTTCGGCAGGTCCCCCTGTTCCGCGTTCGAACTGGACGCCTACCTGCATGAAGCACTGGCCCTGCCCGCGATCGAACGCGGGCCTGATGCGGCGAAGGACCTCCCGGCAGAACAGACCCAGGCACGGCCCGCGGGCCGGGAACCGGCCCGCCGCCAGCCTGACAAAGAAGACGCGCTTGCCGCCCTGGGGGCCGCCGGCAAATCCCTGCTTTCCCCGGAACGGGCCGAGGCCGAACGCCTGAAGTCGCTGCACGAGACGGACCTTCTGTACACCGGTCCGGAGGAAGTGTACGACCGCGTTGTTGCTGCCGCCTGGAAGTTCTTTGGCGTGGGTGCAGCGTCGCTGTCCCTGATCGCCGAGGATGCCCAGTTCTTCAAGTCGGCCGTCGGGCCGTTGCGCGAGGAGGCTCCCCGCATCTTCGCGCTCTGCACGGAAACGGTGGAGCGGAACGCGATGCTGGTCATCAATGACACGCTGTCCGATGACAGGTTTGCTTCGAATCCGCTGGTCACCGGCGAGCCCTATATCCGCTTCTACGCCGGCTACCCCCTGCACGGGCCGCGGGGCTGGAACATTGGGACGCTCTGCGTCATCGACCAGCAGCCCAGGTCCTTCTCCCCGTCCGATCAGCAGGTGCTGCGCACGCTCGCCGCCGTGGTCCAGAAGGACATCGACGCCCGCACGTAGCACCGGCCGCCATCCAGCCCGCCCCACGGCTCCATCCCGGCCGTGCGGTCAGGCCCAAAGAGACTCCGGGTACGACGACGGCGGGGCGGCCAGCATTCCTGCTGCCCGCCCCGCCGCTGTTGTCCACTCAGCCGTGGCTGGGGAGGGCGCTAGCCCGCCACTCCGGCCACCAGGAAGATCACGGCCGCGATGGCGAAGCCCATCACACCGATGAGGGTTTCCATAACGGTCCAGGTCTTCAGCGTGGTCTTGACGTCCATGCCGAAGAAGCGGCCCACCAGCCAGAAGCCGGAGTCGTTCACGTGGGAGACCACCACGGAGCCGGCGGCCACGGCGATTACCATGGCGGCCACCTGCATGCCGTTCAGTCCGGCCAGGGCCACAGCCGGAGCGATCAGGCCTGCGGTGGTGGTCAGTGCAACGGTTGCTGATCCCTGGGCGATGCGCAGGATGCTGGAGATCAGGAAGCCTGCGAGGATCAGCGGAATGCCCAGGTCGCCCAGGACATCGGCGAGTGCCTGGCCGATGCCGGAGGTGCGCAGGACGCCGCCGAACATGCCGCCGGCGCCGGTGATCAAGATGACGGAGCAGACCGGGCCGAGCGAGGATTCGAGGAGCTTCTCGAGGGCTCCGGCGTCCTTGCCGCGCTTGGTGCCCAGAACGAACAGGGCCACCAGCACCGAGATCAGCAGCGCCACCGGGGTCTCACCCAGGGTCCGGAGGACCTGGTACCACTGCTCGTCCTTGACGCCTTCGGCGAGCACACCGGATGAGGCCAGGGTGTTCAGCCCGGTGTTCATGAAGATCAGTAGCAGCGGCAGGAGCAGCAGGCCCACCACGGTGCGGAAGCGCGGCGGGTGTGATTCCGCCTCGGCGGAGGCGTGGCCCAGGATTTCCGGTACGGGCAGGACCAGCTTCTTGCCGGTGTAGAGGCCGAAGAGGTAGGCGGTGACGTACCAGGTGGGGATGGCGACGAGAAGGCCGGCGATGGTGACCAGGCCGATGTTGGCGTCGAAGAACGCAGATGCGGAGACCGGGCCCGGGTGCGGGGGCAGGAAGATGTGCATCACGGAGAACGCGCCGGCGGCGGGCAGGCCGTAGCGGAGCACTCCCCCGCCCAGGCGGTGGGCCACGGCGAACACGACGGGCAGCATGACCACCAGGCCGGCGTCGAAGAAGATGGGGAAGCCGAAGATCAGGGAGGCCAGGCCCAGTGCAAACGGGGCACGCTTTTCACCGAAGACACCGATGAGGTAGTCGGCCAGCACCTTGGCGCCGCCGCTGGTTTCCACGATGCGGCCGAGCATGGCGCCCAGGCCCACCAGGAGTGCCACGGTGCCGAGCGTGGTGCCGAAGCCGTTGATCAGAACAGGGACCACCTGGTTGGCCGGAATGCCGGTGGCGAAGGCGGTGGCGAGGCTGATGAGGATCAGGGCGATCAGGGCGTGCATGCGCAGCTTGATGATCAGGAACAGCAGGACGAGGATCGCTGCTCCGGCGATGAGCAGCAGGGGTCCTGCGCCCAGCGTTTGGGTCCATCCTTCGATGGTCATGGTTCTCCTTTGAAACAGTATTTGTTGGGGTTCTAGGGGGTGTCAGGGCGCGCAGGGCGCCTGGCCGGCGGGAAGCTGCAACGCCTGCACGACGGCGGCGACCAGCTGGTCAGGCGACTGGGAGATGTCCAGGCGGAGGCTGCCAGCGTCGAGCTCTTCCTGGCTGAGCGGCTCGAGGGTGGCCAGCTGGCTGGGCAGCAGGGTGGGCGGCATGAAGTGGCCTTCCCTGCCCAGCATGCGCTGGCTGATCAGGTCCGCGCCGCCGTCGAGATGGAGGAAGACGACGCGGCCCTCCGCTTCGGACAGGAGCTGGCGGTAGCTTTTCTTGAGGGCGGAACACGTCAGGACGGTGCTGCAGCCGGCGTTCGCCTGGGCGGTCATCCAGGTGCGGATTTCCTGCAGCCAGGGCCAGCGGTCCTCGTCCTGGAGCGGGATGCCCTGCGTCATTTTGGTGATGTTGGCTTCGGGGTGGAACTCGTCCGCCTCGGCGCAGGCCCAGCCCAGCCGCGAGGAAAGGGCCGCCGCAAGGGTGGTTTTGCCGGATCCGGCAACGCCCATGACCACCAGGTGCGTGGGGGGATACTGCATGTCATACCTCCGGAGAAGACGTCTTTGGCTTTCGAAGAAGCTCGCTGCGTGCCCTCAAAAAGTGGGCTACGCCATAAGGTATCACCTTTTCGACCAAAAGATACTATCTTTTCGTGTTACAGGTCATACCTTTGCTCTTTTTCCCGGTATTCTTGGAGGGCGCTGCGGCGCAGGAGAGGCGGACAAAATGTCGACGGCGACAGATGAGGGCGCGGATGAAGCGCACGACGGCGGGGCCTCCCCCGCGATGCATGAGCGGGTCCTGGAGGCGGTAGGGGTTGCCATCGCTTCCGGCAACCTGGCCCCCGGCAGCCGGCTCACCCTTGAGGGGCTGCAGCAGGAATACGGCATATCGCGGACCGTGGCCAGGGACACCATGAAGGTCCTGGAGTCCATGAACCTGGTCTACTCGCGGCGGCGCGTGGGCATTGTGGTGCAGGACCGGTCGCTCTGGAACGTTTTTGACCCGAAGCTGGTGCGCTGGCGGCTGGCGTCAGACCGGCGCGAACTCCAATACAGCAGCCTCACCGAGCTGCGCATCGCCGTCGAACCCATCGCCGCCGCCGGTGCGGCCCGGCGTGCCAGTGCCGCGGAACGTGCCCAGCTCGTTGCCCTCGGGGCTGAGCTGCGGCGGCTCGGTGAAGCCGGCGACCTCCAGGGGTTCCTGGCCGCTGACATCGAGTTCCACCAGCTGCTCCTGCGAAGCTGCGGGAACGAGATGTTCCAGGCGCTGGAAGGCATGGTGGCGGAAGTGCTGACCAGCCGGACCCAGCAGGGGCTCATGCCGTTCAAGCCCCGGGACGAGGCACTTCAGGCGCACGAGGACGTGGCGGCAGCTGTGGCCAATGGCGACACTGCCGTGGCGGAGTCGGCGATGCACCACATCCTGGACGAGGTGCGGGAAGCGATGGGCCTGGGCGGCTGAACGAACCCCCTTCCCGGAGGCCATGATCCTGAGTAGCCTTCAAAGTAGGGCCCATGAAGGACCTGCCGCGCCATACGGAAGATTCGGTGAGGTGGAAGATGGCCACTGCGGAACATTCAACTGAAGGGCTCGCTGCCACCGCTGCGCCGGCTGTCACGAAGCGCAGCAAGGGCAGCATGGTGGTCAACTGGATCACCACCACCGACCACAAAACCATCGGGTACATGTACCTGATCACGTCGTTTGCCTTCTTCTGCCTGGCCGGGGTGATGGCCCTGCTCATCCGCGCTGAGCTGTTCGAGCCCGGCATGCAGATCCTGCAGACCAAGGAGCAGTACAACCAGCTGTTCACGATGCACGGCATTGCGATGCTGCTCATGTTCGCCACCCCGCTTTTCGCCGGGTTTGCCAACTTCATCATGCCGCTGCAGATCGGCGCTCCGGACGTGGCCTTCCCGCGGCTCAACGCGCTGGCCTTCTGGTTCTTCCTCTTCGGCTCCACGATTGCGATGTCCGGCTTCATCACGCCCCAGGGCGCCGCGTCCTTCGGCTGGTTTGCCTATGCTCCGCTCTCCGATACCACGTTCAGTCCGGGCATCGGCGGTGACCTCTGGGTGTTCGGCCTGGCGCTGTCCGGCTTCGGGACCATCCTGGGTGCGGTCAATTTCATCACCACCATCATCTGCATGCGCGCCCCGGGACTGACCATGTGGCGGATGCCGATCTTCACCTGGAACACCCTGGTCACCTCAATCCTGGTGATCATGGCCTTCCCGCCGCTGGCAGCCGCCCTGTTCGCGCTTGGTGCGGACCGGCGCTTCGGTGCCCACATCTACGATCCGGAGAACGGCGGAGCAGTCCTCTGGCAGCACCTGTTCTGGTTCTTCGGCCACCCCGAGGTGTACATCATCGCCCTGCCGTTCTTCGGCATCGTCTCCGAGATCTTCCCGGTGTTCAGCCGCAAGCCGATCTTCGGCTACAAAGGCCTGGTCTACGCCACCATTGCCATAGCCGCACTCTCCATGACCGTCTGGGCGCACCACATGTACGTGACCGGCTCGGTGCTGCTGCCGTTCTTCGCGTTCATGACCATGCTGATCGCAGTGCCCACCGGCGTGAAGTTCTTCAACTGGATCGGCACCATGTGGGGCGGCTCGCTGACCTTCGAGACGCCCATGCTGTGGAGCATCGGCTTCCTGGTCACGTTCCTCTTCGGCGGCCTCACCGGCATCATTCTGGCCTCCCCGCCGCTGGACTTCCACGTCTCCGACACCTACTTCGTGGTGGCCCACTTCCACTACGTGGTCTTCGGCACCGTGGTGTTCGCGATGTTCGCCGGGTTCTACTTCTGGTGGCCCAAGTTCACCGGCACCATGCTCAACGAGCGCCTTGGAAAGATCCATTTCTGGATGCTGTTCCTGGGCTTCCACGGCACCTTCCTGATCCAGCACTGGCTGGGCGTCATGGGCATGCCCCGCCGGTACGCCGACTACCTGGTGGAGGACAACTTCACGTGGATGAACCAGTTCTCCACCATGTCGTCCTTCCTCCTGGGAGCTTCCCTGCTCCCGTTCTTCTGGAACGTCTACATCACCTGGCGGACCGGGACGAAGGTGACCGTGGATGATCCCTGGGGCTTCGGCGCCTCGCTGGAATGGGCCACGTCCTGCCCGCCGCCCCGGCACAACTTCACGTCGCTGCCGCGGATCCGCTCGGAGCGCCCGGCACTGGACCTGCACCACCCGGAGCTCCGGGTCCGCGAGCACGATACCACGCACGGCCCGGCGGCGGCAGCACTGGGCGCTGCCGACATTGGCCAGAAGGACGTCCGCAGCCCGAGCCCGGACGAGTAGCGAAGAGGCTACACGCAGCGGGGCTGGTAGGCCGGGTCCGCCGGGCCTGAGCTCCTGCCCAGGGCGTGGGCCACGATCTGGTGGACCACGGGGTCGTTGGGTGTCTGGTCATGCTCGAAGACGTCCAACGGGCACTTGTCCTGGATGGTGATGTTGGTGACCTGCCGCGCCGGGCCGGCGAGGAACTGGCTGTTGTACGGGATCACCACTTCGTCATAGACCGTGGAGATCACGGTGTACGACGGCCCGGCCACGGTGTCACCGATGGAATTGAGCTTCTGCATGAACGGGGAGCCGGCCTGCTGGTCGGCACACGCGGCACACCCGAGCGCGGTGAAGTCCGGGTCTTCCAGGACCTCCGGCGGCGGGATGATCACGCCCTCGGTGCCGTGGTTGGAGGGGGCAATGCCGATGAGCTGGTTGACCTTCTTGGCCCCACCGAGGAAGCCCATGTAGTAGCGGGGCATCATGCCGCCCTGGCTGTGGCCCACCAGGTTCACCTTCCTGGCGCCGGTGGAAGCCAGGACCGCGTCAACGAACGGGGCGAGTTCCTGGGCGGAGTCCGCGACGGGTGCCGTGGCGTAGACGCCGTTCGTCTCGCCGTAGTTCAGGGCAAACACGCAGTAGCCCTGGCTCTTGAGGTAGGGCGAGAGGGTGGACCAGTTCTTCACCATGCTCTCGAACGTGCCGGGCACCAGGACCACCGGATAGGGGTGTTCGGCAGTTGGCGTGCAGGACCAGTCATTCGCGCCGGGAGGGGAAATTTCGACGACGGCCGCCTGGGCGGGCGCCACGGCCAGGGATGAGGCCAGGACAGCGGAGGCGGCAAGGGACAGGGTTCTGGTGAGCAGCGACATGGAAACCTCTTTGTTTTGTGTCAGCGGGTGCAGGGCCGGAAGCCAGGCTGTGGGCCCGGTTTCCATGCTAGGCACGCCGGGTGCGGCAGCGGCGAGAAGTGAACGGACGTGCGCGGCTGTGTGAGGAGACCGCAAAGCAGCGGGATGTGGACCGCCTGGCCCGCTTAGCCGGCGTTGTTACTGGTCAGTAGCTAAATGGGCGGCCGTGCGCGGAGGGCCTGACCAAAGCCCGTGCCTGGCCGGCGGTTCATGCGGCTGCACAAACGTTCACTCCCGGCACCTGCGCCGCCGCATCGCGGGCTGTCCTGGCACAAGCGGGTTAAACAAAAGCATGGCCGGTCAGTGACCGGCCATGCTTTCAAACTTTGAAACCCTAAGGCCCCAGTTTCTCTAAGGAATTAGAGGGACTGGATGTTTACGGCCTGGGGACCCTTGGGGCCCTGCTCGGTTTCGAAGGAGACCTTCTGGTTCTCTTCGAGTGAGCGAAAGCCGGAGGAAGCGATCGCAGAGTAGTGTGCGAAAACGTCCTGTGAGGAGTCATCGGGGGAAATGAAGCCGAAGCCCTTTTCAGCGTTAAACCATTTGACGGTACCAGTAGCCATTATTTTTGTCCTTCGTGAAGGTGGAGGGAAAGTCCCGACTTTCGGGCCCTCCGGTGTGGGGTGTTCAAAACCGCTACTTCAGAAGAACGCGGACTTTCGACCGCGCGTACTGCCTGAACTACCAACTGCATAAACACAACAACAGGATCAACACTACAGGAGATTGCGCGCAGCATTTACCAACCGGCCTCCGAGGTACCCCAGTCCCCTTTCACAGGCCTGTCAGGAGCAGCGGCACCAGGCGTATGGTTCTGCCATGGAACCGATGCGGGCCATCCTGCTTCCGGGCGCCGTTTTCCCCGCGCAGGAAGCGTACGGCGCTCTGATTGAAGCCCTGGGGCCGGACGTCCAGGCGGTGGCCAAGGACCTGGAGCTTTACACGGAGGACGAGCCTCCGCCCGGCTGGAGCCTGGACACAGAGGTCAGCGGCGTGCTGCGCGAGGCTGATGCCCTGGGATGGGAAACGTTCCACCTTGTGGGCTATTCCGGCGGCGGGGCTGCGGCGCTGGCCTTCGCCGCGAAACACCCCGAGCGGCTGCTCAGCCTGGCCCTGCTGGAGCCCGCCTGGGCCGGGACCTGGGACTGGAGCCCCGCCCACGCGGAGATCTGGAAAAAGTACGAACAGCTGGAGGCCCTCCCTCCGGAGCAGCTCATACCCGCCTTCATGAGGCTGGGAGTCAAGCCCGACGTCGTCCTTCCGCCGCCACCGCCGGGTCCCCCGCCGCCGTGGATGGCCAGGCGGCCGGCCGGAATCAAGGCATTCCTGCGCACCTTCCGGAGCTACGACCTGGACCGGGAACGCCTGGCGGCGTTCCGCCCGCCCGTGTTCTGCGCCCTCGGCGGCCTGAGCAACCCGGATGACTACGGCGAGATTGCCGGCCGGCTGGCGCGGGTCTTCTTCCCGGACTTCCATCTTGAAGTCTTCGCCAAGCGCCACCACTTCGACCCGCCCCACCGGATGGAGCCCGTCAGGCTGGCGGAGATGCTGCGGCGGCACTGGGAGCAAGCGGAAGGACGCGACTGAACCTTCCCCCGGGCCACCTGGGTTGCTACACTTGCTACGGAGGTGCGCTATGGCAACAATTCCACACCGTGAACTGCGGAACGAGAGCAGCAAGATCCTCGAACGCGTGAAGAACGGGGAGACAATCGACGTCACCAACAATGGCGAAATCGCCGCTACACTCATCCCGCCGTCAGCTTCCCCCCTTGAACGGTTGCTGCTGGCAGGCCAGGTACGCCCCGCAACTGGACCCGTCGACTTCACCGCCTTGCACCGGGTCACTCTGGAATCCAGCACGGAGGAGATTCTGGACGACCTTCGCGGTGACCGTTGATCATTTACGCGGATACATCGGCAGTCCTCAAACTCGTGGTGGAGGAGCAGGAATCGCCCACCTTGGCGGCGTACCTGTCAGCAGCTTCCCAGACCCACAGCCTGGTTGCGTCCATGCTCCTCTACACAGAACTCCACTGCGCAGCGCGCCGCCGTGCGATACACGGCGAACTGGTCAATGCAGCGCTCGGCGGCATCAACCTGGTCGATCTTGTACGTTCGGACCTCATGTACGCAGCGGCTCTGCCGGGCAGGCTGCGCAGCGCGGATGCCATTCACCTGGCCACTGCTATCCGTCTGCAGGTTGACGTTCTTGTCTCGTACGACGTCGAACTCCTCACCGCAGCGGTTGATGCCGGCATCAACGTCCTGTCCCCGGGAATGCGGACCGGGCCGTAACGAGGACGTGACTCACCCCTCCTCCTCCGCAATTGTCGGCGGCTGCGTGTAGCTTGGGCACATAAGTCATTCGGCCGCCGGAAGCCCCCTGAGGACGCCTTGGATTTCTACGCCATCAACAGCCTGCGTGAGAACCACGCCGGATGGTCCCTGCTCCGGGCGCAGAACGCGCCGCTGGCCTTGTCCTTCTTCATGAAGGCCTTCACCGGGCCCAACCAGCGGGATATCGGCCGGCAGCAGCTCATCGACCACCTCGATGACGTCCTGTTCGGCCTCCGGGACGTCTACGGCGAGGACAAGTTCCCCCGGCCCGCCGGGGAGTACCTGGACGACTGGGCAGCGCCGGAAAAGGCCTGGCTGCGGAAGTATTACGTTCCCGGCCAGGACGAACCGCACTACGACCTCACCCCCGCCGCCGAGGACGTGGTCCGGTGGGTGGAGAACCTTCGCGGGCGGGACTTCGTGGCCACCCAGTCCAGGCTTACCAGCATCTTCGCGGTCCTGAAGGCCCTGGTGCAGCAGTCGGAGACCGACCCCGAAGTCCGGCTCGCCGAGCTGCAGCGCCAGCGGGACGGCATCGATGCCGAGATGCAGCGGATCAGGGACGGCAACATCAGGGTGATGACCGCTCCTGAGGCACTGGACCACTTCCAGCAGCTGACCACCCTCGCCAAAGATCTGCTCTCCGATTTCCGGGAGGTGGAGCAGAACTTCCGGAAGCTGGACCGGCAGGTGCGCGAACAGATCGCCACCTGGGACGGGACCCAGGGCGAACTTTTGGAGACCATCTTCGCGAACCAGCAGGGCATCAGCAGTTCCCTCCAGGGCCGCACGTTCCAGGGTTTTTGGGACTATCTGATGTCGCCCCAGCTGCGCATCGAACTGCAGGACCTGCTGCAGCGTGCCACGGAAATCGAAGCGCTCTCCGGCGTGGAGGACCTGCACGCCGTGACAAGGCTGCACCAGGACTGGCTGCCCGCCGTCGACCAGACACAGGGCACCGTCCGCCAACTCTCCGAACAGATGCGCCGGCTCCTGGATGACAAAGTCTTCCTCGAAAACAAGCGCATCATGCGGCTGGTGCGAAGCATCGAATCCCGTGCGCTGGGCACCCGGGAGGCGCCGCCGTCGGGCGTCTTCATGGAGATCGCCGCGCAGTCGGTGGATGTCGCCCTGCCCTTCGAACGGCCGCTGTACGAGCCAAGCCGGAAGACGATGGTGGACGACGCCGTGCTGGCCGCCGATGATTCGGAGGTGGACGCCGGTGCCCTGTTCAGCCAGTTCCACGTGGACAAGGAGCGGCTGCAGGCGAATGTGGATGCCGTCCTGGCCGGCGCCGAGCAGGCCACACTCGTTGAAGTGACCCAGGCCCATCCCCTGCAGCAGGGACTCGCCGAAATCGTGGCCTACTACCAACTGGCCAGCGAATCCGAATGGGCCAGCATCCGTGACGACGTTCCGCAGCAGCTGCAGTGGAAGCTCGCCGACGGCAGCATCCGCGAAGCAACCATCGACCAGATCATTTTTGTGAGGCCGGCATGAACCCCAGTGAGACGATGGAAACCGCCCGCACGCCCGAGGAACTGCCCGGCGTCGTGACCCGTCTGTTCCGTGGCGTGCTCTACGCCGAGTCGGACGAGAAAGTGTGGCAGTCCCTCCTTACCCTGGAATCCCAGGTCCGGGACTATGTGGTGGTGCTGGGGCTGGACCTGATCCTGGACGAGTCGGAGGGCTACGCGTTCCTGCGGTCAAGGGAGGACCCTGAGGGCAACCTGCCCCGGCTGATTCCGCGCCGCCGGCTTACCTTTGACGTCAGCCTCCTGCTGGCCCTGCTGCGCGGCCGGATGCTTGAGTTCGACGCCAACAGCAGCGAGCTCCGGCTCATCATGACGGAGCAGGAAATCGTGGATATGGTGGCGGTGTTCCTGCCGGACTCCAGCAACCAGGCCAAGATCCTGGACAAGCTGGGCGTCACCATAAAAAAAGTGGTTGAGCTCGGCTTCCTCCGCAGGCTCCGCGACCAGGCCGCCACCTACGAGGTGGCCAGGATCCTGAAGGCCTATGTCGACGCCCAGTGGCTGGAGGAGTTCGACGCGCGGCTCGCTGACTACCGGGCGTCCTTGGAGGAACCCTCCGGCGCTCCACCGGAAACTTCTCAGAGCACCACTGAAGGGGAACTGCCGTGACCGCCGATCTGCAGGACAGCCTGTTCAGCCTTGAGGACCCGGCGAAGGCTCCGGAAGGGTCCAGCGCGGACGACGCCGGCACTCCCCCGGGCTTCCGGCTGCACCGGTTGGAGCTGCTCAACTGGGGCACGTTCCACCAGGGCGTGCGGACGTTCCGCCTGGACGGGGCGAACAGCCTCCTGACGGGCGACATAGGTTCGGGTAAGTCAACGGTGGTGGATGCCATCACCACGCTCCTGCTGCCGGCAAACAAGATCGAATACAACAAGGCTGCGGGTGCCCAGAAGAGGGAACGCACCCTCATGTCCTACGTGCGGGGATACCACAAGAGCACCCGCAGCACCGGCGGAGAGAACTCCAAACCTGTGGCGCTGCGCGGTACGGGAACGCTTACGGTGGTGCTCGCCGTCTTCCGCAATGCGGTGATGGACAAGTCGGTGACGCTGGCCGTCACGCTGTGGGCGGTCCAGGAGGCGGGCCAGCCCTACCGTTTCTATTCACTCGCGGAAACGGACCAGACCATCGCGGCGGATTTCGCCAACTTCGGCCAGGACCCCTTCAAACTGAAGAAGAAGCTCAAGGCAGCCGGCGCCACGGTGCACGACACCTTCGAGCCCTACGCTGCAGCATTCAAACGCCAGTTCGGGATCAGCGGGAACCAGGCCATGGAGCTCTTCCACCGGACGGTGTCCATGAAGCAGGTGGAGAACATCACCTCCTTCGTGCGCACCAACATGCTGGACGAAGACGACGTCGAGAGCCGGATCAAGAACCTGATCCACCACTTCGACGACCTCAAGAAGGCCCACGGTGCCGTGCTGCGCGCCAAGGACCAGATCGCCATGCTGGCCCCCATCCGTGAGGGCGCTGCCAGGCATGCCAAACTCACCATCGAGGACCAGGAGGCCAGGGACCAGCGGGACCAGCTGCACCCGTGGTTCACCAACCAGAAGCTGATCCTCAGCCTTGAGCATGCCGCCGAGCTGGACAGCGCCGGCCAGCGGCTCCGCGAGGACAATGCGTCCGTCACCGCCCGCATCACCGAACTCCGGCACAGTCTTAGCGCCGTTGCCGAGGACATCCGGTCAAACGGCGGCGGCCGGCTGGCGGCCATCGACGCAGAGATCGCCCGGCTCGAGCGGGAAGCCGCCGTCCAACGTACCCGGCACCAGGCCTATGCAGCCGCCGCCGCGGAGCTGGGCCTGCGGGCCCCGGAGGACCGGGTGCTGTTCGACGCCAACAGGGACGGTCTGGCGGCCGTGGAATCCGGGCTGGCGGAACAGAACAGGGACCTCCAGGAGCAGCGCACCGAGCTGACCATGACGCGCACCGTCCGGACCGCACGCGCTGCAGACCTCACAGCGGAACTCACCAGCCTCCAGTCCCGGCGGAACCTGCTGCCGCTGGACCAGGTGGGAATCCGCCGCCGGCTGTGCGAGGGAACCGGCGTGCCGGAGAAGGCGCTGCCGTTCGTCGGCGAGCTGCTGCGCCTCCGCGACGGCGAAGCCGCCTGGGAAGGCGCAGCCGAACGGACCCTCAGGGGCTTCGCCTTGTCCCTGCTGGTACCGGCCGAGCACTACGCTGCGGTCAGCAGCTGGGTGGACACAAACAACCTCAAGGGCAAGCTCGTTTACCTGAAGGTGGGTGATTCGTACTCCGCCCGGACCGCCGAACCCGGAACCCTGGCTGCCAAGATCGCCATCAAGCAGGGCACGCCGTTCCGCGACTTCCTGCTGGAGGAACTGGCCGGCCGGTTCGACTACGTCTGCTGTGACACGCTGGCCGACTTCCGGCGCTTTCCCAAAGCACTCACCGCCAACGGGCAGCTCAAGGGCGGCAGGGGACGGCATGAGAAGGATGACCGCAAGGACATCGCGGACCGGCGGAACTACGTGCTGGGCTGGGACAACCAGGAAAAGATCAACAGGTTCCTGGCCGAGCTGGAGGAGGCAAAGGGCCAGCTCCAAGTGGCTGCGACGCAGCTGGCCAACGTCGACCGCCAGCTGGGCGACCTCGGCCGGAAGAACCAGCAACTCGGCACCCTGCGCTCGGTGGCGGATTTCGGGGAGATCAGCTGGGAGCGCACAGCCCGGCGGATCGAGGAGTCCAAGGAGGAGCGGCGGGCGCTGGAGTCGGCCAGCAACATCCTCCAGGAACTTGCGGACCGGGAGGCTGCCCTGAAGGGTGACCTGCAGCGTTTCGAAGAGCGGGCCGGCAAGATCCAGCAGCGGCTCGGAGCCAATGAGAAGGACACCGAGAACCTGGCGGAGGCTATCGCCGAGTGCCGTGCCGTGCTGGCGGAGGACCCGCTGACGGACGACGCCGGCCTGCTGGCATCCGTGGCCGGCCTCGCCGCCGGGGCGCCCGGGGAAAGAATCCTCACCTATAAGAACACCGTTGCCGTGGAGAGCGCGGTGCGGCAGGAGCTGACAAAGGCCATCGATGCGCTGTCCAAGCGCCTGGCCACGGCGGAGGCCGGCACGGTGCGCCTGATGGCCGATTTTCGGAACAAGTATCCAAACGAAACCACGGAGATCGACGCGTCCCTCGATGCCGCCGGAGACTACAGCCGCCTGCTCGAGCAGCTGGAGAAGAACGATCTGCCCAAGTTCGAGGCGCACTTCAAGGAGTCCCTTAACCAGAACACCATCCACGAAGTGGTGGCGTTCAATGCGTTCCTGGACAGCCGCCGGCAGGACATCGTCAGCCGGATCAACAAGATCAACGAGTCCCTGGCCACCATTGAATACAACCGCGGCCGGCACATCCAGCTGGAGCACCAAAACACCACGGACCTGGACGTGCGGCAGTTCGGAACGGACCTGCGGGCCTGTTCGGAGGGAACCATCGGGGACGAGGACCAGTACTCCGAACAGAAGTATCTGCAGGTGGAGCGCCTGATTGAACGGTTCCGCGGGCGGGACGGCTTCACCGCCCTGGACGAGCGGTGGACCGCGAAAGTAACGGACGTGCGGAACTGGTTTACGTTCTCCGCCTCCGAGAAGTGGACCGAGACCGGAGAGGAGTTTGAGCACTTCACCGATTCCGGCGGCAAGTCCGGCGGCCAGAAGGAGAAGCTGGCCTACACCATCCTGGCTGCAGCGCTGGCGTTCCAGTTCGGGCTGGGCGCCAAGCCGTCTCCTGCCGGTGCCGGGAGGAGTGAGGGCAAGGGCCGCAGCTTCCGTTTTGTGGTGATCGACGAGGCGTTTGGGCGCGGCTCCGACGAGTCTGCACGCTACGGCCTGGAGCTGTTCCAGCGCATGAAGCTGCAGCTGCTGATTGTCACTCCCCTGCAGAAGATCCACGTGATTGAGCCGTTTGTGGCACACGTGGGCTTCGTGGCCAATACGAATGGCAATGATTCACAACTGCGGAACATGACCATCCAGGAGTACCGGGACGAGCGGGACCGGCGTGCCGGCTGACAGCTCCGCGGGCCGGGCACAGGGATGGACCACGCCTGCGGACCTTCGCACCCTGACGCTGAAGGCCTGGAGCAACGGCGCCCTCCTCCGCGAACTGCTGGATCCAAGCGGGGCCTACCCCCGCCGTCGTACTTTGAAGCGGCCGACGGCGGCGGCCCTCCTGCGTGACTACGCGGAGGCGCGCGCGTGGGCGGCCGGGTTGTTTGACGCCGCGGGTCCCTTCACCCTGGAAACTACCCAGGTGGGGCGCAACACCATCGGGGCCAATCATCTGCCGTCCGCCGTCGTCTTCGTTTCGGCACAGGATGAGATTGCGTTCGCGGGCAAGGCAGGAGATGCCGCCCGGTTCGTGGAACTGGCCGAGGGACTGGCCGGGCTGGATCCGATGTTCCGGGCCTGGGCGCTGCGGCGGCCGCTGAAGCTGCTGGACCTGGGCGCCGACGCACTCACAGCAGCACGTATTGCACTGTGGCTGCGGGACAACCCGGAGCCCGGGGTCTACGTCCGCCAACTGAGCCTACCCGGCGTGCACACCAAGTTCATCGAGGGCAACCGGACAGTGATCGACGAACTACTCGGAACCCTGTCCGCGAAAACGGCGGGCGGCGATGCCCCGGAGGCTGCCGTGGAGCAGGTGGCTGGTGTGGAGCAGGTGGCTGGCGTGGCCACTGAAGCCGGCTCCCTCCTGGGACAGCCTTCCCCGCGGACTCCCGCCGCCCGATTTGCCGCCAGGCATGGTTTCCTGCACCCTCCGGAGCTCGTGCGGTTCCGTTCACTGGATGCTGCTGTTCAGCTGCTGGGCAACGCGCGGGATGTCACGGTGACGGCTGACGCGTTCAGCACAATGAGCCTGCCGGTCACGAAAGTGCTGATCACGGAGAACCTGGTGAACTTCCTGGCCCTTCCGGAACGGCCCGGAACCTTGGCGATCTACGGCGGAGGGTACGGTTTCTCGTCGCTACGGGATGCAGCGTGGCTGCGGGACTGCGAAGTCGTGTATTGGGGCGACCTGGATACCCACGGGTTCCAGATCCTTGACCAGCTCAGGGCTGTCCACCCACATGTTGTGAGCGTGCTGATGGATGAAGCGACGCTTCTTGCGCACCGGGACGTTTGGGGCAGCGAGCCTGCACCGTCCACAGCTGCGTTGGACCGGCTGACCGCTGGCGAGGCGGCGCTCTACGAAAAACTGCAAAACGACGCACATGGACGCGCGGTCCGGCTGGAGCAGGAACTGATCCGCTGGGACTGGGCGTTGGCACGTCTTTTGGGTTGACCGGGTTTGGGTTGACCGGGTTTGGGTTGGCCGGATGTGGGTTGGCCGGACCTCAAAGGACTTCGGACTCTGGCGGCCGGGAGGGAACCGGCGGAGTATCGCCCTATCAGCGGTTTGCGGGCGAAAGGGCGCCGGTCATGATGTGGGGTTACGGCTCGAACATGGGCTGGATGATGTGGCTCTGGGGCGTCCTCCTGCTGGCGGGAATCGCCCTGCTGGTGCTGGTGGCCGTGCGGTTGTCAGGCACCGGGAGGACGTCAGAACGCCATCCTGAACCGCGGCAGTTGCCGGGGCCTGAGGCCGGCCGGACCCGGGCGCAGCAGATCCTCGATGAACGCTTTGCCCGGGGTGAACTCTCCGAGGAGGAATACCGCGAGCGGCTGAGGGTCCTCGGCGAGGGCCGCTGATGCGTGCCATCAGCCGGCGGAGGGCGCTGCTACTGGGAGGCCTGGGAGCGGCGGCCACGGTGGCCGGCGGAGCCGGACTCTTGTGGACGGCCACCTCCCGCTTCTCCCCCGAAGCCGGCGGTGGGCTCACCGAGCCGGAGCAGCTGCGCAGCACTGAGGGACAACTGAAGGTCCGGCTCGAGGCTTCGCCCGTATCGGTGCCGCTCGGTGGCCTGCGGGCATCCGTCCTTGGCTACAACGGAAGCGTCCCCGGCCCCACCCTGCGGGTGCGGGGCGGAGACACACTCCAGATCGAACTGGTCAACAACCTGGGCGTCCCCACCAACCTGCACGTCCACGGCCTCCAAGTCTCGCCCCAGGGCAATGGTGACAACGTCTTCGTAATGGTCCCGCCGGGCCAGTCGTTCAGCTATGAGCACCGCCTCCCCG
Source organism: Pseudarthrobacter oxydans (assembly GCF_013314975.1). GTDB lineage: Bacteria > Actinomycetota > Actinomycetes > Actinomycetales > Micrococcaceae > Arthrobacter > Arthrobacter oxydans. The sequence continues at coordinate 11,888 of NZ_JABTYH010000003.1, read as the reverse complement.
CGGACCACCCGCCCGGAACGTACTGGTACCACCCCCACCACCACGGCATGGTGGCAGACCAGGTTTCCGCCGGCCTTTTCGGCGCCATCATCGTCGAGGAGGAGGACGCGCCAGCTGTCAGCCGGGAACGCGCCCTCGTGGTTTCGGACCTCACCCTGGATGGCTCAGGTGCCCTGGCGGAGGCCTCACCAATGGACCGGATGCTCGGGCGCGAAGGCCGGCTGGTCCTGGTGAACGGCCACAGCAGCCCGGAGTTCTCCGCCCGCCCGGGCGAGCGCGAGCGGTGGCGGATCGTGAACACGTGCGTTGCCCGCTACCTGCGGCTCCGGCTGGACGGACAGCAGTGGGAGCTGCTGGGTATTGACCTGTCCCGTTTCCCCACACCGCAGGCGGTGGACGAGGTGCTGCTTGCTCCGGGCAACCGTGCCGATGTCTTGGTAACAGCCACCGCCGGTGTGTCCGCCCTCAGGTCCGGCTACTACAACCGGGGAAGCGTGGCAGGCATGATGGGACGGGGCGGCCGCGGCCAGGGCGCCGGTGGCACGGGGGACCTGGTGCTGGCAACGTTCTCGGTGTCCGGAACCCCGGCCACCGAGCAGCCAACCCCGCTGCTGCCGGTGCCCGCCCGGCCGGCACCGGAGGACCTGCGGACCGCGGTGGTCGCAGCCCGCAGGCAACTGACCCTCGCCACAGGGACGGGCATGGGGATGGGCATGGGAATGATGTCGTTCACCCTCAACGGGCGGACCTTCGATCCGGACCGCACGGACACCGTTGCGGCGGCGGGGTCGGTGGAAGAGTGGACGCTGCTCAACCCCAGCCCCATGGACCACCCCTTCCACCTGCATGTCTGGCCGATGCAGGTTGTGGAGCAGGCAGGGACCGCCCCGGACTCGGTGACCTTGCGGGATGTGGTGAACATCCCCGCTAACGGCCAGGTGAAGGTCCGGGTCAGGTTCACGGGTTTCACCGGCCGCTCCGTGTACCACTGCCACATCCTGGACCACGAGGACCAGGGCATGATGGGAGTCATTGAGGTCCGCTGAGCCAGGCGCCAGTCCCACAGCGTTGGGTACCGCAACGAGCTACCGCCCGGCCGCGTAGCCCTGCCCGCCCCGGGGGTTGGCGGCAGCCTTCAGCACACCGGTCTTTGGACAGCGCACCACGGCCGACAGGCGGCCGAGGGACCAGTCCCCCGCCCGGGACACCACGTGGCCGCGCGCCTCAAGTCCGGCGATCACCCCGTCCCCAAGCCTGTCCTCGACAACCGCGCCGCCCGGCGTCCAGGTGCGGGGCCAGAAGGACCCCGGGATGGACGTGGTGTGGAAGGCGGGCGCGTCGATGGCCTGCTGGGGCTCATATCCGCCCACAATCGTCCGCAGCAGGTACAGCAACTGCCACTGGTCCTGCTGGTCGCCGCCCGGCGACCCGAGCGCCGCCACCGCCTGGCCGCTCCGGAGCACCAGCGTGGGCGTCAGCGTGGTGCGCGGCCGCTTGCCGGGGGTCAGCGTGGACGGGCCGCCGTCCTCCAGCCACGTCATCTGCAGCCGGGTTCCCAGGCAGAAGCCAAGCCCGGGGACCGCCGGGGAGGACTGCAGCCAGCCGCCGGACGGGGTGGCTGAGACCATGTTCCCCCACTGGTCCACCACGTCGATGTGGCAGGTATCGCCGCGGGTTTCCCCGGTGGGCTGCACCGTCGGCTCGCCCACGCCCGCGAACGCACCGTCCCCGCGGGCAGCGAGCGACGGCGGGAGGTACTCCGTGCGCAGCGGCGGCAGGAAGGGTGTGTGGCCGGGAACCCCGCCGGGCCGGAACGCGTGCGAGGCCTTCTCCCCGATCAGCTGCCGCCGCTCCGCGGCATACTCCCTGCCCAGCAGGCAGTCCAGGGGCACCGCGGCGTCGCCGTAGTACGCCTCGCGGTCCGCGATGGCCAGCTTCTGCGCCTCCAGGATGGTGTGCGCGCCGAGCTCGGTGGAGGGATCCAGGTGCTCGTCGTCGAACCCGTCCAGGATCGCGAGCGTCTGCAGCAGCGCCGGCCCCTGCCCCCACGGACCGGTCTTGGCAATGGTGTGGCCGCGGAACTCCAGCGTGGCGGCGGCCTCGTAGCCGGCCGAGAATCCCGCGAAGTCCGCTTCCGTGATCACGCCGGCATGGTCCGTGCCGGACGAGTGGCGGTGCGGTTCGGCCAGGAACTCAACCGCCGCCTTGGCCACCAAGCCCTCCCGCCACTCCCGCCGCGCGGCGTCGATCCGCGCTGGCCGCGGCGCTGGCGTGCCGCCGTCGGCCTCCGCATCCTGGCCGGCGGCAATGAGCCGCTCAAGGACGTCCGCGTAGGCCACGTTCTTCACGATGTCTCCCCCTGCCGGAACGTTCCCGTCCGGCATCCAGAGGGCGGCCGACGTCGGCCAGTGCTCCCTGAACAGCCCGGCAACTGAGGCGATGGTGCCGGCCACGCGGTCCAGGACGGGGTGCCCGTTCCGGGCGTAGCCGATGGCGAAGGACAGCACGTCCGCCAGGTCCCACGTGCCATGGTCGCGGAGGAGCAGCAGCCAGGCGTCGACGGCGGCGGGCACGGCAGCGGCGAGCGCACCGGCGCCGGGCACCAGTTCCAGCCTCTCGGCAAGGTAGTGCTCCCGGGTTGCCGCGGCCGGGGCGGGGCCCTGCCCCATGAGCACAACGGGTTCCGAGGGATTGCCGGCGGTGGTGAACACGCCCGTCATATCCCCGCCGGGGCCGTTCAGGTGTGGTTCGACGACGTGCAGGACGAACGCGCCGGCCACGGCGGCGTCGAACGCGTTCCCGCCCCGCTCCAGCACCGCCTGCGCCGAAGCCGTGGCCAGCCAGTGGGTGGAGGCCGTCATGCCGAACGTGCCCTGAAGGGTGGGGCGGGTGGTGAAGCTGCCTGCCGGTGTGTACGCCATGGAGTGCAATCCTAAGGACCCGGCTGGGAGGCGGCCGTGACCGCCACGCCCGCCTCCCCGGCCGGGGTCCGCTACGGATGCACCAGGATTTTGACGGCCGTGTCTTTGTGGTTGATCAGGGTGTCGAACCCCTGCTCCACCAGGTCCTCCAGGGCGATCCGGCCGGTGATGAACGGCTTGAGGTCCACCTTGCCCTCCTGCACCATCCTGATGACGGCGGGGTGGTCGCGGACGTAGGCGATGGTGCCGCGCAGGTCGATCTCCTTGAGTACTACCTTCTGCATGTCGATGGTGGCGGGCGCGCCCCAGATGGACACGTTGACCACCACTCCCCCCGGCCGGACGGCGTCGAGCATGGTGTCCAGCACCGCGTTCACGCCGGCGCACTCGAAGGCGACGTCGGCCCCGGCACCGCCGGTCAGCTCCCGCACCCGCTCCGGAACGTCCTCCTTGCTCGGGTCCAGCACGTGGTCCGCCACGCCGCTGGAGGTGGCCTTCTCCTTCCGCGCCGCGGTCAGCTCGCTGATGATCGTAGTTACCCCCATCCCTTTGAGGACGGCGGCGGTCAGGAGCCCGATGGGACCGGACCCGCCCACCAGTGCCGTATCTCCCGCCTTCACGCCGCTGCGCGCCACGGCGTGATGGGCCACGGACAGCGGCTCGATCAGCGCCGCCTCATCCAGCGGGATGTCGCCGATGGGGTGCACCCACCGTGCGTCCACCACAATCTTCTCGCTCAGCCCTCCCCCGCCGCCGGACAGTCCAATGAAGCCCATCTGCCGGCAGAGGTGGTAGCTGCCTGCCTGGCACATGTCGCAGTCCCCGTCCACAAAGTAGGGTTCGACGACGACGTTGTCCCCCTTCGCCAGGCCTGTCACCCCTTCGCCCACGTCAGAGACCGTCCCGGAGAATTCGTGTCCCAGGGTCACCGGGGATTCCTCGTGGGAGAGCGGGTGCGGGTGCCCAGGTGCCGGGCAGAAGATGGGGCCCTCGAGGTATTCGTGCAGGTCGGTGCCGCAGATGCCGCACCACGCGACGTCGATGGCCACCGCCCCGGCGCGGAGGTCCGGCTCCGGGATGTCCTCGATGCGGATGTCCTTGCGGGCGTGGAATCGTGCTGCCTTCATGATGGGTTTCTTCCTTTAGCGGGTGTGGTGGCTGGGCTGCAGTTCGTACACCGGCGTCTCCAGCCCCTCCATCCGGGCTTTGAGCTGCAGGGCCAGGTAGGACGAGTAGTGCCGGCTCTGGTGCAGGTTGCCGCCGTGGATCCAGAGGTTGGGGACGTTGGTTGGTTTCCACATATTGCGCAGCTCCCCCTCCCAGGGACCAGGGTCTTTTGGCGTGTCTGAGCCGTATCCCCAGCACTTGCCCACCCGGTCTGCGATCTCGGGAGAGACCAGGTCTGCCAGCCACCCGTTCATGGAGCCGTAGCCGGTGGCGTAGACGATCAGGTCGGCCTCCAGCTCCGTGCCGTCCGCCATCACCACGGCGTTGCCGGTGATCTTGGAAACCTGCCCTGATTTCAGTTTCACCCGGCCGTCGATGATCAGCTGGGAGGCGCCGACGTCAATGTAGTAGCCGGAGCCGCGCCGCAGGTACTTCACGAAGAGCCCGGAGCCGTCCACGCCGAAGTCCAGATCGAACCCGGCGGCCTCCAGCTGGGAGTAGAAGTCCGCGTCCCGTTCGGCCATCTGCTGGTACACGGGTACCTGGGTTTCCGGCAGGATCCGCATGGGCAGCGAGGCGAAAAGGAGGTCGGCCTTCTCGGTGGTCACCCCGTTAGCCAGAGCCTTCTCCGAGTACAGCCCGCCCAACGCAAGGTCCATCAGCGATTCACTCCGGGCGATGTGGGTGGAGGACCGCTGGACCATGGTCACGTCGGCGCCGTGCTCCCAGAGGTCCGCGCAGATATCGTGTGCGGAGTTGTTGGAGCCGATCACCACGGCTTTCTTGCCCGTCCAGTCCCCGCCGCCGGGGTGCTGGGAGGAGTGCCGCTGCTCCCCCAGGAAGCTCTCGGCGCCGTCGAACGTGGGGATGCTGGGGTAGCCGGAGACGCCCAGGGCGAAGACCAGCTGCTTGGGCCGGAGGGTCACCGGTTCTCCGTTGCGGAGGACGTTGACCGCCCATTCCTGCGTGCCGTCGTCGTACTCCGCACCCACGCACTCGGTGCCGGACCAGTAGTTCAGCTCCATGATGCGGGTGTAGTGCTCCAGCCAGTCGCCGATCTTGTCCTTGGCGGCGAAGACTGGCCAGTCATCCGGGAACTGCAGGTAGGGCAGGTGGTCGTACCAGACGGGGTCGTGCAGGTGCAGGGACTTGTAGCGGTTGCGCCAGGAGTCCCCGGGCTTCTGGTTCTTTTCGATGATGATGGTGGGCACGCCCAGCCGCCGCAGCCGCGCCGCGAGGCCAATCCCGCCCTGCCCGCCGCCGATGATCACGCAGTAGGGCTGCTCCTCGTACCCGAGCCGCGCCTCCTGCTCTTCCTTGAGCTCAAGCCAGGACCGGCGGCCGCGGGTGATTTCGTGCGCCACGCCCTGCTCGCGGCGCGGGCCCTTCTTCTCCTCGAAGCCCTTGAGTTCCTGCATGGTGGTGAGCAGCGTCCAGCATTTGCCGTCCCGCAGCCGCAGGTGGCCGTAGCCGCGGGCGGCGCCGGTTTCGAAGGTGACCCAGGCTTCCACCGTTCCATCGGCGGCGGCGCTGCCGGTGGCGTCCTCGGCCAGCACCCAGTTGGCGGGCTGGACACGGTCAAGCGTGGCTTCCAGCATCCGCCGGATGCTGGCCTTGCCTTCGAGCGTCTTGAGGTTCCAGGTGAAGGCCACGAAGTCCCGCCAGTAGCTGTCGTCCCCGAAAAGCTCCAGCGCCGCCTCCACGTCGCGCCGCTGCAGGGCGTCATCCAGTGACGTAAGCCAGGCCTGCGCGGCTGCCGTTGGTGATTCGGTCATGTCCACTCCTTTGTGTGATGGTCCGTGGTGTTGGGGCGGCTCCGTTTCCGTCCTGCACCCTGCGATATGCTGGGCGGGCGTGAGCTGCGTCACCCCAGTGAAACGCAGTGGGGGTTACAGCAGCGTTGCACGCAGCACCGCCGGGCGAAGGCGACGGCGGTGGAAGGGAGCCATGGACCACGGCCTGAAGTTCTCGGACCCGGCGGCGTACTCGCGCGTGCTGCGCCGCGCCCATGAACTGGTGATCTCCGGCGTTCCGCGGCCCGAAATCCCGGAACTGCTTGCCAGCTCCTGGCGCCGGTCCATGGCGCTGGGCATCAGCCCTGACCAGCACAGCCCCCGCCACCTGCACGAGGTGTCCGAGGTCCTGGAACTGCGGCGGGAGCACCGGCTGCAGCAGGTCATGCCGGCGCTCAGCGAGCTGCTGGCCGATGACTCCAGCGACGGACGGCACCTGCTGGTGCTCACGGACGCCACCGGCGAGATCCTGTGGCGGGTGGGCAGCGCCCAGGTGCTCCGGCGGGCGGACCGGCTGGAGTTCTCCGAAGGGGCCGACTGGTCCGAGGCGGGAATCGGCACCAACGCCATCAGCGAGGCTCTGGTCACCGGCCGTCCGGTGCAGCTGTTCTCCGCCGAGCACCTGGTCCGCACGCACCACGAGTGGGCCTGCACCGCGGCGCCCATCACCGATCCTTCCACCGGCCGGCTGCTGGGCGTGCTGGACGTTTCGGGCCCGCTGGAGTCCCTTACTGCGGACACGCTGCGGATGGTGCGGTGCGCCGTGAGCATGGCGGAGGCGCTGTTGAAGACGTCCGACGGCGGCGCCTCCCTTGGTGCCCCTTCCCTGGCGCCTGCTTCCCGGCCACCATCCCGGGCCGGATCCGCAGTGCGGCCTTCGGCGGCAGTTAAGACTCTTGAATTGCTCGGCGACCAGCCGGCGGCGGTGTTCCGGAACGGCAGCCGGGTGCCGCTGACCCTGCGGCGGGCGGAGATCCTGGCGCTGCTGGATTCGCGGATGCAGGGCTGGAGCGCTGAAGAACTGGCCTATGAGCTCCACGGCGATGCGGGTATTGCAGCGTCCATCCGGACGGAAATGTTCCGGGTCCGGTCCCTGCTGGGCGATGCCATAGCGTCCAACCCATACCGGCTGGAGGAACGGCTCGCCGGGCGGTCGGATGCCGGCCGGGTCCTGCGGCTGCTCCGCGGGGGCAACGTGGCTGCCGCGCTGGAGGCCTACCGCGCTCCCCTGCTCAGCCGTTCCGGAAACATGGCGGTACAGCTCCTGCGGGACCGGCTGGACCTCGCCCTGGGAGCGGCTGTTCGTGCCAGCACGGACCCTGCGCTGATCATCCGCTGGCTGTCCACGGACATGGGCTCGGCCGACATGCAGGCGGTGGAGGCGCTGGGGAAACTCGTGGGCAGGAGCGATGCGCGGTATTTGTCATTCAGCGCGGGAGCGGCAGCGGCGGAGGCAAACCTCGCCATCGGCGGGACTTAAGGCACTTCTGCACCCGGGGACCGCATGGGAAGTTGCAGAGGTGATTAGGAGACACCCCTGGCTGTGGCACCATGACGCTGCCCGCCACGGGACGGAGACCACACAGAATCACGCTGCCGTGGTCGCCATCAAGGCAGTCCACACCCTGGCGTGGCTGTCGATCGAGTCATGCGTTGTTTATCTGCTCATCACCGGGCTGGCCGGACGCACCGATAAAAAGGTTGGCCTGGCCGCGACGGTGGTCACCGCCGAAACCCTGGTGTTCGCCGGAAACGGGTTCCGCTGCCCCCTCACCGGCCTGGCCAGGCGGTACGGCGCCGAGTCAGGCTCGGTCACGGACATCTACCTGCCCCGGTGGTTCGCCCACAACCTGCCGGCCATCCACACTCCCCTGCTGGTGCTGATGGCCTACCTCCACCTGAAAAACCTCCGCCGCGGACAGGCAACCGGGTCCTAGCTTTCAACCCGCGGGCTGCGGTTACCGGACCGCGTTGTTCGCGTTCACGCGGCCGTTGGCCCAGTAGGTGCCGGTGCCGGAGATCTTGTCGGCGCTTGACTGGACCTTCTCCCGGATGGCCGTGTTGCCCGCTTGCGGGTTGACGCTCCAGGCGAGGGCAACTGTGGCAGCCACAATCGGGGAGGACATCGAGGTGCCGTTGCCCACGTCGTAGCCCAGCGAGCGGTTGTTTTGTGTTCCCAGGTAAAACTTGTGGTTCGGGAAGGTGGAGTAGACGTTGACGCCGGGGGCGGCGATGTCCACCCAGCTTGCCCCGTAGGTGGAGAAGGAGGCCTTGGCGTCGAAGTTGTCCGTGGCGGCGACGGCGATGACGTTGGCATACCCGGCCGGGTAGATCTTGGTCTGGTTCCCGCCGTTTCCGGCAGCGGCCACCAGCACGGCTCCCTTGGTCCACGCGTTGTTGACGGCTGTTTCGAGAGTGCGTGACGCCCGCACCCCAAGGCTCATGTTGATCACCTTCGCCCCGTTATTGACCGCCCAGTTGATCCCGTTCGCGAGGCCTGAGCTCGAACCGACGCCGCTGTCGTTGAGGACTTTGCCGTCCAGGATGCTGCACGCCGGGCACACCCCGGCCACGCCGATGGTGTTTTCGGAGGTGGCCGCAACAGTTCCGGACACATGCGTGCCGTGGCCGTAGTTGTCCTCGCCGGTGCTGGCCCCGCTGAAATTCGCCCGTGCCACCACCTTCGGTGCGATGTCCGGGTTGTCGCTGGCGACTCCCGAATCGAGGACGGCAACCATGACGCCGCCGCCAGTGGTGCGGCCCCACGCCTCGGCCGCATCCACGTCGGCGTCCGCCTTGCCCGCGCCGACAGTCAGCGTGCCGGCGGTGTTCGTGAACGACTGGCCGGTGTTGCTCAGGGCGTACTGGCGGCCGAAGTACTGGTCGTTTGACGCGGGCGTGACCACCTCGTCCGGCTCCGCATAGTCCACGGCAGGATTGCGGTCCAGCGCTTCGATGAGCTGGAGTTCCTTCCCGGCCAGGACCTTGATCAGGTGGGCGCCGGTGCCGCCGATTTCGGGTCCGTCGCTGAGTCCGTATCCCCGCAGCACGGCGGCCGCCGCGGCGTGGTCCCGGAACTTGACCATGATCTGCCCGGCGATGTGGGACGGTTCGGCTGCGGTACCGGGGGCTGCCAGGGTGATCCCGCCCAGCACCAGCGCCGCCGCCGCGAAACCGGCAGCAAGGAGTCTTTTCATCCCGTCATTTTGCTCCTCGCAGCCCTGGCTGGATAGGGCCCTTTGGGAGATGCTGTCTAAGGCGGACTGATTCCGGACAAAAAGACATCTCTTGTCACGCAGTTAACTGCTCATTCACATTCCCCTCAGGACCTGTCCAACCGGCGTCCCTAGGTTCGAACTCATGGACAACATCTCCCGCAGATCCCTGATTTCCGCCGGCCTGGGCGCCGGGCTCGTCGCCGCCCTGCCGGGTGCCGCCGTCGCCGTGTCCACAGCTGACGACGCCGGCCTCCGCACCGACCCTTTCATGCTCGGCATAGCGTCGGGCGAGCCGTGGCCGGACGGCTTCGTGATCTGGACGCGCCTGGCGCTGGACCCCCTGGCCGAGGACGGGCTCGGCGGCATGCCGGCACGCCCGGTCCCCGTGGCTTGGGAAGTGGCTGAGGACGCGGGCATGCGCACCGTAGTAGCCCGCGGCGTCGAACACGCCCGGACTGAAACCGCCCACTCCGTCCACGTGGAGCTCCAGGGCCTCAAGCCCGGGCGCGAATATTTCTACCGCTTCCGCAGCGGCCGCCACCTCAGCCAGGTGGGCCGCACGCTCACCAGCCCCGCGCCGCATGAGACGCCGGCCGCCCTGGCCATGGCGTTCGCCAGCTGCTCCCAGTACGAGCACGGCTACTTCACCGCCTACACGCGCCTGGCCGAGGACCACCCGGACCTGGTGCTGCACCTGGGCGACTACCTCTACGAGTACAAGAAGGACAGCTACGTGATCGGCGGCGGCAACCCGCGCGACCACCAGGGCCCGGAAACCACCACCCTGCAGGGGTACCGGCAGCGGCACGCGCAGTACAAGTCCGACGCCGACCTGCAGGCCGCGCACGCGGTGGCACCCTGGCTGGTGGTGTGGGATGACCACGAGGTGGACAACAACTGGGCGGACGAGATTCCGGAGAACAGGGACGCCGGCCAGCTCAACGACACCACCGAACGTTTCCGCCAGCGCCGCGCCGCCGCGTTCCAGGCGTACTACGAGAACATGCCGCTGCGGAGGTCCTCCGTGCCGGCCGGGTTCGACATGAAGATCTACCGCACCATCCAGTGGGGCCAGCTGGCCAACTTCCACATGATGGACACCCGGCAGTACCGCGACGACCAGCTCGCCGGCGACGGCTGGAAGAAGAATGTGGCCGAACGCCTCGCGGAGAACCGGACCATCACCGGCGCGGAGCAGGAGAAGTGGCTGCTGGACGGGTTCCGGAACTCCACCCAGCGCTGGGACGTCCTGGGCCAGCAGGTGTTCTTCGCCGAGCGGGACCGGGCCCAGGCTGTGGAGATTGACGACGTCTCCATGGACGGCTGGGACGGGTACGCCGCCTCCCGCCGCCGCATCACGCAGGGCTGGCTGGACGCGAAGGTGCGCAACGCCGTCGTCCTCACCGGCGATGTGCACCGCAACTGGGCCAACGACCTCAAGGTGGACTACAAGGATCCGGCCTCGCCGGTGGTGGGTTCGGAGCTGGTGTGCACGTCCATCACCTCCACCGGCAACGGCACCGGTTCCACCACGGACCCCGTGATGGCCTGGAACCCGCACCTGAAGTTCTTCAATGACAACCGCGGCTACGTGAACACCAGGATCACGCGGGACGCGCTGACCGCGGACTTCCGGACGCTGGACTACGTCACGACGCCGGGCGCCCCGGTTTCAACGAAGGCTTCATTCACCGTCCAGGACGGGGTTCCGGGGCTGCAGGCACGGGGGTAGCCCACCCTGCCTGGTACCGAATTGCGTAAGGGCCTGGGCCCGGTTGACAACCGGGCCCAGGCCCTTACGGCTCTTGGTCAGCCAGTCCACTGGAGTGGAGCGGCTCAGCCCAGGATGAGGTTCAGGATGAACAGCAGCGGGATGGATCCGGCCCACACGGCGGTGGTGATGCCGGACCAGCCGCGGAGCGCTGCGGTGCCTTCGAGCCCGGTGAAGCGGGTGACCACCCAGAAGTAGGAGTCGTTGAAGTAGCTGAGGATCATGGAACCGGCGGTGCAGGCCATGGCTGCAACCAGCGGATCGATGCCCAGCGTGCCCACCAGCGGGGCGGTAACGGAGGCGGCGGTGATCATCGCCACCGTGCCCGAGCCCTGGGCCAGCCGGACCAGCGTGGCCACCAGGAACGGCACCAGGAAGGCGGGCAGGGCGGTGGCGGCAATGGCTTCAGCCAGGGCGTCGCCCACGCCAGAGCTGCGGAGCACCTGTCCCAGTGCGCCACCGGCACCGGTGATCAGCAGGATGAGGCCGGCGGAGGCCGCAGCCTCGGCAAACCAGCCCTGGACCCGGCTGCGCGGGGTCCACCGCGGCAGCAGCACGTAGACGGCGAGCAGGACGCCGATGATCAGCGCGATCACCGGGTTGCCGATGAAGGCGAAGGGAACAACCCAGGCGGACGGCTCGTACTTGCCGCCCACAACGCCCTGGGCGTTCTGGTCCATGGCTCCCGTGACCGTGTTCAGCACAATCAGCAGCAGCGGGACCAGGAGGGGCAGGGAGGCAAGGAATGCGCCGACGCGGTGCGGTTTGGCGCCCTCGGGCGGGGTGCCCAGGTCCAGCTCGGGATCGTCCGGAAGGTCCTCCTGTGCAGGTGCGGCGTCGTCGTCGGCGGTGATGGTTGACGTGCCACCGTGGTGGGATCCTTCGGAGGCACCCACCAGCGCGGCGCGGCCGTAGACAGCCTCGCGGACCTCCTCGGTGACGGAACTTTCGAGCTTGGGTCCCATCCACTTGGCGTAGGTCACGGCAATGGGAAGGAGCAGGACGGTGAACACCAGGC
>NZ_JABTYH010000029.1 GCF_013314975.1 Pseudarthrobacter oxydans | reverse complement strand
TCCGCCGTGGTGCCAGGCGAGGAGGTGGTCTGCCTCGTTATCCAAAGACGGGTTGCTGCAGCCGGGGAACGGGCACTGGCCGTCGCGAAGCCGGAGCCAGTTCCGCATGGCTTTGGTGACCCGGTAGCTGCTCCGCCCGATCTCCAGCGGCGCCCCGTCCCGCGGATCGACCAGGACCCGGTGGAACGAATCAGCTCCGTTAGCGATCAGGTCCCGTGCCATCGAGGCCGGGATGGGTCCGTACCCGTCGAGCATGGCTGGCTCATCGGTTACTCCCATGAGGGAGAGGACCGGCACGGTGACGAGGACCTGCGCCCGGATTGACGAAGACGGGGTGGTATCCGTTCCGGCACCTGCACCTGCGCCGGTGCTGGTGTCTGCCGGGACGTTGGGACTGTCGGTACTCCCGCGACTGCTGCTGCTGGTGTTGGTGCCGCTGGTAAGGATGGCTTCGGCGAAGGTGTCGGCGCGGAGTTGGGTGAGGGTGCGGGCCTCGTGGGGGCCTTGCATTCCCCGGGAGAGGGCGTTGAGCCGGTTCCAGCCTGCCATGGCCTGGTCGGCGGGGAGGCAGGCCGAGAGCCAGGCCATGCCGTCCTGGTCAGGCCGGTATTCGATCCGCCGGTCCGCCGCGGCCTTGGTATGGCGTTTCCCGATGGATTCGGTGTGGTGGCGTTCACGCCAGGTGCGGGCTTTGTGCCGGAGCCGGTGCGCCGGCATCTCCCCGATCGTGGCTGCGGCGGCTGGCCGTGGTGTGTCCGGGTCCAGGAAGTGGGCTTCCAAGGCGGCGACCCCGGCCGGGTCCAGGGTTGCGGCCTCGTCCGCCATGACCCGGGCGTGCTGCCACGAGATCGTCCCGGCGTGCAGGGCCGCGAGGGTCAGGGGCAGGGTGGTGGTCAGTGCGTGGGATGCGGACAGGAACGTGCTGGCGGCCCGCGGCCCGAGGGCCAGCACGCACCCGATCTCCGCGGCCACGGCCATTTCCTGTGCCGGCACCGGCGTCCCGGGAGGGGCCAGGGCGTGGGCGGTGTCGGCGTATTTCATGGCAGCGCGGGCCTTCAGCCCCGCCACGCCGGCTTCCACCGCCGCCGCACCGGCGAGGATGTCCAGGCTCCCGTCTGCCAGCCCGGCCAACGGATCGGCAGCGGAGAACGGCTCCGAACCGCGCCCGTCCACCTCCGCGTTGAGCACGGCAAGGGCGGCCCTGATATCCGCAAACGCCTTCGCCACCGCTTCCCTGCCCATAACCCATCCTGCCAAGGGGGTCCGACAATGAGGGACAGAACAGGCGGACCGGCCGGGTAGGCGTTCCTTACCCCCCGGCGAAAGGTGGCAAAACGTCCACGACGTCGCCGGCTTTTAACACAACTGAGTGGTCACGCACCGCCACTTCGTTGAGCAGGAAGCTGCTCCGGGAGAGGATGCGGGGAAGCGGGGGAGTGCCGGCCGGAGGTTCAGGGCGCTCCACGGCCAGCACGGCCTCCAAAAGGTCAGCCACGGTGGCGCCCTCCGCGAGGTGGAAGCTCTCTTCGTCCAGGCCGGCAGCAGCGCGTGCGGCAGCGAAGTAACGTACGTCCAAGAGATTCAGCCCCCGATGGCGCTCATGCTGCGGTCCGGCTGGACGAAGTCCGGAGCATCAAGTCCCACGTGGTCCATACCGTGGGCCTTCGGCTTAAGCCACATTGCGTCCTGCCAGCGCTGGGCGAGGGCTGCGTCGCCGGCACCCGAGCGCAGCAGTCCCAGCAGATCGAACTCCTCGCGGGAAAAGAGGCAGCTCATGATCTTGCCCTCTGCCGTGATCCGGGTCCGGCGGCAGTCGGAGCAGAAGGGTTCCGTCACGGACGCAATGATTCCCACGGTTCCCAGCACCGGACCGGACCCGGCATCGGAGCCCGCCGTCCGGCGTCGTACTTCAAAACGTTCCGCAGGCGCACCATCACGGGCCCGGGGATCGGCGCTGAGGACAAAGTCCTCGGAGAGCAGCCGGCGGATCTCGGCAGCCGTAATCATGTTCCGCCGTGTCCAGCCGTGGTCGGCATCCAGCGGCATCTGCTCGATGAAGCGAAGCTCGTAGCCGCGGCCGAGCGCCCAGTCCAGCAACGATGGCGCCTCGGCGTCGTTGATTCCACGCATCAGCACCGCATTGAGCTTGACCGGCCCAAGCCCCGCGGCCCACGCGGCATCCACGCCCGCCAGTACCTGGTCCAGGAACGGCCGGCGGGTCAGCTGGGTGAAGGTTTCCTCGTGCAGCGAGTCAAGGGACACGTTGATGCGGGTCAGTCCGGCGGCCTTCAGGGCGGCCGCCTTCTTCGCCAGGCCAACGCCATTGGTGGTCATAGAGATCGGCAGGTCCGGGTGGTTGCTGCGCAGGGCGGAAATGATGTCCACGAGGTCGTGCCGGACCAGCGGCTCGCCGCCGGTCAGCCGCAGCTCGCGGACTCCCAGCTGCCCGACCCCAATGCCCACGATGCGGACGATCTCCTCCGCGGTCATCACGGCCTGCTTGGAAAGCCACTCCAGACCCTCTGCCGGCATGCAGTAGGTGCAGCGCAAGTTGCATTTGTCAGTCAGGGACAGCCTCATGTCCGTCGCCCTGCGGCCATACCGGTCTGCGAGCCCGGCCGGCGCATCCCCGGGGCGTGCGGCCGGAACTGACGGCAGGGGTGCGTCTGCTTCCCCCCGTGGCTGCGGCATGCCTAGCTGGACACTCATGAATTCAGGCTACGCCACCTTGGGGCGCACATCACACACGGTGCGGACCGGAGGACGCAACACATTCCCGGCAGGACCGGCGCCATGCGTATTCCGCGAACCTATGCTGGAGGGGTGAGCAGCTCCGAGCCAGGGCAGGCAACGCCATCAGCGCAGGCAAGGCAATCACGGCCGCCAGGGCAGGCAACGCCATCAGGGCAGGCAACGCACGACGGCGGGCCGCGGCACCCTCCGCGGGCCGCAGCAGCTGCCGGCGTCGTCGCAGTGGTGAGCGCCGCCGTGCTGGGAGAACTGCTGGCCGGATTCTTCAGTCCATCGCTGTCACCCGTCACCGCTGTTGGCGGAGCGGTGATCGACGCCGTTCCCCCGGGCGTCAAGGACTGGGCGGTAGCGGCGTTCGGCACCGCGGACAAGGCGGCCCTCCTCGTGGGCATGGGCCTGGTGATGGCTGCACTGGCGGCCCTGGCAGGAATCCTGGAATACCGGAAGCGCTTTGCCGGCGCGGCGCTGACCGGCATCTTCGGCACGGTGGGCCTGGCCGCCGTCCTGACCCGGGCCCAGGCCAGTGCCAACGCCGCAGTGCTGGCCGTGCTCACCGCCGTCGTCGCCGTACTTCTGCTCAGGTTCCTCATTCGCAGGCTCCAGGAATGGGAGACCCACCCGCTGGAGCCTGCCCCCGGTGCCCCGCCGCGCCGCCGTTTCCTGCAGGCGCTGGCCGGGGGAGCGGTGTTTACGGCGGCAGGAGGCCTGCTGGCGGGACTCTGGCGTGGTGCTGCAGCCGTCGCCAGCGAGGCCCGGAGCCGCGTGACCTTGCCCGTTCCCGCATCACCGGCACCGGCCATACCTGGCGACGCCGAGGCCGGAGTGGACGGCATGCAGCCGCTTGTCACCCCCAACAAAGACTTCTACCGCATCGACACCGCCCTGACGGTTCCCGCCGTGGACCCTGCCACGTGGGTCCTCAAAGTCACAGGGCTGGTGGACCGCGAGGTGGAACTGACCTTCGCCGACCTCCTGGCCAAACCCCTGACCGAGCGCCACATCACCATCGCCTGCGTGTCCAACACCGTGGGCGGAGACCTCATCGGCAACGCCCGCTGGCTCGGCTGGCCCGTCCGCGAACTGCTGGCACTGGCCGGACCCAGGACCGGCGCGGACATGGTGCTGTCAAGAAGTGCCGACGGCTGGACGGCCGGCACGCCGCTTGAGGTACTCAGCGACGGCAGGGACGCCCTGCTCGCCGTCGCCATGAACGGCGAACCGCTGCCCCTGGAGCACGGCTTCCCCGTCAGGCTGGTGGTGCCCGGGCTGTACGGGTACGTCTCGGCCACCAAGTGGGTCACGGAGCTGAAAGTCACCCGGTTCGCGGACGACGTTGCCTACTGGACGCCGCGGGGCTGGTCCGAGCGCGGGCCCATCAAGACCTCTTCGAGGATCGACGTGCCCCGCCCCGGAAGGCAGGTGAAGGCCGGGACAGTCATGTTCGGCGGTGTCGCCTGGGCGCAGCACACCGGCATCGGCACCGTAGAGCTGCGGCTGAACCGCGGACCCTGGCGCCAGGCAGACCTGGCCCAAGGCATCTCGGTGGACACCTGGTACCAGTGGAAACTGGGCGTGGAGCTGACGGAGGGCCAGTACGAAGTCCAGGTCCGTGCCACGGACCTCGCGGGACGCGCCCAGGACGAGCGGAGCCGGCCAGTTGTCCCGGACGGAGCCACCGGGCTCCACACGATTAGAGTGGACGTGACACCCTGAACGCTCGACCTGAAGGCGGAACCATGGCCAGCCCGCAACCGCATGGAACGTCTGCAGAGGCGGAGCGCCGGACGGAGCACCAGCGGCATCACGCACAGCACCAGGCGAGGTCCGTGGCAGACCATGCAGCCGCCGTCACTGCGTTGCTGGAGCCTTTGCACTCGGTGCACCGGACGGAAACGTTGCCCCTTGCAGATGCCCTGGGCCGCGGCCTGGTGGCGGACGTGCGTGCCGCCCTCAGCCTGCCGCCTTTCGCCAACTCCCAAATGGACGGCTATGCCATACGTTCCGTAGACGTGCCCGACGGCGGCGCAGAGCTGGGCATCATGCCTCCCGTCCCAGCGGGCGCAAGCCCTGCACCACTCCAACCCGGCATGGCTGCCCCGATCATGACCGGAGCCATGCTGCCGGCGGGGGCTGACGCCGTCGTCCCTATCGAGCGGGCCGTTCCGGACCGCTTCCTGCCAGCCGCCGCCCAGGCCAAGGAACACGCCACCGTGTGGCTGCCGCCGGCAGCGGCAGGCACGTTTGTCCGCGCTGCAGGCAGCGACGTGCAGGCCGGAGCCACGGCCCTGGCGGCGGGCACCTTCCTTGGCCCGGCCCAGCTGGGACTCCTGGCCGCGCTGGGCATCCCGGACGTGACGGTGTACCAAGCCGTGACCATCCTGCTGGTCACCACCGGCGACGAAGTGGTGGAGCCCGGCCGTGAGCTCCCGCCCGGCAAGATCTTCGACTCCAACGGGACCCTCCTGGAAGCCGCCATGAAACAGGCAGGACTGCACGTCCGCCGTGCTGGCATCGCCACGGACAACCCGGACGCGCTCAGGACGCTGCTGCGGGAAGAACGTGCCGGAACGGACCTGATCGTGACCACCGGCGGGGTCAGCCAAGGCGCGTACGAAGTGGTCCGGCAGGCCATGGCGGACCAGCCGGTCGAGTTCCTGCATGTGGCCATGCAGCCGGGCGGGCCGCAGGGGATCGGCACCTTCGAAGGACGTCCCTTCCTCGGGTTCCCCGGCAACCCGGTCAGCTGCCTCGTGTCCTTTG
Source organism: Pseudarthrobacter oxydans (assembly GCF_013314975.1). Lineage (GTDB taxonomy): Bacteria > Actinomycetota > Actinomycetes > Actinomycetales > Micrococcaceae > Arthrobacter > Arthrobacter oxydans. The sequence goes on along the minus strand of NZ_JABTYH010000029.1, from coordinate 61,286 downwards.
AAATGTTCCTCCGCCCCGTCCTCGCCGCCCTGCTGGGCGCCCCGGCGCCCCGCCTGCCGGTCCGCGCCCAACTCAGCCAGCCGCTCACCTCGCCCGGGCACAAGCACCAGGTCCGCCGCGGCACCCTCAAAGCGGACGGAACCGTGGAACTGCAGGGCGGCGAAAGCTCACACCTCATGCACGCGCTGGCAGGCTCCAACGTGCTGGTCCATGTTCCGGAAGGAGTGGCCGTGCTCGCGGCAGGGGCGGAGGTGGAAGTATGGATGCTGTGAATGCAGAACAGACCCCGGCCGGGCTGACGCACCTGCGCCAGGACGGCAGCGCCCAGATGGTGGACGTCTCCGCCAAAGCCGAAACCACCCGTGAGGCCACAGCCACCGCTACGGTCCGCACCACCGCAGAGGTCATGGGCCTGCTCGGCTCGGGCGGCCTGCCCAAGGGGGACGCCCTGGCCGTGGCACGGGTGGCCGGGATCATGGCCGCCAAAAAGACCCCCGAACTGATTCCGCTGTGCCATCCGCTTCCCCTGTCCAAGGTCACCGTGGACTTCGAGCTGGCACCGGAGGCCGTCTCCATCCTGGCTACCGTCAAGACGCGCGGCGTTACCGGCGTGGAGATGGAAGCACTCACGGCAGCCTCGGTGGCGGCGCTCAGCGTTTACGACATGGTCAAGGCGGTGGACAAGCACGCCGTCCTCACCGACATCAAGGTGCTGGCCAAAAGCGGCGGCAAGAGCGGGGACTGGACACTGTGAGCAGCCCCGGCACCCTGAATGCCCCCGACCCCCACAGCCACGGCGACGTGCAGGGCAGGAAGGCAGGCGTCGTCATTGCCTCCACCCGTGCCGCGGCCGGAATCTACGACGACGAAACCGGGCCCGTCATCACCGACTGGCTCACGGAACACGGGTTTGACGTGTTTCCCGCCATGGTGGTTCCCGACGGCGAGCCGGTAGGAGCAGCCATCCGTGCCCTCCTGACCCAGCGCCCCGCCGTCGTCATCACCAGCGGCGGCACGGGCCTCAGCCCGGACGACCGGACCCCCGACGTCACCCTCCCGCTGCTGGACCGCGAAATTCCCGGCATCATGGAAGCGGTCCGCCGTGCCGGAGCCGCGAAAACCCCGCTGGCGGCGCTCAGCCGTGGTTATGCCGGTGCAGCCGGGACCACGTTCATCATCAACCTGCCCGGATCACCCAAGGGAGTCATGGACGGGCTGACCGTCCTTGACCCGGTGATCGGGCACCTTTGCGACCAGCTGGAAGGCGGACATGGGCACTGAAGCAGCATTCGAGGTAGTCAACGCCGTGCTGAGCGCGGAACCCATCTCCGTCGACCAGGCCATCGCCGCGGTGGAAAGTGACACAGCCGGTGCGGTGGTGAGCTTCAGCGGCGTGGTGCGCAATCACGACGGCGGCAAGGCGGTTGAGCGGCTCAGCTACAGTGCGCACCCCACGGCCCACCAGGTGATGGCCGACGTCGTGGCCCGCCTTGCAGCCGAACAGCAGGCTGCCCGCGGCAGCGGCGAAGGCGAAGGCGGCACCGGCCCGTTGCCGCAGCCCGTGCGGATCTGGGCAGCGCACCGGATCGGCATGCTGGAAATCGGTGATCCCGCGCTGGTGTGCGCCGTGTCCGCGGCCCACCGCGGGCAGGCCTTTGCGGTGTGTGCGGAACTGGTGGACAGGATCAAGGAGCAGGTGCCCATCTGGAAGGAACAGTTCTTCGCTGACGGCACCGTGGAGTGGGTGGGTGCGGGCAGCTGACGCTGCTGCTGCGGTTCCGCTGCCGCCATAGCCGGCCCTGTTCCTGCGAGGTAACGCACAGTCCCCGGTTCCCCTGCCTCCCTGCCCCGCCGGTAGGGTTAACGGCATGACCGAACAACTCTCCGATCCCAAGCTGGTGGCCGTCCTGGGCGCCAATGGCCGCATGGGCGCCGAAGCCGTAAAAGCCGTTGAAGCCGCACCCGACATGAAACTCGTTGCGGCCCTGGGGCGGGGTGATTCGCTGGACAAAATCACCGCTGCCGGCGCCCGGTACGTTGTGGACCTGACCGTTCCGGAAAGCACCGAAGCGAACGTCCGCTTCGCCGTCGAGCATGGCATCCACGCCGTGGTGGGCACCACCGGCTGGGATGCCGACCGCCTTGCCGGGCTGGAGAGCCTGCTGGCCGGCCACCCGGAGACGGGCGTCCTGATCGCCCCGAACTTTGCCCTTGGTTCGGTGCTCGCCTCGGCCTTTGCCGCCAAGGCATCCAAGTACTTTGAATCCGTGGAGATCATCGAGCTCCATCACCCGGACAAGGTGGATGCCCCCTCCGGCACCGCGGTCCGTACCGCGCAGCTGATCGCGGCCGAACGCAACGCCGCAGAGGTGCCGCCCAGCCCGGATGCCACCACCAGTGAGCTGGCGGGAGCGCGTGGCTGCGAGGTTGACGGCATCCGGGTCCACAGCGTCCGCCTCCGAGGACTGGTGGCACACCAGGAAGTCCTGCTGGGCGGTTCCGGTGAGCAGCTGACCCTGCGCCACGACTCCTTTGACCGTGCCTCCTTCATGCCGGGCGTGCTTCTTGGCGTGCGCAACGTGGCTGCCCACCCCGGGCTGACGGTGGGCCTGGACGGCTACCTGGACCTGGGGTTCTAGGCCATGGGCGGACTGCTGGCAGGGTTCCGGAAGAACCGCACCAAGATCTGGGTGGGGGCGGTAACGCTGCTGCTGGTCTTCTACCTGGTGGTGTCCTTCCAGCGTTCCATCCTCCTCCTTACGGACAGCAACCTGGCGGCCCAGGCAATCGGGGCTGCGTACCTGGTGCTGCCGGTCATTGGTGCGTGGGCCCTGATCCGGGAACTGATGTTCGGGGCCCGGACCGAGCAGATGGCAAAGGTCCTGGAGGCCGAGGGCGGCCTGCCGGTGGATGAGCTGCCCCGCACGCCCGCCGGCCGGATCGTCCGCTCGGCAGCGGATGCGGAATTCGAGAAGTACAAGGTTGAGGCCGAGGCCGCTCCGGACGACTGGCGTTCCTGGTTCCGGCTGAGCTGCGCCTATGACGCCGCGGGCGACCGCAAGCGTGCCCGGGCCTCCATGCGCGACGCCGTCAGGCTCTTCCAGGGAAACGCCCCCGCCTAGGGGAGGACAGCCTTGACCTGGCCGCGGCCCACCTGGTTTGCCGCGTGACCCAGCCATTCGAGGGGGCCGCGCCACTTGAGCAGCACGAACACGATGCCCACGATCATGGCCGTGGCGGCCTGGGCAAAATACATCCCGTCCTCGGTCCAGCCGGCGGGCAGCGGCTTCAGGTAGAACCCTGAAACCACCCAGACGTGGACGGTGTAAAGGCTCAGGGTCATCGCGCCCGCGCCGCGCAGCGGCAGCAGCAGGTCCAGGTCCACCCATTCGGCCAGCCGGCCCAGCAGGAGGCATGCCCCTATCACGGCCACGGCCACGGCCGATGTGTGCAGCAGGTCCAGGGTGGTTGCGGAGTGTGGCGCGGCAGATGCCAGCCACCACCAGGAACCCTCCTGTGGGATACCCGTCAGGTTGACCTGCAGCACGCTGTCCAGCGGGTATCCGGGGGAATTGAGCACCTCCTCCAGGGCAGCGCGGCCGCCCCAGCTTTCCATGGCGGTGACCCCCAGGGTCTTGGCCAGGACGGCAACCACCGAACCGGCCACCAGCAGGACCACCGGAACCATCGCCCTGCCCAGCACCAGCCGGCCCACGATGAGCCCCACCAGCAGGTACGAAAGCCACTGGAACGCGGGGTAGTAGCCGGTGAAGAACACATCGGCCAGCAGCCGTGACGGAGTGGCGAGGTCCTCCCAGGACGGGTTGTGGCCCAGTTTGAGAGGAGGCTCGGCCGCCAGGAGCCATGGGCGCAGCATGTACGCCAGGACGGGGGAGCCCAGGATCCAGCCGCCGGCCCACCCGCAGAGCCGCTTCAGGCCCATCCCGAGGAAGGGCAGGACACACAGGAACAGCACCGCGTAATGGACCAGGATGATGGCAAGGTTGACTTCCAGCCCGCCCAGGGTAAGACCGACGGCGGCTATCACCAGGGCGCGCAGGGCAATGCCGCGGCGGGCGGCGGTGAGGTCCGGGCCCTGCACCGGCTTGTGCTTGCCCGTGGACAAGGCCAGGCCCACCCCGGCCAGGACAGCGAACAGCGCCGCTGCCCTGCCCGAAAACGTGAGACCGATCCATGTAGGAGTGAGGCCGGCGTTTGATTCGAAGGTGGGGAGCAGATGGGTGGCCATCATCCCGAGCAGCGCGAGGCCACGGGCCGCGTCGATGCCGTGGAGGCGCCCCGAGGCGGGCTGCCCGCCGGATTTCCGGGACGTTCTGGCCGCATTACGGGACGTCATGACCAGATCGTCTCACACCTCCCTGTGCCGGGGTTGCCCGCCGGACCTCCTTGTATTCGAATATATGTTCGAATAAGATTGCCGCCATGTACACTCCATCATCCGGAAGCCCTGCCGATAACTCCGGCAGTGACGGGCTCGCCAAGGCCATGAGCCCGGGGGTCGTCGACTACCTGTTCCGCCAGTTGGTGGCCGGCCGGCCGCCCGAGGATGTCCAGTGGGAGCGGGAGGGCATCAGCCTCGCGGCCCAACCTGAGGGAGCGGAGCTGGCCCGGCGCCTCGCCGAGACGGACATCGATGCGCTCACCCCCGTGGAGCTTTTCCACTACGTCAGGGCTGCCCAGCGGCTGTCGTCGTGGGCCGAGGACCTGCGCCAGGCCGCCGTCGGACGGTATTGCCACCCGCCGGCTTACCGCCCGCCGGTGGAGCCGCCCCGCCCCGCCCGGCACCCTGCCTCCTGACCAGCGGGGCGCCCCATTCCTTGGCCGGCTCCCATGACCGGCGGTGCACCCCATGTATGACTGGCGGGCGCCCCACGTCCTGGCCGGGGGCGGCTCCCGCTGCTGGTTCGGTGCCGGGCGTTGACCGGAAAGTGGTGGCGGAAGGGGTGGGTCGCGCGCGGCGGTGGTGCGGCCGGTCCAGTATTTGACGTGCATCACGCCCCTGGCATTGTCCTAACCAGCCGTGGACAGGGTAACGTTTTTTCCATGGCTGACACATCCGCGCATCTCCCTGCCCTTGGTACTCTTCTGACCGCCATGGTCACACCGTTCACCAAGGACGGCGCAGTGGATTATGAGCAGGCTGCAGCACTGGCCAGCAGGCTGGTGGACGACGGCTGCGACGGCCTAGTGGTTACCGGAACCACAGGCGAAACCTCCACGCTCACCGACGAGGAAAACCTCGGCATGTTCCGCGCCGTCAAGGACGCGGTGGGCGGCCGTGCCGCCATCATCGCCGGCACAGGCACCAACGACACCGCCCACTCAGTCCACCTGTCCCGGCAGGCCGCAGCCCTCGGCGTCGACGGCCTCCTGCTGGTGACGCCGTACTACAACAAGCCCAGCCAGGCCGGTGTCCGCGCGCATTTCGAAACCGTCGCCAACGCCGTGGACGTCCCCGTGATGCTGTACGACATTCCCGGACGATCCTCCATCCCGATCGAGCCCGACACCATGATCCGGCTGGCACAGCACCCGAACATCGTGGCGGTGAAGGATGCCAAGGCCGACTTCGTCGCTGCCACCCGCGTCATGGCCGAGACGGATCTCCTGTTCTACTCAGGTGACGACGGACTGACCCTTCCATGGATGGCGCTGGGCGCCGTCGGCCTTGTGGGCGTTACAACGCACGTGGCCACGCGCCGCTTCCGCGAGCTCATCGACGCCGTCAACGCGAACGACCTCAGCACCGCCCGCAAGATCAACTTTGAACTCCAGCCCGTGGTGCGTGCCACCATGACCCGGGTCCAGGGCGCCGTTGCGGCCAAGCAGATTCTTAAATGGCAGGGAGTCCTGCCCAACTCGATTGTCCGTTTGCCCCTCGTGGAGCCGGACGAAGCCGAGATCGAAACCATCCGCGGGGATTTGGCGGAAGCGGGGCTGGTCTTTTCCTGAGGAGTAAGACCAGCACCCTTCCGCCTGGAAAGTAGTGCAATATGACCCAAACTGCCCTCACCGGCCTTGTCACCCCTCCCCGCCTGCCGCAGGGAACGCTCCGGATTGTTCCTTTGGGCGGACTGGGGGAGATCGGCCGGAACATGGCCGTGTTCGAGATCGACGGCAAGCTGCTGATCGTGGACTGCGGCGTCCTCTTCCCCGAGGAAACCCAGCCCGGCGTTGACCTGATCCTGCCCGATTTCTCCTACATCGAGGACCGGCTGGACGACATCGTGGCCGTTGTCCTCACCCACGGCCACGAAGACCACATCGGGGCCGTTCCGTACCTGCTGCGGCGCCGCAACGACATCCCGCTGGTGGGCTCCCAGCTCACCCTCGCCCTGATTGAGGCGAAACTGCAGGAGCACCGCATCCGGCCTTACACGCTCACTGTTGAGGAAGGGCAGGTGGAGAAGTTCGGTCCCTTCGAATGTGAGTTCGTGGCCGTCAACCACTCCATCCCCGACGCCCTCGCCGTGTTCATCCGGACGGCCGGCGGCACAGTGCTGCATACCGGCGATTTCAAAATGGACCAGCTGCCGCTGGACGGGCGCATCACGGACCTCCGCCACTTCGCCAAGCTCGGCGAAGAAGGCGTGGACCTCTTTATGTCCGACTCCACCAACGCCGATGTCCCGGGCTTCACTACCGCCGAGAAGGAAATCGGCCCCACGCTGGAACGGCTTTTCGGCCAGGCCACCAAGCGCATCATCGTCGCGTCCTTCTCCTCGCACGTACACCGCGTGCAGCAGGTCCTGGACGCAGCCGCCAAGCACAACCGCAAGGTGGCCTTCGTTGGCCGCTCCATGGTCCGCAATATGGCGATTGCCGAAAAACTTGGCTACCTGGACGTCCCCCCGGGCCTCATCGTCGACATCAAGAACATCGACAACCTGCCGGACAACCGCGTGGTGCTGATGTCCACCGGATCCCAGGGCGAGCCCATGGCCGCACTGTCCCGGATGGCGAATGGCGACCACCGGGTGGTGGTGGGCGACGGCGACACCGTCATCCTGGCCTCAAGCCTTATCCCCGGCAACGAGAACGCCGTGTTCCGGATCATCAACGGGCTGCTGAAGCTGGGCGCCGACGTGATCCACAAGGGCAACGCCAAGGTCCACGTCTCCGGCCACGCCGCGGCCGGGGAGCTCCTGTACTGCTACAACATCCTCGAGCCGTTGAACGCCATGCCGGTGCACGGTGAAACCCGCCACCTGATCGCCAACGGCAAGATCGCCATCGAGTCCGGTGTTCCGGAAGCAAGCGTCATCCTCGCGGACAACGGCACGGTCATCGACCTCAAGGACCACCGCGCTGACGTGGTGGGACAGGTCGAAGTCGGCTTCGTCTACGTGGACGGCTCCAGCGTGGGCGAGATCACCGACGCCGACCTCAAGGACCGCCGGATCCTCGGCGACGAAGGCTTCATCTCCATCATCACCGTCATCCACCGCGCCACCGGCAAGGTGGTGTCCGGGCCGGAAATTCACGCCCGCGGCGTGGCAGAGGATGATTCCGTCTTCGACGACATCATCCCCAAGATCAACGCTGCGCTGGAGGAAGCCGTGCTCAACCATGCGGACCACACCAGCCACCAGCTCCAGCAGGTGGTCCGCCGGGTGGTGGGCACCTGGGTCAACCGCAAGCTGCGCCGCAAGCCCATGATCATTCCCGTGGTGCTCGAGGCCTGACATCCGCTGCCGCTGCCGGCCTGCGTTCCCGTGCCCCACGGGACCGCGGGCCGGAGGCGTTTAAGGGGCCGCGAACCGGGGAACGGCGGCACCCAAATCCCCGGAAATCCGGCCCAACTCGGGTACCGTGGCTAGTATGGCCACTCGTACTACTTCCGCGCCCAATGGATCCAGCAGGGGCCGCGCCGGCAGCAAAACCGGCAGCTCCTCCGGCCGCGGCGCTGGCTCAACGGCCGCCAAAACCGGACGTGCCGGCGGCTCCACGAGCACTGCACGCACCCGCCAGCTTCCCGCCGTCGAGCACCACCAGCCGTGGCTGCTGCGCGTGGTGGGCGGGGCATGGCTGGGCCTCGGCCACCTGGTAGGCGGAGGGGTGCGGCGCATCGGCCATGACGTCAGCGACCTCCCGTCAGAGGACCGCCGGGACGGCGCCGCCCTGTTCAACCTCGCCCTCGGAATCTTCATCGCCACCTTTGCCTGGTGGGGCCTTACCGGCTGGTTCCCGGACGCCGTATATGCCGTGGTCAACGGAACCTTCGGCTGGATATCACTCCTGCTTCCGCTCATGCTGTTTGTCTGCGCGTTCCGGCTCTTCCGCCAGCCGTCCGACGGGCGGGGCAACAACAGGGTGGGCATCGGCTTCCTGATCATGACCTTTGCCGGCTGCGGGCTGGCACACGTCCTGGGCGGGCAGCCCACGGTTGCCCAGGGCTTTGACGGCCTCCGCCAGGCCGGCGGAATGCTCGGATTCCTTGCCGCATCGCCCCTGGCCGCCATCCACTCCGCTGTTCCGTTGGTGCTGTACTCCCTGCTGGCGTTCGTCTCACTGCTGATCATCACCGCCACGCCGTTCACTGCAGTCCCGCGCAGGCTGCACGCTGCCTACGACCACCTCATGGGCATCGACCTCCTGGATGAACAGGACCGTGACAAGCACGACCGCAGCTACCTGGAACGGACCCCCGCCGCCGCACCCCCCAAGAATGCCAGGAAGAAGAAGCGCCGCTTCTTCGGCAAGGATGAGGAGGACGGCGACGCCGGACTGGAAGGCTATGTGGGCGACGAAGCGTTCGAGCACGCCGTGATCGACGACGACGACCCGAAGCCGCCGCGGCCGGCCCCCGGCGTCCGCCGTCCCACCCAGGCGGAGATCGCCGTCGAAAAGATCAAGGCGGCCCAGGGACTCGGTGCCGGCGCCCCGCCCTCCGCGGGGGAGAACGCCACCGAAGCCATCCCTATGATCACCCCCGGCATGGCCCCGCCAGCGGCAAAGCCGGCCGCCGCGCCCACCGTGCCGTCCAACCCGGTGGCACCCGCACCACCGCCGGTTCCCATCCCGCAGCGCACCGAGCAGCTGTCCCTCGCCGGCGACGTCACCTACACGCTCCCGGCCTCGGACTACCTGACCCCCGGATCCATCCCGAAGGAGCGCACGGAAGCGAACGACGCCGTCGTCGCTGCCCTGACCGACACCCTCCAGCAGTTCAACGTCGATGCCACGGTCACCGGCTTCAGCCGCGGCCCCACCGTGACCCGGTACGAGATCGAGCTGGCCCCGGGCACCAAAGTGGAGCGCGTCACCGCACTGTCCAAGAACATCTCCTACGCCGTGGCGTCCAGTGACGTGCGCATCCTCAGCCCCATCCCGGGCAAGTCCGCCATCGGCATTGAGATCCCCAACACCGACCGCGAAACCGTCTCCCTGGGCGACGTCCTTCGCAGCCAGAACGCCCGCCGCACGGACCACCCGATGGTGATGGGCGTTGGCAAGGACGTGGAGGGCGGCTACGTGGTGGCGAACCTCGCCAAGATGCCCCACCTCCTGGTGGCCGGTGCCACCGGTGCCGGTAAATCATCCTTCGTGAACTCGATGATCACCTCCATCCTGATGCGCGCCACCCCCGATGAGGTTCGCATGGTCATGGTGGACCCCAAGCGCGTGGAGCTCACCGCCTACGAAGGCGTCCCGCACCTCATCACGCCCATCATCACCAACCCGAAGAAGGCGGCCGAGGCGCTCCAGTGGGTGGTCCGCGAGATGGACGCCCGGTATGACGACCTCGCCAACTACGGCTTCAAGCACATCGACGACTTCAACAAGGCGGTCCGCGCCGGCAAGGTCCAGCCGCCGGTGGACTCCAAGCGCGTCATCCGGCCCTACCCGTACCTGCTGGTGATCGTGGACGAGCTTGCCGACCTGATGATGGTGGCTCCCCGCGATGTTGAAGACTCGATTGTCCGCATCACCCAGCTCGCCCGCGCCGCCGGCATCCACCTGGTCCTGGCCACCCAGCGGCCGTCCGTGGACGTGGTGACCGGCCTCATCAAGGCGAACGTGCCCTCACGCATGGCGTTTGCCACGTCCTCGGTGACCGACTCGCGCGTGGTCCTGGACCAGCCCGGGGCCGAAAAGCTTATCGGCCAGGGTGACGCCCTGTTCCTGCCCATGGGTGCCTCCAAGGCCATGCGCGTCCAGGGCGCATGGGTCACCGAATCGGAAATCCACAAGGTGGTTGAGCACGTCAAGGGACAGCTCCAGGCCACCTACCGCGACGACGTCGCAGCCGAAGCGCCCAAGAAGCAGATCGACGACGACATCGGGGACGACCTCGAAGTCCTGCTGCAGGCCACCGAGCTGGTGGTCACCACGCAGTTCGGCTCCACGTCGATGCTGCAGCGCAAGCTGCGGGTCGGCTTCGCCAAGGCCGGACGGCTGATGGACCTGCTGGAATCGCGCGGGGTCGTTGGCCCCTCCGAAGGCTCCAAGGCCAGGGATGTCCTGGTGAAACCGGACGACCTCGCACCCGTCCTTGCCGCCATGAAGGGGCAGGAAGCCCCGGCAGCACCCGATTCGCAGACCGCCGCGCTGAGCGACAACGCCAACGCCAACATCGCCCAGGGCGGCTACGCCGAGGACCTGGTGGCCGCAGACCTTGACCAGCGGAAGCAGAACGTCGAATATTACGACGGCTCGGATTCCCCGTCCGGCGGCTATGACGACGAAGACGGCTCCGAGGACGCCTGGTCCCTGACCGGGCGTTAGCCCGGGGACTGTAGCCTAGAAACGTGACTAGCACCGATGCAACCGCCGCCGGCCCAGGCCGTGCCGGGGTCTGGAACCTTCCCAACATCCTGACCATGATCCGCATCGCACTGGTGCCGTTTTTTGTCTGGTTCCTCATCGCGGACGCCCCCGGGCTGCGCAGTGAGGCAGGCGTGTGGCGCTGGGCGGCGGTCCTTGCGTTCGCCGTCGCCATCTACACGGACAAGCTCGACGGCGACATCGCCAGGAGCCGGAACCTCGTCACCGACTTCGGCAAGATCGCCGACCCCATTGCGGACAAGCTCCTCATCGGCTCGGCGCTGGTGATGCTCTCGGTGCTCAGCGAACTGCCATGGTGGGTTACCGTACTCATCCTCGTCCGCGAATGGGGCGTCACGGCCCTGCGCTTCTTTGTGATCCGCTACGGCGTTATCCCGGCCTCCCGCGGCGGCAAGCTCAAGACCGTGGTCCAGACCGCAGCGATCTTCCTGTACCTCCTGCCGCTGGGCTCTTTTGCACCGTGGCTCGTGTGGGTGGCGTTTGCAGTGATGATGGCCGCTGTGGTGATCACAGTGTGGACCGGCGTGGAATACGTGGTGGAAGCACTGCGGATCCGGGCCAAGGGAAAGCTGCAGGCGCGCAACGAAAAAGGCCAGGAACCCGCATGACCAATCTCCACCACTTGTCGGCTGAAGCGGTCCGCAAAGCCCTCGACGCAGGGCGGACCGTGGCCACCGCCGAATCACTGACCGCCGGCATGGTGTCCGCAGTCCTTGCGGACACCCCAGGCGCCTCAGGCATCCTGCAGGGCGGCGTGGTTGCCTACCAGAACTCCGTTAAGGAAAAAGTCCTGGATGTCCCGTCCGTGCTCCTGGCGCGCGTCGGATCCGTCGACCCGGACGTTGCCGCGGCCATGGCGGCAGGAGCCCGCGCCGTCCTCAACGCTGACATCGGCGTCTCCACCACAGGCGTTGCCGGGCCGGAGGCACACGACGGAAAGCCCGTGGGCACCGTCTACGTCGGCATAGCCACCGCAGCCGGAACGGCCGCTTTCGAATACGCCTTCTCTGGAAGCCGTGCCGAGATCCGCGGACAGGCGTGCGGGGCGGCCCTCGAAAGGCTCCTCGAAGCCCTGTCCGGGTAGGCCCGGTTTCCCGAAGTTACTGGGCGTAAAGTTGACGGGAACAAAAGCCGGTACCGATTAGTTATTACATTGTGTCGCTTCCGGAGAGCGGAGGCGCCTAGGATGAAATGACCACGACGGTTCGCCTTAGGGCGGACCTGACCAATGAGGGAGCAAGGCGATACAGATGGTAAAGCAGCCCGTATCCGTAAACGGCGTTGTCCGCTGGAAGGATGTGGGCCTCGCCGATCAGGGCAAGAGCGAACAGAAGGAGCGCAAGATGGTTGTACTTCGTCACGAAATTGGTGATGTCCTGCGCGATGTCCGCCAGCGTCAGGGGCGTACGCTCCGTGAAGTTTCGCACAGCGCCCGTGTCTCCCTGGGTTACCTCAGTGAAGTGGAGCGCGGCCAGAAGGAAGCATCATCCGAACTGCTGTCCTCGATCTGCTCGGCCCTGGACGTTCCGTTGTCCAGCATGCTTCGCGAGGTGAGCGACAGGGTGGCGGTGGCAGAAGGCGTTGCCGTTCCGGACACCGTTCCCCAGGAATTCTCCCAGCGTTATGGCCGCGACCTTGAGCGCGACCTCAACACTGAACTTAACGACGAACTTTCCACGGGCCTCCTTTCCGGCGCCCGGTAGGGTTCCGCCGGAAGGCGGCTCCCGGAATGTAGCAAACACTGAAGCCCCCGGCCGCGGCCGGGGGCTTCAGTGCGTTTCTGCTATTGATTTTCCAGGGTGGGCGCCGGGCCATCCTTCGGGAAGCCGTCCCGTTCGTAGGTGGAGTTCAGCTTGGCCATGCAGCGGGCCAGTTCCTCGAGTTCCTCCACCGGCCACTCGCCGAGGCGTTCCCGGAACACCTGCCGCCGGGCGTCCTGGACCTGGTGCATCTTTTCCTCGCCCTTGGCGGTCAGCCGGATTGCCTGCGCCCGTCCGTCCAGGGGATCAGCCTCCTTGGACACAAGACCCAGGCTCTCCAGGAAAGCAATTTGCCGGCTGACGGACGGCTTGCCGACGCCGATGTTCATCGCCAGGTCGGTGAGGCGGATCGGTCCCTCACGACGGATCACCGTCAGGAGGCCGTACGCCGCCGGCTCCATGTCCGGATGGACCTCGCGGGAAAGCTGGTTGGAGATCGACCGTGCGCGCCGCCAGAAGAGACTGATCTGGTGTTCCACGTTTTGTACCGCGGCGTCCACGGTCGCCTCATCATGGCGGCCTTGCGGGGAGGGGACGTCAGGGGAGTTGCTCATGGCAACAATTCTAGTGCGCCGGATCGTGAGAGACTTTTCTGGTGCGAATCAGCGATTATTGGCGACTCATGGACGACGAATTCGGCGCCGGGTACTCGCGGGTCCTCAGCAGCAGCCTTGTCCTGGCAGGGGTGGGCGGGCGCACCGCGGACCAGGCGCTTGCCGCCGGCATAGAGCCCCGCAGGGTGTGGCTGGCCGTCTGCGACGTGCAGGATGTTCCCGCCGAGCGCCGCCTGGGCCGGGATATCAAGCCCCGCACCGACTAGCCGGTTTCTCCTGACACGCCGTGCGGTTGTTCGAATACCTGTTCGGGTAAAGCTATGCTTTTCCTAGCGGGTTATCCACATAGCCGCCCTCACCCGGCCGGAATGTCAGTGGGTCCCAGTAGCGTCAGAGATGACCAATAAACGGCCGCTGAGGCCACTCCAAAGCGAGAAAGCATTAGAGGTGTGAACCATGGCGGCAGCCCCGGATCGTGCAAAAGCGCTCGAAGCAGCGCTGGCCCAGATCGACAAACAGTTCGGTAAAGGCTCGGTCATGCGGCTCGGCGACGAAGTCCGGGCCCCGATCGAGGTCATCCCCACCGGATCCATTGCCCTGGATGTTGCTTTGGGAATTGGCGGCCTTCCCCGTGGCCGCGTTGTTGAAATCTACGGGCCGGAATCGTCCGGTAAGACCACCGTGGCGCTCCACGCCGTGGCCAACGCCCAGCGCCTGGGCGGCATCGCCGCCTTCATCGACGCCGAGCACGCCCTTGACCCCGAGTACGCCGCCAAGCTCGGTGTGGACACCGACGCCCTCCTCGTCTCCCAGCCGGACACCGGCGAGCAGGCGCTGGAAATCATGGACATGCTGGTGGGCTCGGGCTCCCTGGACGTCATTGTGATCGACTCCGTCGCAGCGCTGGTGCCCCGCGCCGAAATCGAGGGCGACATGGGTGACAGCCACGTCGGCCTCCAGGCCCGCCTCATGAGCCAGGCCCTGCGTAAGATCACCGGCCGCCTCAGCCAGACCAAGACCACTGCGATCTTCATCAACCAGCTCCGCGAGAAGATCGGCGTCTTCTTTGGCTCCCCGGAAACCACCACCGGCGGTAAGGCCCTGAAGTTCTACGCCTCCATCCGTATCGACGTCCGGCGTATCCAGACCCTGAAGGAAGGTGCCGATTCCGTTGGCAACCGGACCAAGGCGAAGATCGTCAAGAACAAGATGGCTCCGCCCTTCAAGGTGGCCGAATTCGACATCATCTACGGCCAGGGCATTTCCCGTGAGGGCGGCATCATCGACATGGGCGTCGAGCACGGCATCATCAAGAAGTCCGGCTCCTGGTTCACCTACGACGGCGACCAGCTTGGCCAGGGCATGGAAAACTCCCGCAGGTTCCTCCGTGACAACCCTGAACTTGCTGCCGAACTCGAGCGCCTGATCAAGGAAAAGCTCGGCGTGGGCGTCAAGCCCGCAGAACCGGAGTCCAAAGACTCCCCGAAGCTGAAGGCCGTTGACGGGTTCTAGCCGTTGACCGGTATCGACAATCCGCGTCCCCGCCGGGCGAAAGCCGGCGGGCGGCGCGGAGTTTCAGATGACGGCGCGTTCCAGGACGGCCCGGACCACGGCTCTTCCGTTGCCGGGGACGCAGAGCCGGATCCGGTGTCCGTTGCGCAGAACATCGTGTACCGGCAACTGACCGCGTCGGCCAAAAGCAGGCTGCAGCTCGCCCGGAAACTCGCCGAACGGAACATCCCGGAGGACGTCGCCGAGGCAGTCCTGGACCGCTTCCAGGAAGCACGCCTGATCAACGACGCCGAATTCGCGGACATGTGGGTGAGGAGCCGCTCCCAGTCGCGCAAACTTGCAAAAGGCGCGCTGCGCCGCGAACTCGCGGAGAAGGGCATCGACCAGGAAACCGCCGCCGCAGCCTTGGACCAGCTGACAGACGCGGATGAGGAAGCCGCCGCCCGGCAGCTCGTGGAGCGGAAGCTCCGCCCGGGAACGGATCTGCAGGACCAGGCTGCAAGGGACAAGGCAACCCGGCGGCTGGCCTCCATGCTGGCCCGCAAGGGCTATCAGCCCTCGCAGGCGTTCCGGATCGTCAACGAGGTCCTGGACTCCTGCGCCGGAGCCGACCGTGGCAACCCGTAAAACCGGTACCCTTAACAGGTGAGTTTGACCATCCCTTCCCCTTTTCCCGGTACCAGCCCCTCTGCAGAAGCTGGCGGTGCTCCGCAATCCGGTGCTCCCAAGCCCCGCACCTACCAGGTGCGGACGTTTGGCTGCCAGATGAACGTCCACGACTCGGAGCGGATGGCCGGGATGCTGGAGGACGCAGGGTACGTGCCGGCAGACGGTGAGCAGGCCGACGTCGTGGTGTTCAACACTTGCGCGGTCCGGGAGAACGCTGACAACAAGCTCTACGGCAACCTTGGCATCCTGGCTCCGGTGAAAGCAGCAAACCCCGGCATGCAGATTGCTGTGGGCGGCTGCCTCGCGCAGAAGGACAGGGAAACCATCCTGAAGAAGGCCCCGTGGGTGGACGCCGTTTTTGGCACCCATAATGTCGGCGCCCTGCCCGCCCTGCTGGACCGCGCCCGGCACAACAACGAGGCACAGCTTGAAATCCTCGAGTCGCTGGACGTCTTCCCCTCCACGCTTCCCACCAAGAGGGACTCCGTCTACTCAGGCTGGGTATCGATCTCCGTCGGCTGCAACAACACCTGCACTTTCTGCATCGTGCCCGCCCTCCGCGGAAAAGAGAAAGACCGCAGGCCGGGAGACATCCTGGCGGAGATCCAGGCCCTGGTGGACGACGGCGCCATCGAAGTCACGCTCCTGGGCCAGAACGTCAACTCCTACGGTGTCGAGTTCGGCGACCGCCAGGCATTCTCCAAGCTCCTCCGGGCCTGCGGGGACATCGAAGGCCTGGAGCGGGTCCGCTTCACAAGCCCACACCCAGCCGCTTTCACCGACGACGTCATTGACGCCATGGCCGAGACCCCCAATGTGATGCCGCAGCTGCACATGCCGCTGCAGTCGGGGTCGGACAAGGTTCTTCGGGACATGCGGCGTTCCTACCGGTCCAGCAAGTTCCTGGGGATCCTGGACAAAGTGCGCGAAAAGATCCCGCACGCGGCAATCTCCACCGACATCATTGTGGGATTCCCCGGCGAAACCGAGGAGGACTTCCAGGCGACGCTGGATGTCGTGGAGAAGTCACGCTTCGCCACCGCCTTTACGTTCCAGTACTCCAAGCGCCCCGGAACCCCTGCCGCTGACCTGCCGGACCAGCTTCCCAAGGCAGTGGTCCAGGAACGGTTCGAACGCCTGACTGCCCTCCAGGACCGGATTGCGGCAGAGGAGAACCGGCTCCAGCTCGGCCGCCGCGTTGAGGTTATGGTGACGGCGCAGTCCGGACGGAAGGCAGGCGAGACGCACCGTCTGTCCGGCCGTTCGCAGGACCAGCGGCTGGTGCACTTCTCGGTTCCTGAGGGTGCTCCCGCTCCCCGGCCGGGAGACCTGGTCACGGTGACCATCACCGAGGCCGCCGCATTCCACCTCGTCGCCGATCCGGCCCTGGAGGATTACAGCCTCCGGCGTTCCCGGGCCGGCGACGCCTGGGACAGGTCGCAGGCAGATTCCTGCGGAGCACCCACGCCCGGGGCAGGGGCAGGCGGCAAGGGCGTTTCGCTGGGCATGCCCTCCTTGCCTGTCCGCACGCGCTGACCGGTGGGCGCACCGCCTGTCATCGCCGTCGTTGGCCCCACAGGGTCCGGCAAGTCAGACCTCGCCGTAAGCCTTGCCCTTGAACTCGGCGGCGAAGTCATCAACGCCGACGCCATGCAGTTCTACCGCGGCATGGACATCGGCACCGCAAAAATCACGGACGCTGAACGCAGGGGAGTTCCCCACCACCTGCTGGACATCCTGGAGGTAACCCAGGAAGCCAGCGTGTCGCAGTTCCAGCAGCAGGCCCGGGAACTCATCTCGGACATCCACGGCCGCGGCAAGCGCGCCATCCTGGCCGGCGGGTCCGGCCTCTACGTGCGGGCCGCGCTGGACGTCCTTGAGTTCCCGGGGACTGATCCGCTGGTGCGGCAACGGCTGGAAGCCGAACTCGCTGCGCAGGGGACCGCGGTGCTGCTGGAGCGGCTGCGGGAGGTGGACCCTGTGTCCGCCGGCAGGCTCTCGGATGACCGGCGGATCATCCGGGCCCTGGAAGTCCATCAGCTCACCGGGCGGCCGTTCAGCTCCTTCATGCCGCAGCGCGAGTACTTCCAGCCTGCCGTCCAGATCGGCCTGGCAGTGGACCGCGAGGTGCTTCGGGACCGGCTCGCCGGACGCGTCCACCGCATGGTTGACGCCGGCCTGCCCGCCGAAGTCCAACGGCTGGACGCCCGCGGGCTGCGGCAGGGAAAGACCGCCCCCCGCGCCCTGGGATACTCACAGTTCCTGCGGGTTATCGACGGCGAATGGACCGTTCCCGAGGCCGCGGAGGCCACCATCGTGGCCACCCGGCAGTTCGCCCGGCGCCAGCTCACCTGGTTCCGGGCCGATCCGCGCATCCACTGGCTGGACTGGCAGGATCCGGCCCTGGTGGACAGAGCGGCGGCGCTCTCCTGTTTTTAGCGCTGCACCGCCCGGCCGGTACCCTTGGAACCATGGACACAAGCCTCGCAGAAACCACCGAGCCGGCCTTGCGCACCCTGAGCGGGCTCCGCTTCTCCAAGGGGCACGGCACCGGCAATGACTTCGTCCTGGTGGCTGATCCAGAGGGCGTCCACACCATCAGTGCCGACGCCGTGGCCGCCCTGTGCGACCGGCACCGGGGGATCGGCGGGGACGGCCTCATCCGGGCGGTCCCGTCGCGCTTGCTTCCGGAGGGCCGCGAGCTGCTGGCCGCCGACCCTGACGCTGAGTGGTTCATGGACTACCGCAACGGCGATGGCTCGCTGTCCGAAATGTGCGGCAACGGCGTCCGCGTGTTTGTCCATTTCCTCCGGACCGAGGGCCTGATCGAACTGCCCGACGGCGGCGCCCTGGCCATCGGCACCCGCGCCGGGATCAAGACCGTGGTGCGCACGGGCGACGACTACGCCGTGGACATGGGGCCGTGGGAGTTCATCTTCCCCGGGGAAGCTACGGCCAAGGCCATGGATTCACTGGTGACCGCCGAAGGCCTGGAAGTTCCCCGCCCTGCCCTGTCCGTCAGCATGGGCAACCCGCACACCGTTGTTGCCCTTGCCGAGCTTTCCGAACTTGCCGGAACGCGGCTGTTCACCGCGCCCGTGGTGGACCCCGTCCCCGCCAACGGGACCAACGTGGAATTCGTGGTCCCGTCCGAGCCGCTGGTGCACGACGGCGTCGGATCCGTGACCATGCGGGTGCATGAACGCGGCGTGGGGGAGACCCAGTCCTGCGGAACGGGTGCCTGCGCCGCCGCTGTGGCCATCCGCCACTGGGCTGGGGCGGAAGCCCCGGACTCCTGGCGGGTCCACGTCCCCGGGGGCATCGTGGGAGTGAAGTTCTTCGCTGGTCCCGCAGGCCACGAACATGTCGAGCTCAGCGGGCCGGCAGTCATTGTGGCAACCGGGACGCTTTCCTGACCTTGAGGATCCGGAACGACTTCGAGGTGGCTTCCCGGCTGACGGTGAACGATTCGTCCAGCTCAGCTGCAAGCCACCGCTGCAGCGAGTCCGCCCCCAGGTTCTTCTGCACCACCAGCCAGGCGGTTCCGCCCGGAGCCAGGCGGGGCAGCCAGAGTTTCAGCAGGGAGTGCAGTTCGTCCTTGCCGATCCGGATGGGCGGATTGGACCAGATCGTGTCGAAACGCAGGTCGGGGTCCACCGCGTCAGGGGTGCTGGCAGTCACGTTGGCCAGCCCCAGGGCTGCGGCGTTCTCGTTTGTCAGCGCGATGCAGCGCTCATTGACGTCCACCGCGTAGACCCGGGCGGACGGCGCCTTGAGGGCCATGGTCAGGGCAATCGGCCCCCAGCCGCAGCCGATGTCCAGGAGGTTTCCCTGCGGCGCCGGAGCGGGCACCTCGGTAAGCAGGATGGCCGTGCCTTTATCGATCCCGTCGGGGCTGAAGATGCCGGAGGAAGTCTGCAGCCTGCGCGTTTCCCCTGCCAGCTCAACAGTCAGGGGCTTGCGGGTAAAAGGGCCGGCGGGTGTTGCGCTGAAATAATGTGCGGACTCCATAACTGGCCAGAGTAGTTCCCCTTGCAGCGTAAAGGGAAACCGCGGGCAGGGCGCTCTGCTACGCTGGAGGGCATGTTCCTGATCTTCGAGTAACCGGCACGGGCCACGCCCGTCCCGAAGCCTGCCCTCCAGCGGCAGCACGTCCCACCAGCGACGCCGGTCTTTCGACCCTTCCGCTGCGTGCACCGGACCAAGCGGATCCCGTTTGCTCCGGTCGCCGGACCACACTCGAAAGTCAGCCTCCCGCTGAACTTATCGCCGTTTCCGGCTGCTTTCCTTCCGCCGCGTATCCGTACGTGGCACGTCTGCCGGCGTTGCCCTCCGCGGCACCGGCCCAGCATGCCAGGAGGCGTGGATGACCGCAGGCCGTCAGCCCAGCGCGAATACTTCCCCCACCACCAGCAATCGGCACTATTCTGGAACTGCCGAATCTTCAAAGGAGACCATGACCAGCCAGCCCAACACCGGATCAGATCCAGCCGCCCAGGACATGAGTCCCGAGGAAATCCAGGCTGTCATCGACCGGATTCTCTCCAAGGACGTACCTGCCAGGAACCCCGGCACGCAAAGCGGCGACGGGAAGGGCAGCGACGGAAAGGCAGTGTTCGGCAAAGCCCAGGCAATTTCCCGCCTTGACGAAGAACATTCAACGTACGACGGCGACCAGCAGGACCTTGAGGAACGGCGCGCCCTGCGCCGTACCGCAGGACTGTCCACCGAACTGGAAGACGTCACCGAGGTCGAGTACCGCCAGCTGCGCCTTGAGCGGGTGGTCCTGGCAGGGCTCTGGTCCGAAGGCACCCTGGCCGACGCCGAGAACTCGCTCCGGGAACTCGCCGCCCTTGCGGAAACAGCCGGCTCCGAGGTCCTTGACGGACTGGTCCAGCGCCGGGACAAGCCGGACCCGGGGACATTCCTGGGCTCGGGCAAGGCGCTTGAGCTTCGGGACATCGTGATGTCCACCGGCGCGGACACCGTGGTGGTGGATGCCGAGCTTGCACCCTCCCAGCGCCGAGGCCTGGAGGATATCGTCAAGGTCAAGGTCATCGACCGGACAGCCCTGATCCTGGATATCTTCGCCCAGCACGCCAAGAGCCGCGAGGGCAAAGCCCAGGTGGAGCTGGCGCAGCTCGAATACCTCCTGCCACGCCTTCGTGGTTGGGGCGAGTCGATGTCCCGCCAGGCAGGCGGCCAGGTGGGCGGTGCCGCCGCCGGCATGGGCTCGCGCGGTCCCGGTGAAACGAAGATCGAGCTGGACCGCCGTCGCATCCGCACCCGGATGGCCAAGCTGCGGCGGGAGATCGCCGCAATGAAGCCGGCCCGCGAGACCAAGCGGGCCAACCGCCGTCGTAATGCCGTGCCGTCCGTGGCGATCGCCGGCTACACCAACGCGGGCAAGTCCTCGCTGCTCAACCGCCTGACCGACGCCGGCGTCCTGGTGGAGAACGCTTTGTTCGCCACCCTGGACCCGACTGTCCGCAAGGCGGAAACCGCGGACGGACTGGGATACACGCTCGCGGACACCGTGGGCTTCGTCCGGTCCCTGCCCACGCAACTGGTGGAGGCGTTCCGCTCCACGCTGGAGGAAGTTGCCGACGCAGACCTGATCCTCCACGTGGTGGACGTTTCGCACCCTGACCCTGAGGGTCAGATCGCTGCCGTCCGCAAGGTCTTCAGCGAAGTGGATGCCCGCAAGGTGCCCGAAATCATCGTGCTCAACAAGGCCGACGCCGCTGACCCCTTTGTGGTGGAACGGCTCAGGCAGCGCGAGCCGCGGCATGTGGTGGTGTCCGCCCGCACGGGGCAGGGCATCGCGGAGCTGCTGAAGGCCATCAGCGACGCCATTCCCAGGCCAAGCGTCAAGCTGGAGCTGCTCATCCCGTACGACCGCGGAGACCTGGTCAGCAAACTCCACGAGTCCGACGCCGAGATCATCAGCGTGGACCACGTGGAGCAAGGCACGCGGGCCGTGGTGATGGTCCGTGAAGGCTTTGCGGCCGAACTGGAACCCTTCGTCAGCAATGACTGACCTCGTGGCGCCGGAAGCCACGGAAGCGGCCGGCGAGCAGTTCGTGATCGAACTGCTCGACCGGGCCGTTGCCGGCATGGGCGGGCAAAGCCGTGCCGGCCAGCATGAGATGGCCAGGCAGGTGGCCCGTGCGCTGGGAACGGGGGACCACCTCCTGGTCCAGGCAGGCACGGGCACCGGAAAGTCACTGGCCTACCTGATACCCCTCATTGCGCACGCCCTGGAAAGCAACAAGCCTGCGCTCGTGTCCACCGCCACGCTTGCTCTTCAGACCCAGATCGTGGGCCGGGACCTGCCCCGGCTGCTCAAGGCCATAACTCCTGCCCTGGACCGGCCTGTCAAAGTGGCCCTGGTCAAGGGGCGGTCCAACTATGTTTGCAGGCACAAGCTGGAAGGCGGCTTCCCGAGCGAGGAACCGTCGGAAGGCCAGCTGTTCAGCCTGGGCGAGGACACCAGCGTCCCGCACTTCGCGGCAGCCGTGGGCGGCCCCTCGTCCCAGCTCGGCAAGGAAGTGGTGCGGCTGCGGGAGTGGGCGGAGAAGACCGCCACGGGTGACCGGGACGAGCTCCTGCCGGGTGTCACGGACCGGGCTTGGCGCCAGGTGTCCGTGACGTCCATGGAATGCCTGGGCGCCCAAAAGTGCCCCATGGCAGCAGAGTGCTTCAGCGAACTTGCCCGCCAGGACGCTGCCGAGGCCGACGTTGTGGTCACGAACCACGCCATGCTTGCAGTCAGCGCCTTTGAGGGGCTGGCGGTCCTGCCCGAGTATGACGTGGTGGTGGTGGACGAGGCGCACGAACTCCAGGACAGGGTTACCGGTGCAGTGTCCGGCCAGCTCTCGGTGGCCATGGTGCACGCCGCGGCCGCCGGTGCCCGCAAGCACACCGCCATCACCGTTGACGCCCTCAACGCCGCGGCCGCCAACCTGGAGCTCGCCCTTGCCGGCGTACCGAACGGACTGCTGCCCAACGGACTGAATGACGAACAGCTTGATTGCGTGGACCAGTTGCGCGACGCCTGCCGGGCCGCCCTCTCGGATTCGAAGGGCGACAGCACTACGACGCCTGACGGCGGCCGGCAGCTTGCGCGGTCCCGCCTGATGCTCATCCTGGAACTTTGCGAACGGCTTCTCGCTGCCCGGGAGAACCGCGAAGTCGTGTGGTTTTCCCGCGCCAGCTCCTTTGACCCCGCACAGGGGTTCTCCCCGCCGGATGACACAGCGCCGGCGTTGATCAACATCGCACCCCTCTCAGTGGCCGGGCGGCTGCGGGAAGGCCTGTTCGCCGGACACACCGTTGTGCTGACCTCCGCCACGCTGGCCATCGGTTCAGCCTTTGAACCTGCCGCCGGCGGACTGGGCCTGGTGGGTGAGGGTGCTCCCCGCTGGAAGGGCGTGGACGTGGGCTCGCCGTTCGACTACCCCAAACAGGGCATCCTCTATGTGGCCGGGCACCTGCCGAAGCCCGGCAGGGGCGCATCCCCGGAAGCGCTGGACGAGCTCGAGTCCCTGATCCGCGCTTCCGGCGGGGGCGCACTGTGCCTGTTTTCTTCCCGGCGCGCCGCAGAGGAAGCCGCCGAGGCCCTGCGCCCAAAGCTGGACATGACGGTCCTCTGCCAGGGTGACTCCACCATGACCGCACTGGTGAAGCAGTTCGCCGACGAGCCCGACACCTGCCTTTTCGGAACCATGTCCCTGTGGCAGGGCGTGGACGTTCCGGGCGGTTCATGCCGGCTTGTGGTGATAGACCGGATTCCCTTTCCGCGGCCGGACGATCCCCTCATGACGGCGCGCTCCCGCGCCGTGGCGCAGGCCGGCGGAAACGGCTTTATGTCAGTTTCGGCCACCCATGCCGCCATCCGGCTTGCCCAGGGCGCAGGCCGCCTGATCCGCTCTACCGGGGACAAGGGGGTGGTGGCAGTACTTGACTCCAGGCTCGCCACCGAGCGCTACGCCGGGTTCCTCCGGGGAGCGCTGCCGCCGTTCTGGTCCACAACGGACCGGAAGACGGCAATCGCCGCCTTGGAGAGGCTGGCCGGGGAGAACGCCTGACGTCCCTTCACATGCCGGGGCTCCGGGAAGCCCGCACTGCGCAGGGCCGGATCTGCCCAAGGTGGATCCGGCCAGCGCTGCGCACGGCCGAATGTGCCTCGGGCTGACTGTGTTGTGGGCTGGCCCTGCCTGGGGCCAGGAGCGGGCGGCTACAGCGAGCGGAGCACCGACACGACCTTGCCCATGATGGTGGCGTGGTCCCCGAGGATGGGCTCGTACTGGGTGTTCTGGGGGAGCAGCCAGGTGTGGCCGTCACGCTGCCGGAACGTCTTCACAGTGGCCTCGTCATCAAGGAGGGCAGCGACGATGTCCCCGTTGGCCGCGTCCGCCTGGCGGCGGACCACCACCCAGTCGCCATCACAGATGGCTGCGTCCACCATCGAATCGCCGGCCACCTTGAGCATGAACAGTTCGCCCTGGCCCACCAGCTGCCGGGGGAGCGGCATAACGTCCTCCACCTGCTGGTCGGCAAGGATGGGACCACCAGCAGCGATGCGGCCAACGAGCGGGACCATCGCGGTGTCCAGGGCCGTAGGCAGCTCCGTGACGGTGGCACCGCCGGCTGGAAGTCCGGCTGATGGCTGGCTGCTTGGCTTGGCCGCACCGCCGTCCAGGGTCAGGGGCATGAGGACTTCCATGGCGCGCGGACGCTTCGGGTCACGGCGGAGGTAGCCGAGTTTCTCCAGCTGGGCCAGCTGGTGCGTGACACTTGAAAGGCTGGCCAGCCCCACCGTGTCACCGATCTCCCGCATGGACGGGGGGTAACCGTTCTCATTGACGGAGCGCTGGATGGTTTCGAGGATTTTTTTCTGCCGTGGCGTCAGGCCCTTGGCGGTCCTCTTCGGTTGCGCGGTTGCCCTGCCCCCGGCGGCTGCTGCTGCCATATTCGCCAATGCCTTTCGGTGTCCGCCGGCCCCTCCACGGCCAGGCCCTGGAGGATCCCGCCCCATAATGTCAGACCCTGCTGATCGACTGTCCGGGTGGTTGTTCTTTCGTTCAAAACTAGGCCAGCCACACTGCTTTTTCAAACATTTGTTCTAGCGAGTCTCGACAATGTTCGTTGATAGGTGCTAAAACAGAGAAAGCAAAGTTCGAATATATGTTCTACTGCGAACCTCGGCCATTCGAAGATGGCACCGGGAAGCCCCCAGAGGGGCGCGGAGCAGAACATCCGGGCAGCACAGTATGGTCCAGGAGGGCTCAGTTCATGTCAGCTACATCTGTTTCGCGGGGTTCACGTCCACAGCTGCTCTCAGTGCGGCAACTTCTCTCCCGGCCTGAAGAGCGGCAGCCGGAACGGCCGGCAGCCCTTCCGCCCCTGCGGTTGACCCGCCGCGGCCGCATCGTGCTGATCGGGATTCCCCTGGTGCTCCTGGCCGCCCTGCTGCTCTCACTGGCAGGCTTCTTCAACTCCCCGGCGAAAGCCTCCGACTCTGCTGCGGACCTTGAGACAACGTCCGCGGTCACCGTGACGGTCCAGCCCGGCCAGTCACTGTGGGGCATCGCGGCCACCGTTGCGCCGGAGCGCGACGCACGCGATGTTGTGGCGGACATCGTGCAGCTGAACAACCTGTCCGCAGGTGCGGTCTTCCCCGGGCAGCAGCTGTTCGTCCCCGCCGGCTGATCCGGCACATGCCGAGGGCGAACAGGATGCCGTCACATTTTCCGGCACCCGGCACGGGCACTAAACTGTTCAGGTGAATGACCAGCTAGAACGCCTGAACCGGCTTCCCCTCCGCAGCAACCTCCGCGGGCTTACCCCTTACGGTGCGCCGCAGCTGGACGTCCCAATCCTTCTCAACGTCAACGAGAACACCCATGGTGTTCCGGCGGACGTGCGGGCCGCCATCAGCGCGGCGGTGTCCGAGGCCGCCGCCGGGCTCAACCGCTACCCGGACCGCGAGTTCACGGAACTGCGGAAAGCGCTGGCGGAATACCTCGGCCACGGATTGGACGAGACCAACCTCTGGGCCGCGAACGGCTCCAACGAGGTGCTCCAGCAAATCCTCCAGGCCTTCGGCGGCCCCGGACGCACAGCGCTCGGCTTTCCGCCCACGTACTCCATGTACCCGCTGCTGGCCAGTGGAACGGACACCGAATACATCGTCGGTGAGCGCGCCGAAGGCTACGGCCTCAGCGCTGAATCCGCAGCGCGGCAGGTCAAGGAACTGCAGCCCAACATCGTCTTCCTCTGTTCCCCCAACAACCCCACGGGGACGGGGCTGGGGCTGGACGTCGTGGAGGCCGTCTACGAGGCCGGTGAAGCAAGCCAGACCATCGTCATTGTGGATGAGGCCTACCATGAGTTCGCCCACGACGGGACGCCCAGCGCGCTGACGTTGCTGCCCGGCCGGGAGCGGTTGATCGTGTCCAGGACCATGAGCAAGGCCTTCGCGCTGGCGGGGGCACGCCTGGGCTACATGGCTGCAGCACCCGAAGTCGCCGATGCGCTGCGCCTGGTCCGGCTGCCGTACCACCTCTCCGCCATCACGCAGGCCACCGCGCTGGCCGCCCTCCGGCACCGCGAGGCGCTGATGGCGGATGTGGAAGACATCAAAAAGCAGCGGGACCGCATCGTGTCGGAGCTGACGCGCATGGGCCTCAAGCCGGCGGCGTCCGACTCCAACTACGTCTTTTTCGGCGGACTTGAGAACCCGCACCGGGTCTGGCAGGAACTGCTGGAGGCCGGGGTGCTGATCCGGGACGTCGGGATCCCAGGCCATCTCCGCGTCACGGCCGGAACTGAGACCGAAACCACAGCCTTCCTCACATCCCTGGAAAGCATCCTTGCAAGCCAGGCCACGCTTCCCGCCTAGACTGGAAGCAGCGGCGCTGGACGCCCTGAACCGCCCCTTCTGCCCAAAAGGACCCAACGCATGAGTACCACCGGATCGAACGTGGCTGCGGCCCGCACTGCGCGCATGGAACGTGCCACCAGTGAGTCGTCCGTGCTCGTGGAAATCAATCTGGACGGCACCGGCACCTCGGACATCGACACGTCGGTACCGTTCTACGACCACATGCTCACGGCGCTGTGCAAGCACTCGCTGATCGACATGACCGTCAAAGCCACGGGCGACATCCACATCGACGTCCACCACACCGTGGAGGACGTCGCCATCACCTTCGGAGAGGTGCTGCGCACCGCACTGGGGAACAAAGCCGGCATCCGCCGGTTCGGAGAGGCTACCGTTCCCCTTGACGAGGCGCTTGCCCACGCAGTCGTCGACGTTTCCGGGCGCCCCTACCTGGTGCACGGCGGCGAGCCCGCGGGCCAGGAATACCACCTGATCGGTGGCCACTTCACCGGATCCCTCACCCGCCACGTCTTCGAGGCCATCACCCTGCACGCGGGCATCTGCCTGCACATGAACGTCATCGCAGGCCGCGATCCGCACCACATCGTCGAGGCCCAGTTCAAGGCGTTCGCGCGGGCGCTCCGTGCTGCTGTGGAACCGGATCCCCGCGTTGAGGGGATCCCCTCTACCAAGGGTGCGCTGTGAGCGGCCAGGTCCTGCGGGATGGTGCCATCGTCGATCCCTCGGCCTCCCGGAAGCTGCCCTCGCCCGAGGGCAAGCCCACCGTCACCGTCCTGGATTATGGCTCCGGAAACGTCCGGTCCGCCGTGCGGGCGCTGGAACGGGCCGGTGCGGAAGTCATCCTGAGCTCAAAGCCCGAGGACGTCCTGAACGCCGATGGCCTGGTGGTCCCCGGAGTCGGAGCGTTCGAAACCGTGATGCGTGAGCTCAAAGCCGTGGACGGCATCCGCCTCATCGGCAGGCGGGTGGCCGGCGGGCGGCCGGTCCTGGGTATCTGCGTCGGCCTCCAGGTTCTCTTTGAGGCCGGAGTTGAACATGGCACCGAAGCTGAAGGCATGGGTGAATGGCCCGGCAAGGTGGAACTCCTGCCGGCCGACGTCGTGCCGCACATGGGCTGGAACACCGTCAAGGTGCCCGAAGGCTCGAAGCTGTTTGCCGGCGTCGAAAACGAGCGGTTCTACTTCGTGCACTCCTATGGCGTCCAGGAATGGAACTTCGATGTCATCCAGCCACGGATGGCAGCGCCCCTGGTGACGTGGTCCGAGCACGGCGCCCCGTTCATTGCCGCCGTCGAGAACGGCCCGCTCTGCGCTACCCAGTTCCACCCGGAGAAATCCGGTGATGCGGGGGCGCGCCTGCTCCACAACTGGGTGGAAGCGCTGCGCAGGCCCGCTGCCGGCGGCCACGCTAACAACACCCACCACGCCGAAGGCAGCACAGCCGCCGACACCCCGTCCGGCAGCAACCCGGCCAACGGCGGGACGCCGGCGCCGGAAAGCGGCACCGCTTAGATGTGGTCCGTTCTCCTGATGGGGCTTGCCGGCGTGCTCGTCGGCGGTGCCCTTTCCTTCAGGCAGCAGCACAAGCCGCTCTGGACCCAGATTTCGTTTTATGTTCTTGCGGGCATGTCGCTGCTCGCCGCCTATCTGCTGACGCTGCCGGGCAACTGACCGCGGCAGGCCATCCTGCCCCCACCCTGAGGATTCACCATGACCACTGCAACTGACCTTCCCGTTCTCGAACTGCTGCCCGCCGTCGACGTCGTCAACGGCCAGGCCGTCCGGCTGGTGCAGGGGGAAGCGGGCAGTGAGACCAGTTACGGGACGCCGCTCGAAGCGGCGCTGAACTGGCAGCAGCAGGGAGCTGAATGGGTCCATCTGGTGGACCTGGATGCAGCCTTCGGCCGCGGCTCAAACGCGGAGCTGCTCCGCGAAGTGGTGGGCAGGCTGGACATCAAGGTGGAACTGTCCGGCGGGCTGCGTGACGATGAAACGCTCGAAGCGGCACTGAACCTCGGCGTTGCCCGCGTGAACCTGGGAACCGCCGCGCTGGAAAACCCCGAATGGACCCGCCGGGCCATCGAGCGCTTTGGTGACAAAATCGCCGTCGGGCTCGACGTCCGCGGAACCACGCTGGCCGGCCGCGGCTGGACGAAGGAAGGCGGAGACCTCTGGGAGGTCCTGGGCCGCCTTGAGGAAGCCGGCTGCAGCCGCTATGTAGTCACGGACGTGACGAAGGACGGAACCCTGCAGGGGCCCAACGTGGAACTCCTCCGCCAGATGGTGGAGAAAACGGGCAAGCCCGTAGTGGCTTCCGGCGGCATCTCCAGCCTCGACGACCTCAAGGTCCTCCGCTCCCTGGTGCCCCTGGGCGTTGAAGGTGCCATCGTGGGCAAGGCCCTCTACGCGGGCGCCTTTACGCTGCCCGAAGCCCTCGACGTCGCCGGCCGCCGCTAAGGGCGCACACCGGCATGGCCAGCAATGAATCAGGGACTCCGTCAGCCCGCCAGCTGCCGGGGCACATCGCTGCGGCGCTGGCAGGTGCCGGCGGTGCCACGGACTCCGCGGGCCAGCCCTGGGCAGGCCGGAGCCTGGCCGGCGACGACGCCAGGATCCACAACTTCGAGAACGACGACGGGACGGCCAGCGGTGCCTATCTCGCCGCCATAGCCGCACTCCTGGGCGGAACCGGGGACGAGGCGGCCGTCGTCGCCTCGCTGGCCACCGCACGGGTGTTCATCCCGATTGTTGCCCAGCTCGCGGAGGAAGCGGAAGGCCAGGACGGCCTGCAGGCCGACAAGCAGGCCGACATGGCGCTGGTCACGCTCAAAGCCGCCGACGGCAGGACCGCAATGCCAGCCTTCACCTCCACGGCGGCCCTGGCCGCCTGGCATCCCGGAGCCAGGCCCGTTGCCGTGTACGCCGCACGCGCCGCGCTCTCGGCCGTCGCCGAAGGCGCAGAACTGCTGGTCCTTGATCCGGGCTCTGCCTTCACCTTCGTGGTGCGGCGGCCTGCCGTGTGGGCGCTGGCCCAGCAGCAGCAGTGGACCCCGTCCTACAAGGACCAGGAACTCGCTGCCGAGATGGGCAGGGCGGCGGCCGTTTTTCCCGCTGTCCGGAACCTCGAACTGGTGCAGGGCAGGGGAGTGGCCGCCCGTGCCGCCGACGGGACCGTGGCGGCAGGCGGCGGCGCCGGGCCGGAACTGCAGGTGGTGCTTTACCTGGAGGACGGGCTGGATGCCGCGGGGGTCCAGGAGCTGGTGGGCGGACTCCAGGCCGAATGGTCTCGGAATGTATTGTTTGGGGAGCGCGTCGACTCGATCGACATCAAGTTGAGGCGTGCAGACCACTAGCCGGCAGCCAGCGGGGTGATCCCCGGCCACTGCGGCAGGACTTAAGGATCACTCCGTGAATTTCGCTCTCTACCGGGAGTTGCTTGCCGTACGGCCTATCCGCCGGCTGTTGCTGGTGGGCATGGTTGCCCGCATTCCCCACTCCGCTGCCGGAGTGCTGCTGACCCTGCACATCGTCCTCAGCCTGGACCAGGGGTACGCCGCCGCTGGCGCTGCCGCGGCCGTCATGACCATCGGCATTGCGGTCGGCGCACCATGGCGCGGGAGGCGGGTTGACACCGTGGGCCTCCGGACAGCACTCATCCCCTCCGTCATCTCGGAAGCGGTCATCTGGTCGGTTGTCCCGCACGTGTCCTACCAGTGGCTCCTTCCGCTGGTGTTTGTGGGCGGCCTGCTCACGCTTCCCATTTTCAGCGTGGTGCGCCAGTCCCTGGGTGTGCTGGCCGACGGCGACCAGCGCCGTACGGCCTTCGCCCTCGATGCGATCACCACTGAGGTGGTGTTCATGATCGGTCCCGCTGCAGGCGCCATCGTTGCTACCAGCGGCTTTACGGTGCTTGGCCTCACCATCGTGGGAGTTTCCACCTCGCTGGCCGGGCTGTTCCTCATGTGGTTCAACCCGCCCACCCGGAGCCCTGCGCAGGATGAGGAATGCAGTGCCGATGAACGCCACGCCGCCGAGGCCGCCGTGGTGTCCGCCGCCCCTGCCCACCTGCAGGAGGCGGCGGCAGAACTGGTGCCTGCGGGCGCAACGCACCGCGGACCGGGCCTGCGCAGCAAGGTGGCCCACAACTTCGCCTGGTTCACCGCCACCGTGGCGGCCGTCTTCGCCGTGGCGGCGGGAGCGGGCATGGTGCTGAGCGGAACCGACGTTGGCATCGTCGCCGCCCTGGAAACCGGGGGACGCCAGGCAGAAATCGGCATCGTCTTCCTCTTCTGGTGCGCCGCGTCCGTGGTGGGGGGCCTGGTATACGGGGCCATGCACCGCCCGGTCTCGCCGATCCTCCTGCTGCTCGGAATGGCTGCGCTGACAATCCCAATGGGTTTCGCGCACGATACGTGGTCGCTGGCGTTCACCGCGATCCTGCCGGGACTTCTTTGCGCACCCGTATTGTCGTCCGCGTCGGAAAAAGTTGCGGACCTGGTGGCCGAGGAACGCCGCGGGGAGGCCATGGGCTGGTACGGCTCGGCACTGACCGGCGGCGTGGCTTTGGGTGCACCGCTTGCGGGTGTCTTCATCGACGTGACGGGGCCGTCCGGAGGCTTCGTCTCGGTGGGTGCTGCCGGCGTCGTACTCTGCTTCGCAGGCCTTATCCTCCAGCAGCGCCGCCGGGGCAAATCCCCAGCCCAGTAGGCCGGGTTTTTGTCCGGATACGCAGGCTTCCGAGGCGCTGAAGTCTGCATAGCTGGACAAGAACTCCATTAAAAGCGCGACGGCGGGACGACCTGTGAAGGCCGTCCCGCCGTCGTCAACTGCTTGGGCTGGTTTATCCCTAGTTCACTGCCCCGGTGTACTTCTCGCCCGGGCCCTTGCCCGGGGCATCGGGGATCAAAGACTCTTCGCGGAATGCCAGCTGCAGCGAACGCAGTCCGTCACGCAGGGGTCCGGCGTGCTGGGATCCGATCTCCGGGGCGGCGGCAGTCACCAGGCCGGCCAGGGCGGTGATCAGTTTCCGGGCCTCGTCCAGGTCCTTCAGCTCCTCGGCGTTGTCCTCGGCCGCCAGCCCCAGCTTTACCGCGGCTGCGCTCATCAGGTGGACGGCGGCTGTGGTGATGACCTCGATCGCCGGCACTTCGGAAATGTCGCGGATCTGCTGCGAGACGTCGCCGGCGGCACCTGCCTCATCCGCCGCAGGCTCGAAAACGTATGAATTACTGTCTGGGGTGCTCATACTGGTAAGCTTGACACAGACCGACTGGATGTCGTTATTTCAGAGATTGTCCCAAACGATCAAGGTTCCCACCGGCGCTGCACAGCGTTGACGGGAATTTTTTCTGTAAGATGGCATGCAGTTTGCAAGCGGAGTTCTCTCCCACCCGCGCCAGCCGCTGTTCCTATATTCAGGAACGCAAGGTTGCCGGGTACCTGGTTGGGCATGGAGCCGGCATGAGCCGGACCTGTGTGCGCAGTCCCTTCGCGGGACCTGCATCCGATCTTTCAGAGGCCTTCGATTGCTCCGGCAATTGGGGGCCTTCTCTATTTGCCGGATTCCACAACAAAAACAGGAGCTTTAACATTAGCGAGCCAAGAATCAATGAGCGTATCCGCGTCCCCGAGGTGCGGCTGGTCGGCCCTGCAGGTGAACAGGTAGGAATCGTCCGTATTGAGGATGCCCTGCGTCTGGCTGCCGAGTCCGACCTTGATCTCGTTGAAGTTGCACCTCAGGCGAAGCCTCCGGTGTGCAAGCTGATGGACTTCGGCAAGTACAAGTACGAGGCCGCGGTTAAGGCACGTGAAGCACGGAAGAACCAGACGAACACCGTTCTGAAGGAAATCCGCTTCCGCCTGAAGATCGACACCCACGACTACGAGACCAAGCGCGGGCACGCACTGCGCTTCCTCGGCGCCGGGGACAAGGTCAAGGCCATGATCCAGTTCCGTGGCCGCGAGCAGCAGCGTCCGGAAATGGGCATCCGCCTGCTCCAGCGCTTCGCCGACGACGTTGCGGAAGTTGGCGTTGTTGAGTCCAGCCCCCGCATCGACGGCCGAAACATGGTCATGGTGGTTGGTCCGCTGAAGAACAAGGCAGAGGCCAAGGCCGAAGCCCGCCGCGCTACGCAGCGTGCCGAGGCAAAAGCGCAGAACGAAGCCAAGGCTTCCGGCCGCGTTGACACCTCCGGCGACGACCAGGCACCCATGACGCAGTCACTGGCCGACCTGCTGCCTGAGGGATTCACCGTCTCGACCGAACCTGAGGCAACAGCCGAGGCACCTGCGCAGGAGCCGGCCGCCGTCGTCGAGCCCGCTGCAGCCGAAGCCCCCGCCAAGGCCGCCGAGGCGCCGAAGCAGGAAGCACCCAAGGCTGAAGCCCCGAAGCAGGAGGCCCCGAAGGCTGCCGCTCCCAAGGCGGCTGCTGCTCCCAAGGCAGCAGAGCCCAAGGCGGCACCGGCACCGAAGGCCGCAGCGGAGAAGCCCGCTGCAGCTGCTCCGGCCGCCGCGCCGAAGCCGGCAGCAGTGCCTGCTCCGCCGAAGCCGGTGGCCAGGCCCGCTGCGCCGAAGCCTGCCGCACGGCCCGCCCCCAAGGCAGCGCCAAAGCCGGCCGGCAAGAAGACCACTTAGTCCACAGCTGCCGGAGGTCGCCCTCCGGCAGTCAGCAACCAGCACGCCGCCCTGAGGGGCAGCTGCGCGATAGAGCTGCAGGCCCAGCCTGCGGAACGTAAGGAGATCGGTTCCCATGCCGAAGATGAAGACCCACAGTGGTGCCAAGAAGCGCTTCAAGCTGACCGGCAGCGGCAAGCTGCGCCGCCAGCAGGCCAACCGCCGCCACTACCTCGAGCACAAGTCCTCCAGGCTGACCCGCCGCCTCGCCGGCGACAAGATCGTCTTCAAGGGCGACGCCAAGGTCATCCGGAAGATGCTCGGCATCTAGTTTCCAAGTTCTTTGACTGACCACCACCTGGTGTAAGTCACCTACCAAAAAGCCTTCTCAGGCCGCCGGGAATACCGGCAGTAGATGCTTGGGAGCAGAATTTTCGAAGGAGTACGCACGTGGCACGTGTGAAGAGGGCGGTCAACGCCCACAAGAAGCGCCGGGTTATCCTTGAACGCGCAAAGGGCTACCGTGGACAGCGTTCACGCCTGTACCGCAAGGCCAAAGAGCAGCTGCTGCACTCGTTTGTGTACAGCTACGGCGACCGCAAGAAGAAGAAGGGCGACTTCCGCCGCCTGTGGATCCAGCGCATCAACGCTGCGTCCCGCGCCAACGGACTCACCTACAACCGCCTGATCCAGGGCCTGAAGGCCGCTGAGGTTGAGGTTGACCGCCGCATGCTGGCCGAGCTGGCCGTTTCCGACGCCAACGCTTTCGCAGCGCTGGTCAAGGTTGCCAAGGATTCCCTGCCTGC
Organism: Pseudarthrobacter oxydans; assembly: GCF_013314975.1. Classification (GTDB taxonomy): domain Bacteria; phylum Actinomycetota; class Actinomycetes; order Actinomycetales; family Micrococcaceae; genus Arthrobacter; species Arthrobacter oxydans. The sequence goes on along the minus strand of NZ_JABTYH010000029.1, from coordinate 27,656 downwards.
CGACACCTCCGCCAAGAAGGCTGTCGCCTAGCAAACGGCTGTTCCCCGTCAGGGACAGTTCAAGAACCGGTGGCAGCAGCCACTAAAGTTCTTATATGAACGAAACCGGGCGCCCGCAAGATTTTCCACTGTCCAATCCCCGAGCTGATCGGGTCAGGGATGTGGCAAAGCTTGCCGGGCGCCCGGCCCGTTTAAAGCGTGGACAATTCCTTGCCGAGGGGCCGCAGGCAGTGCGGGAAGCGCTCAGGCTCCATCAGCAGCGCCTTGCCGCGGGCCAGCCAGGCGTGGTCACCGAAGTGTTCGCCAGTGAGAGCTGCCTGGACCGGCACCCGGAGTTCGAGGAACTGTCCCAGGGAGTCAATGCCCGCCTGGCCACCGACGAGGTCCTGGCTGCCATGGCGGACACCGTCAACCCGCAGGGGATCATCGCCGTCTGCCGTTTCCTTGACGTAACGCTGCAGGAAGTGCTCGACGCCGGCCCCCGCCTGGTTGCCGTGCTCTGCCAGGTCCGGGACCCCGGCAACGCCGGAACGGTCCTCCGCGCGGCGGATTCAGCAGGAGCCGACGCCGTGGTCCTCACGGCGTCCAGCGTTGACATCTACAACCCCAAGGCCGTCAGGTCCACGGCCGGTTCGCTTTTCCACCTACCTGTGGTGCTGGGAGCGGACATTGACGAACTTGCGGCCGCCTGCCGTGCCAGGGGGATCGGCGTCCTGGCGGCGGACGGCTATGGGACCCTCAACCTCGACACCCTCCAGGACGAGAACGCCCGGCGCCGGTTGACCGGAGACGGGCCGGAATCCGAGTACGCACTGGAGCGGCCCACGGCCTGGCTGTTCGGCAACGAGGCCCAGGGCCTGTCCCCGGAGGAGCTCGCGCTGGCGGACCACCGGGTAGCCGTGCCGGTGTATGGTTCCGCGGAAAGCCTCAACCTGGGGACAGCCGCCACGGTCTGCCTCTATGCCAGCGCGCGTTCCCAGCACCTTCCGGTCCCGGTAACCGCCTAGGATCTGGACGCCGCGGCTGCCTGCGCATCAGGCAGTGCGCACCTCAGCAGGCAGGCGGGATTAAACATATAAGGGCTCCGGTTCACCGGAGCCCTTGCTTGTTGATGTTCTTCCCGGGAGCGGATCAGGGTGCGCGGGTGGCCTTGCCGCGACCGGTGATAGCTCCATAGATGCCGGCCACAACCAGGCCGCCGACGATAGCGAGAATCCAGGTGCCGAGGTCGAAGAAGGCAAGATCGCCCCTGTTGAACAGGAGGCTTCCGATCCAGCCGCCGACGATGGCGCCCACGACACCCAGCACCAGGCTGGTTACCCAGCCGCCGCCAACCCGTCCGGGCATAACAGCCTTAACAATGGCCCCTACGATGAGGCCCAGAATAATCCAAGCAAGAAAACCCATGTCTCCTCCTTATAGTGACCGGGATCTCATGGTCCCGATGTGGCTCAAGCTAACATACGGGTCCCCTAAAGTCAGCAGGCCTGCAGGCAGTTTGCCCGTCAGGCCTGCGGGAAGGCCGCCGGGTGCCGGGCCGCGAACGAATCAGCACTCCACGGATCAGGCCGCCAGCGGCCTCTTCCGCTCCAGCAGTCCGCTGGTGATCGCGACGCCGAGCCCCAGCAGGGCGAGGACGGCGCCTACCAGGGCGGGGGCTGTGTAGCCCCAGCCCAGGGCGATCACCAGTCCGCCCAGGAATGCCCCGAGGGCGTTGGCGACGTTCAGCGCAGCATGGTTCAGCGATGACGCCAGGGAGGGGGCATCGGGGGACGCGTCAAGGAGCCGGGTCTGCAGTGCGGGGATCAGCATGGACCCGGAAGCGCCCACTACGAACACCATGACAAAGGCGGACCACGGCCACTGGACGGCCACGGCGTACACCACCAGGGCAACGGCGATGCCGGGCAACACCTTGTAGAGGGTGCCCATCACGGACCTGTCCGCAATCCGGCCGCCCACGATGTTGCCGGCCACCATTCCCAGCCCATACAGGGCCACCACCAGGGGAATCAGCGAGGACGGGATGCCGGCCACCATGGTCATGGTGTGGGCGATGTAGGTGTAGGTGGCAAAGAAGCCGCCAAAACCGACAATGCCGATCAGAATGGCCAGCCACACCTGAAGGCGTTTGAGCGCGCCCAGTTCGCGCCGGATGCTTGCATCCGGGTGGGCTTCGTGGAACGGGACGAATTTCCATACCAGGCCAACGGTCAGCAGGCCGATCAGTCCCACCAGGATAAACAGCAGCCGCCAGCCGTAGGTCTGGCCCATCCAGGTGGCAAACGGAACTCCCACCACGTTGGAAATGCTCAGGCCGGCCATCACCATTGAGATGGCCCAGCCCCGACGCGTGGGCGGAACCAGGGAGGCCGCGATGACTGCTGCGACCCCGAAGAATGCGCCGTGCGGCAGCCCGGCGGCGAAGCGCGACACCAGCATTGTTCCGTAATCCGGGGCGAGGAAGGACGCCAGGTTGGCCACCGTGAAGAACACCATCAGTCCGAGCGCCAGGTGCTTGCGGGGGAGCTTCGCGCCCACCGCGGCCAGCAGCGGGGCTCCCACCACCACCCCCAGGGCATAGGCGGAGATGAGGTGGCCTGCCTCGGGCGTGGAAACCCCAAGGCCCTGTTCGACCTCCGGCAGCAGGCCCATCATGGTGAATTCGGTAACCCCGATGCCCACCCCGCCCATGGCCAGGGCGAGGATGGCCATCGCCAGGTTGGTGGATCGGGCGGGGGCTGCCGTGGACGTTTGGAGGACGCTGCTCATAAGCCTGCTTTTCGAAGGAGGAAAGTGGTGGTGGACCAATGCCACGGCAGTGGGGCTGATGAAGTCCGGACCCTGCAAATAACCCGGAAAGGGGAACCCGTATTCCCGGTGTGGGAGGAAATTTGCAGCTGGTCTATTCATTGTCCCCCATAGAATGGGGCGGTGAACGGACAGATACAGGTGGTAGGCGGAGCCGTCGTGGACAGCCTGGCGGAACCCTCCATGCTGCTGGTGGCGCGGCGCAGCGCTCCGGAGCAGCTGGCAGGACTCTGGGAGTTCCCCGGTGGAAAAGTGGAGCCCGGCGAGGAGCCGGAGGCGGCGCTGGCCCGCGAACTGCTTGAGGAGTTGGGGATCGCCGTCCGGCTCGGCGCTGAGCTCCCGGCGCAGGTTCCGGGCGGCTGGCCGCTGAACCACCGGGCCAGCATGCGGGTGTGGTTCGCGGAAATTGCCCACGGGGAGCCGAAAGCACTCGAGGACCACGATGAACTCCGGTGGGTGGCGCTGGAGGACCACAGCGGCGTCCTGGGCCTGCCGTGGATTCCCGCGGACTTCCCGATAGTCCGGGCCCTGCTCGGTGCCGTCGCCGTCAGGGCAGCAGGCGCACGGTCCTAGAAGAGCGTTGCCTGCCCCTCGGAGGCTGCCTTTTTTCCGGTCAGTGCCTGGCCGGGCGCTGCCGCCTGGGGGACGATGCCGGCGGGATATTCGGCTTCCTCGCCGCGGGGATCGTCCTCGAGGTCCCTGTGGCTGAAGCCGGACGTGTTGGTAAACCCGTGGCGGGCTTTGAAGTACCGGACTTTGCCCGCGAGCCACGAGCGGTACTCCTTGGACGCGTACGAACCTGTCCCGTAGAGCCGCCGGTAGCGGCCCGCCAGCCCGGGATGGTTGGCAGCAATCCACTTCATGAACCACTCCCTTGTCCCGGGCTTGAGGTACAGGGCCCCGGCCGTGACGCCGGTTGCGCCCGCCGCCGCCAGGGACGCGAACAGCGCGTCGAGTGCCTCATCGCTGTCCGAAAGCCACGGCAGGATGGGCATGGCCATAACACCGCAGGGCAGACCGGCTTCACGGAGGCGGAAAACGAGCTTGAGGCGCGCCCGGGGCCCGGGCGTTCCAGGCTCGATGGCCTCGGACAGGGCTTCGTCCGTCATGGCCAGCGAGATGCCTATGCCCACGGGCACCTGGGCGGCCGCGCTCTTGAGCAGGGGAATGTCGCGGGCAAGCAGGGTCCCCTTGGTAAGGATGGACAGGGGAGTGCCGGACTCGGCAAGTGCGGTGATGATGCCGGGCATGAGCTGGTAGCGGCCCTCGGCCCGTTGGTAAGGATCCGTGTTGGTACCCAGGGCAACCTGCGGACGCGTCCACGATGGCTTGGCCAGTTCCTTCCGGAGAACTTCGGCCGCGTTGACTTTCACCACCACCTGGCTGTCAAAGTCCAGCCCGGCGTCAAAATCAAGGTAGGTGTGGCTCTTGCGGGCAAAGCAGTACACGCAGGCGTGGCTGCAGCCCCGGTACGGGTTGATGGTCCATTCGAAGGGCATCCGTGAACCGGCAGGCACCTTGTTGAGCACCGATTTGGCGGTGACCTCATGGAAGGTGATGCCAGCGAACTCGGGGGTTGTGATGGAGCGGACCAGCCCGGCCAGGGGAAGCAATGCGGGGGATGGGGTGTGCGCAGCCGTTTCCGCTGGCCGGGGCATCAGTGCTTGGGCGTCCCATCTCATGCCGTCCATTCGAATCTATGTTCGAACTAATGTCAAGCATGGGCGGTATGTGGTGCGGGGAACGTCTAGGCGCCGGCCAGGAGCTCCCATTCCACGGTGACTGCCACGTCCACCACGGAATTGCCCGCCTCCACGCTGAGGGAATCAACGGCCGCTGCCCGCTGCATCCGTGGCAGCGGTACCGGGCCCCGGGCCGGTCCGTCCTCGGATACGGAAAGCACCCGTCCCAGCCGGGCAGAGGCAAGCTGCGCATACTGCGTGGCGGTGCTGAGGGCGTCCAGCCAGGCGGCCTCCCGGGCGCGTACCCGCACAGCCGCGTCATCGCTGAAAGTGAGCTCCGCACCGTTCAGCCGGACATCGTTCCCGCCCGCCTCAACTGCCTCCGAGATGGCGGCTGAAGCGGAACCCGGGTCCCGCAGCTTCACGGTGAGGGTGCTGGCTGCCACGTATCCGGTGACCCGCTGTCCTTCGCCTTCCCGCCAGGCGAGCTCCGCGCGGACGTTAAGGCCCGACGTGCGGATGTCGGAGTCGGCCACCCCGTGCCTGCGGAAGGACGCCGTCACGGCGTCTGAACCGGTTCCGGCCCGCGCGTAGGCCTGCCCCACCGAATCGGCCCGGCACTCCACTCCGATCGAGACCACCGCAAGGTCCGGCGCAGCTTCCGCCGAGCCCGCTCCCGACACGCGGACCGTGCCGGGAGAAGCGTTGCCGCCGGTGGGGCTCCCACCCGCTTTACCGGCGTCGTACGCAGTGGCCATGGCTCAAACCTCCACTTCAGACGGGCGGCGGCGTGAGGGACGGCGCCGGGTTCCGGGTGCCGGGTATCCGCCGGCCTCAAGGCCGGCGTGGCGCTCGAAGATGTTGCGCGTCCCCGGGTTGCCGGAGCGCACCAGCGACCAGCCTGCGGCCAGGAAGTACAGGGGAAGGAACGGCGCGCCCAGGCACCAGGCGTACTGCGTGCAGTGTTTTTCCTCGTGGCCGAGCAGGGCCGGGCGGGACAACATCTCGGCGGCGGTGCACCGGCACAGCACCACGTTGCCCAGGGTAAAAGCTCCGGCGAAAGGCAGCCGCGGCCTGTACCCGGAGGCAAGGATCAGGCCGCGGGGGCCGCTGCTGATCCGGGTGCGCGCGGCAAGGGCCACGGCCAGGCCAAGGGCAGTGCTGCCGTTGGCCAGGTTCGCCGCCTGCCGCAGTCTCTGCGCAGCCGTGAGGCGCTTCTGGGCTCCCGGGCGCCGCGGCACTGTCATGAGGCTATGGTAGCCGGAGCCTTCAATTAGACTGGAGGGCAGTGGCCGCCGGCTCAACCGGTGTGCCCTGACCTGGTCATTGAATGAACCGGAATGCACAGTTGGCATTGGGGACATTCATCCATGACCTGCCAGTGACGGACGCGCCGCCGGGAAACCGTGCAGGGCTGCCCCGTTCACCGGCAGCCACGACTCGTAGCTAAGAACAGTAGATGACTGAAACCTTGCCGGGCGCCGCCATCCCGAACCCCACGGATGAAGCCGCCATCACTGCCGCTGTAGACCAGGCCATCGCCGCCATTGCCGGCGCGGGCACCCTTGATGAGCTGAAGGCGGTGCGGCTCGCCCACACCGGCGAGAAGTCCCCGCTCAGCCTCGCCAACCGTGAGATAGGCAAGCTGCCCAAGGACCAGAAGGCCCTCGCCGGAAAGCTGATGGGCGCATCGCGCGGACGGGTCAACAAGGCGCTCGCCGACCGCACGGCAGAGCTGGAAGCGGAAAACGACGCACGCATCCTCCTGGAAGAGACCGTTGACGTCACCGCCGCGCCCCGCCGCCGTCGTGCAGGTGCACGGCACCCGCTCTCCACGCTCCAGGACCGCGTGGCGGACATTTTTGTGGGCATGGGCTGGGAAATCGCCGAGGGGCCGGAAGTCGAATCGGAATGGTTCAACTTCGACGCCCTGAACTTCAAGCCGGACCACCCTGCCCGCGAAATGCAGGACACCTTCTTCGTGGAACCGCCCGAGGCGCACCTGCTGATGCGCACGCACACCTCGCCGGTGCAGGTCCGCTCCATGCTCGAACGCGAGCTGCCCATCTATGTGCTGTGCCCGGGCAAGGTGTTCCGCACCGATGAACTGGACGCCACCCACACTCCGGTGTTCCACCAGTTCGAGGGCCTTGCCATCGACAAGCACTTGAGCATGGCGGACCTCCGCGGCACGCTTGAGCACTTCGCGCGGCAGATGTTCGGCGACGAAGCCCAGATCCGGCTGCGTCCCAACTACTTCCCGTTCACCGAGCCGTCAGCGGAGCTGGACATCTGGCACCCCGGCGCCAAGGGCGGTCCGCGCTGGATCGAGTGGGGCGGCTGCGGCATGGTCAACCCCAACGTGCTCCGCGCCGCCGGCATCGATCCGGACGTCTATTCAGGTTTTGCCTTCGGCATGGGCATTGAGCGCACCCTTATGTTCCGCAACGAAGTGGGGGACATGCGCGACATGATCGAAGGCGATGTACGTTTCAGCGAGCACTTCGGGATGGAGATCTAACAGTGCGTATCCCACTTTCCTGGCTGCGTGAATTCGCAGAGGTACCGGCCGGAGCAACGGCAGAAGACGTCATGACCGAGCTGGTCAAGGTCGGTTTCGAAGAAGAGGACGTCCACCGCCCCACGGACACCCTGCAGGGGCCCATCGTGGTGGGCCAGGTCCTGAGCCTGGTCAAGGAGCCCCAGACCAACGGCAAGACCATCAACTGGTGCCAGGTCCGGGTGGTTCCCGAGGGCCAGGAACAGACCCTCACCGGCGACGGCATCGACCCCTCCGGCGTGCAGGGCATCATCTGCGGCGCGCACAACTTCGTTGAGGGCGACAAAGTGGTGGTCACCCTGCCGGGCGCCGTGCTGCCGGGCAACTTCCACATATCTGCCCGGAAGACCTACGGGCACCTGTCCGCGGGCATGATCGCCTCCGTGCGCGAACTCGGCATTGGCGAGGACCATGACGGCATCCTGGTGCTGTCCCGCATCGGGCTGGACCCGGAAATCGGCACTGATGCCATGGAGCTGCTGGGCCTCTACGACCAGGCTGCCGAAATCAATGTGACGCCGGACCGCGGCTACGCATTCTCCATCCGCGGGGTTGCCCGCGAGTACGCCCACGCCACCGGCACTACCTTCACGGACCCTGCTTCCCGCGTCACCGCTCCGGCGGAGCTGTCCGGCGGGTACGGCGTCAAGATCAATGACGATGCCCCCATCTACGGCAAGCCCGGATGCGACAGGTTCGTGGCCCGCACCGTCCGCGGCGTTGACGCCACAAAGCCCACGCCGCCCTGGATGGTTTCACGGCTGCGCCTCGCCGGCATCCGTTCCATCTCACTGCCGGTGGATATTTCCAACTACGTGATGCTGGAACTCGGCCAGCCCACGCACTGCTACGACCAGGACACGCTGTCCGGGGATATCGTGGTGCGCCGGGCCCTGGCCGGCGAGAAGATCACCACCCTCGACGGCAAGGAACGCGCGCTCGACGCCGAGGACCTCCTGATCACGGACGCCTCCGGACCTATCGGCATTGCCGGAGTGATGGGTGGCGCCGCCACTGAGGTGGGCGACTCGACGTCGACCGTCCTGGTGGAAGCCGCGCACTTCGACGAGGTGTCCATTGCCCGTTCCCGGCGCCGCCACAAGCTGCCGTCTGAAGCGTCCAAGCGGTTTGAGCGCGGCGTGGACTGGCACGTGGCCGGCATCGCCGCCCAGCGGGTGGTTGACCTGCTCGTCGAGCTGGCCGGCGGAACGGCGGACCAGGCCGGAACCGATGTGGGGACCGCTCCGGACTCCGTCAGCATCGAACTTCCGGAGGCCTTCGCTGCCGCCCGCATTGGCATCGACTTCACCGAAGAGCAGATTGTCACGTCCCTGGAGGATCTTGGCGCCGCGGTGGAAAGGAACGACGGCGGCTGGACCGTTACGGCCCCCAGCTGGCGGAACGATCTGGAAACCAAAGAGGACCTCTCCGAAGAGATTGCCCGGCTGGTGGGCTACGACAAGATTCCCGCCACGCTTCCTGTGGCGCCTCCCGGGCGCGGCCTGACGCGGGTGCAGCAGCAGCGCCGCCGCCTGATCCAGGCCCTGGCGGATGCAGGGCTCACCGAGGTCCTGTCCTACCCCTTCGTGTCCAAGGCGGCCAATGACACGTTCGGCGTGGCCGAACAGGGCGCAAACCGGACCGCGGTCAAACTGGCGAACCCGATCAGCGAAGAGCAGGGCTTCCTGCGCACGTCCATCCTGCCGGGGCTCATCGAGGTGGCCAAGCGGAACCACTCGCGCGGTTTCCGTGACCTGGCACTCTTCGAGTCAGGCCTGGTGTTCCTGCCCGGCGGCACGGTAGGCACCGCTTCCATCCCTCCGCTGGGGGCCAAGCCTTCCGATGAGGTGCTGGACGGACTGTACGACGGCGTCCCGGATCAGCCATTCCACCTCGCCGCAGTGCTCACGGGACACGATTCCCCGGCAGCGGCCGGCCATACGCCGCGGCCCTGGGACTGGGCTGACGCGCTGGATCTTGCCCGCATTGCCGGGGACGTACTGGGCGTGGAGGTCCTGGCCAGCCAGGGCAGCCACCAGGCTTTCCATCCCGGCCGTGCGGCCCGGCTGTCGCTCCGCAACGGGGACGTAGTGGGCTACGCCGGTGAGCTGCACCCCAAGCTGCTGGCGGCATCGGACATGCCTGCACGCTCGGTGGCCCTTGAGCTCAATGCTGACGCGCTGTTCGACGCGGCCCCGGACGTGATCGTGGCGCGCCACATCTCCACGTTCCCCGTGGCCACCCAGGATGTGGCGCTGGTGGTTCCTGCCGAAGTCCCCGCCGACGACGTCCTGGCGGCCCTGCGCGAAGGTGCCGGTGAACTGCTGGAGGACGTGGCGCTCTTCGACGTCTACGCAGGCAAGGGCATCGAGGAAGGCAAGAAGTCCCTCGCGTTCGGGCTTCGGTTCCGTGCCAACGACCGCACCCTCACGGCGGACGAGGCATCAGCCGCACGGGAAGGCGCGGTGGCCCTGGCGGCCGAGCGCTTCGGCGCCGTCCAGCGCTGACCGCAAAACACGCATCAACAGGGAAGGTCCCCGCAGCCGCACGGCTCGGGGACCTTCCCTGTCTCCCGTTGCTGTCTGTCCTACGGAACCAGGATGACCTTTCCGGTGGTCTTCCGCCCCTCAAGGTCGCGGTGTGCCTGGGCAGCCTGCACCAGGGGGTAGCGGGCGCCGATCCGGACCTTCAGGCTGCCGTCCGCCGCCGCCGCGAACACTTCGCCGGAGCGCCAGCGCCGCTCCGCAGCGTCCCTCAGGTAATGCCCCAAAGTGGGCCTGGTCAGGAACAGCGAGCCGCCGGCATTCAGGCGCTGGGGATCCACGGGCGGAACGGGTCCGGAGGCGGCGCCGAAAAGCACCAGCATGCCCCGGACGCGCAAAGCGGCCAGTGAGCCGTCGAACGTGTCCTTCCCAACGCCGTCGTACACCACGTCGGCGCCGGTGCCGCTGGTGATCTCCCTGACCCGCTCGGCGAAGCCCTCGTACCGCAGCACGTGGTCGGCGCCGGCCCCGCGTGCGAGCTGCTCCTTTGCGTCCGTGGAAACGGTGGTGATGACTTCCGCACCGCGGGCCTTGAGCAGCTGGATCAGCAGCAGGCCCACGCCGCCCGCGCCCGCGTGCAGCAGGACGGTGTGGCCCGGTTCCACCTTGAAGGTGGAGTTCATCAGGTAGTGGGCGGTGATGCCCTGCAGGGGAAGCGCAGCTGCCGTCAGGTCGTCCAGGCCGCGCGGGACCGGCAGGGCGGCGCCCTCATCAACGAGCGCATAGTCCGCGTAGCAGTTGATGCCCTCCGCCGTGGCCACCCGGTCGCCGGGGACGAACCCCGTGACGCCATCGCCCACCGCTTCAACGGTGCCGGCGGCTTCGGACCCGGGGGTGAACGGGAAAGGGACCTTGTAGGTGCCGCTGCGCTTGTACGTGTCAATGAAGTTGACGCCCGCAGCCCCCACCTTCACCAGAAGCTGGCCGGGCCCCGGGACAGGGCGTTCGACGTCCTCGTAGGTAAGGACTTCCGGTCCGCCTGCCTGACGTGCGACGATTGCGTGGGTCATTGCTCACCTTTCCCGGTCCCGGCGTTTCCGGCTCCGGCTGCTGCCACCATCCTAGGGACAGTCCGCGGAAGCCCCATAGCGGGCACCTTCCGCTGCATGCATAAATATCGGTATCAGTGAATACTTTTGCTGTATGGTGGTGGTCATGACTATTTCTGTTGCAGTGTCCGGCGCCAGCGGATACGCCGGGGGAGAGGTCCTGCGCCTCTTGGCCGGGCATCCTGGCGTCACCATTGGAGCCATCACAGCCCACAGCAATGCCGGATCCCGGCTCGGCGAACTGCAGCCCCACCTGCACGGGCTCGCAAGCCGCATCCTCGAGGACACCTCGGTGGAGAACCTGTCCGGCCACGACGTCGTCTTCCTGGCCCTGCCGCACGGCGCCTCCGCGGAGATAGCAGCCCAGCTGCCGGCGGGGACCGTCGTCATCGACGCCGGGGCAGACCACCGGCTGGAGGACCCGGCGGCGTGGGAAAAGTTCTACGGTTCCGCCCACGCCGGCACCTGGCCCTATGGCCTGCCGGAGCTCCCGGGCCAGCGCGAAGCGCTCAAGGGCGCCAACCGCATCGCCGTGCCCGGCTGCTACCCGACGTCGGCCCTGCTGGCCCTTGCGCCCGGCTTCGCCGCCGGGCTCCTCCAGCCCGACGACGTCGTCATCGTTTCTGCCTCCGGCACCTCGGGTGCAGGCAAGGCCGCCAAAGTGAACCTCATCGGTTCAGAGGTCATGGGTTCCATGAGCCCTTATGGCGTTGGCGGCGGACACCGCCACACCCCCGAGATCGAACAGGGCCTGTCCAACGCCGCGGGCGAACAGGTCACCGTGTCCTTCACGCCCACCCTGGCGCCCATGAGCCGGGGCATCCTCACGACGGCGACGGCGAAGGTCAAAGCCGGCACCACGGGGGAGCAGCTCCGCCAGGCCTGGACCGATGCCTACGACGACGAACCGTTCGTGCACGTCCTCCCGGAAGGCCAGTGGCCCGCCACGAAGTCCGTGCAAGGGTCGAACCATGCCGCCATGCAGTTGGCATTCGATTCCCACACCGGCCGGGTGATCGTTACCTGCGCCATCGATAACCTCACCAAAGGGACCGCCGGCGGCGCCGTCCAGTCCATGAACATTGCCCTCGGCCTCGCGGAAACCGCCGGCCTTGACCTGCAGGGAGTTGCCCCGTGACCGTTACCGCCCCCCGTGGATTCCGGGCCGCCGGCGTCACCGCCGGACTCAAGGCCTCCGGCAAACCGGACCTTGCCCTGGTGGTGAATGACGGCCCGTCCAAGGCCGCCGCTGCCGTCTTCACCAGCAACCGCGTCGCCGCAGCACCTGTGCACTGGTCCCGCCAGGTGGTCTCGGACGGCCGCGTGGACGCGGTTGTCCTCAACTCCGGCGGAGCGAACGCCTGCACCGGGCCGGCCGGCTTCCAGAACACGCACAGCACCGCCGAAAAGGTGGCCAAGGTCCTGGACATCTCCGCCACGGACGTGTTTGTGTGTTCCACCGGCCTGATCGGCGAGCAGCTGCCCATGGACAAAATCCTTCCCGGCGTGGAGGCTGCTGCTGCCGCGCTGAGCGCCGACGGCGGCCCCGAAGCGGCGACGGCAATCATGACCACCGACTCCGTTCCCAAGGCGGCGCTGTTTATCGGCACCGATGCGGACGGCGAGGAATTCGCCATCGGCGGGATCGCCAAGGGCGCGGGCATGCTGGCTCCGGGTCTGGCCACCATGCTGGTGGTCCTCACCACTGATGCGGCCGTGGACGCGGAACTGCTCGACGTCGTCCTCCGCGACGCCACCCGGGTCACGTTCGACCGGGCAGACTCGGACGGCTGCATGTCCACCAACGACACCGTGGTCCTGCTGTCCTCAGGTGCCTCCGGCGCCGTGCCGTCGGCAGAGGCCTTCGGTGCCGGCCTGACCCAGGTCTGCACCGAACTCGCGCGGAAGCTCATCGCCGACGCCGAGGGTGCCAGCCACGACATCGCCATCCGCACCTTCAACGCTGCCAGCGAAGCGGACGCCGAAACCGTCAGCCGTTCCGTGGCCCGCTCCAACCTCTTCAAGGCCGCCATTTTCGGCAAGGACCCCAACTGGGGACGGGTACTGTCGGCCGTCGGCACCACTGACGCCGTCTTCGAACCCGACCAGCTCAACGTGGCCATGAACGGTGTCCAGATCTGCCGCAACGGCAGCATTGGCGACGACCGCGGCCTGGTGGACCTGGAACCGCGCGAGGTCCTCGTGGAAATCGACCTCCAGGCCGGCGACGCCGAGGCTACCATCTGGACGAATGACCTGACCCACGACTACGTGCACGAGAACAGCGCCTACTCAAGCTGACGCACCACCTGAGCCGGCCCCTTCCGGCGCCCGGCAACCTTGGAGAAACTGCCTGATGAACACCCGCACCCGCGAAACCACGTCCACGCTCGACGCCCAAAGCAAGGCCGGCACCCTGATCGAGGCGTTGCCCTGGATCCAGCGCTTTGCCGGCACCACCATGGTGATCAAGTATGGCGGCAACGCCATGGTCAACGACGAGCTGCGCCGTGCCTTCGCCGAAGACGTCGTGTTCCTGCACCACGTGGGCATCCACCCTGTGGTGGTGCACGGGGGCGGGCCCCAGATCAACTCCATGCTGGCCCGGCTGGGCATCGAGTCCGAGTTCAAGGGCGGCCTGCGGGTCACCACTCCGGAAGCCATGGACGTGGTCCGCATGGTCCTCACCGGCCAGGTGGGCCGCGAACTCGTGGGCCTGATCAACTCCCACGGCCCCTACGCCGTGGGCATGTCCGGTGAAGACGGCGGACTGCTGCGCGCCGTGCGCACTGGCACCGTCATCGACGGCGAGGAAGTGGACCTGGGGCTCGTGGGTGAAGTGGTGGGCGTAAACCCGGAAGGCATCCTGGACATCCTCGCCGCCGGCCGCATCCCCGTGATCTCCACGGTGGCCCCGGAGATCGACGTCGAGGGGTTCGCAGCAGACGGCAGCGTCCAGACCACGGGACAGGTGCTCAACGTCAATGCGGACACCGCGGCGGCAGCCCTGGCCGAAGCCCTCGGTGCCTCCAAACTGGTGATCCTCACCGACGTCGAAGGACTGTATGCCAACTGGCCGGACAAGAGCTCGCTGATCTCCTCCCTGAAAGCATCGGACCTGCGGGAGCTCCTGCCCTCGCTGGAATCCGGCATGATCCCCAAGATGGAGGCTTGCCTCAAGGCGATCGACGGCGGCGTGGAGCGTGCGCACATCGTGGACGGACGCCTGGCCCACTCCATGCTGCTGGAAACCTTCACCACCGCGGGCATCGGCACGCAGGTGGTCCCCGACGAGGAGACAAACGCATGAACGAAACTGTTGACGCGAGTCCGGTCAGCGACCGGGACGCCAAAGCCTCCGTGATGACCGGCAGCGGCAGCGGCTCAGAGTGGCTGGCCCGCTACTCCAGCTCCCTCATGGGCGTCTTCGGCACCCCGCAGCGCGTCCTGGTCCGCGGCGCCGGCTGCCTGGTGTGGGACGCCGACGGAAAGGAGTACCTGGACCTGCTCGGAGGCATCGCCGTCAACGCGCTGGGCCATGCCAACCCGTTCGTCACGTCGGTGATCTCCAGCCAGCTGGCCACCCTCGGCCATGTCTCCAACTTCTTCACCAGCCCCACGCAGATCGCGCTGGCCGAAAAGCTCCTGGCCCTCACCGACGCCCCTGCCGGTTCCAAGGTGTTTTTCACCAACTCCGGCACCGAGGCCAACGAGGCCGCCTTCAAGTTGGCCCGCCGCAATACGGGCGGCAGCGGTGCCAAGCGGACCAAGATCATCGCCCTGGAAGGGGCCTTCCACGGCCGGACCATGGGCGCCCTTGCGCTGACCGCCAAAGAGGCCTACCGCGAGCCGTTCGAGCCGCTGCCCGCCGGCGTCGTGCACATCCCGTTCGGTGACGTGGAGGCGCTGAAGGACGCCGTTGACGAGACCGTGGCCGCCGTCTTCCTGGAGCCCATCCAGGGCGAGGCGGGCGTGCGCCCCCTGCCGCCCGGATACCTTCGGGCCGCCCGAGAGCTGACCGCAAGGGTGGGAGCACTGCTGATCCTCGACGAGGTGCAGACCGGCATCGGCCGCACCGGGAAGTGGCTTGCCAGCGAGGATGCAGGGATCATGCCGGACGCCGTTACCCTGGCCAAGGGCCTGGGCGGCGGCTTCCCGATCGGTGCCCTGATCACCTACGGTCCGGAGACGTCGTCGTTGTTGGCTGCGGGCCAGCACGGCACCACGTTCGGAGGGAACCCGGTGGCGACGGCGGCCGCCCTCGCCACCCTCCACGCCATCGAAAGCCAGCACGTGCTGGCCAACGCCGCAGCCGTGGGTGGGCACCTGCGGGCCGGGCTGTCACACCTTCCGGGCGTCACCGAAGTCCGCGGTGAAGGCCTCCTCATCGGCTTCGACCTGGACGCGGACGTCGCCCCGGCCGTGGTGCAGGCCGGCCTTGACGCCGGGTTCATCGTCAACAGCCCCGGCCCCCGCACCATCCGCCTTGCGCCGCCGCTGGTCCTGACCACGGCGCAGGCAGACACCTTCCTCGCCGCCTTCCCGGCAATCCTCCAAGCAGCTAAGGACGCCCAGTGACACCAGCAGCCAGCGCTACCCGGCACTTCCTCAAGGACACGGACCTCAGCCCCGCCGAACAGGCCGAGGTCCTCGGCCTCGCGGCCCGGATGAAGGCGGCGCCCTACAGCGTCCAGCCGTACGCCGCCGAGGGCAGCGGCCGCAAGACAGTGGCCGTGATCTTCGACAAAACCTCCACCCGGACCAGGGTCTCGTTCGCCACAGGGATCGCGGACCTGGGCGGCAACGCCCTGATCATCAACCCTGGAGAGGCGCAGATCGGGCACAAGGAATCCGTGGAGGACACCGCCAGGGTCCTGGAGCGGATGGTGTCCACCATCGTCTGGCGGACCGGCGCCCACGCCGGTTTGGTGGCCATGGCGGAGAACTCTAGGGTTCCGGTGATCAACGCCCTGTGCGACGATTACCACCCCTGCCAGCTGCTGGCGGACCTGCTGGCCGTGAAAGAGCACAAGGGCGAACTCAAAGGCCTCACCATGAGCTACCTGGGGGACGCCGCCAACAACATGGCCAACTCCTACCTGCTGGCCGGAGTCACGGCCGGGATGCACGTGCGGATCGCCGGGCCGGAGGGCTACCTGCCGGCAGCAGACATCGTGGCCGCAGCCGAGGAACGCGCTGCGGAGACGGGTGGCTCGGTGCTCATCACCAGTGACGCGGCGGAGGCCTTGAAAGGCGCCGACGTCGTTGCCACGGACACGTGGGTGTCCATGGGGCAGGAAGCGGAAAAGGAAGCCCGGATGCAGCTGTTCCGGGAGTACGCCGTGGACGAGGCCGCCATGGCACAGGCTGCGGAAGACGCCGTCGTACTTCACTGCCTGCCCGCCTACCGCGGCTACGAAATCTCTGCCGGCGTCATCGACGGACCGCAGTCCATCGTCTGGGACGAGGCCGAAAACCGGCTGCACGCACAGAAGGCCCTGATGGCCTGGCTGATGCACCGGTCGGGCCTGGCCTTCGTCGACGGACTCGCACCCGTTGAAGGCACAGGGGAGAGCACGTTCTAGTGTCCGCCCAACCGGCGTCGCCGGGCTCCAGCCCTGCGACCAAGACAGCCCGCCAGGCGCGCATCACCGCCATCCTGACGGGGGAGTCCGTGCGTTCCCAGGCGGAGCTGGCAGCACTGCTGGCGGACGACGGCGTGCAGGTCACCCAGGCAACGCTGTCGCGGGACCTCGTGGAACTCGGTGCGGTCCGGGTCCGCGGCAAGGAGGGCGTGCTGGTGTACGCCGTACCCGGCGAAGGCGGCGAACGGGCTGCCCGGAGCGGCGTGAGCCAGGAGATCCTGGACGCCCGGCTGGCCCGGCTGTGCAGCGAACTGCTGGTCACCGCGGAGGCCTCGGCCAACATCGCCGTGCTCCGCACCCCGCCGGGGGCCGCGAACTTCCTGGCACTGGCCATCGACCACTCGGTGATGCCGTCCATCCTGGGCACCATTGCCGGGGACGACACCGTGCTGCTGGTGGCCCGGGACCCGCAGGGCGGCCAGGACCTCGCCGCCAGGTTCCTGCAGCTGGCTGAAGAAGCCGGGCAATAAGCTTGAAGACAACATCACCAAACCCCAATCACAAGGAGCATTCGAAGTGACTGAACGCATTGTGCTCGCCTACTCGGGCGGCCTGGACACCTCAGTAGCCATCGGCTGGATCGGTGAAGCCACCGGCGCCGAGGTCATCGCCGTGGCGGTTGACGTCGGGCAGGGCGGCGAGTCCCTGGAAACCATCCGCCAGCGTGCCCTGGGCTGCGGCGCCGTCGAAGCCTACGTGGCCGACGCCTCCGACGAGTTCGCCAACGAATACTGCATGCCCACGCTGAAGGCCAACGGCCTCTACCAGGGCCACTACCCGCTGGTGTCCGCCATCTCCCGCCCGGTCATCGTCAAGCACCTGGTCAAGGCTGCCCGCGAATTCGGCGCCACCACCGTGGCCCACGGCTGCACCGGCAAGGGCAACGACCAGGTCCGCTTCGAAGTGGGCATCCAGACCCTTGGCCCGGACCTGAAGTGCATCGCCCCGGTCCGCGACCTGGCGCTCACCCGCGACAAGGCCATTGCCTTTGCCGAGGAGAAGGGCCTGCCGATCGAGACCACCAAGAAGAACCCGTACTCCATTGACCAGAACGTCTGGGGCCGCGCCGTGGAAACCGGCTACCTCGAGGACATCTGGAACGCCCCCACCAAGGACATCTACGACTACACCGCCACCCCGGAGTTCCCCCCGGCACCGGACGAGGTCGTCATTTCCTTCGAAGCCGGCATCCCGGTGGCGATCGACGGCGTCAAGGTCACCCCCCTGCAGGCCATCAAGGAGCTCAACCGCCGTGCCGGCGCCCAGGGCGTGGGCCGCATCGACGTCGTCGAGGACCGCCTGGTGGGCATCAAGTCCCGCGAAATCTACGAGGCCCCCGGCGCCATGGCCCTCATCACGGCCCACAAGCACCTTGAGGACATCACCGTGGAGCGCGAGCAGGCCCGCTTCAAGGCCACGGTTGGCCAGCGCTGGTCCGAGCTGGTGTACGACGGACAGTGGTTCTCCCCGCTGAAGCGCTCCCTGGACGCGTTCATCGAGGACACCCAGAAGTACGTCTCGGGCGATATCCGCATGACCCTGCATGGTGGCCAGGCCATCGTCAACGGCCGCCGGTCCGACACCTCGCTCTACGACTTCAACCTCGCCACCTACGACACCGGCGACACCTTCGACCAGTCCATGGCGCGCGGCTTCATTGAGCTGTGGGGCATGTCCGCCAAGGTTGCGTCCGGCCGCGACATCCGCGTCGCAGGACAGTAATGGCCTCGGCAACAAACGAAGGTGCACTGTGGGGCGGCCGGTTTGCCGGCGGCCCCGCGGATGCACTGGCGGCGCTGAGCAAGTCCACCCACTTTGACTGGCGGCTTGCCCGCTACGACATCGCCGGCTCCAAGGCGCACGCCCGTGTCCTGCACAAGGCCGGCCTGCTGGATGACGCCGAACTGGAAGGCATGCTGGCCGCCCTCACGCAGCTGGATGAGGACGTGGCCTCCGGCTCCTATGTGCCGGCGGAGTCCGACGAGGACGTGCACGGCTCGCTGGAACGGGGCCTGATCGAGCGCGCCGGAACCCAGCTGGGCGGCAAGCTCCGCGCCGGCCGGTCCCGCAACGACCAGGTGGCCACGCTGGGCCGCATGTTCCTGCGGGACCACGCCCGGATCATCGCCCGCGGCGTGCTGGCCACGGTGGATGCGCTTGTGGAGCAGGCCAAGGCGCACCACGGTGTTGCCATGCCCGGCCGCACCCACCTGCAGCACGCCCAGCCGGTGCTGCTCAGCCACCACCTGCTGGCCCACGCCTGGGCGCTGCTGCGCGACGTGCAGCGGCTCCAGGACTGGGACAAGCGCGCCGGCGTCTCGCCCTACGGTTCGGGCGCCCTGGCCGGCTCCTCGCTGGGGCTGGACCCGGAGGCGGTGGCCGCGGACCTGGGCTTCTTCTCCGCCTCGCACAACTCGATCGACGGCACGGCCTCGCGCGACGTCTTCGCCGAGTTCGCCTGGGTGTGTTCCATGATCGGCGTGGACCTCTCGCGGGTGTCGGAGGAAGTCATCCTCTGGGCCACCAAGGAGTTCTCCTTCGTCACGCTGCACGACTCCTACTCCACGGGTTCGTCCATCATGCCGCAGAAGAAGAACCCGGATGTGGCGGAACTGGCCCGTGGCAAGGCAGGCCGGCTCATCGGCAACCTGACCGGGCTGCTGGCCACGCTCAAGGGCCTTCCCTTGGCGTACAACCGCGACCTGCAGGAGGACAAGGAGCCGGTGTTCGACGCTGCAGACACCCTGGAGCTCCTGCTTCCGGCGGTCTCCGGCATGATCGCCACCCTGAAGTTCAACACGGAACGGATGGAGTCGCTGGCACCGCAGGGCTTCGCGCTGGCCACTGACATTGCTGAGTGGCTCGTCCGCCAGGGTGTTCCGTTCCGGGAAGCGCACGAGCTGTCCGGCGCGGCCGTGAAGCAGGCCGAATCCCGCGGCGTGGAGCTGTGGGACCTGACGGACGGGGAATACGCGGCCATCTCGGAGCACCTGACGCCGGAGGTCCGCACGGTCCTGTCCACGGAGGGCTCGCTGAACAGCCGCAACTCCCAGGGCGGAACTGCGCCCGCCGCCGTCGAACGCCAGCTGGTTGCGCTGGAAGCCGAACTCGCCGGCGTCCGGGAGTACGCGCACTAACCGTCAGACGCTCTCTCACTTAATGTCGGTTTTTGGCCGACGCTCTCTCACTTTCTTCAAGAAAGTGAGAGAGCGTTACCGATTTTCACGCATCAAGTGAGAGAGCGTTGGGCCTTAGGCGCCGGGCGCTGCCCGCTAGCATGGTGCCATGAGCGAACCGTTCCGCAGGCAACTCCGCGCGCTTCCCGATTTCCCGGACACGCTGCCGGGCTTTGACCCGGAGAGCGCCCCCACGGATCCTGCCGAGCTGTTCAGGCACTGGCTGGGGGAGGCGCTGGCGGCGGGGGAGCGGCAGCCGCATGCGTGCAGCCTGGCCACGGCGGGCGGAGACGGCAAACCGTCGTCCAGGATGCTGATCCTGAAGAACATCGACGACGACGGCTGGCACTTCGCCACGTCCCGCACCTCACGCAAGGGCAGGGAACTGAACGCCAACCCGCATGCCGCCATGACCTTCTACTGGCCGTCCCAGGGCCGGCAGGTCCGCGTGGCCGGGGCCGTCGTCGAACTGTCCACCGAGGCATCCGCGCGGGACTGGGCGGAGCGGCCCCGTGCCGACGGCAGCACCAACCCGCACTGGCAGCTCTACGCCCTCCGGCCCGCCGAGATCGAGTTCTGGCAGGCCAGCCACGACGGCAACCATGTCCGTCACCGTGTGGCCCCCGACGGATCGCCCCTGGGTTAGGCTGTCGCCATGACAGCTCCCGCACCCGACGAACTGCTTCCGGCGCTCTACAGGGCCGCAGCTGACGTGGCAGCCGACGCTGCAAAGTTCAGCGACTCCGAGGTGCAGGCGCCCTCCGCCCTGCCCGGCTGGACGAGGGGGCACGTGCTGGCCCACCTCACAGGCATCTCCAACGCCATGGCCCGGCAGCTTGAGTACGCTGCGCGCGGAGAGGCCGTGGAGCTTTACGACGGCGGCATGGAAGGCCGGAACAAAGCAATCGACATGGCAGCGGGCCACGACGCCGCCACCCACCGCGCGGACCTCACCGCCGCGCTGGACCGGGCACTCAGGGCCTTCGACGCACTGCCCGGCGTCAAGGATTCAGCCGCGAACCGGACCGGCTGGTACGCGCCCATCACGTATCGCGGGGGCGTGGCCCTGGACGGCGGACTGGCGCTGTGGCGGGAACTGGTCATCCACGGGTCGGACCTGCTGGCGGGGAGGGGCCCGGAAACCTGGAGCCGGCCGTTCTGCGAGCACCTTTTCGATTTCCTGGCGGCCAGGGTCCAGCCAGACGACAGGCTCGTGCTGCAGCCACTGGGGCTCCAGCCGCTGGCCCTCGGCAGCGGCGCCCGGTCCACCGTCATCAGCGGCATGATCACCGACATCGCAGCCTGGCTTGCCGGCCGCGAGCCGACGCTTGGCAGCCTCAGGGCGTCCGCCGCGGCCGACCGCGTGGATTTGCCCGGGCTGCTGCCGTGGCCGTCCGGAACCCCCGCCGCCACACAGGGCTGACCGAAGGGCTAACCGGCTTCGCGCGCCAGCAGGCTCCGCTTGACGGGAAGCCCCCAGCGGAAACCGCCCAGCGTGCCGTCCGTGCGGATCACCCGGTGGCAGGGCACGAACAGCGCGGCAGCGTTGAAGGCGCAGGCGCTGGCGGCTGCCCGCACGGCCCTAGGGTTGCCGGCGAGCTCCGCGTACCGGGCGTACGTGACGGGCTGACCCGGCTGCACGAGCCGCAGGACGTCCCAGGCGTGGACCCGGAAAGGTCCCGACACCTGCCGCACGGGAACGCTCATCGCCGGCACCGGGTCACCGGCATAGAAGGCTTCGACGGCGGACGAGATGACCCCCAGCCCGGTGACCGGTTCGAGCACGCCGGGCCGGAGGGACGGATGGATCTGCCCGGTCAGCTCACCAGGGTTGTCTGTCCATCCGCTGGAGAGCACGACGCCGTCCTGGGCCAGGATGGTGAACGGACCGTCCGGGGTGGTCATCTGAAGCAGCTGGGCCTTCATCGGTTCGCTTCCTCTGCTGGTCTGGTGCCGTGGTCTGAGTGTGCTGCTGTGCGCCTGGGGGTACCGGTCGCAGGCCGGGCTGCTGCCCGCCACAGGTGCATGGTCGCGTATGAGCGCCAGGGGCTGGCTTCCCTGAAGTCCGGAGTGGAGGCCGCGGTTCCCTCCCCGAGGACACGGATCCCGTTCCGTACGGCTGCGTCGTTGGCGAGGAAAATATCCGGGGCGCCGAGGATGCGCATGGCAAGGTATCCCGTGGTCCATGGTCCCACGCCGGGCAGCGGCAGCAGTTTGGCGGCCAGGCTTTCCGGGCTGTCGCCATAGCCAAAATCGAGTCCGCCGTCCGCCATGGCGGCAGCTGCCGCAAGGAGGGCGGCGGTCCGCCGCTGCGGTCCACGCAGGACCGCGGAGCCGCCGCCGGCGATTTCGGCCGGGGTGGGAAACATCCGGTCCAGGCCCTCGCCGGGGCTTTGGCTTGCCCGTCCGACGGCGGCCAGCCGGGTGAGGGCGGTCCGCGCAGCTGCAACGGTGATCTGCTGCCCGGCCATGGCCCGGACCAGCATTTCCGCCGGATCCAGGGCACCGGGCATCCTGATCCCCGGAGTGCCCGCCACCGCGGCAGCGAGCCTGGCTTCCCCTGCCAGCGCACTGTCGATCGCCACTGGATCCGCATCGAGGTCAAAGAGGCGCCGTACCCTGCTCAACAGGGCCGGCAGGTCCCTAAGGTCCACCGCGCCGATGGTGAGGGTCAGCGGCCGGCCCGGAGCGCCGGCGTCGTAATCCACCCGGAACCTCGCATCACCCTGGGGCAGCCGCAGCGTTCGGGCGTAGGACACGGGCGTTCCCGCTTCGATCCCGGGGATGGCGCGGACAGCCAGGAAGGTGAAGACGCCGGGGTCGAAAGGTTCCCGGTAGGGGAGGTTGAGGGTGAGGGCGGTGGAGCCGGCGGGGGCCTTGGGATGCCTTGCGGTGCGAAGCGCCGTGGGGGTCATGCCAAAAACTTCCGCCATGGTTTCGTTGAACTGGCGGACGCTGCTGAACCCGGCCGCAAAGGCGACGTCGGCGAGCTTCATGGAGGTGGAGACCAGCAGGGTACGGGCAGTCTGCGCGCGGCCGGCCCGTGCAAGCGAGAGGGGGCCCGCCCCGAGCTCCTGGCTGAGGATGCGGTTGAGCTGGCGGGAGGAATAGCCCAGGCGGGCGGCAAGGCCATCGACGCCGTCCCTGGTGACCACGCCGTCACTGATCAGCCGCATGGCGCGCCCGGCAATATCCTGGCGAAGGTTCCAGGCGGGTGTGCCGGGAACCGCCTCGGGAAGGCAGCGCTTGCAGGCCCGGTAGCCGGCGTCGTGCGCTGCTGCGGAGGTTTCATAAAAGGTGACGTTGGAGGCCTTCGGGGTCCTGGCGGGGCAGGACGGGCGGCAGTAGATGCCCGTGGTCCGGACGGCAGTGTAGAACTGCCCGTCGAACCGGGTGTCCCGGGCGTCGATCGCCCGGTAGCGCTGCCAGAAGTCCATTCCTCCATCCTGTCAGCCCTCCCACGCCCCGGCTAGCGGAAATCGGACACGGCCGTGGCTCCTCCAGCATGTCAATGGCGGGGCGGCGGCGCCGGCGTTGGATAGAGTCTGGCCATGAGCAGAAATCCGCTGACGGCCGGCCAGCCGCTGCGGGAGTTCCTCTCCGGAGACGCCCGCCAGCTGGCGCCCCTGCTGCTGGGCGCCGTCCTGACCCATGACTCCAGGGACGGTGCTGTGTCGGTGCGGCTCACTGAGGTGGAGGCCTACCTGGGGCCCGAGGATTCCCTGCACCCGGATCCCGGATCACACACCTACCGCGGTCCCACCCCCCGCAATGCGCCCATGTTCGGCCCGGCCGGCCACCTGTACGTCTACTTCACCTACGGGATGCACCACTGCACGAACATCGTGTGCGGGCCGGAAGGAACGGCTTCGGCCCTCCTGCTGAGGGCAGGGGAAATCGTGGACGGGGTGGAACTTGCCCGGCACCGGCGGACCACCTCCAAAAGCCCCGCCGACCTGGCAAGGGGGCCCGCCCGGCTGGCCAAGGCGTTGGGCCTGACGACGGCGGACAGCGGCCGTGATGCGCTCGCTCCGCCGTTCGGGCTGGTCCTTCCGCCCGGGCCGGCAGGGCCGGTGAGCTCCGGGCCAAGGGTTGGGGTCTCCGGCGCAGGTGGAACGGACCGGTACTCATGGCGCTTTTGGATCACCGGCGACCCCACGGTCTCCCAGTACAAGGCGGCGAAGTCCAGGGGGGCCAAACCGGATCCTGCAACGTTTCACGGGCGTTAACGGAAATGGTTGTAGAATGGTAGGTCTGTCTTTTGCGATAGGGGAACGTTAATGCTTGACGCCGATTTGGCCCACGAACGCGACTATGTAGCCGGCCTGTACGCACGGCTGGAAGAGCTGCGCGAGGAAAAGCGCCGCCAGCTGGCGCAGGTCCGCCGGGCCGGGGCTGTGGGCACCATGCAGAACGTCTCCGAGCGCGACGCGTTTGCTGCCCTCTACGAGGACCGGCTGGCCCAGCTGGACGCGGTGGACGACCGGCTGGTCTTCGGCCGGCTGGACCTGGACTCCGGCGAAGCCCAGTACATTGGCCGCATCGGCCTCACCACCGAGGACCTGCAGCGGCTCATGGTGGACTGGCGCGCGCCCGAGGCCGGCCACTTCTACCAGGCCACGGCCTTCGACCGGCAGGGCGTGCGCCGGCGCCGGCACCTGATCCTGCAGGGCCGTGAGGTCAAGGCCATCGAGGATGACGTCCTTGACGCCGGGATGCTGGCGGACAACGAATCGCTGCAGGGCGAAGGAGCCCTGCTGGCCGCCCTGAACTCCAAGCGCACCGGCCGGATGTCCGACATCGTCAGCACCATCCAGTCCGAACAGGACCGCATCATCCGGTCATCCATCTCCGGGGCGCTGGTGGTGCAGGGCGGACCCGGCACCGGCAAGACCGCCGTGGCCCTCCACCGGGCTGCCTACCTGCTCTATACCCACCGTGACCGCCTCAAGACCGCAGGCGTGCTGCTGGTGGGCCCGTCGTCGTCGTTCATGAAGTACATCGAAAGGGTGCTGCCCTCCCTGGGCGAGACCGGCGTGGTGATGGCCAGTGTGGGCCGCCTGATGCCCGGCATCCACGCCGTGCCGGAACCGGACGCCGACGTCGCCGCCATCAAGGGCCGCCTGGACATGGCCACCGTTGTGGCCAACGCCGTGGCCAACCGCCAACGGATTCCCGCTGAAAACCGGATCCTGGAGGTGGACGGCCGCAAGCTGGTGCTGACGCCGCGCCAGGTGCGCCGTGCCCGCGAGCGTGCCCGCTCCACCGGCAAGCCGCACAACGAGGCGCGCGTGACGTTCGTCAAGATCCTGCTGCGCGAACTCACTGAACAGATGACCGAACTGGTGGAAGCCGGGAACATCGGTAATAACGCTGACCGTTCCTACCTGGCGGAGGACGTCCGTTCCGCACGCGATGTACGGATCGCCCTCAACCTCTGCTGGATGCCCATGACGCCGGAGAAGCTGATCTCGGAGCTCTTCAGCAAGCCGGCCATACTGGAATTCTGTACCCCCGCCATGTCCCCGGCCGAGCGGGCGCTGCTGCAGCGCCCGGCCGACGCCCCCTGGACCGAGTCCGATGTGCCGCTGCTGGACGAGGCCGCCGAACTGCTCGGCGAACTGGACCCGGCCGCCGGACGCGGGCTCGCCCAGCAGGAGCACGACCGTGCCCGCGACCTTGCCAACGCCAAGCAGACCCTCGTGAACATGCAGGCGGCAGGGGTGGATCCCTTGATGTCCGCCGAGGAACTGGCCGAGCAGAACCAGGAACAGGAAACGCGGCAAACCGCCGCAGAGCGCGCCACGAGCGACCGCACATGGGCCTTCGGCCACATCGTGGTGGATGAGGCGCAGGAGCTTTCACCCATGCAGTGGCGCCTGCTGGTCCGCCGATGCCCCCTGAAGTCCTTCACCATCGTGGGGGACATCGCGCAGACCAGCTCGGTGGCCGGGGCCAACTCCTGGCAGGGCGCACTCGCACCCATGTTCGGGGACCGCTGGCAGCTGGAGGAGCTGACGGTGAACTACCGCACGCCGTCCCAGATCGCCGAAGCCGCCGTCCGGATGGCCAACGCGGCCGGGCTGGTGGTGTCTGCGCCCAAGGCCGTCCGTGAAGGACGCTGGTCGCCTGTCATCGACGAGGTGGATCCCGGCCAGGTGGTCAGCCGCCTGGTTGAGGTCCTGCCGGAGGAACTGGACGCGCTCGACGGCGGCCTGCTCGCCGTCATTGCCGACGGACACTTCCTGCCGGAAGCCACCGCCGCCCTGCGCGCCGCCCACGGACGCCGGGTGGGCACGGGTGCCGGCAGCTACGAGCAGGACATCGTGGTGATCAGCCCCCGCGAAGCCAAGGGGCTGGAGTTCGACGGCGTCGTGGTGCTTGAGCCGTCCATGATGCTCAACCATGAGCACGGCAAAGTGGGGGACCTGTACGTCGCGATGACCCGGGCCACCCAGCGGCTCCGCCTGATTGCTTCGGAACCGGTGCCGGCAGGGATCAAGCGCTGATCAGGCGCGCCGCATACTGCTAACTTAGAAGGCGTGCCAGAACTCATCAGCCTCGAATCGCAGCAGAACGACCCCACTTTTGCCAACATTTGGCAGGAACTGAAGTGGCGTGGCCTGGTCCACGTCTCCACCGACGAGGCGGAGCTTGAAAAACTCCTCGCCGACGGACCGGTGACGTACTATTGCGGGTTCGATCCCACCGCGCCGAGCCTGCACCTGGGTAACCTGGTCCAGCTGCTCGTCATGCGGCGGCTGCAGCTGGCGGGCCACAAGCCCCTCGGACTGGTGGGTGGGTCAACCGGTATGATCGGGGACCCCCGTCCCACGGCCGAGCGCACGCTGAACACCAAGGACATCGTGGCCGAGTGGGTGGGCTACCTCCAGGCGCAGGTCCGCCGTTTCCTCAGCTTCGAGGGCGACAACGCAGCGCAGATGGTCAACAACCTTGACTGGACGGCGCCGCTGAGCGCCATCGATTTCCTGCGCGACGTTGGGAAGCACTTCCGTGTGGGCACCATGCTGCGCAAGGACGCCGTGGCTTCACGGCTGAGCTCGGATGAGGGCATCAGCTACACCGAGTTCAGCTACCAGATCCTGCAGGGGATGGATTACCTCCAGCTCTACCGTGATTACGGTTGCGTGCTGCAGACCGGCGGCTCGGACCAGTGGGGCAACCTCACCAGCGGCACGGAACTGATCCGCAAGGTGGAGGGCAAGAGCGTCCACGCCCTTGGGACCCCATTGATCACCAATGCGGACGGGACGAAGTTCGGCAAGAGCGAGGGCAACGCCATCTGGCTGGATGCCGGCATGTGCAGCCCATACGCCTTTTACCAGTTCTGGGTCAACACGGCGGATGCCGACGTTGTGGACCGGCTGAAGGTCTTCACCTTCCTTACCAAGGCGGAGATCGAGGAGCTTTCCGTTGCTGTGGCTGAACGGCCGTTCGCCCGAGAAGGCCAGCGGAAGCTGGCCTTCGAAGTGACGTCCCTCGTTCACGGAGTGGACGCCACGGAGAAGGTCATTGCGGCATCCGCCGCACTTTTCGGGAACGGCGACTTGACCGCCCTGGACAAGCCCACGCTCCAGGCGGCGACGTCCGAGCTCCCCTTCGCCACTGTGCAGGTGGACGAGATGGGCATTGTGGACCTGCTTGTTGCCTCCGGGCTGTCCGACAGCAAGTCGGCGGCCAGGCGCACCGTTGGCGAAGGCGGGGCCTACGTCAACAACGAGAAGGTGTCGGACCCCGAGGCAGTCATTCCGGAGTCCGAACTGCTGCATGGGCAGTACCTGCTCCTGCGCCGCGGAAAGAAGAACCTGGCAACCGTGGAGGTCCTGGTTCCCTAGGCTCTTCCGCCGCTTCATAGAGTCCCCTGCACGCTCCTCCGCAGCCGATTTGCACGGCCGCGGGGGAGCGTGTAATGTTTTCTGAGTCGCCGCCGCTGAAGCGGAAAAATAGCGACAAACCCCCACCAAAAAAGTGAAGCAACTTCACCATGTGCGGAAGCGCAGAACGAAGAAATGCTTCACTTTATGATGGGCGGATTCATTCCACCGAGTGAATTCCGGGAAAACAACCGGATTTGCAAAGTGAAAATGAATGAAATAAGATTGAAACATCGCAGCGAAGAAATACGAAACAAAGAATTCATGAAAATGAATTGTTTCGGGAATATTCGAA